>NZ_JARUXT010000003.1:0-168902 GCF_031451075.1 Caballeronia sp. LZ043 | reverse complement strand
GCAACTCAACGCGGGCAGCGCCGCGAATGACATCGGATCGCCGTTGGCCAGCACGGTGCGGCTGCCCATGAACGACTCCGCATCCTGCGACGGCCCCCGCGCATCCGATGCGGCAAAGCCTGCGCCCAGCGGAAAGTGCAGGCCCGGCGCGTGGAACGTGTGCGTGCCCGCCGTGGCGCGCAGCAAGCCGTTGATCGTGACCGGCGCGCCCCCGCCGCCCGACCCGACGTGGCCACCCAAGGCATCGCTCACCTTGCGCTGCAGCGCGTTCGCCGCTTTCAGCGCGTCCATGCCGCCTTTGACGACGTCATTGTTCATGACGGTATCGACGGCGCCCAAGCCCGACTGGACCAGATCGCTTTGCATCACATCGGCGATCTGCTGTTCGTGGGCCTGCACGAACGTGCCGACCTGCTCCTCGACGAAGCTGAACACGATGCTGCCCATGACCGCCAGCGCCGCATTCGCGTATTCGCGCAAATCCAGCACCATGCCCACGTGAGGATGCGGCAGCGGAACAGGCGCGGGCGACGGCGGGAGATTGACCCAATGCACGTCGATGCCGACCACCGGCGTCAGGTGGTTCACTGCCAGCATCGTCATCTCGCTTGCGTCCCCGTGCCTGCGTTATTGTTGTCGGCGTCGGGCGCAGTCAGGCGGGCCGAGACCTCAGCGGGCGCCAGCGGCTGGACTGCCTGTTTCCAGTCGATGCCATAGAGCGATCGCAGTGCGCCTTCCAGTTGACCGCGCTGCGCGTGCAGCCAGTCGATCCGCGCCAGCATCCACGCGACCGCAAGTTGCAGGTTGCTGTTCGCGCGCAACGCCGGATCGATGCCCATGCCGGCGTTCAGCGCGTTGAAGCCCGCTTCGAGCGCGGCCGCGCGTTCGCGCTTGCGATCCAGACACCACGCCTGCATCCGAAAAGCCTCGACGAGCATGATGGCGTCGTTCTCCGTCTGCGCATACGGCGCCGCACCGGCGTAGCAGCGCGCTGCGTCGAGATAGCGCTCGCCCATGACATGCACGCTCGCTTCGCCGAACAAGCCGTTGAGAACGAGCTTGTTGCCAGCGGGCGCTGCTACGGCGCGCGCCTGCTGCCCGGAAGCGGCCGCTTCGCGATAGGCATGCAACGCACGGTCGGTGTCGCCCCGCTTGAGATACGCCGCGCCCGCCAGCAGATGCACGGTCGCACTCTGATCGAACCATTGACGGCCGTTGCTCACCGCAAGCGCGGCGACACGCAAGCGTTCGAGGCGAGCGGCATCCCCGTGCGACACGCTTTCCGAGAGTTCGACGAACAGCCGCCTGAACTGCCCCGACGTCCCACGCTCGCCCGATTGCGCAGCGAGTTCCCGAGGAAGCGCATCCATTTGATAGCGTCCATGAATCAGGCGCACGGCGTGAGCTTGCCGTTGCGCGAGTCGGTCGAGCAACGTCGGCTCGGTTCCGTAGAGCGTCAGCCTGAGCCGCCGGGAAAGTTCGGCATTAGTGCTTTCAAGCAAGAGCAACAGGTTCTCGAGACACGCCTCGAACGCCTTGGGCTTCTTGATGCTTTCAGGAACGAGCACCAGCACCACGCCCGGAAATACCTCCGGGTGATGCCGCATCAGACTGGCAAGCATCGCGAGAAAATAAGCCGCTGCCGGCTCACGATTTCTCACTGGAGGCTGCCAGTCCGCGACGATGCCCGCCCTTGCAGACCCCTCGCGACGCGCGTCATAGAACCGGATGACCTCGTCGGTCAAAGCATTGACGTATTGATCCGCGTCTTCAAAAGGCGCGCTCAACTCCAGCACGGCATTCGACAGTTCCCGTTGCCCCTGAAAGAACGTCTTCAGCAGCTCGACGTCGGCCGGATTGGCGTGCCAATAGAGCAAAAGCGCGGCGGGGTCGTGGGCGAAGCGAAGCCAGTCTTCATGCGCGGCCATCAGCCGGCGTTCTACCGGATTGGTGGGTTTCCAGTCTTGCATGAGGACGGCATCAAGGATTGAGCTTCAGCTTGGCGCCCTGAACCGTGTGTTCGCCCGTTGCGCTACTGGTGATGGTCGAGCCGTCGAAGGTGACGGTCGAGCCGTTGATCGCATGACTGTCCGTGCCTGTCGATGTGATCTTGACGCCCGATATCGTGATGGTGCCGTCCTGCATCATCGTGATGCTGGACGCGCCGCACTGAAGCTTGATCTGCGTCGTCGACGTAAGCACCACGTTATCCGTTACGTGAACTTCCTGACCGGCCCCGACAACGAACTTCTGATGACCCGTGACGTTCACCGTGTGGCTGTTCAGGAAGTCCGAAGTCTTGGCCAGGTGAACCGTTTCGTGCTCCGCGCCGATAACCTCGGCCTCGCGATCCTTGTGAACCGTAAAGGTGTCCTTCCCCACCACAGTCGATGTGCGATCCTTGCCGACGGTATGCGTCTGCGTGCCGGTGATGTCGGTCTTCTGATCCCCGCCAATGGTCAACGTATCGTTCGCCGTCACCTCGCGCTTGCGGTTGGCCTTGAGGGTGATGGTCTCGTCCTTCGTCACGGTCTCGGTGCGGGTGCCGGTGACCGTTGTGACTTCGTTCCCTCCCACGGACTTGGTGCGATCCGCCGCAACCTTGTGCGTCTCGTTGTTCTTGACCGTCGTGTTCATGTCCTTCTGGGCCTGCACCCAGAGTTCCTCACCGCCCTGCTTGTCCTCCATGCGGATACCGTTCGCCGTCTCGACGCCCCCTTTCATCGAACGTGACAACATTCCGCTCTGCGTCGCGTTGGCCGGCAGCGGCCAGGGCGGCATCGACTCCGCGTTATAGACGCGTCCCACGACGATCGGCCTGTCCGGATCGCCGTTCTCGAAGTCGACGATCACCTCGCTGCCAATGCGCGGAATATTCACGCCGCCATAGCCGCCGCCGGCCCACGGATACGACACGCGCACCCAGCACGACGAGTTCTGGTCCTTCACGCCCGAGCGGTCCCAATGAAAGCTCAGCTTCACCCGGCCGTATTGATCCGTCCAGATTTCCTGGCCGGCCGGTCCCGTGACGATGGCGGTTTGCGGCCCGCTGGTGCGCGGCTTGGGATAGTCCTTGCGCGAGGGCCGAAACGCGACCGTAGCCGGCTGCACCACAAACGAGGCCACGAACAGATAGTGGCCCGAGTTGCTGGTCTGATCCGGTTCGGACGCGGTGATCCGCGATTCGATGACCAGATATTCCCGGTTCGCCGCTTCGTGCGGATAGCCTTCGAGCTTGAAGGTCGTGCCGCAGACGATATCGCGCACATTGCCCGAACCGGAAGCGCGTTCACCCTGCGCGCGCCACTCCTCCATGCGCATCCGCGCGAACTGTTCACCGTGTGAGGGATCGGTGTAGTCGCCTGGCCACTCGTAGCGCTCCAGACGGTTGTGATCGGTTTCCAGCGGCAGTTCGTTTTGCTTGATCAGCGTGGCGCGCGGCTTCTTGAAATCGAAGTCGTTGGTGGTGACACGCCCCGGCTGGAGACTGCCGTTGACCTCGAACTTGCTGATGTGTTCGGCGTCGGTCTTGTAACCCGGAGGAAAGTACCCCAGCGTCTGATACGCCGCACTCTGTACAGGCCGATGCGCGCCGACCTGATCCACCAGCACCATGCGATGGAAAGACTGGCTGTGCTCGAAGAACCAGTAGATGCCGTGCTCCGCCATCAACCGCTGGATGAACTCGAAATCCGTTTCGCCATACTGAACCTGGTAGTCCAGCACCGGGTAGGATTCCGACAGACGCATCTCATACGAGTACAGGTAGTTCTCGAACACCTCCTCGATGATTTCCACCACCGTCTTGCGCTGGAATATCCGGTAATCGGAGCGCTGCGCGAGCAGCACCAGCCAGGGTTGCAGCACGAGCCGGTAGAGGCTTTGACGGTCCGACTGGCCTATGTAGTCCGCATGCGTGACGAGGCCGCTGATCTCGCGCACGCCCGCGCCGATATTGCCCACGCCGCCGAACCCCATGCCCTCCAGTTCGATGGACACGGTCAGTTCCTTGCCGATCATCGCGTTCCGGTCGAGGTTCGCCGCCGCCTGACCGGGCATCACGGAATCGAGCGGCGTGGCGCACTTGATGGTGTACGCATACAGCCGGGACAGCACTTCCTCGCCCTCGATCGACCGCAAGCGCAACGCAGGTTCGCCTATGGCCGCGACGGGCAGCGCGGCCCCGCTCAGGGTAATCGTGCTGCGTTTCGAGCCGAGCACGCTCCCGGCGATGTCCGCCGCGCTGCGCTCGAGCATTCCACTATTCTGCATCCCGGCATTCGACACGATGAAACCTCGACAATCGATCTGAAGCGGAACACGCGAGATTGCGTATTCGACCGACTGCCAATGTATCCCCGCGAGCGCATGCGACTGAACGCGACGATTCTTAATTCTTCAAAGTACGCATGCAGTCAAGAACAGGCATCCGAATTAATCAATGCCAATGAGCATCATTAATCGAGATCAACCTGTTTTCAGGAGATTCAAAGCCCGACACTACTGCTGACAGAATGCAAATCAAGCGTCGTAATCCGCATTCAACATGTCGATGAACGCGCGGACTTTCGCACTCAACAGACGCCGCGAACTATAGAGCGCCCAAAGCTCCACGGGCGGCCCGGCTTCGTATCCGAGCAGTTCGAGGCGGCCCGCCGCCACATCGGCTTCGACCAGCATGCCCGGCAGCAACGCCGCGCCCGCGCCTTGCAGCACGGCCTCGCGCGCCATCAGCAAGGAAGACAGCCGCAACACCGGTTCAGGCGTGAGCGCGCGCGTGCCGCCATCCGGATCCTCGATCCGCCACACTTCGTTCGCCATGCGCGCCAGCACGACCGCAGGCAGCGTCGGCGCGTCCGCTTCCGCCTTGAAGCCGCGCGGCCCCACGAGCGCGCGCCGGTCAGTCGCGACACAACGTCCGACGAGCAATTCATCGGCGTCCGGATTGACGCGGATCACGAGGTCATAGCCATCCTGCACGGGGTCCGCCACGCGATCCTCGGCAACGATTTCCAGCTCGACCTGCGGATAGTGCCGCGCATAACGCGACGCAATGCCCGGCAACATCACGTGCGCGAACACGATCGGCGCGCTCACGCGCAAGCGTCCGCGCGGCACAGGGGCGCGCGCGGCGAGCGCTTCTCCGGCGTCATCGATCTCGGAAAGCAGGCCGCGCGTGCGTTCATGCAGCGCGCGGCCCTCTTCGGTGAGGCGCAGCGTGCGTGCGCCGCGCTCGATCAGCCGCACGCCCAAGCTCTGCTCCAGTTCGGCGACATGCCGCGACAGCGTCGCCTTGGGCCGTCCGGTCTGGCGCGCCGCAGGCCCGAAACCGCCATGCAACGCGACGGCATTGAAATCGACGAGTGCAACCACGTCCATTTTCGTTCCATCTACGAGACGATGCGTCTCGAACCGAGGTCTATCGACGCCCAATCGGAACGATTATCGTAGCAGCATCCCAACCCGATCAGTAAGGAGCTTTGAAATGACCATTCTCGTGACGGGCAGCACCGGCGTAATCGGCAATCAGGTTCTCGGCCATCTTCAAGGCAGCGGCGCGAGCGTGCGCGCCCTGACGCGCTCGCCGGAGCGCGCGCAATTCCCCGCCGGGGTGGAAGCCATCAAGGGCGAACTCGGCGACATCGGCGGGCTGCGCGACGCATTGAAGGACGTCGACACGCTGTTCCTCCTCGCGCCCAACGCGGCGGACGAACTCACGCAGGCATTGCAGGCGCTGAGCATCGCGCGCGAGTCCGGTGTGCGAGGCATCGTGTATCTGTCGGTGTTCAAGGGCGAAGCGTATGCGGACGTGCCGCATTTCACCAGCAAGCATGCAGTGGAACGCATGATCGAGCAGGCCGGCCTGCCCGCGACCGTCCTGCGCCCCGCGTACTTCATGCAGAACGACGCACGCATGAAGGAGGCGCTCCTGAAGCACGGCGTCTACGGCATGCCGATCGGCGCGAAAGGCATCTCGATGGTCGACGTGCGCGATATCGGCGAGGTCGCCGCTCGCGAACTGCTGCGGCGCGAACGCAGCGCGGAACCGCTGCCGGGCGTCACTTACGAGCTCGTCGGACCGGATGCGCTGACGGCGGACAGCATCGCAGCGATCTGGAGCGCCGCGCTGAATCGCGAGATCCACTACGGCGGCGACGATCTCGACATGCTCGAAGCGCGAATGAAAGGCGCAGGACCCGATTGGCTCGCCTACGACATCCGCCTCATGATGCAGCGTTACCAGCAGGATGGCGCCGTGGCGAACGCGCATGAAATCGAGCGTCTGTCCGGACTGCTCGGACGTGCGCCGCGTACATACCGCGATTTCGCTGCCGAATGTGCGCAGCAATGGGCAACCGAATAAAAGGAGCCTCGAATCGGGCATTCGCAAAGGGGTCAGCCATGCGCTCCGAGGATTTTGGCGAACGCCCGGTTCCGAATCTGTTTTAATAAAAACCCTCACAGAGCAAACGTTTGGTCGCTGTTTTGTGTTCCAATTGATCTGATTATCTGTTTAAACCCCGCGATTACTTTCGCGATTACCATCGCGAATCATCGATTGGATATTCGGCTCATGCGGACTCAATCCGAGGCATCGACTTCAGAAAAGCGCAACAATGCGGAAGACGGGCGTCAGGCGCATTTCCAGCGCTGGTTCGCCACCTTCGCCAGTCTCGCGCATTCGCGGCTGCCGCTGCCCGCCTATCTGCAAAAAGTCACCGAAACCTTGAGGGAAGTCGCAGGCGTCGCATCGGCGGTGGTGGAATGGATCGAGGGCGACGAACTCGTCTATCAGGCGGCGAGCGGCGCGGCGGCCGCGCATATCGGCGTGCGTCTGCCTACCGCCGGCAGCCTGTCGGGACTGTGCATCACGCGGCAGCAGGCCCTCATCTGCCGTGATACAGCCACGGATCATCGCGTGGACCGCGCCGCGTGCAAGGCGGTCGGCGCGGTGTCGATGGTGGTGGCTCCGGTCATCTATGAAAGCCGTTCGGTCGCTGTCCTGAAACTGATTTCCGGGCAAACGGATTTCTTCGGTCCGTCCGACATCAGCATTCTCAATGCGTTTTGCGCCTGCATCGCGGAAACCATCGCGCGTGAGGAGTTCGCGCAGGAAAACCGCAAGCTGCTCAAGGAAAACGCGAGCGTCGCGGCGGATCTCACGGTGGAGTCGTCGCTGCGGCTCGAGTACGAGAAGAAGCTCGCCGACGCCATGCGCCGCCGCCAGACCGTGCTCGACAACGCGCATGTCGCGTTCGTGTCGATGGACGAAGCGGGCATGATCGTCGACTGGAACGAGGCCGCCGCGCTGCTGTTCGGCTGGAAAGCGCCGGAAGCGGCGGGCCGCGAACTGGCGGCGCTGATCGTGCCGGAACGTCTGCGCGACGCGCACCGCGCCGGGCTCACGCGCTATCTCGCCACCGGCGAGGCGCGCATGATCAACCGGCGCGTCGAGTTGCCCGCGCTGCGCCGCGACGGCAGCGAATTCGCCGCGGAACTGACCATCAGCGAAGTCTGGTACGAAGGCCAGCGCCAGTTCGCCTGCTTCGTGCACGACATCACCGACCGGCGGCGCGCGAGCGAGGCGAACGAACGCCTGCGTCTGCTGATCGATTCGGTCAGCGACTACGCCATCTGCATGCTCGACCAGAACGGCTACGTGCGCTCGTGGAACGAGGGCGCGCGCGCCATCTATGGCTTCACGGCCAGCGAGGCAATCGGCCGGCATTTCGCATTGTTCTACCCGTCGGACGAACACGGCCGCGACCGTCCCATGGACGACCTGATGCTGGCCGCCGAACGCGGCCGGGTGGAACACGAAGACTGGCACATGCGTCGCGACGGCTCGGAATTCTGGGCGCACGTGATGCTGAGCGCGCTGCCGAACGGTTCCGACGGCGAGCGCAGTTTCGTCAAGATCACGCGCGACATGACCGCGCGGCGGCGTCTGGAGGAACTGGAGGCGTCGAGCCGGCGCATGAACGAATTTCTCGCGCTGCTGGGCCACGAATTGCGCAATCCGCTCGCGCCCATCCGCAACGCGGTCAGCATCCTGAAGCTCAAGGCCACCAGCGACGAAGAAGTGATCCGCAGCCGTCAGATCGTCGACCGGCAGCTTGCGCACCTGACGCGGCTCGTCGACGATCTCCTCGAAGCCGGCCGCGTGAGCTCGGGCAAGATCCGCCTCAGTACCGACATCATCGACATCGCCACGGTCGTGCATCTGAGCGTCGAGGCCAGCCAGCCGCTGATCGACGCACGCGGCCAGCGCATCGTCGTGAAGGACAGCGGCCAGCCGCTGTACGTCAACGGCGATCCCACGCGCCTCGTGCAGGCGCTCAACAACCTGCTCAACAACGCATCGAAGTTCAGTCCGCCCGCCTCGACCATCACGCTCGAAATGGGTCCGCGCGGCTCGTCGGTGATGGTGCGCGTGATCGACCAGGGGCGCGGCATCTCACCGGAAGCGCTCGCCATCGTGTTCGACCTGTTCGTGCAGGAACATCCGCCGGGCGCGCATCCGGATGAAGGCGGGCTGGGCATCGGCCTGACGCTCGTGCGGGCAATCACGGAACTGCACGGCGGCCATGTGGAAGCCAGGAGCGGCGGTGCGGGCCAGGGCAGCGCGTTCTCGCTGTGGCTGCCGCTCGCGGAACCGCCGGCCACGGGCGCGCCCGTGAGCACGACGTCCGGCACGGCCGCGACCCGTCAGCTCGACGTGCTCGTGGTCGATGACAACCGCGATTCCGCCGACAGCATGACCTTGCTCGTGGACATGCTGGGCCATCGCACGCGCCCGGCCTATGGCGGTTCTGAAGCGCTCGCCTTGTTCGAGGCGGAGCGGCCGCAGGTCGTGCTGCTCGATCTCTCGATGCCCGGCCTGACCGGTTTCGATGTCATCCGCCGCATGCGCGATGATGGCGCGCGCGTGGTCGTCGCGGCGATGACCGGGCTCGGCTCGGATGAAGACCGCGCGCGCACCCGCGCCGCGGGCTTCGATGCGCATCTCGTCAAGCCGGTCGATCTTCCGGAACTGGAACGCGTGCTGGCGCTGGCGGGACGGGGCTGAACTCACTGACACGTCGCGGCGCGCCCGGAATGCCACGCACGCAGGCAGGCGTCTTCGCCAGCCGATAGGGCGGCTTCAGCACGGGCCAGAACCCACCATGTTCATCGCGTGCGGCGGAGAGCACGTCGGCGAGAAAGTTGCCGTCGTGCAGCAATTCGTCCACGCGGACCACGGGCACGGCTGACGCCATCTGTTGCGCGGCCCGCGCCTTCGGCAATCCGGCGCACCGCTCACGCTCGGCGTCCGAGGTTTCGCGTTCGATCCATACATGACCGTCCAGACAGGCGAGCACTTCGCCGCGCACGGGCGATCGGCCTGCCGCGAACAACGCGCACCACGCAGCGACGTCCTGCATCGAGATCTCGATGAACGCGCCCGTGCCCGATGCGCGCCTCGCACGCCCCGCAAGCCGCGCCAGGATCGCGAACAGCGCGGCCTGCCCGCCCAGGATGTCTGCGCCCGACGCGCCGGTCTTGACCGGTATGCCATCGCTGCGGGTCAGGTCCATGAGGCCGCTCATCGCCTGTATGACCGTGTCGAAGGCTGGCCGCGACGGATACGCCGACGCCATCCCGAATCCCGAGATCGAGCAATAGATCAGAGTCGGGTTAATGGCGCCGAGCGTCTCGCGTGTGAAGCCGAGTTTGGCAAGCGCGCCGGGACGCAGGTTTTCGACGAGCACGTCGGCGTCCGCGAGCAGTTCGCGCAAGTGAGCGCGGTCGGCTTCCTGTTTGAGATCGAGCGCGAGGGTCTGCTTGTCCGTGTTGTTCAGCGCGAAGAAATAGCTGGTCCCGCCTTGCCCGGGCGCCCACGCGCGGGCCGCCTCGCCATCGGGCGGCTCGATCTTCACGACCTCTGCACCAAGCGCCGCCAGATGCTTGCCGACGAGCGGCGCCGTCGTGTACTGGCCGATCTCGATCACCTTCACGCCCGCGAGCGGCGCCGGATTGCCGCTTGCGTGCAGGTCCGGCCGAGCGACGCCATGCACCTCGCTCAACGGCGACTCCGTGAAAACCGGCACCTGCCGATACGTCTGCGCACCGACGCCCGCCGTATCGATAGCATGTGCCACCGCCGCATGACGCAGGCGGAAATTCGGTTCGGCCGCCAGCTCGTGCATGCCGACAATCGGTCCCGCCGCCACGCCGATACGCTCGCACACGCGCACGCACTCTTCGGTACCGAGCGTCATGGTCCAGCTCTCGAGCAGCGCATCGAGTTCGTCGACGTGACGCACGCGGCCCGCGAGCGTCGCGAAACGCGCGTCGTCGAGCGGCGGCATGTCCGCGGCCAACTTCAGCTTGCGCCATTGCTCGTCGGTGCTGGTGCAGATGAGGATCCAGCCGTCGCGCGTGCGATACCCATTCCACGGCGCGCTCGCCGGATGGCGGTTGCCCACGCGCCCCGCCATGCGGCGCGCAAAGACGGCGGGCAAAAAGGTAGTGAGCGCGTTCGCCGCACAACCGCTCAGCGTGACGTCGATGTTCTGCACCCCGCCGCCCAGGCGCTTCACGCGCACCGCCGCAGCAATCGCCGCCGCCGCGTACAGCGCCGCCGTGATCTCCGTCAGTGGAATGCCGATCCGCACCGGCGCGCCCTGCGTGAAACCGGTGGTGTCCATCAGGCCGCTCATCGCCTGGATTTGCGCGTCCGTCCATGCCGTGCCGGCGCGCGAATCCTGCGGCCCGGTCGCGGTGATATCGCACACGATATGCGTGCCTCCCGCCTTCCATCCCGCGATGCCGCCCGTCTCGCCGCTATCCGACGACACCACGATGACGTCGTAACCCGTCGCATCGGCGCCGTCGAACCCGACGCACGCGCCCGCCTGTTCGAGCAGCACCGCGCACAAGCGCACCGCATCGCGCGCTCCGCACGCGAGAACCCGCACACCGTCCAGCATGATCGTCTCCTTCTCCGTGTCTTCACGGCTGGCGCGCCCGCGCGCGCATTGCTACCATTTTTCGATGCGAACCCTTCCGTCACTCAATGCCCTGCGCGCCTTCGAAGTCTGCGGCAGGCTGCTCAGCATCCAGCTCGCCGCCGACGAGCTGAATGTCACGCCCGCCGCCGTCAGCCGGCAGATCAAGCTGCTGGAAGACCAGCTCGGCGTGCTGCTGTTCGAGCGGGGCCATCGCGCGATCACGCTGACGCCCATGGGTTCGCGCTATCTCGCCGACGTCATCCGCAGCTTCGAGACGCTGCGCGCCGCGACCGTGAATCTCACCGAGGCGCGACGCCGCCGCACGCTCAAGATCCGCGCCTACACCACTTTCTCGATGAACTGGCTGTTGCCGCGCCTGTCGACGTTTCATCGCGACCATCCGGATATCGAAGTGAGCCTGACCACCTCGTTGCAGCCGGTGGACTTCAACACCGAGGACGTCGATGGCGCGATCCGCCTGTCGCACGCGCCGTCCTCCGAGTTCGGCTTCGACCGGCTCGTGCCGAACGAACTGGTGCCGGTATGCAGCCCGGATTTCCTGCGCGCCCATCCCGGACTCGACGACGCCACGCCCGAAGCGCTGCGTCACGTTCCGCTGCTGCATTCGCTTGCGCGTCCCGAGGACTGGGCCAAGTGGCTCGACGCAGCCGGCGTGCGCGGCGTGAATCCGCTGGGCGGGCTCTCCTACGAAAGCTCGATCCTTGCGTACTTCGCGGCGACGCAGGGCCATGGCATCGCGATCGCGCAGCGCGTGCTGGTCGCCGATCAACTGCGCGCGGGCACGCTCGTCATGCCGTTTTCGTTCGTGCTGGATCTCGGCGCGTTCACCTACTACCTGATCTATCCGCCTGCCCATCTTGCGAGTCCGGAGTTCGCCGCGTTCCGCACCTGGCTGCTGTCCAGCGGCGACGACGCGCAACGCTGACGCATCAGCGCCCGGCATAGCGCGGCGCGCGCTTTTCCGCGAATGCCTTGCGCCCCTCGATGCGGTCTTCGGAATCGCGCAGCGCGCCCCACGCCATCTCCGTGAATTCGAGCGCCTGCGCGAGTGGTACGTTGGCGCTGGTCTCGATGACCTTCTTGATCATCTGCACGGCGAGCGGTCCGTTCGCGGCGATCGTGCGCGCGAGTTGCAGGCTTTCTTCCAGCAGCGCTTGGGGTTCCGTCAGATCGGATACGAGACCGACTCGATGCGCATAGGCTGCGTCGATCCTGCCGCCGGTGAGCAGCATCTTCATCGCGATGGCCGACGGCACGGCGCGTTGCAGCGCCTGAATCCCGCACACGCCCGGAATGCTCGCAACCACCGCTTCCGGCAAGCCGAACACCGCGCTCTTCGACGCGATGCGCAGATCGCATTGCAGCGCCAGTTCGAGGCCGCCGCCGAGGCAATAGCCGTTGATCGCGGCGATCAGCGGCTTGAAGATGCGCAGCGAGCCGAGTTCCATGAGACGCACGTAGATGCCCTCCGCGCCGGCGCGTTCGAGCGGCTTCACGAAGGACGCGCCGAACGAGGTCGAAGGCGGCAAGCTGCGCTTGAGATCCGCGCCGACACAGAACGACTTGGTCCCCGCGCCGGTGATCACGATCACGCGCACGTCATCGTCGTCGCGGGCATCGGCGAGACGCGCGCGCAGTTCAATCAGCGTATCGAGATCGAGCGCATTGAGCGCTTCGGGCCGGTCGAGTGTCAGCGTGGCGACGTGCGCGGACACGGCATAGCGAATCGTCATGATGGCCTCCGTGTCTCAAACGCTCGGCGACGCAAGCGAGCGCCCGCCGCACACATAAAGCGTCTGGCCGGTGATGTACGACGCCTCGCGCCGCGCGAAGAAACGCACGGCCTCGGCGATGTCCTCCGGCGTGCCGATGCGCTGCACCGGCACCGACTGCTTCAGCTTCTCCTGAAGCGCGGTATCGAAGGCCTGGAACAGCGGCGTATCGACGATGCCCGGCGCGACCGCATTGACCGTCACGCCATCGCGTGCCCATTCGAGCGCGAGGCTGCGCGTGAGACTCACGACGCCGCCCTTCGCCGCCGCATAGTTCACCTGCCCCACGCCGCCGAGCCACGCACGCGACGAGATGTTCACGATGCGCCCATGACGCGCCGCGCTCATGTGTCCGAGCACCGCGCGGCAACACAGGAACTGCGACTTGAGATTGACGTCGATCACGGCGTCCCAGTCGTCGTCGCTCATGCGGGTGATGCGCTTGTCGCGCACGATGCCCGCGTTGTTCACCAGCACGTCGATGCGTCCATGGCGTTCCATCACGCTTTCCACGGCTTGGCTGACCGATGCGCTGTCGGTTACATCGACGGCCAGCGCCATGACGTCGACGCCGGCTGCGGCGAGCGTCGTGGCGGCCTCGTCGAGCGCCGCACGATCGCGGTCGAACAGCGCGATGTGCCGGCCGTCGCGCGCCAGGCCCTGTGCGATGCCGAAGCCGATTCCCTTCGCGCCGCCCGTGACGATGGCGACCTCGCTTGCTGAAGCATTCATTGCTGTCTCCGTGAACGAATGCCCTGATCGTAGGCCGCACCCTGTCATGCGCTCAAACGACATTTTTTGCGCGCTTGATTGAGTTTTCGTGATGGCGTTTTCGATTGAGAAGAAGTCAATCGAGCACGCAAAAAATGTCGTTTGAGCGCGCGGCGGGCCGAACCTAGGATGCGTCCAGCACATACCCACACGGAGACGCCGCCATGCACACCACCTTGCCCCACGTCGCGGAACCCGCCGCGACGCCGCTCAGCCGAACGCAAAAGAAAGCGATCGTCGCGGCCACGCTCGGCACCATCGTCGAGTTCACGGACTGGATCATCTACGCGACCTTCGCTTCTTTGTTCTCGCGGCAGTTCTTTCCCGCGCACAACCCCGGCATTGCGCTGCTCGCGGCCTTCGCCGTGTTCGCCGTGGGCTTCGTGATGCGGCCGATCGGCGGCGCGCTGCTCGGCGCCTATGCCGACCGGCACGGCCGCAAGAACGGCCTCGCACTCTCGGTCGCGCTGATGGCGGGCAGTTCGCTCGTGATCGCCGTGTGTCCGGGCCATGCGTCGATCGGCGTCGCGGCGCCGCTTGTGCTGGTCGCCGCGCGGCTCGTGCAGGGCTTCGCGGCCGGCGGCGAGTTCGGCTCGGCATCGACCTTCCTGATGGAATCGGCGGCGCCCGCGCGACGCGGCTTCGCGGGCTCGTGGCAGCACTTTGCGGTCAACGCGGGCGTGCTCGTGGCGGCCTCCATCGGCGCGCTGCTGACGTCGGTCATCGATGCCCCCGCGATGGCCGCGTGGGGCTGGCGCATCGGCTTCGCGATCGCGGGCCTGATGGGCTTCGTCGCGCTGTGGGTGCGGCTCGCCGTCGCCGAAACGGATGCCTTCAGGAAGACCGCGTCCGCCCGGCAACACACGCGGCATCCGTTCGTCACGATCATCCGCGAGCATCGACGCGCGGCGCTCCGCGTGATCGGCATCGCCATGGCGGGCAATCTCTGCATCTATCTCTGGCTCGTGCTGTTCCCGACCCTCGCCCACATGCGCGGCCTGCCGCTGCGCGATGCCTTCAGTGCCAGCGTGGTGTCCATCGTCGTGTCGCTCGTCGCGATTCCGCTGCTCGGCATGCTGTCGGACCGCATCGGCCGCAAGCCCGTGCTGCTCGCGTTCGCCGCCGGTTCCGCGCTGTTCGCGTGGCCGGCGCTGCACTTCCTCTCGAACGACTACTGGAGCGCGACCGTCATCGTCACCCTCGGCATGCTGCTTTCGTCCGGATTCGCCGCGACCTGCGCCACCGTGATGGCCGAACAGTTCCCGGCGCACGTCCGCGCCACCGGCGTCGCGCTGCCCTATGCGCTCTCGGCCGCGCTCTTCGGCGGCACGCTGCCCACCATCGTCACCGCGATGGCGAACGCCGGCATCGTCGATTACCTGTGGATCTATGTGGCCGCCGTCTGCGTGCTCGGCTGCATCGTCTATGCGCGCATGCCGGAAACGCGCGGCAAGACGCTCGACTAAGACCCGCTTGACCGATTTCCTTATCCCAATGCAATGGAGGCAATGATGCGCAACGTGGTGATTGGCGGCGTCGGCATGACGTCATTCGGCAAGTTTCTCGAACGCAATCTCAAGTCGCTTTCGGAGGAGGCGGTGTCGCTCGCGCTGCAGGACGCGCATGTGCACGTCGATGACGTGGATCGCGTGTTCTTCGGCAATGCAGCGGCGGGCGTCGTCACGGGACAGGAGATGATCCGGGCGCAATCGTCGCTGCGCCATACCGGACTCGACGGCAAGCCGATGTTCAACGTCGAGAACGCCTGTGCGTCCGGCAGTTCGGCGCTGCATCTCGCGTGGCTTTCGGTGGCGTCGGGTCAATCGGAGACGGCGCTGGTCGTCGGCGTGGAAAAGCTCTCGCACGAAGACAAGGCGGTGTCGTTCGGCGCGTTCGCCAAGGCCGTCGATCTCGAAGAGCCGCTGCCCGAAGGCGTGACGGCCGGCACCGGCTCGCTGTTCATGGATCTGTACGCGGCGAAGGCACGCAAGTGGATGGCCAAGACCGGCGCCGAGGCCAGCGACTTCGCGCGAGTCGTCGTGAAAAGCCGTCATGCGGGCTCGCTCAATCCGCACGCGCAGTTTCGCAAGGAGACGAGCGTCGAGGAAGTGCTGTCGAGCCGCATGGTGAGCGATCCGCTGACGCTGTTCATGTGCTCATCCATCGGCGACGGTGGCGCGGCCGTGTTCATCTGCTCCGAGTCCTTCGCGGCGCGGCACGACATCCGCCCGGTGTTCATTCGCGCGAGTTCGATCGTATCGGCGAAAGCGGACGGCACGGGCGAACTGGTCGCGGTGCGCGCCGCGCGCGAGGCGTATGAACAGGCCGGCATCGGTCCGGAGGACGTGCATGTAGTCGAGTTGCACGATGCCTCGGCGCCCGCCGAGCTGATCCACTACGAGAACCTCGGCCTGTGCGCGCCCGGCGATGCACCGAAGCTGATCCGTTCGGGCGATACCGGCATCGGCGGAAGGATTTCGGTGAATTCGAGCGGCGGCTTGCTGTCGCGTGGCCATCCGGTCGGGGCGACGGGCGTGGCGCAGATCGTCGAGCTGACGCAGCAGTTGCGCGGCCAGGCCGGCGCGCGGCAGCGGCCGGGCGCGAAGGTCGCGCTCGCGGAAAACAACGGCGGTCAGCTCGCGGGCGACTCGGCGGTCGCGCTGGTCACGCTTCTTTCGACGTAAGCGGCCCCGCTTCCACCGTCACATTGCCGCGCTCGCTGAAACGGGCGAGCAGCGGCGCTTCGGCCAGCGCATCGGTGACGAGCGTCCAGTTGCGGTCCAGCGGCGTCCAGTGCTGCTGGCTCGCGCGTTCGAGCTTGTTCGACGTGACCAGCACGAACACGCCCGCCGCCTGCGCAACGATGCATTCCTTCAGATACGCCTGCTCCGCCGTCGCCTCGCACAGCCCGCGGCCCGCGACGACGCCGTCCGCGCCGAGGAACGCCTTGTCGAAGGTGACGCGCGTCAGCCCCACCTGCGCGATGGGTCCGAGCGTGCTCATGCTGGACGGCCGCACATCGCCGCCGATCAGCGTCACGCGCACATCCGCCGCCGCGAGCGCGCCCACGGCGAGCAGATTGTTGGTCACCACATGAATCGCCGTGCGCCCGGCAAGCAGGCGTGCCAGTGCGGCGGTCGTGGTGCCGCCGTCGAGGAAAATGGTGTCGCCGTCCTGCACGTGACGCACCGCCGCGCGGGCGATCGCTTCCTTCTGTTCCCGGAAACTCTCGCGGCGCGTGTCCAGCGATTCCTCCGGTTCATGCATGCCCACCGACGCCGCGCCGCCGTAGGTGCGCACGAGCCGCCGCTCGCCGGCGAGCGCGCTCAGGTCGCGGCGCACCGTCGCTTCCGACATGCCGAAGTGCTCGCACAGCGCGGCGACGTCGTTCATGCCGGACAGCACGGCCTTGAGCATCGCTTCGCGGCGTTTCTCTACTTTCATCCTGTTTCCTGATTCGATGGCTTCCCGGCGGGACGCACAGTGTAGCGAACCCGGCGGGCTCGCCGCATGCTTGCCGTTTGATCGTTTCGCTCATCTTCCGATACACCAAATGATCGAAACGATCAGTAGAAACCCGCACACTGCGCAAATTGCGCGAACCGGGCGATAGCGCTACACTCCAAATTGATCGAATCAATCATATTCTGCGTGATTCGGCCAGAAACCACTTGGAGACATGCATGGCTCAGATTCACATCAAGCGCGCCGTCGAGCGCGTGCCCGGCGGGATGATGATCGTCCCCCTGCTGATCGGCTCGCTGATCGCGACTTTCGCGCCGGGCATGCCGAAGTTCTTCGGCTCGTTCACGAACGCGCTGTTCACCGGTTCGCTGCCGATTCTCGCGGTGTTCTATGTCTGCATGGGCGCGGGCATCGACGTGAAGGCGACGCCTTACCTGCTGCGCAAGGGCGGCGCGCTGTTCGCGACCAAGGTCGGGACGGCGATTGTCGCGGGCATCGTGCTCGGGCATTTCCTCGGCGAGCAGCCGGTCAGCTCGGGCTTGTTCGCGGGCATCTCGACGCTGGCCGTCGTCGCCGCGATGAACGACACCAACGGCGGTCTCTACATGGCGCTGATGGGTCAGTACGGCCGCTCGGAGGACGTGGGCGCGTACACGATCATGTCGCTCGAATCCGGTCCGTTCCTGACCATGGTCACGCTGGGCGTCGCGGGCCTTTCGGCGTTTCCGTGGCCGAATCTCGTCGGCAGCATCCTGCCGCTCGCAGTCGGCATGCTGCTCGGCAATCTCGACCGCGAGATGCGCGCGTTCCTCGGCCGTGCCGTGCCGGTGATGATTCCGTTCTTTGCGCTGGCGCTCGGCGCAAGCCTCGATCTCCACAAGGTCTGGCAGGCGGGACTGCTCGGCATTGGTCTGGGTTTCGCGGTCGTGATCGTGACGGGCATTCCGCTGTATTTCGCCGACCGTCTCAGTGGTGGCACGGGTGTCGCCGGTGCGGCGGCCGCGAATACCGCGGGCAATGCAGCGGCGGTGCCGGCGCTGATCGCGGCGGCCAATCCGGTCTATAACGAAGCGGCCAAATCGGCGACGCTGCTGGTGGCCGCCTGCGTGGTGGTGACGGCCATCGTCTCGCCGATCCTGACAGCGTCGATCGCGAAACGCGCCAACGCCCGGGATCAGGCGCGCGCCACCGCGAAGACACGCGAGGCCACGCAATGAACAGCTTGCTGATCGTCGCCGACGATCTCTCGGGCGCCGCCGACTGCGCCATCGCGTTTGCGGCGGCGGGCCGCAGGACGGTGGTGTCGCTCGACGCGCACACGCCGCCTCAGGACGCAGCCGTGATCGCCGCCGATACCGACACGCGGCGCCTCGCGCCCGCCGAAGCCGCGCAGCGCGTGGCTGCTGCGTGGCAGGCACTGCGCGCGCCGGGCCGGCGGCTCTACAAGAAGATCGATTCGACCTTGCGCGGCAACTGGACCGCCGAAGTCGCGGCGCTCGCGCGGCTCGCGGGACCGGCCATCGTCGCGCCCGCCTTTCCGGCCACCGGCCGCGCGGTGCGCGATGGCCGCGTGATCGTGCGCGGCGTGCCGCTCGAAGAAACCGAGACCTGGCAGCTGGAACACGCCGGCCAGAACCCCGAACTGCGCGCGATGCTCGACATGGTGGGACTGCGCGTCGCGCATGTATCGCTCGAAGCGTTCCGCGCCGCGCCGCAGGATGTCGCGGCGATGGTGATGGCGGCGGCGGCTTCAACGGACGGCGTCGATGCCATCATCGTCGATGCCGAGACCAGCGAGGATCTCGCCTCGCTCGCCCGCGTGACGGCGGCGCTCGATGCGTCGTTCTTCTGGGTCGGCTCGGGCGGGCTTGCGCGCGAACTCGCCGCGTTGCCCGATCTCTTCGCCACCGAAGCCGATACCCACGGCGCCCGTCCGTTCGACGGCACGCAAGGCCCGATCCTCGCGCTGGTCGGCAGTCTCTCGGCGATCTCGGAGCGCCAGTGCGCGCTGCTCGGCGCGGAAGCCGGCGTCCGCGAGATGATCGTGCCGCCCGCCGTGCTGCGCGACGGCGCGCGTCATCCGGAGTGGCAAGCGTGGCATGAACGCATTGGCCGAACGGTGCGGGATCGCGAGGACGCGATCGTGCGCATCGGCCGCGACGATGCCTTCGATCCGGCCGAAGGCGCGCGCCTGTCGAACGCTCTTGCCGCGCTCGTCGCGCCTCATTTCAACGAGTTGGGCGGCCTGATCGCGACCGGCGGCGAAACCGCGCGCGCGATGCTCGCTGCCGCCCGTGTCGGCAGTCTCGAGCTGTTGCGCGAGGTGGAAGCCGGCGTCGCGCTCGGCAGGCCCGCGAACGGCGCGGGGCCGGCCATCGTCACCAAGGCGGGCGCGTTCGGCAGCGAGCATGCGCTGCTTGGCGCCTACCTGCACTTGCGCGGCGCGGACCTTCCCGTCGCGCGCCAGTAACCGAATTCACCCCGAATCCAGACGAAACATCATGAGCAACTACCTCCCCGTAATCGGCATCACGATGGGCGACGCAAGCGGCGTCGGTCCGGAAGTCGTCGTCAAGAGCCTCGCGCACGATGCGGTCTACCAGCAGTGCCGTCCGCTCGTGATCGGCGATGCGCGCCGCCTCGAACGCGCGATCGAACTCACCGGCGTCAGCGCCAGCGTGCGACGCATCCAGGGCGCGCCGGAAGCGCGTTATGAGCGCGGCACGATCGATTGCATCGACCTCGGCCTGATTCCCGATGATCTGCCGTTCGGCCAGCTGTCCGCCGTCGCGGGCGATGCCGCGTATCAGTACATCGCGCGCGCAGTCGAACTCGCGCAGGCCGGCCAGATCGACGCGATCTGCACCGCGCCGCTGAACAAGGAAGCGCTGCATGCGGGCGGCCACAAGTATCCGGGCCACACGGAAATGCTGGCGCACCTGACGGGCGTCGACGAAGTCTCGATGATGCTGGTCGCTCCGCAACTGCGCGTGATCCACGTGACGACGCATATCGGCATCATCGACGCCATCCGCAAGATCGAGCCGGGTCTGGTCCAGCGCACCATCGAGCGCGGCAACGCGACGCTCATCAAGGCGGGGATCAGCAAGCCGCGCATCGGCGTATGCGGGATCAATCCGCATGCGGGCGAGAACGGTCTGTTCGGCTATGGCGAGGAAGAAGAGAAGATCATTCCGGCGGTGAAGGTGCTGCAGGAACGCGGCCTCGACGTGACCGGCCCGCTGCCCGCCGATACGCTGTTCTACCGCGCCGGACGCGGCGATTTCGATCTCGTCGTCGCGATGTATCACGACCAGGGGCACGGTCCCGTGAAGGTGCTGGGTCTCGAAGCGGGCGTCAACGTGACGGTCGGGCTGGAGGTGATCCGCACGTCGGTGGATCATGGCACGGCATTCGATATCGCCGGCAAGGGCATCGCCGATGAAGGCAGCATGCTCGAAGCGCTGCGGCAAGGCGCGGAACTGGCGACGCGGCGTCACTGAGCTAGGTCACTGAGCTACGTCACTGAGCGGCGGGTCGAGCGCGAGCGCGCGGTCAGCGCGACAATGGGGGCTTCTTCCTCACGAAGCACGCGCGCCCATCCATCATGTCCGCTCAAACGTCCGCTTCAGCTTCCGATACGCTTCACGCGCTCTGGCGCATCGCCGGCTTGCCCGACGATGCGCTTTCTTTCATCGACCTCCCGGGCCGCGAGCCGGTCTTTCCATCGAGCTTCGCCATTGGCACGGCGGCGCAGGCGAGCGTCGCCGCAGCGGCGCTTGCCGCGTGCGAACTGGCGCATGCGCGGGGCGTCGAGCGGCAGCGCGTGTCAGTGGACATGACGCACGCGGCCGTGGAATGCACGGGCGCCTTCACCGTCGATGGGCAAGCACCCGAGACATGGGGACGCTTCTCCGGCCTGTATCGCTGCGCCGACGGCTACGTGCGCATTCACGCGAACTTCGAACATCATCAGGATGGCGCGCTGCGCCTGCTCGGTCTCGATCCGAAGACGGCGACGCGCGCGGACGCAGAGCACGCGATGCTGGCCTGGCGCGGCCGTGAATTCGAGGACGCTGCGGCGGCGCAAGGGCTGGTCGTCACGATGCTGCGCACCTTCGACGAATGGGACGCGACGCCTCAGGCGCGTGCGATCGCCGCGCAGCCGTTGATGACGCTGACCCGTATCGGCGATGCGCCGCCGCGCGCGCTGCCTGCGTTGGCAGAAGCCGCGCGGCCGCTCGACGGCATTCGTGTGCTCGACTTCACGCGCATTCTTGCGGGACCGGTCGGCGGGCGCGCGCTGGCTGCGTTCGGCGCGGACGTCATGCTGGTGAACGCGCCGCATCTGCCAAACATTCCGGCGATCGCGGACACGAGTCGCGGCAAGCGTTCGGCGCTGCTCGACTTGCGCACGGAGCGGGATCGTGCGGCGCTCAGGCAACTGATCGACGAGGCGCATGTGTTCTCGCAGGGCTATCGGCCGGGCGGGCTGGCGGCGCTCGGTTTCGGGCCGGATGCGCTGGCGGCGCGGCGGCCGGGCATCGTTTATGTCTCGCTGACGGCGTACGGCACGGAAGGACCGTGGGCGCAACGGCGCGGGTTCGATTCGCTCGTGCAGACGGCGATGGGCTTCAACGCAGCCGAAGGCGAAGCGGCCGGCGACGGCAAGCCGCATGCATTGCCCATGCAGATGCTCGACATGGCGAGCGGCTTCCTGATGGCGTTCGGCGCGGCGGCGGCGCTGTGGCGGCAACAGCGCGAAGGCGGGAGCTGGCATGTGCAGGTCTCGCTCGCGCAGACGGGGCAGTGGTTGCGCGGACTGGGGCGCGTGGAAGGCGGCATCGCCGCACCGACGCCGGAGGTCGCGCCGTTCATGACGCGGTATGCGTCGGGCTTTGGCGAGCTGGTGGCGGTGACGCCGAGCGCGCAACTGGCGCGGACGCCGGCGGGGTATGCGCGGGAGTCGGTGAGGCCGGGGGCGGGGGAGGCGCGGTGGTGAGGAATGTCCCGCCAATCAATGCCACAGCGTGCCGATCAGGAATGGCATAGCGCCCTGGATACAAACCTCATCTCAAGTTTCGTCCGAACGTTCCGATAACGCGTGGCAGGCGCGCCTTCCCGCGCGCCCACCATGCTCATCGACAAGAACAACCTCCAACGTTCCCATGAAACTGCTCCCGAAAGTGATGCTGCTAGCCCTGCCCGTTCTCGCCGCCTGCGGAGGCGGAGGAAGCGACGAAACATGTGTCACGAACGGAGACCTCACGAAGACCTGCGTCGCCAGGACGTCGCATGCGATTCCCGAAGGCATCTGGTTCGGCGCGACGGACACGGGCCTTGCCGCGCAGACCATCGTGCTCGAGACCGGGCAGTACTTCAGCATCTATACGTTGAATCAGGATCTGGTCTGGATGACCGAAGGCTTCGTCACCGCCACCAACGGCGCATTCACCGATCCGGCGGTCGTCGCGCTGCACTACACCGGCGAGATCATCGCGGGCACGCTCAGCGGCACCTTCACGGCGAAGAGCGCGTTCTCGGCGACGAGTTCGATCAACACCAAGCCGAACACCACCGCGCTGAACTTCAACGGCAACTACAACGCCACCTACGACACGCCGCTCGCCATCGGCGATGTGCTGGGCACGTGGACCAACCCGGGCAGCATCACGACCGTCTCGACGATCACCTTCGCCGCAAACGGCGCAGTTACCGGTTCGCAGGGCGCCTGCACGTTCACCGGCAACTTCAAGCCGCGCGCGACCGGCAAGCACATTCTCGACGGCTCGCTCAACTTCACCAGCGCCGCGTGCGCCACCGGCGGCGGCGTGACGATGCCGGTCGAGGCGACCGTCGTGAACAATCAGATGAGCATCGTGGGCGTGACGCCGCAGCGTTCCACGGCGTTCTTCATGGCGGCGACGCGCTGATTCTTCGCGCAGCGGCACGTCACCGGGGTCACTCGTAGACGATCGCCGCTGCCCCTTCAGCCACCTCGCACCGCACCGGCACCCGACGCGCCAACGCGCACAGCAACTCGTAGCCGATCGTACCGGACGGCTCCGCCACTTCATCGACGCTGACATGCGCGCCCCACAGCTCGACCGGCGCGCCGATACCCGCCGCCGGGCAGGGCGTGAGATCGACCGTGAGCATGTCCATCGACACGCGCCCGACGATCCGCGTCCGCACGCCCGCCACCATGACCGGCGTGCCGGTCGGCGCGTGCCGCGGATAGCCATCCGCGTAACCGCACGCCACCACGCCGACGCGCATCGGTCGATCCGTCGTGAAGGTTCGGCCATAGCCGGTCGTCTCGCCGGGCTGCATCGTCTGCACGCCGATGATGCGGCTTTCCAGCGTCATCGCCGCGCGCAGCGGGTTGCCCGCGATATGACGCGCGCACCCGCTCGGCGACGCGCCATAGAGGATCGTCCCGGGCCGCACCCAGTCGCGATGCGCCCGCGGGTGCCACAGCACCGCCGCCGAGTTCGACAGTGACCGCGTGCCCGGCAGGTTGCGCGTGACGGCGTCGAAGGCGTCGACTTGCCAGTCGATCGCGCCATCATCGGCGTTGGCGAAATGGGTCATCAGCCCGATCGAACCGATCGACCCGATCCGCGACGCACGCAGCCACGCACGCTCATAGTCCGCCGGACGGAAGCCCAGCCGGTTCATCCCCGAGTTCATCTTCAACTGGATGTCGATGCGCTCACGCGGGCGGGCGGCTTCGAGCATGTCGAGCTGTTCGTCGCAGTGCACGGTGACATGCAGGCGATACCGGTCCGCCACCAGCACGTCAGCCGGTTCGAAAACGCCTTCCAGCAGCAGCACCGGCTTGTGCCAGCCGAGCTCGCGCACGCGCACGGCTTCGTCGAGATCGAGCAGCGCGATGCCGTCGGCCTCGGCAAGCGCCGGATAAATGCGCTCGATGCCGTGACCATACGCGTTCGCCTTGATCACGGCCCACACGCGCGATGTCGGCACCGTGTCCCGGACGAATTGCAGGTTGTGACGGATGGCGTCGAGAAGAATGCGTGCGGAAATCGGACGTGGCATGCGTGCTCCCCGGCATGGGCCGCCTGATCGGACGCGCCATGCTGCTTTTGTGAAAGAAGGCAGTGGAAGCACGAATCGTATCGGCCGGAAGGCAGTTTTTGTTATCGTATTCGCGCCGAATTTTGGTGGAAGACGCTGCCCGCCAAACACGCAGCCCAAGCTTCGCGACGCGTGCTTTCCGGCGTATCGTGAGGCTCACGCCGCATGCGGCGAAGGAGATCGCCATGACCGACGCCCGTCGTCTTGCCTGCCTGCGCATCGTGCTCGTGATCGTTGGGCTGATCGCGCTGTTCGCCGTCTATCCCCTGATGCTGCTCTGGCCTTCCGGCTGGGCCTGGGAAGGCACGCACGAAGGCCGCTCGGAGTACGCGCTGATGATCGTCGGCCTCTACGCGACGCTCGGCGTGTTCCTGCTGATCGCCTCGCGCGATCCGCTGCGGCACCTGAGTCTCATCTGGTTCACGGTGTGGTCGAGCATCGTGCACGGCGCCATCATGGCCGTGCAGTCATTCGGCGGCACGCAGTCTCATGCGCATATCGGCCATCTGGCCGGCGATGTGCCGGCGCTGTTCATCGTCGCCGCCGCGCTCGCGTACTTCACGCCGCGCCGCGGGCAGGCAGGCAAGCTCAGTTGAGATAGCCGAGA
The DNA here is from genome assembly GCF_031451075.1 of Caballeronia sp. LZ043. NCBI lineage: Bacteria > Pseudomonadati > Pseudomonadota > Betaproteobacteria > Burkholderiales > Burkholderiaceae > Caballeronia > Caballeronia sp. LZ043. The sequence continues at coordinate 144,171 of NZ_JARUXT010000003.1, read as the reverse complement.
TGCTCGGCCAGGATCACGCAGCCGACGCCCATCAGGATCAGCCCGCCGACAATCTCCGCCCGCTTGCCGATGGTCGCGCCCACGAGCCGCCCGACCATCACGCCGATGGTCACCATCAGCATGGTCGCGAAGCCGATGGTCGCGGCCGTGGAGAAGATATCGACATCGATGAACGCGAGGCCCGCGCCGACCGCCATGGCATCGATGCTGGTGGCGAAGCCGGTGAGCGCGAGCACCCAGAACGAGTGGGAGTTGGGCTTTTCTTCCTCATGCTCCACGGCGCGCAGGCCTTCGCGAATCATGCGCGCGCCGAGCAGACCCAGCAGCGCGAACGCAATCCAGTGGTCCCACGCGGTGACGTACTGCGCGGCCGCCTTGCCAAGCGCCCAGCCGACGAGCGGCGTCAGCGCCTCGATCACACCGAAGATCACGCCGGTCTTCAGGGCCTCGGCAATGCGCGGCTTGTGCAACGTGGCGCCTTTGCCGACGGCGGCCGCGAAGGCGTCGGTGGACATGGCGAAGGCGAGGAATAGTGTGGAGGCGAGGTTCATCGAGTAGCGCTCTGGTCGGGCAAGATGGAACGACAGAACGCGCGCCCGACCGGTCGCGGATCTGTCGATGGTCTTGCCAACCCTTGACGGTTGCCCATGCCACGGTCCGAACGACCGAGCGTGTTGACATGGACGCTTTCCCGAACGGAAAGCCGGCTACTCCCCAGCGAAGAGCCGTGAGCTTAACATGACTCCTGGGCCGTTCCTGCGCGTTCACGACAGGTTGCGGTACAGTGGGTACGTTATGCCGCAGTTTCCACCGCATGCCAACTCGCTCATGACGGAGGCGCCATGCAGGCAGGCCAGCTTACCCACGCGGCTGCGAAAGACGCAGTCGAACGGCTCTATCGCGCATTTGCCACGCACGATCTCATGCTGCTGCGCGAGGCCGTCACACCGGACTGGGCGTATCTTCCCGAACCGCCCAGAGAGCGTCCAGGTCCCGACCAGATGATTCCCATCTTCGCCGATCTCGCCATTGCGCTGCCCGACATGCGCATCGAGATCCTGGACATGCTGGTGCAGGATGATCGCGTGGGCGTACGCGCCGAAGTGAGCGGCACACAGGCCGGGCCGCTGATGGGCATCGCCGCCACCCGCAAGCCGCTTCGTTTCGCGATTCACTCCTTCCACGAGATACGCGGCGACCGCGTCTCGCAAACCTGGCATCTCGAAGACTGGCTCAGCGTATTCCGCCAGCTCGACGCCGTGCCGTCCGGGATCAGGCCATCGCCCTGAAAGTACTTCCGGATTGATGCTCAGGCGCGCCGCGCCTTGCCTTTCGCGCCGCGCGAGGCGGTCTGCCGCACCACATGTTCGACACACAAGCCGACGAGCGTCGCGTCCAGGCGCTCCAGCGCGCGAGCGGCTTCGCGGAGCGCGGCGGCATCGGTGCCGAAGGAATCGGAGAACAGCCACTCGCGCTGCCGGGCGGCTTCGCGCGTCGCCTGCACGGCTTCGCTCAATTCCGGCATGCGCGCAAAGCCCGCCGCGCGCGCCTTCTTTTCCAGACAGGCCACCAGTTGGTCCAGCGGCGCGGGCTCCACGCTCTCCACGAATAACGAGAGAAAGCGCAACACGCTGCCCTGCAAGCGCCGATGCGCATCGACGAGATCCCGAAGCGGCTCGGCGCGTTCGCGATCGCGCGCGGCCTGCACGGTAATGATGCTGGCGCCCAGGCTCGAATCGGCCGGGGCGGACGTGGCGGGTGATCGTGATCGTGTGCGGGTCAACATGGTAGCCAGTGACAGGTTCTTTGCGTCGAATGCAATGCGCTATGTATTTTGAAATATAACGCATCCGTCTTTGACACGGCATTCCGACCGTTCGGCCCAATCAAAAGCAGGGCTTCCGAGGGTCTACCGTTTCGTGCGTTTGCCTGGCGACGCCACGCCTTGATTTCGCGCGCAACCAGCGTCTATAGTCATCTACGCACGCTCCCACACGTTCCCGCAGCTTCGCCAAACAAGGCCTTCGCGGCCTCTTCCTGTCCCTTCCGCAGAACGTGCGTGCACCGGCCAGACGCCCGCCGCCGACGCGCATTCCCATCGAACCATCACAACGCCGCGTCCCTCCGGTTCGCATCCGCCCAACTAATTCGATATCGGCAACGGTTCGGGGTATCGCTTCGATATTTCTCGCGTCCTTCCTCATCATGAAACTCGTCCACAAGTTCGGCGCGCTCACGCTGCCCCTGTTGCTCGCGGCGTGCGGCGGCGGCTCGGACAGCGCCGGCCCCGCCGCGGTCAGCGATGCCGCGCGCCCGGTCATTCCCGCGCCGCTCACGTACCCGAGTGCCCGCGACATCGCCTACGGCATCAACGGCCACAACAACACCGGCGCGTACGCCCTTTCGAGCCCGGCGCTGCAACGGTCGCAATTGCGCGATCTCAACGTGAAGATGTACCGCATCGAGGTGCGCGATGCGCCAGGCGCCCGAACCCTCGCCAACGTCGCCAGGACGATGGCCGCCAGCGGCATCACCGTGTATCCGGTCATCCTGCTCGAACTCAATTTCGCCGGCGAGAGCGATGCCTACAGCGCCGCGTATTCCATCGCCCGGCAGATCGTCGCGGTGCAGCGCTACGCGTACTACGAAGTGACCAACGAACTCGCGGCGCAATGTCTCGTCGGCTGGGTGGACGGCGTGCGCAGCACCGACTTCGACAACACGCGCTTCCAGATTGCACGCGGCGTGGTGCGCGGGTTGATCGCGGGGATAAAGTCGCTGGATCCGCTGGGCAAGATCGTGATCGGCGGCAACACCTGGATGCACTATGGCTTCGATGTCATGCTCGCGAACGGCACGCAGCCCGACGGCACGACCGGTCATCCGAAAGTCACCTGGGACGTGACGGCCTGGCACTGGTATTCCGAGCAAGGCGATATCACCCACGCGTGCGGCGGCACGGGCTGCTACAACGTGATCGGCACCTTGAAGAGTTTCGGCAAGCCGGTGTGGATCAACGAAGTCGGTATCCGGCCGAGCTTTCCGGGCACCCAGCAACAGGCCGCCGATTACCTGTCGGTCAACATGCTGGGCGCGCTCAAGTCGATCTCCACGCAATACGGCATCACGTCACTGCAGGTCTACGAACTCTACGACGACCCCAGCGGCGGCGAAGGCCCGTACGGCATCATGCTGAACGACGGCAAGACGCCCAAGCCGGCCTACAGCGCGTTCAAGTCGTTCGTCGCGGCGCATCCGGCGCCGTGAGATCGCGCGCTCACTTCGCCAGCAGCCCGAACACGCCGACGCCGCTCTTCGTGCCCACATAGACCTTGCCGTTCGCGACGGTCGGCGTGATGAACTTGTTGCCCTGACCAAACTGGTCGCGTCCACTGGTGTCGCCGCTGTTGTAGAGCTGGGTCGCCAGGTTGCTTGCGTCGTAGGCGCGCAGCCCGGCGATGGTGCCGTTCTCCGCAGCCCACAGGATGCCGTTCGTGGCGCCATTGGCGGAAATGCTCGGCGTCGCGCCCGGCGCGCCGAAGGTGTTCGCGGTCTTGCTGGTGGGCGTCGCGGACAACGCAGCGTTCGATACCGCGAACGCCTTGATGCTGTCGCCGATCGAACCGAAGTACACCGTGTTGTTGAAGTAGGCCGGCCCGGCGAACATCGGCCCCGTGATCTGCCCGACGAGTTCCTGATAGATGTGGTCGGCGTTCGAATCGAACTTGCCCATCGACAGGCGGTTGACCACGTAGATGGTCGAGTTCTTGCCCGCGCCCACCGCAAGATGCTGGACGGTGCCGTTTGCATCGGTGAAATCGGGCAACACCATCGCGCCGCCCGAGCCGAGATCCTCGTCTTCGTTCGACTCCTGCACCGTGTTCGACGCCTGGAAGTAATCCTGCACCCGCAGCGGATTTGGGTCGATGCGCAGGAAGCCGTTGCCGTAGTTGCCGTTGATCGGCATTTCCTGGGCGTTTTGCGTCGGGTCGAAGGTGCCGTTGGCATCGAGCAGATAGATGCCCTGCCCGTCCGATGCCGGCCCCGCGCCGCTCATCCAGATCGCGCCCATCTGGCCGTTCGGCGTCAGGTTGAGCACGCTTGCCTGCTGGAGCGTGTCGGCGTTGTAGCCGATGACCCAGCCGGTGTACGGCATGAAATCGCAGTGCGAAGTCCAGGACGTGTACACGACGCCGTTCAACAGCAGCAACGCGGCCCGTTCGGCGTACTGGCCCGGCGTGAACGGCACCTGGCCGTTCTGGCTGCCCGCGCCGTTGCCCGGATAGCTCGCGGTGATTTCGGTCGGACCGTTGAAGAGCTCGGCGCCCGTGGTGACGTCGAGCGCGTGGATGCGCTGGTGATAGCCGCCCGACCCGTCCTTCGACATGCCGATCAAGTACATCACGCCATGCGGGCCGCGCGAACGGTCGATGACCGGCGTCGCCGTGACGCCGATGTTCGGCGTGATCTGAGCGCAGCCGTGGTCGTCGCTGGGCGACTCGCCGTTGCCGAGCGTCGAGACTTTCCAGAGCACGGCGCCGCTGTCGGCATCGAAGGCATAGACGTTCGCGTTCTCGGTCGCGACGTACAGCACATTGCGCGTGCCGCCCGCGATCGGCACGCCGGCCAGAAAGAGCGGCTGGGCATCGACGGCGCCGTCCACGTTGAACACGCCCACCTTGCCGAACGTCGCCGTATTGACGTTCGACGGCGTCAGGACGGTTTCGGCCAGTTGCTGGCCGGTTCGGGCGATGTCGTTGTGCCAGGTGGTGACGTCCGTCGGATGACTGACGGCGGTGGTCGAGCCGTTGCCGTTGCCGTTGCTGCCGGAAGGACTGGAAGCGCCCGAGGCGCCTGATGCACCTGATGCACTCGATGCCCCCGCTGGGCTCGATGCCCCCGAAGCCGCTCCGCCGCCCGCCGCGGATGAGGAGGCGTCCCCGCCGGAGCCGCCCCCGCTGCATGCGCCGATGATGATCGCGAGCAGCGTGACGCCGATAGCAGCGGCACAGGCAGGAACGAGCGCTTTCATGTGCAACTCCTCGACGGAGAGACGGGACGACCTGGAACCATCGCGCCGACACTTCAACGCGACGGCGATCCGTCTAATCAGCTTACGAAATGCCCACACGGATGCGGTTTTATGAAAGCGTTTTATTGCACCGCATCAAAGTATGCTAACCTAGGGTTATTACCTAGTTAGTTACCCCTAGTATGGAGTCCGCCATGGGAATCATCGCCGCCACCCCGATCGCCCTCGTTTCCTTCCTCGCCGCCAAGCTTCGCGCAGCCACGCGCGACGCGCTTCATACCCGCGCCAAGGTCAGCGCGCTGATGGCCGAAGCCTATCGGCGCGCGCAGTAATCTCGCGCCCCAACCGTCATTGCAGCGTGTAGGCAATGACGTAATCGCCGGCCTTGGTGCCGAGCGAGCCATGTCCGCCCGCGGTCACGAGCAAATACTGCTTGCCGCTGGCGTCCGCATAGCTCATCGGCGTCGACTGTCCGCCCGCCGGCAAGCGCGCTTCCCACAGCTTCCGGCCGTCGTGGACGTCGTAGGCGCGCACGTATTGATCGAGCGTGCCGGTCAGGAACGCAACGCCGCCCGCCGTCACGATCGTTCCGCCCAGACTCGGCACGCCGAGCGGCATCGGAATGGGCAAGGGCGCGCTGTCGACAATCGTGCCGTTCTTGTGCTGCCACGCAATCTTGTTCGTGCGCAGATCGACGCCCGCCATGTAACCCCACGGCGGCGCCTGGCAGGGAATGCCGAGCGGCGAAAGAAACGGGTTGATCTCGAAGCCGAACGGCGTACCGCGCGCCAGCTTGATGCCGCTGGTCTCGCTGACCACGCCGTCGCTCTTGCCTTCCGGGATCTTCTCGCGCGGAATCAGCTTCGACACGAACGCCATATAGTCCGGATTCGCGATCAGGATCTGCCGCACCGGATCGACTGAGATGCCGCCCCAGTCGAACACGCCGAAGTTGCCGGGGAACACCAGCGTGCCCTGCTCCGACGGCGGCGTGAACGGCCCGTCATAGCGCAGGCTCTTGAACTTGATACGGCACCAGAGCTGATCGAACGGCGTCGTGCCCCACATGTCCGCCTCCCGGATGCGCGGCGGATTGAAGTTGAGCGCGGAAACCGCCTGCGTCGGCGATGCATGGTCGCCCTTGGCCGCGCCCTGCGGCACGGGCACTTCATTGATCGGCACGATCGGCTGGCCGGTCTCGCGATTCAGCACGTAGATGCTGCCCTGCTTCGTCGACGCGATGATCGCCGGCTGCGTGCCCTGCGCCGTCTGCAGGTCGACGAGCGTCGGCTGCCCGCCCACGTCCATGTCCCACAGGTCGTGATGCGTGAACTGATAGTTCCAGCGCAGCTTGCCCGTCGCGCCGTCCAGCGCGACGAGTCCCGCACCGAACTTCTCCGCCTGCGGCGTGCGTTGGCCGCCCCATTGATCCGGCGTCTGGTTGCCCATTGGCAGGTAGATCATGCCGCGCTTCTCGTCGACGCTGAACATCGACCACATGTTCGGCGAATTGCGGACGTAGGTGCCGCCCGCGGCGATCGGCTCGGTGGCGTCCGGATTGCCCGGATCCCAGTTCCAGACGAGATGGCCGTCGTTCACGTCGAACGCGCGGATCACGCCGGAAGGTTCGTTGTTCGATTCGTTGTCGGTCACGTGGCCGCCGACGATCACGAGGTTGTGGAACAGCGCCGGCGGCGAAGTCGAGTAATAGCCGCCCGGCGTAAACGGGCCGACGTTGGCGCGCAGATCGATCGCGCCGTCCTTGCCGAAGCTCGCGCAGGGCTTGCCGGTGTCGGCGTCGAGGGCGATCAGGCGGGCGTCGGCGGTGGGCAGGAACAGGCGGCGCGGGCACTCGGCAAGCGCGGTGGTTTGTGCGGGCGTTGTTACGGGTGCGGGTGCGGCGGGTACTGATGCTGCGGCGGCATCGGCTGGAGCGGAGGCGGCCACATCCAAAGGAGCTGATGCGGCGGCGTCTGAAGGCGCGGAAGCGGCCGCATCGGAAGGAGCAGCAGCCGCATGCATTGCCGGATCGTAATAAGCGACGCCCCGGCAAGTCATATGCTCCCAATGCTTGAAGCCGACCGGGCTCTGGATCTGCGGATCGAAGCGCCATTTTTCCTTGCCCGACGCGGCATCCAGCGCGATCACCTTGCTATGCGGCGTACACAGGAAAATCGTGTCGCCGACCTTGATCGGCGTGTTCTCGTCGGTGGTCTCGGTGGGATCGCCGGAACCGGGCATGTCGCCGGTGCGATAGGTCCAGGCCACTTTCAGTTGATGCGCGTTCTCCGGCGTGATCTGCGTCAGCGGCACATAACGCTGCGCGAGCGGCGAGCCGCCGTAATCGGTCCAGTCGCCCGGCTTGCGTCCGGTGCCGGCGTTCGTGTCGGGTTGATTGGCATCGGCGGCGGCTTCCACGTCGATGCGTCCGGACAGGTCGTGCGGATCGCGGAAATACGTGCCGGCGCCGAGCAGCGACGTGAGAATGATCGCCGCCGCCAGCGGCGTACGCGCGGCCCGCGCGGTGGAAGGCGGCCCAAACATGGCCCCGCGATGCACGAACGGAATCAGCAGCCAGATAGCGAGCACGAGCCAGACCCACAGGCGCGGCATCAGTTGCCAGAAATCGAAATGCACTTCGAAGACGGCCCACAGCGTCGAGCCGAACAGCACGAGCGCGAACAGCAGGAGCGCCGAGCGGCGCCGGATCAGCAGAAGCAATCCGGTCAGGACGATGGCCACGCCCGTGACCACGTAGTACCACGAGCCTTTCACCGCCACGAGGTAAGCGCCGCCGATCCCCAGCAGCACGCCGATGACGACGAACACGATGGCCGTGAAGAACGTGAGCGAATGAAGTCTTCCGTTGCCAGCCATGCTGGACTCCCTCAGTGACGATGAATGGCGAGACACGGCCGGCGGGCGGTCGTGGTTCGGACGCTGTCGCGTCGTCGTCAGGAGCAATCAACGTGCCGTTTCGGCGGATGAAAGCGCGCCATGGGTAAAGCTTTACAAGTGACTTACGATAAAAGTCAGCGTGGTCGCGGCCAGAGTCCGCCGGGCGGCAACGCCGCGACCGCACCGGCGGCAAACGCCGCCTTCAGGTCGGCGCGTTCGGTGAAGCGCGGCGCATCCAGCCACATCAGGAACTCTTCGCCCCAGTTGCCCCAGGCGTTTTCGTCGAAGTCGAAGTCCTCGTCGAGGCGGCCGTGGTCGCGCAGATAGGCGCCCACCACCTGAGTCCCGTTCCAGTACGCGACGGCGACGTCGGTCAGATCGGCGGTCACGCCGCGCGGCAGATCGCGCAGCATCATCGCGACATGCGCCTTGAACGACTTGAATTCGATGGGTCTCATCGCCTGCTCCGCGTCAAAAAGATGCGTGATGGAAGACTGCTTCAGCTCACTTCCTTCAGGCGTGCTGCTCAACGGAACACGCCCTTGTTCAGATCCTTCTCGAACGCAGCGGTCCAGTTCGTGCCGTGTCCGATGCGATATTCGCGCTCCTTGAGCGTGGAGCGCCGCGTGATGGTGACGAGCCCTTGTAACGGATACACGTCATCGACGACATCGTTCTGACCGCCCTCCTGCACGAGGAAATCCTGCTCGTCGAGCCGATGGCGCGTCAGGATGGCCAGAAACTTCGCTCTTTCGTCCGGTGCGATCACTGACATGAGGGCCTCCATGATCGAACGCCGCCTGCCGGGCCGGCCGCCTTCGCATGCAGGCATCCGGGCCGGCCTGCTTCATTCAAAGTAGCACACGGGAAAAAGAACGGCGGCGCGTATCTTGCAACCAGCGCGGCACGGCGCACGCGCGCCGGTGTTCTTGAAAGGAGACGCATGACGATGAAACGCTCATCTCTGACGATCTGCGCCGGCGCGCTGATGGCGCTTACGGTCAGCCTGTCCGCCCGCGCCGACGACGCCGTCTGTGGCACGCTCGAAAGCGCGACCGGCGGACAGGACGCACCGATCACCCTGCGCGAGGGCGAAAGCGTGAACTTCTGGCGCAGCGGCGCGGTGCGGCATGGCGCGCTGCATGTCTACAAGGAAGGGGAGGTGTATCGCGTGTACTGGCAGCCGGAGGGAAGCGGCGACGTCTACGTACTCGCGAACGAAGGCACGAACAGCGTGCGGCTCATCCTGACGCCGACACGCGGGACGAAAGTGGACACGGGACCGGGCAGCCTGCCGCCGCAGAAAGTACTGTCCTGTCCCGCGATGTAGCGCCGTGGAGGAGACTTACTTGGCCGCCAGCACCTTGCCGATCGCATCGGCGACGATCTGCACGTTGCTGTCGTTCAGGCCCGCGACGCACATGCGACCCGAACGCAGGATATACACGCCGAATTCCTCCTTGAGGCGGTCCGCCTGTTCCGCCACGAGTCCGGTGTAGGTGAACATGCCGCGCTGCTTGATGTAACGCGTCAGCATTTCGCCTCGAACGTGGTCCTTGAGGCCGTCATGGATAGCCTGACGCATGCGCGCGATGCGCTGGCACATCGATGCCAGCTCGTCCTGCCACGACTGCCTGAGTTCCGGCGTGTTCAACACCTGCGTCACGATCTTCGCGCCGTGCGTCGGCGGATTGCTGTAGTTCGAACGCACCGCGCTCGTCAGCTGGCCGAGCACGCGGTCGGCGGCGGCGGAGTCGTCGCAGATCACGTGCAGGCCGCCGCAGCGCTCGCCGTACAGCGAGAAGTTCTTCGAGAACGAATTGGCGACGAAGCCCGGAACGCCACGGCGCGCGAGTTCGCGCACGGCAAAGGCGTCTTCATCCAGGCCGGAACCGAAGCCCTGATAGGCCATGTCGACGAAGGGCAGCAGATCGCGCTTCTGCAATACGTCGATGATCCTGAGCCACTGGCTGTCGTCGAGGTCGACGCCCGTCGGGTTGTGGCAGCACGCGTGCAGCAGCACGACGCTTTTTGCCGGCAGCTTGTCGATGGCGGCGAGCATGGCGTCGAACAGCAGGCCGCCGCTGGCCTCGTCGTAGTACGGGTAGGTGTTCACTTCGAAGCCCGCGCGCTCGAAGATGAAGCGGTGGTTTTCCCACGTCGGGTCGCTCACCCAGACCTTCGACTGCGGGAAATAGCGCTTGATGAAGTCCGCGCCCACTTTCAGCGCGCCCGAACCGCCAAGCGTCTGCACGCTGGCGATGCGGCCGGCGGCGCGCGCCGGGTTGTCGTTGCCGAACACGAGCGCCTGCACGGCGTCGCGGTAATGGGCAAAACCGGCCATCGGCAGGTAGGGCTTGGGACCGAGGTCCTTCAGGATCGACAGTTCCGCCTCGCGCACCGCCTTCATGACGGGCAGACGGCCTTCGTCGTCGAAGTAGATGCCGATGCTCAGGTTGACCTTGCTGGTGCGCGGGTCCTTCTGGAAGTTTTCGTTCAGCGACAGGATGGGGTCGCCGGGATAGGCATCGATGTGTTCGAACATGGTGAGCGTGTCAGGACGAGAGATCAGCGAGGGTTGGGACGATTGACGCGCAGTGCGTGACCGCCTGATGAGTCTTTATGGTTTCGAGATAGTAGCCGATTCCGCCCGTTCTCCGCCTCGCGGAATCCCCCAAAGCGCAAGCCACGCCGCAAGATTTACCGCTTGCCTCTTGCGACCCCAAAAATTTGGGTCATTTCGCCCACCTGCCGCCGCGCCCTTTCGTGTAAAAAGTGTTGTTTTTTTGAGCGGCCCACCCTTTCCGTCCAGCACGCTCGTGCTGTCAGTCTGAAAAAGAAGCCACGAAAAATTCGCGATGTTTTCGCCCGATGGCCGCAAAGCCTTGCTGGGCGGACCTGCTGCAACTTCAGCGAGGCATCGGTTACGGGCCACAAAATGATTTGAGGCCGGAATCAGGTGTTGTTCGGAGGATTGCTTTTCGAGCAGCGGCGGGAGAATCGCATCATCCACTCACGGGGGTCGACATGTTTCAGACGATGGAAGGTAACGCAAGGCCGCATCGCACGGCTGAAGTGCTTGCAGGGAACAGTCAGCAGAACGTGTCGGCGACGCAAGCCGAGTTGTTGAAAGAGCTGCAGTCGGTGTCGGACAACATCATGCGCCTGGCGGGCACGCTTCGCGCCGCGCCGGACGCCGCAAGCGACGACGCCATCACCCTCACCGAGCAACACGCCATCGCGGAACAGCTGATCGGCCGTCTTCTGACGATGCCGGCCTCGCAGGCTTGAGTTTGAGACAAGACGGGTAAAGCGCGCGGGACGGACTGGACCTCAGGACCGCCGCCCGCGTCGACGGACCGCACAGGCAGCACGAAGAAGCATCAGGAAGAACGACATGAACTACTTGACGATCATTGCAGCTGTCTGGGCCATCAGCGCACTCTGTGCGGTGCTGTTCATCCGGGGCGCCACCCGGCGCGATCAACAACCGGTGCGCGTGCGTGCGGCGGAACGCAAATCCGGCGCCAAGCCCAAGGATTTCGGCCACACGGTCTGACCCACCCGACCGCAACGCCTTTGCCCGATACCGGCGCGGCCTGATTGACCGCCACGCCGGACACGTTTCAGAAGCCGTTCTACCCGAGCCTCACTTCCCCGCGCCGATCGCGGAAACAGCGGCTCGCAATCCCAGCAGATAGCTGTCCACGCCGAAGCCGGAGATCTGCCCCTTCGCGATCTCCGCGAACACCGACTTGTGGCGGAACTCCTCGCGCGCATGCACGTGCGACATGTGCACCTCGATGACCGGCACCGTCAGAATGGCGAGCGCATCGCGGATCGCATAGCTGTAATGCGTCCACGCGCCCGCGTTGATGACGATGGCATCGACCTTTTCCTCGAAGGCTCGATGAATGCGCGAACACATCTCGCCTTCGATGTTCGTCTGATAGCCCTCCACGTCCACACCCAGTTCCTTGCCAAGCGCGCTCATTTCGGAATCGATCTGCGCGAGCGTCGCCGTGCCGTACTGCTTCGGGTCGCGCTTGCCGAACATGTTGAGATTGACGCCGTGCAGCGTCAGGATTTTTGCCATGACTTGTCCTCGATGGGATAGGAAATTCAGACGGTCTCGACGATTCTGCCGCTGCGCGCGGCCTCGACGATGGCCTCGGTGATCCGCAGATTCTGCAGTCCGTCGCGCGCGCTGACAATAGGCTCAGCTTCGCCGCGCACCACTCGCCCGAAATGTTCCATCTGCAATGCGAGCGGATCGGCGCGCTGCATCGTCACGATTTCCTCGTCGAAGGGCTTCCACCAGGAACGGTCGGCGGGGGTGGCGTAGGACTTGAGGCGCATCGTCGGGACCGAAAGCGAGCCGAACGTGCCGGCGATCACGTAGCAGTCTTCGTCGGGATAAGTCGAGTAGGCCGGATTCTCCTGCGACGTCTGCTCCCAGCTGCGCGGGCACGCGGCCGTGTCAGACAGCATGAAGGTGCCGAGTGCGCCGCTGGCGAAGCGCAGGTTGATCGCGACAGTATCCTCGACGGCAAAACCGCGGGTCGCGTGCGAAGCGAACGCCTGTACCGCGACGATATCGCCGCACAACATCCGCAGGTTGTGGATCTCGTGGATCATGTTGAGCAGGATCGGACCGCCGCCCGGCTCGCGCCGCCATGGCGCGCCGGCGTAGTACTCGTCGGGCTTGAAGAACACGGCGCTGCCCATCACCGCGACCAGCGGCCCGAGCCGCCCTTCCTCGATCACCTGCTTCGCGCGCGCCATGATCGGACTATGCGCGCGATGATGCCCGATCAGCATCCTCGCGCCCGAGCGCTCCACGTCATCGACGAGCGCCTGCGCCTCGGCGACCGTCGGCGCGATGGGCTTTTCCAGCAAAACCGGCACGCCCGCCGCCAGGCATGTGCGCGCCTGCTCCACATGAAGCTGATTGGGCGTCGCGAGCACGATGCCATCGGGACGGTCTTCAACGAGCAGTTGATCGAGCGTCGCGTAGAACGGCACTTGCGCCTGCGCCGCGATGGCCTCGGCGGCGGGCGCCGGATCGACGATCGCGGCGAGCGTGCAGGTCGCACTGTGCTGCGCCACGCCCATGTGCGCCTGACCGATATACCCCGCGCCCGCCACGGCAATGCGCGTCTTGCCTGCTGCTGGATTCACCGGACCTCACCTGTCTGAGAAAGAAAGCTCACGAAGCACGCGCATTCGCCACCGACTCCGCGCGCAGCCGCTCGTATTCGGACTTCTCGACTTCCCGCGCATCGGCCTCGCCGAGCTGGCTGAGCGGAATGCGGTAGGTTTCCCGCGCGCTCCATGCGGCGATGGCCGAGATGATCGTGACGGCCAGCGTGATCGAGCCGATGGTCAGCGGGATGTTGGTCGATCCCGGCGGCGCGACGGTGGCGAACAGCGCGGGCAGCAGCGCCGTGATGGTCGTGCCGACATTCTGCGCAATGGCCATGGCGGACACGCGCGTGCGAGTGGGAAAGAGCTCCGGATAGAAACTCGGGAAGATCGCGTTATAGCCTTGATACACGACGCCCCACATCAGCAGCGACGCGATGATCGCCATGCCGACGCTATGAATGCTGATGGCATACAGATACAGGTACGACAGCAGCCCTGAGGCAATCGCTCCGACGATGATCGGCGGCTTGCGCCCGATCTTGTCGGAAAGATTGCCGACCAGCGGAATGACGATCACGGCGAGGATGTTGCCGACCACCGGAATCCACAGGTACACGCTCTTGTGAAAGCCGACGCCGTACGCCGCCTGCACCGCATACGCCGCGCCGAAAATGGTCGCAACCACCGGAATCACGTTCATCAGCGCCATGCAGACCACGCGGATCATGTCGGCGAGGTTGTAGCGGAAGGCATCGACGATCGGGGAGCGCGGCACCGCGCCCCGCTCGCCTTCCTTCTCGAAGGCCGGTGTTTCGTGCACTTCACGCCGGATGATGTAGCCCGCGATCAGCACGACCGCCGAGAGCAGGAACGGGATGCGCCAGCCCCATGAATTGAAGGCGTCCTCCGGCATGTAGTACGCGAGCGGCAGGAACACGGCGGCGGCGAGAATCTGGCCGGCCTGCACGCCCTGCAACGTGAAGCTCGCGAAATAGCCGCGCCGGCCGAACGGCGAGTGTTCGAGAATCATCGAGCTCGCGCCGGAAATCTCGCCCGCCACCGCGAAGCCCTGCACCAGACGCAGGATCACGAGCAGCGCGGGCGCGAGCATGCCGACACTGTGATACGTCGGCAACAGGCCGACGGCCATCGTCGAGAAGCCCATCATGAACATGCACAGCACGAGTACGGTCTTGCGGCCGTGGGTATCGCCGAAATGGCCGAGCACGAAGGCGCCGATGGGCCGCGCGACATAGCCGACGCCATAAGTGGCCAGCGACGCGACGATCGCCACCTTCGGATTCCCGGACGGAAAGAACAGTTGCGGGAAGATCAGCGCCGCAGCCTGCGCATAGATGAAGAAGTCGTAGTATTCGAGCGCCGAGCCGATCCAGCCGCTCGCCGTGGCCTTCCTGGTCTGCTTGCGGTGTTCGGCGTGCGACCCGTCCGGTGCGCCGGATGAGCGTGAATTCGTGTTCATGACGTCTCCTTGTTATCGATCGCCTGACGGCTCTCGGGCCTTCTTCACGACGTTGTCTCTACATCGATATCACAATGCGCCCGGCGCAACCGACCGGCGCGCCGCCGGCCGTCATCCATCATCGTCCGTGAACCGGAAGCTTTCGATGAGGCAAAACCCGCGTCGCGCGTGTTTTGCAGCGCGCGGTCGTCAAACGATCATGCGGAACGGGCACAATGCGCCAGCGACGGCTGAACGGCGGCCGTCGCTCAAGATTTCTGCAGGCACTGCCGTAATTACGTGCACCGGCGGTACTCTCACCGCCGGTGCTGTCATTTCCTCTTCCCGGCGCGCCGGTCCTTTGTATGCAACGTACCCCGTCCCTGATCGATTCGATTCTCGCCACCCCGGCGACAGAGGACGGCACGATCACGCCCGCCATGCGCGCGGCACTGCTGTCGACGCTCGTCGTCGATGTGCGTCCGCTGCTGCTGTCCGGGCTGTCGGGCGCGTTCGTCGCGGTCGTCGCCTGCGTGCGGCTCCATGCGCCCTGGACCGTTGCCTGGCTGGCCACCGATGTCCTGCTGCTCGCCGTGCGCCTGGGGATCGTGTGCAGGTATCGCGCCTTGCGCGCCACCGCGCTGGCGCATCCCGCTCCGTGGGCCCGGCGCTATGCGCCGTTCGCGCTCGCGGCATGCTTCGCGCCGGGTCTCGGCACGATGGCGTGCGTCGCGTCCGGCGACGCCGTATTGACCGCCCTCGCGATCATGGTGACAGCCGGCTCGCTCGGCGGCATCGGCTCCCGCAATGCGGGCACGCCGCACCTGGCGCTCGCCCAGGTCAGCCTGGGCGCAGCGCCGATCGGCATCGGCGCGCTGCTGGCGCCAGCCGGCTACGGCATTCTGGTGCCGCCGCTCTTTCTCTATCTCGCTGCAATGTCCGCGGTCGTGCGCCGCCACTATCGCGGTCTCGTCGCGATGATGACCGCCGAACATCGCCATGCCGAGATCGCCGCGCGCTTCGACGCCGCGCTCGCCCACATGCCGCACGGCCTGTGCACGGTGGATCAGGCGGGCAAGGTGATCATCGCGAATCGCCGGGCGGCCGACCTGTTCGGCGTGAGCGACGACACGCTGCGCCTGAACGTGTCGTTGCCGGATTTCATCGGCCAAGTGGGCATTGCGAGGTTCGGCGAGACCTTGCGCCGCGAGTTCGCCACGCGATCTGCGCAATGGCTGAAGGACGGCCACGCACCGCTCGACTTGCCGCTCGGCGATGGCCGCCAGCTCCAGCTGATCCGCAATCCGGTGCCGGACGGCAGCACGGTGATCATCATCGAGGACGTGACGGAGCGCCGCAGGACCGAGGCGAAGATCCTGCACTGGGCGCATCACGATTCGCTGACGGGCCTGCCGAACCGCCGCTATCTGTCCGATCACGCCGAACGCCTGATGACGGGCGGCGCGGGACGCGAGAAAGTCTTCGTCATGTACGTGGATCTGGACGGCTTCAAGCGCATCAACGATGCCTACGGCCACAACGCCGGCGACGAACTGCTGCGCCAGGTCGCCGACCGCCTGCGCAATGCGATGCGGCGTGGCGAACTGGCCGCGCGGCTGGGCGGCGACGAATTCGCGATCGTCGCGACCTTTATCGCGAGCAGCTCCGGCGAGGCCTTCGTGCAGAAGATCTTGCGCGAACTCTCGGAGCCGTATGACCTGACGGACGGGATCGCCGAGCAAGTGGGCGTGAGCGCCGGCATGGCGCTCGCCGGACCGGGCGAGCTGTTCGAGAGCGCCTTGAAGCGCGCCGACGCCGCGCTCTTCGAAGCGAAGACGTGTGCGCGAGGCACGTACCGAATCGCATCGCAGGACGGCGTGCATGCCGTCACGGGGCTCGAGGAACGCGATCGCTCGCTGTGACGCCGCGGCTTGGCCGCACTGCTCGGAGGGCGTGATCCTGAACCGTGCAGATGAGATCGGCGGGCACTGGACCGGCCTCAGGCTCGACGAAGTCCCTCTTTCGCAGCGGCCGGGCAGCGGCAAATCATATGTAGAGAAAGCCGGTACGCGAGTTCAGGTCGTGTCCGGAGCGGCAAGGCGCGCCTCAAGGAAACGCACGAGCGCCCGGACCTTGCTCGACTGCCGCCGGTTCGGCAGATACGCCGCATGGATCACCACGGCCTTCTCGTGCGGACTCGCTTCGTGGCTATCGAACAGCCGCACGAGCCGTCCGGCGCGCACGTCGGCATCCACGAGCCAGGCGGGCAACAGTGCGATGCCGCGTCCGGCGAGCGCGGCTTGAAGCAGCATGTCCAGATTGTTCGACAGCAGGTGCCCCTGCACTTCCACGCGCGTCTCACCGCCTTTCGCACGAAAGGTCCATTCCTGCCGCGCGCGAGGGCCGCCGCCATAGGCGAAACGCAGACATTCATGCTCGGCAAGGTGCGCGGGTGACGCTGGCGTGCCACGCTGCCGGAGATAGCCGCCGCTCGCGACGACGACGCGCGGATTGTCCGCAAGCTTGCGCACGATCAGCGTGCCGTCTCGGTCCGGCACGCCGATGCGCACCGCGACGTCGATACGCTCGGTCACGAGGTCGGCGTAGTGATCCGCGACGACGAGGTCGAGCACCACGCGCGGATGCTCCGCCATGAACGCCGCCAGATGCCCGGCCAGCCGCAGCCGCCCGAAGGTGGACGGCACCGCGACGCGCAACGCGCCGACCGGCGCAGCGCCGCTGTCGAAGACGCTTTCGTCGGCTTCGGCGAGATCGTCGAGCAGACGGCCGACCTGGTCCACATAGGCGACGCCGGCGTCGGTCAGGCTCACCTTGCGCGGCGTGCGCGTGAGCAAGGCGGCGCCGAGCGATGCTTCGAGCGCGTCCATCAGCCGCGTCACCGACGACGTGGCGACCCCAAGACGCCGCGCGGCCTTGGCAAACCCGCCTTCGCGGGCCACTTCGAGAAGCGTATTGAGTGCCTGGAGCTTGTCCATTCAGTGCCTTTTTTTCGTTGCATCGCACGCAACGCAAGCTTGCATTCTAGAGTGATTCCGTCACCCGGACGCAACGATTACGCTTCCCTTCAAGCTGCGGGCGTCCCAAGCAGGTTGCGCCGCAACACCGTATAGTCGCTCTCTGCCATTCAAGGAATTCTCATGTCGACACCCACATCGACCACGCTCGACGGCACCAAACACATCGAACTCACGCGCGGCCTGATCGCGCTGTTCGCGTTCTGCTGCGGCGCCATCGTCGCGAATCTGTATTACGCGCAGCCCATCACCGAACTCATCGCGCCCGAACTGCACATGGCGGGCGGCACGGCGAGCCTGATCGTCTCGCTCACGCAGATCGGCTATGCGCTCGGCCTCTTCTTCATCGTGCCGCTCGGCGATCTGCTCGAAAATCGCAAGCTGATGATCGCGACCGCGCTCGTCTCCATCGCGAGCCTGACGGCCGCCGCGTTCACCCACACGCCCGGCTGGTTCCTGGTGATTTCGCTGCTGATCGGCTTTTCGTCAGTCGCGGTGCAGATCCTGATTCCGCTCGCGGCGCACCTCGCGCCGGACGAATCGCGCGGCAAGGTGGTCGGCACCATCATGAGCGGACTGCTGCTCGGCATCCTGCTGTCGCGGCCGGTGTCGAGCATCGTCGCGGGTCACTTCGGCTGGCGCGCCATGTTCGCCGGAGCCGGCGTGCTGATGGTCGTCATCACGACCGTCCTGGCGCTCACGATCCCGCGCCGCCAGCCGAATCACCAGGCAACCTACTTCCAGTTGATCGGCTCACTCGGCCATCTCGTCCGCACGATGCCGGTGCTGCGTCATCGCTCGCTGTATCAGGCGCTGATGTTCGCCTCGTTCAGCCTGTTCTGGACCGCGATTCCCATCGAACTCACGCGGCATTACGGGCTTTCGCAGACCGCTATCGGCATCTTCGCGCTGATCGGCGCAATGGGCGCGACCTCGGCGCCGACCGCCGGACGTCTCGCCGATGCCGGCCACACCGTGCGCGCCACCTTCGCCGCGCTGATCCTGGCCGCGCTCGCGTACTTGCCGGTTCTGATTCACCCTGCGTGGGGCGTGGGCGCGCTGGTCGTGACGGGCGTCCTGCTCGACTTCGCGGTGCAGATGAACATGGTGCTCGGCCAGCGCGAGATCTATGCGCTGCATGCCGCGAGCCGCAACCGGCTGAACGCGGTTTACATGACAAGTATCTTCGTGGGCGGGGCATCCGGCTCGGCGTTCGCCAGCCAGATCTACGAGCATGGCGGCTGGCCGCTCGTCGCAGTCTGCGCGACGGTGTTTCCGCTGCTCGCGCTCGTGCATTTCCTGCTGGTCGGGCGGCATCACGCGTCGCACCACTGACGCCGCCCGTCGGGCGTTTAGGGCTTGGGGATGCGGATGCGGCTGATCATCAGCGAACCGGAGATGGCGTAGACCAGCACGAGCGGATGCAGCACGAACCCGCCGATGCGCGCCGAGCCGAACCACATGTTCTCGCCGATCGCGCCCAGCGCCGCTCCGACTGTCAGCAGCAGCACGATCAGGAAGGACGTGGGAATGGGCGTGCCTTCGAAATGCGTGACCTTGCCGGCGGCGCCCGACATCTCTTCCGTCGTCACGTTGTAGCGCGCGAGACGTGACACGCCGCACGCCACGAAATACGCCAGGATCACGCGGTCATACAGGCCGCGCATGCCGAAGCCATACGCGATGATCGCCGGCGCGACGCCGAACGAGATCACGTCCGCGAGCGAATCCAGTTCCTTGCCGAGCAGCGACGCCTTCTGACGCCACCGCGCGATGCGTCCGTCGAGCACGTCGAAGACGAGCGCCGCGAACACCAGTGCGCAGGCGAGATAGATGTGCAGGACATCGGAATCGTCGAGATAGGACATCGCCGAGAACAGCGCACCCGTACCGCATACCGCGTTGCCCAGCGTGAACCAGTCGGCCAGGTGGAAATCGCGGATCATCGAGAATCGTTTCATTCGTATTGTTTGTTCGTGGCGTTCGTGGCGTGCGGGACGTTCAGGCAGTGTCCGATGCAGGCGCCGCGTGGCCCGGTGAAAGGCCGTTGGAGTCTATCACTGCGTTCCCGTTCAACGATTGATCGAAGGCGAGCATGCCCCATGCCCGGCAAACCTGTACGTGAACGTACAGGTTTGCGTTATACTGCGACGCATCGTTTCCTGTCATTCGTCATGTCCACGCCCTCCGCGCTCCTCACCATCCGCGACGCCGCCGAACGCCTGCAAGTCACCCCGCGCACGCTCAAGTACTACGAGGAACGCGGGCTCGTCACGCCGAGCCGCAGTGAAGGACGTTACCGGCTGTACAGCGAAGAGGATCTGGAACGCTTCGCGCGCATCCTGCGGCTGCGTTCACTCGGCTTCTCGTTGCAGGGCATCGTCGAGATGCTCAAGCGGCCGATGGAAACGCTCGGCGAAGGCCGTACCGGTTATTCGAGCGCATCGCTGCGCGAGATCGAGCAGGCGCTGTCGCAGCAGATCGAAGCGGTGGACGCGCGCATCGCGGGCGTGCGGCGCGAGTTGAAGGAAGCGCAGGCGGTGCGCAAGGATCTCGCCGACGACCTCGACTACCTGCGGCGGCGCATCGCGGGCGAAAGCAAGGAAGCGCTGTTGCAGGAGCGGCTGGCCGCGCGCAAGCCGCGCAAACCCGCGAGCGCGGGAGACGATGACGCATGAGCTCGGCATCGTTCGGCTTGCCGGGAAGGATCGCGGAGAGGCTGCGGACGGATTCCTTCGCGTGGGCCATTGCGCTGGCAACGGGCCTCGACTACTTCGACAACGCCGTCTTCTCGTTCTTCACGAGCACCATCGCGGGCGGCATCAACGCTTCGTCCGATGAACTCGTCTGGGCCTCCAGCGCGTATGCGGTCGCGTCGGTGCTCGGCATCCTGCAGCAGCAATGGTGGATCGAACGGATCGGCAACCGTCGATACATCGCCGGCTGTCTGCTGCTGTTCGCAGCGGGCGCGGTCGCGGCCACGTTCGCCGAGTCCGCGCTCGAACTGGCGCTCGTGCGCGGCTTCCAGGGTTATTTCATCGGCCCGATGATGAGCGCCGCGCGCATCCTGATCCAGACGCGCTTCACGCCGCAACTGCGCCCGCCCGCGACGCGCCGTTTCCTCAACATGATCCTGCTCGGCACCGCGCTCGCGCCGCTGTGCGGCGGCTATCTCGTCGCGTGGCTCGGCTGGCGCGCGCTGTTCACCTGCACGGCAATCGGCGGCGCCACGCTCGCGCTGCTCGCTTTCCTCGCCGTGCCTTCGACCGGCCGCGTACAGCCCGAAGAACGCGGCGACACCCATTTCTGGCCTTACATCATCTTCGCGTTCGCGCAGGGCGCGTTGCAGATCGTCATGCAGCAAGTGCGCTTCGAGTTGTTCAGCGGCTCGCCCGAACTCATCGTGCTGACGGCCTCCGGCGTGCTCGCGCTCGGCTGGTTCGTCTGGCATCAGTGGCATCATCCGCGTCCGCTGCTGCGCCTTCAGGCCTTGCGCGAGAAGACGTTTCAAGTGGGCATCGTGCTGTACATCGGGTTCTACTACATCAACAACGCGATGAGCTTCCTCGTCTCGCGTCTGCTGGAAGGCGGGCTGCGTTATCCGGTGGAGAACGCGGGGCGGCTAGTCGGACTGACCTCGATGGTGTCGCTCGGCATGGCCGTAATCTACTTTCGCTATTCCGCGCGCATCAAGCACAAGAAGTGGCTCATCATGACCGGCTTCCTGATGGCCGCGTTCATCGGCGCGTGGATGGTCAGCCTGCCGCCCGACGTCAGCATGGGCTGGCTCATCGCCCCGATGATCCTGCGCGGCATGCTGCTGCTCTTCATCGCGCTGCCGGTCGCGAATCTCACCTTCCGCGTCTTCGCGATCGAGGAATACAGCCACAGCTATCGCTTCAAGAACATTGTCAAGCAGCTGACCTACTCGTTCTCCACCGCGACCATCATCATTCTCGAACAACATCGCGTGGCGCTGCATCAGACGCGGCTTGTCGAAACGATCAATCCGTACAACCCGGTCTTCGAGAATGCCTATCGAAGCCTGCTCGGCGGCTTCCTGAACAGCGGGCACAGTGCGTCCGAGGCCAGCAGTCTCGCGCTGGGCGAGATCAGCCGCCTCGTTGCGCAGCAAGCCAACTTCCTGAGTTCGCTCGATGGCTTCTACTATCTGATCGGCGTCGCGCTCGTCGCCGGGGCGGTGGCGGCCTGGCAGAAACGTATCGACTGAACCGGTTGCCGCGCAGGGCACCGAAGTATGATGTCCGCACGATCAACTTCCTGCCCTCGCCCCATGCTCCCGTCTGGTGACTCGTACGAAGCCGTCGCAGCGCAGTTCGAATGGCGCATCCCCGCGCGCTACAACATCGCGCAGGACGTCTGCGACAAATGGGCGGACGGCTCCGGCCGCCTGGCGCTGATCGTCGAAGCCGCTGATCACTCGCAGCAGCGCTATAGCTTCGATGACCTCAAGCGTCTTTCCAACCGCTTCGCCAACGCGATGAAGGCGCGGGGCGTCGAACGCGGCGACCGCGTCGCCATCTTCGTGCGGCAGTCGGTGGAAGCTGCCATTGCGCATCTCGCGGCGTACCGGATGGGCTGCATCGCCGTGCCGCTGTTCGCGCTGTTCGGCATGGACGCCATTGAATTCCGCCTCGGGCATTCGGGCGCGAAGGCCGTCATCACGGATGCCGAAGGCGCCGCGAAGATTGCGCAGATCCGCGCCGCCTTGCCTGATCTGCATCATGTGTTCTGTGCCGAATCGGACTTCTGGCCGGCGATCGAGGCCGCATCCGATGAACCGGCTTTGGTCGATACCGCCGCCGACGATCCCGCCGTCATCATCTATACCTCCGGCACGACCGGCAAGCCGAAGGGCGCGCTGCACGGGCATCGCATCTTGCCGGGCCATCTGCCGGGCGTGGAGATGTCGCAGCAATGCTTTCCCCTCGACGCCACGTTGTTCTGGACGCCCGCCGACTGGGCATGGATCGGCGGTCTGTTCGACGTGCTGATGCCTTCGTGGCATCACGGCGTGCCGGTACTGGCGCGCCGCTTCGACAAGTTCGACGGCGCCGCCGCGTATGACCTGCTCGCGCGGCATCAGGTGAGCCATACCTTCCTGCCGCCTACCGCGCTGAAGATGATGCGCGCGACGCCCGGTGCGAAGCCTGACGGTCTGGCGCTGCGTTCGGTGGCGAGCGGCGGGGAATCGCTTGGCGAGGAACTGCTGTCGTGGGGACGCGCGATGCTCGGCGTCACCATCAACGAGTTCTATGGACAGACCGAATGCAACATGGTGCTGTCATCGTGCGCGCGCTGGTTCGAGCCGCGCAGCGGCGCGATTGGCCGGGCGGTGCCGGGGCATCGCGTGGCCGTGGTCGATGATCACGGCGTACCGGTGCCCGACGGCACGCCGGGTCATATCGCCATTGAGAGGCCGGATCCGGTGATGTTCCTCGGCTACTGGCAGGACGAAGCCGCGACCGCGCAGAAGTTTCGCGGCGAGTTCCTGCTGACCGGCGATCTCGGCACCCTCGAAGACGGCTTCTTCCGCTTCCTCGGCCGCGACGACGACGTCATCACGAGCGCCGGTTATCGCATCGGGCCGGGACCGATCGAGGATTGTCTGATCCGGCATCCGGCGGTGCGCTTTGCGGCGGTCATCGGCGTGCCGGATGCGCGGCGCACGGAGATCGTGTGCGCGGTGGTCGTGCTCAACGAGGGCTTCGAACCCGGCGAAGCACTCGTGCGCGAATTGCAGGACCACGTGCGCACGCGGCTCGCCGCGCATGAATATCCGCGTGAAGTGCGCTTCGCCGCCGAACTGCCGATGACCGCGACAGGAAAGATCATCCGCAAGTCGTTGCGGGCGCAGTTCACGGCGGGCGAAGGCTAAGCGGCTTCCCGCAACATCTCCGCAACCGCCCTTAACGCAAGCAGATACCCCTGCGGCCCCAACCCGCAGATCACCCCGCGCGCCGCCAGCGAAACAAGCGAATGCCGATACTGCTCGTCGCGCTGATGGATATTCGTGATGTGCACTTCGATCACGGGCTTGCGGATGAGCTTGATGGCATCGAGCACGGGAATCGACGAGAAGGAGAAGCCGGCCGGATTGATGATCACGGCGGCGTCCTTCTCGAAGGCTTCCTGCAGCCAGTCCACCATGACGCCTTCGTGATTGGTCTGGCGAAACTCGCAGACAAGACCGAGTTCACCCGCGAGCGCTTCGGTGCGCGCCTGCACTTGCGCGAGCGTCGTGGTGCCGTAGAGATGCGGCTCGCGCTTGCCGAGCATGTTCAGGTTCGAGCCGTTCAGGACATGGACAGTGGGATTCATCAGCTTCGTCAGTTCAGTGTGATTGCAGGGAAGAAGGCGAGGACGCACCCGCGACTTCCGCCGCGGAGTCGGTACGGTTCATGTCGATGCCCAGCGTTTCCGGCGCGGTCAGGATCATCGCGAGCGAAATCAGGTTGAACACGACGCACACCGCCACCACGCCCCAGGGCGAGCCGTTGCAGACCGCGAAGAGCCACACCGCGAGCACGGGCATCGGGCCGCCGGCAACGAGATTCGCGCCCGTGTAAGCCAGCGCGGAGCCCGAATAACGCACGTTGGTCGGAAAGGCTTCGGCGAAGGCCACCGGCTGGATGCCGCTCTGGAACTGCGTGAAGCCGAGGAAGAAGCCCATGGCGAGCAGCATCGGCAGGAAGCTCTTCGTGTCGAGAATCTGGAAATACACGAACAGCATCAGCAGCGTGGCCGTCGAGCCGATGGCCAGCGCACGCCGCCTGCCGATCCGGTCGCTCAGCATGCCGCCCGCGAGCGCTCCGACGATCGCGCAGACGTTCGCGCCCATCAGCAGCAGGAAGCCGGTCTGCTTCGGCACGCCGAGCGTCTTGGTCACATAGCTCAGCGAGAACACGACGATCAGATAGAAGATCGCCGCCGGCCCGCAGAAGAACAGCATCCAGCGCAACACGGTGCGCCAGTGCAGGCGCAAGGCATCGCGCAACGGGCTGCCGACGTCCGCCACGTCGGTCTTCGAGAGCGCCACGAACGCAGGCGTCTCCGCCACGCGCAGCCGGATATACACGCCGACCACCACCAGCACGAAGCTCAGGATGAACGGAATGCGCCAGCCGTAGCTGTCGAAGGCCTCCGCCGACATCGTCGATGACAGGCCGAGCAGCACGCCGTTCGCCATGATCTGACTCAGCGGCGAGCACAGGCCGAGCAGGCCCGAGTACTTGCCGCGTGCATCCGGACTGGCGTGTTCGATCGCCATCAGTTGCGCGCCGGTCGATTCGCCGCCGAGCGCGAAGCCTTGCAAAATACGCAGAATCACCAGCAACAGCGGCGCCCATACGCCGATGCTCGCGTAGGTCGGCAGGAAGCCCATCAGCATCGACGCAAGGCCCATCACCGTAACAGTGCCGAGCATCAGATTGCGGCGGCCGAGCTTGTCGCCCAGGTGTCCGCAGATGATCGCGCCGAGCGGACGCGCCGCGAGCCCGACGCCGAACGTCGCGAGCGAGGCGAGCAGCGCGGAGGTCGCGTCCATCGACGGAAAGAACAGCTTCGGCAAGACGGTCGCGGCCAGTGCGCCGTACAGTGTGAAGTCGAACCATTCGAGCGCCGTGCCGATGGCGGCGGCCGTGACGGCGCGTGTACGCATCGACTGATGCGCTGGTGTTGGCGGTTGAGTCGCGGCTTGCATAGGTGTGTGTCTCCTCTCCATTTATCGCCGTGAAATCCGGCATGGCGCACAGATTATCAGCAGCGCTGGGACATCGTTCCAGGGTGGAATTTCATCCCGCCATATGCAATCATGCGGCTCTTCAAAGCATGACCCAGCAAGAGGAAGCAATGCCCGGCGTCACCGAAAGAACCATGGCGGTCCTCGAATTTCTCGCGACGCAAATGGAAGGCACACCGCTCGCGATGATCTCCGACCAGCTCGAAATTCCGCGCAGCGCGTGTCATCGGCTGCTGGTGGATCTGAAGCAATGCGGCTATGTCCGCCAGCTGCGCGAGCACGGCGACTACGTGCTCACCACGCGGCTCGTCGGTCTCGGGCTGAGCTATCTGGCGACGTCCGGCATCGTCGATATCGCGCAGAGCATGCTCGATCGCCTCGCCGAACAATCGGGTGAACTGGTGCGGCTGGCCATCGTGGACGGCGACCGCCTCACGTGGGTCGCGAAGGCGCAAGGCGCGCTCAAGGGCCTGCGCTACGACCCGGACATGGGCATGGACACCATCCTCTCGTGCAGCGCGACCGGCCACGCCTGGATGATGACGATGAGCGACGAACGCGCGCTCGAACTCGTGTCGCGCCAGGGCTTCGGCACGCCGAAGCAGTACGGCCCGCGCGCCCCGACCACCGTGACCGGCCTGCTCGAATTCGTGCATGCGGCCCGCACGCGCGGCTACGCGACCATCAACGAGGTCTTCGCGCCGGGCATGACGGCAATGGCCGCGCCGGTGCAGCGGCGCGGCCATCGGGCGATCGGCGTCATCAGCATCGCGGGGCCGCTGATCCGGCTCACCGAGAAACGCATGGCCACGCTCGGCCCCACCTTGCTCGCCGCAGCGAACGAACTGGCGGCGGCCAGTCTCGCCTCGCCGCTGTTCAGCAACACGCGCTGAAGGACATGCGATGAACCTGCGCCGTGTCCTCGTTCTAGCGAGCCTGATGGGCTTCAGTGCCGCATCGTGGGCGGCGAGCCTGGCGATCAACGTCGGCGGTGAGCGCTCGCTCACGACCGAGCAGTTGCTCGCGCGTCCCGACGCCGC
The DNA here is from genome assembly GCF_031451075.1 of Caballeronia sp. LZ043. Lineage (NCBI taxonomy): Bacteria > Pseudomonadati > Pseudomonadota > Betaproteobacteria > Burkholderiales > Burkholderiaceae > Caballeronia > Caballeronia sp. LZ043. The sequence continues at coordinate 117,797 of NZ_JARUXT010000003.1, read as the reverse complement.
CACCATCCACGTTCCGAACGACGTCGTCTTTCATCGCACGATGACCTATCGGGCCGTGCCCTTGCGCGCGCTGCTCGGCGTCAACGCGCTGCCTGCGGAACAGGAACTCCAGATCACCGCCAGCGACGGCTTCGTCACACATCTTTCTCCGCAACTGCTGTTCGGCCAGCCCGGCAAGCGCGCGGAACCCTGGCTCGCCATCGAGACGCCGGACGCGCCCTGGCCGCGCCTGGCCGAAGGCGGCGACATCGGTCCGTTCTATGTCGTGTGGCTGGATCCGGCGTTGTCGGGTGTGTCGAGCGAGCAATGGCCCTACAAGGTCGATTCGATCCGCGTCGCGCCGACGCTCGCCGCGCGTTGGCCGCAACTCGCGGTCGATCGAAGCGTGCCGGCAAATTCGCCCATCCGGCGCGGCCAGGCCGTGTTCGTGACGCAATGCATCGTGTGCCACAAGATGAACGGCGCCGGCGATGCCTCGATGGGCCCCGATCTCAATCTCCCGCACAACCCCACCGAATATTTCCAGCCGTGGGTGTTGCAATCCTTCATCCGCAATCCGAAGTCGATCCGCGCGTGGCAGGACATGAAAATGCCCGCCTTCGACCAGAACGCCATCAGCGACAGCGATCTCGACGCCCTCGTTGCCTATCTCGGCTACATGGCAAAACACCGGAAGTAAGCAGGCACTGCGGGAAATCCCCCACGGTTCAACCGGCTCACTTTGCATACAATGATCCCGTCGAACGCGTGAAAAAGGTGTCATGTGGCCGAATCTCAGCAAGTTTTGCATACAACTTCGCCGGAACCCGCGCGCTCGGCCGACGACGTCTATCTCGCGATCAAGGAGGCGCTCGCCGGCGGCCAGTACGGCGCGGGCCAGTATCTGCGCGAGGAGCAACTTGCCCGCAGCCTCGGCGTGAGCCGCACACCGGTGCGCGAGGCGCTGCGCCGCCTCGACGCCGAAGGCTGGGTCGAAACCCGCCCGAACTACGGCGTACGGGTCAAGGCGTGGACGCTGCAGGATGCGCGCGAGATCTTTGAAGCGCGCCTGCTGGTCGAGCCGTATCTCACGGGCCGCGCGGCGCTTGGGATCGGTGCGCCGGACATCGTGCATCTGAAAACGCTGGCCGACGCGATGTTCGCCATCACGCAGCATCCATCCACGCCCGAATCCTGCGAGGCCTGGTTCGCCGCCAACGGCGAGTTCCACGCCATCATCACGGCGGCCGCCAACAATGCGCGGCTCGACCGCTCGCTCAAGTCGATGAAGGAAACGCCGCTCATCAAGTGGACCTTCGACACCTATAGCGACGTGGACCGCGAACGCAGCGCGCGCCAGCATTTCGAAATCGTCATGGCGCTCGAACAACGCAACGTCGCGTGGGCGGAAGCCATCACGCGCTGCCATATTCTTGCCGCCGAAAAGGCGGTGCTCGACCGTTACGACAGGGAGCATGCGGCATCCGCATGACGCGTCGCGCATGACCGTCGAGCAGCAACAGCATTGATGAACCGTCGTTGAAAAAGTCGCTTGGACGACAGAGGAGACACGACATGCCGGGCGCCGAAGGCACCACCACCGCTGACACCACCGTCAGCACCGTCAATGCCGGTCCGCGTCTGGACCGGCTGCCGATTTCCGGCTTTCACAAGCGCGTGCTATGGCTGATCGGCGCGGGCATGTTTCTCGATTCGTTCGACGTCTATCTCGCAGGCGGCGTGCTCGGCGCGCTCACCAAGACGGGCTGGTCGAACCTGCAGCTGAACGCCGCGTTTCTCTCGTCGACCTTCATCGGCATGCTGCTCGGCGCCTTCGCGGCCGGCGTGCTCGGCGACGCGAAGGGCCGCAAGTTCACGTATCAGTTCAATCTCGCGGTCTTCGGGCTGGCCTCGATTGCGGGCGCCTTCGCGCCGAACATGACGTGGCTCATCGTGTGCCGCTTCTTCATGGGGCTCGGGCTGGGCGCGGAGATCGTGGTCGGCTATGGCTCGATCGGCGAATTCATGCCGCCCGCCGTGCGCGGCAAGTGGTCGGCGATGCTGTCGCTGATGACGAATTCCGCGCTGTTCTTCTCGACCTTCCTCGGCTACCTGATCATTCCGTCGATTGGCTGGCGCGCGATGTTCGCCATGGTCGGCGTTGGCGCGATGATCGTGTGGGTGATCCGCAAGAAAATGCCGGAATCGCCGCGCTGGCTCGAATCGAAAGGCCGCTACGAAGAAGCCGAAGCGATCCTGCGCGCCGCCGAGGAAGAGTCGTCGCGCGCCGCGCCGCTGCCGCCCATCGCCGACGTGCCCCGCACCGTCACGCGCAAGACCACGCTGCTCGAACTCTTCGGGCCGGCGCAGATTCGCCGCACCTTCGTGTCCATCGTCGTACAGGTGGCGGTCAACATGGTCATCTACGGCTTTATCGTCTGGGTGCCGACCTTCCTGATGAAACAGGGCATCGGCATGGCGTCGTCGCTGGGCTATTCGTCGCTGATGGCGCTCGGCGGACCGGCGGGCGCGCTGCTCGGCGTGTTCCTCGCCGACCGCATCGGCCGCAGGAACGGGCTCATCGTGGTCTCGGCGCTGGCGGCGGTGGTCGGCTGGCTGTACGGACATTCGACCGGCGTCGAGATGGCGACGCTGCTCGGCTTCCTGCTGTTCACGCTCACCTATCTGCTCGTTGCGCTCGGCATCGCCACGTATATTCCCGAACTGTTCGCGACCGAGAACCGCATGCGCGCCAACGGCATCGCGGGCTGCGCGGGACGCATCACGGGCATCTTCGCGCCGCAGCTCGTCGTCGTGATGTACACGGCGGGCGGCGTCAAGGACGTGCTGTCGATGATCATCGGCACGCTGGTCGTGATGACCGTCGTGCTGGCGGTATTCGGCATCGAGACGAACCGGCGCTCGCTGGAAGACATCGCGCCGTCGCTCGAACCTGGCGACCCGCTTGCCCGCTCGCCGCTTTCGCACGAATCGCAGCGCTGATCCTTACTTTACATCGTCACGAAAGGAAGACCTCATGAGCGTCACACACGAAAGCAAGCGCCAGGCGCTGAAAGCGCGTTTCGCGCGCAAGGACCTCGTCACCGCGCCGGGCATCTTCGACATGATCTCCGCGAAGATGGCCGATTCCATGGGCTTCGAATGCCTGTACATGACCGGCTTCGGCACGGTGGCGTCGTACCTCGGCCTGCCGGACGCGGGCCTCGCCACCTACACCGACATGGTCAACCGCGTCGCGGCCTTCTGCGGCGGCACGAATACGCCGATGATCTGCGACGGCGACACCGGCTACGGCGGCCTGCTCAACGTCGCGCATACGGTGCGCGGCTATGAGCAGGCGGGCGCGGCGGGCATTCAGTTGGAAGACCAGGAGTTTCCGAAGAAGTGCGGCCACACGCCGGGCCGTCGCGTGATTCCGCTGGAAGACATGGTGCGCAAGATCAAGGTCGCCGCGGAAAGCCGCAGCGACAGCAACTTCCAGATCATCGCGCGTACCGATGCGCGCACCTCGCTCGGTCTCGATGAAGCGCTGCGCCGTGCCGAAGCATTCGCGAAGGCGGGCGCGGACGTGCTGTTCATCGAATCGCCGGAGAGCGTCGAGGAACTGGAGAAGATTGGCCGCAGCTTCGACCAGCCGCTGCTGGTGAACGTGGTGGAAGGCGGACGCACGCCGCAGCTTGCGCCCGACGAGTTCCAGAAACTCGGCTTCACACTGGCGATCTATCCGGCGACGGGCTTCCTGACCGCCGCGAAGGCGCTCAAGGACGCGTACGGACAGATCCTCGCCCGCAAGAACACGGAGAGCGCAGCGGACGCGATGTATCCGTTCTCCGCGATGTGCGAACTGATGGGCTTCCCGGATGTCTGGGCTTTCGATCGCGCACACGCGGATTGAGGTTCAGACGCGCCGCTTGAGATCGGCGAGCAGCGCGACCAGCTGGTCCGCGTGCTCGTCGGTCGTGCGCCACGACGACACGCTGATCCGGAACGCGGGCCGCCCCTGCCACACGGTGGCGCCGAACCAGGTATCGCCGGAGGCCTGCGCCGCCTGACGGATCGCGACGGTCTGCTCGTCGGTCGCGGCGCGCGCCAGCACTTGATTGATCACCACACGATTGAGCACCTCGTAGCCCGCCTCGCGCAAGCCCTCGGCGATTCGTGAAGCCTGCGCGCAATGCCGCTCGATCATCGTCGCGACACCCGCGCGCCCGAGCGAGCGCAACGCCGCCCAGACCGGAATGCCGCGCGGCCTGCGTGAGAACTCCAGCGTCAGGTTTTTCTGCGCGTCCGGCGCGCCGGTCAGGTAGACGGCATCGCTGTTCATCGCGGAAGCGAGCGCGGCGGCGTCGCGGCAGATCACCATGGCGCCGTCATAAGGCGTGTTCAGCCACTTGTGGCCGTCCGTGGTCCAGCTGTCCGCGCCGTCGATGCCGTCCGTCAGAAACGCCTTCGACGACGCCCGCGCCCACAAGCCAAATGCGCCATCCACGTGTACCCACGCGCCCGCCGCTTTTGCGTGCGGCACGAGCATGGCGAACGGATCGAACTCGCCGGTGTTCACTTCGCCGGCCTGCATGCAGAAGATGGTCATGTCGTCGAGCGGCGGCACGCGTTCGGGATCGATGCGCCCGTATTCGTCCGCCGGCGCGACGATCACGCGCTTCATGCCGAAGCCCAGGATGCGCAGCGCCTTCCTGACGGTGATGTGCGCCATCTCTGAGATCACCACTTTCACTTCGGGCGCGCCGATCAGCCCGTCCGCGTCGAAGTCCCAGCCTTTGCGCGCCAGCAACGCCCGGCGCGCCGCGGCGATGGCCGCCATCGTGCAGGCGGTCGCGCTGGTGCCGAAGCCGACCGCGCTGCCCTCCGGCAACCTGAGTACATCCACGACCCAGCGCGCGGCAATGCGTTCGATGGTCGCCGAGACCGGCGAGTTGTCGAACGACGACGCGCATTGGTCCCACGCCAGCATCAGCCGTTCGGCCGCAGCAGCGGCAGGCAGCGTCGCGCCGACGACAAAGCCGAAGTATCGCGGGCCGTTGGATACCGCCGTGGCGGGAGAGCCTTTTTCGTCGAGCAGCCGAAGGCCATCGGACGGCGGGTGGCCGTGATCGGGCAAGGGCTCGTCGAAGGCTTCGAGGCCGGCGAGTGCCGCGGCATCGGGAAACACGCGGCGCGTGGCGGCGGATTCGAGATAGCGGCGGGCGCGGTCGTTGGCGTCGGCGAGCAGCGTGAGTTCGTCCATGCGAATCCTGGCTATGTCGGAAAGAAGCTCATTGTCACCTGCGCGCGCCGATCGTGCGCGCATCGCCAGATTGCAGCCTGAAGTCAGCTAATAGTTGATGGTTGTCTATGAACAGATTACTTCTGGATTACTCTCAAAATAACTCCGGCCTATATTTTCAATTCATATTTACCCTTGATTCGATTCATTCCTTTTGATGCCAGTCATCTCATTGAATCTCTCGAAAAAGCACACTTCGAGGAGGAGCATGAATTTCACTTTATATCCGTCGGTCGATATCGTTGATTCGAATGCATTGACTTCCCGAACCGCGATTGCCGCCACGCTCGGTCAGGACATGAAAGCAGAGCAGCTGGGCAGTCCCGTCGATCTGGCGCTTGCCTTTCAGGACGCGGGCGCGCGCTGGATTCACGTGGTCGACCTGGATGCCGCCGCAGGCAAGGGAAACAACCGGCATCTGATCATCGAACTATTGAAGCGGGTTAAAGCCAACGTGCAGGTCTGCGGCGGAATCAGGACTGAAACTGACGTTGCCCAATTAATCGACGCGGGATGCGCCCGGATCAATATCGGCACGGCGGCGCTCGAAAATCCGCATTGGTGCGAAAGTCTTTTCAGGCGATATGGCGAAAAGATTGCCATTGCATTGGACGTCCGCGAGTCGGATTCCGGTTATACGCTGACCAGCCGCGGCTGGAATGACGAATCGGGAGACTTGTGGCCGAAACTGGCGACACTGGATGAACTCGGATGCCCGCGCTACGTGGTGACTGACGTGAACCGGGGCGGAACCATGAATCACCCCAATCTTCGCCTGCTCGAAGCCATGAAGAAAAGAACCTGCAAGCCCGTCGTTTCCGGCGGAGGCGTGTCGAGCATCGAGGATATCGTCGCGCTCGAGGCTATTGGCGTGGAAGGAACGGTGCTGGGGCAGGCGCTGCATTGCGGCAGTCTGTCGTACGGCGAGATCGAAGCACAGCTAGGGCAGATTGCGACCGTATGACCCGTTCATGGCTGAGCCGTTTCCCGAGCCTGTCCACGTTCGGCCTCCTCGGTGACATGAGAGGAGGCTTGCACGAGCTCGATCTGATTCACCGCGATGTGCGAGATTTTCCAGCGCTGATCGGCACGCACGACAGCGGCATGGCATCGCGCTCGAAAAACTATTATCGAACGGCGAGCGGCCGCGACCTGCTGGAAGAAATCCTCGTCCTTTCTGCAATCAACGAGAACCTCGAATGCGATAACAACCTGTGCTCCCGCCCCGCCCGCTACATTCTCGCCGATCACCTTCTGAACAAGTTGCTGAGAATGCTTGATGCGTGTCTGACAAAGCAGATCAGCAATGACGCGATCATTCCACTCATCGATGCAATCAAGGAATACGCCGGACAACTGGTGGCGCTGCTTCTCGGTTCGTCGCATGTGCCGCCCACCGCGCGCTTTTCCAGAGATGCCATGCCGCGCGAAGTACTGGATTCGGTGCCTCGGGTGTTTCTCGAAGGCGACAATCACGCACTGTCGATCTCGGCCGGCATGCTTTCACGGGAGGCGGAGTGGGATTGCTGCATCGGCATTTTGCTGGGCGGCGGTGCGCCGGCTGCGTTGCTTGCGGCCATTCATGACGCGCAACTGAACTTCCTGAAACTCTCTGCTTACGACGACTCCGAAAACAATTCGGACATGATCTGGGGAAGCAGTACTGCCCATTGCAAGAGAATTCGTCTCATCGACGATAACTGCGGCACGGGCAATACATTGAACCGGGCCGAAGAGATCCTGAATGCGGCGCCTGACGCGGTAGTCGGGCCCTGGGCTGCGGAACTGCACTGGGAAAAGATGCTTCGCGTCACGGGCTATCAGCATGACGAAGCCATTTTCGATGCGCAGCGGCTCGATACGCTCTCTCCCTGGAGTTTCAGACATCACCGCCTGCTCAGGAAATTTCCTGTCGCTGAGGATTCGAATCTCTACCACACGACGCTCGACCAATGGGCCGATTTCTCGACATCGCTGCTGTCGCTCGTCGACGATATCGGTGCGATGCCGGTCTCCATGGAACAGTCGAGACACGATATGGCGACGTTGAAAAACCGCCCGCGCGCGCCGGCCGGGTTCTTCGCACTCGTCCAGTCGTGTTCCTGCACACATAGCAAGATGCAATGAATAACGAAGCACATATTGTCTGGGACTGGAACGGTACGTTATTGAACGATGTGAGCATTGCCCTGGAAGCCACCAATCGCGCACTGCGACACTTCAAGCTTGGCGAGTTATCGCTCGAAGACTACCGCGCTCTCTACTGCGTCCCGGTACATGATTTCTACAGCAGCATTCTCGGAAGAGAAATTCTGGATGCCGAACTCGATGCCATCGGCGTGATCTTCAACGATTACTATCGGGATGCGATTCATCTCGCGCCATTGGCTCACGATGCACGCGAAGTTATCGCGAGCCGGACGAGTCAATCCATCTGCTCGCTGCTCAAACACCCCGTGCTTGCCGGCATGATCCGCCGTTTCGAAATCGATGCGTACTTTTGCTACGTTCACGGACGAGATCTTCCGCTTACGCGCAATGGCAAGCTCGATCACCTGGTCGCGCACATCGATTTGCTGAAAGAAACGCATGGCGTCGAGGCCGGTGCAATTGTCGTGATCGGCGACTCGATCGATGACGCACTGGCCGCGCGCGCTGCCGGTGTTCACGCTGTTCTGTATTCATCGGGGACCCATAGCCATGAACGCCTTTCACAAGTTGGCGTACCTGTCTCTCATTCCCTGATGCAAGCCGCGACGTTCGCCGACGCGATCGCGCTGGATCAATCTCTTTAGGAAGTCATTCATGTTTCATGCTGTAATGGGCCTGCAATTCGGGGATGAAGGCAAGGGCAAGTTCGTCGATTATCTTTCGCGGCGCTACAAGCATATCGCCCGTTTCAACGGCGGCGCGAATGCCGGACACACGGTGAATGTCGGTGAAACCAAGGCCGCGTTCTCGCAGATTCCCGCCACGCTCGAAGGCGCGAAGGAACTTTATGTATGCCAGGGTTCGCTGCTCAGTCTCGAAACCCTGGAACGCGAAATCGCCTATATCGAGTCCGTCCACCCCGACAACAAGATTCATATCGACCCCCGCTGTCATATCGTGTTGCCGATTCACGCCCGGCTGAACCGGGCGTCTGAGAACTTCAAGGGCGCGAAGAAGATTGGTTCGGTCGGCGTCGGCGTGGGCGCGTGTTTCGAGGACAAGTCGAACCGGCACGGCATCCGGCTGATCGACACGCGGAATCCCGACACGCTGCGGCAGCGGCTTTCATTGCTGTGGGATATCCGGAAGAAACAGATCGAACAGGTATTCGGGGGCACGCTGGACCTCGAATTCGATTGCGAGTTCGAAAAGCTTCTCGAACTCGGCAAGTCCGTCAGACACTACGAGTGTTTCACCGACGAAAAAATCAGCGCAGCACTGGCGGCTAACGAAGGCGTGTTGCTCGAAACATCGCAGGCGGCCTTTCTGGACTGCGCATTCGGCACGTATCCGTACACGGTCGCTTATCAAACGCTGCCGCAGAACTGCTTCGGCATGATGGGCATCCCTGCGCACAAGATGCATGTGCTAGGCGTCATGAAGGCTTATATGATCCGGGTGGGCAACGGGCCGTTTCCCACGGAACTCGACGATGAGCGCGCGGATTACATTCGCGAGCGAGGCCACGAATACGGCACGGTGTCGAAGCGGCCCAGACGATGCGGCTGGCTGGATCTGCCGCTGGTCGATCATGCGGTCAGGCTGGCAGGCGTGACGGAAATCGCCATCACCAATGTGGACGTGCTGGCCGGCATGAAGGAGATAACGGTTTGCACCGGCTATAGCCTGAATGGACGCGCGGTGTCGGCGAATGAGGCGCTGGTGCAATTCGAGGACGTCGAACCGGTCTATGAGCGTTTGCCTGGCTGGCCGCCATTGACCGGCCGATATGATTCAGTCGATGACTTTCCCGCCGAACTCAGGCATTACCTTGGTTTCATCCAGTCGCACCTGTCCGCGAAGATCCGCTTCGTTTCCTACGGCGCCGACCGCAGCGAAACCATCAGGATCGGCAGCCATCATCCATTGGCAATTGCCGAGCTGAGCGCATGATCGAGTACGTCACCGGATTCATGTTCTCCGAGTGCAAGCGCCACGTCGTGCTGGTGTCCAAGCTGAAGCCCGAATGGCAGCGCGGCAAGGTGAATGGCGTGGGCGGCAAGGTCGAGCCGGGCGAAACCGCCGCCGACGCCATGGCGCGCGAGTTCATGGAAGAAGCAATGGTCGCCTCGACGCCTGACGACTGGATCAACTACGTGCGACTTGTCAGGCCCGGTTCATACAGGATCGACTTCTTCTTCACGAGCAGCGCCGAGGCGTTTTCCGCGCGGCGCGGCGAATCCGAGGAGATCGGCATCTTCCCGGTCGACGCGCTGCCGGACAGCGTCATTCCCAACCTGCGCTGGCTGATCCCGCTCGCGCTGGAACCCGGCCTTCGCTTCGATGCGCCGCTCGACATCGTCGAAGCGGCGCACCCTTTGCACGCGCACCGCGTCCTGTCGGCGCTCAGCGAAAGATCGCGTTGAGATCGTTGCCCGCGGCGGCGTCCTTGAATCCGTCGAAACGGCCGTCGACGAGACCTTGCGCCGCGCGCATGAAACCGCCCCACGCGGCGCGCGCCAGTCCGCCGCCCACGCTGACGCGCCGCACGCCGAGCGCCGCGACCTGATCCAGCGTGAAGTCGGACACGCCGCCGATCAGGAGATTCACCGGCTTCGGCGCGACGGCCCGCACCACGGCCTCGATCTGCTCGCGCGTCTTGATGCCGGGCGCGTAGAGACAATCGGCGCCCGCTGCGGAATAAGCCTTGAGACGCGCGATGGCGTCGTCGATATCGGGCTTGCCGGCGAAGAAATTCTCCGCGCGCCCGACGAGCAGCGTATCGCCGCCCGTTTCATCGATCGCGCGCCGCGCCGCCTGCATGCGTTCCACCGCGACTTCGATGGCAAACAACGGCGCGGCTTCATCGCCAGTCGAATCCTCGATCGACAAACCCGCGACGCCCGTCGCCACCGCCAGCCTGACGCTTTCCGCGACCTCGGCCGAGGTCGCGCCGAAACCGCTTTCGAAGTCGGCGTTCACGGGCAGGTCCGTCGCGGCGACGATCTCGCGCAGGTGCGCCAGCACGTCATCGCGCGAGACGTGATTGTCCGCGTACCCGCACGACCAAGCGAAGCCGGAACTCGTCGTCGCGAGCGCCTTGAAACCAAGCGTTTCGAGATAGCGCGCGGAACCTGTATCCCAGGGATTGGGCAGCATGAAGCAGCCCGATTCGTGCAGCGCGCGAAAGGCCGCGCGCTTCTCGGCGGTGGTGCGGGGCATGACGTGTCTCCTGTCGATGTGCGAGCGTGAGCGTGAGCGTAGACAATACCCTCTCCGGCATCAACGCGCCCGCCATGAAAAACGGCGACCGGGGAAGGTCGCCGTTCGTCACGCCGGATGCCGGCCTGCGCTTACTTCCTCAACTCGTCTTCAACTCTTCTTCAGATCGTAGCGGTCGAGATCCATCACCTTGCTCCACGCGGCAACGAAGTCATTGACGAACTTCGCCTGGCCGTCCGCGCTGGCATACACCTCCGACAACGCCCGCAGCACCGAATGCGCGCCGAAGATCAGATCGACGCGGCTGCCGGTCCACTTGCGCTGCCCCGACTTGCGATCGCGGCCTTCGAACACATCGCGGCGGGACGACATCTGTTGCCACTCCGTGTTCATGTCGAGCAGGTTGACGAAGAAGTCGTTGGTCAGCGCTTCGGGCTTGTCGGTGAAGACGCCGTGCGCGCCGTTCCCCGATGACACCTTCAACGCCCGCAGTCCGCCCACGAGCGCGGTCATCTCCGGCGCGCTCAGCGTCAGCAGTTGCGCCTTGTCGATCAGCAGCGCCTCGACCGGCACCCGGATGCCGTCCTTGACGTAGTTGCGGAAGCCGTCGGCGACCGGTTCCATCGCCGACATCGAGAGGACGTCGGTCTGCTCCTGCGACGCATCCATGCGGCCCGGCGTGAACGGCACGGTCACCTGGTGCCCGGCCTGCTCCGCCGCTTTCTCGATGGCTGCGCCGCCCGCCAGCACGATCAGGTCGGCCATCGAGATGCGCTTGCCATCGGATTGCGCGCCGTTGAATTCGCCCTGAATGCCTTCGAGCGACTTCAGCACCTTCGCCAGCTGCTCGGGCTCGTTGACCTGCCAGTCCTTCTGCGGCGCAAGCCGGATGCGCGCGCCGTTCGCGCCGCCGCGCTTGTCCGAGCCCCGGAACGTGGACGCCGACGCCCATGCCGTCGACACCAGTTCCGCCACCGACAGCCCCGACGCCAGCACCTTCTGCTTGAGCGCCGCGACTTCCTGATCGGTCACGAGCGGATGATCGACGGCCGGAATCGGGTCTTGCCACAGCAGTTCTTCCTGCGGCACTTCCGGTCCGAGATAGCGGGCCTTCGGTCCCATGTCGCGATGCGTCAGCTTGAACCATGCGCGCGCGAAGGCATCGGCGAACTGGTCGGGGTTCTCCCAGAAACGCTTTGAAATCTTCGCGTATTCCGGATCGAAGCGCAGTGACAGGTCGGTGGTCAGCATCGTCGGCTTCAGCTTTTTCGACGCGTCGTACGCATGCGGAACGGTTTCGCCCGCGTCCTTCGCCACCCATTGATTCGCGCCGGCCGGGCTCTTGGTCAGCTCCCATTCGTAGCCGAAGAGGTTTTCCCAGAAACCGCTGCCCCATTTCGTCGGGGTCGTGGTCCAGGTCACTTCCAGACCGCTCGTGATGGTGTCCGCGCCCTTGCCGCTGCCGAAGCTGTTCTTCCAGCCGAGGCCCATGTTTTCGAGATCGGCGGACTCCGGCTCGGGACCGACGTTGTCGGCCGGACCCGCGCCGTGCGTCTTGCCAAAGGTATGTCCGCCCGCGATCAGCGCGACGGTTTCCTCATCGTTCATCGCCATGCGCGCGAAGGTCTCGCGGATGTCGTGCGCGGCGGCGAGCGGATCCGGATTGCCGTCCGGGCCTTCCGGATTGACGTAGATCAGGCCCATCTGCACCGCGCCGAGCGGATTTTCGAGATTGCGGCCGCCGTCGGTCCGGCTTTCTTCCTCGCCGTGCTTCTGTACGTCGGCGGTGATGACGCCCTGGTCGTCGTCATTGCCGGCTGCTCCCTTGCCGTAGCGCACATCGCCGCCGAGCCAGGTCTTTTCATTGCCCCAATAGACGTCCTGATCCGGCTCCCACGTGTCCTCGCGACCGCCGGCGAAGCCGAAGGTCTTGAAGCCCATGGTTTCCAGCGCGACATTGCCGGTCAGGATGATGAGGTCGGCCCAGGAAAGCTTCTGTCCGTATTTCTGCTTGATCGGCCAGAGCAGGCGACGGGCCTTGTCGAGACTGACGTTGTCGGGCCAGCTGTTGAGCGGCGCGAAACGTTGCTGGCCGCGGCCACCGCCTCCCCGGCCATCGCCGATGCGGTAGGTACCCGCGCTATGCCACGCCATGCGAATGAAGAGCGGACCGTAGTGGCCGAAGTCGGCGGGCCACCATTCCTGCGAGTCGGTCATCAATGCGGCAAGGTCTTTCTTGACCGCGGCGAGATCGAGACTCTTGAAGGCTTCGGCATAGTTGAAGCCGGTATCGAGTGGATTGGAATTGCCGGAGTGCTGATTCAACAGATCTACGCGTAGCTGCCTGGGCCACCAGTCACGGTTCGTCGTGCCGGTACCGGCGGCATGAGTAAACGGACACTTCGATTCGTTTGACATGCGCTATCTCCTTGCGAGGACGGTCCCACTAATTGTTCTGCTGTGCTCCTGCCTTGACGTCGGGTCCGGGGAATCCGCCCCGCACCCGTGAATGAAATCGATGCGTGCGGCAATGCGGAGTTCGCATGACCGCCGGTCCTGCCGTATTTCAGAAAATACGTGACAGCCACCATCAATAGAATGCGATTTTCGCAATGCGGCCGATAGGGGCCGGCTATAGGCTCGCCACCCGTTCACGGCTTGCTGATGCTGCGCTGCGGGATGCGTGAGCGCCTCCGCAATGAGCTTTTCAGTCTAGCAGCGTATGACGGCCCCGGCATGACGAACTGTGCGAGCCTCGATCCTCATGCTTCGTCAAGTCCGCCGTCCGGCAAATGGTGCCGGCAGACGTTGGAAGTTTCGACAACACCACAATGTGTTGTCACAATGTCCAACAGCAAAGGCAAAGCCATTCTGATCCTTGGCGAGCGCCATGAGCTCTCGCCAGACTCGCTCGTTGAAATGAAGATCTGGCAAGTTCCTGTGCCGGTTCCGGGATGCTCGCATTCGTGGAAGTACAGGCTTGCGTTCGTCGCGCGGAACGTGTGCGTGCTGCGCTACGACAACGAGCGTCGCAAGGGTGACCACCGTCATTTCACGAACACCGGGTCACCTTTTGATTTTCCTCACTGAATCAGCTGCTGGCCGACTTCAGGATGGATATGGAAATCTTGCAGAGATGGAGGTCAAGACCATGAAGACCGTCACGATAAGCGTGTCGTCCCTCGACGACGTCATGAAACGCGCACAGGCCGCAGCCGCCGGCAAGGCTCAGGGCGCGCACTTCTCCTATGCCACCCCTGAACTGCTGTTCCGCACGTTCACCACGTCGCGCTGGCAGATCATCCGCGCCATGACCGGCGCGGGCGCCATGTCCATCCGCGAACTGTCGCGGCGTATCGAACGCGACGTGAAAGGCGTTCACGGCGACGTCAAGGCGCTGCTCGAAACCGGCTTGCTTGAACATGACGAGAGCGGCGGCATCGTGTTTCCCTATGACACGGTGCACGTCAATTTCACCTTGAAAACAGCGGATCTCACCCAGCCCGCCGCTTCCGCGGCTCAGACACTCGCTGCGGCGCTGCCGGCGGAGGCCGTGAACGCGTCGCCCGGTCCGCGCAAGGAAGCCGCTCCGCGCAAGAAGGAAACACGCGCGGCAGGAGGCCGCTGAGCCGCTGCATGACGAGCGCCGCGCGATGGCTCCGGACTAACTCCAGTCGTCCATGTCGTGCTTGATGCTGTGGCGGTTCGCAATGAGCTCGTCGACGCTCGGCTCGTTGGTCATCGCCCGCTGGATAGCCAGTTTGGTGGCTTCGTAGTTCGTGCGGTACATGTCCTTCTTGTCGAGGTTCGCGTCGGTGGCGCAACGCGGGTCGATCCACACCAGACTGATGATGCACAGGTCGTTGGCCTGGTCCTTAGGCAAGATGCCTTCGATCAGGCAATCGACCACGGCATCCGCCGTCGCGGACTGCACCACACCGCCGAACAGGTCGATGTTCGCCATGTCCTTCAGCGTCACTTTCGGCACGATCATGGTCGCGGGGCGGACCATCTGATTGCACGCGCGAATGGCGAACATGGCCGTGTGTCCCTTCGACTGCGCCATCATGTTCGCAAAGGCGTGACCTACGGGACCGTCCACCCGGCCAATCAATATTTCCGGCATCGCATCGGTGGTTTGTCCGGGAGCGGCAAGCACGGTGGCCTCGCCGGCGCGGAAGGTCAGATCCGGATTCATGAAGACTTCTCCTTTCAGGACGGAGTAAAGATTCGGTCGATCAAGGGGCCACCCTCATGCAAGTACGGTGCCATTGCGCCCGGACAAGGCGCGGCGCTGTGTTCGGTCTGTCCGCAGGGACACACTGTCCGCGCGGCGTGACAGATTGACTGAGATTCAGCTGATCGCGCTGATCGATGCTCGTCCCGCATGACCCATGCTAGAGTGCTTCAAGTGGTCGGACCAGTGAGACATGCCATGCATCCATCCCATCCGGAAGACGCGTCGCAGATCGCGGACGTCGTGGCGGAACGTATCGAAAGCCTGATCGTCGATGGCGTCCTGAAGCCGGGTCAGGCGCTGCCGTCCGAACGGCGGCTGACGGTGAAGCTTGGCGCGTCGCGCTCAGCGGTGCGCGAAGGGCTGAAAGTGCTGCGCACGCGGGGCATCATCGAGACCTCGCACGGACGCGGCTCGTTCGTCGCCGCGCTCACGACGCAGCCCGCGCTCACGCCGATGATGCATCTGCTCGGCTCGCAGCCCCGCACGCTCTACGACATCTTCGAGGTGCGCGCGATGCTCGAAGCCGAATCGGCCCGACTCGCCGCATTGCGCGGCACCCAGGCGGATTTCGCGCTCATCACGCGCCGTTACGAAGAGATGCTTGCCGCCAGCGAGAGCGAGATCGGCGAGTCGAAGCGCGCCCAGCTCGACTACAACTTTCACCTCGCCATTTGCGAGGCTTCGCACAACCCCGTGCTGGTTCACACGCTCAGCTCCCTGACCGACCTGCTGTTGAGCTCGGTCTTCGCGTCGGTCAACAACCTCTATCACCGCGCGGCCGAGAAGCGGGTCATCGACAAGCAGCACGCCCGCCTCTACAAGACCGTGCTCGGCAAGCAGCCCGAACTCGCGCGCAAGGCCGCCAGCACGCATATCGATACCACCACGGCCTGCCTGCGCGAGATCGAGGCGGAGGAACAGCGCCTCGTGCGGGCGACGCTGCGGCTGAAAGGCTGGCAGTAGCCCGGCAGCACGCGCGCCGCATTGCCGTGCGGAAATTCGCTCAGCCGCGTCCTGATTGAACACGGCGATCAAGTCCATCTGGCACGCCAACAATAACTGGTCGGACCACTGGTCCGGTGTCTCGACAGCCTCGTGCGGTCGCGGAACAATGCGCGTCAGCCACTCAGTTGCGGCGCAAGTCCGCACACGTCGCACACGCACCAGGAGACACGCGATGACGCCACAATCCACCCCCGCCTTCGAAAACGCCACGTACGCCAGAGTGACCTGGCGTCTGCTGCCGTTCCTCTTCATCTGCTATGTCGCCGCCTATCTGGATCGCGTCAATGTCGGCTTCGCGAAGCTGCAGATGCTCAACGACCTGAAGTTCAGCGAATCGGTCTATGGACTCGGCGCGGGCATTTTCTTCATCGGCTATTTCGTGTTCGAGGTGCCGAGCAATGTGCTTCTGCATCGCGTCGGCGCGCGCGTGTGGATCAGCCGCATCATGATCACCTGGGCGCTGGTGTCGGCGGCCTCGCTGTTCGTCAGGACGCCAACCATGTTCTACACGCTGCGCTTCCTGCTGGGCGTCGCCGAGGCCGGCTTCTTTCCCGGCATCGTCTTGTATCTGACGTACTGGTATCCCTCCACGCGACGCGGCCGCATGAACGCGCTCTTCATGATGGGCATTCCGGTCGCCGGCGTGCTCGGCGGCCCGCTGTCCGGCTGGATCATGGCGGCGTTCGACGGCGTCCACGGGCTCGCCAACTGGCAATGGCTCTTCCTGCTCGAAGCCATTCCTTCGTTGCTGCTCGGCGTGCTGACCCTGTTCATGCTGCCCAACGGGATCCGCGCGGCCTCGTGGCTCGACGAGCATCAAAAGCTGCTTCTCGAAGACAACATCTCGCGCGACACCCCCGAACACGCCGATCACTCGCTGAAAAGCGTGCTGACCAACGGCCGCGTGTGGCATCTGGCGGCGATCTACTTCTGCTGCATGATGGGCCTGTACGGCGTGAGCTTCTACCTGCCGACGCTCATCAAGGCCGCCGGCGTCAAGGATGCCTTCGATGTCGGCCTGCTCACCGCCATTCCCTACGCGGTCGCGATCGTCGCGATGACGCTCGTGGCCCGCAGTTCAGACCGTCGCAACGAACGGCGCCGGCATCTTGCCGTCGCTGCACTCGCCGCCGCCGTGGGCTTCTATGCGAGCACGCTGCACACCGGCAACCTGATGCTCGCGATGCTCACGCTCTCGCTCGGCACGGCCGGTGTGCTCTCGATGATGCCGGTCTTCTGGACCTATCCGAGCAGCGTGCTGACGGGCACCGCTGCCGCAGCCGGTATCGCGATGATCAATTCCATCGGCAATCTGGCCGGTTTCGTCAGCCCGTCGATCATCGGCTGGATGAAGGACGTCACGCACAGCACGAACGCCGGCCTTGCCGTGGTTGCCGCGGCGCTGTTGCTGGGCGCGCTGTTGACGCTCACGCAGCGTGCAACGGCCGGTTCCCCTGCCGCCGCCCCCGGCCCGAAAGAGGCTTGAGACCGCCATGTCCGATACGGCCCAGACCTCCGTCCCGTTCGCGCACGCCGGCAAGAGTTTGCTGGCTTCGCTCGGCGAGATCGTCGGCGCGCGCAACGTGCTCACCGGCGATGCGCAAACCCGCCGCTACCGCACCGGCTATCGCTTCGGCGCCGGTCGCGTGCTGGCCGTGGTGCGCCCCGGCACGCTGCTGGAACAATGGCGCACGCTCGCCGCATGCTGCGCGGCGCGCGCCATCGTCATCACGCAGGCGTCGAATACCGGGCTGACCGGCGGCTCGACGCCCGACGGCGACGGCTATGACCGCGACATCGTGATCGTCAGCACGACGCGCATCCGGCGCGTGCATCTGCTCCAGGGCGGCAGCCAGGTGGTGTGCATCGGCGGCACGACGCTCGATCAGCTCGAAACCACGCTCAAGCCGCTCGGACGCGAACCGCATTCGGTAATCGGCTCATCGTGCATCGGGGCGTCGGTGCTGGGCGGCATCAGCAATAACTCGGGCGGCTCGCTCGTGCATCGCGGACCGGCCTACACGGAAATGGCGCTGTTCGCCGTCGTCGATGCCTCGGGCCTGCCGCGCCTCGTCAATCACCTCGGCATCGAACTCGGCGGCGCGCCGGAAGAGATCCTGGCGCGTATCGAGAGCGGTGCGTTCAGCGACGCCGATGTCCACGCAGGCGCCGCGGCCTCGGATCACGACTATGCGACGCACGTCCGCGACGTCGATGCGCCCACGCCCGCGCGCTTCAACGCTGACCCGCGACGGCTGTTCGAAGCGTCGGGTTCGGCGGGCAAGGTGATGACCTTCGCGGTGCGGCTTGACACCTTCGCGGCCGAACGCGGCGCGCAGGTCTTCTACATCGGCACCGACGACACCGCCGTGCTGACCCGTCTGCGGCGGCACGTGCTGGCGAATTTCAAACATCTGCCGGTGGCAGGCGAATATCTGCACCGCGATGCGTTCGATGTCGCGCGCCGCTACGGCAAGGATCTGTTCGTCATCATCGACCGGTTCGGCACGGGCCGTCTGCCGCTGTTCTTCAATCTCAAGACGCGCGCGGATGCCTGGTTCGAGCGCTTCGGCTTCATGCCGAAGCACCTGACGGACCGTCTGCTCCAATGGTTCAGCGAGCGTCTGCCGGAGCATCTGCCCGCGCGTCTGCTGGACTTTCGCGAGCGTTATGCGCATCACCTGATGCTGAAGGTTCCGGCGGCCGGCGTCGCGGAGGCGCGCGCGTATCTGGAGCAGCACTTCGCGAGCGACGAGCGTACCGGCGCGTACTTCGAATGTACCGACGACGAAGGCCGCCGCGCCTTCCTGCATCGCTTCGCGGCGGCGAGTGCGGCGGTGCGCTATCGCGCGGTGCATCATCGGGAGGTGGAGGATATCGTTGCGCTCGACATCGCCCTGCGCCGCGACGATCGCGCGTGGTTCGAGCAGTTGCCGCGGCCGATCGAGCAGCCGATCCTGCGGAAGCTGTATTACGGACATTTCCTGTGTCACGTGTTCCATCAGGACTATATCGTCGCGAAGGGCCACGACTGCATGGCGCTCGAACACGAGATGCTCGCCTTGCTCGATGAACGCGGCGCCGAATATCCGGCCGAGCACAATGTCGGGCATCTGTACGAAGCGAAGCCGCAGCTCGCCGAGTTTTATCGCAAGCTCGATCCGTGCAACTGCCTGAATCCGGGCATCGGCAAGACTTCGAAGTTCGCGGCATATCGGGAGTAAAGGTCGCGGACTTGCTTTGAGAACGGGGCGCAAATCCGCTATCCTGACGCGGACCCTCTTCACCTCGTTCCGCTCGATGCTCACTCTCAGTCCGCGCGACCGCGCGATGCTCAACGGCGATTTCGGCGCAGGCGTGGCGCTCGCAATGCGCATCGTCGCCGCGACGGCTCGCGTCATGGACGCCCGCGCGTTGATCGACATCACGTCGGCGCACATCGACGGCTGTCTCTATCACGGCGCGGCCAGTCTCGACTTCGTGGAACGCTTCGTCGCGAGCGGCGCGAAAGTGTCCGTGCCGACTACGCTCAACGTCGGCTCGCTCGATCTGATTCATCCCGAACTGTTTCGCGGCGACGCCGAACTCGCCAGCGCGGGCACGCGGCTGATGCAGGCGCATGTCGAACTCGGCTGCGAGGCGAGCTTCACGTGCGCGCCGTATCAACTGCGGCATCGGCCGAAACTCGGCGATCAGATTGCCTGGGCCGAATCCAATGCCATCGTCTTCGCCAATTCGGTGCTCGGCGCGCGCACGAGCCGCTATGGCGACTTCCTCGATCTCGCCGCCGCCATCACCGGCCGCGTGCCGCATGCGGGACTGCATGTGACGGAGAATCGCGCGGCGCGCGTCGTGATCGAGGCGCCGGACGTGAGCGCATCGCCGCATCGCGACGCGCACTTCGCCGCGCTCGGCTTCGTGCTCGGCGGCGAAGTGGGTGCGACGGTCGCCGCGATCACCGGCCTTCCCGCCGACACCACCGAAGACGAACTGAAGGCGCTCGGCGCGGCGGCGGCATCGAGCGGTTCGGTGGCGCTGTTCCATGCGGTCGGCATCACGCCGGAAGCCGCGACGCTCGACGCCGCACTGCAAGGCCGCGCGCCCGAGCGCACGCTGCGTGTGAGCGCGGCGGATCTCGCGGCGGTGCGCGCACGCTGGAGCCGCGCACGGCCCGGCGATGCGCTGGCCGCCGTGAGTCTCGGTACGCCGCACTTTTCCGTCGAAGAATTCCGTACGCTCGCCGCATTGTTCGACCGTCACGAAGGCAAGCCGCGCAGCGATTTCTACGTCAATACGAGCCGTTTCGTGCTGTGGCAACTCGAGCAGGACGGCATCGCGCAGACGCTCGGCGAGCGCGGCGTGCAGATCGTCGTGGATACCTGCACGTACATCACGCCGGTCATGAAGCAGGTGACGGGGCTCGTGATGACCAATTCCGGCAAATGGGCGCACTACGCGCCCGCGAACATCGGCGTGACGGTGGCGTTCGGCAGCATGAGCGAATGCGTGCGCTCGGCCTTCGAAGGACAGGTGTGGTTCGATGAAAGCATTTGAAGCAATCGCGCTGGTTCCGGGCCACGCGCGCGCGGCAAGCATTGCGTTGCCGCCGCTGAGTTTCTGGGGCGGCTATGACGCGGCGCGCGGCGTGATCGTCGATGCCACGCACGCAGGTCACGGCACGAGCCTCGCGGCGCGCATCCTCGTGATGCCGCGTGCACGCGGGTCGAGTTCGAGCAGCAGCGTGCTGGCGGAAGCCGTGCGCAACGGCACCGGACCGGTCGGCATCGTGCTGACCGAGCGCGACCTGATCCTGTCGATCGGCGCCATCGTCGCGAACGAGCTCTATGCGAAGCACGTCCCCGTCGTGATGGTCGATGAAGCCGCGTTCGCGCAGATCGCGGCAGCGCCCGATCACATGGAGATCGACATCGACGCCCGCGACGCCGCACTGCCCGCGCGCGTCCGCCTCATCGCGCCATGATGGTTTCGACCACCGCGATGATCTGCTGCGCGGCCGTCTTCACGTGCTGTTCGAGCAGCTTCGCGCCGAGCTTGGCATCGCGCTTCCGGCATGCTTCGACGAGATTCATGTGTTCGTCGTGCGACTGCTCGCGGATCGGCACCTGCACGACCTGAAAACGAAAATAGCGGTCGCTGCGGTCGTGCAGCCCGCGCAGCATCTGCAAGGTGATGTCGCGCCCGGCGGGCAGATAGAGCGTCTCGTGCAGACGCCAGTTCAACTGGCCCCACATGCCCGATTCGGCCTGATCCATCTCGTTCACGAGCTTTTCGGCCCGCGCGATCTCGGCGTCGCTGATATGCGGAATGGCCTGAGAAAACAGCCACGGCTCCAGCCTCAGCCGGATCTCGAACGTCTCCTGCACTTCCCCGATCGACAACTCCGCCACATACGCGCCCTTGTGCGGAACCTTGGTCAGCAAGCCTTCGCCGACCAGCCGCGTGATGGCCTCGCGCACCGGCACGCGGCTCACGCCGAGTTCGTCGGCGAGCGCTTCCTGACGCAGCACTTCGCCGGGCGCGAGATCGCCGGACAGGATGCGCTGCCGCAGCGCCGTGGTGACGAGTTCGACCGTCGTCGTGCGCACGATCCTGCGCGTGGTGTCGCCGGAATCGGGCACTTCGGCGCGGCGGCGGAGTGGAGTCACGGCTGAAGACATGTGTTTCCGCTATGCGATGTCGATTAAAGGTGGCATTTTGGCACGCGGCCTCAGCGCAAGGTCTCCCGCACCCACACGCCCTGCTTCATCACGCCCGCGATGCGCTCGCCCTGCCCCGTCAGCACGCGAATGTCCTTCAACGGATCGCCGTCCACGACCAGCAAGTCCGCGAACGCACCCGCCGCCACGACGCCCAGCTTGCCCTTCATGTTGACGATCTCCGCGCCGATGGCCGTCGCCTGGCGAATCGCCTCGAACGCGCCAACGATCTCCGCGCGAATCGACAGCTCATCGCTCTGGAACTGATGCATGTCGCCGAGCAGGTCCGAGCCGAGGCCCATCTTCACGCCACGCTTGTGCAGCATCGCGACGGCTTCGAGACCACGCTTGCGCACCGACTCGTTCTTCGCGAGCGTATCCTCGCCGAGACCCATTTGCGCGCCGACGCGGGCCATCGCGTCATACGTGACGAGCGTGGGCACGGCATAGGCGCCGTGTTCGAGCATGGCGTCGGCGGCTTCCTCGTCGATCAGATTGCCGTGCTCGATGGTCCGCACACCGAGCCGCACGACCCGCGCAATCGCCTTGGGCGTATAGGCATGCGCCATCACATAGGTCTGATGCGACTCCGCTTCCTCGACGGCGGCCTTCACTTCATCGACGGAGAATTGCAGGTTGCCGATCGGATCGGTGGGCGACGCCACGCCGCCCGACGCCATGATCTTGATGTGATTCGCGCCCGCGCGCATTTCTTCGCGCACGGCCTTGCGCATTTCATCGACGCCGTCCACCACGCGCCCGATCGCCCCCATGTTGCGATTGCAGCCGCACGGATCGGGGTCCGAGTTGTCGAAGCGTTCGCGGAAGTCGCCGTGTCCGCCGGTCTGCGAGAGCGCCTTGCCCGCGACGAACAGGCGCGGCCCCGCGATCACGCCTTCCTCCACGGCGCGCGACAGTGCATAGTCCGCGCCGCCCGCATCGCGCACGGTGGTAAAGCCGCGGTTCAGCATGCCGGCGAGAATCGGTACCGCGCGCAGCACGGCGAAGGTGTTCGGCAGACGGCTGTTGTTGCCGAGATGCGCGACCGACGCGATCACATGCACATGGCAATCGATCATGCCGGGCATCACCGTCTTGCCGCCGACATCGATCACTTCCGCGCCGCCCGCGTCCACCGGCTCGCGCGTGACTTCACGAATCGTGCCGCCGTCGATGACGATGGAATAGCGGCCGTCGTCGCGCTCGTGATCGGCGTCGAGCACGCGGGCATTCTTCAGGATCAGCATGAATCTCTCCGGTTACTTGAGCAGGAAGCCGTGCGCGAGCGGATCGCGATCGTCGACGAAAATCGTGTTGTGGCCCGTCACGCGCGCCCAGCCTTCGATGGCCGGCACGATGGCGTCGTATTCGCCGACGCGCGCCGCTTGCATCGGCACGCCTTCGAACAGCGTGCCGATGATGCTCTCGTGCACGAAGCGTTCGCCGATCTTCAACTGGCCCTTCGCGACCCGCTGCGCCATGCGCGCCGACGTGCCGGTGCCGCACGGCGAACGGTCGATGGCCTTGTCGCCGTAGAACACCGCGTTGCGCGCGCTGGCGCCGGTCACGGTGGGCTCGCCGGTCCACATCACGTGACTGAGGCCGTTGATTGCTTCGTTTTCAGGATGCACGAAGCGGTACTTCTCGTTGGCGCGCTGCCGCAGCACCGGGCTCAAACGCTGGATATCCGAAGGCTTCAGCGTGTGCAAGCCTTCGTAGTGACGCTGCGGTTCGACGATTGCGTAGAAGTTGCCGCCGTAGGCAACGTCGAAGCGAATCTCGCCGAGACCGTCCACGTCCACCGAAAGATCCTGCGAATGCAGGAAGGACGGCACATTGACGAGCTGCACCGAATCCACATGCTCGCCGTTCATCCGATAACGCGCGATGACCACGCCGGCGGGCGTGTCGAGCCGCAGCACGCCCGGTTCGCGCGGCCGCACGAGTCCGTTCTCGATTGCCGTCGTGACCGTGCCGATGGTGCCGTGTCCGCACATCGGCAGGCAGCCGCTCACCTCGATAAAGAGAATCGCGAGATCGCAATCGGGGCGCGTCGGCGGATAGAGAATGCTGCCGGACATCACTTCGTGGCCGCGCGGCTCGAACATCAGCGCGGTGCGGATCCAGTCGAACTCACGCAGGAAATGCGCGCGCCGTTCGATCATGCTCGCGCCTTCGAGCGGCGGCGCGCCGCCCGCGACCACGCGCACCGGATTGCCGCAAGTGTGTCCGTCGATGCAGAAGAACGTGGACTTCATTGCTCGAGCGCCCGCACGCTGGCGATCGCCTTCTCCACGATCTCGATGGTCCGCTGGCGTTCCTCGCCTTCCAGCATCAGGCGTGGCGCCTTCACGTATTCCGGATAGCCGGCTGTAATGTTCTCCGCGAGCTTGATGTACTGCACGAGCTTGACGTGCGTATCGAGATGGAACAGGTCGATCAGCGCGCGGTACAGCGCGCGCGCCTTGTCGTACTCGCCGTTGACGGCGTGATTCAGCAGCGCGACGGATTCCTTCGGCATCGCGTTCGCCATGCCCGACACCCAGCCGGTGACGCCGAGCGCGACCGATTCCACGATCAGGTCATCCACGCCGCAGAACACGACGAACCGATCACCGAAGCGCGCATAGAGATCGGTCACGCGGGTCGTGTCGTAGGTCTCTTCCTTGATCGCGACGACGTTCGCTTCGTCGGCGAGCTGGGCGAGCAGGTCCGGACGCATGTCGACGCCATAGCCGCGCGGATTGTTGTAGATCATCAGGCCGAGGCGCGTCGAACGCGCGATCGAGCGGTAATACTCCACGGTCTCGCGATCGTCCGAGCGATACGTCAGGCCGGGAAACACCATGAGGCCCTGCACGCCGATCGCTTCCGCATCCTTCGCGAACTGCATGGCGTTCGCCGTGTTCAGTTCCGCGAGGCCCGAGATGACCGGCACGCGCCCTTTCACCGTTTCGACCGCGATCTTCAGCACCGTGCGCTTTTCGTCCGGCGTGAGCTGGGCGTTCTCGCCGACCATGCCCATCATCACCACCCCGCCGACACCGCTCTCGATCAGCCGGTTCAGCCCGCTGACGATAGCCTCCTGATCCAGCGAGCCGTCCTGCTTCAGCTTGGTCGTGACAGCGGGGAAGACACCTTTCCAGTTCACTTGCATGTTTGCTCCTCCAGTGGATGTGAATGCTCAGAAGCGGGCAATCGAATAAGGCGCGAGCGGCACGCGCGGCGTGCGGCCCGCCAGGACGTCGGCGACGAGCGCGGCGGTGGTCGCCGACTGCGTCAGCCCGAGATGGCCGTGGCCAAATGCGTAGACGACCGAAGGCACGCGCGGCGACGTGCCGATCACCGGCAGCGAATCGGGCGTCGCGGGACGATGACCCATCCATCGCGCCGCGCCGGTATCGTCGATGCCCGGCAGGAAACGCTTGCCGAGCGTGAGCAGCGCGTCGCTGCGACGGTAGTTCGGCGGCGCGTCGAGGCCCGCGAACTCCGCCGCGCCGCCGATGCGCATGCCGACGTCGAGCGGCGTCGCGACGAACTTGCGTTCCGCGAAGATCACCTCGCGATTCAGCGCAATGCCGTGCCGGGGCAGCGTAGCGTTGTAGCCGCGCTCGCTTTCCAGCAGCACCCGGTCGCCGATGGAGCGCGCCAGCGCCGCCGACCACGCGCCCGCCGCCACGACGATGCGGCGTCCGCTCACGCGGGTGCCATCATCGAGCGCGACGCTGCCAGGCGCCTCGATAGCACGCGCCACGCCGGTCACGAACCGCGCGCCGAGCGCCCGCACGCGTTCGCGCAGCAGCGTGACGATGCGGCGCGGATCGCCGATGTGCGACCAGTCGTCGAGGAACACGCCGTGTCTGAAGACCGGCGCGAGCGCCGGCTCGCATTCGCGTACCTGCTGCGCGTTCAGCGCATGCCAGCGCACGCCCAGTTCACGTTTGAAGGCCCATTCGTCCTGATCGGCATTGAAGGCTTCATCGGTTTCATAGACGGTCAGCGCGCCACGGCGATAGTGCATGCCCGTGGCGCCGATGTCGTCGAACAGCGGCAGGATGTCGTCGTAGACGCGGTTGTTCAGCAGCGCGAGCGCATGCGACACGGCCTGATACCGCTCCGGCTCGGCGACGCGCCGGAACGCCATGAACCACGGCAGCGCCTTCGGCAGATGCTTCCAGTCCACGGCCAGCGGCCCGAGCGGGTCCATCAGCCACTTCAGCGCCTTCGAGACCATGCCATGAACGGCGATCGGCGTGCTCTCGCTCACCGCGATGCCGCCCGCGTTGCCGTGCGACGCGCGGTCGCCTTCGAAATCGCGCTCCACGAGCGTCACGCGGGCGCCGTCGCGCAGGGCCGCCCACGCGCACGCAAGGCCAATCACACCGGCGCCGACTACCACGACATCATTTGTTTCTTCGTTCATTGCAAGGGAGCGTGCGCCGTTTCGCGGATGGTCATGACGGTGAGCGTGGAAAGGAGCGCGGCCAGCATCACGAAGTACGCGGGCGACAGCGGCGAACCGGTGGCCTTGATGAGCGCAATCGAGATCATCGGGGCAAAGCCGCCGAATACCGCGTTGGCGATGCCGTAGCCGATCGACATCCAGGTCGTGCGGATCTTCGTCGGGAACAGTTCGGAGAGCACGGCCGGCCCGACACCCGAGAAGATGCCGATGATCACGCCGCCCACCACCTGCACCGCGCCGACGACAGCCGCCGACTTGTAGGCGAGCATCAGATGGAAGATCGGATAGGGCAGCACGAGGAACGCCACGCAGCCGATCGCGTAGATGGGCTTGCGTCCGAAGCGGTCGGACGCCGCGCCCCAGAACGGGATCGACGCCGTCATGACGATCAGACCCGCCGTGTTCAGCCAGAGCGCCGTCGAAGCATTCATGCCGACGTACTTCGTCGTGAACGACGGCAGATAGTTGAGCAGCACGTACAGCGAAACCGTCCAGACGATCACGAGGCCGCACGCCTGCAAGCCGAGCAGCGCGGGGGCGCGGGCCGGGGCCTTGGGCGCGTCGTCGCTGGCGCTTTGATAGACAGGCGTCTCCTCGCTGCGCTTGCGGATGATCCAGCCGATCGGCCCGATCACGATCGCCCCGATGATGAACGGCACGCGCCAGCCCCAGTCGAGCAGGGCCTGCGGCGAGAGCAGCGTGGTCACCAGCGCGGCCGCGCCGGAGCCGAGCAGCATGCCGCCGAGCGTGCTGCATTGCTGGAAGCTGCCGTAGAGACCGCGCTTCTTCGGCGGCGCCCATTCCACCAGGAACGCCACCGCATTGCCCAGTTCGCCGCCGACGGAAATGCCCTGCAGCATGCGCGCCGCCACGAGCAGGACCGGCGCCATGATGCCGATGGACGCGTAGGTGGGCAGCAAGGCCATGAACAGCGTGGCGGCGGCCATCAGCGGCATGACGAAGGTCAGCGTCCACTTGCGGCCCTTTTTGTCGCCGAGCCAGCCGAAGATGATCGCGCCGAGCGGCCGCGCGGCAAAGCCCAGGCCGAACGCGCCGAAGGTGCCGAGCATGGCGGCGAAGTCGTCGCCGGTGGGGAACATCACTTTCGCGATCACGGTAGCGAGAAACGCGTAGGTTCCGAAGTCGAACCATTCGAGGATATTGCCGACCACCGCCGCCGTCACTGCGCGGCTGGTCTGCGTGGACATGCGTGGACTTTCGCTTGCGGCGTAAGGGCTTGCAACGGCTTGGGCTTGATCGGTCATGACAGCTCCGGAGAGGATGCAGCATCTGGACAAGGCGATTCGGTTCCGGGCGATTGTGCGCCGATCTTTTTCCTGAATCAAGGATTTTGGATCCAAAATGAGCGGATGAGATCGAATGCGGGATTACCGCATGACCCGTTCCGATGCTCCGTAGAGTGCCTTGGTATGCCTTTATGGAGTCGTCATGCAGATCCCGGAATCTTCCGCCAGCCTGCTTTCACCGGCAGATGAATTACCCGCCGCGTCGCCCGCCGACGAAACGCTCGCCGCGCTTCCTGCGAATGTCGATCAGGACATGGCCCGGGAATACAGCGGCTATCTCGACCAGACCAGCTTCACCGACTACTCGACGCCGCCTGACGCGCTGTTGACGAGTTCGGACACGCTGCCGCGCGGAGGCGCGCGAATCACAAGCTGGACCGGACCTCAGGCTCAGGAAGCGGCGCGGCAGTGGAGCGACACGATGGACCTGGTTCATCGCGGTGAAGCGGACGAAAGGCCGGAAGTTCGCCAGTCCGCCGCGGACCTCGCGCGCGACACGGTTGCCCAGCAAGAGGCGTTTCTGGTTGAGGCAGTGCATGACCACACGCGCCGCTCGATGCCGCCCATCGGCTGGCAGGACATTTCCGACGATGCCACGAAGCTCGCGCGTTTCGGCCTGACGCCGGACGATCTCGAGCTGCCGGGCTCGGGACTCGGCGCCCGTCTCTTCGAACCCGATCCGGCGATCTTCGGTCACGACCTGAAGCCCACGCTGGCGTTCGAACGCACCGATCTCCCCAGCGTCAGGGACTGGAGCACCAACCTCGCGCAGGCATTCAACCTGCCGATGAAATCGGCTCAATATGAGCGGGCGGTGCAGATCGGCAACGAGATCCGCCAGCATGGCGCCGCCGGCGATCTCTATCTGGCCGGCCATTCGCTGGGCGGCGGCCTCGCGGCGGCGGCGGCGACAGCCAGCGGCGCGACCGCCTTCACGTTCGGCTCCGCGGGCCTTCATCCGGCTACGGTGACGCGCTACGGCGGAGCGCCCCAGCCGAGACAGATCTATTCATATCGCGTCGATGGCGACGCGCTGATCCGCATGCAGGACAAGCAAGCCGGTCTTCCGAAGGACGTCGGCACGCGCTTCGACCTGCCCGCGACGAGCGCCAGCCCGTTCCTGCGACACTTCATCGACGACTACTGGTCCGGGTTGGCGCGCGTGGTCGGACAGGCGCGCATGAATCTCGATGTCGCGTTGCGCCACCCGTTGCGCGTCTGAATCACGGAATCGGCATGCGACGCCGCGCCAGTTCCGCGACGCCGATGCACAACGCCAGCCACGCGCCGCCCGCCGCGAAGCCGCCGATCACATCGCCCGGAAAATGCACGCCGATCACGATGCGGCTCACCCCGATGATCAGCACGAACAGGCACGCCAGCGCGACGATGAGCGCGTCCCAGCGGGTCGGCGCGATGCGCATCAGCATGTACGCGCACATGCCGTAACAAACGATGGAGCCGAACGTATGCCCGCTCGGAAACGCGAAGCTCTCGGGCAAAGGCACGAGCGCGCCGGACGGGCGGGCGCGGCCCATGAGCGACTTGAGCGCGTGATTGATCAGCGCGCCCACGCCGGTGGCGGCCGCGAGATAGACCGCGAGCCCGGCGCGGCGCGCCGACAGAAGCGCGACACAGGCGCACGCGCACAACAGCGTGAGAAGCCAGGGATCGCCGAGATGCGTGACGCGCCCGAACCAGCGCGCGGCAGCCGCCGGCACGCCGTCCCGCACGGCATCGAGCACCCGCTGATCCGCCGATGCAAACGCGCTGCCGTGCGCGATACGCGTCGCGATGGCGATGAAGACCGCCGCGCCGCAGGCCGCCGGCAAGAACGCGGCGATGGCGACGCCCGGCGCGGACATGCGCGGCCGGCGCGCGGCATGCGTCCATGCGAGCCAGGCCGCGGCTGGCACGACGAGCAGCAGCGACACGATGATCGTCAGGGCGTGGCGTTGGGCGAGCGCCAGGTAATCCATGGGGTGTCGGTTCCTCGCACGATGAAGGTTTGCTTGAGCGGAGTCATGTTAGCCGACGCGACATCCAGCCTCGCGCGTCGAGTAACTAAATCGGACAAATCGCGTTCTGAAAAGCGCCCGGCATTGATAGCCTTGGATCGAATCGACAGGCCATTGCCGCAGCATGGCTCGTTCAACCTTCGCTATCCCGTCCGGACCCATGAGCTACGTCAGCCGAAACTACAAGAACGCCGCCCACGCGCCCTCAGGCATGTGGGTGTGCGCGCCGGGTTCCACGAACGGCCCGTATCAGGATCCGTTTCCCGCCGCACTCGAAGGCCCGCCGCATTACTGCGGCGGATGCGTGTCGTACGTCAGGCAAGTCTGCCCTTCGCTTCCGGAGACGTCCGTCTGGCGAAAGGGAGCGCCGGTGAAGGGGAACGGACATATCGTCGAAGGAACGGTCATCGCCACCTTCGACCATCACGGTCACTTTCACGGGCATGCAGCCATTTATGCGAGCCAGGGGCCGGCGGGCGTCACCGTGTATGACCAGTACGCGCATCCGCGCAAGCCAATTGGCCCACGGGTTTTGCGCTGGGGCCATGCATCGGACGTGAACAACGGGGACAGGTTTCATGTCGTCGAGTAAGCCTGCGCTTTGGGCAATGTGCGCCTGCGCCGCCGCCGTGAGTCCGGCCAGCGCGGCGCAGCTGAGTTGTCCGGTGCTGCCCGCTACCCAGGAACGCTACGTCCAGTTGTTCGACGGCGCGCCCAGCGAGCAGGTTTCCCTCATCGCCGACCAGGGCGACGCTCGTCGCGGCAGCTGGAAAATCGGCTACGTGTACGACCAGGGCCGCGCGCTCACCCTGCAATGCGTCTACGCCAATCAGGCCACGCGCGACATCGCCATTCCCGAGCGCGTCGACGTGTGCCGCTACCAGACTAACGGCGCCGGCCTGACGAAGCTCGACTGCGAGTGACGCACCCGCGCACCCATGCGCGAGACGGTCCGCCCGATACACGGCCAGCGTGCTATCGTCATTGCACCCCGTATCGCCTGCCGCGCGCCGCCCTCATGAGCCACGTCCGCTATCCTCTCGGACCCGATGACCGGGTGCATCTGCTGTGCTGGCTCACGTGTGGATTCCTCGGCGCGTTCTATCTCGACGGCGACTGGCCCGATCCCTCCTTCCAGGTGCGCGCGGCGCATCGCTGGCTCGACCGGCATCATCGCGCCGCCGACTGGATCGAAACCGCACGGCTCTCCGTCACGGCGCAGGCGCTCGCTTCCCGTCTGTCGAACCTGCTGGACAACGACACCGCACGCGGCGACGTCGAACGCATTCTGGACAGCGAGGAGCTCGACTACGAGAACGCGCTGGTTCAACGCGTCTATCACGAGTGCCGGGCCACGCTGGCCAGCAAGGGCAAACCGCCGCATTGAATCGTTTGCGACCGCGCACGGCGATCAAATTTCATGCCGCGTCGGGCGCGCGTCTTGATGCGCCAAAGGTTGCGGCAGCGACTTTTTTTTCGCTCTGAAGAATGTGCGGCACCCCACATTGGCGGCATGCAGCGCATTGCTACCATCGGCGCGCCTGCTCGCACGTCGATGTTCGCGCCTCGCGATCCTCATTGATCCCGAAGCGAATTGGCACCACCGTCAGCGGCCACCCGATCGAAAACAACCGAAAACAAATGGACACTGAACGGAGGTCGCCATGCCCCGCTGCATTCATTCGCCTGTTTCACCATCCTCGACGCGCCTGCGACCGCTCGCCGCGCTCGTGCCTCTGATCGCAAGCCTCGCTTACGCCACCGTTGCGCACGCCGCGCCGCCATTGCCAAGCGGCGGCCAGTTCGTCGCGGGCAGCGGTTCGATCGGCGGCGGCGGTCAGTCGCTCACCATCAATCAGACGACGTCGCGCGGCGTGATCGACTGGAACAGCTTTTCGATCGGCAGCGGCCGGCAGGTCACGTTCAACAACGGCAGCGGCGCGACGCTCAATCGCGTGACGGGCGGCGACGCGTCGGTGCTGCTCGGCCAGCTGAGCGCGAGCGGCAGCGTCTATCTCGTCAATCCACAAGGCGTGCTTGTCGGCCCCGGCGGCGTGGTCGCGACGGGCGGGCGCTTCGTCGCCTCCGCGCTGGATGTCGGCGACGCCGCGTTCATGCAGGGCGGCCCGCTGACGCTCGCGGGCGGCGGCAACGGCATGGTCATCAACCTGGGCAAGATCGGTTCGAGCGGCGGCGATGTGTTCCTCGTGTCGCGCACGGCCGTCATCAACGCCGGGACCATCAGCGCGCCGCAAGGCACCGCCGAACTCGCGAGCGGCAGCCAGGTGTTGCTGCAGGATGCGTCGGGCGGCCAGCAGGTCTTCGTGCAGGCCGGCAGCGGCGGCTCCGTGATGAACGCCGGCGCGATCCAGGCGGCGCAAGCCAGCCTGCAAGCCGCCGACGGCAACGTTTACGCGCTCGCCGGCAACAGCGCGGCGATCCGCGCGACCGGCACCGCGACGCGCGACGGCCACGTCTGGCTCGTCGCCGATCAGGGCGCGGTCCACGCCAACGGCTCGATCGCGGCAGCCAATGCGGACGGCAGCGGCGGCTCCGTGGAGACGCACGCCAACGCGCTCGATGTCGCGGGCGCGGACGTGCATGCGGGCAACTGGACGCTCGGCGCGCCCGCGCTCACCGTCGATCAGCCGACCGGCACCGCGCTCGCGCGCAGTCTCGCCAACGGCACGTCGGTCGTGGCCCAGAGCAGCAGCGGCGATCTCGCGGTGAACGGCTCGGTCCAGTGGACCGGCAACGGCTCGCTGACGCTCAACGCGGCGCACAGCGTGTCGATCGGCGCCGGTTCGACGCTGGCCAACAGCGGCAACGGCAATCTCACCCTGCGCGCCGATTCGGCCGGCGCCGACAACGGCGGCAGCGTGACGAACGGCGGCACCATCGACTGGTCGAAGAGCGGCGGTATCGTGAGCGCGCTCTACGACATGAACGGCAGCTACGCGCCGGGCACCGTGCTCACGAACAGCGGCTGGACGGCGGCGCAATACAGCGGCCTCGTCACGCAGGCGACCGGCTACAAGCTCGTCAACACGCTCGCCGACCTGAAGAACGTCTCGCAGGACCTGGCGGGCAACTACGCGCTCGGCAAGGACATCGACGCGAGCGCAACCGCGTATCCCAACTACTTCACGCCGATCGGCCAGACCACTACCGCGCCCTTCACCGGCCAGTTCGATGGCTTCGGCCACACGATCGACCAGCTCGCCACCACCGCCGACCTCGACAACGACTACTTCGGCATGTTCGGCGTCATCGGCACGAAGGGCGTCGTGCGCGACCTGAACCTCACGAACGGCAACACGGGCGGCAATACGTCAGGCGGGCTGGGCCTGCTGGTCGGGCAGAACAACGGCTATGTCACCTACGTCAACACCACCGGCAGCGTCTCGCAGAACGGCTTCGGCGGCTTCGGCGCGGGCGGCGTCGCGGGCGTCAACAACGGCACCATCGCGCGCTCGTCGAGCACGGCGGACGTCGGCTACCAGACGGCGGCGGGCGGGCTCGTCGGGGTGAACAACGGCACCATCGCGCAGTCGTACGCGACCGGCTTCACGCGCGGCGGCACGCACGGCAACACCGGCGGACTTGTCGCGTTCAACTCGGGGCTCATCACGCAGTCGTATGCGACGGGCGGCGTCGGCGGCTTCGGCGGCGGCGGACTCGTGTACAGCAACGGCACGACCGGCGTCATCAACGAATCCTTCGCCACCGGCCAGGTGGGCGGCGGCGGGCCTCCGGGCGATCCGGAAGGCGGCATCGCGGGCTACAACACGGGCGCCATCCACAACAACGTCTACTGGAATCGCGACACCACCATCCGCACCACCGCCGCCGCGTCGAACTCGGGCACCGCGCCGCCCGACTCCAACGGGCTCAGCACCGCGCAGATGAGCAACGCGTCGAACTATCTGGACTGGAACATTCCGGCAGGCGGCGTATGGGCGTTGCCCGCCGGCGCCACGCATCCGATACTCCAGTGGCAGCAGGCGCATTGAGGCGTTGAACGAAGGCGTCCCTAGCTTCCGATCACAAGGAAGATCTCGCCCAGGGGCGCCTTCGATCCGTTGGGCACCACGGCGCGCAGCGGAAAACCATAGGTGCCGCGCACGCTGACGAAGCGTCCCATCTGCACGCGAATGCCGGCGCCGACGCTCGCCAGCGACGCATTGTTGACCTCGCCGAACTCCGGGATGCGGTTCCATACGTGCCCGGCATCGAAGAACACGAAGGGCTGCACCGCCGCAATGCCCGCCGTGAGCGCCGGCGCGCGCAGTTCCGTCTGCACGTTCCAGCCGCGGTCGCCCTGCGCCGCGTAGGGTTCGTAACCGCGCACGGTGGCATCGCCTCCAAGGCCGAGTTCTTCGCTCGGCAACAGCGTGCTCCCGGTCCACTGCGCCAGTCCGCGCGCCGATACCGAAAACCCTGTGGCCGCAATGGCCAGATCCCGCGATGCCGCCAACTGCACATACTGGTAGCGCGGCTTCGCGCCGAGGCGCGCGGTGTCGTAGGCCACGTCGTTGCTGCTGCCGTCGAAGTAACCGGGGCTGGCGTACAGCGCGGCGTTCAGATGCGTGTCGCCGCTCGCGTCGCTGTTCGACAGATCGTAGGCCAGCACGAACTGGTGAATGTGCGTGTTGGCGTTGAACACCTGGAAGCCGCCGAACTCCAGGTCATTGTTCGAGCGCTTGAAGTCGTAGCCGATCTGCACCTGCTGTTGCCACGCGCCCGCGTGATCGAGCGGCGGCAGGCGCCAGTCGTAGCGCAGGCTGAGCTGGGCGCTGAGGCCGGTTTGCCCGTAGCTGTCCGGCAAGCGCGGCGTGCTCTGTGCAAACACGCCGAACAACTCGATGCGGTCGCCGTCATGCAGCGGCGCGACGAAGTTGAACGCATGCGCGATGAAGCGCGCACGATCCGGCCGCCCTTCGATATCGGGATTGCCGCTCACAAGATCATTGCTCGCGGTCATCTGATAGCTGAAGCGCGCGTCGATGCCGAACAGGTTGCCGTAGTCGAAGCCCGCGAGAAGCCGGTCGCGGCCCAGCGCGCGGACGCCGTCGTTGTTGTAGCCGCCGTAGACCCGAAACGGGAAGCGATCTTCGGTTTGCAGGATGACGTCGGTCGTGTTGAGCGCCGCGCCCGGCGCGTAGACCACATCGACACGGCGGTAAGGATTTGCATTGAGCAGTGCAAGGCCGGACGCGACATCCGCCTCGCGAATCGGCGCGCCGCTCGTCAGAGGCATCTCGCGTTCGAGCAACGCGTCGGAAAACCAGCGGTTGCCCTTCGGCACGACGCGGCCCGTCCGGTATTCGGCCACGACGATCTTCACGACGCCGCCGCTCACATCCTGTTCGGGCACGTACACATCGACGAGCGGCTGGCCCGCCTCGCGATAACGCGCCACCACCGCGCGGCGAATCTCGGCGAGGCGCGCGAAGGTGAGCGGCCGGTGCAGGTCGTCGGAGAAGCGGTCGAGAAAGTCAGGCGTCAGCAGCGGCAGATTCGCCGCCGTGATCGCGCCGCCGGCGCCCGCCTGCGGAGCAGATGCCATCGCCGGGTCCGCACTCGTGAAAGCCAGACCACGCAGATCCTGAATGGCGACGCGCTGCGAGTCGTCGCCGGGCTGGGGCGGCCGGGGCGCCTCGCGCGGACGCTCGGAAGACGGCGGCGCAAGCGGCGCGACGTCGCGCCAGGACTGCGCGCAGGCGTCGTGAATCGGCGCGATACACAGCAATGTCGTGGACAACGTCGCGGCAAGAAGGCGCGAACCCCGTATGATGCGGTTTCCGGCAAGCTGAGCCATGCATGCGGCGCCGCGCTCCGGCGATCGTCATTGGGCTTCGCATGGTATCAGCCGCGTCTGCGCCGCAGATGTGTCCGATCGTACGATGACGCGGTCATAACGCACCCTTCGCGGAACAATTCCTGCGCTTGCCGCGTCATGGCTCGAAGACTCGTTGGCCATTGAGTAGAAATGACGCGCGGCATTATCGCAGCGTCTGTAGAAAACGCCGAAATGCCGTGCGCGGCATGCCGCCCGACCAACCGAATCCCGCTTTTCGCAACCGGCGCGATCAACAAGCCCGACCGCATTCAGGACGATGATGGACAAAACCTCCACCGCCGGCACGGCCCGCCCCGACCCGCGTGACGCTCTCGCCGTCGACGACTGCGCACGCGAGCCGATCCACATTCCTGGTGGAATCCAGCCGCATGGCGTGTTCTTCAGCGTGGACGCGCACGGCCACATCCTGCAGGTGAGCGGCAATGTCGCCGCGTTCGCGCACCTCGCGCCCGAGGCCTGCCTGGGACGCGCGCTGTCCGACGTGCTCGGCCCGGCCGCCAGCGAGCGCGCGGTCGCGAGCCTGAAACACCTGTCGCGCGACGGCATGGCCCTGCACGTAGGCAACGTGATGATCGATGGCTGGACGTCGCACGGTCCGATGGCGATCATCGTGCATCGGCATGACGGGCTGCTGTTCGTCGAAGCCGAGCCGGCACAGGACACCGCCGATGTCTTCTCGACCATCTATCCGCTCGTGCGCTCGTTCGTCACCGAAGTCCAGACGATGCGCACCGTTGAACAGCTGTGCCAGTTCGCCGCGACGGAAATCTCGCGCATCACCGGCTTCGGTCGCACGCTGGTCTACAAGTTCGACGAAGAAGGCCACGGCAATGTGCTGGCCGAAGCCGTCGATCCCGGCTATCCGTCCTATCTGCGCCAGCATTTCCCGGCCTCCGACATTCCGGCGCAGGCGCGCGAGCTGTATCGCAGGAACCGCATCCGCCTGATCTCGAACGCCAATTACGAGGCCGCGCCGCTCGTTCCCGTGCTGCATCCGCAGACAAAGCGGCCCACCGATCTCACGTATGCATCGCTGCGCAGCGTGTCGCCGGTTCACCTGCAGTACATGCGCAACATGGGCACGCTGGCTTCGATGTCGATGTCGATCCTCGTCAACGACACGCTCTGGGGCCTGATCTCCTGTCACCACGCGACACCGCGTCTGCCGCCCTTCGAAGTGCGCACCGCGTGCGAGCACGTCGCGCAGATCGTATCGCTGCAGATCGAGGCGCGCGAGACGCAGGACGAGGCGCACTACCGGCTCGAACTGCGGCGCATGTTGTCCAAGCTGCTTTCGTCGATGGCGAATACCGACAGCTTCGTCGAGGCGCTCGTCAACGACCCTTCGGACCTGCTCGGCTTCACGCGCTCGTCGGGGGCCGCGGTGATCTTCGAAGGACGCACGTCGCTGGTCGGCGTGACGCCCGGCGAGCATGCGGTGACCGCGCTGGTCGACTGGCTCGATGACCAGAGCGAGGACGTGGTGATGTCGGACCACGCATCGCAGGACTGTCCGGCGCTGGCCGGCTCGCCGGACGTCGCGGGTTTCCTGGCGGTGTCGATCTCGAAGATCTATCGCAATTACGTCGTCTGGTTCCGCCAGGAAGTGGTACAGACCATCGAATGGGCCGGCGATCCGCGCGCCAAGCTCACCGGGCTGGCCGAATCGCTCTCGCCGCGCCTGAGCTTCGAAACATGGACCGACGTGGTGCGCAACCGCTCGCTGCCGTGGCGGTCCGCTGAACGTGAGATCGCGCTCGAGTTTCGCGCGGCGGTGCTCGGCATCGTGTTGCGGCGCGCGGAGGAAATCGCCCAGCTCGCGACCGAACTCGGCCGCGCCAATCACGAGCTGGAAGGGTTCTCCTACACGGTCTCGCACGATCTGCGCGCGCCGCTGCGGCATATCGTGAGTTTCGCCGACCTGCTCAAGCAGATCGACGGCGACAAGCTCTCCGAGCGCGGACGCGGCTATCTGGAGCGCGTGGTGACGTCGGCGCGTTTCGGCGGCCGTCTGGTCGACGACCTGCTCTCGTTCGCGCAACTGGGCCGCGCGGCATTGAGGCCGCATCCCGTTGATGTGCGCGCGCTCGTCCACACCGTGATCCAGAACGACATCGACGAACAATGGTCCGCGCGCGTGCGCTGGATGGTGGACGCGTTGCCGTCCATCGAAGCGGACCATGTCTTCCTGCATGTGGCGTTGACGAACGTCCTGTCCAACGCGGTGAAGTTCAGCGCGCAGCGTCCGCAGCCGGAGATTCATGTCGGCGCACAGGATGGCAGCGGTGAACTGGCCGGGTATGTCGTGTATTTCGTGCGCGACAACGGCATCGGCTTCGACATGCGCTACGTGGACAAGCTGTTCGGCGTGTTCCAGCGCCTGCACGTCAACGATGCCTTCGACGGCACCGGCATCGGACTCGCGAATGTCCGGCGCATCATCGAGCGGCATGGCGGCAAGGTCTGGGCGGAAGGCGCGCCCGACGCCGGCGCCACCTTCTATCTGGCGCTGCCGAAGCAGTATCGGCCGGAGAGCGGCGTGCGGCGCGACACGGCTGCTACAGCGCTGGCGCGGCTCGTGGCGGGCACGGGCGGTACGGCGTATGACGTCGGCCAGATCATCGGGGGCCCGGAGCCGAAGAAGGAATAGGTTTCCTTCAAGCGCAGCATGACAAAGCGGCCGCGATCTTTCGAGCGCGGCCGCTTTTGCTTGATACCGCCAGGTTTCCGCTTAGAAGCGGTGGCGCAGGCCGACCGTTGCAGCAACCTGGTTGCCGGTCGACGACGGCGACAGCGTGTTGATCATCGCCACGTTCGCGCCGGCATCGCCGAGCTGACCCGAAGCATGCTGGTACACACCTTCGAGATAGACGTCGGTGCGCTTCGACAGCATGTAGTCGGCTTGCAGCGAGACGGTTTGCCACTTCGGATCGCCCGAGCCGTGCGCGCCCGACACCTTGCCGTCGGTGTAGGTGTAGGCGGCATTGAGGCTCAGCGCCGGCGTCAGCATGTAGCGGCCGTTCAGCTCGAAGTTGTTCAGGTGAAGGTTCGCGTCGTCAGGTATGGCGACTGACGTGCCGCCCTGCGCCCCGGCGATCAGGTTGTCGAAGTGCGTGTTGGTCCACACGAAGCCGACGGTGGCTGGGCCGTAGGTGTAGTTCACTGCGGCGCCGAAGGTGCGCTGCAGTTCCGCCGTCAGGTTGGCGTTGTTGCCCTGACCTGCCGACACCGCGCCGGCCGCGTTCAGATTGTTGGGCGAGTTGTTCACTTGCAGGTACGCGGCGGCGGCGTTCAGCGGACCGTTGCCGTAAGATGCGCCCGCACTCCACGCGCGGTTGTTCGAGAACTGGCCCGCGTCATTCGAGAAGCCATACAGGCCGCCGAACTTGAAGCCCGCGTAGTTGACGCTTTGATACTTCACCGAGTTCTTGATCGAGAACGAATGGTCGAGATTGTCGTTGTCGAACGGATGGGCGCTCAAGTTGTTGCCGAAGCCGGCGCCGGCCTCCGAAAACGGCCCAAGGTAATCGACCACTGAATCGTACTGGCGGCCCAAGGTCAACGTACCGAACTGGTCATGTTGCAGGCCGACATAGGCCTGGCGATTGAACATCGTGTTGCTTTCGGTGTAGCGGCCGTTGTTGATGTTGAAGCCGCTCTCCAACTTGAAGAGCGCATGCAGGCCGCCGCCGAGATCCTCAACGCCCTTGAGGCCGAAGTAGGTGTCCGAAAGCGAGCCGCTGCCTTCTCCCCAGTTGCTGTGTCCGTGCTCGTTGTTCGCGTAGACGAGGCCCGCGTCCAGCGTGCCATACAGGGTGACGCTGCTTTGCGCCTGCGCCGACGCTGCGAATGCGCCCAGCACACCCGCGATGATGAGAGTTCTTTTCATGATTGTGCGAAGTCCTTTTAAAGCGGAAGCTTTCCGGGGGTTGGCCGGCTGAATTACTGGCCACTCGACCTTGTGAAACTGGGACTCACTTTATTCGACGGTTGCCGGAATGTGGCAAGAGTGTGGACGCAATAATATTTTGCAGATTTTAATAATGGACAGCGAATCAGTTTCAAAGCTCTTCAAGAAAAGGCATCGCGCGTTTCAGATCCTGAATCGTCCCGTCACCCTTGTTGCGCATGGACGACGCCATTGCTGCGCATCCAGGAGAAGTTAATTGCGGCAGGTGAACTTCCAGCCGGCATCAAGCGTTGATAAGCTGGCGCATGCCTGCAGAACTCCGAGAGATCATTTACTGCAGCAAGGAGCGGCTTCGCGAGAGGGGGCTGCTCCTTTTTTTATTTTCAATATCCTTTCTCATTCAATTCATTCGATTTCGATTTCTTGATTTCCTGAATGACCGACGCATTCCGGGTGAAGAAATAATGCTGGCTCATTATAAAAATAATCGCAACAGTGAAAATCCCAGGCGGTCGCATTAGCACAAGTTTGCCCGTCCAGGACACCCTCCTGCCTCGACATTGCCGGGCGCAGGTAGGCATTTCAATTCCGCTCGTTCCGATTGAAGAATTTCCGCATGGCGCGGAGCCGTATCGGGAGGTGCAAGCGCCGCAACTTAACTGAAGGCCAAGATT
This sequence comes from Caballeronia sp. LZ043, assembly GCF_031451075.1. Classification (NCBI taxonomy): domain Bacteria; kingdom Pseudomonadati; phylum Pseudomonadota; class Betaproteobacteria; order Burkholderiales; family Burkholderiaceae; genus Caballeronia; species Caballeronia sp. LZ043. Next base: position 77,941 of record NZ_JARUXT010000003.1, on the reverse strand, counting down.
AGAGCAATTGCTCGGACAATTTGTAACTGCCCGACAGCCCCTTGCCACGGCGGCATGCCCGAGATCGCTCACCCGACATTTTCATTTGGAAACATCTCGAAGCCGCGCAAAACGTCAATGGGGTACATCCCTTGCTCAAATTGTAGCCTCTGAGCACCAGGCTGGAACTTCTACATGAAAACAGGCATCAACGCAGTCTCCGTCCCCGCATTCCGACAGCGTCGACCGGCACAGTTCGCCGAGCGCGAGCTACAGCATCTCGAGATGGTCCTGGCGAACTTCGTCGAACGCAATACCTCGACCGACCGGCTTCCCTCCCGCTACTGGGACATGCGCGTCGCACAGCTCGATTCCGAGTACGATCTCGTCCCGTCGCAAAGTCAGCGCGTCGCCTCGCTGCAACGCAAGCTGGCATTGCTCGATTCGGCGCTCGACTCCGCCGCGGACGTCCAGGAAGGTCAGCAGAACCGGCGCGTGGCCGCCTGACGCCAATCAGCATCCGCTCGGGCGATTGCGTAATCGCCTAGCCCGCAGCTTCAGTCCACTCGTCGATCATGGCGCGCGCCGCGGTGTGCCCGCTCATCAGTGCGTCTTCCGCGGAAGCAAAGGTCTGAAAGCGCTCGCTCTCGACGCGCAGCGGCGAGAACGCCGTGACGGGCCGTCCCGAACGACTGATCGTCACAATGGCAAGATAATGCGCGGTTACCGGAACAGGCACGATCCGGCCGTTCGCTTGCACCGCGACTTCGAGCACGAAGCCCTTGTGGTTGTATGACCGTATCATTGCGCCACCCCGCCGCTTGTGGACCACGCCCAAGGAAGCGTCGTGATCGGCAGCGAATTGCGCTGTGCATGACGCCTGCCCTTGCAGCAAGCATCGCGTGTGCCTGTGGAGGTTTAAGCCTAACGAGAGCTAACGTGCGCGGCGAAGCACCATTTGCGCGACATCCGACGCAAGGTCGGCGCGCAGTTCGGCCCATTTCCCGAGCAGTGAAGCATCGTCGGTAAAGAAGTAAGGCGTGTGCGACCACTGTTCGACCTGATCGCCTGAAGTGGCGAGTTCGAAGATGCGAAGATCCTGATCTTCACTCACTCCGGTGCGCACCAGCTCCCTGAAAGACTGGATGCCGTGCAGTTCGACATTCTGGATGCCGACACCATGCACCACCGCCATGACCGTCTTGCCGATACGCCATGCCGCCTCACGACTGTCCGCGAGGACAAACGCAACGCTTTTGACCGGACGTTCGAACTTCATGCGGAACAGGCGGGACTTGCATTGCTCACTGAGTTGCGTATTCATGGCGCTCGAACTTGCATGCTCCACTGGGCGGGCCTCAGGCATCGATGCACCAGCATGGGCCTTGCCGTGGAAGCGAAGAAGAAGGAAGTGCGCGAGCGTCGGTTGACCGCATCGCATCGCTTAGAGCAGACGATGCAGAAGTTGTTCCCGCTTTGACGCCTCGATGTGAGCGTTGGTGTCCAGCCGATTGCATCGGCGTTCGAATGAAATCTTGCGCAGGGTTGCGGAAAGCTTTTCAACTCACTGCGCATCGAAAAGATATTGAAAGTGCGTGTGCACGCGCGTTCAGTGATTCAGCTCTTCGAGCCGCAAGCCGTTGGTTCGCGGACCGAACACGCCGATCGCCAGCGCCACCAGCAGCATGCACACCGTGATGCCGGCGAACACGCCCGGCACGCCGGACTCCTTCAACAGGAACGCGATGATGAAGCCCGACATCATCGCGCCGGCGCGGCTCGCCGAATACACGATGCCGCTTGCCCGGCAGCGCACGGCAGTGGGAAAGAGCTCGGTCTGGTAGGCGTGATAGCACACGGAGATGGTCTGGCCCGCAAGCGAGATCAGCACGCCGAGTGCGATCAGCGCGACCGGCGACTTCATCTGTCCGAACGCCAGACCGCTCGCGATCACGACGAGCGCCCCGCCGACGATCAACCACTTGCGCTGAATGCGGTCGGCATAAAACATCGCGAGCAGCGGGCCGAGCGGCAATGCGAAGGCGATGACGAACGAATACAGCAGACTCTTCGTGACGGTCACGCCCTGTCCGATGAGCAGCGTCGGCACCCAGTTGGCGAAACCGTAATAGCCGATCGCCTGGCAGAAGTTGAAGGCAATCAGCATGATGAGGCGCGCCCGATACGGCGCCTTGAACAGCTCGCCGAGCGCCGCACGCCGATGCGACGGCTGTTCGACGAAGGCCGCGGGCGGCGGCAACGGCTCGCCTGATTGCCGCGCGACGACGCGCTCGATGTTGCCGACCACGCGTTCGCATGCTTCCGTACGCCCGTGCATTGCGAGCCAGCGCGGGCTTTCCGGCACCGCGCGCCGGATGAACCAGACGATGACCGCGCCCACCGATCCCGCCAGCACCACGATGCGCCAGCCATCGAGGCCGAACACGGTCTCGGGCACGAGCCAGTACGAGAGCAGCGCGGCGACGGGCGCGGCGGCGAACATCACGGTCTGGTTGAACGCCATCGCGCGGCCGCGCATGTGTTGCGGCACGAGTTCGGTGACGTAACTGTCGATGGTGATGATCTCCACACCTACGCCGATGCCCGTCACGAAGCGCCAGAAGATCACGCCTTCGGGCGTGGTCTGGAACGCCATGATGGCGGAGCCGATCGAGTACCACAGCAGCGAAACCGTGAACACGCTGCGGCGTCCATAGCGGTCGGGCAGCCAGCCGAAACAGAAGGTGCCGATGAACAGTCCCGCAAAGGTCGCCGCGATGAATCCGGCGATGCCGGTGAAGCCGAAGAACGCATGCGTGGTGGTCTGCAACAGACCGCTGCGCGCCATGCCCGGCGCGATATAGCCTGTGAAGATGAGATCGTAGATTTCGAAGAAGCCGCCGAGCGAGATGAGGAACACGAGCATCCACAAATGCCGCGTGATCGGCAGGCGGTCCATGCGCGCGGAGATCTGCGCGCCGGGCGTCATGTCGACGCGGATGTCGGGAGAAGCGAGCGGCTCTGCGACCGCGCTGAAGGTGGGCTGCATTGTCTTTGTCTCCTTGGTGCGTCCGTGACTGCCTCGTTGTTGCGGCCGGCAACGGACCCATGCCACTCTGTAAGCGACGGCGCGGTTTGTTATATGCGCCTGTCGCGATGCATCACGCCGTAACGGTTTTCGTCATTTTGGTCAGCTGTCCCAGCACTTCTTCGGTATGCTCGCCCACCGCCGCAAGCGGTTGCCGCACGCCGGGCCGGCGTCCGCCCATCGTGAGCGGCAGCAGGACGACATCGGTCGAGCCGCCGTCGTCGGTCTGCATCGGCACGAGGCCGCCGCTCGCTTTCAGATGCGGATCGTCGAGCAGCTGCTCGGGACGCACGATGGGCGCATACGGAATGCCGGCGGCTTCGAGCTTCGGCGCGAGTTCGTCCACGCGATGCAACGCGAGAATCTCGCCGAGCCGCGCGAGCAACGCCGGGCGCACCGCGACGCGCATCGCGTTGGTGGCAAACGCCGGGTCGCGCGCGAGGTCGGGCCGTTCGAGCACGTCGCACAGCGTGACGAACTGCTTGTCGCTCACCGCGCCGATGAACAACTGCTCGTTGTCGGCGAGCGTGAACACGTCGTACACACTCCAGGCCGACACGCGCGACGGCATCGGCGGCGGCGCTTCGCCGGTCATCGCGTATTGCTGCATGTGTTGCGCCGACAGGAACACGCAGTTCTCGAACAGCGCGCTCTGCACTTCCTGACCGCGGCCGTCGCGTTCGCGTTCGCGCAACGCGGCCAGCACGCCGATAGCGCCGAACATGCCGCCCATGATGTCGTTCACCGACGTTCCCGCGCGCAGCGGACGGCCCGCCGGACCGGTCATGAAGGCGAGTCCGCCCATCATCTGGACGACTTCGTCGAGCGCGAGACGCTTCTCGTACGGGCCTGGCAGAAAGCCTTTGTGCGACACGTAGATCAGCTTCGGGTACGACTTCGACAGCGTGTCGTAGTCGAGCCCGAGCTTCGTCATCAGTCCGGGACGGAAGTTTTCGAGCAGCACGTCGCAGCCGCCGATCAGTTCCAGCGCGGCTTCGCGCCCCTCGTCCGTGTGCAGGTCGAGCACGACGCTCTTCTTGTTGCGATTGAACGAGCGAAAGAATCCCACGCCGAGGCCCGGCAGGTTGCGCGTCTTGTCGCCGCCGGGCGGTTCGATCTTGATGACCTCGGCGCCGAGATCCGCGAGGATCATGCCGCAGGTCGGTCCCATCACCATGTGCGTGAATTCGATCACGCGAATGCCGTCGAGCGGCAGGGCTGAATGAGTCATGAGGTCCTCAGGCTTCGATTGCGGAGGGTTGTGCGAATGTGACAGGCAGGCCCGCGCGTGCGAGCGCGCCGTGCAGCGTTTCGCCTTCGAGCCAGTGCGCGAGTTGCGCACGCAGCGACAGCAGGGCGGGAAGATCGATGCCGGTCTCGATGCCCATTTCGGCGAGCATGAACGCGAGGTCCTCGCTCGCCGCGTTGCCGCTCGCGCCCGGCGCATGCGGACAGCCGCCGATGCCGGCGAGCGTCGCGTCGAAGCGCGCGACGCCGGTGTCGAGCGCGGCATGGACGTTGGCGAGCGCGAGGCCGCGGGTGTCGTGGAAATGGCCGCACCAGAAGCGCTCGCCCGCGATGCGCCGCGCCTGTTCGAACAGCCGGCTTACGGCGGCAGGACCTGCATAACCCACGGTATCGGCGATGCTCACGCGATCCGCGCCCGCATCGAGCAGCGCCTGCATGAGGCGCAGCACCTCGGCGGGATCGACGCGGCCCTGAAGCGTGCAGCCGAACGCCGTGCCGATACCGCCCTCGATCAGCGTCTTGGCTCCCGACGCGTCGCGTGCCGCCCGCATCCGCGCCACTTCGTCGATCACTTCGTGCGGCGTCCTGCGCAGGTTCGCGAGGCTGTGCGCGTGGGTGGCGGAAAGCGGCACGAGCATGAGATCGGCCTGTGTGTCGAGCGCGCGTTCCGCGCCCTTCAGGTTCGGCACCAGCACGGACACGAACAGTCCGGGCAGACGCTTCGCGAAGGCGACGAGTTCGGCCGTGTCGGCGAGTTGCGGCAGGAGGCGCGCCGGCACGAACGAGCCGACTTCGATTTCGCGCTGGCCGGCCGCGTGAGCGGCGGCGATCCATTCGATCTTGTGCGCCGTCGGCAGAATCGTGGGGATGCTTTGCAGACCGTCGCGCAGACCGACTTCGCGGATCACGGCGCGTGGGGGGAACGCGGACATGAGCTTTCGTCTCCAGGTGTTCTTTGTATGTGTTCCACTCTAGACATTCCGCGATTGCCCAGAAAGCGGTAATTTGGAAGCTCCACGCTTCCGGTTCGGAATGTCTCCGGAACGCCCGGAACCTCAATGGAGCCTCCGCCCGCCATGCGCGACATCGATCTGAAGACCCTCCGCCTGTTCGTGACGGTCTGCGAACACCAGAACATCGCGCGCGCGGCGCAGGAGGCGCATATCGAGCCGTCGGCGATCAGCAAGCGCATCGCGCAGCTGGAGACGGCGCTCGGCGTGCCGCTGCTGACGCGCTCGCGACGCGGCGTCGAACCCACGCCGGCCGGCGGCGCGCTGCTGGAACACGCGCGCAGCGTGCTGTTCACCATGGAGCGCATCGCCAACGACGTCGCCGCGTTCGGCAGCGGTCTGGTCGGACGCGTGAGCATTTGCGCGTCGGCATCGGCGATCGCGGAAGCGCTGCTCGACGATATCGCGTCGTTCATGCGCGAGCCGGCCAACCAGAACATCAAGGTGGACGTGGAAGAGCGGCTGTCGCACGAACTCGTGCGGCAGTTGCGCGAAGGCGTGGCGTCGGTGGGCGTGTGCTGGGACAGCGTCGATCTGCGCGGGCTGCAACACCGCACCTACCGGCACGACCGGCTGGCGCTCGCGGTGCCGCCGGATCATCCGCTGGCGCGGCGGCGCTCGGTCAGCTTCGAGGAATCGCTCGCGTTCGAGCATGTCGGCCTGCCGCCCGCCACCGCCGTTCACACGATGCTCCAGCGCGCAGCAGCGCAGGCGGGCAAGTCGATGTCGTATCGCGTGATCGTGTCGAGCTTCGACGCGGCGTTTCGCGTCGTCGCGGCCGGGCTGGGCATCAGCGTCGTGCCGATGGAAGTGGCCGGCACCTACCGGGAGGCGCTCGGCATCGCGGCGGTCCCGCTGTCCGACGACTTCGCCGCGCGCCGCTTTGTGATCTGCTTCAGGGATTTCGACACGTTGCAGCCTGCGGCGCAACGTCTCGTCGAACATCTGGAAACCCGGGCGCGGCGCTAGCCGGGCGCTTCGCAGAACACGGTTTGGGCGTCTTTCTTTTCGACCGTCAGATTGACGGAGCGCGCGCCGCCGGGACGCGTGCAATGGATCTTGCCGGCCGGCACCGTCAGCAACTCGCCGGCGTGCAACTCGACCGCGCCTTCCTCGAAATCGATGACCAGCGTGCCCTCCACGCCGATGAACGTCTCGTCAGAATCCGGATGGAGATGCCAGCGGTAAGGCGCGTCCATCACGCTCAGGTGGACGGCGTGATCGTTGACGTTCGCGATCACGCGGTTCAGGTAGCCGTCGCGGGCAGCATCGGCGAGGGCGGCGTAGTCGATGGAATCGGTCATGTGCGGACGCAATCGATCAGCTGGAACGCTTCAGCCTAACGCCGCACGCAACGCGGCACAAACGAATGTTTCTGACGCGTATGTGAGCTTCATTCACGCATGCCGGCTTCAGATACCGCCCTGAACGTTGGCATTGTTCGCATGGCCCATGATGGCCGCGAAGTTGCCGATGACCGGCGATGCATACGTGACGGGAGGCGCATCGAGCGGCAGCGGCGCGGGGCCGGAATCCGTCGCACGGGGATAGACGGGCAGCGGCGGCGCGCTCTGGGCGCTGGACGCGACCGGAAACACCGGCCCGCCGAGAATGCCCACGCCGATGAACGGATGCGCGTAAGCCACCGTCGCGATGCCGAAGGTCAGCTTGGCCGCGAGGATGACTTTCTTGAGCATTTTCATTTTTTCTGCGCCGATCGTTTTCATGGTCCTCTCCTCACTGCTTGTTTGTTTGTCGATGAAGGGAGTCTGCTCCGCGAGAATGAGAGAAAAATGAGCGTGCGCAGGGAGTCGCGCTCGCGACGATGCGTTCTACACTGAACCTTTGTCGAATCCCCGGCCGCCTCGCCATGTCCAGCCGCTTCACCGCCATCGTGATCGCCCTCGGCGCCGCCGCGCTTTTCGGCGCCGCCACGCCCGTCGCCAAGATCCTGCTCGGCGGCGTGCCGCCGTTCATGGTCGCGGGATTGTTCTATCTGGGCAGCGGCATCGGCCTGAGCGGCGTCATCCTGTTGCGTTCAGGGGCCAATCATTCGAACGGATTGCGCGCCGGCGAGCTTCCCTGGCTCGCGGGAGCGATCGTCGCGGGCGGCGTCGCGGGTCCCGCGCTGCTGATGCTCGGGCTCACCAGCACGCCCGCCTCGACGAGCGCGCTGTTGCTCAATCTCGAAGGCGTGCTGACCGCCGCCATCGCGTGGCTCGTGTTCCGCGAGAACGTCGACCGGCAAGTGTTCCTCGGCATGGCGGCGATCGTCGCGGGCGGCGTCGTGCTCGCCTGGCAACCGGATGCAACGAGCGGCAGCGGCCTGCCGGGCGGCGCGTTGCTGATCGTGCTGGCGTGCGCGTGCTGGGCCATCGACAACAATCTGACGCGCAAGATCTCGGCTGCGGACGCCACGCTCATCGCGTGCGCGAAAGGGCTCGTCGCGGGCGTGACGAATCTCTGCATCGCGTTCGCGCTGGGCGCACGTCTGCCCGCGCCGGCGCCGCTGTTCGCCGCCATGGCGACCGGTTTCGCCGGCTATGGCGTGAGCCTCGTGATGTTCGTGATCGCGCTGCGGCACCTGGGCACGGCGCGCACGGGCGCGTACTTCTCCGTTGCGCCGGTGTTCGGCGTCGCGATCTCACTGGCCATCTGGCCGCATGCGCCGGGCGCGTTGTTCTGGATCGCCGCCGTGCTGATGGCGTTCGGCGTCTGGCTGCACGTGCGCGAACGTCACGAGCACGAACACACGCACGAGCCGCTCGCGCACACGCATCGTCACACACACGACGCGCATCATCGGCACGAGCACGACTTTCCCTACGACGGTGACGAGCCGCATACGCATCCGCACGCGCATCTTCCGATCACCCATACGCACGCACATTTTCCGGACGTGCATCACCGGCATGCACACGGCTAGCGCACCATTCACCACGAAGCAAGGAGACGCAGATGGAACGCCCGGACTACGCACAGGCCATCGCGCAATTGACTGGCGCGGCGGAATTGATCGCGGCAGACGCGCCCGCGGAGCAACGCGCGGAAGCGTTCGAAACGCTGGCGTATTTTCGCTTGCTGAAAGCGCGCGTGAATGACACCAAGGCGCCCGCCGTGTCGAACGACGAGCTCTTCAAGGACACCGCGACCGCCGCGCTCACCCTCGCGGGCCGCAAGGAGTTTCTCGCGGCGGCTGCATTGCTCGAACAGGCGCGCGGCCTGTTGCGCGGCTAGCGGTGAACGCTTCAGAACAGTTCCATTTCGAGCGGCATCAAGTTGATCCACTTGACGGCCGTGCGCCGCTCCACGCCGTCGTCATGAATCGACCGTATCATCACGCGCTGGCCGCGTGCCTCCCCGAGCACTTCGACGATCCTGTTCCGATAACGCGCAAGCATGCCGCGTGACGGCTTGCGCTTTGTGCTCTTGCGGAGGGAAACTGCGGGCATGGCAGATGACAGCGATTTATGACGGCCACATCATAACGACGCGAACGTCATCCCTCAATTACTCATCGTCCCCAAACGCGAACCGCCACACCATGCGCCGAATCACTGTCCGGACTTCGCCCGTTCATGGCCGGGGCGTCTTCGCCCTCGCCGATCTGTCGCCAGGCACTCTGCTGCTCGAATACAAAGGCCTGCGTGTTTCATGGAAGGAAGCGCAACGCGTGCATGCACGCTCGAGCCCCGAGGACGGCCACACATTCCTGTTCGGTCTCGACGACGGCAGCGTGATCGACGGTGCACGCGGCGGCAACTCGGCGCGCTGGCTCAATCACAGCTGCGCGCCGAACTGCGAGGCGGAGCAGGACGGCGAACGCGTGTTCATCCGCGCCATCTCGCCAATCGAGCGTGGTCAGGAATTGTTCATCGACTATCGTCTGACCGTCGATGGCCGCCGCACCGCAGCCGTCAAGCAACTCTATGCGTGCCGCTGTCTCGCGAGCGCTTGCCGCGGCACGATGCTGTCGCGCCCACGCTAGTCTCCGGCCGTCGGCGAAAGCTCCGGCGCATCCTGCTTGCCGCGTCATCCGTATGGAGTGAAGGCGAGCGGCGGAGCGCAAAGCGAAATGGAGACAGGGACTGAACGGCGGGCAGCAATGCTATATTGCGCGACATACCCAGCCTGGAGCGCAGCGCGGCCCTTTCTGCCCATGACGGACCCCTTTGCAGGCAGCACCGAACCTTCCGCCGATGCCGACCGCGAGCGCCGCGAACGCGCGAACCGGTTGCTCGTGAGCGTTGCCAGCGGCGACGAGCAGGCTTTCGCCGCGCTCTACCGGGACACGTCGGCGCGTGTGTTCGGCGTCATCGTGCGCATGGTGCATGATCGCGCCGAAGCGGAAGACATCCTGCAGGACGTCTATGCCAGCGCCTGGCGCCGCGCGGACACGTTCGATCCCGCGCGCGGCAGCGCCATCACGTGGCTCATCACGCTCGGACGCAATCGCACGATCGACCGGCTGCGTCAGCATCGCGAAGAACTGCTCGGCGACGATGAAACCCCTGAACTCGCCGACGAAGCGCCCACGCCCGCTGCCGCCGCGGAATGGAACGAAGAACGGCGTCGCCTCGAACTCTGTCTGGACCGGCTGGAAGCGCAACAGAAAAGCGCGATCCGTGAAGCCTTTTTCACCGGCGCAACCTATAGCGAACTCGCGCAGCGTCTCGCCGTGCCGCTCGGCACGATGAAGAGCTGGATCCGCCGCAGCCTGATGCAGCTCAAGACCTGCCTCGAACAATGAACACGCCCCTTCGCGACGACGACGATCTGCGCTGCGCCGAGTACGCACTCGGCGTGCTGGACGCGAACGAGCGCGCGGCGTTCGAAGCCGACGTGACGCGCGACGCCGCCCTGCAACGCCTGCTCGACGCATGGCAGCAACGGCTCGCGCCGCTCGCGCAGGATATCGGCCCGATTGAGCCGCCCGCGCGCGTCTGGACGCGCATCCGCCGCGACCTGGGCTTCCTGTCGCCGCAAGCGGACGTTGCCCAGGCGCCCGGCCAACGCTGGTGGGACAGCCTGAGCCTGTGGCGCTGGCTGACCATCGGCGCGAGCGTCGCCGCGCTCGTGCTGCTCGGCGTGAACTTCAACTGGACGCGCCAGACGACGCAGGCGCCAGCCACCACGGCCGCGTCGAGCGAGTACATGGTCGCGTCGATCGCGCCCAAGGACGGCGTCCCGCACTGGACGGCAACCGTCGACGTGCGGCGCGCACGCATGGTCGTGATACCCGCTGCGCGCGTCTCCCTGCCGGCGGGGCGCACGACGGAACTGTGGCTGATCCCGCCGAACGCCAAGCCGATCCCGCTCGGCGTGTTTCCGTCCGACCAGCCCGCGACCATGTCCTTGCCGCCCGAGATCATGGCGCAGCTGAATGCGCAGGCCGTGCTCGCCGTGTCCGACGAACCGTCGGGCGGTTCGCCCACGGGCGCGCCGACCGGTCCGGTGCTCGGCACTGGCGCCATGCATACAACCTGACGCGCTTTATTGCAGGGCGGGCGTGAGCGCAGCCGCGCTCCGCCGCGCGTCACGGCGTCACTGCGAAAGTCCCTTGCACGGGAGACGTCGACTTTTCGTTCGCCGGCGGCGAACCGCATCCAGACACGCGCGGCATCCGTATTGCTCAATGAGAGCATCGATATGGATTCGCCCATGCCCTTCATCGTCACACTCGTCATCGTGGTCGCCGGACTCGTGCTGGTCTTCGCGGCCGCATGGCTCCAGCAACTCCGCACCGAAAACGCCGGCATGGTCGATCCGGTGTGGGCCGCCACGCTCGGCATCGTCGCGCTGTTCATCGCCGCGAGCGCAACAGGTGCGCCACTCAATCGCGCGTGCGTCGCCTTGGGCGGCCTGCTGTGGGGCGGCCGCCTCGCGCTGCACCTGTGGCGCCGCAATCACGGCAAGCCTGAAGACCCGCGCTACCACGCATTCCGCGAACGCTGGGGCAAGCGCGCCGCACGCAACATGTTCTGGTTCTTCCAGTTGCAGGCCGTCATCTCGATGCTGCTCGCGGCCGCGTTCTTCGTGCCCGCCTATGCCGTCGAGCCGGCGAGCGCGGGGAACATCGTCGCGGCCATCGCGATCTGGATCGTCGCGGTCACGGGCGAAGCAGTTGCCGACAGGCAGCTAAAGCGTTTCGCCGCCGATCCGGCCCATCGCGGCAAGGTGTGCCAGGAAGGCTTGTGGCGTTACTCGCGTCATCCGAACTACTTCTTCGAATGCGTGCACTGGCTGGCGTACACGGCGCTTTCCATCGGGCTGCCGTGGGCGTGGGTCACGCTTGCTCCGCCTGTGCTGATGGCGTGGCTGCTGCTGAAGGTTTCGGGTATTCCGATTCTCGAAGCACGCCTGGCCGCGACGCGCGACGGCTATCGCGACTACATGCGCACCACGAGCGTGCTGGTGCCGTGGCCGCCGAAACGCGCCTGACAGAGCCTGACAAGGAGACCCCGACACGATGACCTCCACCGTCCCGGAATCGCGCACGCTTGCCAACGCCATGCCGGCGCTGGATGAAAACTGGATCCTCCGCGCCTGCGAGCGTGGCTGGGTTCCCGATGTGCTGATGCGCGCCGGCATGCGCGCGCTGATGCGCCGCCGTCTCGCCGACGAGCACGCCGACGATGCCGCCCTGCGCGAGCAGGCCTTCGAGCGCTTCGTGGGCGAACTGCGCGCAAGTCCGATCGCCATCGAAACGCAGGCGGCCAACGCACAGCACTACGAGTTGCCGGACGCCTTCTTCGAGGCGCATCTCGGCGCGCGCCTGAAGTACTCGTGCAGCTACTATCCGTGCGGCGATGAAACGCTGCTGCAGGCCGAACAGGCGATGCTCGAGCTCTACGCGGAGCGCGCCCGTCTCGCCGATGGCCAGCGCATTCTCGATCTCGGCTGCGGCTGGGGCGCGCTTGCGCTGTGGATCGCCGAACGCTATCCGCGCGCGCAAGTGGTGGCGCTCTCGAACTCGCACGGCCAGCGCGCGTTCATCGAAGCGCGGGCGCGCGAGCGCGGCGTCGGCAACCTGCGGGTGGTGACGGGCAATATCGTCGATTTCGAATTCGACTTCACACGCGGCGCGGACGCACCGTTCGACCGCATCCTGTCGATCGAGATGTTCGAGCACATGAAGAACTACGGGCGCCTGCTCGCCAAGATAGCAGGCTGGCTCAACGCCGACGGGCTGCTGTTCGTCCATCTGTTCGCGCATCGGACGCTTGCCTATCACTTCACGTCGCGCGACGGCAGCGACTGGATGTCGCGCTACTTCTTCACCGGCGGCACGATGCCGTCCGCGTCCCTGCTGCGGCATTTCGACGAGGATCTGCGCGTCACGCAGCAATGGTGGCTGGACGGCACGCACTATGAGCGCACCGCCAACCAGTGGCTCGCCGCCCTCGACGCCGCCCGTTCCCGCATCATGCCGATCCTGCGCGACGCCTATGGCGACGCCGCCGCCGTCTGGTTCCAGCGCTGGCGCATGTTCTACATGGCGGTCGCGGAACTGTTCGGCTACGCGCGCGGCGGCGAATGGGGCGTCGCGCACTATCTGCTCGAAAAACCTGTCGCGGAGGTCAGATCATGAAGCGTGCGCTCATTGTGGCGTTGATCGGAGTGGGCGTCGTCGCGGCCGTGGCCGCGTGCTCCAGTCCCCCGAATCCGAATCCGCGCGCGGATCAGCCGCTCCGCACCGTGCCTGTCGACTTGCCGCGCTACATGGGGCGCTGGTACGTCATCGCGAACATTCCCTACTTCGCCGAGCGCGATTACGTGGGCACGCATGTGGAGTGGTCGCTGCGGCCGGACGGCAAGATCGACGACGTCTTTCATGGTCGAAAGAATGGCTTCGAGGAAAAGGAAACGACGCACCATTTCGTCGACACGGTGAAGCCCGGCAGCAACGGCGGCGAATGGAGCGTGCAGCCGTTCTGGCCGGTGCACGTGACGCAGATGACGCTGTACGTGGACCCGGACTATCGCTACACGATTCTCGGCTATCCGAACAAGAAGCTCGGCTGGATCTTCTCCCGCGAGCCGACCATGAGCGACGACGTCTACCGTTCGCTGCTCGCCCGCCTCGACTCGATGGGCTACGACACCGCGCGCTTCCGGCGCGTGCCGCAATCGCCCGAGCAGATCGGGCAGCCAGGGTTTCAGAGCCCCGGCCAGCGCGACTAGCGCCGGATGCATCCGGACACGAAGCTGCTGCGTATCTTCCGCAAGAGCATTGCGCGCGAGGAGACCCGCAGCATGAAGCCATCGACAGAAGCAGGACAGCGCATCGCGGTGATCGGCGCGGGGATCGCCGGTCTCGCGAGCGCGTACCTGCTGGCGCGTGCGCATCGTGTGACGCTCTTTGAATCCGCCGACTATCTCGGCGGCCATTCGCATACCGTGGACGTGACGCTCGACGGCGAGCGGCATCCCGTCGATACGGGCTTTCTGGTGTTCAACGACCGCACCTATCCGAATCTCATCGCGCTGTTCGACGAATTGGGGGTCGCCGCGCACCGCACCGAGATGTCGTTTTCCGTGTCGCTCGATGGCGGACGCTTCGAATGGGCCGGCACGAACCTGAACACCGTCTTCGCGCAGCGACGCAATCTGTTCTCGCCGTCGTTCATCGGCATGTTGCGCGACATCCTGCGCTTCAACGCGTCCGCGCCGCGGCATCTGGAGCACGCCAGCGCCAACCGCTGCTCGGTCGGCGAACTGCTCGCCGAGCACGGTTACGGCGCGCCGTTCCAGCGCCGCTATCTGTTGCCGATGGCCGCTGCCATCTGGTCGAGCGCCGCCGGCGACGTCCTGCGCTTTCCCGCCGCCACCTTTTTGCGGTTTTGCCTCAATCACGCGCTGTTGCAGGTCAACGACCGGCCGCCATGGAAAACCGTGGCGGGCGGCGCGCGCGACTATGTGCGCCGCATCGCGGCCACGCTCGACGACGTGCGGACGAACACGCCGGTGCGCGGCGTGCGGCGCGATGACGAGGGCGTCGCGGTGATGACGGATGAAGGCGGTCCGGAGCGTTTCGATGCCGTCGTGCTCGCCACGCACGCGCCGACGAGCCTGCGCCTGCTCGACGACGCCTCTGCCGCCGAACGCGCGCTGCTCGGGGCAGTGCGTTACCGACGCAATGTGGCGATGCTGCATACGGATCCGGCGCTGCTGCCGCGCCGCCGCCGGGTGTGGTCGGCGTGGAATTATCTTGGCGGCGCACGCGCGCAAGACGCCGACGAACACGCCGCGCCGGTCTGCGTCAGCTATCTGCTCAACCAGCTGCAGCCGCTGCCTTTCAAGACGCCGTTGGTCGTCACGCTCAATCCCGTCGATGAACCCGCGCCCGGCACGATGCTCGGCTGCTACGACTACGAACATCCGCTGCTCGACCTCGCGGCCATCGACGCGCAAGCGCATCTCCCGACGCTGCAAGGCACGCGCCGCACGTGGTATGCGGGCGCCTGGACCGGCTATGGCTTCCACGAAGATGGGCTGAAGTCGGCGTTGCGCGTGGCCCGCGACTTCGGCGTGACGCCGGCCTGGGCGCAGCCATGACGACGGCTCGCCTGCTGACAGGCCGCGTGATGCACGAACGGCTGCGCCCCGCGCACCATCGTTTTGACTATCCGGTGTGTTACGTGGAATGCGACGTCGCCGGGCTCGACGCGCTGCAAAGCAGCTGGTTCGGCATCGACCGGACGCGGCTCTTTGCGCTGTTCACACGCGACCATGGTCCGCGCGACGGCAGCAATCTCGAACACTGGATGCGCGCGCGTCTGGCCGAGGCCGGCATTCCCGCCGATGGCGTCATCCGGCTGCTGACCATTCCGCGCGTGTTGGGCCGTGGCTTCAATCCGGTGAGCTTCTGGTTCTGCCATGATCGGGCGGGCGCGTTGCGCGCGCTCTACGCCGACGTGCGCAATACCTTCGGCGAGCGTCGCGGTTATCTGCTGAGCGCGCCGGATCATGCCGTCATCACGGCGGGCACCGAGCTGACGTGCCGCAAGACCCTGCATGTCTCGCCCTTCTGCGACGTCACCGGCGACTACACGTTCCGGGTGCGCCGGCGCGGCGCGCATCTTTCGCTGGCCATCGACTACCGCGACCCGGACGGCCTGCTGATCCGGACCGCACTGGGTCTCGATGCGCGGCCGCTCACCGCCGCGCTGGCATGGCGCACGCTGTTGCGTCAGCCGTTGCTCGCCGCCGGGGTCATCGTGCGGATTCATTGGCAGGCGCTCAGGCTCTGGCTCAAGCGCGTGCCTTTCCATGGCCGGCATCCGCCGAGTCAAGCCGATCCAAACCATACGAACGAATCCAACAACAAGGTCCGATCATGAATTTGCTGCGGTCATTCTCCGCGCAAACGGCCATGCCGTTCGCCGCACGGTGCTTTATGGGTCTGCTGCGGCGCATTCGCGTCGGCCATCTGGTGCTCGTGACGCCGGACGGCGACCGGTGCGTCTTCGGCGACCCGTTGATGCAGCCTGCCGCGCGACTCTACATTCATGACTGGCGCGCCTGCCGGGCGATCCTGCGCGCGGGCGACATCGGCTTTGCGCAGGCGTATCGCGATGGCTGGCTCGACACGCCGGACCCGTGCGCCGTGCTGCGCCTCGCGCTCCGCAACGAGGCGGCGCTGCAACGCACAGTGGTGGGCGGCGTGCTGGCGCAAGGGTGGAACACGCTGCGACACCGCCTGCGGCTGAACACGCGCGCCGGCAGCCGCCGCAACATCCACGCGCATTACGATCTCGGCAACGACTTCTACGCGCTCTGGCTCGACCCGACGATGACCTATTCGAGCGCCTGCTTCGAAGGCGACGCGCATCGTTCCCTCGCATCGGCGCAGGAGCGGAAGTACCAGCGCATTATCGAGACACTCGGCTTGCGCGCCGGGATGCAGGTGCTCGAAAGCGGTTGCGGCTGGGGCGGTTTCGCGCGGCACGCAGCGCGCCAGGGCATTCACGTGCATGGCGTAACGATTTCGCCCGCGCAACATGCCTGGGCGCTCGAACAGACCCAGCGCGAGGGTCTGACCGGTCTCGTCGAGTTCGAACTGCGCGACTACCGCGACCTGCACGGCCGCTATGACGCGATTGTCTCCATCGAGATGTTCGAGGCCGTGGGCGAAGCGTATTGGCCGGCCTACTTCCGCATGCTGCGACGCTGCCTGAAACCGGGCGCGCAGGCGCTGGTGCAGTCCATCACCATTGGCGATGCGCACTTTCCCGCGTACCGCGCCTCCAGCGATTTCATCCGCGAGAGCATCTTTCCCGGCGGCATGCTGCCCAGCCCGGAACGCTTCGTTCGCGCCGCGCGACGCGCGAAACTCCACGCACACGCCACACTCTCCTTCGGCCCGGACTACGCGCGCACGTTGCGCCACTGGCGCCGCGCGTTCGAAGCGCGCGCGGACGCGGTGCGCGCGCTGGGCTTCGACGAGGCGTTCATGCGCACCTGGCGCCTCTATCTTGCCTATTGCGAAGCGGGCTTCGACGAAGCCCGCACGGACGTCATGCACTTCGTGGTCTCGCACGGCACGTGACACGCCGCAGCGAGTCTGCTCGAGAGAAAAAACGGGCCCCGCGTGAGCAGGGGCCCAAACTCGAGACCACCTTTGTGTAGCGTGAGCTACGTGAAGTAGCATAAGCAGACCCGCGCCAAATGCACATTGGCAAATTCCGAAAGCGAGGCTGCCGATGGCGGAAACTTCAGAACGCCGCCGCCCGTGCCGATAAGACACAGAACAAAAATAACCGGCTTCGACGCCGACCGACACGATGACTTCCGATTCCTCCCAAGGCCCGCTCCAGGCCGCTTTCCTGCGTCACGAAGATTCCCTTGCGCCATCCGGACACGCGCTCGGCGAGGACGATCACGCGGTGTACCGCACGCTGCTGGAATCGACCAAGGCGATTCCCTGGAAGATCGACTGGGCGACCATGGCGTTCACCTATATCGGCCCGCAAATCGAGACGCTGCTCGGCTGGGCGCCGTCGACGTGGAAGACGGTCACCGACTGGGCCGAGCGCATGCATCCGGACGACCGTGAAGCCGTCGTCAACTTCTGCGTTGCGCAGTCTCAGGCGGGCACGGATCACGAAGCCGACTACCGCGCGCTCACTCGCGACGGCGGCTATGTCTGGCTGCGCGACGTCGTGCATGTCGTGCGCAAGGAGAATGGCGAGGTGGAAGCGCTGATCGGCTTCATGTTCGACATCAGCGAACGCAAGCGCACCGAGGAAAAGCTTGCGCAGATGCAGGCGGAACTGGAGCGTCTCTCGTTCAGCGACAGTCTCACGGGCGTCGGCAACCGCCGCCGCTTCGACGACGTGATGGCGCGCGAATGGCAAGCGGCCGGGGCGTCGGGCAAGCCGCTGTCGCTGGTGATGATCGACATCGACTTCTTCAAGTCATACAACGATTATTACGGCCACCTGCAAGGCGACGCGTGTCTGCAACGCATCGCGCGCGTGCTCGGCGAGGCGGCGGGTCCGCAGCATTTTCTTGGACGCTTCGGCGGCGAGGAGTTCGCGCTGATTCTCGCGGACACCGACGCCGAAACCGCGATGCGCATCGCCGAGCGCTGCCGCACGATGATCGCCGACGCAGCCATCCCGCACGTGCGCTCGCCGCACAACCAGCAGGTGACGGCGAGCTTTGGCGTTGGCACGGTGCTGCCGGGCGAACGCATCGACGTGCCCACGTTCATCAATCTGACCGACGCGCAGCTGTATCAGGCGAAGGACAATGGTCGCAATCGCATCGCGGCGGTGGATCGCGCCGGCATGCAGGGCGAGGGCTTCAAGGCGCAGTCGCGCTGATTAAGCCGGGTTTCAAACGCGCCCGGCTACCGGAATCGCCGCGCCCGTGATGCATTGCGCATCGAGCGACAACAGGAACGCAATCACCGCGCCGAGTTCGTCGGGCTTCACCCAGCGCGTGAAGTCGGCGTCGGGCATGTCGCGGCGATTGGGCACGGTATCGATGATCGACGGCAGCAAAGCATTCACCGTGATGCCGCGATCCTTGAGTTCTTCCGAAAGCGCTTCGGTCAGGCGGATCAGCGCCGCCTTCGACGCCGCATACGCGCCCATCCCCGCCCCCGCCTTCAGCGCCGCGAGCGCGCCGATATTGACGATGCGCCCGTGCTCCTGCGCGCTCAGGGCATCGAGCGCGGCCTTCGACGCGTTCAGCGCCGTCTTCACGTTGACATCGAACAGGGTTTGCCAGGTGTCGACGCTGCCGTCCGCGACGGTTTCCCAGCGGAACGCGCCGGCCACGTTCACGAGCGCATGCAGCGCGCCGGTCTGCTGCACGATGCGCTCGATGGCCTCGCGTGCCGACTGCGCATCCGCCAGGTCGATGCCGGTGATGCTGCATGCGTCGGCGAGTTCAGCCGGCAACGGTTGCGCGCTCGCGCTCTTGCCTATCAGCGCGATGCGCGCGCCGCGCCCGGCGAGCACGCGCGCCGTCGCGAGACCGAGGCTGCCGAAGCCGCCCGTGATGGCGACCGTCTTTCCTGCGAGGCTGTCCATGGCGAGTTCGCTCCGTTACACGTGATGAAACGTCACGAGCGGGCTTGCTGCGTCGCCCGCTGGACGGAGAATACCGCGGCCGCCGTGATCACGCCCATGACAAGCACGCCGAACATGCCGATCAGCACGGCCAGCGCGCGTCCGAGACCGGTGGTCGCGACCACGTCGCCATAGCCGATGGTCAACGCCGTCACGCCGCAGAAATACACCGTCTCCCCGAACGACGTTTTCAGGTGCGTGAGGGTATCGATGGGTGCGCCGAGGTAATGCATCGCGACGCAAAGCGCGACGAAGATCAGCAGGAAGGTCGTGAACAGCGAACGCAGATGCCAGAGCGCGCGCATGAATTCGATCGTCACGCGATGCGAATTGATCGTCTCTGACTTCAGAAGTTTCGTTATGCCGTTCATGGGGAGACCTGCACGATATGCGCGCGAGGCTCCCATCCTACTCGTGGACCGCATGTGTCCGTAAGACCCGTGCCTGCTTATTCAGACATAGCTGATTGAGTCTCTCCGGCAGCTTTCGCTTGCGTGTCGCTTCGCGTGATGCCGGCAAGCAACCACACCGCTGCCGCAACAATCAGCGCGCAGGCGCCGGCCACGCCGAGCGCAGCGGAGAACCCGCTCGCGAAACTCTCGCGCGCAATATGCACGACCATGGCCCCGGCCGTGCCGCCCAGGCTCGCGCCCGCGTGCGCAAGATCGCCCGCCAGCAGACGCGAGAGGAACGTGTCGTCGAGAACGGTGCGGGCATCGGCGAGCGCGAACGCGTGGGCATCGAGCGCGGCGTGCGTGCGCGTCGCCAGCACGGCGCCCAGCACGCCCACCGAGGTGACGATGGCGGTAAAGCGCGTCGTCGTGCTGATGCCCGACGCCATGCCGGTCCGGTTCGGCGGCACGCACGCCATGATCGCCTTCTGGGTATCGCCGTTGAGCACGCCCGCGCCGAGGCCGGTCACGATCATGCCGACCGCGATCAGCGCATAACTCGACAGGCCGGCGAACAGCGCTGTCAGCAGGTTGCCTGCGCCGATGGTCGCGAGGCCGAGCGACAGCAGCGTCATCGAGGGCACACGCCGGCTGAGCGCCGCGCCGATGTGCGGCCCGATCACCATGGCAATCGCAAACGGCAGCATGCCGATGCCCGCGCGCACCGCCGGCAGCCCGAACGCGTTTTGCAGATAGAGCGGCAGGAAGGTCATCATCACCTGCGCGCAGGCGGCGTAACCCGCCATCGCGAGCACGGCGGCGACGAAGCGCGGCTGGCGGAACAGCGTCAGGTCGATCATCGCGTGAGCGCGGGTGCGCTGCACGCGGACGAAGAGGACGAACAGCACCGCGCAGGCGGCGAGGCGGGATTCGGTGCGCCAGTCGGCCCAGCCGTCCGCTTGCGCGTCGATCAGCGCCCAGATGCCGAGCGCCAGCGCGGCGGCGAACAGCGCGCTTCCCGCCAGATCGAGCGGCCCGGCGTGCGGGTTGCGCGACTCGCGGATACCACGCCACGCGCAGGCCGCCAGCACCGCGCAGATCGGCAGGTTCATCAGGAAAATCCAGCGCCACCCCGCCCATTGCGTGATGACGCCGCCGACCAGCGGCGCAATCGTCGTCGACACGCCCATGCAGGTGCCCCACACGGCCCAGGCGCGGGCGCGCGCCGCGCCTTCGTGGAACGTGTTGGCGATGATCGCGAGCGCCGAGGTCAGCAGCATCGCGGCGCCGACGCCCTTCGCCGCGCGGGCGAGATTCAGCGCCGCCGCCGAGGGCGCGAGCCCGCAGCCAAGCGACGCGAGCATGAAGACGCCCAGCCCGGCAATCAGCATGGTCTTGCGGCCGACGCGGTCGGCCAGCGCGCCGGCCGGCAGCAGGCAGGCGGCGAACGCGACCATATAGGCGCTCACGACCCATTCGATGTCGGCGAAACCGGCGTGGAAATCGCGCGCAATGGAAGGCAGCGCCACCGCGACGACGTTGGTATCGAGCGTAATGAGCGCACAGGTCGCCGATGCGGTCAGCAGGACGAAACGGGGATTACGGATCGTGTCGGACATGGACGGTGCAGTGAGGCCAGATTCCCGACGATGCTAAAGGCGGCAGTGTTTCCTGTCATTGACATAGAATCTCGACTTAATTACTGAATTGTTAAATAGAAACATGGCTGTCGAATTGCGTCACGTGCGCTGTTTCCTGAGTGTTGCCCGGCATCTGCACTTTGCGCGCGCCGCCGAGGAACTCGGCATCGCGCCGCCCGCGCTCACCAAGCAGATCCAGGAAGCCGAGCGCCTGCTCGGCGCGAGGCTGTTTCACCGCACCAAGCGTTCGGTCGCGCTGACGGCCGCCGGCGAGGCTTATCTCGGCGAAGCCGAGAGTGCGCTGGCGCATCTCGCGCGCGGCGCCGAACGGGCCGCGCTCGCGGAACGCGGCGAACTGGGGCGGATCGTCGTCGGGTACGTGGGCTCGGCCGTCTACGCAGGCGTGCTGCCCGCCGCCGTGCGCGGGTTTCGCGAGCGCTTTCCGCTCGTGGAGATCGGCATCGAGGAGATCGTCATGCGCGAGGCGGGCGCGCTGCTGCTCGAAGGACGCATCGACGTCGCCTATGTGCGCCCGCCCGTGCCCTGGCCCGAAGGCGTGGATCTGCGCACGGTGCATCGCGATACCTTCCTCGTCGCCCTGCCCGCCGATTCGCCGCTCGCCGCCTTTTCCGTCATTGCGCCCGCGCAGTTGAAGGATCAGTCGTTCGTCGTGCCGGAACAGGAGTCCGGCACGCTCGACGTGGCGCGGCGCGGACGCTTCACGGCACGCGTCGTCGCCCAGCCGGGTACGCTCGCGGCCGTGCTCGCGCACGTGTCGCTCGGCGGCGACGTCGCGGTCGTGCCGCGCTCGCTGGCGCAATGCATGGTGGTGCCGGGTGTCGAGTATCGGGAGATCGCGGGCAAGCCGGTACCTTCCGAAGTCGCGATGATGTACAGGCGCTTTGAACGGGCGCCCGCCGTCAAGGCGTATCTGGACTTCACCGCTCAGCCGTAGCGGCTTGCTTCAGATGCGCGGCATGAGGTCGTCGAACGCCTGTTGGTAGGCTCGCGCGAGGGTCGCCGCGTGTTGGGCGAGGGCCTCGCGGTCGGACTTCAGGGCTTCCAGCATCGCGTCGCACAGGTCTTCGACAGGCTCGACGCCCACGTTGGCTTCGTCCCACGCGGACGCGTACGCCTGCTGCTTTTCGGCTTCTCCGTGACGGATGTTCATGCGCGGCAAGCCATACGCCATCGCGATGATGCGGCCATGCAGGCTGCTGCCCGCGTAGCCTTCGCTCAGCGCGATCAGCGCGCAGATATCCCACACATCCAGCGACGCGAAGATTTTCACCGTCCGGCAGTTCATATGGCGCACGGTCCGCTCATAGACCGCGAGTTCGTCGTGCCAAGGCGCCGCGCCCGCGCGGAACAACACGATGCCCCTGCCGCACGCCTCGGCCAGCCGGTCCAGTTGCCGGGCGATGCGGGCCAGCGTGGCGTCGTCGCCGAAATCCGCGCTGAACTGCACGGTGAGATAACCCTGCGGCAACGCGCCCCGCAGCGCGGCCACCTCGCCGCGCTTCGCGTGCGCCTGAATGCGCTCGTCAAAAAGCGCCGCGAGCAACGAAACCGGATCCGGAATGAGGCGCGCCTCGATGCCCGCCTGGCGCAAGGCGGCTTGCGTCTGCGCGTCGCGCACGGCGAGCGCATCGGCGCTGCGGAGCTTGTCGAGCACTTCAACGCGCAGGGCGGGCGCGAGCGCATCGAGCTTCACGCCGCCGACTGCATTGCAGACGATCGACGCGGCGTGCGGAAACGTCTCGCGCCCGACCACGTAGGGCGCGCAAGCGTCGATGCCGAGCATGGAGCGCACCCACGCGCGACGCTCGTCGTCCCGCGCTTCGAAGCGCGCGATGCAGCGCTGCGTGTCGCCCGCCTCCGTCAGCATGACGGCGGCCTGCCAGGCGTCGCAGGTGAGCAGCTCGCCGCCGGCGTGAATCACGGTCACGGGCTCGTCGCGCCAGCGCGCGGCTACCTCGGCGAGCGCCGTCACGCTGTGACCGCCGCAGTCACGCAGATCGCGCTGTGCGAGTCCGGCGAACACGAGTTCCATTGCGGGCATGCGCTGCGTCAGCAGCCGCGCGACGACATGGGCGAACAGCATGTCGCCGGCGTTGTGACGATCGAAGGCGCCGAACAGAATGGCTCGTTTCATGGTCCTGTCGATGGGAGCATCCCGGATGCCAGGCGCTCACGTACGCCTAACTCTCGACACGCACACTGCCCTCACACGTTGCATGACAGAGGGAATCATGAAGATCGAACCGACAGCCGTCGCCGCGGGATCCTTGCTCGCCGAACCGTCGAATCGCGAAGTCCAGCCCGATGAAACGACGCGCGAAACTTCCCCTCCGGCGGGTGCGATGCGCTACGAAGACCTGCTGCCCTGGCTGCTCCTGCCGATGGCCGGTGCATACTGAAGCGCTCGCTTCATACACGATGGCGCTGCCTGCCAACTCCCCCCACGAACACCGTCGCGCACGAATGACGCAAAAAGCCAGGCGGAGCGTCTCACCGACGCCCCGCCTGGCTTCTCTCATTCGCCCGCTCCAGCCGGCGTCAGCTCGTCACGCGCGTGATCCCGCCGCTCGACAACAGCCGGACCCGTTCTCCGGCATAGAACGTCTGGCCATCGGCCGCCTGCGTGATCGCGCGCAGCTCGCCGTTATCCAGACGCACGGTGATTTCCAGCCCCTTCTCCTGTTCCACGCGGTTCTCGACCTTGTCGCCCGCGACCGCGCCCGCAATGCCGCCGATCACCCCCGCCAGCAGCGACCCGTGCCCTTCGCCGATCGCGCTGCCCGCCACCGCGCCGAGCGCGCCGCCGCCGAGCGCGCCGAGCAAGCCCGTGTGGCCATCGTTATTGTCGATGGTCACGCCGCGCACGCTTTCCACGGTCGCCATCCGCACTGTCTGTTCGCGCTGGGTCTGCATGCTGTCGTAGATATCGGCGGAACTGCCCATCGAGGCGCAACCGCTCATCCCCACGGTGCACACCAGCGCCATTGCACACACTGCGATAGTCGACTTGTTCATTTCCCACTCCTCACTCAGGCAATGTCTTGTTGGGATCGGCCCGTGTCGTGAAGCCCCGGTGCCATGGAAGATATCCTAAGGACGCTGAATGAGTTGCAAATGAGGCCACGCGCCGCGCTTGACCTGCTTGATTGAAGCGCTTATACAGGACACTCATTGCCCGCGACCGGAGTCTTTAATGAAAAGAACCGCGATTCCCCTCGTGCTTTGCGCAGCGGCCCTCGCCGCCTGCTCCACCGACAGCGCCGCGCCGCCGCCGCCCGGCACCGTCACCACCACCTTCTCCTCCGGCGGCGTCTACAAGGGCTCGCTGGCGGGCAGCGCCGCCGAGGCCACGCTCCTGATGCTCTTCGACGGCACCGCGTATCTTTTCTACGGCGGCGCGGGCGGCACGGGTCTCGCCGGCGTCGCGGTGGCCGCGCACGGCACCCAGACCAGCGACGGACGTTTCACCAGTTCCTCGGCGTTCGACTATCGGCTGGGCACGCAGGCGGCGTCGCCCGTCACCTTCAACGCGGATTTCGCGCATGCGCCCTCGGTCAACGGCAACGTAGTGAACCGTGACGGCAGCGCAAGCCTTGTCTACGCGGCGCGCGCCATACCGATCCTCGATGTCGCCCCGACCCGCGCCAACGCGGGCGGCCTCTACAGCGGGCGCGGCATGTCGCTCGGCGGAGCGACGCAGACCCGCATCACCGTCGCCGGCGACGGCTATCTCGCCGGCACGACCACCAGCGGCTGCATCTTCCGAGGCACGACCGCACCCCATGAGGGCGCGAATGCCTATGACGTCTCGGTGACCTTCGGCCCCGCGCCCTGCCCGTTGCCGGACGCCACCGTGACCGGCAATGCGATTCTCGACGGCGCGCGGCTGCTGGTCGCGTTGCCGAGCCCGGACCGCTCGGACGTGTTTCTCTTCGACGGCCGGAAATAGAGGCCGCAGGCGTCGCTCACCGTTCGAACGAGCGATGGGTTTCAGCAGTGAGTTTCACCGCAGGCAGCGTCGTGGCGTTCGCGTCCAGTTGCTTCCAGGCTGCGCGCTCCGGCGAGAGTAGTCGTGATGTTCAAGGCACCATCCAAAAGCTGTTTTCGCTTTGCATGGATCCGGCCGATGGCGCAGGACGCCGAAGCCGGTCGACAACATCCAGGAGACAACCCGATGAACGCAACGCTCAAGCTCGTGCCGTCCGCCGTCGCCGCCCTGTTCGCCTGCCTGCCGCTCGCGCACGCGGCGCAGGACAACGTCAATGCGCTGTCCAATTTCCGTCAGACCGGCACGTCGGCGCCGGCGGAAACCATTCCCCAGTCCGGCCAGACCGCCGACGCGCTGCGCAAGAACCTCGAACAGATCAAGCTGCCGCCCGGCTTCAAGATCGAGCTGTACGCGGTGGTGCCGGAAGCGCGCGCGATGGCGATCGAGCCGTCGACGGGCGTTGTGTTCGTCGGCACGCGCAAGAACCGCGTGTGGCAGGTCACTGACCGGACGCATCAGCGCGTGGCCAGCGATGTCGCCCAGTTCGCGTCATCGGTGACGTTCAAGGTGCCCAACGGCGTGTGTTTCTCGCCCGACGGCGTGCTTTACGTGGTCGAGCAGAACCGGGTGCTTGGCTTTCCCGCGGCGCAGTTCTTCGGCGAAGGCGGACCGGACGTCGCGGCGGCGGTGGTCGTCCCGCAAGGCAAGCTCATCCCGACGCAGTTCGAAAGCTTCAATCACGGCGCCCGCTACTGCCGCGTGGGCCCTGACAAGAAGCTGTACATCGCGCTCGGCCAGCCGTGGAACGTGCCGCCGAAGGACAAGCTCGCCGACCTCGACCGCAACGGACTGGCCGGCATCATCCGCCTGGATCAGGACGGCAAGAACCGCGAAACCTATGCGCATGGCGTGCGGAATTCGGTCGGTCTTGACTTCAACCCGAAGGACAAGACGCTATGGTTCACGGACAACCAGGTCGATGGCATGGGCGACGACATTCCGCCCGGCGAACTCAATCACGCGACCAAGGCGGGCGAAACCTTCGGTTTCCCGTGGTATGGCGGCGGCAAGGTCCGCACGGTGGAGTACAAGGATCAGAATCCGCCGGCGGGCGTCGTGTTTCCGCAGGTCGAGTTCGCGGCGCATGCCGCCGACCTCGGCATGTCGTTCTACAACGGCAAGATGTTCCCGCAGAAGTACCAGGGCGGCATCTTCGATGCCGAGCACGGCTCCTGGAACCGCACCAAGCCGATCGGCGCGCGCATCATGTTCGTTCCGATCAAGGACGACGGCACGGCGGGCGAGGCGGAAGTCTTCGCGGAAGGCTGGCTCACGCCGAGCGGCGAGTACATGGGCCGTCCGGTCGACGTGCAAACGCTGCAGGACGGCTCGCTGCTCGTGTCGGACGACTATGCGGGCGCGATCTACCGCATCTCCTACACGGGTGCGAAGTGAACCGGGCGCCGAGGGCCGCGTTGCTGGCAGGCGTACTGATGGCGCTTTCGCATCCGTCGTTCGCCGCTGGCGACATCAAGGCGGGACGCGCGAAGGCGGCGCAGTGCGCGGCGTGCCATGGGATCGACGGCATGTCGAAGCTGCCCGAGGCGCCGAACCTCGCGGGCCAGACCGAGGAATATCTCGTGAAGGCGCTCAATGACTTTCGGTCAGGCGAGCGCAAGAACGAGATGATGACGATGATGGCCAAGCCCTTGTCCGACGCGGACGTGGCCAATCTCGCGGCCTATTACCACAGTCTCGGAAAGCCCTGACGGCCGCTTCCGCCGAAATTTTTCTCGCTTGGGGGTTGACGTGAGTACTTAAGGGTTTATACTTACCCCTGTCTCCTCCATGTCTCAACCGATGTGGATTCAAGCCCGCTCACTGAAGCGGGCTTTTTTTTCGCCTGCGTTTGGCCTGCGCGTCGGGGGCCTCGTACATCGCCTCGGCGCCTTGATCCAGATCCACGCGATCCCCTCGCGAAACACTCATTCCGCAAAATCGAACGATTTGACATATTGAGATAGTTAAGCATTTCATGGTTTCAGGGATGAGATGTACGCCGGACGGTCAAGAGCAATGATATCGATCGTTCGGTAATTCGAAAATCGAGTCTCGTATTTCCCGATCGAACTCCACATTTGCGCATACGCCGTTCAACGCACGCTGAAACTCCGCTTGCGGAAGAAAAAGTTCCGTCTTTATGCTTGTCATGCGCGTGACAGACACTTCTGCTTGCGCAAAACGTCTTGCCGCATAATCCGTAAATACGGTGACCACAAGTCATGTCGGCATGTAATTCACTCTCGGCATTGCTCTGGAGTTTTGGAAACCAATGAAGAACCTGCTTCCTCAAATCATAAAAGCTGCATCGCTATTCGGTCTGATTACGCTCAATCTGACTGCCAGTGGCAGCGTACCCGTGTTGAATGTCGAGAACGATCCCTGGTTTTACGGCGGCGGGGCATTCGATAATCTGTCTGCTTATAGTGGCGTGCCCGCTGTCACCAATAATTATTCGTGGACGTCCGCGGACAATTCGAAAACCATCAGCTACGCGATGACGACCGGTCATCAGCTTGTTACGGTGGCAGGCAAGACCAACAACATTTCGGCGGCCATGGCGTATCGCGCCTATACGCAGTCCGGCCCAAGCATTCCCGCCAATCGCCCAGTGACGTTTGTTTATAATGGCGGCCCCGGCAGTGCCTTTGCTTATCTTCAGTCAGCGTATGCGCCTCAAGCACCGGTTCTGACCATGCCGAATCAGAGCACCGGTCCTTTTTCGGTGGCAAATAACTGGTACGACAACAACCCGAACAGCATCATCAATGACACGGATCTGGTATTCATCGACCCAGTAGGAACCACCTATTCGACAGCCATTGCGCCTGCACAAAATCAGAATTTCTGGAATTCCGATGTCGACGGCAGATCCATCGCGGCATTTATCAGCTCTTATCTGACTGCGACCGGCAGAACGAATGCACCGGTTTATCTGATGGGGGAATCATACGGAACAGCTCGCTCCGCGATTACCGCGAACATTCTCGTGAATCAGTACCCTCAGATCGATCTGAAAGGTGTTGTGCTTCTCAGTGCCATTCTGAGTGGAACGAACGCTCTCTTCTCCATGACCGGCATGCTTCCGACCCTCGCGGCCGACGCCTATGCCAATAACAGGGTCAACTGGTCGGCACTCGGGGTCAATCCCGCATCGCCACCCTCGCTTACGGATTATCTCGCTCAAGTCGAGGCCTATGCGAATTCAACGATTCTGCCATTCGAAACGGCGACTCGTCTGCCGCAGGTTCTCTCGTACTTTTATTCTCTGCTTGGCGTCGATCTGGGCGTGATTAATTGGGTAAACCTTACCACCGCCCAGCAATCCCTGCTCGCCAACATGACTTCCGGCGCTTTTTCGACGAACGGCGTTCTGAATACGGCGGAGCTTGCGAATCAGATCGTCGCATTGCAAAACAAGGCGCCAGTCAATGTGGCTGGAGCCATCTCTGACTATCAAAATCTGATTGCCCAGCTCAACCTCGCTCATTCGACGCGTACGAATCTCACGTATCCCGATAACATCAAGTCCAGTGTCGCAGCGTATGCGGGAATCGACCCGTCGATGGTCTCATCAACATCCAGCGCCAGGAGCGCTGTGACGGGTTCCGCGTATCACAATAGTCTCGGTCAGGTCGTGTATCTCGGCCAGTACGATGGCCGCGTCACGTCGACAACGGCACCTGATCAGACCCAATTTGGCAACGACGATCCGACCATTCGGATGATCGACCCAATCGTCAGCTGGAGTTGGTCCAACCTCAATACGCTGGGCGGATACAACCCGAACGCGCTTAATACCACAAGCCTTTCGAACAGCGCCATCTTTCCTCTGTGGGATTGGACTCATGTACAGCCTGATAGTCAGATCACCTATTCCGAGGAGACTTCCGATGCCATCAAGGATCTCCGCTCCGCAATGACGATCAAGCCGAATCTCCGTGTGTATCAGGGGAATGGCTATTTCGATTCAGTCACGCCCTTTTACTCCACCACGCTGACGTATGCGCAGAACTTCGCCGATACCCAAGGTCAGGCGCTTCTGCAACGAGTAACGTTCCAGAATTTCGCTTCCGGACACATGCTTTATTCGACGCCTTCCGTTGGAACCGCGATGAAGGCGCAACTCGACGCGTTCTATTCCGCAAACTGATTTCCATGAAATCCGTGGCCTCGATCAACACTCGTTGTCGAGGCCGCTTTCTCGAAGAAGGTTTTCGATGCGCTACAGACTTTTCGCTCTCGTTTCAATCGCCTGTCTATTGGCGGTTGCTGTCTTTGTGATCAGGAACGCCCATCAATCGGCGCCGAGCCAGGCTGCGGTCCCGATCCAGCCGCAAACCTCGACAGGCCAGGTCAGGGAAGCCGTCATCCCGAACCCGTCCGCAGAAGAGCGTTCCGAAGAGGCCAAGTCCAGACTCGCCGATCAGGCCGCCGCCGATTTCAAAAGCGCGCTGGTAGCCAAGTACGGCAGTTCGGTGCTTCAGCGCTGATCGCAAAAAGCGCCTGCCTCGGCACCCAACAGGCTGCCGAGGCGGCTTGGAAACTCCCAGGCTCTCCGGCCTCGATTCTTGATAGTTGCTTGTTGGTCTCCCCAGCGCGTCCTTCACGGCGGTTTTGGGGTTCCTGCACCGCGACTGGCCCCGGTCGCGGCTTATCCACAGATCGGGTGGACAACTCGTTGGATATCGTTGTTATTACTTCCTCAACCCGTTGATTCCAAACTACTTACAAGCGACGCCCGGCAAACGCGCCCCGTGCACGCGCCGGACTCAGTCAGCGGCAGGCAGACACGACGCAAGCATCGCGTCGATCCGCTTCGCCTCCATGCTGAAAAGCGATTGCGGCGTAAAGGCGTTCAATTCGTCGGAGGCGGAGCGCGGCAATGCCGTCGCGATGGTGGCCGTCGCGACGAGCGCGACGATCATCGACAGTAACCAGAAGAAAGCGGCCATTGCGCACCTCGTCAGATGAGTCTCTTCGAATCCGCGCTTGCAGGTCAGCGCGTGATGTGAAGAGTACGGTCATGGGGCGCGGCGCACGACCCCACGGACGAGGGGACTTGAAGGAGGGTTTACGGGCGAAGCTTCGGCGAGGCAACGGTCGATACGTCCTGAGCCTGCGCAGCGGCTTCCTGCGCGCGCATCGCGCGGACAAAGCCTTCGCGTTCGCTCAAACGCTTCCAGTAGTCCGCGATGGGCGGACCAAAGCGCTCGCTCAAGCCGATGAGCTCGGCCAGCATCAGCGCGTAACCCACGGAGATATCGGCGGCCGTGAAACGCCCGGCGCACAGCCAGGGCTGCTTTTCCAGCAACGGCGCCAGCGTGCGAAGGCGCGCGTGGAACCAGCGCGCGTAATCCTCGACGATCTGCGGCTGCCTGCGCTCCGGCGGCTCCAGATGCGTATAGCGCAAGACGAGCGTCTGGGGAAACGTCAGCGTGGCCTCACCGAAATGCAGGAAGTTGAGATAGCGGCCGAAGTCGCGCTCATAAGAAGCGACATCCAGCACGCCAGGCGAATGACGCGCGGCCAGATACTGGCAGATCGCCGCCGACTCGGTCATGAAAACGCCCTCGTCTTCGAGCGCCGGAATCGTGCCGAGCGGATTCACTTCCATAAATGCGCGCGCCAGCACGCGCGGCGGAAACGGCAACATCTTCAGTTCGTAGGGCACGCCGATTTCTTCCAGCGCCCACAGCGGCCGGAACGACCGCGCGCTCACGCAATGATGCAGCTTGATCATGTGCGCTCCATCGGTTCAGCCCAGCCACGACGGCTTGCGTTTCTCCAGGAAGCTGCGCACGCCTTCGCGTCCTTCGTCGGATGCGCGGATGCGCGCGATGCGTTCGGCCGTCTCGCCGATCAGCGCGTCGTCGATCTCCGTGCTCGCGAGATCGGTGACGAGTTGCTTGCATTCGCGCACGGCGTTCGGGCTGTTCGCGACGATGGCTGACGCAATGGCCTCGACGCGAGCATCGAGTTGTTCGGCTTCGACCGCTTCATGCACGAACCCGAGCCGCAGTGCTTCGGCGGCGTCGAAGCGCTCCGCCGTCACGAAGTAGCGATGCGCCGCGCGCGCGCCCATCGCACGGATCACGTACGGCGCGATGGTCGCGGGCATCAGGCCGAGCCTGGCTTCCGAAAGGCAGAACTGCGCCGTGCTCGCCGCAATCGCGATATCGCACACCGCGACGAGTCCCATGCCGCCGGCGTAGGCATCGCCCTGTACGCGCGCGATGACGGGCTTTGGGCACGCGTAGACCGTGTTGAGCATGGTGGCGAGGCCCAGTGCATCGGCGCGATTTTCCGCCTCCGAATAGCCTGCCATGCGCTTCATCCAGTTGAGATCGGCGCCCGCGCAGAAGGCCGGACCATTCGCCGCGAGCACGATGACGCGCACGTTCGGATCGTCGCCGAGCGCGCGGAAGGCCGCCGTCAGTTCGACGATGGTGGCGTCATCGAAGGCATTGCGCACGTCCGGGCGATCCAGTGTCACACGCGCCACGTGTCCTTCGACTCCCAGCTTCAGACGCTGAAGATTCGCTGCATCGGTCATATCTCGTCTCCCTGCTTCGCTTGAATTGAGCTTTGCTCAATTTTTACCGGGTTGCTTTCGTTGCACCTGATTCAGTGTCGGCCAAAACAGTTGAAACGGTCAACTCATATCTTTGAGCGACACTCACAAAGCGGCGCGACATCGGGCATGCGCCGGCACCCATGCGCGTCATGTCATGAAGCCAACATGCGCCTACGCAATATAGTCGTATATATTACGGTGCTCGCCGAACCACGCGGCCACACGCTTCGCGGCCTTGCACGCGCCGTCCACAGTCGATCCATAACCAGAATTTCAACTCGATTCAAGGAGTCTCACGTGAAGATTCGAATTCTCCGCGCCCTCATTGGTGCGTTCGTTCCGCTCGCTGCCGGTATCGCTGCTACGTCAGCGCTGGCGGGTGAAGTGAAGGTCGCGGTCGCGGCCAACTTCACGGCGCCGGTGCAGGCCATCGCCGCGGACTTCGAAAAGGATACGGGCAACAAGGTGGTGGCGTCGTTCGGCGCGACGGGTCAGTTCTATGCGCAGATCAAGAACGGCGCGCCCTTCGAAGTGTTCCTCGCCGCCGACGACTCCACGCCCGCCAAGCTCGAAACCGAAGGCGCGACCGTGCCCGGCAGCCGTTTCACCTATGCGACGGGCGCGCTCGCGCTGTGGTCCGCGAAAGACGGCTACGTGGACGACAAGGGCGACGTGCTGAAGAAGAACGCCTTCACGCACATCGCGATTGCCAATCCGAAGGCCGCGCCCTACGGCCTCGCTGCCTATCAGACGCTCGACAAGCTCGGCCTGACGGCCGAACTCAAGCCGAAGGTCGTCGAAGGTCAGAACATTTCGCAGACGCAGCAGTTCGTTGCGAGCGGCAACGCGGAACTGGGTTTCGTCGCGCTGTCGCAGATCTACAAGAACGGCAAGATCACCAGCGGCTCGGCGTGGATCGTGCCCGCGAACCTGCATGAGCCGATCAAGCAGGACGCCGTGATCCTCGAGAAGGGCAAGGACAATCCGGTCGCGAAGCAGTTCATCGAATACCTGAAGGGACCGAAGGCCGCTGAAGTGATCAAGTCCTTCGGCTACCAGCTGTAATTCCGCCGATGCCGCTCGACAGCAGCGACCTCCAGGCCATCACGCTGACGCTCGAACTGGCGTCGCTGACGACGGCGCTGCTGCTCGTCGTCGGCACGCCGATCGCGTGGTGGCTCACGCGAACGCGCTCGCGGCTGAAGGGCATCGTGGGCGCCGTGGTGGCGCTGCCGCTGGTGTTGCCGCCGACGGTCATCGGCTTCTATCTGCTGCTGGTGATGGGCCCGCACGGCACGGTCGGCAAGCTGACGCA
Organism: Caballeronia sp. LZ043; assembly: GCF_031451075.1. Lineage (NCBI taxonomy): Bacteria > Pseudomonadati > Pseudomonadota > Betaproteobacteria > Burkholderiales > Burkholderiaceae > Caballeronia > Caballeronia sp. LZ043. The sequence goes on along the minus strand of NZ_JARUXT010000003.1, from coordinate 45,040 downwards.
GGCGCTCGGCATCGGCTTGCTGCCGTTCACGTTCGCGGGGCTGGTGGTCGGCTCGGTGATCTATTCGCTGCCCTTCGTCGTGCAGCCGCTGCAGAACGCGTTCGAAGCCATGGGCCGCCGTCCGCTCGATGCCGCCGCGACCCTGCGCGCCGGCCCGTGGGACAGCTTCTTCACGGTGGCGTTGCCGCTCGCGCGTCCAGGCATCGTCACGGCGACGATCCTCGGCTTCGCGCATACGGTCGGCGAATTCGGCGTCGTGCTGATGATCGGCGGCAACATTCCGGGGCAGACGCGCGTGGTGTCCGTGCAGATCTTCGACCACGTCGAAGCGCTCGAGTACGCCCAGGCGAACTGGCTGGCGGGCGGCATGGTGGTATTCTCGTTCGTCGTTCTTCTGCTGCTCTATTTCGGCCGACGGTCCTTCGCGGCGCATGTCTGAACTCACTTCCGCCATCGAGGCGCGCTTTCTCGTTGAACAGAGCGGCTTCACGCTCGACCTCGATCTCGCACTGCCCGGCCGCGGCGTCACCGCGATCTTCGGCCATTCCGGCTCCGGCAAGACCACCTTGCTGCGCTGTCTCGCGGGACTGGCGCGTCCGCGCACGGGCAAGCTGGTCGTCAACGGCGAAGTCTGGCTCGACACCGATCGCAATGTTTTCCTGCCCACCCACAAGCGTCCGCTTGGCTACGTGTTCCAGGAAGCGAGCCTCTTTCCGCATCTGAGCGTAACCAAGAATCTGCGTTATGGACTTGATCGGGTGAAACCGGCCGAACGGCGCGTCGATCTCGCGCAGGCCGCCGAACTGCTGGGCATCGGGCATTTGCTGGAACGGATGCCGTCGGGATTGTCGGGCGGCGAACGCCAGCGCGTGGGCATCGCGCGCGCGTTGCTGACGAGTCCGCGCCTGCTGCTGCTCGACGAACCGCTCGCGTCGCTCGACCAGAAGCGCAAGCTCGAAATCCTGCCGTATCTCGAACGTCTGCACGACGAGCTCGATATCCCGATGCTCTACGTCAGTCACGCGCCGGAAGAAGTGGCGCGGCTCGCCGATCATCTCGTGCTGCTGGAAGCGGGACGCGCGGTGGCGAGCGGACCGATTGCGCAAACGCTCGCGCGCCTGGACTTGCCGCTCGCGCTCGCCGACGACGCATCGGTCGTGCTCGAAGGCGTCGTCGCCGGTCATGACAGCGCATATGGCCTGCTGACGATCGCGCTGCCGGCTTCAACCGCGAAGCTGACCGTGGTGCATGCGCCGCTGCCCGACGGCAAGCCGATGCGCATCACCGTAAAGGCGCGCGACGTAAGCCTCGTCACCGGCCCGCATGACGAGTCGCGCAGCAGCGTGCTGAACGTGCTGCCCGCGACGGTCTTCGGCATCGCGGACGACGCGCATCCCTCGCAGGCCGTCGTGCGTCTCGATGTGGACGGCTCGCCGCTGCTCGCGCGCGTGACGCGCTATTCGCTGGACCGGCTGGGTATCGTCACGGGCATGCGCGTGTGGGCGCAGGTGAAGGCGGTCTCGCTACTTGCCTGAACGCGCGTTCAGCGCCGCGTACTGCAACAGCATGATGGTCTTGCCATCCATGATTTCCCCGCTCGCGATCATCTCCAGCGCCTTCGCCAGCGGCACCTCGATCGTCTCGATTTCCTCGCCCTCTTCCTCGACGCCGCCGCCCGCCGACACGCGCATCGAACTGTCGTAATCGCCGAGATAGAAGTACAGCTTCTCGGTCACCGATCCCGGGCTCATGAATGCCTCGAAGACCTTTTCGACGTGCCGCACGCGATAGCCCGTCTCCTCCTCCACTTCGGCGCGGATGCGCTCTTCCGGCGATGCATCGTCGAGCAGCCCGCCCGGCGTCTCGATCAGCATGCCGTCGTGTCCGTTGACGAACGCGGGCATGCGGAACTGGCGCGTCAGCAGCACGTTGCCGGTCTGGGGGTCGTGGAGAAGAATCGTGGCGCCGTTGCCGCGATCGTAGGTTTCGCGGTTCTGGCGCTGCCACGTGCCGTCGCGGCGCAGGAAATCGAAGGTGACTTTCCTGAGCACATACCAGTCGTCCGACAGGACAGCGGTATTCACGATGCGGACGCGGTCTTTCGTTTCGATTGCTTCCATTCGGCTCTCCCATTCGACGATTGAGTCAGCGCATGGTATCGTGCAGTTTCGTGCAATATCAAGAAAATTCACGCAACCGATGTTGACCAGCCAACGCAAGAAAGCCATTCTCGACGCCCTGAAACGCGACGGCCAGGTGCTCGCCACCGAACTGAGCGCGAGCTTCGGCGTCTCCGAGGACACCGTGCGGCGCGACTTGCGCGAACTCGCCACGGAAGGACTGCTGCAGCGCGTACACGGCGGCGCGCTGCCGGCGTCGCCGGCCGTTGCTTCGTTCGCACGGCGGGAGAACATGGAGTCCGATGCCAAACGGCGCATCGCGCGCCGGGCCGCGGAGATGATCGCGCCGGGACAGGTCGTCATCATCGACGGCGGCACGACCTCCGCGCTGCTCGTGCGCCAGCTTCCGGACACGCTCAACGCAACCATCGTCACGCATAGCCCGAGCGTCGCGGTGGCGCTCGCCGAACATCCGGCGGTGGAAGTCGTGTTGATCGGCGGCAGGCTTTACAAGCATTCCATCGTCACCGTCGGCGCGGCGGCTGTCGAAGCCATGTCGCATATTCACGCCGACCTCTACTTCATGGGCGTCACCGGCGTCCATCCCACGGCCGGCCTCACGACCGGAGATTTCGAGGAAGCCCACATCAAGCGCGCGCTCGCGGCGCGAGCGGCGGAAACGGTGGTGCTGGCGTCGGCGGCGAAATTGAACGCGGCATCGGCTTACCGGATCGGCGGCATCGAGCTTGCGCAGACCCTCATCGTGGAAAGCGCGGCTGAAGCGAAGCTGACGGAACCCATCGAACAGGCCGGCGTCACCGTGCTGCGCGCCTGATATCGCAGGGCATTGCTTCTCGGCCGCGTTACAGCGTAACAAGCCGAAAAATACGTTCGTGGCCGTGTAATTGAGTTTTCGCGATAAAGGGAATAGCGTAGAAAGATGCGCTGCACGCGGTCAACAGCCAGACGTCGATATCCGTTGTACCTGGCAGATCAGCGAACATTTTTCCTGGAGAAGGTCGTGAATCGCCTCAAGGCTTTTATCGCGTTGTCGCTCGTGGCGAGTGCCGGCGTTGCCGCCAATGCTCATGCGTGGGGCCGCGTCGGCGTGTGGATTGGCGGTCCCGCTTATTACCCGTACCCGGTGGCGCCCGCGCCGTATTACTACTATCCGCCTCCGCCCGTCTACGTTGCGCCGGTCGCGCCTCCCGCACCGGTGCAGTATGTCGAACAGGGCCAGCCCGCCGCCGACCCGGGCGCGCCCGCCCAGCAGCCCGGCATGTGGTACTACTGCGACCCGGCGAAGGCGTACTACCCCTACGTCAAGCGCTGCTCCGCACCGTGGCATCCGGTTCCGGCCACGCCGTCATCTGCGAACTGATGCGGCGCGCGTGCTGCTGACATCGTCAATCTCAGGAATCTGCAAGCATCCATGAACATCACCAGGCTCGCCCTGCTCTCCGCGGCACTCGGCCTTTCGGCCTGCACCGTGATGCCCACCGGTCCCAGCGTGATGGCGCTGCCGGGCAGCAACAAGACCTTCGACCAGTTCCGCGCCGATGACGCCTCGTGCCGTCAGTTCGCGCTCCAGCAAACCGGCGGCGTGGACGCCAATCAGGCGGCGACCACCAGCGCGATAGGCAGCGCAGTTGTCGGCACCGCGATCGGCGCGGCGGCGGGCGCGGCGTTCGGCGGCGGCGGGGGCGCGGCCATCGGCGCCGGTGCGGGTCTGCTGACGGGCAGCGCCTTCGGCCTGGGAGCATCGCAGACATCCGGCTACAACGTGCAGCAACGCTACGACTATTCCTATCTGCAATGCATGTATGCAGCGGGCGACCGGGTTCCCGTGCGCGGCGCCATCAGCACGATCCAGCAACAGCAGCCTGCGGGCGCGGCCTACACAACGCCACCTCCGCCGCCGCCCCCGCCGGGATGGCAGCCGCCGCCGGGGTCTTACTAGACTGTCGACCATCCCGTTTCACCGCCGCCAGCGCCAACCCTTGCCGCCGGCACTGAGCGGCGTGTCGGGCACAAAACCCGGCGCGACCAGCAGCCCCGTCACCCAGCCGACGTAGAACCGCGCGTCGCTCCAGAACTCCAGCCAGTCGTAGACCCGAAACGCCTGCACGTGCGCAAGCCACAGCACGAGTTGCAGCACGCCGCTCAACACGAGCCAGGTGACGGCGATCACGCCGGTCGCCCGCGCGCAGCGTCGGAAGGTGGTCGCGTCCCATTGCTCCCGCACGATGACGCACCCTGCGATCAACACGAAAATCGCCGGGATGAGGCTCGTCACGAGCACGTGCATATCCCATCCGCACACCACGCCCACGATCCCGCTGACCACCACCGCGATTGCCGCCACCGGCCACGCGAACCACGACGGCTCGCGCCCGACCAGCCACGCGACGGTGATGAAGAACGGCGTGACCGCCCATTGCACGGCCTGCGCGACGGCCTTGGCCAGGTTCTCCCCCGCCTGCGCGTTGCCGTGACTCGCCGCGACGTACACGGTGATCGCCTCGTGCACGCACACCGCGACGACCGCAAAGCCGAGCGCCTCGCACGCGGCGAATGCCGGCGATTTCTCCGCGTGCTTCGGCTCGTCGCCGAGACTGCGCAGCCTCTCCAGCACGGGCTCGACGAAAAAGGCCAGGATTGCGCCGATCAGCAGCGCGGCGGCGGCATCGGTCAGCGAAAAATGGCCGAAGAGCGAGAACAACCCTTGCCACAGGAATTCGGGCGCGGCGGCGCAGACGGCGACCCATAGCGCGAAGAAGAACCCGTTCGAAACACGTCTGAGCGGCATGGCCACCTCGATGCGTCTTACTGCGCTGGCGGGGAAGCGTCCTTCACGCGCTGGATCAGCGCGGCGCGCACACGCTGGCGCAGATCCACGGGAATCGAAAAACATTCGTAAGCGAGCGCCTGCGCCACGGTCACGATCTTCATGTCTTCGTAATGCCGCCGGCTCTCGATCATCGCCTCGAACGCGTTGGCGCGCGCGTTGATCTCGATCGGATCGGCGTCGACCAGCAGGACGGCGTGAGCCAGCACGGCATAGAGCGGCGTGTCGTGACTGCTTTGCGGCACGCGGCGCCAGTATTGCGCGGTGCCGGCGATCTTGCGCGCATCGTCGCCGGGGCCCCACGCGAGATTGAAGCGGCCGTCGCAGAACGACCCTTCCACGGCCTGCCAGTGCGTCAGCACGCCGAGCGGCGTGAGCGCGTCGGCGAGCAGGCGGCACAGGTGTTCGTATATGCCTTCGGAGAGCGCACCCATCGGCAAGCGCACCGGATACGCGAGACTCAGGTTGAGAATGCCCGGTCCCTGCGGCACCAGTCCGCCGCCCGACAGGCGCAGCCACACGGGACAGCCGCGCCGGGCAAAAGCCTCGCGCGCATCGGCGAGCGCCGGATAGCGCTGATAACTGCGCGGCACGATCAGCGAAACGGGCGCCTCCCACACATGCGCGACGGCGTCGCCCGCGGCCGCGCGCGCGAGCAGCGCTTCTTCGGCGTGCAGCGGATCGTCGGAAGGAGCAGCGCCGGTGGAATCGATCAGTTCGAAGGACATGGAATCGATCTCGGAATGCGCCGCGAGCGACGCCATCCCGGCATGGTAGCCAATAACCGCGCGACACGGCGCCGCCCCGCCGGCAGCCTGCTCCGGCGGGGCGGGCGCGTCAGCCGCGCTTGCCGACATGCTCCTTCAACAACGCATTCACTTCGTTGGCCTTCTCCATCTGGCTCATGTGTCCGGCGTCCTCGAACACGCGGACGGTCGCGCCTTCCGGCGCGTTCTTCGCATGCGCGGCGGGAATGATCTGGTCCCGCTCGCCCCAGATCACCAGCACCGGCTTGGCCGCCGATGCCAGCTTGCCGCCGGGCTGCGCCGTCTGCCTGCCGTTCGCGAACAAGCCGGCATTGAGCGACGTCAGCGCTTCGCTGACGCCATCGAGCCGCTTGTATTTCAGCAGGTCGTCGAGCATCTGGCGGCTCACCAGTTCCGGATTGGCGAACAGCAACTCGACCACCGGTTTCAGTTCGCGCCGCGACTCGGCCGTGACGAAGCCTTCGGTGTAGGCGTTGTTGATCTCATCGCCGAAACCGGACGACGAAATCAGCGCCACCGATTCCACCCGCTCCGGCTGATCCACCGCCATCTGCGCCGCGATGCCGCCGCCCATCGAATGGCCGACGAGATGCGCGCGGTCGAGTTGCACCGCGTCCATGAACTTGCCGACGAACCCCGCGAGGTCCGCGAGCGTCGTGCCCGGCACCTTCGGCGTCGATTGCCCGTGGCCCGGCAGATCGAGCGCGAACACGCGGTTCTTGTCGGCGAGCGCATCGAGATTGAAGAGCCAGTTGTCGAGATCGCCGCCGAAGCCGTGGATGAACAGCACCGCCGGCCGGCTCGCATCGTCGCCGCCACGCGAGGCATAGCGCACGCGGATGCCGTCGACATCGACGAAATGATAGGCCGACACTTCCTCGCCCTCTTCCTCGTCGTCGGCGGGCGTCACGTACGAGGACACATACGCGTCGATATCGGCGTCGCTGACGTCGGCGGGCGCGAGCACGCCGAGCAGCGCCTTCACCGGCAGCGTATCGCCCGCCGACGCCACCCGCCGCCGCAGCAAACCGGCGTCCGGGGCCTCGACCGCGTTGGCGATCTTGTCGGTTTCGACATCGAGAATCGGCATGCCGACGGTGATCTCCGTGCCCTCCTCCACGAGCCATTCGTTGACCGTGCCTTCCTTCATCGACAGACCCCACTTGGGCATGACGATCGGTGTGATTGCGGCCATCAGTGCTTTCCTCCCTTCATGGTTTTTCGGGCGGCGTCGGCGATCTGCGCGGCGTTCGGAATGTAGAGATCCTCGAGCGTCGGCGAGAACGGCACCGGCGTATGCGGCGCGCACACCATCTCGATGCCCGCCTTCAATGCGCCGAACGCCTGCTGCGCGACCTGCGCGGAAATATCCGTGGCAATGTTGCAGCGCGGATTCGCTTCATCGACGACGACCAGCCGCCCGGTGTTCTCCACCGTTTCCAGCACGGTGTCGATATCGAGCGGCGACAGCGTGCGCAGATCCACCACTTCCGCTTCGATGCCTTCCTTCGCGAGCGTCGCGGCGGCTTCGAGCGCGCGATGCACCATCAGTCCGTAGGTGACGATGGACACGTCCTTGCCGTCGCGCACCACGTTGGCTTCGCCGAACGGAATCGCGTACGAGTTCTCGGGCACTTCGCCTTCGAAGCCGTAGAGATTCTTGTGCTCGCAGAAGATGACCGGATCGTTGTCGCGGATCGCCTGGATCAGCAGTCCCTTGGTGTCATAAGGCGTCGACGGGCACACGACCTTGAGCCCCGGAATATGCGTGAACAGCGATGTCAGCATCTGGCTGTGCTGGGCCGCCGCACGGAATCCCGCGCCGACCATCGCGCGAATCACGACAGGCGTTTCCGCCTTGCCGCCGAACATGTAGCGGAACTTGGCGGCCTGATTGAAGATCTGGTCGAAGCACACGCCCATGAAGTCGATGAACATCAGTTCGGCGACCGGACGCATGCCGCACGCCGCCGCGCCGATCGCCGCGCCCACGTAAGCGGACTCGGACAGCGGCGTGTCGAGCAGGCGGTCGCCGTGTTTCGCATAGAGTCCCTTCGTCACGCCGAGCACGCCGCCCCACGCGTCCTTCTCGCCATCCGCGCCGGCGCCGCCGACGATATCCTCACCCAGCACGATCACACTCGGATCGCGCTGCATTTCCTGATCGAGCGCTTCGTTGATCGCCATCTTCATGCTCAGTTTGCGGGCCATGATTGTCGTCTCCAGGAATCAATATTTGACGTAGACATCGGTGAGCAGATCGGCGGCGGTCGGCAACGGCGCGTCCTTCGCTTCCTGCACCGCGCGGTCGATCAGCGCGGCGACTTCCTTGTCGATCGCGTCGAGTTCCGCCGGCTGGATCACATCGGCCTGCGTCACGGCCTGCGCGAACTTCTTCAGGCAGTCGCGGTTCGAGCGGATCTCGTCGAGCTCGCCCGGCGCGCGATAGGTCTGCGCATCGCCTTCGAAATGGCCATAGAAGCGGATCATCTTGCATTCGAGCAACGCCGGGCCGCCGCCTTCGCGCGCGCGCCGGATCACTTCGCCCGCCGCTTCATGGACCGCGAAGAAATCGGTGCCGTCCACCGTCACGCCGGGAATGCCGAAGCCCGCCGCGCGGTCCACGTAGCTGTCCACGGCCGTGCCGTAGTCGCGCGCCGTCGATTCCGCATAGCCGTTGTTCTCGATCACGAAGATAACCGGCAGATTCCACACGGCCGCGAGATTCAGGCTTTCGAGGAAGGTGCCCTGGTTCGACGCGCCGTCACCCGCGAAGGTGATGCCGACCTCGCCCTTGCCGCGAAACTTCGCCGCGAGCGCCGCGCCGCAGATCAGCGGCGCGCCCGCGCCGAGAATGCCGTTCGCGCCCATCATCCCCTTCGACAGATCCGCGATGTGCATCGAGCCGCCCTTGCCGTTGCACGAACCGCCCTTCTTGCCGTAGATCTCCTTCATCATCGCGACCGGGTCCACGCCCTTCGCAATGCAGTGCCCGTGTCCGCGATGCGTGCTGGCGATGCGGTCGCCGTCGTTCAGATGGCTCATGATGCCGACGCCTGCGGCTTCCTCGCCCGCATACAGATGCACGAAGCCGGGAATGTCGCCGCGGCCGAAATCGACGTGCAGACGCTCCTCGAAATCGCGGATCGTGCGCATCTTGCGATAGACGCTCAACAGTTCGTCTTTCGAGAGCGGCAAGCCGCCCGCATGCTGCGTTGCTGTCATCTCTGTCTCCTTTGGGGTGGGTCTAGCGAATCGTGCCGGTGCTGCGCATGGGCTGGCGCATCAGCCCGGACGCCGCCGCGTAACGCATGCACGCGGCCACGTCGATACTGCGAAAAGCGTTCTCCCTGAGCGTGACGGTTACTTCGTCATCGGGACCGAAGGCCAGCTCGCGTTCGCCGTCGAGCGCGACGATGCCGGTGCGCTGTCGCACGCGATGCGGCACGCCATCGGCGAGACGCGTCCAGCTTGCAATCGGCACGGACTCCATCAGCCCGGGCGCGATCGGCGCGCACAGATCGAACTCGCCTTCGCCGGGCGCGGCGAGTTGCACCGCAAGGCCGCCGCGATCGTGACGGCCGAGCGGTTCGAGCAGGCCCGCGATAGCCGACATGCCGATCGCCTGCGGATCGGCATAGGACACATAGACGGCGGCGAGCGTCTCGATCTTCCACAGCGCCCGCGCGCCGATGAAGTGCTCGTGCGAGATCACGGCGTCGACCAGCGCGATGTCGTGGCGCACGCTGCCGTCGCGCGCGCGAATCTCGATGTCGAGCCGTTTGTTCGACGCCAGCGCTTCGTCGGCGGGCACGCGCGCGCTGGCATAAAGGCCGGTCGCGAGACCGGAGATGGTGGGCTCGCGCATTTCCGGATAGGCGTTGTTCGTCCCGGTCGACAACCCGGCGAGCGGCACTTCTCCGCACTCGCGCACGACCGCGCGATGCGTGCCGTCGCCGCCGAGCACGAGCAGCGCATCGACGCCCGCTTCGCGCATCATGCGCGCGGCGCGGAAGGTGTCGTCGACGCGTGCGGTGACGGGCATGTCGAGGAACTCGACGGCGGCGAGTCCGGCATCCGGACCCTGCTTGCGCGCGAGATGCCGTTGGAGCATGACCTTGAGGCCTTCGCGGTCGGGCATCATCAGCACGCGCGGCACGCCGCTCGCCGCCAGCGAGGAGAGCAGCCGCAACACGATGTTCACGCGGTCGGCGAGTTGCAGACTATTGGCGTTGGCGATGACGCGCCGGATGTCCCGCGCCGAAACCGGATTGGCGATGATGCCGACGAGCGGCGTTGCGTTTGCACGCATGCCTGTGTCTCCGTTCTGTGTTTTGTGCGGCGGATAAAGGCAAGCGTTATGCCAATCGAACGGAGCCGTTCAGCGGGGAAAAAGCGCGGGAATACCCGCGGAAATCGCGGGTGTAACGGGCGCCGCCGTGACAGGTGTCACAGCGGCAGGTGTCTCACGGTGGACAGGCGTATCGCGCGTTCAGTGGCCGTCGCGCTGATTGGGCGACTGGATGCCATAGCGCGCCATGCGCCGGTACAGCGTCATGCGGCTCACGCCGATCTGTCGCGCAACCGCGCTCAGATTCCAGCTCGCCGCGCGCAGATACTGCATCAGCAGCATGCCTTCGGGCGGCAGGCGATGCGGATCGAACGCCTCGACGGCGCGCGGCGCGTCATCCGGCAGCGCGACATGGCTCAGGCCTTCCGGCAGATCGTCGATCTCGATCACGCCGTTCGAACACACCGCCCGCGCATAGCGCAGCGCATTGCACAATTCGCGCAGATTCCCCGGCCAGTCATGCCGATGCAGCCGCTCACGCGCGCCGGCTGAGAGCGTCACCGTGGGGCGCGCGGTGTCGTCGCCTTCTTCGAGAAACCTGCGGATCAGCCAGTCGAGGTCGGTGCGCTCGCGCAGCGGCGGCAACGTGAAGCGCGCGCCGTTCAACCGGTAATACAGGTCTTCGCGGAAACGTCCGTCCTGCATGAGCGCGTCGAGCGACTGATGCGTCGCCGAGATCACGCGCACATCGACGGACACGGGCCGCGATGCGCCGATCGCCAGCACCTCGCCCTCCGCCAGCACGCGCAACAGACGCGATTGCAGTTCGCGCGGCATGTCGCCGATTTCATCGAGGAACAGCGTGCCGCCATCGGCTTCCTGGATCAGCCCGCGCTTCGCCTTCGCGCCCGCTCCGGAAAAGCTGTTCGGCAGATGGCCGAACAGTTCGCTTTCGATCAGCGTCTCCGGAATCGCCGCGCAATTCACCGCGACGAACGGACCCGCGCGGCGCGCGCTCGCACGATGCAGCGCCTTCGCGAAGAACTCCTTGCCGCTGCCGGTTTCGCCGTTGACGAGCAGGTTGATCGGCGCATCGGCGAGTTTGGCCGCGCGTTCCAGCTGACGCGTCAAGGCGGCATCGCCGCCGCATAGCGCCGCAAGCGGCGCGGGCACGTCCACCGTGCGCGGCCGCTTGGCGCTCGTCGCCGGCGCGATGCACGGCGCGGGCGGCATCACGCTCAGGTAAAGGAACGCGCCGGATTTCGCGAGCGGCACCGCGCGCAGTTCGCTCGGCCGTGAATAGACGAAGCGGCCGAGCTCTTCGAGACGCGCGTCGAAGAGCGTGTCGAACGGCACGCCGATGAGCGACGCCGCCGGTTCGCCCGGCGCGACCGGCCGGCCGATTTCCGCCGCCAGCATCGTATGCGCGCGCCGGTTATGGCCGACGATGCGTCCGCCCGCATCGAGCGCAATCAGGTATTCAGGATCGACGTCGACGAATTCCGGCGACGCGTTCAGCTTCAGGATCCAGTCCTGCCGATGCGTGCGCAGGAAGTTGGCGTTCTCGATATGCCCCGCGTAGATGCGCACGAGTTGCAGCGCGAGGTTCTGACTGTCGCGCGCCTGCGGCGAAACGAGCGCGGAGATATCGAGGATCGCGGAAAGCGCGCCGCGCGAATCGTAGAGCGGCGCCGCCGTGCAGGTGAGCGGAATGTGCGTGGCGTCGAAATGATCGAGCTGATGGACGGTCAGCGCCTGGCCGGTGGTCAGCGCGGTGCCCACCGCACAGGTGCCCGCGCCCGCTTCGCTCCACTCCGCGCCGAGATAGAGGCCCGCGCGGCGCAATGCGGCATCGGTATTGGCGTCGCCGATGTAATCGACGGTCACGCCCAGCGCATCCGTCAGCAAGACGACGTAGCCCATGCCGGCGACTTGCTCGTACAGCGTCTCGAGACCGTGACGGGCGATGCGCGCGAAGTCGTCGATGCGCTGCTGATGCTCGCGCAGCCGCGTCTGCGGCAGGATGCGCGCCTCCTGCATGCGCGACGGGTCCAGTCCGTATTGATGCACGCAACGCCGCCAGGACGATTCGATGATGCTTTCGTGCAGGCGCTGTGGCGCAAGCGATTGCGTCCGCGTGGTGGCCGCGACGACTGCCTCGATGTGCTCGCGTTGCCGCATGTCCATGCGTGCTCTCCTTGGTGTCTCCAGCGTCGGGCATTGGTGGGCGCACGCGGCGCGCTTTCGTTTTGATCGCCTCGGGTCAGTCGTGTTGTGTTGTGCTGTGCTGTGCTGTGTGTCGTGCTGGGCCGCTCGTACGCGGATTTCACCGATTCGCACGAGCGTGTCTCAGGCCATATGATGCTCGAATCGGCAGGACGCGTCATGCGGCAGGAGCGCTGCGCCGCAGCATGACGTCGAAACAAGCTGGACCACTACGGAGACTCAGGATGACGAAGATCGCCTACGAAGATTTCGAGCGACAGGTCGTGCAGCATCACCTCATCAAGGGCAACGTGTACGAGAACGGCGCGGCGCTCGTCGAGCGCGCGAATCAGTGGATTGCGGAAAACGCGGTGGATGTATTGAACGTCGAGAGCCTCTCGACGTTCGGCGCCGGCGACGATACCAGCGTGAGCCACTGGTATTCAGGCATTCGCGTCTGGTATCGGGTCGGGTAACGGTCAGCCGCGGCCGACGAACGGCATCTTCGTCGCCATCACCGTGTGGAACAGGACGTTGGCTTCGAGCGGCAGGTTCGCCATGTAAAGCACCGACTGGCCGACGATCTTCACGTCCATCATCGCCTCCACCGCGATCTCGCCGTTCGCCTGCGGCACGCCTTTCGACATGCGCTCCGAAAGCTCCGTCATCGCATTGCCGACGTCGATCTGACCCACCGCGATGTCGTACTTGCGGCCATCGAGCGAGGCGGTTTTCGTCAGGCCTTGAACCGCGTGCTTCGTCGCCGTATAGGCGGCCGAATTCGGGCGCGGGGCGCTGGCGGAAATCGAACCGTTGTTGATGATGCGGCCGCCCATCGGCGTTTGCGCCTTCATCGTGCGGAACGCCTGCTGGAGGCAATAGAACATGCCGTTCAGATTGATGTCGACGACATTCCGCCATTGCTCCGGTGTCCAGTCCTCGAACGGCCCGGGCGGGTTCGTCACGCCGGCGTTATTGAACAGCAGGTCGACGCGGCCGAAATGTTCGACCGCGGTCCTGAAGCACTGCGCCACGGATTCCGGATCCGACACGTCCGTCGGCACGGCGAGCGCGCGACCGGCTGCGTCGGCTTCGTCGATGACCGCTTGCAGCGGCGCCGGCCGACGTCCCGCCAGTACGACCGACCAGCCGTCGCCGAGGAGCGCCAACGCCGCCGCCCGGCCAATTCCGCTACCCGCTCCGGTGACGATGGCAATTCGTTGAGACTGATTGGCTGCGTCGGACATATCGGCGTTCTCCTGTTGTTGGGCGCGCAACAGCTGCGCGCTGAATTCGGGAGAACATTATCGCCGTGTTCGTGCGGTTCCTGCGACTTCAGCGATTACGCGAGGCTTCCGTCGTGACCGGGCCGGCCGTCGTCGTGTTGCGCGCGTCGCGTCCGTCGCAGAAGACCGCGGTCATCAGCATCGGCACGATCTGCTTCACCACGGCCGTGCTGCCGGACTCCCGCACTTTCGCTTCGACCGTTTCCGCAGCCGCAAGGACCACGACGCCATAGGAGGATTCGCTGATCGGCTGGCCGCTGCCGCGCTTGAACATGTCGTCGCCCTGCTCGTAGCCCAGCACCGCATAGACGCGGAAACCGTAAGCCGTGAGCTGACTGCCTTGCATCGGCTTGAAGGCGTTGACGGAGTTGGATTCGACGCGCATCGGCCGGGCGTCAATGGATTTGTCGGCGACCAGCGGCGCAATGAAGCGGTGCGCGCTGGACTTGCAGTCGAGCTGACTTTCGAGCGGGGTGGCTTCGCACAGGCTGGGCAGCAGTCCCCCGACCACGGCAGCGAATGCGGTGAGCATTGCGAGAGGAGCGGTTTTCATGGCAGCGATAAAACCTGTCGGTTTGTAGGCCAACACAGATGCACGGGCATCCGCATCGATGCAATAAGCGAGCCAGTGAATCGGTTCGCACGTTGCGCAGCGCTGCATGCTTCCCGCAAGGGGCATGGCTTCTTGTAGGTGGTTTGAATTCTTTGTCGGGCGCTTCGCTTAATCCTCGTGCTCGTGTAGTGAATCCTACAATCGTTTTTGTAGTCGAGGTAAGGACAGAATCTGCGTTTCGACCGAGCCAGTCTGTTCGAGATCCCTCAATTTTCCCGCGGAGCGATGTCGTTTCGATGACCCTGCGCGCGACAGTGAAGCGAAACGGAAATTCGGCGACTTGGTTATATTCTGCGATTCGACCCTCAGAGGACTTCCAATGACCGCGCTCACCGACTTCCCGATCACCCAAAAATGGCCCGCCCAGCATCCGGAGCGCATTCAGCTCTACTCGCTGCCGACGCCGAATGGCGTCAAGGTTTCCATCATGCTCGAGGAAACCGGCCTGTCGTACGAACCCCATCTGGTGCGTTTCGATGCGAACGACCAGATGTCGCCGGAATTCGTTTCGCTGAATCCGAACAACAAGATTCCCGCGATCATCGATCCGAACGGACCGAATGGCACGCCCCTTCCGCTGTTCGAATCCGGCGCGATCCTGGTTTATCTGGCGGCGAAGAGCGGGCAGCTGATGCCCGAGGACATCGCGAAGCGTTATGAGACGCTGCAATGGCTGATGTTCCAGATGGGCGGCATCGGGCCGATGTTCGGGCAGGTGGGATTCTTCAACAAGTTTGCTGGCAAGGAATTCGAGGACAAGCGGCCGCGCGCGCGGTATGTCGCGGAGTCGAAGCGGCTGCTTACGGTGCTCGATCGGCAACTCGACGAGCGCGAGTGGATCATCGGCGACGAATACACGATCGCCGATATTTCCATCTTCCCGTGGGTGCGCAATCTGGTCGGATTCTACGAGGCTCGCGAGCTCGTTGACTTTCACGAGTTCAAGAACGTCGAGCGCGCCCTCGACGCATTCCTGCAGCGGCCGGCCGTGATACGCGGTCTCGACATTCCGAAGCGGGGGTAATCGGATTTCGAGCGTGCGGGGCTGTGTCGAAAGCGGCGCTTTTCGATCGGATGACACGGTTCGGGCAATGGGTTCACAATCGGCAGACGTCAGCTGCGCGAATTTCAAACGTCGCAAGAATAGTGTTGCGCGTCAACGTCTTGCGCGACGGATGCCCAGGATATCCACACCCTTGTGCTCCGGTTCTGGGGATAAGTCTTCTCGCTCGCTGCAAGTCGTTGATCCTGTTCCGAAGTCGAGGTGGAGACCCCCATGAATGCTACGTTTTCGCCCCTACGCCGTTTGCGCCGATTCATGCTGCTATCGGCCATCGGATTGATTGGTGTCGCTGCGCATGCGGAGGCGCCCTGTCCGGGCTATGTCGAAACGGATTCCGGCGGCGCCTTCGATCTCGCTTCGATCATCCGGGACGCCGGCTCTCCGCAATCCGCGCTGGGCAAGTTGCGTGACGCGGTGGCCAAGGTCGATGCGGGCGGCGGCTGTTCGAAGTTTCGCGACCAGCACGCGTGTGAAGAGACGCTGACTCTGGCGCACAAGGCGATCGTCGCGCTCGAAGCATGCTCGCCGCCGGGCGGTGCGAAAGGCTCGGCGCACGGCTGATGAGTTTGCGCGCGTATAAAAAAACGCGTGCCGCCCGATAAGGCGGCACGCGTTCAGTCTCGGCTTGCCCGGACCGAAGTCCGGGCGGCTCGAGCGCTTAGCGGTCCAGGAAAGGACGCAGCTTGTCAGCGCGGCTCGGATGCATGAGCTTGCGCATGGCCTTGCTCTCGATCTGGCGAATACGCTCGCGCGTGACATCGAACTGCTTGCCCAGTTCTTCGAGCGTGTAGTCCGACGCCGTATCGATACCGAAACGCATACGCAGCACCTTCGCTTCACGCGGCGAGAGTGCGTTCAACGCGTCGTCGATGGCAGCGCGCATGTTCGCATGCACCGCGGCCTCGGCCGGCGACGTCGCGCCTTGATCTTCGATCATGTCGCCCAGCGTTGCATCGGCATCTTCGCCGACCGGCGTTTCGAGCGACACCGGCTGCTTCGCGATCTTGAGAATGCCGCGGATCTTTTCTTCCGGCATTTCCATGCGCTCGGCGAGCACCGACGGATGCGCTTCCTGACCGGTCTGCTGCAGGATCTCGCGCGAGATGCGGTTCAGCTTGTTGATCGTTTCGATCATGTGAACCGGCACGCGGATCGTGCGCGCCTGATCGGCCAGCGAACGCGTCACGGCCTGACGCACCCACCACGTTGCGTAGGTCGAGAACTTCCAGCCACGGCGATATTCGAACTTGTCCACCGCCTTCATCAGACCGATGTTGCCTTCCTGGATCAGATCCAGGAACTGCATGCCGCGATTGACGTACTTCTTGGCAATCGAGATCACGAGACGCAGGTTGGCTTCGATCATCTCGCGCTTGGCCTGACGCATCTTCAGCTCGGCAGCCGTCATCTGACGGTTGATCTGCTTCAGTTGCTTGAGCGGCATTTGCACGACGCCTTCGATGTCGATGAGCTTTTGCTGTTCAGCCTGAATGGCCGGCAAGCTGCGCTCGAGCGATGCGCCATAGTGCTTCGACGACGCCGCCGTACGCGCGGTCCACTCGAGGTCGGTCTCGTGGCCCGGGAACGACTCGACGAACTTCTCGCGCGGCATGCCGCAACGGTCGACCGCGATAGCCAGGACACGACGTTCGATCTCACGCACTTGCGCGACCTGCTGATGCACGTCGGCACAGAGGCGGTCGATGGTCTTGGCCGTGAAGCGGATGGAACCGAGCTCGCGCTGGATTTCGGCACGCGCCTTTTCCACACCCTTCGACGCGATCACGCCCGAACCCTTCGGATGACTTGCCTGTTCGGCGAGTTCGCTGACGCGTGCGAAGATGGCGAGGCAATCGGCCTTCAACTGCTTCAGGCGCGCTTCGTTCGATGCGCCGGCATCGTCGCCGTCGAGATCATCTTCGTCATCCGAATCTTCGTCGGATTCATCGGTATCCGTATCGATATCGGCTGAATCGGCGGTGTCGGATGCGGACATGTCCGCGTCTTCCGTGTCTTCTTCCTTCAGGCCGTCGACGAGGTCGTCGATCTTCAGCTCACCGGCTTCGACCTGGGCCGCGTCCGCGAGAATGCTTGCGACCGTCGACGGACAGGCGGCGATGGCCTGAATCATTTCATGCAGACCGTCTTCGATGCGCTTCGCGATGGCGATTTCGCCCGCGCGCGTGAGCAGCTCGGTGGCGCCCATTTCGCGCATGTACATGCGGACGGGGTCGGTGGTGCGGCCGAATTCGGAATCGACGGTGGAAAGCGCGTTTTCCGCTTCTTCGTCCGATTGCTCGTCAGTAACGACGCTCGGCGCGGTGTCGTTCAGCAACAGCGTTTCGGCGTCCGGAGCCTGCTCGTAAACCGCGACGCCCATGTCATTGAACGTGCTGACGATGGTTTCCATCGCTGCGGTTTCAGCGAAGTTGTCCGGCAGGTGGTCGCTGATTTCAGCGTGCGTGAGATAACCGCGTTCCTTGCCCAACTGGATGAGCGCGCGCATCTGGCGCTGACGCTCTTCATTCTGCTCTGCGGTCATTGCGACATCGGGCTGCGTCGTGCCGGCCTGGCCCTTGCCTTTGTTCGACCGCCGTCCCGGCGACTTGCGCGCCGGTGCGACGATGTCCAGCTCCGAATCTTCCCGATCAAAACTTGCCATACTTTCTCCTTGACAGGTTTGCTCGGCGACGACAGATCCCCGGTAGCGAGCGTAACGGCTCGCAATGATTTCGATGACAGCTTCGACCACGGACGGCTTGCTGAAAATCGCATCGAGCAAAACACGCAGACCGCATTCACGCGCGGCCGCGCTTTTCAAACGCCCTCTCAGACGCAACCTTAGAGTTTATCAGGTCCTGCTGCGTCGCAGCACATATTCTGAAAACTTTTGTTGGCGGCGCTCGGCTGGTCTCTCGGCACAACCTTGCAAGCGAGTGGCTATAGATCAGCAGGAGTCAACCCCATGGGCGTTCAAAATGGGGTTGGATCGAGTTGTACTGCGACACTGGATAGCTTTCGCAAAAACTCGCCCAACGGCTTGCGAGCGACTTCGGGCAATGCAGGCGATGCAACGGGTGCCTCGACTGCCCTCGCAGACCTAGTTGGGGTGATTCCGGCTTGCTTCAAGCGGAGGAATTGTCTGAGTTCGCGCATACGTTGCTCCGATCCAGACGAGGCTGCCTTCGACTCCGGAGTGGTCAGTGTCCGCGGCTGAGCGCCGAGTGAACGAGCCGCGTCTATCCCGACGATCTGTCCTGCTTCCATCGCAGCCACGAAATCCTGGGCCCAATTCCCGGCGTGGACACGGGGACGAGCTTCGTCACGATGATGGATCGTGACCGAGGTTGCGTCGGTCGAGACATGGTACGTACGCAATCCATCGCGACTGGCGAAGGCCTGTCCGGCGAGATGAACGACTGTGCGTTCGACGTGCGTCTCGCGCTCCTGCTGCTGTCGGTCGGCTTCAACGGCGATGCGCTGAACGCGCAGCCGATACGCGAAATCAACGGGAGCACGCAGCAGAGTGCGCAGGTAGCTGATCGGGTGCGTCGCGCGGCGGAGGTGCTGCCAGCTGGCTTCGACGACATCCGAGAGCAGCTTCCCGGCGCGCTTCGCCTCGCTCATGAGTTTGAAAATCAGAAATTCACGAAATCCCAGTGGCAGGAGGCGTTGAAGGTCCGCGGGGAGGCGTCCTGGTTGTCTCTTTTGATGAGTAGGGTTTTGATCCTTATATATAGCGCCGTCTGCCAGCGTGGCACACGGCCGCGCCAAAGAAAGCTCAGGTGCGGTGCCGGCAGACGGCGTCCGCGCTTCGGCCGACGTCGATTCGGAGCAGACATCAGACTCCACCAGGCCGAGCAGGGTCGCTGCCTTGGACGTCAGGTGCAGATAAGCCCTGCCGAAGAGCCCGGCGGAACCGTAGCGCGTCTGGGGCGGCCTGGTGATGAAACCAGCTGATTCGAGATCGTCGAGACTGCGATAGAACGTCCGCATGGATTGCATCGCGCGGCCAGTCAGCAGTTCGCGACGGGCAAAGATCGCCGCGTAGGGTTTCCTGGCATCGACGGTGCGAGCGAGGGCGGCGAACAGCGCACGCGCACGAGCCGGGAGCGCAGACGTATGCGTGGCCCGATGTGCTGCACGAAAAATCACCCAAGGAAGGTTGGAGCGATCGCACGCGTACTCGTCGAGAGCGCGCTGATCTTCCTCCAAGGTAGGCAGTTCGGAATTCTGCGGGCGAACATCCACCTCGCCTGCAACGGAATGTTGCGCGATACGCATATCAAGAACGTCCATTTCGAAAAATGGAAGACAAACGCTTGACTGCTTATCGCGTTCCGCTAAACTTCGAGGTGCGTACTCGTGACCCGATTGGCGTCGGGAAGCGGACCGGGCGACTTGCAGTAAAGCCCAATATTCAAAAGCCTTCGGTTGGCGCCGAAGGCTTTTGTCTTTCTAGCGTGTGCTATTTACATAGCGACCTCTTATTTCTGAAGTTTCAAGCTATTGATTTCTAAGGAGTTTCTACTAGAGTCAACTACCTTGGATCTTTGTGAATCAGCTAAGCGATTGATTTCAAAAGAAAACCTACTAGAGCTCAATCTTGTTCTGATTCACGCAGCGTCTGGTTGATGAATTCCGCGATGCGCTGCCCCCACTGTTCCGCCTCCGTCGCATCCTTTTCGAAGAAGCGGACGCCCACAACACCATTGCGCGTCGACACCTCGCATACCTTTCTTTTTCCCGTGCGAACTACAGTCGCGCTAGGTGTCGCAACGCGCGGTTTTTCAGCCACGAACGACACGGCTTTGTCTTGCGTGAACGCTTCGTCGTCAACCAGACGGCGTACTGCTTCGATTACCTTTTCCGCTTTGCCCGCTTCTGTCAGTGCTGCCAGTTTCTGAGCAGCATTGCTTCCGAGTCGTTCAGGCCGCTCGGCGAGCGCCACCTTGGCTGCATCCGGAAGGGCGTCGAAAGAAAAGATCCGTGTGACGTGACTCTTGCTCAGTCCGGCGCTCTCTGAAATCTCAGTGCGCGTCAGCCCGCTCAATTCCTGCAGCCGTTTGAAGTTCCAATACTTCTCAAAGTCGGTAAGCGACGGCGACAGCAAGTTCGAAAAGAACGCAGCGAACTCGATCTCACCTTCTTCAATCGACGCCACGTTCGCCCGGATCGTCGCGCGGCCCAGTTCGCGGTAAGCGGCGACCCGATTGTGACCCGCAACAATCTCGTAGCGTGCGTCAGGCAGGGCCCGCACCAGAATGGGCGTCGCGAGCGCATGTTGCGCCAGGTTGCTTTTCAGCTCCTGAAACTGCTCGGCCGTCAGCTTGCGCCGTCTGCCGTCGATCTCCACAAGCGAGTCGAGCGGCACTTCCAGCGCCGCTCGTTCCTCGAGTTGAGTTTCGAGTTCCTTGATTCGCGCCTGCGCCGAATTGATGCGATTCTGCGCGTCCATCAATCTGCCGGGCGACGTGCGCGCCTCCGCGCTGACTGGCCGCTGCTGATGCGAAGTCTCCGCCGGTTTGCTGCCGATATTTGCGGTCTTCGCGAGGAGTCTGTCCCCGATACCCATTTAAACCTCCGTCTGATTCCAGGCGCGAACGAACTGCGCGTCGAGGTGTTCCGCGAGTCTGTCGAGCGGTTCCTTGAACCGGTTGTAGGCAGCCGTGCTGCCATCCGGTTTCGACAGGTCATACACCGTGGACAATTGAGCCGATGCACCCTTCGGAACGGTCGACTCGGGGATCTCGAACGGCAATACGCGGTCGCCATACGCTTTTTGCAGCCAGCCACGCACGACGCGCGAAACGTCGTCCGACTTTGCCTTGGTCAGGATCACATTGACGAAGTCGAAACGCTTCTGCTCGAGCACGCCCGGCAGCTTCTTCGCGATGTCCGCGAAGAGATGCCAGAACTGGGTCGAACTGGCGAAATCGAGGGCTTCGGGCGGGCAGGGCAGCAGGATCGCATCCGACGCCAGCAGCGCGTTGATCGTGAGATAACTGAGCGCAGGCGGCGTGTCGATGATGACCGCGTCGTACTCCTCGGTCAGCGGCATCAGGCCCTTGTGCACGATCTCCCAAAATTCGAACGTGCTGTCGTTCAGCACCTTTGCCGGGATCTCGAACTCGGCGTCGAACAATGACGAAGAAGCCGGGATCAGATCCAGGTTGTGCCAATACGTCTCCTGCACCGCGTAGTGCAGCGTCTGCTGATCGCCATAAATGAGCGGCAGCAGCGTCTGGTCATCGGAAATTTCGGCGTCGGGCGCCCAGCCGCACAATTGTGTGGTGGTCCCCTGCGGATCGCAGTCGATGACCAGCACCTTGCGCCCGAGCAGCGTCAGCGCCTGCGCTGCCGATACCGCGGTCGTGGTCTTGGCAACGCCGCCCTTGAAATTTGCCACCGTCACGATGCGCCCGCGCTTCCCTTCAGGCCGCCGGACGCGTTCCCGCGTCGACCGGATCCAGGTGAGGGCTTCCTCGAGCGTGAACTCCTTGCTTCGTCCGGCGCCCTTCGACGTACCCGCGGGCAAGTCGCCCTTGGTCGTCAGGTACTGGAAGCGTTGCTTGTCGATACCGCACAGCGACGCAACCTGCGAGCTGGTGAATGTCGGCGCGCTCTTGCGTGGATACGGCTCCAACATTGCATCGCGGATCTGATTGAGGATGTCAGTGGCTTGGGCGGCCACTCCCAAGAGCGTTTCGATCGAAACGGATTGATCGACTTCGGGAAGCCGAGCGCTTAGCATGGAATTCGCAGTCACTGGCGGGCTTGGGTAGGCAAGTAATTCTTCGGTTTGTGGAAAACAAGCTGCAAACCGAAGAATAAACGGCGAACCGGTAAACCTCAAGTAAACTCTGAAGAACTTGAGCGCCCGCAGCGGACATTTTTACAACGTCCGTCGCTTGAGTAAACGCAAAATTTCGATGGCGGCAGGGTTTATCGGTCGATCAAGACGCAGCGAAAGGGTGTTTTGAGACACTCGAACGACGGAGACCCTCGTTTTCGACAAAAAGCGCCTTGGTCGAATGTCGCACACGGCCCAGTCCGCCGCCGATCTTGGCCGGTCGACGCCGTGATCGAGTGGACAGGAAAGAAAGTGTGGCGAAAGAAGTGCGTGCTTGCGCGCTGCAATGCGCGGTCGCTTCCAGGGGCGAGCGCTTCGACCGACGCGGTCTTCCGCGATAAAAAATACTCTCGAGCAGATTGCCGACGCCGCCCGGCGCGATGGGCAGACGGCCATGAGCCTGAGCGGGCAGCGGCGCACGGGTTGTGCAGTCAAGCGGTTCAAGAGGTTCAAGCAGAGCGCCGAGGGCGAGATTGTCACACAGCGTCTCGACGACGCCCGCCTGCGCAACTCGCTCCGCGCTTCAATTCGTCAGCGAGCGACCATTCGGAACCGTTCGGACTGTCGAGACGTCCGACGCCGAGCGTATGGACCCGGCATCGGCCCATTTTGCCTGTCGCAAGCCGCTGTTTACGTCGGCAGCAGGGCGAGCCGGTCGCAACGTTTTGCGTATCGTGGACTTGACCTCGTCGCGTCATTGCCTCCGATCGAGTGTGCCTTCCGCGCCTTTGGCCGTGGTGGTCGGAAAAACGTATATGAACGACGCAGCACAAATCAGTGCAAAGATGTTTGTTGTCAAGCTCTTCACCTACGCGGTTAGAAGCGAATGTTGAAATTGTGTCGACGGACAGAAGATGATCGGAACCGCGAGCCGCGGTAATCGATTTGAGCTTCGGCACCGTGAAACATCCAGTGGACGACTGAATTTTGACTAAATCATTGTCTCGATTACGTTTTTCCAATTAAAACGAAAGATGTTTCACGAGGCTCGAGGCAGAGGAGCGATTTTGAGGACGGAATCCGCCATCAATTTGGTAAAAAACCGCGCTGCATTGCGGTTTGTCGGCTGGGTGTATTGAAAGATACGGTTTTCGTAGTATTGGCAAACTCACATCAAAGCTCGCCATAGCAGCCAGAGCTCAGCTTCGCTTTCGCGCGCTCGTTCTGAGATGGTGGGGTCGCTTGCATCAGGGCACGCGATGCGTTTATTGCCATTACAGAAGCCGCAAAACGATGCGAGTCCACATGGAACATACCGCTCGAGCGCGTACGGTTCGAAATGCGGAGCGTCGCATGACCTTGTTCGGTCAACCTGCAAGGCAGTTCTGGTCACGACTCGGAGTGGGATCCACAGTTCTTTACTCATTGCGAACGCTCGCCGTCTCTCAGTGACGGCCGCGGTTGTATATTCCTAAACGGTCATCAGACGTGAGCTGGACACTCGCGAGCGCTGTCTGGGTCGTGCCGTGCAACCGGGCGAGCTTGATGAAACCGCGCGAGTTCGACGATTTCGAGACATCGAGTCAGCCCGGACTCAAACGGTTGCATCGTCAGGCGACAGGGGCAGTTCGCCCGACAGCGAAATCCTGTCTGCGCTTCTGATCGCGCGCGACTCTGTCGAGGCGCTGGTCGAACTCGAGTAGCGATTCATCGCGAAATGAGCGTTACGACCATAGCCGTCTGGCGACGCGATGAGAGCGATCCTTTAAAGCTCCAGGCTTCGAC
This sequence comes from Caballeronia sp. LZ043, assembly GCF_031451075.1. NCBI lineage: Bacteria > Pseudomonadati > Pseudomonadota > Betaproteobacteria > Burkholderiales > Burkholderiaceae > Caballeronia > Caballeronia sp. LZ043. Next base: position 21,269 of record NZ_JARUXT010000003.1, on the reverse strand, counting down.
CGTCGCTTGATTCTTGTGAAACGGGCTGACATCGGGCACTGGCTCGATACCTATATTAGTGAGCGGGAGCAAGACGCACGGTCGTGTTTGCGAGCCGCAATCAGGCGACGTCGCTTTGGGTCGATAAGAGCACTTCACTGCGGGCGACAGGCCGCGAAATCCGGCTGCCTGTTCATGAAGCGGACCGCCTGTTCGCATTTCGCGTCACCCCTTACGATGACGAACCGCATCCGCGACTACCCGGCACGATTTCTGTACTTGCACAACCACGCGTACGGACGCAGCGCTACCGTAGAGGCTTCCGTCGCCCGAAGTGAAAATGACGCCTTTGCTCCACTGCTTCAGCGCTATTCGACACAGCACGATCAATCGAAGGGAAGGGCGTCAAGGATAGTCAGCCGCATACCACGCGCGAAACGGCTGCGCCTGAATGTGTGTCTTTTTGCGCAAGTGCCGGCAGACATCTATGCCGGCGCACCGATATCCGTTCGAACAAAAACACCTTGGCGAGCGATCGTCGGCCTTTGCGTCAAGACTTTTGCGGGCCACGGTTTGCCGCTGTGGAACGAGCGCTTGGTGCACAGAAGATCAGCAACGCGTGGCAGCCCGACATCGCCTGCCCGTACGAAGTCCTCGAATTCGATGGCGCCAATAGGGCACTCAGTTGACCCTGTGAATCGATGTCCCTATGGTCCGATACCTTTCCGGTGCTGCACAGCATCCGGATTCCGCTTTTCCGAAATTGTGGCGGGTCCGACAGGGACGACGCAGCCCAGGCGCCGCGGTTGACACTGATGCCATACCACCCTTGCAGATCGATGACCCCTGCGTGCACGAGCGAGACGCGCGCGTTGACTAGCTCATGTATTGCGTTTGACGCGAGTGCGATGGCGGGGGAACGGAGCGCGACAACATGTCGAAAACTCTTACCCTTACGAGGACGTTCCCTGCCATTTCAACTTTCGGCCGTGCGCCTGTCACACGTTCACGCGACGGAATTTGATGCAAGCATCCAACACAGTGCTGATCAGGCCACGCGCGGGAACTGGCTCGCCCGATGCGCGGCGATTCCGTTATATCCGCTGCCGCAAGCTCAGCACGGAGTCGTGTGGTGATTGGCTCACTGCAAGCGCCGCTGGTGAACGAAGCCATCGATTCGGGGTGAGTGCCAAACCGCAAGTAGCCCTTCACTTACTCCTGTGAAGCAGCAATCTCAGAATAATCTCATTCCTTGTTAATCGCGAAATATGCCATACCCCGATAAATCGCGACGTGGCGAATTCATAAAGACCAATACCAAAAAGATACGAAATTCCTAAGAAAAATCTAGGCCATCGAAAATAGGAAAAATCGCAACCAGCAGACGGGTTCGCGCATTGTCTCGTCAAAAATCGAGTGCTATTCTCAAGACGTCATCACGAAATATGTGAACTGATTTTGCGGTGACAATACCCTCAACCCTTCTGTCTCGATAAATGATCATGAACGAACAAAATCAGGCAGTGCTTGAAAATGATGTTAGACAGATTGACGTGGAGCAGGTAGCGGACGACGAACTGACGTTGGCGCTTAGCCACGTCGTTTCGAACAAGGAGTGGCAGGAATAAGCTGGGTGACATGACCGGCTGAAGGCGGGCGCGGTCGATTTCGAGCGCGCCTGCTCCTTCAAATCCGTCGGTGCATTGGATTCAGCCAGATTCAAGGTCTCTGATCTACAAGATTGGTCGAAACGGTCATCAGGAAGTGCAATGTCTTCAAAAATATTCGATGAATATTTAAAGCAGGCGCGTGCGCTCGTAAAAGAGGTTCAAGTCGAGGAAGCAAAATTTCTGCTCGACAAGCTAACGCCCTTTTTTGATGTCCGCGAAGAAAGTGAAATCGAACAAGGTCAGATTCGGGACGCGCATACTCCAGGGCGCAGTTTCCTCGAATCAGCAATCACCGAGAGAATTCCGCAGTTCGACATGCCCATCGTGCTGTATTGCGCAAGCGGTACGCGGTCTTTAGTCGCCGGCGCTTCGCTCAGCGCATTGGGCTACGTCAATGTCATGTCCATAACCGGCGGGTTGGCGGCGTGGAAAGCCGCCGGCTATCCGGTCGAGAAACGATCACTGCTCAGCTCTGAGGAGCGCAAGCGCTATGGCCGACAGATCATCCTTCCACAAGTCGGCCCGCAAGGGCAGGCGAAGCTGAGGGAAGCGAGAGTCGTCGTGATCGGCGCAGGCGGTTTGGGAGCGCCGTCCCTGATGTATCTCGCAGCCGCTGGCGTGGGGCACATCGGCGTCGTCGATCATGACTCGGTCGACCTTGGCAATCTGCATCGGCAAATTATCTATCGCACCGCTGACGTAGGCGAGTTCAAGGCAAGCGCTTCCCGGAATACGCTCCTTGAAATGAATCCACAGGTAAAGGTGAGCGAATTCCGCGTCAAGCTTGATGAGTCGAGCGCGCACCGCATCCTGTCTGATTTCGATGTCGTGGTCGACTGTACCGACAACTTCTCCGCGCGCTACTTGATCAACGACACCGCGCTGGAGTTGGGTCTACCCGTCGTCCACGGATCAGTTTTTCAATTCGAAGGCCAGGTCGCGTTGCTGAATTACCGAAACGGCCCGTGCTATCGATGCCTGTTTCCCGAGCCTCCTCCCCCGGAGGTGGCGCCATCCTGTTCCGAAGCAGGCGTGCTCGGCGTGGTACCCGGTTTGATCGGCGTGCTGCAAGCGACGGTGGTGATCAAGCTCATTTTGGGGCTCGAGATCGACAACGCTTCGGCCACCGTCTATCACGGTCTCGATGACGGATTCAGCCGGCGCAAGCTGCGCAAACGCGACGGCTGCATGTGCGCCATGCATCGCGAAACATGTTTCCCGATGTCAACCTCTCCGCAATTCGGACGGGAGTCAAGATGAGAGCCCGATCGACTCTGATCGTCGACAACTTCTATGAAGATCCGAACGCCATTCGCGCGCTCGCATTGCGTCTCGACTTTCGCCCGAAAAACGGCGCGATGTATCCGGGCGGCGAAGCATGGTCCGACGCGATGGATTGGGAGCCGGTTCGGCAAGACATCATCGGCGAATTGGGGATGGGAACTCAGGAGACTTCGATCGCCGGAAAGGATTTCAAACAGGGAAAGTTTCGTCTTGCGCTCGAGCAGCATGCAACGTCACGCCCCGACGCCGTTCATCAGGATGCGCAACGTTACTCGGCAATCGTCTACCTGTCACAAGATCAACATTGTTCCGGCGGCATTGGTTTTTACAAATGCCGTCTGAGTGGACAGACCGCGATGAACCGCCAGTGGGCTAACGCGTTGAGCAAGCACTTCAACATCGCCGTCAATGATCCAGGGTTTCCCGATCTCGTACGGCGGTATTGTGCCGACTGGTCGAACTGGCTGCAGATCGGCGAATTGCCTATGCGATTCAACCGGCTGATCGTGCTGATGGCCCATTGTTTTCATGCCTCGACCGGAATCTTCGGTGGCAATCCGGCCAGCGGACGTCTGACTCAACATTTCGAGATCTACCTGTAATGGCTCAGATCACAGTGGCATTGCCGCGCACCCTGTCGAATAGCGGAACGCTCACGCTGGAAGCGCGCGACTGTCAGCAATTGTTCCGGCAGATCCAGGAGCTCGACCCTCATGCATTCGCCGCAATTTTCCGCGAAACAGATTCCTGGATTCGGCCGAAGCCCTACGTTGCCCTGTTCGTGAACGACGAGCAGCGATTCGACGTTCACCACGCGTTATCCGACGGCGATACCGTCGTATTCGCGACCGCGATTGCCGGAGGTTGATTGTGGACGCAAGGACGATTCAACAACTCTATTTGCGCGCGATATACAGCGGCTTGCCGGAGCCAACCGGGTTGGAGGAGGAGGTCTTTGTCGCCAGGCATCACTCGGAAGAACGCGCAGCCATCGAACGGGCGGCTCGCACTAGAAACCTGAGAACCGTGCTGCATGACGACATGCGCTTGCTACCACGCGTACTCGATAAGACACGACTGCTTCCGTACGTCGAACGCTATACGGAATCCGAATGTTTCTGGATGCATCGCGGGCGGACGCTGATTGAAGACTTCAGCCTCTTTCTGATTGAACGCACGCCGGCACCCGCAGCTATCAAGGTTCTTGCCAGGATTGAAGGCGTGCACTCCGGGTTGTCTGCATCCGTTGGCGCAAACACGCCATGGTCGGCACACGTGAAATGGCGCGAAGAAGACGAGGTCGTTGAGCGTTTCCGTTCGCCGTTTGCGCTGTCGTTCCGGAAGATGTTTGCCGACTCATCCGGTTACGAACCCGAGTTGCGCGAGGTCGATTGCGTGATCCGAAGAAGCCCGCATCGGATCCAGGTGAAATTTCATAGCGTATCGATATGCGAATGATCGGTTTGGGTCTCGATTTCCAGCACCGCTACAGCTACGGAACGCCGTTGGTCGAGCTATTCGATTCCTTGTCCGACCACCTGTCCCACGTGTCTATCGTCGGTCTTGTGACTGACGACGATGTGCGGTCCTTCAAGTCCATGACGTCGCTACCGGTCCTGCATCATTTTACCGGCGTCGCGCCGGCCGGAATCGGCGGAATCAATATGGACGTGCTGCGCCGGCAAACCGCGATCACCACGCAACTGGGCGCGAAATGGTGTCTTGAGGACATCGGCATCTGGAATATCGGACCGTACGATATTCCTTACTTTGCGTCACCTGTGCTGTGCCAGGACGTGCTCGAGCAGACCATAGACGGCGTATTGACAATACAGCGACAAAGCACCGTCCCATTCCTCGCAGAGCTGCCGTCATGCAGCTTCGTCGCCGGAGACATGAGTCTGGACGCATTTTTTCGCGGCCTCATCGAGCGAACCGGTTGCGGCATGGTGCTCGATGTCAGTCACGTCTTCTCCTACGCGATCTATTGCGATCGCGAGCCGCTTGAACTCCTCGCTGCCTTCCCGCTCGACAGTGTGGTCGAGATCCATGTGGCCGGCGGAAGCGTCCATCCGCAGCACAGTTGGCGTTACCGCGATACGCACGTTGAACCGATTCTTGACGAAGTCGTGGCCATTCTGGACGCTGCAATCGTCGGATGCCGTCATCTTCAGGCGATCACCTATGAGATCGGGCTAGGGATCTCGCCTGAGCTCGTCGATCAGGAAATCAAACGGCTCCGACGGGTTGCCGGTCGCCATGGCTTTACGCCGGGCATTCTTGCGGGACATGGCTCATGATCGACCATCCGTTTCCGTGCCGCCATCTGTCGATCAAGGGTTCGGGCTGTCGCATTGCCGTCTTCGACCAAGCCGTGCGCGGCGAAATACGTCGTCTCGGGCAAGTCGCCGACGCTGGCGAGCATGTCCGCCGGATTACGGGTTTCGTCGCCGACGCAACGTTGGGCGGCTTCGCCAGTGAAAGCGAATGGCTCTCCGTGAGTGCACAAGATTGCTTTGAGCACGGCTATGAAACGGTCCGAGCCCGTATCGAGGAAGCGTTCGGTCCCGTTCATATCGAAGTGCATGCCTATTCGGCGCCTGCCAGCTGCGCGACGGCTCGCCACGAACGGGACATTGCGCGCGCGTCGCAGCGCCTGATGCTGTGTTCGCCAGGACACGACACGTACCGAGTGAGATTTCCCGCTACATCCAGTGCCGCGCTGACGGTCGGCCTGTTGCGCGGCGATGGCTCCCTTGTCGGAGCAGGTCTCGGATCGTTGCTGAAGCCGGCTTTGCTGATCAGCGACAGATTGTTTCCCGCTCTCGACACCGATGGAAAGATCGTCGGTGTTCGCGGAACCTCACCGGCAGTGACTTTCGTTGCTGGCATCGCCGCATTGTTCTACGAGAAACTCGAGGGCAACAGCAACCCGTCGATGCTGCATGCAGCCCTCTTGCTCCTGTCCAGTCCGCATTCCGGAACGTATCTGCTGGACCGGATAGAGGGTGTACGTCAGTCGATAAGCTCGATACCAATCGCCACCGGTCGTGGACGCGAGCGCTCCGTGACGCTGCGTCTGCGCAGAGGGGAAGAGGCGCTATGCCGTATCGCAATCGTCGTGCATGTAACGCGTGCCGAGTCCTTAGGCGAACAGCACCGGTTTCCTGTCACGATCGAGGCGCGTATCGGTGACGAGTGGGTCGCCCGATCGGACGATCATCGGTTGTTGCTGCAACTCGACGATCTGCCCGTGGGCGCACAACGGGATATCACGCTGCGGATCAACGGCTTCATCGAGACAGGCTCGCTCGTCTCGATGGGCGCGCAGACCGAGGTGATCTCCGATGTCATCGTGCCGGTCAAGGCCCCAGGCGATACGGTTGTGGTGGGCGTCTCCGCCAGCCATGACGCATCTGCCGTGCTTGCTTTGAACGGGAAGCTCGTCGCAGGAATTCAGCTTGAGCGGATCACACGCGTCAAGCACGACGGGCAATCGTCGCTGAATAACGAGGCGGCGATCCGGTATTGCCTCGATATGTCCGGATTCGCAGCCGGCGACGTCGATCTGTTTGCTTTCAACGTGCAGGCACTGACACCGGGCTATGTCGGATTGAGCCAGCCGCTCGCGAGCCGCGATTTCACGCTGTTCGATCCGTTTGGGCATCAATCTCTGTTTGTCAGTCATCACCTGTGTCATGCACTCGCCGGCTACAGTGGCAGCGGCGTCGATGCGGCAACGGTGGTCGTTGCCGATGGCTCGGGGGGCGTGACGGTCGGAGCCGACGACCTGGTACTGGACGGCACGCAGTTGCGCGACTATCTGGATCGCGACAAGGGCGACGATCCGTTGAAACTGCACACCTTTTCGGTCTATGACATCGCAGCCGGCGTATATCGCCTCCGGCATCGCGAATACGCTCGATCGTTCAATGTCCGCAGTGGCAGCGAGTCCTTGGGCGAGACCTATGCAGCGGTCAGCCAGTTTGTGTTCAATTCGTGGCAAGCGTCCGGGAAACTGATGGGACTCGCGCCTTACGGCAGTACCGGGACATACGGATCCTTCCTGCGACGTGACACCACCGGCGAACTGAACTTCGGCCATCAGTGGAAAACGTCGGTCTGTCCGACGCCGGCGGGATCGGGTGTCATGCAGTACGCCGATCTCGCTGCGCGCGTGCAGTCGGATCTCGAAGCCGCCCTCCTCGACAGGTTCGAACGGCATGTCGGCGGGAATTCCAACGTCGTCTTTACGGGCGGCATCGCATTGAATTCAGTGGCAAACCAGCGCATCCACGCGGCCCTACGCCCACGGTCGCTCTACCTGCTTCCCGCACAGCACGACGCCGGGGTGGCTATCGGCGCTGCGGCGGCGGCCGTGCAGCGGCTGTCCGGCCATCTGTCAAACAGGCTGTTCCGTGACGATTTCCTCGGCTATCGCTACACGGAGCGGGACGTCGCAATCGCCATCAACCATTTCGCCGAGCGCCTCGACGTCCAGCGCGTGACGCCGGCGGACATCGCTGAACGCATCGCGAACGGCGCAGTGTTCGGATACTTCTCGCTGAACAAGGGCAGCGAGTTCGGGCCACGCGCGCTCGGTGCCCGATCAATCCTGGCGGATCCACGCAAACGCGCGGTCTGGAACTTCATCAACAAGTGGGTGAAGTATCGTGAGGAATTCCGGCCATTCGCCCCTATGGTGGCGGCCGAAGCGCTGTCAGATTACTTCGATGCCAAGGGCCACTATCCGCACATGCTCGAGATCGTCAACGTGCACGAGCCCTTTCGTTCGTCGCTTGCGGGCATCACCCACGTCGATGGCAGCGCGCGTGTGCAGACCGTCTGCTCCGACGATAACCCCGACATCCACGCATTGCTGACAGCGTTCGCCGACGTCACCGGCTTCCCGATTCTGCTGAATACCTCGTTCAACGTGCGCGGCCAACCCCTGATTGAACAGCCTCGGCACGCGTTGGAGATGTTGTTGAGCACACAGTTATCCGGCGTGCTTTTCGGCGATCTGCTGGTCGAAGTGGCGGACTGGCCAGAGCCGCTATCCATGATGGATCGGCTTGTGCTCTCGCCCGGCACGCGCTTCGAATTGTCCGCCGCCGACGACGGAGCACATAGCACCCTGCATGCACGCAGCCAGGGCAGGCGGCTACGGCTCGACATCGGAACAAGTCGTCTTCTGCATGCCATCGCGTCGGCCTGCCGCGTTGGCGAGGCGATCGCGCAAGCAGGCGCGGTGAATGAAGACAGGCATCTGGACACCCTGCGCCGCTTCGTGCGCCTGCGCTTGTTGAACCGTGTTCGTGGCGAAGTGGGCGGTGCTTCGTCATGAGTCTTCGGGCATTGACGGTTCGACAGGTCAACAGGCTGTTGTTGCCGAAGCGCGAGATGCTCGGCATCTCTCGACTGGCTAATCTCGGTCCGTTCGTCGGATTGAACGCGTGCGTCGTACAAGCGGTTCGCGTTGCCCTTGTGAAAGGGCAGGTGTCGGCAACCACCGGTAAAGGATGGAACGTGCAGCAGGCGCTCTGCGGCGCGCTCGGCGAGGCGTTCGAACGATATTGCGCGGCTCATCCGCCTGAGTTCACCCGGCGGCGACGGACGTCAGCCGACGTCGAACCACTGGCCGGATGGGGACACCCGGACGGATTCGCGCCCGCAGATCTCTACCCCGCGCTGGAGTTGCAAGTCGACCGGCCGTGTCTTCTGCCTGCGGTGGACGTCCATTTCCCTTACCACGGAGCGGACCTCGATTCGACGCCTGTGCGCCCGCACACGTCGGGCCTTGCGAGTGGAGCGAGCGTGGAAGAGGCAACGCTGTTCGGCCTTTTCGAGGTGATCGAACGTCACGCGTCATCGCGCTTTTTCGCGCGCTTCCAACGCGAACGAACCGGGGTGTTGATTGACCCGGACGCCATCCGGAATGCGCGGATTGAATCGGGATTACGCGACCTGAAGCACCACGGATACGAGTCTCTGATCTTCAGAATCGATGCGATGCTGCCGGTCTACTATGTCGCGGTCCTCGATGCATCGAATCTCGGACCGAAATTCATGGTCGCCGGGGTGGCAGCACATATCGACGACCACGCTGCGCTCGAGGCCGCATTGCTCGAAGCCATCCAGGCCATCGTGATCGCCGCTCAGGGCGCGCGAGAGGATCTGGCCCGTGTGTCGGCCTCGTATCGGAAACAGCAGACCGGTCAAACGAATCCGTTCTACCGGATACGCCGTCTGCTTGCCGAGTTGAACGAAACACGAAGGATGTCCGAACCATCGAGGCAACCTGACCCACGCACCAACGACGCGCTCGCGCATGTATTACGTCGTTTGCGCGATGCCGGCATGAACCGCGTCTATCGCTGTGACCTGTCGAATCAGGCGCTTCCGCTCAAGGTCGCAAAGATCATCGTCCCAGGCATGTTCGATACCCATGTCAATCCAACCAAATTGAACCATGCTGCTACAACGACGTGAATGCCCCGTCGTGTTCGGCGGACCGTCCCTGCGTCTCGCGCGCGACATGCATGCGGATCGCTTCGATTATCGGCCGCCGGCACGTCGAGGTGATCTGCATCGTCTTCTCGCGGAAAACCCCGGTCGACGCGGTTGCGCGCTCCTGACCGATGGCGTGTTCGGCGAGAGCATGGCCGTATCGCCCAGCGAATGCATTGACCTGCTGCAGGCGGGATGGATGCTTTTTGGCGCGTCCAGCATGGGTGCGTTGCGTGCAGCCGATTGCAGTCAGGTTGGGATGGTGGGGATTGGCGACATCTTTTTCGCGTATCGCACGGGCTACTACCGGTCGGATGCCGATGTCGCCGTGCTCTATCAGGCTGATACGCAAAACGAAATCAGCATGTCACTCGCGCATGCTGACCACCTTGTCCGCGAACTCGCTCTGCGGTACCCGATCAACGACATCGGGCGTCGCTTTCTGCTCAGAGCGTTGCGAGAAGTGCCGTGGTACGACCGGAGCCCTGCGCTGGCAGCGGACATCATCGCGCGATGTTTCGGAGAACCCGCGCTGCACTCGGAAGTGCTTTCACTTTGGCGTGATCCACGCCACAACCCCAAAGTTCGTGACGCGACAAACGCGTGCAATCTGCTGTCGCGATACTTCCTCAGAAAGTAATACAGACGCACATGACGTGGATCAAGAGGCTGGGCTATTGCTACAACATCGCCAAAGGTAGCGAGTCGATATCGAATCAGATGTCGCATCTGATTGTCGGCGTGTTGGCCGGATTGCCCGCCTATGCCGTTTCGGCGCGGGTCAGCATCGCGTTCTATCTTGGCGCACTGCTCGAACTGCCAACCGGCGTCGTAGCGGATGTGCTCGGACATCGGCGCACGTTGATCTTCGGCTACGCCATCTGCGCCTTCGCGAGCTTCTTTCTTTTCATGTCGTGTCGTTACAGCGGCACGCCGGTATCGATGCCGATGCTGGTATTGAGCAGCGTGTCGAGCGCCGCCGGGGGATGTCTCGTCTCAGGCTGCTTGCAGGCATTCATCCAGGACTACATCGATCGTCACGTGGAGCATTCCGGAGAAACGGACGGCTGTGTCAGCGAACTTCGCGCGAAGGCCCTTGCGCTTTCGCAAGCTTACGGCAATTTCTTTTCGGCCTTTCTGCCGACGCTCGTGCTCGCCGGCGTATTCGCCCTCTATCACCTGACTGGCAGGAGCGAATGGGCGCTGCTTGTGCCAGTCGTGACCTACGGATTGTTATCGCTTGCTTTCTGCATGATGCGAACGGCCGGCGAACGAACCACGCCGTCGGTGTCGATGGCATCGCACTTCCGCGACTATGCGAGGAAGCTCGTGCTGTTCTTGCGCGCCGTACAGGGCAGGGGACGCGCCGGGCAATGGCTCATGGTCATCCTGCTGCTGCGCATGACGCTATCGATCCTGACTGTCATCCACGTGCACACGTATCTGATGGTGTCCCAGTTGCGCACACTCGATCTTCGAGAAGGAGGCTGGGAGACCCTCGCGATGGGATTCCTGGTACTTGCGGCGTTCGACCTCGCCCACTATCCGAAGGGATGGATCGTGCCTTTTGTGTCGAAGCGACTCGAGTCAACGCGCCTCATTTATTGTTCGCTGCTCGCCCAGATCCTGCTCGCGCTGATTGTGCTCGGCGTGATCCGGCTCGGATACCCGCGGGCGCTGTGATCGGGTTCGCGCTGCTGTTCAGCGCCGTGTTTTCGCCCGGACACATGACACTTCAGTCCGTGTTGCTTTCCGACGTCCCGGAGCATCTACGCGCCACGATGTTCAGTCTGGTTCAGGTCGTTGTGTTGATCCTCTACGGTTCTTATTCGGCGTTGCTATCGGTGAGCGGTGTGGGTGTAGACCGTCCCGAACACATTCTCGTGCAACTGCTGTCGATGATCGGTCTCGGCATGGTGCTGGCGCTCGGTTTCGACCTCATTTCCGCCAACCGGACCGTTGCTGCACTTGTCGACGATATGTAGACGGGGAAGGTCCACCGAACTTTGGAGTCATCATGCCGATTCATCCTTTTCCAGAATCCGATCTCCGGACCGAACGTCTCGTCCTGTCTCGTGCAAACAGAAGTGATGCCGCCGAACTGCTTGCCTATTACGGTGACAATCGGGCACATCTGGGGCCGTGGGAGCCGTTACGCCCCGATGACTTTTATACGGCCGCCGCCCTTGAAGCGCGACTCGATGAAATGGGCAAGCAGATGAGGGACGGCAAGGCGATTCACTTCCTGATGCGGCGTGCGGAGTCTGGTGCGCTCGTGGGCGAATGCAATTTCACCAATATCGTGCGCGGGCCATTCCAGGCGTGTCACATGGGGTTTTCGCTGTCCGCTGCCGCGCAGGGGCACGGGCTGATGCATGAGGCGCTGTCGGCTGCCATCCGCTTCGTCTTCGACGAATACGGCCTTCATCGCGTCATGGCCAACTACCGACCGGAAAACCAGCGCAGTGCACATGTGCTGCGGCGCCTCGGATTTGAGATCGAGGGGAGCGCGCGAGCCTATCTCAAGATCAACGGCGAGTGGGCCGACCACGTGCTGACATCGAAAATCAACGATGCAGTTTCACATGATCGCGTCGTCAATATGAGCGCCGAAGTGCCGCTGTGACGAGCGAGCGCCTTCGCGGAAGAAATTAATCCTTATTTTCAGAGGCTTACATAGAAATCGTCGAGCGGATTCGAATCTGGCAGAAAAAATACCTCGATCGGATAAGTGAAGTGCCCGGATCGAGCGATGAACCGGCGCGCCGAGTTACCTCGCTTGCAAGCCCCGGAGCCTCGGCGCATATTTCGAGCAGATCCCTACCGCCCTCTTGGGAGGAAGCGAGCCGATGCTTGATCCCGTCCGCCATACACCGAAGCCGTCGGAGCAGGAAGCCGAGTCGCGCCCCAGCCTGCCCGAAGTGTACGCATCCGTGCATGTGCCGACGGGCGGCCGATGGATCCGCCGCTTCCTCGCCTTCGCCGGTCCCGGCTACATGATTTCGGTCGGCTATATGGATCCGGGCAACTGGGCCACGGATCTCGCCGGCGGCTCGCGCTTCGGCTACACGCTGCTCAGCGTCATCCTCCTGTCGAACCTGATGGCGATCCTGTTGCAGGCGCTCGCCGTCCGTCTGGGCGTCGCGACCGGACGCGATCTCGCGCAGGCGTGCCGCGAACACTATCCGAAGCCCGTGAACATCGCGCTGTGGATCGCGTGCGAGGCCGCGATCATCGCCTGCGATCTGGCCGAGGTGATCGGCACGGCAATCGCGCTGCAATTGCTGTTCGGCATTCCGCTGATCGCGGGCGCGCTGCTCACCGCGCTCGACGCCTTCCTGCTGCTCCTGCTGATCAACCGCGGTTTCCGGCTGCTCGAAGCATTCGTGATCGCGTTGCTGGTTGTGATCGCAGGGTGTTTCGCGTTGCAGATCGCGGCCGCCGCGCCGCCGTTCAGTGAAGTGCTGCGCGGTTTCGTGCCGACGCCGCGCATCGTCGCCGATCGGGAGATGCTGTACGTGGCGATCGGCATCCTCGGCGCGACGGTGATGCCGCACAACCTCTACCTGCATTCGTCGATCGTGCAGACACGCGCCTACGGCAAATCCGTGAAGGCGCGGCGCGAGGCGATCCGCTGGGCGACCCTCGACAGCACGATCGCCCTGACGCTCGCCCTGTTCATCAACGCGGCGATCCTGATCGTGGCGGCGGCCGTCTTTCACGCGAACGGTCACGAGGACGTCGCGGAAATCGGCGACGCGTTCCGCTTGCTGTCGCCGCTGCTCGGCCTGGGCATTGCATCGACGCTCTTCGCGGTCGCGCTGCTTGCCTCCGGCCTGAATTCGACCGTGACCGCGACGCTTGCCGGACAGATCGTGATGGAAGGTTTCCTGCGCCTGCGCATCCCGAACTGGGCGCGACGCCTGATTACGCGCGCGCTCGCCATCGTGCCGGTGATCGTGGTGACCGCCATTTATGGAGAGAAGGGCACCGGCCAATTGCTGGTGCTGAGCCAGGTGATCCTGTCGATGCAACTGCCGTTCGCGGTGATTCCGCTCGTGCGTTTCGTCTCCGACCGCCGCAAAATGGGCGTCTTCGTCATTTCGCGCTGGACCGGGGCGCTGGCGTGGCTCGTCGCGGGCGTGATCGTCGTGCTGAATGTGAAGCTGCTCGCCGATACGATCCTGCGCTAAACCTATTCCATATAGAGGGAAACGCAGATCATGAGCGGCACGTTCATTGACATCACGCTTCGCGACGGTACTTCCTTGCCCGCCTACTTCACGCATCCCGCGACGGGATCGGGGCCGGGTATCGTTCTGCTGCACGATGCTTCCGGCGTGGACGACTTCATCCGCCATACCGCCGATCTCTACGCCGAGGAAGGCTACGTCGTGCTCGCGCCGCGCCTGCCCGCGCACGAACCGCTGCCGGGCGGCGTGGAGGCGGATAACGTGGCGGCGTTCGTCGAGAGACTGCGCGCGTTGCCGCAGCACGCGGGCAAGGTCGCGGTCATCGGCTTCGGGCGCGGCGGGCGGCTCGCGACGCGCATTGCCGCGCAAGCCGACGTGGATGGCGCCGCCTGCTACTACCCTGACGACCTCCCGGCGTGCCTGGCCGAAATCCCGACGATCCGCTGTCCCATCGTTTTCCACTTCGCCGAGCGGGCCGCATACGACCCGCGCGAGAGCGAGGCCGCGCTGGCGGGCAAGCCGTCGATCGAACGCTATGTGTATCCCGGCTGCGCGCCGGGTTTCGTCGATACCGGTAATCCGGCCTACGACAAGCCCGCTGCCCTGATGGCCTATTCGCGCACGCTCTCGATGCTGCGCAAGGTGCTCGGTCCGGTATTCGATCTGAACCAGTTGTGGGAGCAGCATTGCCATTTCGAGTTCGCCACGCGCGACGTCGAGTCCGTCATGACGACGATGGTCGCCGAACCCTACGTCAATCATGTTCCGACGATGACGGGCGGCGTCGGACACGACGAGCTCAAGCGCTTCTACACGCATCACTTCGTGCACTCGAATCCTGCCGACACGAAGCTAATCCCGGTGTCGCGCACGATCGGTTCGGATCGTGTCGTCGATGAGTTCGTGTTCTGCGCAACGCATGATCGCGAGATCGACTGGCTGCTGCCGGGCCTCGCGCCCACCGGAAAGTACTTCGAAGTCCCGATGCTCGCCGTGATCCGCTTTCGCGGCGACAAGCTCTATAACGAACACATCTACTGGGATCAGGCGTCGGTGCTGGTGCAGATCGGCGTACTCGATCCGGAAGGATTGCCGGTGGCGGGGCGGCAGACGGCGCAAAAGCTCATCGACGAAACCTTGACGAGCAATGCGCTCATGCCGAACTGGGCAACGAGCGAAGGCAAGCCTGTCTGAACGTTCGACCCAAAGTCTTCAGCAGGCGTTGCACATGCGCGTGACGTGGCCTACTCTGAGTGGAGCGTTGCGGTCCGCGCACCAATCACCCTGCATCATGGTTCGAAGTGAAACTATGGCGCGATCCGCACGACCGGAGGACGTATGCCTCGTGCGTCGCCATCAATGCGCTCGACATCGATCGAGCGTGCGCTCTGTCTTGCTTTCGGTGCGTCGTGCGTGCTGAGGGCCGCGTCGGCCTACGGCGCCTGTGACAACACCGCTCCGCTCGCGGGCCAGACCGCGACGTGCGACACGCGCGCGCCGAATCCATCGACGCAGCCCATCGCCACGGCGCCCGCCAGCGCCAATGTGACGATCAACGTGTCGCCCGGCGCGGTGCTCAATGTCACGTCAGGCAGCGCCATCAGCGTGCGCAACACGAGCACGCTCAACAACGCCGGCACGATCCAGGGCGCGACCGGCGTCTCCATCGCGGGCGGCGCGGCCACGATCGACAACAGCGGGACGATTCGCGGAACGAGCGGCGCGGGCATCGTCGCGAACGGGCGGATCAACGTGTCGATCGTCAATACCGGCACGATTGCAGGCGGCGCGGGCGTCGCCGTGAGCACCGACACCGGCAACGATACGTTCGTCATGAACGGCGGCGTCGTGTCGGGACAAATCCGCCAGGGCAACGGCTTTGACACCTTCACGATGACGGCGGGCCAGGTCGACTCGCTCGATCAGGGCGACACGCGCGACGATTTCACGATGACCGGCGGACGCATCGTCGGCGTCTTCGTGAACGGCGACATCGCGCGGATGACGGGCGGGCGCATCGGCACCGTGGACCTGAATGTCGGCAACAACGTCTTCGACATGTCGGGCGGACAAGTCGATGGCAACGTCACCGCCGCGCAGAACAACGACACCTTCACGCTGTCGGGCGGCACGATCGGCGGCCGGGTCGATCTCGGCAGCGGCACGAATGCGCTGACCATCACGGGCGGAAGCATCGGGATGGGCGTCACGACGACCTTCGGCCCGGATACGCTCACATGGAGCGGCGGAACGATTTCGGGACCAGTGTCGCTCGGCGCCGGCGCGGATGCCGCGATCATCCGCAATCTGAACGACACGACGCTCGGCGCGCTCACGCGTTTCGACGGCGGTCCCGGAACCGACGCACTGACATTCGACAACGTGCAGGCGAGCGGTCTTGCGCGCTTTACCGGCTGGGAGAGCATCGACGCGCGCAACGGCACGCAACTGACCTTCGATGCGAACGGCCTCACGCTCGGCGACGCCGTGACTGGCACGGGCACACTCGATCTCGACGCGACGAGCACGCTGTTCGCGGGCGGTATCGGCGCCACGGCGCTGCTACCGGCGGTCGCCGGGCAACGCGTCACGTTGAACAACGCGGGCGTGATCGACCTGACCAACGGCGGCGCGAGCACCCGCGACACGTTCACGGTGAACGGCAACTACATCGGCGCGAACGGCCGCTTGCTGGTGCAGAGCGCGCTCGGCGCGGACGGCGCGCCCAGCGACCGACTCGTGATCGCGCAGGGTGCGGGAAGCGGCACGACGTCGATCGGCGTGACGAATGTCGGCGGGAAGGGCGGCTCGACGGTCAACGACGGCATTCTCGTCGTGCAGGCGACCGGCGGGGGAACGACGTCGGCCGGTGCGTTCTCGCTGGCGCGTCCGCTGGAGGCGGGAGCGTTCACTTACTATCTGTTCAAGGGTGGAGCGAGCGCGGGAACGTCGGAGAACTGGTATCTGCGATCGAGTGTCGCGGCCGTGCCGTCGATTCCTGCTGCGCCGGTGACGCCACAGACGCCGGGCACACCGACAACGCCCACGACACCGGAAAACCCCGGCACTCCAACGCCACCCGCCACACCCATTCCCGCGCCTCAAGCGGCGCCCGGTACGCCTGCGCTTCCACCGGCGCCGCCGCCCGGCGCGGCGCCGACACCGCTGTATCGGATGGAAGTGCCGGTCTATGCGGAGGTTCCGCCGCTCGCGCGCGAACTCGCCATCCAGCAGGTGGGCACGTTCCACGAGCGCCAGGGCGATCAGGCCTTGCTGACGGAGAACGGCGCGCTGCCCGCGGCGTGGGCGCGCGCATGGGGCGGCCATGCGACGCTTCACAACAGCGGCGCCGGCGATCCCGAGTTCAGCGGCGGCATCGGCGGCGTGCAGATCGGCCATGACCTCTACGCCGACACAACCACCGGCGGTCATCGCAACCATTACGGCTTTTTCCTGGGCTTCGCGCGCGCGAGCGGCGACATCAGCGGGCTCGCGCTCGGCTTTCCCAACGCGGATGCCGGGCACCTGTCGATGAACGCCTACAGCGCGGGCCTTTACTGGACGCACATCGGTCCAGGCGGCTGGTACACGGATACCGTTGTGCTCGGCAGCGCGCTGACCGTCGATCCGCAGTCGAACCGCGGCGTCGGCGCGACGACGCACGGCAACGCGTTCACCGCCTCGTTCGAAGCGGGCCTGCCGATTCCGCTGCCCGCCGGACTGGGCATCGAGCCGCAGGCGCAGCTCATCTGGCAGCACGTCAATCTGAACGATATCGACGACGGCATCTCCACCGTCTCTTTCAGCGAAGCCGGCGGCCTGACCGGCCGTCTCGGCGTGCGCTTCTATGGCCGCTTCGATGCCGCCGGCACTGCGTTCGAACCTTATCTGCGCGCCAACCTCTGGCGCTATTTCGGCGCGACCGACACCGCGACCTTCGCCGGCACGACGGTCATTCCCACTGAAGTCTCGGCGACCATCGCGCAGTTCGGCGCGGGCGTCACGGCCAAGGTCAGCGCGCGCGGCAGCCTGTTCGCGAACCTCGCTTATTCGATGAACGTGGGCGGCGGGCACCGCAGTGCCATCGAGGGCGGAGCGGGAATGCGCTGGAAGTGGTGAGCCGTTGCATACTACGGTCACACATAAAAAATCCAGGAGACAGGCATGACCGACGTGGCCGGCGCGGATCGCGCGCCCCGCTGTCCTTATCACGACAAAACGCACGACAAGGCGCACGATGACATCCATGCGCCAAACGGCTGTCCGGTGAGCCCGCAAGCGGCCGAGTTCGATCCCTTCGGCGACGGCTACAACCAGGACCCGCCGGAATACGTGCGCTGGGCTCGCGAGCAGGAGCCGGTGTTCTGGAGTCCGCGGCTCGGCTACTGGATCGTCACACGCTACGACGACATCAAGGCCATCTTCCGCGACAACCGGACCTTCAGTCCGTCGATTGCGCTGGAAAAGATCACGCCGACCGGCCCTGAAGCCAACGCGGTGCTCGCCTCGTATGGCTTCGCGCTCAGCCGCACGCTCGTGAACGAAGACGAGCCGGCGCACATGCCGCGCCGTCGCGCGCTGATGGATCCGTTCACGCCCGAAGCGCTCGCGCATCACGAACCGATGGTGCGCGCGCTCGCCCGCGAGTACGTGGACCGTTTCATCGACGACGGCCGCGCCGATCTCGTCGACCAGATGCTCTGGGAAGTGCCGCTCACGGTCGCGCTGCATTTCCTCGGCGTGCCCGAGGAAGACATGGACACGCTGCGCCATTATTCGATTGCGCACACCGTCAACACATGGGGACGGCCGAAGCCCGAAGAGCAGGTCGAGGTGGCGCACGCGGTCGGCAAGTTCTGGCAGTTCGCCGGCAAGGTGCTGGACAAGATGCGCGAGGATCCGTCCGGTCCCGGCTGGATGCAGTACGGCATTCGCAAGCAGAAGGAACTGCCGGACGTCGTCACCGACTCGTATCTCCACTCGATGATGATGGCCGGCATTGTCGCCGCGCACGAGACCACGGCCAATGCCGCCGCGAACGCGCTCAAGCTGCTGCTGCAACATCCGGATGCCTGGCGCGACATCTGCGAGGATCCCACGCTGATCCCGAATGCCGTCGAAGAGTGCTTGCGCCACAACGGTTCGGTCGCGGCATGGCGGCGTCTCGCGACGAAGGACGTGACGATCGGCGGCGTCGCGATTGCGGCGGGATCGAAGCTGTTGATCGTGACGTCTTCGGCGAATCACGATCAATACCAGTTCGCCGATGCCGATCTCTTCGATATCCGCCGCGAAAACGCCAGCGATCAACTGACGTTCGGCTATGGCGCGCATCAATGCATGGGCAAGAATCTCGCGCGCATGGAGATGCAGATCTTCCTCGACGAACTCACGCGCCGCCTGCCGCACATGCGTTTGAGCGAGCAGCGCTTCACCTATGTGCCGAACACGTCGTTTCGCGGGCCGGAGCATCTGCATGTGGAATGGGAGCCGGCGCTCAACCCCGAACGCATCAATCGCGCCGTGCGCGAACCGCGCGCGGCGGTGCGCATCGGCGAGCCGTCGTCGCATGCGGTCAGCCGGACGGTGATCGTCCAGTCGGCCGATGCCTGCGCCGACGGCATCGTGCGCGTGCGGCTGGCATCGGCGGACGGACGCGCCTTGCCGCGCTGGACGGCGGGCTCGCACATCGACGTGCTTTGCGGCGACACCGGCCTTTCGCGCCAGTATTCGCTGTGCGGCGACCCCGCCGATGCGCTTACTTTCGAGATCGCGGTGCTGCGCGAAAGCGCGGGACGCGGCGGCTCAGCATGGGTCCATGAGAACGTCAGGCGCGGCGCGCGTTGGCGCATTCGCGGCCCGCGCAATCACTTTCGTCTCGACGAAACCGCGCGGCGGCTCGTGTTGATTGCGGGCGGCATCGGCGTGACGCCGATCAGCGCGATGGCGCGGCGCGCGCACACGCTCGGGCTCGACTACGAGGTCCATTACAGCGGTCGTTCACGTGCTTCGATGGCGCTCCTCGACGAGATGCAGGCGCTGCATGGCGGACGGTTGCGCGTGTATGTGTCGGACGAGGGCACGCGCGTCGATCCGGCGAAACTCGTGGTCGGCGAAGGCACTCAGGTCTATGCATGCGGTCCCGCGCGCCTGCTCGATGCGCTGGGAGAAGCGAGCGGATCATGGCCCGAGGATGCGCTGAGGATCGAGCACTTCACGTCGACGCTCGGCACGCTCGATCCTTCGAAGGAACGAGCGTTCCAGGTGGAATTGAAGGATTCCGGGCTGGTGCTCGACGTGCCCGCCGACCAGACGCTGCTCACGACCCTGCGGCGCGCGAATATCGATGTGCAGAGCGACTGTGAGGAAGGCCTGTGCGGATCGTGCGAAGTGCGCGTGCTGGAAGGCGAGATCGACCATCGCGACGTGGTGCTGACCAAAGGCGAGCGGCAGTCGAATCAGCGAATGATGGCGTGCTGTTCGCGCGCCCGATGCGGCAAGCTGGTATTGGCGCTTTGAACGATTCCAGACGCCGGTGGCATTTTGCCGCGGATTACCGGCGTTGATTTAAATCATCGTCCCTTCATAACGGCGTCATCTTCGGAGAATAACAGAAAGATTATTTCTCAAATATTGATTGGTTATACCCGGTGGTTACTTTCAATATATTGAGACAGTGTTTTTGCCATCTGTGATCACAAACAGCATGGTGGGATATTCGTGGGCCTGCCACGTTGATTGAACGAATCAACACTTTCGGGCGGGATGAAATTTTCCTGATGTCCCTTTCATCAGGCTGAACGCGCAATTTTCGTCGTCATATGGGATGATTATTGAACGTCCGTTCGAGCAAAGCTGCGCTTTCTTGCATCTTCAATAGCACCTTTTTTACCAAAATCAGGGTTATTACCTACTAATATGAGATTTTTTACGCATGTTTTGCGTTTAAAATCAGTCCTAATTGGTGCGACGCACAAGCCGTACCTGATCAAATAACTTCCACAAGTCCTGATGTCCGCACGCGCGAGTCTCGCGCGGCCGAAACACGCATGCGTGCTGTTTCACGGTGTCGGTTGTAGAGAAGGTCGTTGCTGAACCTGAGAGATTATCCAATAGGCCCATATAAATGGACCACGCTGCTCACTTCGAGATCGACGCATCTCGCCACCTGTCAGTCTTTCGAAACTGGCAACGGTTGCAACAGTCCCCATGCCGGGATCGAGTCATAAGCCGAATCACGCCGTGTCATCGGCGCAGTGCATGTCGAACACGTAATCATTCGACGAAACGTCAGTTGATTGCTTTGCACTAAACACGGCTTATCAACCTGACGCGTCCGGGCCGAACCCGCTTCATTCATCTGGCTCGACCGCCTGACGCTTATTCCGCTCGTTTCACCACGGGCCGGCGAAGCACCCACGCTTTTACTGTTTGACGAGGATAAAAAATGACTGACGTAGTGATCGTATCGGCCGCGCGTACGGCGGTGGGCAAATTCGGCGGCTCGCTCGCGAAGATCGCGGCGCCGGAACTGGGCGCAACGGTCATCAAGGCCGTGCTCGAACGCGCAGGCGTGAAGCCGGATCAGGTGAGCGAAGTCATTCTCGGCCAGGTGCTGGCCGCGGGCTCGGGA
>NZ_JARUXT010000002.1:1362230-1460402 GCF_031451075.1 Caballeronia sp. LZ043 | reverse complement strand
GAACTCGCCCTGTGCGACGTCAAGATCGGTCGGCGCGAGCGCGACGAAGTCGCCATAACGCTTGCACAGACCGCTGATCTGGAGATTGATGGTTGCCATGCGGATCTCTTCCTTGATGAACGATGCCAGGCCTTAAGTGAGAATCCAGCGGTTGAAGCGCTCGAGCGCCACGCTTTGATTCTCCTGCCAGTACTTTGCATCGATATGCACGCCGGTCTTCATGTTGTCCGGGAACGTCGGGCAGTTCTTCGCCTGTTCCGGCTTCACGTAGTTAAAGGATTCCGGTTGCGTGAGACCCGCCGGGAAGTACTCGACGAGCGCGGCCTGACGCTTCGGGTCGCTGGCGAACTTGATGAACTCGCGGCAGGCATCGGCGTTCGGCGTGCCCTTCAGGATCGCCCAGTTGTCGCAGCCCCAGATGTTCTGGTTCCACACGATGCCCACCGGCGCGCCCGAGGCCATCGCCGATTGCGCACGCGAGGCCCACGTCGCGACCATCGCGACTTCGCCCGAGTTGAGCATCTGCTCGACTTGCGCGCCCGTCGTCCACCACACATCCACTTGCTTCGAGATCTTGTCGAGACTTGCAAACGCGCGATCGAAGTTGATCGGATAGACCTGGCTCGTCGATGCGCCATCGGCCATCATCGCTTCTTCCAGCGTATCGAACGGATACTTGCGGATCGAGCGGCGGCCCGGGAAGTCCTTCACGTTCCAGAGATCGGCCCACGAACTCGGCGCCTTGCGGCCCTTGAACGCATCGGTGCGATACGCGAGCACGGTCGAATAGACATTGGTGCCCACGCCATATGCCGACATGTATTGCTTGGGAATCTTGGCGATGGTCGGATCGGATTCGAGGCCGTGCTTCTCGAGATATTCCTTGCCACCCGAGGTCAGCAGAAGAATCGCGGGCTGGCTGATCTTCGCCATGTCCCACGCGTAGCTGCCTGCTTCGACCATGCTCTTGATCTGCGCGGTCGGCTCGGCATTCGCCTGCACGCCCACCACTTCGATGCCGGTCTTCTCGAAGAACGGCTTGTAGTACACCGCGCCGTACGCCTTGGTGTAGATACCACCGTCGTCACGCACGACGATGCGCTTGCTGGCCGCGCGCGAAGGCGTCCAGACAAACGGGAACGCGCCGGCCACGATGCCTGCGCCTACGGTCTTGATCGCCGAGCGGCGGGCGGGGTTGAGGATCGTTTTGTCGTTATCGTGCTTGGGCTTCATATAAGTCTCCTGCGGTAAGCGAGGGGCGGTGGTGGCTTGATGAGGGGTGGATCAGAGCGGCGCGGCGGGAAAGAGACGCCCCGGGTTCATGAGGTTCGCGGGATCGAGCGCGCTTTTCACGGCACGCATGATCGACAGTTCGGCGGCGGACTTGTAGTGCGCCATTTCCGGCAAGCCCGTCTGGCCGACGCCATGTTCCGCGCTGAACGTGCCGCCGAGCGCATGCGCGGCATCGTTCACTGCACGGCGCACGGCAGCGCCCGCGGCGGCCTGGTCGGGCAGCGCGCGCCAGGCATCGAAGGTGTACATCGGCACCAGATGGATATTGCCGTCGCCCATATGGCCGACGATCACGATGCCGATCTCGGCGTCGAGCGCGAGCACCGCTTGCGTAGCCTGCTCGATGAACGCGGGCACCGCCGACAACGGCACCGCGCAATCCGTGGTCAGTCCGATGCCGGCCTTCTTGTTGGCTTCCGTCACGCTGTGCCGCACTTCCCACAGTGCAGCGCGCTGACGGTCGCTGCTCGCGATGATCGCGTCTTCGAGCAAGCCCGCTTCGGCCGCTTCTTCCAGCGTGGCCTGCAACACGCTTTCCATGTCGGATGCGCCCTGCGTGTCGCCCAGCTCGACCAGCACGTGCCAGTCGTGCGCGCCTTCGAGCGGTGCGCGGCGATCCATCACGTGCTCGACGACCAACTGCAATTGCCGTGCGTTCATCAGTTCGAACGCCGAGAGGCGCGAGCCGCAGTTGGCCTGGAACATCCCGAGAATCGTCAGCGCGGCTTGCGGGTCGGTCGGCGCAAACCAGGCGAGCGCGTGATGCGTCGGCAGCGGATGCAGCTTGAGGGTCGCCGCCGTGATGATGCCGAGCGCGCCTTCCGCGCCAATGAAAAGATGCTTGAGATCGAGGCCGGTATTGTCCTTGCGCAGCCCGCGCAGGCCGTTCCAGATGGTGCCGTCGGCCATGACCACTTCGAGGCCGAGCACGTTCTCGCGCGTATTGCCATAGCGCAGCACGCTGGTGCCGCCGGCGTTCGTCGAGAGCGTGCCGCCGATCTGGCACGATCCCTCCGCGCCGAGACTCACGGGATAGAGTCGCGCGACATCGGCGGCTGCATCCTGCACGGTCTTGAGGACGCAGCCCGCTTCCACTTCCATCGAACCGTTCGCGGCATCGATGCTGCGAATGCGGCGCATGCGCGCCAGGCTGACGATGACAGGCGGTACGCCGTGCGTCGCCGGCACCGCGCCGCCGCACAGGCTGGTGTTGCCGCCTTGTGCGAGCAAGGGCACGCCCGCCGCCGCGCACAGGCGCACGACACCCGCGACCTGCTCCGTCGATGACGGCTGCACCACGCACAGCGCCGCACCGCGATAACGCCCGCGGAAGTCCTCGACGAAACCGCTCATGTCCTCCGCCACGGCGATGACCGCATCATCACCCAGCAGACTGCGCAAACGGCCGATCAACTCAGATTCATCAAACAAGGCAAGCTCCATTGGGGCAAGGGTTCCACCCGTCGTTTGAGGCAAGAATAGGAGCGCCAAAATTGAAATAAAATCACAGTGATCGAATAGCGATTACTTTGGTCATGCTGCAACGCATTTTTGCTTAAGTTCAAGGACTTGCGAACTTAAAAACTTATTGCAAAGCCTTAGGCCGGAAAGCACCGGGGCATTGGGTCCGGTCCGCGTTTCGTCGTACACTCGCGCATCCGCCATCACTACAAGCTCGCGCCCGTGCGCATCGCGATGACCTTCGACCCAGCACTCAACGGCAGACAGCGCGCACTGCTCGATCGTGTCGCGCGAGATGGCTTCGCGACCATCGAAGACCTCGCCGCGCATTTCCAGGTGACGCCGCAAACCATTCGGCGCGACGTCAACTGGCTTTCGGAACAGAACCTCCTGCGCCGCTATCACGGTGGCGCAAGCACGCTGACCAGTTCGGAGAACACGGCCTACACCGCGCGCCAGCAGATGTATCTGGAGGAGAAGCAGCGCATCGCGCGACGCGTGGCTGCGGAGATCCCGAATCAGGCGACGCTCTTCATCAACCTCGGCACGACCACCGAAGAAGTGGCGCGCGCGTTGTGCCAGCACACGGGTCTGCGCGTCATCACGAACAACCTGAACGTCGCGAACATCCTCGCGGACGGGTCGGACGCCGAGGTGCTGGTGGCGGGCGGCCAGGTGCGCGCGCGCGACAAGGGCGTGGTGGGCGAGCAGGCGGTCGACTTCATTCGCATGTTCAAGGTCGACTTCGGGATCATCGGCATTTCGAGCATCGAGGAAGACGGCACGTTGCGCGACTTCGATATCGCCGAGGTGCGCGTGGCGCAGGCGATCATCGAGCAGTCACGCACCGTATTCCTCGCCGCCGATCATTCGAAGTTCGGGCGCGCCGCACTGGTCAAGCTCGGGCATCTGTCGCAGATCGACGCGCTCTTCACCGACGCCCCGCCACCCGACTGGATAGCCGACACGCTCGCCGCCGCGGACATCGCCGTGCGCGTGGCGCACTGAATTCCAGTCGTTCAGACGTCCTGTATCGGCGAGCCGTCCTTGTGCACGAAGCGGCCGTCCGCGTTGGCGCTCATCATGTCGATGTCGGAACAGGTCGTGAGATCTTCATGGACGCGGCTGCCGACTTCCAGATACACCGCTACCGCGTTTGAGCGGTTGATCAGGTGATGACCGTTTCCGGTGCCCTTCGGAAAGGCCGCGCACTCACCCGCGCGCAACACGGTTTCGCCTTCGTCTTCTATCAGCACGAGTTCGCCTTCGAGCACCTGCACGAACTCGTCCTCGTGCGAATGCCAGTGCCGCTGGCTCGACCATCCGCCCGGCGGCAGGTGCATCAGGTTCACGCCGAAGTCGCGCAGGCCGCCTGCGTCGCCGAGACGCTGACGCGTGCGCGTGGCGCACGGCGCGGCGAAGGGCTTCGGATAACCCGATCCCGCGATCTTCGGAACAGCGGCGATATCGACCTTGGGCATGCTGGCTCCTTGCTTGCGCACAGGTTGAAGAGCATCGCTCAAAGAGCGGCGCATGTGCAACCACGGCTTGCCATCGGCGGCATGCTGGGTTGCAATGACGGGCCCGGCTTCAACCCTCCACCAACAAGGACGCGAACATGATGCAGGATCAACGGCGCTGGCTCACTATCGGCGGTCCGGTCGTGTTCCTGCTGCTCTGGTCGGCGGGCTTTCCGATGGCCAGGACCGGCCTGCACTACGCCTCGCCGCTGACGTTCCTCTCCATTCGCTTCGCACTGAGCGTAGGCGTGCTGCTCGCGGTCTGCGCGATCAAGCGTCCGCGCTGGCCCGCCGACGCGCGCGGCTGGCGGCATCTCATCATCGTCGGCTTTCTCGTGCAGGTGATGTACTTCGGCCTCAGCTATCTCTCGATGACCGCGGGCATCGCCACCTCGGTGCTGGCGCTGATCGTCTCGTTGCAGCCGATCCTCGTCGGCGTGCTCGCACCGAAGCTGGTCGGCGAACGCATCGGCGCGCGCCGCTGGGTGGGCCTGCTGCTGGGTCTCGCTGGCGCGACCGGCGTGATCCTCGCGCGCGGGCCCTTGCAGGCATCGTCGCTCGGGCCGGTACTGCTGGCAGTGGGCGCGCTGATCGGCATCACGGGCGCGATGCTCTACGAGAAGCGGCTCGGCACCGCGCAGGATCCGCTCACGTCGAATCTCGTGCAGTACAGCGTCGGCTTCGTGTTCTGCGCGCCCATGGCGCTGTGCTTCGAGCACACGCAAGTTCACTGGACGCCCACGCTCATGGCGACGCTCGCGTATCTCGTGATCGGCAACTCGCTGATCGCCATCACGCTGCTGCTTGCGATGACGCGCGCGGGCAAGGTCTCGCAAGTGGCGTCGCTGTTCTTCTTCGTGCCGCCCGCCGCCGCCGTGATGTCGTATCTGATGCTTGGCGAAGTGCTGCCGGTGAGCGCATGGTGGGCGATGGGCATCGCGGTGCTGGGCGTGGCGATCGCTACATGGCGGCCGCGCGCATAGCGTCTTGCGCATGAAATCGAGGCGTTGCCCACTCTGTGAGAATGCCCGATGAATAGCATGACTATATGCCTCCAATGGCCGGGAAAACGCTAATCGCACGCGTCGAAAGTGCTGCATATAGTTTGTCTATTGAAGCCGACGCGCGGCATTTCGCTTTTCCCAATTACTAGTTCAAATACGCCGCGTTTTCGCACAATCCTCTCGCGCACTGCCTGCCACGTCATGGTCTCTGGCGGCATCTTTCATCCGTGAAAGATGCCCGCTCATGACGTGCCGCTGAAACCCTGTATCTGAAAGCGATCGACGATCAGTCGACTCATCGACTCACGAAGAACAGACCGGAGGAAGACATGGCGCAGAATCGGGACGACGACACGAAAGACGGCAACGGCTTCATCAATTCGAGCCGGCGCGGGCTCATGCAAGGCGCGGGGCTCGGCGCCGCGCTCTCGCTGCTCGGCGGCGTGGCGGGCACCGGCGGGCTGATCTCGAGCGCGCAGGCCGCCGAAGCCGCGTTTCCGCAGCACAAGAAATGGAAGATCGTGTTCGTCAATCACGTGACGACCAACCCGTTCTTCGTGCCGACGCAATACGGCATTCAGGACGCATGCTCGATGTTCGGCATGGACTATCAGTGGACCGGCTCCGCCACGTCCGATGCCGGTGAAATGGTGCGTGCAGTGAACTCCGCCATCGCCGCGAAAGCTGACGCGATCGCCGTGCCCATCGTCGATCCGAACGCCTTCGACAAGCCCATCCAGGCCGCGCTCGACGCCGGCATTCCTGTCTTCGCCTATAACGCGGATGCACCACGCGGCAAGGTCAATCCGCGTCTCGCGTATATCGGCCAGGACCTGTATCAGTCGGGCTATCAGATGGGCGAGCGCATCGCGGGCATGATCGACAGCGGCATGGTCGCGCTGTTCATCGCGACGCCGGGTCAGCTCAACATTCAGCCGCGTCTCGACGGCGCCAGCGACGCCATCAAGAAGTCCGGCAAGAAGATCGACATCCAGACCGTGGCCACGGGCGCGACCGTCAACGAGGAACTCTCGAAGATCAAGGCGTTCTATCTCGGCCACCAGGACCTGAAAGGCATGTTCGCCGTCGATGCAGGCAGCACCCAGGGCGTCGCCCAGGTGATGAAGGAATCGAACCTGCCATCGAAGGGCGTGCATGGCGGCGGCTTCGATCTGTTGCCGCAGACCATCCAGCTCATTCACGAAGGCTTCCTCGATTTCACCATCGACCAGCAGCCTTATGTGCAGGGTTTCTATACGGTCATGGAAGCGTTCCTGTTCCTCGCTTCGGGTGGGCTGGTCGGGCCGGCGAACATCAATACGGGTCTCAAGTTCGTGACGAAGGACACCGTCGAGCCGTACCTCAATACGTCGACGCGTTATGAAGGCAAGACCACCAAGCCGGAAATCGTGCCGATGAAAGGCGCAATCAAGTCCTGATGAACACGATGAACCAACCTGGCAACGCAGCGACACCCGCGCGGATTGCAGCCCCGCGCGGGGCATGGATGTCGCACTGGGCGCCCGAGCTGCGCATCCTGCTGGTGGCCGTGCTGCTCTCGGCTTACTTTCAGTTCGTCAATCACGACTTCCTGCTCAGCGGTCCGAGTCTCGTCAACCTGTCGCAGTTCATCGCGCCGGTGGCGATCATCGCGTTCGGCGAAATCATGCTGATGATCGGCGGCGACATCGATCTGTCAGCGGGCATGGTGTTCGCCTTCGCGCCCTTCATGATGGTGTTCGCCAACGACGCCGGCGCGCCGATGTGGCTCGCGGTGATCGCGGGACTCGTCGCGGCGGCGATCATCGGCTTCGTCAACGGCGCCGTGACGGTGTTCCTGCGCCTGCCTTCGTTCGTGACCACGCTCGGCACGCTGTTCCTCATCAACGGCATCACGCTCACCGTGTCGCGTGGCACGCCGGTCGCGACACCGGGCACGCCCACGTTCGCCAACGTAATGGGCGCCTGGGGCTACAGCGAGATCATCTGGACCGTGGCGATCGCCGTCGTCATGCATACGCTGCTGCGCCACACGCGCTGGGGCCTGCATACGCAGGCGTCGGGTGCGAATGCGCTGGGCGCGAGCGAGGCCGGCATTCATGTGAACCGGCTGCGGCTCGGTAACTTCGTGCTCGCCGCCGTGCTCGCGGGCTTAACCGGTATCCTCGAAGGCTTTCGCATCACCTCCATCGATCCGCAGGCCGGCGGCAACCAGATCATGTTCCTCGCGGTGGCGGCGGCGGTGATCGGCGGCACGCCGCTGACGGGCGGTTCGGGCACGATCGTGGGCGGCCTGCTCGGCGCCGCGGTGCTCGGCATCCTGAGCGACGGCTTCACGCTGATCGGCATCAACGCGTTCACCTTCAACATCATTCTCGGCGCCGCGATCCTCGCCGCGATGATCTTCAATATTCACGTCGGGCGCATTCGCCGCAAGGGAGCGCGATGATGTCGGAAGTGCAAACAGCTCCCACTGATCTCGCGTTGCGTGGCGATCGTATCGTCAAGCGTTTCGGTGCAGTGACGGCGCTCGACGGCGTGTCGCTCACACTCGGCAAGGGCGAGATTCTCGGCATTCTCGGCGACAACGGCGCGGGCAAGTCCACGCTTGTCAAGATCCTCACGGGCTTTCATCAGCAGACCGAGGGCGCGCTGCACGTGCATGGCGAGGAGACGCTGCTCAAGTCCGTCGATCATGCGCGTTCGCTCGGCATCGAATGCGTGTATCAGGATCTCGCGCTGGCGAACTCGCTGTCCATCTATCACAACATGTTCCTCAACCGCGAGATCGTGCGGCGCGGACCCTTCCGTCTCGTCGATCACAAGCAGATGCGCGAACGCGCGGCGCAACTGCTCGACGATATCGGCGTGCATGTGCCTTCTGTTGACCTGCCGGTGGAGCGGCTCTCGGGCGGACAGCGCCAGGCCATCGCGGTGGCGCGCGCCGTGAATTCGAACGCGAGGATCCTGCTGCTCGACGAACCGCTCGCCGCGATGGGCGCACGCGAGGCCGCGCTCATCATCGACCTGGTGATGCGTTTGAAGGAGAAAGGCGGCCTCTCGATCATCATGATCATGCACAACTATGCGCAGACGCTCGACATCGCGGATCGCATCATGTTGATGCAGCGCGGACGCGTGACTTACGAGCAGCGCAGCGCGAACACGTCGGTGGCGGAGCTGATGGATATCGTGAGACGGGAATACCGGGCGATGCGCGCGACCACCGCGCATTGAGCGTCATCGACGTTTGAGCCAGTCGCGGTGAGCTGGCGGGACCAACATGGATTACCGCAATCCCAAGCAACGCAAGAGCATGCACGGACGCATCGTGCAGGAACTCGGCATGCAGATCGTGAGCGGGGTCTTTGCGCCCGGCCAGCGTCTGCCCGCCGAGCCCGCGCTCTGCGAAAGCTATGGCGTGAGCCGCCCCGTGCTGCGCGAGGCGACACGCGTGCTGGTCGCCAAGGGACTGGTGGTGTCGAAGCCGCGGGTGGGCAGCGTCGTGCGGCCTCGCGACGAGTGGCACATGCTCGATCCCGACGTGCTCGTGTGGACCATCAGCCGTCTTCCCGAAGGCGAGTTCTTCCGCTCGCTGATGACCGTGCGGCAGGTCATCGAGCCTGCCGCCGCCGCGCTCGCGGCGATCTCCGCTTCCGAGGAGGACATTGCGCGCATCAGCGCGGCCTTCGATCGCATGGAACGCGCACAAACCGCCGATGAACTGCTGGTGCCCGACCTCGAGTTTCATCGCGCGATCATGACGGCGACGCACAACGACATGCTCGCCTATATCGGCAACATGCTGTCGCTCGCGCTCAGCGAGTCGATCAAGCTGACGAGCCGCCATCCGAACACGCACGCGCTGTCATTGCCGCGACACAAGGCAATCTTTACGGCCATCGCCAACCGCGATGCGCTCGGTGCGCGGCAGGCCAGCGTCGTCCAGCTCGACAATGCCCGCGCCGACGCCAACTCGATCCTCGGCGGCGCCGCACTCGAATCCGCAGGGCCTTTCACACGTTAGGCGCTCGCGGGTTCATCGCGTGTCATTCCACGTGATACGCGTCTCAAGTTCATTTCCCTCTCGCCGTAAACCCTGACTAAGACCGGCCGCTGCTGCACGGTCTCCATCCTGCCCCTCCCTTCCCGCACTTTCTCTCGTGGAACGGCCATTGGGGTCTTGCGACGAGCACTCCACACCGTCGAGCGCCCCCTCTCCGGCGCGAGATGAAGGTCCATCATCGGTCCGTCCGTTTTTACGGACGACTCGCGGAACGCGCACCTGGTTCGTGGAAATAAAAAACTGACCATCGGGTAGTGCGTTTCACATGACGAACTTTGAATCTCTTCGTTCCTCGGGCTTCCGCTTTTCGCGCGTGCGCGGAGTTGCAATGTCCGCCGCTACGCTCGCGATGAGCGTGATGCTCGCCGCATGCGGCGGCGGCGGCGGTGGCGGTGGCGACAATGCAGGCACGGCATCCGCCGCGAGTCCGACAGCGAGTGCCGCAGCGAGCGGCACGTCGACGTCGGCCCAGGCTTCGACTGCGAACGCATCGGCGACTGGCGGTACGTCCGGCGCGAGCACGTCCACCAGCGGCGCCGCCGTGGCTCCCACGAATGCGGCCGCCGCGACCAGTCCGGTCGTCACCACGCCGGTGCCCGTCACCAGCAACGACACGTCGACCAGCCCGGCCTCACCGTCGAGCCCTGCATCGACGGCGACGCCTGCGTCATCCCCCCCCGGCGAGGTCACGTCGCCTACCAATCCCGTGTCCACTCCGAGGCGCTTCTATGGGGTGAACGGACACAACAACGAAGGCGGCGCCTACGACATCTCCAGCCCCGCCGTGCAACTGGCGCAGTTGCAGGATCTGGGCGTCAAGTACTATCGCAACGAGGTGTACAGCCCGGGCACCGCGAGCAAGCTCGCGAACATCGCCGCGATGATGGACGCGGGCGGCGTGACCGTCTATCCCGTCCTGCTGATGGACTACAGACTCTTCGCCAACGAGACGCAGGCCTATAACGCCGGCTTTGCACTCGGCCAGCAGACCGCGACCTCGCGCCGCTATCCCTATTACGAAGTGACCAACGAGATCGAAGCCGAAGCGCTGAACGGCAATGTCGACGGCGTCTATCCGCAGCAATACGACACCGGCACGTTCAGGATCGTGCGCGGCATCATCCGCGGCATGATTGCGGGCATCAAGTCGGTGGATACGTCGGGCAAGATCATCCTGGGCGGCGGCACGTGGCTGCACTACGGCTTTGCGCAGATGCTCGCGGCCGGCATGGAACCCGACGGCAGCATCAGTCATCCGACGGTCGACTGGGACATTACCGCGTGGCACTGGTACTCGGAGCAAGGCGACATCACGAACGCATGCGGCGGCACCGGATGCCATAACGTATTGCAGGCCCTCAACGCCTTCGGCAAGCCCATCTGGCTCAACGAGATCGGCGTGCGTCCGAACTACGGTTCCGATCAGGCGATTGCCGCCTACCTGACCGGCAACACGATGATGGCGCAGTTCGTGGCGCTTGCATCGACGTACGATATCGAATCGATCCAGACTTACGAGCTCTACGACGACCCCGTCGGCGGCGAAGGCAACTACGGCTTGCTCAAGAACGACGGCGTCACGCCGAAAGCCGCTTACTCGGCCTACAAGAACTTCGTCGCCACGCATCCGATGTGAGTCGTCTGCATGTCCGGATGCGCTAGAGGACGGCGATCCAGGCGAGCAGCGTGACGATCGAGAACAGCGTGGTCATCGAGATGACCGCGCCCACGACATGCTTTTCGATGTCGTATTCCACCGCGAGCACATATGCACTCTTCGCGGTAGGCACGGCCGCGCACACCACGGCCGCGACGGTCGCGGTGTGACCGAGGCCGGTCGCGAGACAAAGCGCATAGACGACCAGCGGCACGACCGCGAGCTTCAGGGCCGTGAGACAAGCGTAGCAGCCGAGCCGCTCGCGCAGTTCGCCGATGGTCAGATCCAGTCCGATGGCGAACAGCGCGCAAGGCGTCAGCGCTTCGCCGAGAATCGTCAGGAAGGCATCGACCGGCGCGGGCAACCGGACGCCGATGATCGACCAGAGCAAGCCGACGAGCGTCGCGAGGATCACGGGGTTGGTCGCGATCTGGCGGATCAGTGGAGCCGCGCGCAGAGTGTGTGAGCTATCGCGACGGCCCAGTTCGAGCAGCACGACCAGCATCGGAAACATGATGGCGCCGACGAACACGGTGGCCACCGCCGCTGCGAGCACGCCCGGCTGTCCATAGAGGGTCTTGAGTATCGGCAGCGCGACGAAACCCGTGTTGGTCATGGCCACCGCGGCGGCGAGCATGGCGCTCGTGCTCAGGTTCATGCGCGCGGGCCACGCGATGCGCGCGCCCGACATCATGGCCGCGAAGCAGAGCATCGAGCCGCCGCCGAATGCCGCGAGGAAGCGCCATTCGAGCAGCGAGTGCAGCGGCTCTTTCGCGATCGTCACGAAGACCAGTGCGGGCATCGCCACGTAATACGCGAAGCGCATCAGCGCGGCCGCCAGCGTGCGCGGCATGTAGCCGGAAGCGCCTGCCAGCCATCCCGTGACGATGATCGCGAAGATCGGAAGAATCATTCCGGCGAGATGCATGGCGGCTCCGACAAGGAAGGCGGACCTGCCCGCAGGCGCATGATGCCTTGCGGTGATTCGCCGCCATTATCGAAGAAAAGCCGCCTGCACCTTGCCGTGTTGCGCAATCACCGGTTTCCAGGCTTCACTGACCGCTGTAGATGTTGCAGCTCAGTCCGACGACGCATGCCTGATTCGTGCTCGGCGTCCACGCATCGCGCGAGGCGCCGCTGGCCTTGCTCGTCGACATCGTTCCGCCATAGCTCATATCGGACATGCTATTGCTTTGCGTGGTCTGCTGTTGCGCGGCGCCAGAATCCGGCGCCATCTGCATGTCCTGCGCGAAAACCGCAGCGCTCATCGCGAGTGCGCCCGCCGCCGCAGCGGCGTAGAGGAAGCTTGCTTTCATTGCCGTCACCTCATTGATCAAATCATCACATTCGGAGCCGCAAGCTTGCGACGGGCTTGCAGCCTGACCTTGCACGGCCGCGTCGAGCGGACTTCTTGTTTCATGCGTATGAGAGAACGCATTCATACGCTATACCGTCGGACGGTAAATTCAATTCCCGATCCATTCGAATCATGGTTGGCATGCACGACGTCGGGGGTGGGCGAGGGCTCGTTTAAGCAGACGATGAGTCGCACACGAAGCGCTTTCCGGCCGGCGCGCTTACGAAGCTTGCGACCGACTTTGCTATATTGGATTTCCCGCTCTGGAGTTGCTTGCAATGCGCGTCGGCAGACCTGTCAAACCGCTTCCTCACCCGGACTGCGACTATTGCGGCGCGCCCGCGACGCTCGCTCGCATGGGCGACGAGCCGTATCCCTATCGCGACGATCACGGACCGCTCTGGATCTGCGTGCCGTGCCAGGCATGGATCGGCATTTTCGCGCGCAGCACGCGCCATGTTCCGCTGGGCAGGCTCGCGGATGCGCAGCTGCGCGATCTGAAGACGAAGCTGCATGCGGCGCTTGAACCGCTCGTGCAGGCGAAGGTGCGACGCGATGGCTGCAACGTGTTCGAGGCGCGTTCGAAGGGCATGAAGTGGCTCGCGCAGGCGATCGATGTCGAGCCGGACAAGTGCAGCATCCATACGCTCGATGCGGAACAGTGCGAACGTGCTATTGCCATCGTCGAGGCATTCGAAAAAGAGCGCGGCAACCACCCTTCAGATTCTGCGGACGACGATCGTTAACCTGAAAACGATCAACCATCGGTCTTCGCATGTCACGCACCCTTCCCTTCCAGCGCTCGCCGCAAGCGACGCGCGCACGTCTCGGCAAAGCTCAGTTGCTTCCTATCCCGCGCGCCGTCGCCGACGAGCTCGCGCTCGGCGCACACATGGCGCTGGCTGCCTTGCGCTCGGGATCGCAAGATATCGCGCCCGCGCAGAGCATCACCGAAGCCATGCTTCTGGCGAAGTTTCTCGCGGAAGCGGGACATGGAGATTTCTCGCAGGAAGAGTTGATCCTTGCTGATCAGACTATGGCCTCTGTTTTCGATGATGGGCGTAAGTCGGGGCGTTGGACGTTGCCCGCTGAGGGATTCGAGCGTCTTGCCGCGATCGTGTCTCTCTATGATCACCAGTTGCGTCGCGCCACACTGGGTGCGCTTTCGGTTGCTAGCGAGCGGCTGGAGCGGTGCAAGGCGGGGGAGCCATATCAGGTGGTTCAGCCCGTGCGGGCGCGGGGGGCGGTGGGGGTTTGAGGTTTTTGGATCTGTTTAGCGGGTTTGATGCGCTTGAACGGAGTCAGGCCGGTCACTCTTTGTGCAGCTCGTCAGCCGTTGTGGGATTGCTGCCGGTTGAGTTGGCTCCTTTCGGTTTCCGTGCGCGATGAGTCGATCAGGTATTTATTGGCTCGACTTCGCGGTGGGTCGCATATTGGGCGTAATCCAATGCCGCTCGGTGTGGGCGGTTGGCGAGTGTGGACTTGCCGCGGTGCGGTCGGTGCGGTCGGTGCGCGGAGAGCTAGTTGGCCACTCGGCCGATCGTTTATGGTTTGGGCTCAAGTGTCTGGTTGAGCCTGGCCAGGTTGCTGGGACGCGCCACGCGTTCGCGTGTTACAGCGTGACGCTGAGAATCTACATACCAGACGCTCTTCCTGTCTTTCAGCAAAGGTCGCATAGCGTCGACGTTTTGCGTAGATACATTTCCAGTCATCCAAACCTCCGGCGCTGGACCACCATCATTACACTGGTTGTATCGTTTGATACGCTTCAGGTCAGTACCAGGCGCTCAACTACGCTTCTTGCCGCCATTAAGCGTTGTCCTCGGTCACTAGCTTGACACTCACGTGTTTTTCCGTGAAACAAGTTCAGGAATACTTTGTATCCTATTGATTTTTATAGCTTTAATTGGATTCTAGTTTCTTCTTGAATGTTTCACGCGCGAAACCGGTTGAATTGGATTAAGCCGGCCTTGCGGATCAGCGCGGAATGCGGATGGATTGGCTCGTTTCGTCGATTCCGGCCCGCAATACCTAGAGTCTTCTCTTTCGCCGCATCAAGCTCGGCACGAGCGATTGGGCTGCGTCGGCATTCTTGCGAATTCGGTTGAGCGACTAGCGCTCTCCTGCTGTTTGGCGTAAGAGCGTGGACTTGCTGGATTGGACCCGGACGTATGCTGCGCGTTGACTTTGAACATGGCCTGTCGTGCCAGTCCCGAGAGCGCGGACCGCTCGAATTCAGGACGCGTAATCCAAATCAGGTGCAGCATTTCAATGCGATGCTTGGTACGGAACTATAGGGCCTAACTATTTACCCCTTGGTCGGTGTCACGTCCGCGCATCAGCGGGCGAGAATAGGGTGCGTCAGATTGCGCCTGTACCGAGCCGCAGACATACTGATTTGCGTGTGGTTCTCACGCAACCCATCCGATACGCAGATTCATAGCTAACGCAACGCACCCCAGCCGCGCTCCAAGGTGCTCAGACAATTGGGCGCTATCGCTGCAACTCAAGTGAATCACCGCCCAACGCTTTTCAGCGGTGATCAAAGCTTGAGTATCGTTTGCGCAGCACGCTTGCTTATCGATTCAAACTTGGCAACCTTCAGGTCTTCTCTAACTCCTCGAGCGCCCTCGTCCGCGAGTCCTACGTATCTCGCTGCTGGTAAAAGTTTGGCGCCTTCATATCCCTGGACGCGCCGTTTCGCAGAATTTGGCTCTGCTGAATCCATTCGGATCTAATACAGGACGCTCCGAGCGTCCGAATTCGGACACTGTTGGTTGGCGACTATGGCCTCGCATAGAGATCCAGCAGCCTTCCTCTTCGCCTTGTCCATCTAGGTCTTTTGCTGGTGTCCGAATTCGGACACTGGCACCCGCTCGCATCGGATGCGTTTCTCGCTTATTGCAACTTGTGAACCGCGATCGTCCTCGGCCATGAAATAGAGCTAGCTCGCGCTATCTGTTCACGGTATCGTCTGTTCGCAGCGGTCGATTGCACACATCTGTCCGTCAAACTTAAGCGCCATCCAGACTTAGAAGGCTACGAGGCTCGGGACCTTCCCCCCCTAACAACCACTGATCGACAACCATCTGACGTTGTCCGAATTCGGACACTCGGTCGTGAAGCGTCTCGAAGGCGAATAACAAACCCGCCGAAGCGGGCTTTGATCATTCGAGCCGGCGCAGAGCTCTGGAGCGTCGTGGCCAATGTGTTGGCCCAATAGCGACTGCACACCCGCACTGTCCGAATTCGGACACTTAGTCCTCAAACCTCCCTTGAAGACCGCCTCCTCACCACTCCTTTAAGACCGTCCGAATTCGGACACGCCACCGCAAAGCGTCTCGCATCCCCAATAAAAAACCCGCCGAAGCGGGTTCTGATCATTCCGATTGGATGGAAAACATCTTCCCTATGTGTTCCCTCAGCTGATTTTCCTGCTCCTCCGTAACCACACCCGCTTTGAACTTGAAAGTAAGGCCCTTGACGTCCTTCGTAATGCTGCCCGCCTGAACCTTACCTGCGAAAATCTTGAGGATGCTTCTACCGCCGGCGTCGCTTGTCGGATTTCCCCGCGTAGCTTGAGCATTCATGCTCGCTGCAACCTTCGTCTGTACCAGATCTCCAGACACAACCTGCGGCCACAGTTCCTGAAGTGCCTTCAACCCCTGCTCACCAGTCTTCTTAAGCGCGTTGGCGATATCCTGCGCCGACGACGCGCCCAGCACCGATGGCTTGAGATCCAGATCACGCTTCACGAAATCGGGCAAGGCGTCGTACGCAAGGAAGCGATACAAGTCGCTCCTCGAGATTCCCATCGCCTCCGCAAGCCTTGTTCGATTCGGGAATTCCGACTCCGCTCGACGAATCGCAATCGCAATTTCATAGTCGGAGAGATCGTCACGAGTGACATTCTCCATGAGCGCCAACGCAGCCATGTCCTGATCCGTGCACTCGATTACCACCGCACGAACCGTTTCGCGATTGATCAGCTTGTGCGCTCGCCAGCGTCGTTCGCCTGCTACCAGCTGGAACGAGTCACCAACGCGACGAACCGTAACAGCCTGCAGCAGTCCCACTTCGCTAATCGAGCGAGCGAGTTCCGAAAGCTTTGCTTCACTGAACTGGCGTCGGGGTTGCCACGGGTTGGGCACAATCTCATCGACGCGAATTTCTGTTTCAACGCCTCGAGCTTCCAGCTCCTGAATCCGCAACTGTGCCGCAGCCAATGCGCTCGTAATCCCAGGCATCGTCTGCGGACCACGATTCGTCTTATCCTTTTTAGCCTCTCCCTTGAAGTCCGCAGGCTTCGGCAGATTGGCCGTCTTGGCCATGAGTTGTTCGCGTATGTTATTGCTCATGCCGACTCCTTCCAGGATTTCACAAACATGTCGTCCAGCCACTTGGCGTACTGCATCATCGGTTGCCGGACACGCTGAAGCGACTTTGCCGTCGAGTGTGTGCTGACCACGTCCAGTGCCGTCGAAAAAGACAATGCGCCGCCGCTCATGACGGAACTCGAGGGAATCTCGAACGGATCGAGCCATCGGCCATATGCGCTTTGCGCCCACTGTCGAACCACTGGCGCCGACGACGTCTTCCCGTAATCCACCTTCGACAACAGGATGGAGATAAAGTCATAGACCTTGTCTTCCTCGTAGGGAAGGAAGTCCTCAGCGACATCCGAGAAGAGACGCCAGAACGCCAATGAGCTGATGAAGTCGAGGTTCTCGGGAATCATCGGCATGAGCAACGCGTCGGCGGCCAAAAGCGCGTTCAAGTTCATATATGACAGCGACGGCGACGTGTCGATCAAAATATAGTCGTACTGCGATCGAAGCGGTTCGAGGCCTTCGCGAAGCACAGCCCAGAACCGATACCCTTGAATCGTCTTCTGCCGCGCAGGCAACAGGAACTCAGCTCCGTAGAGGAAAGTGTGGCCCGGTATGATGTCGAGTCCGTCCCAGTACGTCGATTGAACGCTGGCGCCGAGACCGCCTTCCACGTTCTGGTCATATATATAGGGCAGCACGGTGTCGTCGCCCGAAATCTCTTTCTCAGCGTAGAGTCCGCACAATTCCGAAGCCGATGCCTGCGGATCAAGATCGATGAGCAGCACCTTGCGTCCGAGCAGCGTCAGCGCCTGTGCGAGGCAAACGGTCGTCGTCGTCTTCGCCGATCCGCCTTTCAACTGAGCGGTCGTCAGCACCTTGCCCCGGAATGCGCCATCGCCTTCGTCGAGACGCGTCTGATAGATATCAGAGGCCATCTTCACCCACATACGAACTTCCGGCAGCGTAAACGTTCGGCTCCGGCCTGTCCCATTCAATGTGCCCGCGGGCAACCCGCCTTCTCCCTTCGTCACGAGATATTGAATCTGCTGCCGCGTCAGATTGCACATCTCGGCCAGTTCGCTGATCGTGTAGTAGGGCGCCACTTTCCTCGGCCGGGGCGCCAGGATTTGCTCTCGCAGGTTGTCCGAGAAGGGTTCCAGGTTGTCTGCGAACTCCGCGACTTCGCGGAGTGTGACCTTGCGGTCTTCCATCGGTAGCGTGCCAACGTTAGCCATTCTGCGCTTTCTCCATGTATTGACGTCGAAGCGCAGAATACACGAATATGCGTAAACGAGGTTGTAGCGCCGCGAGATTTCAGGATTTTCCAATCCCGAACCGCCTTAAACCCTTGATTTCACTGGTGCTGCGCGTCCGATCCGGCCGCATTCAGCACCCGGAAACGGCCCTCCGTACGTATCAAATTCGCCGCATCAAGCAACCCGAAACAGTATCCGCACAAAAACCACCCCGGGGGCGGTTTTTGTGCACGGATGTCCGAAGCTCAAATAATGATCAATTTCATAGACTTAGCACACGTACCTCACATCAAACCTGATGATTGCTGCCTGTGTTCGTTCGGTTATTTTGTAAACCTTAAACTCGCAAACCTACAAACAGAGAGCAGTAAACCCTTTCAAATCAAGCGACCGCCCTGTGGATAGGGACGGTTTTTGTGATCAGCAGGGCGGTTTTTGTGCTGGTGTAAACGCATTTTGGGCAACCCTGGGCGATTTTTGTGTCGACCGGGGCGGAAATTGTGCGCATCGGATGCTCGCCGGGGTGCTTTTTGTGTCGCTCCGAACGACTCCGGGTTGGACCGGCCACGGGGCGGTTTTTGTGTTGACACCTCTTGCTCGCCTGATAGAGTGCCCGTGGACCGCAGTCGACAAACGCATGGAAAACCGAGAACTCACCGTTACCCCTCAGCAACTGGCGCTGGACATCTACGAAGACATGTCCGCCCAGGGCTCGGCTATCTGCGAGTCGACGAGGGACATCGGTTTCCTGCGCAACAACATCTTCACGCGTGTCGGCGGGCTCGGCATCGCCGCGCGCCGCGTGCTGGACGCCGCTTACTTCATCGTCGCGACCAAGGCGCCGGAAGAGTTGATCGACGACAAGGTCTACACCTTTTCGGCCGACATCAACTACTTCAAGTGGCTGATGCGCTACGACAGCCGCAATCACAGCCACCTCATCACACAGATGCGCGCTGCGGCCCGGGCTCGCGTCGAAATCATGACGGCCCCGTCGATCGAGGAAATCACCGAAAAGGATTCGTGGGGCACCATCAGTCTGCTGGGCGATTGCTACATCGAACGCAACGTCGTGTGCATTCTGCTGGCGGGACGCGTCATCAAGTACCTCATCAGCCCCTACAAGGCTCACTGGCTCAGCTTGCGGGCCTCGACGGCCTTCTCGCTGTCGCTGTCCCGCGCCATTTACGACCGCCTGATTCCCTGCGAGGGTCACGGCGTGACCGAATGGTTCGCCTACGAAGAGGTACTCGAATGGCCGGGCAAAGTCGGCGAATCGCGCAAAGAGGTGAAGGAGTTCAAGAAGCGCTTCCTGGAACCCGCCATCGACCAGTTGAACGAGGTGTCGGATTTCGATGTCAGCTGGGAGCCCAACGCCGAGCGCGTACCGCCGGAGAAGCTCAAGATCCGTTTTCGCTTCACGAAGAAGCAGGGCGCGGATGCAGCGCGCGCCGGCATCCAGGACTCGATGTACCTCCTGCTGCACAACGAATTCGCCTTCGATACCCCTGACTTCGAGCGTCTCGCCAAGCAGCGCGACCTCTGGACCGACGAGCGCCTCGAGCAGGCGATCGAATACACGCGCTACAAGCTCAACGAAGGC
Source organism: Caballeronia sp. LZ043 (assembly GCF_031451075.1). NCBI lineage: Bacteria > Pseudomonadati > Pseudomonadota > Betaproteobacteria > Burkholderiales > Burkholderiaceae > Caballeronia > Caballeronia sp. LZ043. Next base: position 1,440,854 of record NZ_JARUXT010000002.1, on the reverse strand, counting down.
AAGGTGACGGTGAGTCCGCGCGGCTACCTGTTCAAGGCGCTGGAGGGGAATTACCGGATCGGCGAAGCGGATCGCAAGATGGCGGCCGTCAAGGCTCGTCAGCTCGAGGACGATCGCAAGGATCGCCGTTCGCGCGATGCCGCGCAGGCCAAGCTCGAAGCCAGCATCCAGGTGCAGAACGACACGGCGAAAGCCAAGATGAGCGAGGAGGTCCGCGCGGGCCGCGAATACTTCGAGTCCGCCGATACCCCGTTGCGCCGCGATCTGTGCCACGCGTTCCTGAGCCAGCTGATTCCGCAGCGCCTGATCGAGAAGCAGGGGCTGTCGCGCGATGCGCTGAATGCCGACAACATCCTCACCGTGAACCGCGTGGTGTGCGATGCATTCTGCTCGCACGTGTTCGCGAAGATGAAGAAGGCGCGTCCGAGCCGTTGAAACGCGCCGGGCCGTGCGTCCCCGCTACCGGCCATCCAATGGCTTCTGAAGCGCCGCCAGCACCGCGCCGACCACGAGCACCAGCGCCGAATACACCAGTCCTCGCGTGAGCCCTGCGCTGTCCGAGATCTTGCCGATCACCACCGGCCCGACGATCTGCCCGAACGCGAACACGATGGTAAAGGCGTTGATGCCGCGCGCCCACTGGGCGGACGGGAGGTTGTGCCGCACGAATGCCGTCGTCGACGCCACGGCGGACAGGAAGGTCGCGCCGAACAGGGCGCCCGAGACGAAAGCCGCGAGCGGATGCACGATCATCGCGGGAACGAGCGTCGCGACGGCGAGCAGCGCGTTGAGGATCGCGAGCGCCTGGCCGCCGCGCATGCGATCGAGCAGCGTGGACCACATGCGCGCCGAGAAAACCGTCGCCACGCCGAGCAGCACATAGAAGCTGCTCACGACCGGCGCACTCATGCCTGCATTGCGCAGCAACGCGACGATGAAGGTCATGTAGCCGATATAGCCGATGCCGAAGCACGCATACCCCGACAGCGCGAGCGCGAAACGGCGCCGCTGCACGGGAGCGCTTTGCGCCGCGTGCGTCGCATGGCGTGCCGTCGACGCGGACTGCGCGCTATCTATCCGCCGCGCGGCCGACGCCGCCACCACTGAAAACACCGCGCAGCCGACGGCCAGCGCGAACCACGCGTAGCGCCAGCCGTGCAGGGTGGGCAGGACGGTGAACGGCACGAGGATCGACGAGATGACGATGCCCCAGCCGGTGCCGCCGTAGTAGATCCCGATGATGAGTCCGGCGTCGCGCGGCGAGAGCGAGGCGAGCCGGGCCGCCAGTACACCGCCGCTCACGAAGATGAGTGCGCTGCCGATGCCGGTCGCCACGCGCAGCGCGAGCAGCGCGCGGGTGCCGGTCACGGCGCCGCTCGCCGCCATCAGCACGACCGTGGCGATGCAGCCCGCGACGAACAGCGAGCGCGAGGTGAAGCGCGTCGACCATCGGGAGAAGGCGAGTGCCCCGAGCAGGTAGCCGAACGCATTCGCGGTGTTCATCGCGCCGGCCTGGGCGAAATTCCACGCCAGATCCTGGCGCATCGGCGGCAGCAGCAAGGCGTAGGAGAAGCGCGCGAGGCCAAGCGCGATCGCGCTGCCGAGCGATAACGCGATCGCGAGCTTCAATGCCTGCACGCGTTCCACTTCGCGCTCTTCATCGCGCGCGTCATTACGCTGGCTCACCCTCTGTCGTCCTCTTGTCGTTTTGCGCCCGCCGTATGGTATCGCGTCGAATGGTCACACTGCTTACACGAACGATGGCTAAGCTTCGCGACGCTGCGTCGATCGGCGCGCCTCTGCCGGAGAACCCGATGTCGTTCGTGCCAGGCCGCTGCATGGCGGCGGGAGTCGTCGTATTACTGTGCGCAATCGTTTGCGGATGCAGCCGTCCGGACGCGGATGCCGCGCGTCCGGCGCCGTCGTCCACCTCCACTGCGCTCGACAATCCGGCGCCCGCCCCGACCGACACCAGCGAGCTTCAGGACTGGGCCAGACAGGCTACCGGCAGCACCTCCGTCCGCCCGGCGCAGGCAGGCAGCGCGCAGGCATCGTCGGACGCGCTTGCGACCCCCGTGATTCATACGGTGGATTGACCTTTCCCCTCACCCTCCCCGCCTACCGATGAAAAACAAGAACCGTCGTGACTTCCTGCGCGCGTCCGCCGAAGCGGCCGGCGCGGCCGCCGCGCTGAACGTGATGCCGCTCGGCATCCGCCAGGCCCTGGCGATCCCCGCCAACAACCGCCATGGCTCGATCGAGGATATCGAGCACATCGTCGTCCTGATGCAGGAGAACCGCTCGTTCGATCATTACTTCGGCACGCTGCGCGGCGTGCGCGGCTATGGCGACAAGAGCGCGGTCACCTTGCCGAACGGCAAGCCCGTCTTCCATCAGCCGACGACAGCGGGCGCGGGCGAGCTGCTGCCGTTCCATCCGGCCGCGGCCAACCTCGGGCTGCAGTTCCTGCAGGGCTTGCCGCACGACTGGGTGACCGGACACGCCGCCTTCAACGGCGGCCTGTACGACCAGTGGATGCCCGCCAAGGGCACGACGACCATGGCGTACCTGCAGCGCAACGACATCCCGTTCCACTACCAGCTCGCGGACGCCTTCACGATCTGCGACGCCTATCACTGCTCGATCAACTCATCGACGGATCCGAACCGCTACTACATGTGGACCGGCTACGTCGGCAACGACGGCACCGGTGGCGGCCCCGTCGTCGATAACGCGGAAGCGGGCTACGGCTGGTCGACGTTCCCCGAAGTGCTGGAACGCGCGGGCATCTCGTGGAAGGTCTATCAGGACATCGGCACCGGTCTCGACGCGAAGAACAGCTGGGGCTGGACCGACGACGCCTACATCGGCAACTACGGCGACAACTCGCTGCTTTACTTCACGCAGTATCAGAACGCGCAGCCGGGCAGCCCGCTGTACGAAAAGGCCCGGCGCGGCACGAACGCCGCCGCCGGCGACGACTACTTCACGCTGCTGAAGCGCGACGTCGCGAACGGCACGCTGCCGCAGGTCTCGTGGATCGTCGCGCCGGAGGCGTTCTCCGAGCATCCCGAATGGCCGGCGAACTATGGCGCGTGGTACGTCGATCAGGTCCTGCAGGCGCTGACGTCGAATCCGGAGATCTGGAGCAAGACGGCGCTGCTCATCAATTACGATGAAAACGACGGTTTCTTCGATCACGTCGTGCCGCCGTTTCCGCCGGCGTCGAGCGCCAATGGCCTTTCCACCGTCGATACCACCAACGAGATCTTTCCCGGCAGTTCGAGCTACGCGACCGGACCGTACGGACTCGGCGCGCGGGTGCCGATGCTGGTCGTGTCGCCGTGGTCGCGCGGCGGCTGGGTGTGCTCGGAGACCTTCGACCACACGTCGGTGATCCGCTTCATCCAGAAGCGCTTCGGGCGCGCGCACGGTCTCGCCGAACCGAACATCTCGCCGTGGCGCCGCGCGATCTGCGGCGATCTCACGTCCGCCTTCGACTTCCGCCGCCCGAACGCCAATCTGCCGACACTGCCCGCCACGACCGCCTACGCGCCGCCCGACAAGCTGCGTCACACGCCGTATCAGCCGGTGCCGCCCGATGCCCAGACCGTTCCGCAGCAGGAGCCGGGCGTGCGTCCGGCGCGCGCGCTGCCGTACGAGCTGTTCGTGCGCGCGAAGACCCACGCGTCGAAAGATGCCGTTTCGTTCGATTTCATCAACACCGGCAGCGCGGGCGCCGTCTTCCTGCTCTACCAGAACGCCAGCACGACGGCCCCGCGCTCGTACACCGTGGAAGCGCGCAAGCGCCTCGCGGACCGCGTCGCGGCGGAGACGGACGGCAGCTTCGATTTCGTCGTGCATGGCCCGAACGGCTTTGTGCGCCGCATTGCGGGCACGGTCGGGAAAGCGCATTCATGGTGGTCGGGCGAGCAGGCCCAACCGGACGTCGCTGAAGGTTACGACGTCGCCAACGGCAACCTGCAACTGCGGCTCGAGAACCGCGGAACGGCTGCGTGCACGTTCAGCGTCAGCAACGCCTACGCGCCGACGAAGACCGTCACGCGGCGCGTACGCGGCGGCGATACGGCGCAGGTCTACCTCGATCTGCGCGACGCGCACGGCTGGTACGACGTCGAAATCAAGGTCGATACCGACGCCAAGTTCCTCCGCCGACTGGCCGGCCACGTCGAAACAGGCCAGGACAGCATGAGCGATCCCGCGCTCGGCACGTGACCTCGGCCGCGGCGCATCCGCCGCGGTGACTCCCGGATCGTGCGTCCGTCGCCGGGCGCGCGACCGTCTCCATTTCCCCGTTTTCCGGAACTCTTCCGCTTCAATCCGTTCGGAACCACCTGGTTGCGCGCGCCGTCCGCGCTTGCCTGTCCCGCTGCGACGCGCTGGAACGCACGTCGCCGGGCGGGGGATGCCCGGATGGCCGAATGCCCGGCGGACGAAGAAAATCGATTTCGCGCCACCGCTCGAAGCTGAGAATCGTTTCGACGGCGAGGTAGGTAACGGAAAGCCGGCGCGTCGGGCCGCACCATCATGCCAACAATGAATGCAGGTGCAAACGGAGACGGGGATGAGAGTACGAGCAACTGTGCTGCTGGTTCGACACCAGGCGGTGCTTCTGGTCCGGGAACACGGCGGCCCGTGGCTGCTGCCGGGCGGGCCGGTGGGATTGAACGAGCTGGCGCTGGTCGCGGCGGTGCGGGCGCTGCATGAGGATACGGGGGTCGAGGCGAGCGCGGCCGCGTTCCTGTTCCAGCAAGTGTCCGCGCATCACCTGCATCATGTTTTCCGCGTCGCGATTCCGGACGACATGCATCCGCGCGCCGCGATGGGCGGCGGCATCGACGACGTGCTGTGGGTCGCGCCCGCCCAGCTCAACCGGGTCGCCATGACGCCCGGTACGCGGGCGATCCTGAGCCGGGCGACGGGAATCGGCATCGATCCCGCCGAAGCGCTGCACGGCCACGACGATCCGGGCGCGCGCATCGACAGGCGGCGGCGCTAACGGCGCGCGCCGCCTTATTGTGGCGCCGACGCGGCCGCTGGCTCCGGCAGGATCGGCGGCATGGTGGTGAAGACGGGCGGCTGCGGCTGCGGCGGCGGCGGCGCTTCGGTCACTTCGGCCTCCGGCTCGGCCGGCGCGCGCTTCACGCGGACGGATTTCTGCGGCGCAGTCTGTTTCGTCGCGCTCGGCTTCGGCTCTTTCGTGAAGGTCTGCGCCATCCACGCGCGCAGGCGCGTCACCGTGCTTTCCCACAGCCCCGGCGTTTCCTGCGTATCGAAGCGGGCGCGCGCGTCGATCAGACGCGAGCGCAGCGCGCGCTGCATGAAATCGCCGACGATTGGCAACGCACTGTGCGCGCCTTGCCCCCAGTAGTCGCTGCGCAGCGTGACGCGGCTGTCGTTGAAGCCGACCCACGCGCCCGCCACCAGTTGCGGCTGCATCAGGATGAACCAGCCGTCGGCGTTGTCCTGCGTCGTGCCGGTCTTGCCCGCGACATCGCCGCGAATCCCGAAGCGCGTGCGGATGGTCGTGCCCGTGCCGCGATTGATGACGTCGCGCATCACGTCGACGAGCTTGCGGGTCGCATCGACCGAGAGCGCGCGCTCGGGTGCGTTCTCGAACTGCGCGAGCACCTCGCCGTCCTTGTTCTCGATGCGCGTGACGAGCAGCGGCTCGATATAACTGCCGTCGTTCGCGATCGTGCCGTACGCCGACACCATCTCCTTGAGCGTGACCGGACTCGTGCCGAGCGCAAGCGACGGCACGACGTCCAGATGACTCTCGCGCACGCCCATGTCGCGCGCGAGCCCCGCGACGCGTCCCGGCCCGACCGATTCCATCAGCTGCGCGGTGATGCGGTTCTTCGAATACGCGATGCCGTCGCGCAGGCTGACCGGCTTGCCGCTCGGCGGGGCATCGTCGGTCGGACGCCAGGTTTCGTTGCTGTTGACCGGAATCTCGACGGCCTGATCGACGATGGTGTCGGTCGGCTTCGCGCCGTGTTCGAACGCCGCGCCATAGACGAAGGGCTTGAAGGTCGAGCCGGGCTGGCGGCGGGCCTGCGCGACGTGATCGAACGGATCCTGCGCGAAATCGCGGCTGCCGACCCAGGCCTTGATCTGGCCATTGCGCGGATCGAGCGCGACGAAGCCGGCCTGCACGCGCGTCTTGCTCTCGCACAGCGACTGCATGAAGCCGCGGTCCGCGCCGAGCTTCGCGAGGGCGTCGGCGTCGTTCATGCCGCCGTCACGCGCCGCGCGGTACTCGCCCGTCTCGCGGATGAACGCGTGCGCGAGATCCGCGTTCGCCTTCGCGCAGCCGCCGCGCGTGCCCCACGCCGCGTTGGCGATCGACTGCAACTGGTTGCCCTGCAACACGAGCGCGTTGGTCGCCATGGTCTGGAGACGCGAGTCGATGGTCGTGCGCACGACGAGGCCGTCGGAATAGATGTTGTAGTCGTTGTCGTCGGCCCAGGCGATCAGCCACTTGCGCAGCTGTTGCGCGAAATGCGGCGCGCGGCCGGGCTCTTCGGTCTGGCGTTCGAAGTCGATGCGCAACGGCCGCTTGACGAGCGCGTCGAGCTTCGCGGCCGGCAGATGGCCGAACTTCACCATCTGGCCGAGCACGATGTTGCGCCGGTCGAGCGCTCGCTCGGGATTGATCACCGGGTTGTAATAGCTGTTGCCCTTCAGCATGCCGATGAGCGTCGCGCTCTGGAGGGCGTCGAGTTCGCCCGCCGACTTGCCGAAATACGTGCGCGCGGCCATCTCGATCCCGTACGCGTTGTAGAGGAACGGCACGGTGTTGAGATAGGTTTCGAGGATTTCGTCCTTCGAATAGACGGCTTCGATCTTGAACGCGGTGATGGCTTCCTTCAGCTTGCGCGTGAGCGTCTGCGAGCGGCCGATCTCCTCCGGAAACAGATTGCGCGCGAGCTGCTGCGTGAGCGTCGAGCCGCCTTGCCGGTCGCCCTTCAGCGTATGCAGCGCGGCGGATGCCGTGCGCTTGAAGTCGATGCCGTGATGCGTGTAGAAGCGCCGGTCTTCGGTCGCGATGAGCGCGTCGACGACCTGCGGCGAAACGGACTTGAGGCTCACCCATTCGCGATGCGTGGGCTTGAATTCGGCGAGCAGCTTGCCATCGGCGGAATAGACCTGCGCAGGCTGATCCACCTTGGCGCGGCGCAGGTCGCGGATGCCGGGCGTGAACGGAATCAGCACCAGGACGTACAGCACGAATAGCGCGGGCAGAAGCAGCAATGTACGCGGCCGCAGATGCGGACGCAGCCGAGGCAGCAGGCGGGCCTGCAACTGGCCGACAAGCTGGCCGAGAAGCGCCCGGGCCAGGGCTTTGAGATCAGACGCGGTCACGACGAAACGGGTTGCTCAGACAAGAAAACCCTGAATCCTAGCGTAATTTTTCAGCAGGCTGACCGTTGGGCGCGTGGTCGGCTCATGCCGGCCTCGTGCCGGCGGTCTCACCGATAGGAAATGCCGTGGTCGAAAGAATCTCGCGCAACACGACGAAAGTGCGAATCTGCCGCACGCCCGGCAGATAAAGCAGCTTCTCGGCATGCAGGCGGTTGAAGCTGTCGCTGTCGCGCGTGCGGATCAGCATGAAGAAGTCGAACTCTCCGGTCACGACGTGACACTCCATGCAGCCGGGCACCTTCTGCGCGGCTTTCTCGAAGGCATCGAAGGAGTCGGGCGTGGAGCGGTCGAGGATCACGCCGATCACCACCAGCATGCCGGCGTCCAGCGCCTTCGGATCGAGCAGCGCGACCGTGGCGCGGATCAGCCCCGCTTCGCGCAGCCGTTCGACGCGCCGCAAACATGCGGGCGGACTCAGATTGACCTTTTCGGCCAAGGCGACATTCGAGATCGATGCGTCGCGCTGCAATTGCCGCAGGATGGCGCGATCGACCCGGTCGGTCTGATGCGCCGTCAGAAGGGCGTTTGCGGGGGGCGGGGTTTTTTTCATTGCGTTTGAAGTCGCTTAAACACCGTAAAAGTTTGCCATGACGGAAATTGGTGAATGAACGTTAGGAGAAAGCGAATTCTTTTGCAACCCATCCACTGCGAGGATTCTCTAGCATTGTTTCAAGGCAACGCTTCACGCGCGTCGGCCAGAATTCCATCATCAGGAGGATGCTCACCATGAACCTGCAACGTTTTCCCCGCTATCCGCTCACCTTCGGACCGTCGCCCATCCAGCCGCTCAAGCGCCTCTCCGCGCATCTGGGCGGCAAGGTCGAGCTCTACGCCAAGCGCGAAGACTGCAACAGCGGACTGGCGTTCGGCGGCAACAAGACCCGCAAGCTCGAATACCTGATTCCGGAAGCGCTCGCCGAGGGCTGCGACACGCTGGTGTCGATCGGCGGCGTGCAGTCCAACCAGACACGTCAGGTGGCGGCGGTCGCGGCGCATCTCGGCATGAAGTGCATGCTCGTGCAGGAAAACTGGGTCAACTACTCGGATGCGGTCTACGACCGCGTCGGCAATATCCAGATGTCGCGGATGATGGGCGCGGACGTGCGTCTCGTCGCCGATGGTTTCGACATCGGCATCCGCAAAAGCTGGCAGGAGGCGATGGAAAGCGTGCGCGCCGCCGGCGGCAAGCCGTTCCCGGTGCCGGCGGGCTGCTCGGAGCATCCGCTGGGCGGACTGGGTTTCGTCGGCTTCGCGGAAGAAGTGCGCGCGCAGGAAGCGGAACTCGGCTTCAAGTTCGACTACATCGTCGTGTGTTCGGTCACGGGCAGCACGCAGGCCGGCATGGTCGTCGGCTTCGCGGCGGACGGTCGGGCGCGGCGCGTGATCGGCATCGATGCGTCGGCGAAACCCGAACAGACGCACGAGCAGATCCTGCGCATCGCGAAGCACACCGCCGAACTCGTCGACCTGGGCCAGGATCTCACGCGCGAGGACGTCATCCTCGATACGCGCTTCGGCGGCCCCGAATACGGCTTGCCGAACGACGGCACACTCGAAGCCATCCGCCTGTGCGCGCGGCTCGAAGGCGTGCTGACCGATCCCGTCTACGAAGGAAAGTCAATGGACGGCATGATCCAGATGGTGCGCAACGGCGAATTCCCCGAGGGCTCGAAGGTGCTGTACGCGCACCTCGGCGGCGTGCCGGCGCTCAACGCTTACAGCTATCTGTTCCGCAACGGCTGAGTCGCGCTACGGCGCGGTTTCGCTGAAGGCATGGCGGAAGGCGTCGAAGAGGGCGGCGATGCGTTCGCTGGTATCGGCGTCGAAGACCGGAATGCGCGAGCCGAGCATGTGGTCGAGCAGCGGCGGCGCGGGGTCGTCCACGCGCAGGATGGCGAGCAGTTGCGCTCGCACATCGCCGGTCGCGAGCGCCGCCGTATCGCGGCCCAGCAGCGCCGCGCCGGCGATGTCGGGATCGTGGCCGTGACGCTCGACGAGATCGAAGGCATCGTAGTAAAGACGGTCGAGCTGGGCGGCCTGGGCGTAGCGCGCCATCAGGAACAACAGGTCGATGGCGTCCTTGCGGTCGGACGCGTGCCGGTCCTGCCAGGCGACGATCTTCAGCATCGCCTGCGCGGGCAGCGACGCCACCGGCACGATCAGATCCGCGGCAATGCGCACGGGCAGGGCGGCTTCGAGCGCCTGCCGGAAGCCCGCGACATTCATTCGCACCGACTGATCCGGCGGCCACGCAATCTCGCCGTGTTCGTCCTGCACGCCGCCGAAGGGCACGATGTCGAGCCAGGTGCGCTCGCCGGTATGCGGCGCGCTGAAGTCGAGTCGATGCGCCGAGCGTTTCGGCGCGTGAAAATGACCCGAGGCGATCAGCGTGCTGCGCAGCGCGTCGTGGCCGGTCCAGCTCTGGATCGAGATGCCGATGTCCACGTCAGCAGTGGCGCGGATGGCTTCGATGTCGTGCACATGCGTCAGCAACAGGTCTCGCGCGCTCGCGCCGCCGACGAACCACGCAATGCCCGTGGCCCGCGACGCCGCGACGACTTCGCGCAGCATCGCCGCGACCGGTGCGGCGAGCGGACGATGCGGCAGCAGTTCAAGCGGCAAGATAGCGTTCACGCAGCATCCTCGCGGTTTCGAGATTGCGCGGATCGCCGCTCGCCATCAGATCGGCATAGACGAGCAGCGGGGCGACCACGTTCGGCGGCAGTCCCTCCACAGGTGCAAGCTTGACCGGCGCGCGCAGGAACTCGACGTTGCCGGCGGGATCCGGACGCAGCCGCGCCTTCATGAGCCACTCGCGCGGCACGGTCTCCGCGCAGTATGCCGTGACGCTGGCCGGCTTCAGATACTCGGTCAGGATGGCGGCCGCGGGTTCACCGCCGAACTGGCATTGGCCGGGGAGTTCGGGGACATCGCGCCACCAGTCGTTCGAATCGGCACGATAGCGTCCCAGCACGAGCGATTCGCGCAATTGCCGCGGATAGAGTGTGACCCATTCGTCGATCAGCCGTTCGCGATCCGCGAAACGCAGGCCGCCGCCGTCCGGACGTTCGATCAGATCGCGATGTTCGAGCAGCGCACGCACCGCGTTCTGCACGGTGCCGTGACTGACGCCCGCGGTCTGCGCGATATCGCGATAGGCGCGCTCCAGCAGGGAAGGATCGACGAGCAAGGCGAGCGTGACGCGCAGGGTGGATCGGGTCCAGGTTCTGACGCGGCGCGTCCGGCTTTCGGCGACACGCGGGCGCCCCGAAACGATCACGACGCAATTGCCTTCGATGAGACTGGCGTTGCCGGCGAGATCGAGCGCATCGATATCGAGTTCCCGGCATGCCTGGATCATGTTCGGCGAAAGATGGGTGGTGACGAGCGTCAGCCTTTCAGTGTGCGCCGCGGCGGCGACCGTAAGGGCGCTGAACCGGTCGACGGTTTCGCGCACGACCACAAGTCGCCTGAAGCGCATGGCGCCGGCGCGAAATTCGATGGCGGCATCCTGCGGGCTGCCCCTGGGCGTTTTCACGCGGCGCGCCACCAGCCCGGTGGCGTTGCTGAAGGCCGCCGCCGCTGCATCCGCCATGTGCTCGAGATGTTCTCGTCGAGGCTCGACACGCGCTGCCATGAAAGGTCCATTTGTCCAATTTTCAGCAGTGTACACGAAACGTGGACAGACGAAAAAATTGGACAGAGGCACTGCAGCGCGTACGGGAGACGTCAGAGATAACTACAGATGTAGTCGAGCGTTTCAGTGACGTCGATGTCGAAGCGGCTCTTGCCCGGCACCGAGAACGACTCGCCCGCGCCATAGGTTTGCCAATCCTCGCTGCCGTCCAGGCGAATGCGGCAGGAGCCGGCTTGCACTTCCATCAATTCCGGGGCGTCGGTGCCGAAGTTGAGCTGGCCCGGGAGAATCACGCCGAGCGTCTTTTTCGTGCCGTCCGCGAAGAGGACTGTGTGCGATACGCACTTGCCGTCGAAGTAGACGTTGGCGCGTTTGATAACGGAAACCTGGTCGAATTGCGTTGCAGCCGTCATGGCGAAAATCCTCGAAGTCCAACGGGATAAGAATGAAGCACGCAGCATGCATTCGTGCGGTCCGCCATCTTACAGGCTTGCGCCATGTCGGCAGCAATCCTCCGATGAGACTCCTTGATTCGATCTTTGCGGAATGAATGTCCGCTTTGTCGGGCTGGGCAGGAACGCGATCTTCGAATGGAAATCCGCCTTCCCCGTTGTCCGGCTTCATTACGAATGGGCGTGATCGGCTAATAAAGAAAATTCGAAAAACCTCTGACAAAACATGCCTGCCCAAGAATGTGCGCGCTCGCACATTGTTAAGCTTCTTGTCCGAATAGCATTCTTTCCGACGGATAAAAGCGAGAGGGTAATTACATATCGAACGTGCGGTTCAAAAGGTTAGTAAACCGTAACAACGATTGTTCGGACGTAATAATCGCACGATGAAATCGACTGAAGTTTGATCGTCGGTGCGGCTTGCGACGATTCGAGTCAGCGCTTCCATCGGATCAGGAAATCCGATCTTCAGATCAATAACTCAGGATTCCGAACGTGAGAGAGAGGGCCATAAAACCATCGCCACTGCCCGGCGGCGCAAGCGTCGGGAAAGAGTCGCGAACCCTGCCCGCCGTGGCAGGATCGAGCCATTGCGTATCGTCGCCATGCGTTGCGACGATACATCCCGAAAGCCATGCGTCGCACGCCTCCAATCTGTTCGTTGCTGCCGGGCGGCGTTCAAACTGTCGCCGAAAACCCGGTGTCAGGAAGAAGCGCATTCACGGTGTGATCAGCAGGCTATCAATGCCTGGATAAGCTTCACCCACGGAAAGAAAAAGCTTTATTTCCAGACGTCGCTTACAGCTTCGTCGCGGACATATCGATCGTCTTTCCATCCAGAAACAGTGTTTGCCCAATCCGTATCCGGAGATGAGCTTCTTCGGCCTGGCCGATAACGCTCACTCAAAGAGATTCAGTTTTCCTATGGAATGGCAAGTCAGCAATCAGTCAGCTTGATGTCAATTTATCGATCTCAACAATAGACAGATGAATAGTGGAAAACCCAATGTCTTCCCTAACGAATATGCAGGAAAACGAAATTCTTCCAACTCAGACAAATGAAAGAAATATCTGTGTGCGCTATCCCACAGTCCAGTATGGGGCGCGCCATGCAGTATCGAATAAAGGCTCCTCCGGAACCGTGATCCTCTATTCGCGTGATTTTACGTTTGCCAGTTGCCCGTGTGGTCCAAAGGGCTCGCGGGCATTATGTGCATCGAAAGCCGTTCGTGTTCCGCGGGACGTGTAGCTCGTCGCCGAAAACCGAAACACGTTCTTAATTATTAATTCGGAACCCGAACTGGAAGGTTGGAGGGAAACAGATACAAGGCCGTTCAGCAACCCCGCGATTTCTGAAAATAAGTTTTCACCGAATGCGAGGAACGCATGAAAGTTGCCATCGTTCATGATTGGCTCGTCGTTTCCGGCGGTGCCGAAAAAGTGCTCGAGCAGATTGTCAATTGCTTTCCCAAGGCCGATATCTTTACGATCGTCGACTTTCTGAAGGATAGAACCTGTCTGAACGGACGTCCGGTTCGTGCGTCATTCATCCAGAAACTGCCTTTTGCGCGCCGGCAGTACCGCAACTACCTGCCGCTCATGCCGATTGCAATCGAACAGCTGGACCTATCCAGCTATGATCTGGTGATATCGAGTTCTTATGCGGTTGCCAAAGGCGTGATCACCGGACCAAATCAGCTTCATGTGAGTTACGTCCATTCGCCAATACGTTACGCATGGGATCTCCAGCACCAGTATCTGAAAGAAGCCGGCATCAGCAAAGGATTGAAATCCGCGGTCGCGCGCGTATTGCTGCATTACGTTCGCGGTTGGGATGCCCGCACGGCTAATGCAATCGATCACGTCATTGCCAATTCAGGATTTGTCGCGAGGCGAATTCGAAAATTCTATGGACGCGATGCGACGGTGATTTATCCACCGGTCGATGTAAGTCATCTTCCGATGCGGCAAGACAAGGAAGATTTCTACGTCACGGCGTCGCGCTTCGTGCCTTACAAGCGTATCGATCTCATCGTCAAGGCGTTTTCCGAAACACCTGAACGGCGCCTGATTGTCATTGGCGACGGGCCTGAAATGCGCAAAGTGAAAGCGCTTGCGGGTCCCAATGTGCAATTGCTTGGCTACCAGCCTTTCGAGGTCTTGAAAGATCATCTTCAGCGAGCGCGGGCGTTCGTGTTTGCTGCTGAAGAAGATTTCGGCATTTCCGTGGTGGAAGCGCAGGCGTGCGGCACGCCCGTCATCGCGTATGGCAAGGGCGGCGCGCTGGAATCGGTGATTCCGTTGCCGGAGGATCGGCCAACGGGGGTGTTCTTCCCTGAGCAGACGTGGGAGTCGTTGCGCGGTGCCGTGGATTTCTTCGAATGCAATTCGCATTTGTTCAAGCCGGCAAATTGCCGGCACAACGCCGAGCGATTCAGCGCGGAGCAATTCAGGGCGCTGTTCCAGGCGTTCGTGACGACGCGTCTTGCACAGTTTCAGGCGGAGCTGCAGGGATGCCGCCGTAGCAACCGCACTCTGCTGAACGAACCGATTGTGCTTTCGGAACCGGAAATTACACCGCAAGTGTCACATCTGATCGGGTAAAACCATCGGAGCAGGGCAGGTGCAGGAGACCAAGTGCAGCGCCAGCGCAGACTCATTCAAATCGAGCGCATAAAAAACAGTTGGATCGAAACAATCGAACCCAGCCGCTTCGGGTAGTGCAGTTCCCTCCTTTGTCAGTTCAAACCCAAGACGGCCAGACCTGGCCGAACGGTCGGACGTTCCTTTCTCTCGCCCTCCGCGATTCAGTTTTCTCTCCCCGCAGTGCGGATCTCTCCGAACGATCGGATTAAATCGCGCTTTTTCAGCTATTTCTTCATTCCCAAGGCCGGGTATGAATTACCTCTTAATGCTGAAACAATAAAAGCTGATCGGTATAAAAAGGTTATGTCTTTACATAGTACAAAAAGCAAAAAGCACAAGGTTCGGAAGCGGTCTCGGCCTGAAAGCCTGAAATCAACTGCTGATATGAGAAATAAAGATAACTAAGTAGTGAAGGGTACGAAGCGCTAAGCGGAAGGCTACGGACGTCGTCCAGAGCCTTGCCGGGAGCGCTTCAGAAGGGTTTCAATCAAGCCGGAACGAACCTTCCGGCGGCATGTGATAACATCTGAAGAATACCTATGGAGGCCTAATAAAGGGGCCGGGTCGCCCTAAATAGCACGGGCTAACCACTACTTATAATATTATTACAGGTCTTATCATAAGTTACAGCCGGATACATCTCGGTTACGGACTGTAACGGCCAATGGTCAGTATTATTCGGACACCTGCCGTTGTCTTGGCGACTGTATTCGAACGTGTTGGGCACGTTGAACGCCCCGATGCGACATGGGACACGACTAACGCAGTCCCTGATCGTCGCGCCGAATCCTTCTCCATAGCGGATGGCATCGCAAACGTTTGCGCTGCCGGCTTCGCGCCAGGTTCGTAGGCCGGTCGCCGCGCGAACGGTCTTCCTTCGCAGGTCATGCGGTTCTTGATCTTTATCGGGGCACGACTCCCGAGGGTCTCGTTCGCGCGCTGTTTTCAATCCGATAATTGGTCATACGTAATCTCATGAGAAAGCCCGCACTACTCCTCTCATCGCTTGCCATTTCCTCCGTTGTCCTGACCTTGGCCGCATGTGGCGGCGGCTCCGATACCAGCGGCCCCGACGCAGTCGCCAACGCCGCCGATTCGCCGGCAGCCGTGCAGAATCGCGCCCGCAACCACAGCACGACCAAGAGCACCCAGGCAACCGGAACCAATGCCACGCCTTCGGCCGTCACCTGCTCCACGGGCACCCGATCGACGTTCTACGGCATCAACGGCCACCTGAACATGGGCGGCGCTTATTCGAAAAGCAGCTTCGCCACCCAGATTGCGCAAGTGCAGGATCTCGGTTTTGCGCTTTACCGTAACGACGTCATCGATCAATGGGGCGCCAACAACGTCGCTGCGTTTGCAAAGCAGGCCAAAGCCACTTCCGGCCCTTGCGTGACGATTTACCCGACGATCGGACCGAATAACTCGGACTGGGGCAGCAACGAAACCGATGCCTATAACCGCGCCTATGCACTCGGCAAGGCGAGCGCAACCGCGATGAAGGGCTCGGTACCCGTCTATGAAGTCGGTAATGAAATGGAAAACGCGGCGCTGGTCGGCAATGGCGACGGCAACAAGCCTTCCGACTACGACAACACGTGGTTTTCCAAGGGCCGTGGCGTGATTAACGGCACGATCGACGGCATTCGCTCGGTCGATACCACTACGCCGATTATCCTCAGCTCGATCAGCTGGCTGCACTTTGGCTTCGACGACATGCTTCTCGGCGGCACGGGTCCGGATGGCTCGAGCGGCCACCAGATTCCGAAGGTCGACGCAGTCGCGTTCCACTGGTATTCGGACATGGGCGATATTGAAAATGCCTGCGGCGGCACGGGTTGCTATAACGCCCTGCAGAAAATGGCTTCGTATGGAAAGCCGATCTGGCTGACGGAATACGGCGCACGTCCGGAAATGGGTTCGCAGAGCACGATTGCTTCGTATATCGTCGGTAACAAGATGCTGGGCGATTTCGCCACGCTGGCCGCGAAATACAACATCCAGAGCACGGAGTTGTATCAGCTGTATGACGACGCATCGAATGGCGGCGACGGCAATTACGGCGTGATCCAGGACGACGGCAAGACCCAGAAGACCAGCTACGCCAAGGTCAAGGCGTTCATCGCAGCGAATCCGAAGTAAGTTTTAATCGCGCACCGTTCCCTGAGCAAATGCGGCGTGCCCATGCGCGCCGCAGAGAATGATAAAAAGGGAACGGCTGCTCGTCTGCGCAGCCAGGCCACTACCTCCGAACCACCGGATTTTCAATCAGTACATCAACTGAATGAAAAGCTCATCCTCATCGACGGTTCAATCAAAAACCCGGTAATCGTTTCGTCGTAAGTTATGGCGCCGACGGGGTCCGTGCGTTTCGCAACATACGGACTCCATAAGTTGCGCGATGCTTTCGGATGCAATCGTTTGACGAATCGTCTCATGCGTATCGCCCGGCTCATCGAACGATACGTTCAATCTGTTCCCATTCCGGCATGACATTGCATTAAGGAAGTTTCGATGTCATCGGCCGGTGCTTCGATTGCGGCATTCCCGTGCCGCGCATGTTGGTTTCGCAAGCTTCGCTCATCCGCAGGCGACTCGCCGAGCGGGATAACTGTTTCGAAAGGCCGTGTGAACAGGAAAAGACGAACATGGAACAGCGAAGAATCGACGTTGGGCCCGCCTTGATGCGCGCAGGAGATGAAACATGGGCGGCCGCCGCCGAGTTGTCGCGGCTGATTACGGATAACCTCAAAGTCGTCATTCTCATCATTGCCACGGCGGTCGCAGGCGCGGCAATTTACGCCTTCCTCGCCACGCCGACGTATTCCGCGGATGCCGTCCTGCAAGTGGATATGCCCAATCCCAACGGGCTCGGCGTCACGCCGCAATCGCAACAGCAGGCACAGGTGCTCCAGGGAACCCTGCCGACCGACGCCGAGATGCAGATCATCCAGAGCCGCAAGGTGCTCGGCCCGGTGCTGGATGAATACAGGCTGTTCGTTTCGGTGACGCCGAAGAAGATGCCGGTGTTGGGCACCATCACGGAGAAATTCGCGACGCCCGGTACACCCTTGCCCGCTTTCTTCGGTCTGGACTCGTATGCGTGGGGCGGGGAACACGTGGCGATCGATACGCTCGACGTGCCGCCCAAGCTCGAAGACAAGCCGATGATGTTCGCGGCGCTCGAGCACAATCGCTATCGCCTGCAGGATGCGGCGGGCCGTGTGCTGGTGGAAGGCGAGGTGGGCAAGCAGGCCACCGGCAACGGCGTCACGATGCTGGTGACGAGCCTTGATGCGCGGCCCGACACGCGGTTCACGGTCGTGCGCTACAACGAGCTCAACGCCATCGAGCGTTTCTCGCGCCAGTTGCGCGTGACTGAACTGGGCAAGGCTACGGGCGTCGTGCAGATTTCGTATGAGACGAGCGATCCGACGCTGGCCGCTGAAGTCACGAATGCCATCGCGCAGACCTATATCACCTTGCACATCGCGCAGCGTCGGGAGGAAGCCAGCCGGATGCGCGCGTTCGTCGACAGCGAATTGCCGCGCATGCGCGATGAACTGAAGAATGCCGAAGCGGAGCTGAGTCAGTACAAGATCACCGCCGGGTCGATGCAGCCCAGCACCGAATACGCTTCTTATCTTCAGGCATCGATCGACCTGGACCGGCAGATTGCCACGCTCGGCGTCCAGCGTGCGGAACTGCTGAACCACTATGTGCCGGACGCGCGTGAAGTCCGCACCGTCGACAAGCAGATCGAGTTGCTCAAGGCCGCGAAGCAGAAGTTCGAAGCGCGCTTCACCAACCTGCCGACCTCGGAACGCAGGTCCGCGGACCTGACGCGCTCCATGAAGGTTGCCGAAGAGATCTACGTCGCGATGTTGAACAAGTCGAACGAGCTGGCCGTGACGCAGGCCGGCACGATCGGCAACGTGCATATCATCGACAGTGCGCTGCGGCCTTCCGTGCCCATCAAGCCGAAGCGTGCGTTGATGATCCTGATGGCCGCGGTGCTCGGCACGGTTGTCGCGCTGATCTTCCTGTTCGTGCGCCGGCAGGTCTCGTCGGGTGTCGAAGATCCGGATCTCGTCGAACGGCGCCTGCATCTGCCGGTATTCGGCACGGTGCTGTTCAGCAACGAGCAGGCGCGCGTGAACAAGGGCGGCAGCCCGGTTCCGCTGCTTGCGTCGAATGTCATGCCGCGCAGCCACGACGTTCAGACCATGGCCAGCGAGCTCTTCGCGAGACTCAAGTCCACGCCTCGCGAGCCCGTGACCGAGGACGCGGCTGCCGCTTCCGATGCACGCGAAGCCGCGAAGCGTTTCGTGCTGGCGATGCAGTGGCCCGACGACCTCTCGCTGGAAGGCTTGCGCAATGTGCGCACCGCGCTGCAATTCGACATCAGCGATGCGCCCAACAACATCCTCATCATGACGGGCGCGACGCCCGGCACGGGGAAGAGCTTTGTATCGGCGAATCTCGCGGTGCTCCAGGCCGAGACCGGCAAGCGCGTGTTGCTGATCGATGCCGATCTGCGGCGCGGCCATCTTGCCGCGCGCTTCGGTCAGGAGAAGACCAGCGGCATGGCGGAATTGCTGGCGGGAAAGATAGAGTGGGATGAGGCGATCCGCCCGGTCGGCGTGAACAACCTGTCCTTCATTCCGGCCGGCGAGTATCCGTGCAATCCGTCGGAGTTGCTGTCGACGCCGCGCATGCTGGAGTTGCTCAAGCTCTTCAGCTCGACCTACGACCTCGTCATCGTCGATACGCCGCCCATTCTCGCGGCCACCGATGCGAGCATCATTGCCGCTCACGCCGGTTCGACCGTGCTCGTGATTCGTCCGTCCGTGCAGACCCAGCGCGAGTTGCAGGAGACGCTCAAGCGCCTGGACCGTACGGGTGCGCGGGTGGTCGGTGCGATCTTCAATGCGATGCCGCGCCGTCGCAGCGAGAAGCGCAGTTATGACTATGTGAGCTCGTACGCGGCGGCCACGCCGGGGCGCGCGAAGTAACGCCAGGCAAGGGAGCCCGCATCGTGGCTCCCTGCAATGCAAGCGGCGAGTACGTCTTCAGCGCCTGACGGCGGCGATTGCGCTCGTCATCTGAGTCACATAACGATCGAGGGAGAAGTGCCGCTGTGCGTCGTCGCGCGCGCGCTCGGCGAGCCGTTGCCCGAACTCCGGCGCGGCGCGAATCACGCGGATGGCTTCGACCAGCGCTGCGGGATCGCCGGGCTTGACCAGCCAGCCGTTCTCCAGATGCCGGATGATTTCCACGACACCGCCCGCCGCCGACGCAACCACGGGCCGTCCCGCCGCCATGCCTTCCACTATGACGCGGCCGAACGGCTCCGGTTCGGTCGATGTATGGAGGATCACGTCCATGGCCTGCATCCAAGAAGGCATGTCGTGCTGGAAGTTCGCGAAGTGCACTCGATTCGCGACGCCCAAACGTTGCGCGAGTTGCTTGAGACGCGCTTCATACGCGTCTTCGCCGAACAACGCCGCGCCCACCAGCACGAGATTGACTTCGGGCAGACGCGGAAGCGCTTCGATGGCTATGTGCTGACCTTTCCAGGGCGCGAGGCGTCCGAACAAGCCTGCAAGCCACGCATCGCGCGGCAGTCCGAGACGCTCGCGCAGCGCGCCGATATCGCCGGCATCGGTTTGCGCGAAAGCCGACGTATCGATGCCGTTGTGCACGATGGTGATGTCATCGGCGCGCAGTCCGGTCAGCGCCACGAGCGCGTCCGCGCTGGCGCGTGAATTGGCGATGATGCTGTCGACGGCATGACGCGCGATCCACTTGACGAGCATCCGCTGCACGCGCCCGAAGTGATCCGCCGACACGATGTCATGCAGATACCAGACCACCGGCCGCCGATGCAGGCGCGCTCCGAGCGCACCGAGCACGAGCGCTTTCTGCGTGTTGAGAAACAGCACGTCGTGACGGCGCGCCACCTGCGCGATCGAGCGGATCTGCGCGAGGATGGCCGGCAGCGCGCGGATCCAGCCGAGGCGCATGGCTTCCCGGTCGATGCCCGAGACACGTTCGTTGCAGAGCGTCTGCACGCGCACGCCGGCCGCTTCCAGCCGGTTGCGAAACGGCCCTTCGGCAAGCAGCACGACCTCGCCACGCGAAGCACAGGCGGCGGCCAGTGGCAACAAGGCGAACTCCGCGCCGCCCAGTTCGCCGGCCTGATCCACGAACAGCACGGTCCGCGTGCGAGTGTCTTCCGGTGCGGCATCCCGTGCCGTGGGCACAAGGGGAAGGGCTAGTCGATCGAGTTCGGGCGTGTTCATGTTCGTGGCTCGAAGGGTCGGGAGGGCGCGTGCAATACGGCTTCTAAGAAGGTCATCGGCCGGGCATGTCGTGGCCATCGGCGAAGTGCGCGGCTTCCTTCATCGATGGCGTCCGGTGCAGCGCCGCTGCCCCCGCATAGATCTGCATGTATTCGTTGCATACGCGCTGAGCGGAGAAGGCATCGAGGTTCTGCGCTGCGCGCAGTTGCCATGTGCGGCGGCTCTCGTCGTCCAGCAACAGCCGCTCGACGGCGCCCGCCAAGCCGATGCGATCCGAGACCGGAACCATGATGCCGGCCGCGCCTTGATCGAGCGTTTCGGGTATGCCGCCGACGTTCGTCGCCACGATCGCGCAACCGGCCTCGCGCGCTTCCATGATGGCAAGCGACGAAGTCTCGCTGTGCGAAGGCAGCACGAACACGTCGGCCTGGGCGAGATAAGGCCGGGGATCCGCGATATAGCCGAGGAAATGCGCGCTGTCCTTCACGCCGAGTTCCAGCGCGAGCGCTTCGAGCTTCGCGCGGTCCGGCCCATCGCCAACGATATAGAGCTGTGCTTGCTCGACACGCGACTTCAGATGCCGGAACGCGTGCAACAAGTCATGAATGCCCTTGCGTTCATACAATCCCGACACGGTGACGAGGTTCGGCCGATGCAAGGCTGGCACCGGCACGGTCGCGCCTTCACGCTCGAAGCGCGGCGCACCGATGATGCCGTTGCGCACCACGCACAGCCGCGCTTCGGGAATGCCGCGCTGTGCCATCGAGCGGGCCACGGCCTCGCTCACGGCAACCACGCGATCGCCCAGTCCCATCAGGTTCGACGCGCGCTGGAATTCGTTGTGGATCGTCGTGACGAAGGTGTACGGCGTGCGCCCCCGGCCGATGCGCGCCAGTACCGCGCCCGTCATCATGTGCGCGTGGACCACGTCGGGACGCGTCTCCGCGATCACCCTGCGAAAGCCCCACAGCATTGCCGGCACTCGCCACGGCCGCGGACTTTGCGGGAGCGTCAGATGTCGCACGCCGTGTCGTTCGAGAAGCGCCTCGAAGCTCCCGCCGGAAGACGCCACGGCAACCTGATGCCCCGCCTTCGACTGGAGGCAGGCAAGGTCCACCATCACGTTCACGATGCCGTTGCCGATCTTCTCGGCATGATTCGCCAGGTGCACGATCTTCATTGCATTCGACCTCACGTTTGCGGAATGACCGCTCAGGCACTGCGCTTCATGCTCAGCTTCATGAGTACGCCGAGCACCATGTCGCGCAGCGTGGACGACTTGTAGAGCGAGAAGCCGGCGTTGGCCGCGAGCATGAGCAGGCCCGTTGCGGCGAGCAGCGCAAGGCTGCCCACGGTGTTGGCGAGAACCAGGCTCAGGACGAGGAAGACGAGTTGCGAAAGCATGTCGGGCACGACGCGTTTCGCGCCGACACGCGAGAGGAAAATCAGAATCCCGTAATCGACGAAGCCGCGTATGACCACGGTCACGCACGCGCCGAGCAGACCGAAGCTCGATATGGCGATCCACAGGCAACCGACGAAGAACGGCACTTCGATCAGCCCGAGCCGCACGAGGGTCGCGGCGTTCGCCTGCGCCTGCACGAGCACGCGAAGCACGTTGGATTGCCCGACGATCCACGCCGCGAGCACCAGTGTGCGTCCGGCGGGCGACGACACGGCCGACAGGTCATGGCCGATCCACACGTCGAGAAACGGCCCGAGAGCGAAGATCGCGACGATGCCGATCGGCGTGAACAGCGCAGTGAGGAAGCTGAGCGAGTTCTGCACGATCTCGTCAGCGTGTGCGCGCTCGCAGGCGACGAGGCGGGGAAACAGCGTGCGCGTCAGCGAAAGCGGCAGCAGGCTGAGCCGTGAGACCAGGTTCTGCGGCACGGAATAGTAGGTGACGTAGCGCGCGCCCATCACCATGCCGAGGATCACCGTGTCGAGCGTTTCCATGATCGTCGCGATCACGGTGGTGAGCATGATCCAGCCGCCATAGCCGAACAGGTTGCGGATCGTCGACAGGCGCGGGCCCAGCACGCGTTTGATGTGCAGCACGCGCACGGCGGCTACGCCCAGCGCTACGAGCGTGCAGAGCCTGACCAGCGTGATGGTGGCGAGCACGGCGGGCAGGCTGGGACGCGTCAGCAGGACCACGGCAATGGGCAACAACTGCTCGACGAAGGTGCCGACCGTCTGGCTCGTGTTGAGAATCCCGAAGCGCTGCGCGCCTGAAATGGAGGCGACGAATACCGCCGAGAGATTGGCGACCGGAATGCAGAGCGCGAGCCACGGCAACGAATCGTGAAGTTCGCCCTGCAAGGCCGGCGGCAGCGACGTCATGTGATGCACATACAGCAGGGCGGCGCCGTAGATGATCGCGGCGCCCGCGATCCCCGTGCAGAGATTGGTCCACACCGCGCTCCAGAAGACGCGGTCGATGGGAAGCTCGTTATTCGACAGATGCGCGCGGGAGATGCGGTTTTCCGTCGCGATGCCCATGCCGAGATCGAGCATGGCGAAATAGGCGATATACACGCCGACGAGCGCAATGATGCCGTAGCGCTCGAGCCCCAGCAGCCTGATGTAAGTCGGAACCGTGACCAGCGAAACGAAGGTCGGCAGAATCAGTCCCGTGAAATTGATGGCGAAGTTACGAAAGATGGCTTTGTCCATCGCGTCTCCGTGGTACTTCGTCGTATCCCGAATGTCTGCAATCAGCGTCGGGACGAGCCGCTCTGGCAGCCGGTCGAAAAGACAGCGTAGATAAAGTGATTCGTCAGCGCATTCGCTTCGAATAAAAATACTTGGCAATGCTACGTGAGCGACTTTTGGGCTTATGTGCGAGTTCGTACGAAGCGCCGGGAATAGAAAAACAACGTGCAAAGCATGCCGGTTTATTTCTTATGAATTAATTGCGGAATGGCTTTGTCTGAATAATATGAATGCATTCAAGGCTTATCGAAGATTACTGAAACCAGATGGATTCCTGAGCAACGCGCCGTCTTTACATGTCCGCGTGAAACGGGAAATGAGTCGGTGCGAAAACGTACATAGAACCTCTGCTGAATCGCTGTACCCTTAGCCCGCGCAGCCCCGTTCATCGACACGACTCGACTTCACATTCGCTCGCCGGAACGAGGACATGAACCCTACGATCAATCGCTATTTCACCGTCTGGGCGCTGTTCATCCCGATATCGTCGGTGCTGGTGATTCCGTCCATTCAGGGAACCGTTCCAGGTTTCCTGTTCAGCTTTCTTTCTCCGCTCGTCGTGATGCTGGCGGGAGCAAACCTGCGCGCGCGCTATGTCACGACGCTGGCCATGGCGTTTCTGTTATGGCTGTTCTTCTTCTCCGGCAGCCAGCTCGCCGACATGATGGTGGATTACACCATTCGCTTCAAAGGTGTGGTGCTGGTCAATCCGCTCGATCGATCGTTCGTGTTGCGCAATTCGCTCTTCACGCAATCGCTCTATCTGATGGTGATCGTGTTGTTCGGTGTTTTCGTCTCTCTCTTCTACGACAGAAGCTGGGATAAACCCTTTATCGCCGGCGGCGTGCTGATGGCCTTGTTCGGCCTGTATGAATTCGTGTACTTCCTTATCTTCGGCGTGTCCGGCGACGTCATCAGCAACCGGGGCTTCGGCTCCGATCTCGGCACCAACGACGTGATGTCGATCGCCTTCCAGACCGTGGACCTCGCGGGACACACGTTCGCCCGCATCAAGAGCCTGACCGGCGAACCGTCCATGTACGTGTTCTCGATCTTTCCCTATTGGGTGTATGCGCGCACCGTGTCCCGCTCGCCGTGGCCCGCCCGCATCATCGGGCTGTCGCTGGTCCTGACCGTGTCGACGACGGCGCTCGTCGGTCTCCTGTGCTTCGCGGCGGTCAAGGCATCGCGCATGAGGATCGATGTCCTGCGCGTCCTGCTTTCGCTGCTGATTCTCGTGCTGCTGTGCTACGTGTTCCGCAACTACATCGGCGACTTCTTCGAGCACGGCATCATCGACAAGGTGAATGGCCGCAACGACTCCGGCGCCGAACGCTTCGGCAACTTCATGGCGAGCATCGAGTTCTGGGCGTCACTTCCGCTTGCCAATCAGATTGTCGGCGTGGGCTTCGGCTATATCCGCTCCACCGACATGGCGTCCACGCTGCTGGTCAACAATGGCATTCTTGGCGTCGCGCTCTTCAGCTGGCTGTTCCTTTATCCCGCCTTCAGGCTCGACAGCTCCGAACGGTCGCAGGCGCTGCGCATCTCGCTGATTGCCGTCTTCGTGATGATGATGATGTCGGTTCCCGAGTTCGCCTATCTCGCGCCCTGGGCGTTCGTCGGCATGGCGTATCACAGGCTGCGCGAATACCGGTTCGCGGGAACGTCCTTCGACATGAGCCCGCCTCAGGCCGCGCCGCCCGTCGTGGCCCGGCACGCCGGGCAGGGATCGCGCTCATGAGGAGGGCGGTGGCAGGCTGGCGGAACGTGGTGCTGCGCGTGATCGCGGCATGGATGTGCGCGCTCGTCGCCCTGAGCGCGCAGGCGGCGGACGCCGATATCAGCTTCACCGTGCAGAACCCCGTCCAGGGCTTGCTCAGCCAGGGGGCGGGCAAGAAGAGCATCCGGTTGGCCATCGACGGCAATCAGGCGCTGACCGGCACGCACCTGGCGCTGAGCCTGCGTGGCTATCAGGAAGATGGCGTGCCGGTGCTGACGCCCATTGCATCGTGGCGGCAGATGGTGGGAAGCGTGCTGCTGTCCGCCGTGGTGACCGTGCAGGCCGATCTGCCCGCGGTGGGCTTCTATCAGCTGGACGTGCAACTGCTTTCACCGAATGGCGCCACGCTCGCGCGTCGGCAGATCAATCTCGCCGCGCTGCCGCACCGGACCACGCTGGGTCCGGCGGACTTCGGCGTGGGCGCGAACTTCGACCAGGGCGACAACGCGCCGGCCACGCTGCTGTCCATCATCAAGTCGGCCGGCTTCTCGTGGATTCGCGGCGAGCTGACGTGGGACACCATCGAGAAAAAGCCCGGTGTGTTCATGTTTCCTGCGCAATTCGATGAGTCGATGAAACTCGCGCATGAAATGGGGCTGACCACGCTCGTGCTGCTGGACTACGGCAATCCGGTCGCTTACCCCGAGCTGTTCAAGGAGAAGCTCAGCTTCCCGATGACCGCCGCCGCACGCGATGCGTTTGCCCGTTATGCCGATGCCATGGTCAAGCGCTACAAGGGGAAGGTCAATTACTGGGAAGTCTGGAACGAGCCGCGCCTGATCCTGATCGGCTACTCGCCTTATGTGGAGTTGCTGAAGCGCGTCTATCCGGTCATCAAGCAGGCGGATCGGCAGGCGGGCGTGATTGCCTGCGGAGGCGAATGGGGCGGCGTTCCCGTCGATGCCTGCTTCAACGCGATCCGCGCAGCCGGCGCCATCGACTACAACGACGGCTTCAGCATTCATCCTTATATGTATCCGGCCGCGCCCGAGGTGGGCTTCGACGGGGACAAGTCGCCGGTCAAGCCCGTCAGCATGATGACCATCTGGCCTTATCTGAGCGGTCTGACGGCGAAGAACCGTCCCAGCGACGGCCGGCGCCTGCAGGTGTGGGTGACGGAAATCGGCTGGCCGAGCGCGCCGGTGTCGAAGCAGCAGAACGAGACGAAGCAGGCCGCGTACTTTCTCCGCACCTATCTTCTGACGCGCCGCTTCAACACGGCGCGAGGGGTCTGCTGGTACGACCTGGTGGACGACGGCACCGACCCCGACGACCGGGAAAACAACTTCGGCCTGGTGCGCGCCGATCTCTCGCCGAAGCCGGCGTTCGCCGCTGCCGCCGTGTGGTCTGCGACGCTGGGCGATCGCGCCTGGAGCAAGGCATGGGTCGATAGCGCCGACATCAAGGTCTATCAATATGGTGGCGGCACCGGCAACGACAGCCCGGTGATCAGCGGATGGTCGGTGGCGAAGCGCGACTCGGTGCATCTGGCGCTGCCGGCGGGCGATTACGTGCAACGCAACTGGGACGGCCGCGAGACGGCGGTCACGGTCGCGGACAAAGGCCTCGACTGGCCGGTCGGGCCCTTGCCGCGCTATCTGTTGCCGAAGCAGCCGCAACAGCCAGGACATCAGGACCAGGAACAGAAGCATCGACCCGCATTGATGAGCGAGGAGAACAGGCGATGAACCCGAAGAGGATGGTGCGCGAGCTGATGGCGCGTTCGCTGTTATGGAGCGGCGCGTGCGCGATGGTGCGGAGGACGTTCTGGCGCGACAAGGTCGCGATCCTGCTGTATCACGACCCGAGTCCGGAATCGCTGGACCGGCATCTCAGCTATCTCGCGACGATCTGCGAGATCATCCCGCTGGCGGAGATCGACCGGCCGTCGAACGGCAGGCCGCGCGCGGTCATCACCATCGACGACGGCAATGCGGGCAACGCGAAGCTGCTGCCTGTGTTCAGGAAACACAACGTGCGCCCGACGATCTTCGTGTGCAGCGGCGTGGTGGCGAATCAGCGGCAATTCTGGTGGCAGCACGAGGGCGCGGCGCGCGAGGGCGTCGCGCGGCTCAGGCGGCTGTCGAATGCGGAACGCCTGTCGCGGCTGCGCGCACATGGCTTCTCGCCGCTCGCGGAAGGCCATGCAAGCGCATTGACGGCGGAAGACATCGCCGCGATGAAACCGTGGGTGGACTTCCAGTCGCATACGCGCTTTCACCCGGTGCTGCCGTGCTGCGACGACGCCGAATGCGAGGTCGAGATCAGCGCGGCCCGTCAGGAAGTCGAACGCCTGGTGGGCGCGGACTGCCTGCACTTCGCGTATCCGAACGGACGCTACGGCAAGCGCGAGATCGCGTATTTGCGGGCGGCGGGGTATCGGACGGCGCGAACCTGCGATGTCGGCTGGAACGATCAGCGGACCGACCGCTTTTCGCTGAAGGCCATCCCGGTGGACGACGAAGCGTCGATTCCATGGTTCGCCGCCAAGCTCTCGGGCATCCCGCTGTTCCTGCGCTACATGGCGAGCGGCAGCTTCAACGGCAAGATGCCGCAGATGTGACGGGTGAAGTGAAGGCGCGCGTCACTCGCGCGCCTTCCAGACAGCACTCAGCGCGTTGATTTGCACAGCGCCATCATCGAGACGCCGCCCAGGACGTCGGCGACCAGCGCCGCGCTGATCATCGAGAGCGCGAGCCGGGGCGCCACGGCGAGCGCTGAACGCACCGTCACGCCCGTCTTGAGCCGCTGCATGAAGGCCAGGGGCAATTGATCGTCGATGATCCCAAAGCCGCTGTCTTCGAGCGTGGCCCGCGCGCTGCGCGTCGAGAAGTAGTGCAGGTGGCCCACGGACTTGCGCAGGTCCAGGTAACCGCGCGTCAGCAACGAGGCGACGTTCATGTCCAGCGGGATATTGAACAGCCAGTAATTCGCCTTGGGACGCGCCGTGCGCAGGAAGCCGAGATAGTCGTCGACGTGCTCGAAGACATCGAACATGATGCCCAGGTCGACGTGCTGATCGATGTCCTGGAGCTCGGTCACGCGAAACTCAAGATTGGGGTGGCGGAATTCGTTCTTCGCGTCGGCGATCGACTGCGGCGAGATGTCGATGCCCAGCGTCGGCACCTTGTATTCCTGCGCCAGCAGGGCGGTTCCTTTGCCGCCGCCACATCCTACGTCCAGGATGGACTCCGGCTTGATGCCGTTCTTGCTCAGGATCCGCACGGCATTGCTGAACTTGTACTCCGCGTCCTGATCGTGCGAGGACTTGTTGCCGGTCCAATACTCTCCGCTTTCATAGAAGTTCGCATTCGACATTCCAGTCTCCAGACGTTCCGCTTGCGCGGGAAGCTGTTTGATCGAGGGACAGCGATCGACGCACGGTCGACCGGCGCGGGGAGGATGAATGAAAGTGCCGGTCGAGCATGCCTCCCGCTTTCGACGCCGTCCGTGCGCCATCGAACGGAGTTCTTGTCGGAGGATATGCGTGGCGGTAAATCTGCCGGAAAGCGCGTCCAGCAAGGCGCTGCGGGCCATCGGTGCAAGCGTCGGTCCGCCTGAAACACGCAATCGTGTACGCAATGCAACATTTTTTGACGAACCTTGCGTTCGGTGTGAGCGGCCGGTGGCTCCGTGCACGAAACGAAATGAAATCCGCCCGGGCCCCGCCGCACAAGGCTCCCGGAACTCAGTGCGGCGACGCAGTCGGAATCTCCCCTCCAAACGGTATCCACGAATGCAACGTTTTTCGCAAAACGCTTGTTACGTCGTGAAAGGGGCTCCGGCATTCGCAATCGAGCCCGGCGGCAATTCTTGCCGGTGCCTTGATCCACCGCCTGACGGGCCATTCAGCAGACGAAAACGTTAGCGCGTTGCGGGGGTCTGTGCGCTTACGGTATGAACGTCACTGTTCACGTCTGAATCATTTTTGTTCGGCCCCTGTTCGCGCATTCGGGCGTCGGGACGCAAACACACACAGACCCCATACAGAACGTGGCCTGGCACACCTCTCGCTAATGTATGACCAAGCACGAAGGCCGCCGCGATCCAAAACCACAAGAAGCAGCGGCGGCCAAGTGCAACGGGGCTGGTCACAGCGGCTTCGACGATCGACACAGAATTGATCGCGAAGCCGCTGGGGGCCAGAAAAAAATCAGGCGCAAAGAAGCGCACAGAGAAAAGAGCATAAGAACATGTTGACACTTCAATCGGATCTGCACGGCAATCACCTGTTGGGCGCGCTTCCGGCGCAAGAATGGCAGGCCATCGCGCCGCATCTCGAACTCGTCCAGTTGCGCACCGAGCAACTCCTCTGCGACTCGGGCCAGCGCATTCATCACGTGTATTTCCCGACGACGGCAATCATCTCGCTGCTCCACACGATGGAAGACGGCGGTTCGGTCGAAGTCGCGGCAGTCGGACGCGAAGGCATGTCCGGCGTGCCGGTCCTGACCGGCGGCGACACGATGCCTACGCGCGTGCAGGTCCAGTGCTCCGGCTTCGCGTATCGCATGAGCGCGGGCGCACTGCGCGAGCACTTCGGCCGCTCCGACTTCCTGCGCCGCGTGATGCTGCTGTATATGCAAGCCCTCCTGACGCAAGTCGCACAGACGGCTGCGTGCAATCGTCACCACTCGCTGTCGAAGCAACTGTGCCGCTGGCTCCTGATCCAGACGGACCGCACCCCGTCGGACCAGCTGCGCGTGACGCAACAGATGATCGCGGACATGCTCGGCGTGCGTCGCGAAGGCGTGACCGAAGCCGCCGGCAAGCTGCATGACGCGGGCCTGATTCATCACAGCCGCGGCTGCATCAAGGTGCTGGACCGCGCGGGCCTGGAAGAGCGTGCGTGCGAATGCTACGGCATCGTCAAGCGCGAATTCGACCGGATGCTGCCGCGTCGTCAGGTCGAAGCGCTGGTGTAAGCATGAGAGACCGTGACGGAGCGGCGCAGGCCGCTCGCGTCATCGGTGGATGAAGCGGATCCGTCCGTCGTAGAGCATTGAAGCCGGCAAAGAAGCAAGCGCGCCCCGCTCAGTTCACTTCCCAAGATTCTCCATCGTCGCCGTGCCGTCGGGCCCTTCGCCTGCGCGTGCCGTCGCGCCGCGCGTAGCGGGCATGCCCTTGAGCCACAGGTACAGATCGCGCAGCGCTCGCACGATGCCGTGGCCGATCACGCCCCACGCCGAATTGCCGATCTGCATCGACCACGCATAGCTGCGGTTGCCACGGCCCCAGTAGGTCTTGAAGCGCTCCGAGCCGACGCCGAAGTCGATGTCGTAGTGCTGCTCCAGCGCCCACTTCACCGCGTGTTCCCACGCCACCGCGCCGGCGCCGAACTTGCCGTAGGCCGGATCGAAACTGGCGATCACCGCGTTGGCGAGCGGATTGCCGTGACTCATGATGGATACGGCAATCGGCTGGTCGCCGAGCATGACGGCAATCAGACGCGCAGGCGGTTCGCCCGTGGGAAAGCCGCCGGGCTTGGTCAGCGTCGCCATCAGGTAGGTCTGGTAATGCGACGAGAACAGCCACACGCCCTGCTTGCCGGTGCGCTCGCCCCACTGGCGCTTCCACGCGAGCATCGCGCGCACGCATTGATCGATCGTGCTTACATCGGACGGCTCGATCATCCGCACGCGCAGGTCACCTTCCTTCGCGAGACGCCGTTCCAGCTGCCCGGGCTTCTTGCCGTTCATGGTGCCGAGCGATCGGCAGTACGTGGCCCAGTCGGTTTCGTCGCGCAGCTGCGCGACCCATGACTCGTGGCGCGAACGTCCCAGCACGTGCCGTTCGCGCAGCGCGATGCGATGCAGCTCGGAACCTTCGTTCACATACGGCAGATGCACGAAGTCCGCCTTGCATTTCGCGCAGGCGAGGCGCCACGCCGCTTCGATCATGCCCGCTGCGCGCGGTCCGTCCTCGACGAGCACGCTGGTGTAGTCGGCGGCATCCGGGCTGAGCGGCAGCAGATAGGTCCAGAGAAAGCGCCGCCACGAAACGAGCGGCCAGACGAGCCGCAGTTCGCCGTTCTCGCGCAGCACGATGCAATGCAACTTCCTTCCCTGAGCAGCGGCGACGTGCCGCCAGGCGAGCAGGCAGATGTCGAAGCGCTGGAAATACCGTCCGTTTGCCTTGAGCCAGAGCGCATTCCATTCGCGTTCGAGCGCGAGGAAACCCTGTTCGTCGCAAACCACTTCAAGTCGTGTTTGGTCGTGATGGTCGTTCATTGAATCCCCGAGACCCGCTGCGCGGGCGCGACTGCGCCCGTCACGGATGCTCCGGCGGCGGACGTCTCGCTCGCGTCCTTTCCGCCAGTTCATGCCTTTTACGAATTTACTCGGGGTGACGGCGACTTGTCGGCCAACTA
This sequence comes from Caballeronia sp. LZ043, assembly GCF_031451075.1. Classification (NCBI taxonomy): domain Bacteria; kingdom Pseudomonadati; phylum Pseudomonadota; class Betaproteobacteria; order Burkholderiales; family Burkholderiaceae; genus Caballeronia; species Caballeronia sp. LZ043. The sequence continues at coordinate 1,409,491 of NZ_JARUXT010000002.1, read as the reverse complement.
TCAGTGCTTTTCACGCAGAAAGCGAAAGATAATGGCATTTTGTCTTTGGAATAAACGAATTTACGCAATTATTCGTAAGCTTTTGTTTTTCTCTGCGTAATGCGTTGGTAAAGAGAGATGTCGCATGCCGTCAGGCGCCGGCATGCGCACCGCGCAGATGAATGCCGAGCGCGCGCCGTGCGCTCAATGCGAGCAACACACAGGACAGCGCGTTGAAGAGGAACAGCCCGCTCGGGCCGACGACCGTCATCAGCGACGACGCCAGCGCCGGGCCCGCCATGCCGCCGAACGAGAACAGCGCGAGCAGCGTCGCGGAAATGGCCACCCGATGATGCGGCTCGGTCCGGTCCTGCACGTGCGACACGATCAGGCCGTACTGCGTGAAAGTGACCGCTACATAGGCGAGCGTCGCGCACCAGGTGACCACGCGCACGTCGATGCAGAACAGCACGAGGCTCAGCGTCGCCGAGATCGATGCGGTGATGTACACCAGGCGACGCCGGTCGAAGCGATCGGAGAGGCGGCCCATCGGCCATTGCGGCACGAGTGCGCCAATCAATGCAACGCCCATGAAGGTCGCGAGCTCGCTCGTCGAGAAGCCGGCGCGTTGGAGGTAGACCGGCATCATCGCGTAGAAGGCGCTGTAGATGAAACCCGCGAGCACGCAGCCCGGCACGGCGAGCGGCGCGGCGGCCATCATGTCGCGCACGCTTTCCCGCCAGGTTCGCGCCGGTACGCGGTGCAGGGATTCGTCGGCAACCTTGACGGGCCAGCCTTCGAGCAGCGTCACCGGCATCACGGCCGCCGCGAACAGCGCGGCCGCGATCGAGAATTGCTGGCCGCCCATGCCCGCGCCGAAGTTCAGCAGGAACTGCCCGCTGCCCACCGCGAGATAGTTGATGGCCGCATACGTGCCGAAGACCTGTCCGCGCTTCTCGTTCTCGACCGTACCGTTGAGCCAGCTTTCGATCGACACATACAGGCCCATGAAGGCGAAGCCGGTCAGCAGGCGCACGAGCGCGAGCGTCCACGGCGATTGCGCGGCGCCGAACGCGAGCGCGAGGATCGATGCCGCCGCCGAGTACGCGACGAACGTCCGGTGCTGTCCGATGCGGTCGATGAGCCTGCGGTTGACCATCGCGCCGAGGATGAAGCCGGCGTAGTAACACGACTGAACCAGACCGATCACGATGGTCGGATAGCCGGACTGCATGATGCGCAACGGAATCAGCGTCTGGAACAGGCCATTGCCGACGATCAGCAGCGCATAGCTGATGAGCAGCCCTGCGAGCGCGCGATAGCTGCTGCCCGCGCCGGGCGGATGCACATGCGGTGCGGCCTCGGGAGGCGCGGGTGCGGCGGGCGGCGTCTGCCGGCCAAACAGCGCGGCTTCGGTGAGCGGCCCGGTGCGCGTGACGGCGGGCGCTTCCGGTTCCTGGCTCGTGTCGTTCTGTGCTGCGCTTTCTGCTTCGCTTGCTGTCTCTTCCTGTGTTCCGTGCGGCGGCTCTGCGGCATCGCCCGCCGGATCTCGTGCGATTGCGTCTTCAGCTTTTGACATGACACCCTTGAAGTTCGCTATCGGGCGGCCCTCGTCTTCGGGTGACAGGACTCGCCCGCGCTTGCTCGTGCTTGCTCGTTGTTGCTATTAAGCGCTCAGACAAGAATGGTAACCGGCTCCGCCGCTGTCGATGGCGTCATTTGCTTCTTGTTACCGTGGGCGGTTTTCTGTACCCCACTGTATCCGCCCGATCCGCCGACACAGTGCGTTGCACGCGCCGCGCGTCTCGACACACGGCGGATACGTACGGCGCTTCAAATGATCCCTCGCCGAATAGACCTGACAACGAGAGGAAAAGATCATGAAGGACCGCATCGATAACCGCCGCCGCCGTCTGCTCGGCACCGCCGTCGCCGGCATCGGCTTGCTTGAGATGGGGCTGAGCGGGCTCGTCGAGGCGGCGGAAGCGCGGAACGCTCCCGCACCCGCGTTGCCGGAAAGCTTCACGCACCTGAAGCATATCGCGACCCCGACGCTCAGCATCGCCTATGCCGAAGCGGGGCCGCGCAACGGGCCGGTCGTGATCCTGCTGCACGGCTGGCCGTACGACATCCACAGCTACGCCGAAGTCACGCCGATGCTGACCGCAGCGGGCTATCGGGTCGTCGTGCCGTATCTGCGCGGCTATGGCCCGACGCGCTTCCTGTCCGCCGATACCCCGCGCAACGGCCAGCAGGCCGTGCTCGCGCGCGATGTGATCGAGATGATGGATGCGCTCTCGATCGAGCATGCGGTGCTGGGCGGTTTCGACTGGGGCGCGCGCACGGTGAACATCGTCGCGGCGCTGTGGCCGGGGCGCGTCAAGGCGATGGTCTCCGTGAGCGGCTATCTGATCGGCAGCCAGCAGGCGAACCAGGCGCCACTGCCGCCGCAGGCCGAGCTGTCGTGGTGGTATCAGTTTTACTTCGCGACCGAACGCGGCCGCGCGGGCTATGACGCCAACCGGAACGATTTCAACCGGCTGATCTGGCAGACGGCGTCGCCGCAATGGCACTTCGACGACGCGACCTACGCGCGTTCAGCCGCGGCGTTCGGCAATCCGGATCACGTGGACATCGTGATTCACAACTATCGCTGGCGGCTCGGGCTGGCGCACGGCGAGCCGCAATACGACGCGCTCGAGGCGCAACTCGCGAAGGGGCCGTCCATCGGCGTGCCGGTCATCACGCTGGAAGGCGATGCCAACGGTGCGCCGCATCCCGCGCCGGCAGACTATGCGAAGAAGTTCACGGGGAAGTACGAGCATCGGACGATCACGGGCGGAATCGGGCATAACCTGCCGCAGGAAGCGCCGCGCGCCTTCGCCGATGCGGTGATCGACGTCGCTCGCATGTAACGGCCGTTCAAAGCCCGAGACACACCGCGCCCGCGGCGACCACCACGCAGGCGATCCAGCGCCGCGCGTCGACGTTCTCGCGCAGGAACACACGGCCGATCAGCGCCGCGAACACGACGCTGGTTTCGCGCAATGCGGACACGGCGCCCATCGCGCCCGACTGCATCGCCCAGATGACGATGCCGTACGCGGCAATCGAGACAAGCCCGCCCGCAATCGACGAGACGACCGACATCGGCGCGGCGAAGACGGGCTTCCAGATGGCATCGGCGCCGCGTCGCACGACGAAGATCAGCGGCATGAACCAGTAGAAGAGGAACATCCACGCCGTGTAGGCGAACGGCTGATCGCCCGAGAGCCGCACGCCGATGCCGTCGATCACGGTATAGACCGCGATGGTCACGCCGGTGGTCAGCGCCGCGAGCGCGCCCGCGCGCGAGACGTGCCGCCCGCGCAGCGCGAGCGCCATGATGCCGGCCGAGATCAGCGCGATGCCGAGCACGCGAAGCGCGCCGATGCCCTCATGCGCGAACAGCGCCGCGCCCAGGGTGACGAGCAGCGGCGACGAGCCGCGCGCGATGGGATACGCCTGCGCGAGATCGCCGCGCCGGTACGAACGCACGAGGCTCACGTTGTAGACCACGTGCACGAGTCCCGACGCGATCACATACGGCCACGCTGCCGGGGCCGGCAACGGCAGCCACACCACCGCGACGAGCGATACCGCGCCGATGGCGATGCTCATCCAGGTCATCGAGAAGAAGCGGTCGCGATTGCCGTGCAACATCGCGTTCCAGCTTGCATGGAGCAGGGCGGCGAGCAGGACAACGCCACCGGTATAACTGAGCATGAGCGTGCTTTCGGGCTGTGATTGGCGTATTCAAGAGAATAACTATCTTGTAAGCCGCTCACAAACCACTTATCTTCGGATGTCGCGTCAGAAAATCTCTCCTGAAGATGAACCGGACCTTGCCGCCGTTGAATGCGTTGCGTGCCTTCGAAGCCGCCGGACGGCTCGGCAGTTTCAAGCAGGCCGCCGCCGAACTCCACGTCACGCAAGGCGCGGTGAGCCAGCAAGTGCGTTTGCTGGAGGCGTGGCTCGGCGCGCCGCTGTTCGAGCGCCATAACCGGCGCGTTGCGCTGACGCCCGCCGCCGAGGCCTATCTCGGGCAGATCGGACCGCTGTTCGATCAACTGTCGCAGGCCACCGCCCGCTATGGACTGTCCGAAGCCGTGAGCCGCACGCTCAGCGTGAATGCGCCCGCGACCTTCGTGCTGCGCTGGCTGGTGCCGCGACTCGAAGACTTCCGCCGCGCGCATCCGGATGTCGAAGTGAGGGTGGAGACGTCGAACGAACCGGTCGAGGCGCTGAAGGAGAGTCACGACATCGTGATACGCGGTGGTCCGGACACCTTCTACGGCTATGCGATGCAGCCGTTCCTCGCCGAAGAGCGCCTGCCGGTGTGCAGTCCGGCGCTGTTGCGCCGCGTGCCGCTGCGGGTTCCGCAGGATCTGGAATGGCACACGCTGCTGCACGCGTCGAGTCTGCCGCGCGTGTGGCCCGACTGGCTCGCGAAAGCCGAAGTGCCGACGCTGCGTCCGGCCGCCGTCATGAGCTTCGACCATTTCTATCTGACCTTGCAGGCGGCCGTCGACGGCATGGGCATCGCGATGGGTCCAACGGCGCTCGTCTCCGACGATCTCGCGTCGGGCCGGCTGATCGCACCGTTCGACGCGCCGCGCTTGCCGTCGCGTACGTACTGCACGTATGTCGCGGAAGGCCGTCAGGACGAACGGCTGATCGTGCTGTTCCGTTCGTGGCTGGAACGCGAGGGCGACGCGTGCGCGCGGGAACAGACGGCGCGTTAGCCGTAGCGCTTCACCGCGCGCCAGAACGCGGGCCACGGTTGACGCGGACCGTCGCAGACGTAAATGTCGCGCTGGCGCATCGAGCTGTTTGTAATGCCCAGCGGCGTGTCCGCATGCCCGGCGATCCGGCACGCGACGAGTTCGCGTTGTCCGAAATCATCCGGCACACCGACGACGATCAGCGGTTGCGGCGGCGGATTGCCGTAGCCGCGAAACCAGTTCGTATTGGTGCCGGAGATCGCCGGCGGCAGGCCGTCGCGCGCGCCATAGAGTCTGAGCGCGGCGACCTGGGCCGAATCGGCGGCGAGAATGCCTGCGCTCGCGCGCTGCCCGGCGGGCAGCGCATCGCGGACGCGCACGACGGCTTGCGCAAGTTCCGGCCAGCCGAGTTCCTCGTTGAAGTTGCCGCCGTTGAGGCGGTCGGCGCTGCGCCACCATGCCGACCCCAACGGCGCGACCGGCAGCACGGGCGCCGCGCCCAACACGCCGCCGAACCCGAGCAGCGTCCACACGCACATGCCGGCGATGCGTGCCCGACGCGCGTCCAGGGCGGCCAACGCGCGCTCGCCGCAGACGGCGCCGGCGGCCAGCAGCATCGGATAGGCGGGCGCCATGTAGTAGTCGCGGCCGTGCGCGACCATGAACAGGACGAGCGGCACGACGAACATCCAGCCGATTGCGCGGAAACGCATGCTGTCCGCGCCGAACAGCACGCTGTAGAGCCCGGCGAGCCACAACGGAAGCGTGAACGGGCTTGCCGCGATCCACAACTGGCCGGACAGGAAGCCTGCGGTGCGGCCCCGCGCGACATCGCGTTGATGGATGCTTTCCAGGAAGTCGAGCGAGATGAAGTCATGCCGGATCTGCCAGACGAGATGCGGCAGCACGATCACCCCCGCGAGCGCCACGCCGCTCCACAGCCACGGACTGCGCAGATGCCGCCGCGCGGGCGTGAGCAGCACGCCGGCGACGATGCCCGCCGCGAGAAACGACATCGTGTACTTGGTCAGCAAGCCGAGCCCGACCGCGATGCCGACGCCGATGAACCCGCGCGGATCATCGGACGACAGCACGCGCAACAAACAGTACGCCGCCGCCACCCAGCACAGGTAGTCGAGGCTGACGTACTGGAACAGGCTGCCCGCATTCAGGGCGACGCTGCTGATTGCGGCGGCGAGCGCGGCCACGGTCTGAGCGAAGCGGGTTCCGCCCATGTGCCGCGCCATCAGTCCGGTGAGCACGAGCGCCACGCTCATCGCGAGCGAGGAAAAGACTCGCAGCCCGACGAGCGACGGCCCGAACAGCGTTGTGACCACATGCGCGAGGAACGGCATGACCGGCGGCACGCCGACATAACCCCACGCGAGCGCGCGGGCGTCTTCGAGCGTCGACAATTCGTCGCGATGAAAGCCGTAGCGGCCGTTGGTGAAGGCGTGCAGCAGAAACAGCGCAATGCCCAGCAGCATCAGCACGACGAAGTCGCCGCTTGCGCCGGGCTTGCCACGCGCGCGTTCCATCGGCCGACGCGCCTCAGCGCACCAGAAACCCGTAGGCCAGCGGATCGCGTTCGTCGATGATCCAGTTCGCGAAGCCGCAGATATACGCCTCGCCTTCGATTTCCGGAATGACCGCCGGAAAGTCGTGCACCATGGTCTCCTTCAGCACGCGCCCCTTGAACACGGTCCCGACGATCGACTCGTTCACCAGCGTTTCATCCGCGCCGAGCTGTCCGCGCAGATAGAGCTGCGCGACGCGCCCGCCCGTGCCGGAGCCGGTCGGCGAACGGTCCACTTCGCGGTCCGCGAACACGCAGCAGTTGGCTTGAGTGGAGCCGGGATGACGCGGCGCATTGGCGATGATCGTGCCGTAGATGTGATTGATCTCCGGAATGTCCGGATGCGCGAGCGGAAACGCCTGGTTGGCCGCTGCCTTCACCTCCGCGCCGAAACGGATCAGCTGCTCCACCGATGACTCGCGCACCGGCAGGTCGTGCGGCGCGCCATCGGTGTAGAAGTAGAACGCGCCGCCGTACGCGATGTCGCCCGTGACCGTGCCGAAGCTCGGCGTGTCCACGGTCACGTCGCGCTTCCAGATGAAGGACGGCACGTTCACGAAACGCACGGAGCCTGCGTGATCGCCATCCCACTTCACGAACGCTTCGATGAAGCCGCACGGCGCATCGATGCCCACGCGCGTCTCCGGGCTCGTGCGCTGCACCCAGCCCAGTTCGACCGCCGCCGTGGCCAGCGCGATGACACCGTGTCCGCAGTGATCGCTATAGCCTTCGTTGTGCAGGAAGATGATGCCGAAGTCCGCTTCCGGCGATACCGGTTCGGTCAGATAACCGCCGTACATGTCCGCATGGCCGCGCGGTTCGAACATCAGCGCGCGGCGGATGTCGTCGGCGTGTTCCTTCAGCCAGGCGCGGCGCTGCACGATGGTGTCGCCGGGCAGACGCGGCAGGCCGCTCGTGACGATGCGGAACGGCTCGCCGCCGGTATGGACTTCGACGGTCGAAATGGATCGGGAGAGTTTCATTGCGTTGTGCGGTGAGACTTATTGAGCATAGGGAACGGGCAGGCCATTGCGGATCATGTAGACCGTGGTAGGCGCGCCCTGCAGGTCGCCGCTGGCGTCGAACGAATAGGTGCCCGCGACGCCCTTGTACTTCTCCTTCGCCAGTTGCGCGATGAGCTTCGCCTTGTCGGTGGTGGTGCCGGCCTTGACCATGGCGTCGGCGAGCATCTTCACGCCGTCGTAGTAATTGACGCCGTAGACCTGCGTGTCCGTGTGATAGGCATCCTGGTACTTCTTCAGGAAGGCGCGGCCTTCCGGCGTCTTGTCCAGCGCCACGCCGCCCTGCGCGCAATAGACGATGGACGCCGCCTCGCCCGCGACCTTGCCCATGTCGGCGGAACAGATGCCGTCGCCGCCGAGCAGCTTCGCGCGGATGCCGCGCTGCTTCATCTGCTTGGCCATTGGCGCGCCTTGCGACGCATAGCCGCCGAAGAAGATCACATCGGGATTCTTCGACTTGATCGCCGTGAGAATGCCGAGGAAATCGGTGGCCTGTGAATTGGTGAACTGCTGGTCGACGATCTTGATGCCATTCGCCTTCGCCACCTTCTCGAACTGCTCGGCGACGCCCTGGCCGTACGCGGTGCGGTCGTCGATGATCGCGGCGGTCTTCGCCTTCAGCGTCTTCGCGGCGAATTCGCCCATGGTGCCGCCGAGTTGCTCGTCGCTGGCGCCGATGCGGAAGATGTTCTTGAAGCCCTGCTTCGTGAGCGCCGGGTTCGACGCCACCGGCAGCAGCGGAATGCCCGCCGTGCTGTAGACGCGCGAGGCCGGAATCGCGACGCCCGAGTTATATGGCCCGAGCACGGCGAGCACGTTGTGATCGGCAAGATTCTGCGCCACCTGCACGCCAACTTTCGGGTCGGCCTGGTCGTCCTGCGAATCCAGCTTGAAGGTCACGCTCTTGCCGCCGATGCTGATGTTCGCCTTGTTCAGTTCGTCGATGGCGAGCCGCGCGCCGTTCTCGTTGTCCTTGCCGTTCGGCGCCTGCGGGCCGGTGAGCGGCGCGGAGTGGCCGAACGTGACGACCTCCTGCGCGGCGGCGGACGCGGCCACGGAGAAAACGGATACGGCAGCCAGGGCAAGGACGGGATAGCGCATGGACTCGTCTCCAGACGGTTTCGAAGGAACACCAATGTAGTGCAGATGGATGGGGCTCTCAAGCAGTTAAAAATTCGACCGGTCGTTCTGGTAAGGTCACGAAGCCCGCTTGCGCACGTGCAGCAGAATCTGCTGCGGCACGGGCCACGAACCGCACAAGCTGCGGTTGCAGCGAGCAACATCGGCTCCGGCTGCCGCCACGTCTCACTACACTGACTGCTCCACCCCTCGCCATCAGACAGGAGCGACCGTGAAACTCACCGACTTCGACACCCTCACTTTCGACTGCTACGGCACGCTGATCGACTGGGAAAGCGGCATCTTCGAAGGGCTGCGTCCGCTGCTCGAACGCGTGAAGCCTTCGTTGACGCGCGATCAGGTGCTGGAAGCGCACGCGCGGCATGAATCCGCGCAGCAAAAGTACACGCCGGCGAAGCGTTATCAGGATCTGCTGCCCATCGTGTACAAGCGTCTGGCCGAGGAATGGGGCGTGCCGCATACGCACGAGGAATGCATCGCGTATGGCCGTTCCATTCGGCACTGGCCGGCCTTCGCGGATTCGGCGGAAGCACTCCAGTATCTGAAGCAGCATTACAAGCTCGTGATCCTGTCCAACGTGGACAACGAGAGCTTCACGCACAGCAACACGAAGCTGCAAGTGACGTTCGATGCGATCATCACGGCGGAAGACGTCGGTTCGTACAAGCCGTCGCCGCGAAATTTCGAGTACCTGATCGAGAAGCTGGGCGAGCGCGGCATCGCCAAGGAGAAGATTCTCCATACCGCCGAAAGCCTGTTCCACGATCACAAGCCGGCCAATGCATTCGGTCTGACGTCGTGCTGGATTTATCGGCGGCATGCGCAGCCGGGCTTCGGCGCAACCATGGATCCGGGCGCGCAGCCGACTATCGCGTTCCGCTTCAACAGCATGGCGGAACTCGCGCAGGCGCATCGCGAAGCGTTGGCTCAGTCATGAGGAGAAGGCTGTGCGGCTCACCGAGTTCAAGGCACTGACATTCGATTGCTACGGCACGCTGATCGACTGGGAAGCCGGCATCGCCGCCGGGCTGACGAAGCTGGCGGCGCGGCTTCCCGTCACGCTCACGCGCGATCAGATTCTGGAAGCGCATGCGCGTCACGAATCGAAGCAGCAGTTGCTCACGCCCGATCTCGCCTACAACCGCTTGCTGGAAATCGTGTACAAGCGCGTGGCGGAAGAATGGAAGGTCGGCTATGCGTGGGACGAGGCCGTCGCTTATGGCGCGTCGGTCGGCGACTGGCCCGCGTTTCCGGACTCGGCAAGCACGCTTCAGTATCTGAAGAAGTATTTCAGGCTGGTCATCGTCTCGAACGTGGACAATGCGAGCTTCGAGGCGAGCAAGCGCAAGCTCGGTGTCGAGTTCGACGCCATCGTGACCGCCGAGGACGTGGGTTCCTACAAGCCGGCGCGCCGCAACTTCGACTATCTGTTCGACGTGCTGGCCCGGCTCGGCGTGGACAAGGGGGAAACGCTGCACGTGGCGGACAGCAATTATCATGATCTGCTTCCGGCGGAGGAATACGGCATGCATGGCTGCTGGATTCACCGGCGCTTCGAGCAGCGCGGCTTCGGCGCGACCGTGAAGACGCTCACGGAACCCGCCGTCGACTTCAAGTTCACGAGCATGGCGCAACTCGTCACGGCGCATCACGCCGAACTCGCCGAAGGCTGACGCAGCCGCGTGGCGCCCATCGATCCCGCACGACATGAACCACCGACAGAAGCTGGACCGCATCGACATCAGGATCCTGGCCGAACTGCAAAAGAACGGCAACATCACGAACGCGAATCTCGCGAGCGTGGTCGGGCTGTCGGCGAGTCCGTGTCTGCAACGCGTGCGGCGGCTCGAAGCGGCGGGCATCATTGCGGGCTATGGCGCGCATCTCGATCTGACGCGCCTCACGAGCACGGTGACGGTCTTCACCGAGATCATGCTGCACGATCACCGCCGTGAAGACTTCGTGCGCTTCGAGGCCAATCTGCGCGATGTCGAGGAAGTCACCGAGTGTCATCTCGTCAGCGGCGGCTATGACTACCTGCTCAAGTTTCTCGTCAAGGATATCGGTCACTATCAGGAGGTGATCGAGAAGCTTGTCGACCGGAACGTGGGCATCGAGAAATACTTCAGTTATATCGTCATTCGCTCGCCGTTCGTCAGGCATACGGTGCCGCTGGCGTCGCTGCTCGCCGACGACGAGCGCTGAGCGCGCCCCCGAGCTTTCAAAACGCCGGACGGCATCCTATTCTGAAGTTCTTTGACAGGAGCAAGCCATGGCGAAGATGAAGGCAGTGCAGGTGGCGCAAGCGAATGGTCCGCTCGAAGTGGTCGAACGCGACGTGCCAGAACCGCCGGAAGGCCATGTGCTCATCAAGGTTCAGGCGTGCGGCATCTGTCATAGCGATTCGCTGACGAAAGAAGGGCTGTGGCCCGGACTCCAGTTTCCGCGCGTGCCGGGACACGAGATCGCGGGCGTGATCGAGAAACTCGGGGCGGGCGTCGAAGGATGGCAGCAGGGGCAGCGCATCGGCGTGGGCTGGCACGGCGGACACTGCGGTCATTGCGAGCATTGCCGCCATGGCGACTTCGTGCTTTGCCAGAAGGCGCTCGTGCCCGGCATCAGCTATGACGGCGGCTATGCCGACTACATGGTGGCGCCGCAGGAAGCGCTGGCGCGCATGCCCGACGATCTCGCCGACGTCGATGCCGCGCCGCTCCTCTGCGCCGGCATCACCACCTTCAATGCGCTGCGCAACAGCGGCGCGCGCGCCGGCGATGTGGTCGCGGTGCTGGGCATCGGCGGGCTGGGGCATCTGGGCGTGCAGTTCGCGCGCAAGATGGGCTTCGAGACCGTGGCGATCGCGCGCGGTCAGGACAAGGCGCCGCTGGCGAAGGAACTGGGCGCGCATCACTACATCGACAGCGAAGCGCAGAACGTCGCCGATGAACTGAAGGCGCTGGGCGGCGCGCGCGTGATCCTGGCGACAGCGACGAGCGGCCGCGCGATGAATGCGGCCATCGGCGGGCTCGGACTGAACGGCAAGATGATCATGGTGGGCATCTCCGACGAACCGGTCGAGGTGCCGATCACGCAGTTCATCATGGGGCGCAACTCGGTGCAGGGCTGGCCGTCAGGCACCGCGGCGGATTCGCAGGAGACGCTCGCGTTCAGCGCGCTGTCCGGCGTGAAGCCGATGATCGAGGAATATCCGCTGTCGCGCGCGGCCGAAGCCTATGACCGCATGATGAGTGGCAAGGCGCGCTTCAGGGTGGTGCTCACGCCGGGCAAGTGAGCCGGTAGCGCGTCTGTCTACGGGTTCAGGTGGCGAGCGGCGCGACCGTCGCGTTGGGCAGCGCGAGCAGCTGTTGCGGCGACAGCAGCAGCTTCGCCTCGCGCACGCCCGCGCCCATGACCACGCGCGCGCGCTCCATGACGGCGGCTTCCACCAGCACGAGCCATGAGGCCGGCACGCCGAACGCGGTGATGCCGCCATACTCCATGCCGGAGTGTTCGGTGGCCACTTCGCGCGACGCGAACGAGATACGCTGCGCGCCGAGTGCGCGCTTGACCGCGCCGTTCACGTCGAGCCGCTTCGAAGCCAGCGTGACGATCGCCGCGTATTGTTCGCCGCCATCCTTCTTGTAGCGCACGACGATGGTGTTCGCGCAATCCTCCAGGTCGATGCCGAAGCGCTCGCTGCATGCGGCGGTGTCGGAGGCGTCGTCGGGAACGCGGAACACGGTGATGTCGGTGCCGTGCAGCGTGGCAAGCACGCTGGCGGGGAGCGTCGCCGCGATGTCAGCGGCGGACATGTGGTCGAGATTGAGCGCGTAGTCGTCTTGGGGCGTGTTCATGGGCGGTCAGGCAGGCGTGTGGGACGCAGAAGGTTCTCAGGGTAACCGATGCGCGTCCGCGACGCTTCTAAGCTACTTGCCGCGTGCGCCGTTGCGCTTCTCGCCGAGAATCTTGACGATGACCTTGGTAGGCGAACTGGTGGCGAGCCGCGCGATTTCGTCGACATGCACCCAGCGGCAACGCGCGATCTCATTGCTGGCCCGTGCCTTTGCGCTCTTCGAGATGTCGCAGAAGAACACGTGGTGATGTTTCTGGTCGCCGCGATAGTTGAACAGATGTTTGGCCGACTTGCCCGACAGGCGGGTTTCTTCCTTCAGCTCGCGGAGCGCGGCATCCGAAAGGTCTTCGCCGCGCTTGAGGATGCCGCCGGGCAGCGCCCATTTGGATTCGCGCCGCGCGACCAGCAGAATGCGTTTGCCTCTTCGGCAGACGACCGTGGCTCGTTTCCTCAAATTCGCTCCGATGTTTTTGTTCTCGCGTTACCGTTGGCAGGGTCTCGCCCTGTCGGGCAGCAGCTAGTGTACCCAAGGCGAATTTTCTTGTGGAGCACCTTGCACGATCTTTTGCACCGATAGCCGTGTTCGGCGCTGCATGACCCTTCCTTGAACGTAGAAGCCGTCGACCCAAAGAAAAGCCCCGGCGGATGCGCTCGGCCGGGGCAAGTTTTTTACGTCTACCGGTACGTCTGTGACACCTGCTGTTTTTGTGCTGTGACTGCTGTGACTGCTGTTACTGCTATCACTGCGACTTCTAAACGGCACATTCCCCGACAACGCCACTCCATCTGCTGCAACCACTCCGGTACTTCTGCGACTACGACACCTGCTGCAACCGGTAAGAAAGTTGAGGGTAAGCCGGTTTGCTCAGTGAATATCGCTTCGCTTTTGCTGGCGCGGTGCGTTGCGCCATGTAAAGAAGTGTACGCAGCCATGCGCGATTCAATTGCCCGAAGAAGCGTCGCTTTCGGCTTCTGTCCAGTGAATTCGCGGACGCCTTCGGGCACGCTTAAAGACGCGAGACAGGGACACGGTTTGTCCACGGTCGAACGCTACACTGGGTTTCACTCAAGCCCTGCATGGACCATGACCGAACCGTTACATCAAACCTGTGAGCCGCCGCAGGACGCGCGGGCGCTGGTGCTGAACTGGATCAGACGAGCCCGCGAATCGCAGATCCGTCACTACACGATGGCCGACCGTCTGACCGCAAGCGGCAGGAAGCTCGGACTGGCTGTCATCGGCATCACGACCGCTACGGGCACGTCGGCTTTTCTCTCGCTCGTCGCTACCGCCATCTCGCCGCAGTTGCGCATCGTGATCGGGCTGACGAGTATCGGCGCCGCCGTGCTCGCGTCCTTGCAGACCTTTCTGCGCTACAGCGAGCGCGCCGAATTGCACCGGCGCGCGGGGGCGCAGTACGGCGCCGTGAGACGCCGCCTGGAAGCGATCCACGCAGCGGATCCCTATCTGCACGACATGCGCGACATCGAAGGCGTGCGCGACGAACTCGATCAGATTGCGCAGAATGCGCCACATTTGCCGCGCGGGATCGTCGCGCGCGGATAAGCCTTACAGCAAGCGCACAGCGGCCTTCATGCGCCGCTTCTGCTCCTTCTTGAGCGAGCGCAGCGCTTTCTGTGCGGCCGCGCCATCCGGCAGCGCGTCGAGATGCTGTTCCAGCAGCGCGCGACTTGCGACGACATCGTTCAACGCCCCGAAGCGCTTCTGCATCCGCTTGAGGCCCTTCAGCGTCTTGCGTTGCTTGCCGCCGAGAAGCGGCTCGAAGAACTCGACCAGATAGCGTACCTTTTTGCCAGCCTTGCGTACATCGTGCAGCTGCGCGTAGTCCTTGCCCTTCGCCTTCGCGGCCGAGCGTATGCGTTTGCTCAGTTGTTTTTCCGCAGCCGTCACGCGCTTCCGGGCGAACTGGGTCAGCGGCGTGCGTTGCGCCGCCGTATTGAGTTCGCGGTTCGCCTCGCTCAGCGACTCGTGCAGCATCTGCTTGAGCTTCGCGTGCGAGAGCGTATCGCGGCTTTTTGCGGCAGTTGCGCTGCGTTGTTCGCGGAAGGCATCGAGCAAGGGCGCGCTGCTTTTCTTGTCGACGAGTTCGATCAGGATGTCCCAGTCGCGCGTATTGCCTGCCGCGCTGGCCAGATACTTCAGGAGGGCGCGCTGCTGGTCGTCGAAATCCTTCTTCAGAATCGGTCGATACGCCCACAGCAAGGTGCGCAGCCTCCGCAGTGCAACACGCAGCTTGTGCAGTTCCTCGGCGTCCGTGCTGTCTTCGAGCACCGTGGCCTGCGCGGACGCTTCGCCGATCAGCGGATTGGCATAAGTGGAGAAGCTCGATTCCGCTAACGCGCCATTGTTTCCCTTTTTCATGTCGGTGTCCCTAGTCTTGCGGAATGGAGATAAGGGCAAGAAACGTACCGAACGTTGCAGACAATGACATAGCAACAAACAGGGTGCCGCAGGACCGCGCCGGCGCCAGGATGTCGGCTCGACTCCCCGCTAAAAGAGGTTCAGCCATGTTGCCGCTTCTGCCGCTTCTGCCGCTTCACGCACTTTTCGCCCCGCACGGCGATGGTGTCAAGCCTCAACTGCTCGTGTTGCTCGTCCGTCCGGCCGAAGCGGACGCCGGTCTCAGCGTCCCCCTTGAAGAGAACGACGTGACCGGCGTGGAGGATCAACGCCCGCGCCGCTTCTCCAGCACGATGGTTTCGAAAAGCGCGTAGTCCGCCGTGGGCGTCTTGTCCGCGCCGGGGGCGTGATAGTAGTTGATCGTGATGGAAGTGCGGCCGCCGTGCTCGCCCGGATCGTGATCAAACACGGCAATGCCATAGCCCGTGCCGGTGTCACGCTGCGCCGACCAGATCGCGTCCTCGACGGCATCCGCGACAGGCCGCACGAACGTGCCCGCCGTCGTGCCGGGTACGGGCCGGTTCGGCTTCGTGAAGACCTGCGCCTGCGGCAGGCCGGTACCTGTATCAGTGCCGTAGACATCGAGCGGCGCGCTGGTGCCGCCGCCGCCGAGAATCAGATGCACCGTGCCGTGCGAGGTATCGATCGGATCGTTGGCGCGCGGCGAGCCGTGTACGGGACGCGGCTGCAGCGTATCGACGCGTTCGCCCGTCACGGCGTCACGGCCCGCGTGATGATTGCAGCCGCGCACCGGATGGCTGCGTTCATAGTCGTGATCGTGGCCGCACAGCACGAGATCGACGCCATAGCGGTCGAACAGCGGCAGCCACGCTTCGCGGATGCCCTTGTCGGAGCCGTTGCCCGTCTTCGACGAACTAAGCGCGTCCTGATGCATCTGCACGATGATCCAGTCGATGCCGTCGTCATGCGAGGCTTCGCGCAAGGTCTTTTCGAGCCAGCGGCTCTGCTCGCCCTGGCTGTAGCCGCGCACATAGAACGAGGTGCCGGGGGCGATCGGCGGATTGCCGGTGCTCGCGGCGGGCACCAGCGGATTGGGTCCGGCCACGAAG
The DNA here is from genome assembly GCF_031451075.1 of Caballeronia sp. LZ043. NCBI lineage: Bacteria > Pseudomonadati > Pseudomonadota > Betaproteobacteria > Burkholderiales > Burkholderiaceae > Caballeronia > Caballeronia sp. LZ043. The sequence goes on along the minus strand of NZ_JARUXT010000002.1, from coordinate 1,393,666 downwards.
GCGGCGCCGTCCTGATAGACGACGTCGTCGGAATCGAGCGAGATGAACAGCACCGAACTCACGCGGAAGCTATACCAGCGGCCCGGAAAACGCGTGCCGTTGTCAGGCAGCGTGTAGCGCGTCAGATACGAATCGAAGCCCTGCCGGCCGTTGTGAAACTCGATCTCGTGATTGCCCGGACACGGCATCCACGGACGGTTCGCGGCGGACGTCTGTGCGTTGTTGCCGAAGTCGCGCCACACGTCGGGCTGGCTCGCGGGGTTGAGGTTGGCGTAGCAGAGGTCGCCGTTGAGCAGATGGAACAGCGGCTCGAAGCGCTCCACCGCCTGCACCGCGAAGCGGCTCTGCGGCGACGACAGCACCCAGTTCGTGTTCGGCGTCGCCAGGTCGCCGTAGCTGGTGAAGCGGAACGCGTGCCGTCCGCGCGGCGCCGTGCGGAAGCTCGACGTGAAGGGCTGGCCGGCGTTGCTGTCGTTGTCGGCGGTGACTTCGTAGTGGTATTGAGTATCCGGACGCAGGTCGCGCAGCCGCGCATGATAAGTACACACGATCTCGCCGTTGAGGCCATCCGTGTAAGTGCGCTGCACGGCATGGATCATGTGGGCGTGGCCATCGTCCGATTGCAGCCGCACGCGCGGCGCAGTGGCCTGTGCGAGCGACGCCCAGCTGATGATCACCTCGCTCGACGGATCCTCGCCCCAAGTGAGGTGGATCTGTTCGGGCGTGCCGTCCGGCGTGTCCGTCGTTGCCGTAGCAGAGCGGCTCATTGCGCCTGCTGCGGTGGCGAGGCCGGAGGCGCCCGCGAACTTCAGGAAGCCGCGGCGCGAGGCGAGCGGTGCGGAGTCTTGCGGGTTCTTCGTGACCATGTGCGTATGTCTCGTCGTGGGGAAGATTCGCCGTGTCACGAGACATTATTGTCATCGGCATGACCGTGCCGTGACACTGCACGAGTTCATCCGTGCATCGAACGGAACGCTGTCATACGCGCGCGCTCCAATGAAAGCGGACCACTTCAGGAGTCATGCTCATGGCACGCAACGAATACGTTCTCTTCAAGGGCAAGGTCACGCTCGGCGTTCCCTTTCTGCAGGGTTACAAAGGCGATCCGCATTATGTGATCGTCAGCGAGGATCAGGAGGGCAATGAGTTCCGCATCGTCACCAACGTGAAGTCGGACAGCACGCTGACCGGCCCCGAAGGTTACTTCGTGCTTTATCAGTGGAATCAGTATTTCGAGCATCCGATGACCGCGGATCTCGAGAAGATCGCGGCAGGCGTGTCCACGTCGAACTTCCCGAAGCTGGACTACGTGCACGATACGAAACTCGTCGACCTGAGTGCGATGCGCCCCATCGCGCTCGACGAGGAAGGCGAGCACAACGACATCAACGAGTTGCTCAACGAGATGTTGCAGCTCGACATGTCGGGCGACGGCGTGCCCTATGTGTATCCGACGCCGACGTATAAAGACAACCGGCGCGGCTGGAAGCCGACGAAGGACGTCACGGTGTACGGCTTCGGCTTCCTGTTCGAACCGGACAAGGACGGCCTTCACGAAACGCACATGAACCAGGGCAATCCGAAGCCCGCGAAAGGCAGCAAGGTCAGGGACCACTCGAACGAGAACGGCGTCTTCCAGGACGGCGCCGTGATGGTGGAAGTGGACGGCAAGTTCCAGGCGTTGTTCGTCGCGTTCCAGACGCAGCTCGTGCCCACCGACAATCGCGGCTACCCGATCCCCGGCACATCGCATCCGATCCTGGGCTAGCTAAGCGGCATCCAGGGTTCGCGCGTAGGACTTCAGGTACTTCATGCCGGTATCGCACATGATGGTGACGATGTGCGCATCCGGCCCGAGACGCTCGGCCACGCGCAAGGCCGCCGTGACGTTCGCGCCGGTCGAGGTGCCGCAGAACAGCCCTTCCTCGGCGGCGAGGCGAAAGGCCATGGCGCGGGCGTCATCGGTGGAGACGCGTTCGAGTTCGTCCGCGATGCGGTCATGCCACAGCGGCACGACATAACCCGCGCCAATGCCGTCGATCTTGTGCGCGCCGCTCGGCCCGCCCGACAGCACGGCGGACTCCGCCGGCTCTACGCCAACCACGCGCACGCGGGCGTCATGGCCGCGCAAGGTCGCCGAGATGCCGCGCAGTGAGGCAGACGTGCCCACGCTCTGCACGAAGGCGTCGATGCGGCCTTCTGTCTGCCGCCAGATTTCGTCGCCCATCTTCGTGTACGCGTGAAGCTGGTCCGTGTTCTCCATCTGCGCAGTGATGTACGCGCCGGTTTCTTCCGCGATGCGATGCGCCTCGCGGATCATGTCGCGCGTGAGCTTCTCCGTCTGCTTGCCGTTCTCGCTCGGGACGATGGTCAGCCGCGCGCCGAGCAGCCGCATGTGATCGAGCTTCTCCTTCGAAAACGCGTCCGAGCTTACGAGATGCAGCGGATGTTGTTTCACCGCGCACACCAGCGCGAGCGACACGCCGGTGCTGCCGCCGGTGTATTCGACCACCGCGCCGCCGGGCTTCAAACGGCCGTCGCGCTCGGGCGCGTCGATCATCGCCAGCGCGATGCGGTCCTTCATGCTGCCGGTCGGATTCTGGCTTTCCAGTTTCAGCGAAATGCGCGCGCCATTGGACGGCACGACGCGGCGCAGCGTCAGCAGCGCGGTGTTGCCGATGGTGTCGAGAACGGAATGCGGAGCGAGGTCCATGTGCGTGCCGGGGTCGGTGAGATCGAGCTGGAATACTTCGCAGTCTAGACGTCCGGGCACGCGCGGAATATAGTCGCAAATGACATTATCGACATCATTTGCGACATGCGACTTTCCATCCTGGCGCTCGATGGCGTGTTCGATACCGGACTGGCCGCGCTGCTGGACACGCTCGGCACGGCCAACGAGCTGGCCGCTGCGCAGGGCAGCACGGCTGCTCCATTCGAGTTCAACCTGGTCGGCGTGCGGCGGCGCGTGCGCACGGCGCTGGGCTTTTCGACACAGCCCGAACCGGTCGCCGAAGTGCGCCAGCCGGACTGGGTCGTGCTGCCCGCGCTCAACGCCAAGCAGCCCGAGCCGCTGCTCGCCGCACTGGCGCGCCCTGACGTGCGCGAAGCGATCGGCCATCTGCGCGGCTGGCATGCGCAAGGCATCGGCGTTGCCGCAGCGTGTACCGGCACCTTCGTGCTCGCGGAGGCGGGCTTGCTGGATCACGGCTTGGCCACGACGACCTGGTCGCTCGCGCCCGCGTTCCGGCAGCGCTTTCCGGCAGTCGATCTGGACGATTCGCGCATGGTGGTCGCGTCGCGGCGCGTCGTGACGGCGGGTTCCGCGATGGGTCATCTCGACCTCGCGCTGTGGCTCGTGCGGCAGGCCAGTCCCGAACTGGCCACGATGGTCGCGCGTTTCCTGCTGATCGACCAGCGCGCGTCGCAGGCGCATTACATCGTGCCGGATTACGTCGCGCACGCGGACCCGCTGATCGCGCGTTTCGAACGCTGGTCGCGCGAGCACCTTTCGGCGGGCTTCTCGCTCAATGACGCGGCGAGCGCGCTGTGCGTCGGGCCGCGCACCTTGCAGCGGCGCACGGAGGCGGTGCTCGGCAAGTCGCCGCTGGCGTTCTTTCAGGATTTGCGGATCGAGCGCGCGCGGCAGCTCGTGTCGGCGGGATGCGATCTGGAGAAGATCGCGAGTGAGGTGGGGTATGCGGATTCCGCGACCCTGCGCACCTTGCTGCGCCGCAAGCTCGGACACGGCGTAAGGGAGATGCGCGCGGATCGGCGCTGAAGGCGCGCATGGCGGCGCGCCTCCAGGCGTTACATCATTCGAGCTCGACGCCCTTCAGCTCGGGAATGAGCGTGAGAGTCGCGATGACATCGACGATATAGATGCACGCCAGCGCGGCGATCGCGATGCCGAACGAGTAGTAGCTCGCCACCGCGCCGATCGCCAGCGGTCCGAAGCCGCCCACGGCCCGCCCGATGCTCCACAGCACGTTCTGCGCGGTGCCGCGTGCATGCGTCGGATAGAGCTCGGCCATCAGTGCGCCGTAGCCGCCCATCATGCCGTTCACGAAGATGCCCACCACCATGCCGCCGATCAGCAGCGCCTCCGGCGTGGTCATGCGCGAGTAGATGAACACCATCACGAGCGCGCCGATCTGGTACATGACGAAGGTCGGCTTGCGGCCGATCTTGTCCGCCAGCTGCCCGAAGATCCAGATGCCGACGAGCATGCCGAGGATCGACGCCGCCGTCCACGTCGCCGACTTCGCGAGCGTGAAGCCGAAGGCCTTCGTCAGATAGCCGGGCATCCAGATGATGAGGCCGTAGTAGCCGAAGTTCTGCACCGAGCACATGATGATCATGCCGATGCTGCGGCGCGTGGTCTCGCGGTCGCGGAACAGCGTCTTGAGGGGGAACTCGTGGCGCTTGCGGGCGGCCTTCTCGATGAAGATCTCGGACTCGCCGATCGCCTTGCGGATCACGAAGGACAGCACGGCGGGCGCGAGGCCGACGAGAAACATGCCGCGCCAGCCGATATGCGGCAGCAGGATCGGCGTCACGATGGCGGCGATCAGCACGCCGATCTGCCAGCCCATGCCCACGTACGACGAGACGCGGCCGCGCTTTTCAGCCGGCCAGGCTTCGATGGCGAGCGCCATGCCGATACCGAACTCGCCGCCCAGCCCGAGGCCCGCGATGAAGCGGTACGCGAGCAGGTCGTGATAGCCCTGCGCGAACGCGCACAGCCCGGTGAACACGGCGAACAGCAGGATCGTGTAGGTCAGCACGCGCACGCGGCCGAGATAGTCGCTCAGAACGCCGAAGCCGATGCCGCCCGCGACGCCGCCGACCAGCGTCCACGTCACGAGCGAGCCGGCCTGCGCCGAGGTGAGGCCGAGGTCCGCCGAAATCAGGCTCAGCATGAAGCCGAGGATCAGCAGGTCGAAGCCGTCCATCGCGTAGCCGGAAATGGACGCGACCAGCGCGCGGATGTGCGGCGGCCCGAAGATCGACTTCGGCGGGGCGCTGCGCGCGCCCTCGGCCGTGTGGTCGAGAGGTTGGTTCATGAGTGGTCTCCTCGTGGACGCATCAGTTGATTGCGTCGGGATCGTGCGGCAGCGGCTCGCCTGCGCCGGTGCGCTCGACGATCAGCCCGTAGTGTTCCGGCCGGCGATGCTTCGCGAAGTTGAAGACGTGTTCGCGGAAGGTGTCGCCGAGTGCGAGATCGATGTTGGCGAAGATCACTTCGTCTTCCTCGCTCACGCTCTGGGCGGCAATCTCGCCCGACGGCGCGACGATCACCGAGCCGCCGATCATGTGGAAGCCGTCTTCCTTCCCGCACTTCGCGGCGGCGCCGATCCACATCGCGTTCTGATAGGCGCTCGCCTGCAGCGAGACGAGATGCGTGTGCATGCGCAGATGCACCGGCTCCGGCCAGTGGATGTTCAGCGACGGCGTGTTGTAGCCGAGCACGCCGAGTTCCGCGCCTTGCAGCGACATCGCGCGCCAGGTTTCCGGCCAGCGGCGGTCGTTGCAGATGCACATGCCGAGCTTCGCGCCCATCGTCTCGACCACCGGGAAGCCCGTGTTGCCCACTTCGAAGAACTTCTTCTCCAGATGCTGGAAGGGGGCGTCCGGCTTGTGATCCGAATGGCCCGGCAGGTGCGTCTTGCGATACTTCGAGACGATCTTGCCGTTGTCATCGACGATGATCGCCGTGTTGAAGCACTCGCCCTTCGCGGTCAGTTCCGCATAGCCGAGATAGAAGCCGATGCCTGCGTTGCGCGCGGCGTCGAAGAGCGGTTGCACGTCCGGGTTCGGCATCGAGCGCTCGAAGAAGCGTTCAATGGCCGCTTCCTGGCTCATCCAGTAGCGCGGGAAGAACGTGGTCAGCGCCAGTTCCGGGAACACGACGAACTTCGCGCTGCGAGCCTTGGCCTCGTTCAGCATCTCGACCAGGCGCTTGACGACGGCCTGACGGTCGTCGGCGAGATGGACCGGGCCCATTTGCGCGACCGCGAGACCGATTTTGCGTGACTTGCTCATGACTTCCTGTTTCCTTGTGTGATGCGGTTTCAGTGCTTGTCGGTGTAGCCGAAGCCGGCGTGGCCTTCGGCGTTGCCGTCGGCGAGTGCGCGGAAGAACTGGCCGCGCGCCGAGACTTCCCGTTCGTTCTGGAAGGGCAGCGGCGTCGAGCGCGGGACGAAGCGGCCGCTGCCGGGCTGTGCATGCAGCACGCCGTCATCGACGATCACCCGTCCCGCGCTGATCACGGTGCGCGGCCAGCCGGTCACCGTCATGCCTTCATACGGCGTGTAGCCGACGCGGTCATGCAGCGCCGGGGCCGTCAGCGTGACTTGATGCTGCGGGTCCCACACGGCGATGTCCGCGTCCGCGCCCGCCTGCACGAGGCCTTTGCGCGGCGCGATGCCGTACATGCGCGCGTGATTCGTCGCGCTCAATGCGACGAACTCGGGCAGCGTCATGCGGCCCTTGACGAAGCCTTCCGAGAACAGCAGCGGCAGGCGCGCTTCCAGGCCGGGCATGCCGTTGGCCATCTGCTTGAAGGTGGTGGCGTCGCCGTGCGGCAGCTTGCCGGTTTCATCGAAACGATAGGGCGCGTGATCCGACGACACGGTTTGCAGCACGCCGTCCTTCAACGCCGTCCACAGCGCTTCCTGTGCGTCCGCGTCGCGCAGCGGCGGGCTGCAGCAATACTTCGCGCCTTCCACGCCGGGCAGGTCCATCGCGTCTTCGGTCAGCAGCAGGTAGTGCGGACAGGTTTCGCCGTACACCTGCGCGCCCATGCGCCGCGCCGCGCCGATGGTCGCGAGTGCGTCGCGCGCGGACACGTGCACGATCAGCACGGGCACGTCGAACAGCTTCGAGAGCTGGATCACGCGGTTCGTCGCTTCGGCCTCGGCCAGCGCCACGTGGCTCGTCGCGTGATATTTCGGCGCGCTGCGGCCGTTTTCCAGCAGCTTCTGCGAGACCCAGCGGATCACGTCGTTGTTCTCGGCGTGCACCATCACGAGCGCGCGTTCGCGGGCGGCGAGCGCGAGCACGTCGAGCATCTGATAGTCGTCGATCTTGAGCTGCTCATAGGTCATGTAGACCTTGAACGACGTGATGCCCTTGCGGATCTGCTCGACGAGATCTTCCTGCAGCGTCTTCTTGTCCGTCTCGGAGACGATCAGGTGATAGCTCCAGTCGATGACCGACTTCGCCGTTGCGAGCGCCGCGTACTCTTCCGCCACCTGCTTGAGCGAATGTCCGCGATGCTGCGCGGCGAAGGGCACGATCATCGTCGTGCCGCCGAACGCCGCGCCGACGCTTGCGGAATACCAGTCGTCGGCGCCCATGATGCCCATGCCCGAGCGCTGCTCGACGTGGCAATGCGTATCGATGCCGCCCGGAAGCACGTACTTGCCGGTGGCGTCGATGTCGCGCTTGCCGGCGGGCAGGCCGCGCGCCACTTCGACGATCCGGTCGCCGACAATGCCGACATCCGCCTCGAAAACCGCTTCGTCGGAGGCGACGCGGCCGTTGCGTATCGTGAGATCAAACTGCTGCATGAACTGTCATCCGCTTGAAAATTCAGGGTTGCGCGGCAAGTTGCGCGCTGTCCGCGCGCGCCGCGAGCCACCAGTCGACGCAGGCGCGCGCGAGCGCGTCGGTCGGGTCGATCGCATGATAGGCGGCGCCGGCCAGCGCCACCGGGATTTCCGTGCAGGCGAGCAGCAGCGCATCGGCGCCGCGCGTGACCAGCGCGTCCGCCGCAGCGGACAAGAGCGCGCGGGCGTCGTCGAGCCGGCCGGCCTTCACTGCCGCAATGCCCGCCGATACATACATCGCCTGCATCGCCTCGTCCGGTTCAATGGCCTCGATGCCGCGCGCCGCCAGCTGATCGTGATAGATGCGCGCCTTGAGCGTCGCGGCCGTCGCCAGGATGCCCACGCGGCGCGCCCGCGGATAGCGGCGCGTCAGCGCAGCCAGCGCCGCTTCGCCGATATGCAGCACAGGCAGCGTGCTCGCTTCCGCCAGCCGCTGATGCCACACGTGCGCGGTATTGCACGGAATCGCGATCGCCGCGCAGCCCGCGCGTTCCAGCGTGCGCAGGCCGTCGAGCAGATGCGGCCAGGGCGCGTCCGAACCGGCGAGGAACGCCGTGCTGCGGTCGGGCACTTGCGGCACGTTGTGGACGATGACCGGCATGTGTTCCTGATCGGACGCGGCGGGCGTCGCCTGGATCAGCTTGACGAGGAAATCCGCCGTGGCGAGCGGGCCCATGCCGCCGAGCACGCCCAGTCGCGGCAGCGGCGCTGCGATGTCATTCATGCGTCACCCCGCTCGCGGCACACCGCGAAGGCCAGAGCGGCGGCGCTCGAACACGGATCGATCACCGGCACGCCGAGCGCCGCTTCGAGTCCGGCGCGCAAGGGCGTCATGCCGGCGCAGCCGAGCACGATGGCGTCCGCGCCGTCCGTTTCGCACAGGGCACGGCCGGTCGCGATCAGCTTGTCGAGCGCCAGTGCACGGTTGCCCGATTCCTCGACGCTCAGTCCGACCGCACGTTCGCCCGCCACCGCCGCACCGATGCGGGCAGCATGATACGCCCGCCAGTGGCGCGGCATGCCGCGCGTGCTGGCCGCGATCACGCCGACGCGCGAGCCGAGTGAAAGCGCGCTCGCCATGGCCGCCGCACCGATGCCGATCACCGGCCGGCGCGTGATTTCGCGGGCGGCGTGCAGGCCCGGATCGCTGAAGCAGGCGATGACGAAAGCCGCCGCGTGCGCGTCGTGCTGCTCGACGAAATTCGCGACCGCGACGGCCGCGCGGTCCGCATCCCGCTGGGTCACGATGCCGCCCGGCACGGCGTGCAGCGTGTCGAACGCGACGGGCGCGTCGTCGCCGGCGCGCAGGGCGCGGACGGTCCGCTCGATGTCGCGCGTGACGTCGGCGAGACCATTCGGATTCAGGAAATAAATGGGAGCTGACATGACTCGGCGCCAAGAAAACGTGAATAGACCAACTTGATTCGCACGATATCAACGGGGCTCCGCGCTGTGAAATAGTCCAAATTTGGTATCCCATAGACGCAATGCATGGCTGCGTGGCGGGCGCGTTAAACTGCCGGGCCAACGCCACGCCGATGCTCACGAGAAATGAACTACGACGACGCCTCTCCCCATTCCCGCACGATGAGCATGCGTCAGATCGAGGTCTTCCGCGCGATCATGATGACCGGCTCCATCAGCGAGGCGGCGCGCTCGCTGTACGTGGCGCAGCCGTCGGTGAGCCGTGTGCTGCAAGTGACCGAGCGACGGCTCGGCTTCCTGCTGTTCGAGCGCACGCGCGGACGCCTGTATCCGACCCCGGAAGCCAAGCGCATCTTCGAAGAGGTGATGCGCGCGTATGAAGGCATCGAACGGGTGGACGATCTCGTGCGCGCGCTCTCGGATGGTTCGAGCGGCACGCTCAACGTCGTATGCAGCCCGAGTCTGGGCGTGCATCTGGTCCCGCTCGCCATCGCGCGCTTTCATGCCGAGTTCCGCAAACTGCCCGTTTCGTTCGAGCCGCTCACCCACAATCACCTCGTGCCGCGCGTGCTGTTCGGCAAGGGCACGATCGGCGTGTCGATGTTCGAGGTTCAGCATCCGAACATCGTCACCGTGCCGATGGAAAGCGGCCAGGTGCTGTGCGTCGCGCGCAAGGGCACGCTCGGGAAGCGGCGCGCGCTCGAGCCGAAGCAGATCGCGGCGCTGCCGTGGATCGACTATGAACACGACACCCCGCTCGGGCGCATTGTCGGCACGGTCTTCAGCGACGAGCGCAGGCCGGAGCCGGTCGTGCGCGTGCGCTCGGCCATCAGCGCCTGCACGCTCGCCAGGGAAGGCGTGGGCGTGGCGATCGTGGATCCGTTCTGTATCGACGACGCCATGCGCGACGCGCTCGATGTCGTGCCCCTGCGCGCGGAGGGCTCGCACCGGCTGACGGCGAGCCTCGTGTATTCGCATGTCGAGCCGCTCTCGAACGCGGCGCGGCGCTTCGTCGAGATCCTGGACGCGGTGCTGAAGCAGCACCTGGCGCCGCGGCGCGCGCCGAAACCCGGCTGAAGCCCGCCCGAGGCATCTTCACGGACGGCTCGGGCACCGTTTCATGCGACAATCTAGCCCGCAAGAAATACAGGCAATGGGTTCTGGAGATACACATGACCACCCGAGCGGACGAGATTTTGACGACGCTTGAGCGCGAAATCCTGTCGGGGCAACTGCCGCCCGGGTCGCGGCTGGAAGAAACGGAGCTTTCCGAGCGATTCGAATGTTCGCGCACGCCGATCCGCGAGGCGCTGCGGCAACTGGCGTCGGAAGCGCTGATCACGATGCGGCCGCGCCAGCCCGCGATGGTGGCGGCGCTCTCGGCCCGCAAGCTGCTCGAAATGTTCCAGGTCATGGCCGAACTCGAAGGCCTGTGCGCGCGCCTCGCCGCGCGCCGGGCAACGCCGCAGCAGATCCAGCGCCTGCGCGACACGCAAGCGGAACTGCGCGAGACGCTCGATTCGAACCACGTCGATGCGTTCTACGAGATCAACCGGCGCTTCCACGAGATCGTCTACGAGGCGAGCCAGAACGAGTTTCTCGCCGACCAGACGCGCGGCCTGCGCAACCGGGTGTCGATCTACCGCAAGATGGTCACGCAGAAGGTGCGCCGGCGGCTCGATACCGTCGATGAGCACGAGCAGGTGATCGGCGCCATCGAACGCGGTGACGGCGATGCCGCCGACAAGGCGATGTCCGCGCACGTCAATCTGCTGGGCGAACAGATGCTGGATTTCATCGCGCTGTTTCCGGAGCCTGCCGAGCTGGCCGAATAGGGTGTCATTGAGGAACCGGCGGCACGAGGTAGTTTCTACCGACCGGTTCTCGAGCCATTTCCGGCAAACTTGTCATCTGTCGGTGCTTCGCCGATACTCGGCAGTCCGCCCACGTTTTCCTTTTGTCGATTTAGACGGTATTTGCTCATGAGCACAATTCTCGAAAGTGTCCCCGTTGGCCAGAAGGTCGGCATTGCATTCTCCGGCGGTCTCGATACCAGCGCCGCGCTTCACTGGATGAAGCAGAAAGGCGCCGTGCCGTACGCGTACACCGCGAATCTCGGCCAGCCCGACGAGGACGACTACGATTCGATCCCGCGCCGCGCGACCGAATATGGCGCCGCCGGTGCGCGCCTGATCGACTGCCGTGCACAACTGGTTTCCGAAGGCATCGCCGCGCTGCAAAGCGGCGCGTTCCACGTCTCGACGGCGGGCGTCACCTACTTCAACACCACGCCGCTCGGCCGCGCCGTGACGGGCACGATGCTGGTCGCCGCGATGAAGGAAGACGGCGTCAACATCTGGGGCGACGGCTCCACGTACAAGGGCAACGATATCGAGCGCTTCTACCGCTACGGTCTGCTCGTGAACCCGGATCTCAAGATCTACAAGCCGTGGCTGGATCAGCAGTTCATCGACGAACTCGGCGGCCGCTCCGAGATGTCGGAGTTCATGCGCCAGTCGGGCTTCGCGTACAAGATGTCGGCGGAGAAGGCCTATTCCACGGATTCGAACCTGCTCGGCGCCACGCACGAAGCGAAGGATCTGGAAAGCCTGGAAAGCGGCATCCGCATCGTCAACCCGATCATGGGCGTGGCGTTCTGGCGCGATGACGTGAAGGTGGACCGCGAGGAAGTCACCATTCGCTTCGAGGAAGGCCAGCCGGTCGCGCTGAATGGCAAGACCTTCCCGAATGCCGTGGAACTGCTGCTGGAAGCGAACCGTATCGGCGGCCGTCATGGTCTCGGCATGAGCGACCAGATCGAGAACCGCATCATCGAGGCGAAGAGCCGCGGCATCTATGAAGCGCCGGGACTCGCGCTGCTGTACATCGCGTATGAGCGGCTCGTGACGGGCATTCATAACGAAGACACCATCGAGCAGTATCGCGAGAATGGCCGCCGTCTCGGCCGTCTGCTGTATCAGGGCCGCTGGTTCGATCCGCAAGCCATCATGCTGCGCGAAACGGCGCAACGCTGGGTCGCGCGCGCAATCACCGGCGAAGTGACGGTGGAATTGCGTCGCGGTAACGACTACTCGCTGCTCAGCACGAAGTCCCCGAACCTCACGTATCAGCCGGAACGCCTCTCGATGGAAAAGGTTGCGTCGACCTTCTCGCCGCGTGACCGCATCGGCCAGTTGACGATGCGCAATCTCGACATCACCGATACGCGCGACAAGCTGCGCATCTACTCGCAGGTTGGCTTGCTGACGCCGGGCGAAGCGTCGGCGCTGCCGCAGCTGAAGAGCGAAGAGTAAGTTTTTGCTGCCGCCGCAACGGCGGCAGCGGTAAGCGCAGAGATACGGCCATCGGTCTTCGGACCGGTGGCCGTTTTTTTATGCCGATGCGCCGCGTGTCACGCACCTGTCACGCCCTGAACCAATAATCCCCGCGCCCGAACACATAAAAGTCAGACCAGACGGGCGGTCGCTACAAGCGGCCTGTATTGCAACGACACGGGGATTCACAGATGACCATCAGGCAGCGTATTGCCTTGCTCGTCGTGCTCATGCTTTTGGCACTGGCGGCAATCGGCGGCTATGCCGTCAAGCGGACTCACGGCAGCGCAAGCGAAGTGCATCAGGTGACGCAAGGTGTGGTGCCAAGCGCGCTCGCCTCCGCGGATCTCGCCGCGCAAGTCAAGGACGTACAGATCGCGACGATGACGCTGGTCTATGCACCGGACGCACAGATCGCCGCGCAGGCGCGCGAGCTGTTGACCGAACGCGAGCGCACCTTGAAAGCAGCGCTCGACGTGCAGGAGCGCGCCGCGCACAGCACCGCGCAAAAGGGCCTCGTCGTGCAGGCGCGCGAGAGCCTCGCGAACTACTTTGACGCCATCAAGCAAACCGAGCAGATGCAGGCAGAAGGCAAGAGCGCCTTCGCGCAGGCTTTCCTGTTCGCGAACGTCGCGCAGTACAAGGACGAGCTTCAGGGCATTGTCGAGACGCTGCGCATCGAGAAGAACCGCGAGAAGGACGCGGCCATCGGCACGCTGAACGACGCGCTCGCCACGACGAGCGTCATCATCGCCGCGGCCACGGGTGTCGCCGTGCTGATTCTGGTGGGCATCAGCGTGCTGCTCTACCGGCAGATCTCGCTGCCGCTCAGCCGCATGCAGATCATGATGAGCGAGATTGCATCGAGTCAGGACTTCACGCGCCGCGTGCCGGTGGAACGCATGGACGAGATCGGCCATTCGATCGTCGCGTTCAACGGCATGATCGAGAAGATCCAGGAAAGCTCGCAGCAACTGAAGCAGCGCACCGCCGACATCCAGGCGATGTTGCAAAACATGCCGCAAGGCATTCTCACCGTGGTGCCGGGCGCGACGATCCATCCCGAGTATTCGGCGTTCCTCGAAGCAATCTTCGAGACGGATCAGCTTGCCGGCCTGCGCGTGATGGATGTGGTGTTCGGCGCTACGGATCTCGGCAGCGATACGCTGGACCAGCAGGGCGCGGCCATCGATGCCTGTCTCGGCGAAGACATCATGAACTTCGACTTCAATCGGCATCTGCTCGCCGATGAAATCGTCAAGGACATGGGCGACGGCCGCAAGAAGGTGCTCGACCTGAGCTGGTCCGCCATCACGAACGAGGAAGGCGTGATCGTGCGCCTCATGCTGTGCGTGCGCGACGTCACCGAACTCAAGGCGCTGGCCGCCGAAGCCGGAGAGCAGCGGCGCAGGCTCGACATGATCGGCGAGGTGCTCGCCATCAGCCAGGAGAAGTTCGAGCGCTTCATGCAGAGCGCGGCGAGCTTCGTCGGCGAGAACGAGCGCATCATTCGCGAACACGACATTCCGAGCAAGGAAGCGGTCGCGCAACTGTTCCGCAACATGCATACGGTGAAGGGCAACGCGCGCACCTATAGCCTGCAACATCTGACGAGCGTGGTGCACGACACCGAGCAGCGCTACGACGCGCTCCGCCAGGACAGCGGCGACACGCTCTGGATTCGCGACGAGCTGATCGCCGACCTGGAGCGCGTGCGCGCGGCGCTGCAAAGCTATGCGACGGTCAATGAAGTGAGCCTGGGACGCAAGACATCGGCGGGACAGGTCGGGATCGATCGCGAGTTCATCCAGAAGAACATCGAGCTGCTCGAAGCCGCCGATGCCAACGACGCCGAGGCGCTCGCCGCCGTGCGCGCTTCGCTGCATCGCATGTTGCGGGTGCTCGATACGGAAAGCATCGGCGATGCGCTCGATGCGCCGATCGGCTCGCTGCCTTCGCTTGCGAAGGAACTCGGCAAGCCTGCGCCGCGCGTGAGCGTGACCGATCACGGCTGCCGTATCGGCGGCGAACTGGCGGGCCGTCTCGCCAATGTCTTCACGCATCTTTTGCGCAACAGCATCGATCACGGCATCGAAACGGCGGAAGAACGGATGGCGCAAGGCAAGCCGGCGGCGGGCTCGATTTATGTCGATGCACGCATGCACGGCGATGATCTGCGCATCACGCTCGGCGACGATGGCCGCGGTCTCGCGCTGCACAAGATCCGCGAGCACGCGCTGCGGCGCGGCTGGCTGGATGCCGCGACGATTCCCGCCGACGAAGCCCTCGCCGAACTCGTGTTCCGCCCGGGATTCTCGACCGCGCAGAACGTGACGGAAGTGTCGGGACGCGGTGTCGGCATGGATGCGGTGCGGGCGTTCGTCGAGCGGGAAGGTGGCCGTATCGAGATGCAGTTCATTGATGAAGGTCACGGCGCTGCGTTTCGCGCCTTCCGGACGGTCGTGTGGCTGCCGGCGAGCGTGGTGATCGAGGAAGAAGCCGGCTTCGATGCCGTGATTGGATAACAGAAGGTGATGGTGATGGAGTACAAATGGATGGCGGCCTGCGTGGGCGTGATGTTCGTCGTGAGCGTGATGCTCTGGGCGCACAAGATGAGCAAGAGGCATCTGGGCATTCAGCTGCAACAGGACAGCGCGTTTCGCGAGCGGATCAGTGCGATCGAAAACGCCTGCCGCGATGAACTGGCGGCAAGCCGCAAGCGCATCGACGAACTGACGCAACAGGCGACTTCGCTGCAAGCCGCGCTCGACCGCGCGCATGCCGAACGCGACGACCTGCACGACACGCTGACGGCAGCACGAGCGCACGCGGGCGAGCGCCTGCAACAGGCGAGCCGTATCGCCGATGAAGCCGCGCGCCTCAGGGTGCTCACGCTCACGTTCGAGCGCTGGCACGAGCAGATGATCTCGCTGATGGCGCAGAACCGCGACATGCATTCGAAGAACCAGGAGCTTTCGGCAATCGTGCAGCACGTGCTGATCGTGTCGCTCAATGCGTCGATCGAGGCGGCGCGCGCGGGTTCGGCGGGACGCGGGTTCTCGATTGTCGCGAGTGAAGTGCGGTCGCTGGCTTCGCGGTCGCAGGAGTTGTCGAAGAGCTATCGCGACAGCCTGCTGCGCAACGACCTGACCACCGCCGCCACGTTCCAGGACATCCAGGCGGGCGGCAAGATGATCACGGCGTCGCTCGGCAGCGTGGAAATGCTCGCGGGCCGGTTCCGCACGGAGATGGAACAGGTGGCCGCATGATTTCGGAAGAGGCACGGCGCAGTATCGGGCAGATTGTGGAGCAGGCCGTGTGTGCGCGATTGCGCGCGCGAGACGATGCGCCGATGGAGATCACGGAAGCAGACGAGCAGCAGCATCGCGCGACGTTGCCGCAGCATGCATTGGTGTTGACGATCTCGTCACTCACGTTTCGCCTGCTCTTCGTGCTGCACTTCAGCGACGACGACGCCACCCGCGCCTGCTATCCCGGCCTGAATCGCGGGCACGCGCTGGCGGACGTGCTGATGGAGCACGTCAACCTGTGTTGCGGCTCGATCAACCAGCAACTGGTCGCGCATTTCCCGGATCTGGGCATGTCGACGCCGTTTGCGCTGAGCAGCCGCTGCATCGACTTCATCGAAGAGCTCAAGCCGGATCATGTCTGGCGCTACGCCCTGCGTCCGGGCGGCGTAGCGCATCTGGCGGTCACGGCGTGCGTCTGCGCGCAGGCGCCCGTGGACTTCGCGGCAAGCGCCATGGAGGAACAGAGCGAGGGCGAACTCGAACTGTTCTGAACACGCGCGGGACTGTGTCAATGGCAATGAAGCGCCTCGGGCGCAAGGAATGAGAAAGATGGCAAAGGTATTGGTAGTGGATGATTCGAGCACGGTACGCGATGAGGTGGCCGGCTTTCTGAA
This sequence comes from Caballeronia sp. LZ043, assembly GCF_031451075.1. Lineage (NCBI taxonomy): Bacteria > Pseudomonadati > Pseudomonadota > Betaproteobacteria > Burkholderiales > Burkholderiaceae > Caballeronia > Caballeronia sp. LZ043. The sequence continues at coordinate 1,377,368 of NZ_JARUXT010000002.1, read as the reverse complement.
GAGCAGCGGACTGGATGTGGCGACTGCGGTGGACGGCAAGGACGGCCTGGCGAAACTGCGGGCGGATGCGGGCATCCGTTTGATCATCAGCGACGTGAACATGCCGAACATGGACGGCCTGACGATGGTCGAGAAGATTCGCGGTGAACTCGCGAACCAGACGGTCAACATCATCATGCTGACGACGGAAAGCAGCCCGGCCATGAAGGAGCGGGGCAAGGCGGCGGGCGTGAAGGGCTGGATCGTGAAGCCGTTCAAGGGCGATGCGGTGATCGCCACGTTCCGCAAGCTGGCTTCATAGCGAAGTGAAGCGGGCGGTGTGAGGGACCGCGCTTTCTGGGAGAATCGATTTCTTCTCTCTACGCGGCGTCACGTCACTCAGGCTATGGGCCCACAACTCGACATCGATCTGCTGCGCAACTTCGTCGCCATTGCCGAATCTGGCGTGATGAGCCGCGCGGCCGGCGAGGTCGGGCGCACGCAGGCCGCATTGAGCCAGCAGATCAAGCGGCTGGAACTGATCGTCGAGAAACCGCTGCTCGTACGCGGCGCGCGTGGTGTCACGCTGACCGTGCACGGCGAGCGACTGCTCGTGCATGCACGCAGGATTCTGCGTACGCACGATGACGCCGTGGCCGAACTCATCGGCGAAAGTTTGTCCGGATCGTTGCGGCTCGGTTGCCCCGAAGATTACTCGCAAGTCTTCGTCCCGCCGATTCTCCAGGGATTCGCGATGCAGCATCCGCAGGTGCTGATCGAAGTAGTCTGTGCGCCGACCGTGCGCCTGTTGCATCTGCTCGATCAGCATGACCTCGATCTGGCCATCGTCTCCGTGCCCGACAGCGCCCGCAGCGATCAATTCCTGCGCCGCGAATCGTTCGTGTGGGTCGGCAGCGGCGAAAGCGACGCGATGAATCACGACCCCTTGCAACTCGCGCTCTCCGAGCCGGGCACGCTGGATCATCAGGCGGCCATTACGAGTCTTGAGCGCATCGGGCGGAAATATCGTATTGCTTATGCAAGCGCCAGTCTCGCGGGACTGACAGCGGTGGTGCGCTCGGGACAGGCTATCGCGGTGCTGACGCAGCATGCCGTGCCGGCTGATCTCGTGACCTTGCCGGCATCGAACAGCTTGCCTGCATTGCCTTCCGTGGGCATCGTGGTGCAGCGGGGCCGTGGGCCCTCTTCCCGGCTGCTCGACCGCTTCGAAGGGCACGTCAAATCCGTGCTGCCGCTGCTCTGACCCGGCGCAACCGGGCAGCGCTTATGCCCGGTCATTCTTCTCCATCCCCGAATGGTGCCTTCTTGGTTTGAAGGATTCTGCCGTCGCGATCAATCCGGCAACATGGATTCAGTTGCGCTGCAGACATAACCCCGAGAGCCTCCATAGCTTCTGACGAATGCAGCGTTGTGATGTCCTTCCAACAGGAGATTCAATCATGACTTCGATTCCAGTCGTTCGCTACCAGTCTGAAAACATCGACGGCCTCAACGTGTTCTATCGCGAAGCCGGTCCGAAGGATGCGCCCGTGGTGTTGCTGCTGCATGGCTTCCCCACTTCGTCGCATATGTTCCGCAATCTCATTCCGGTACTCGCCGGACAGTATCGTGTGATTGCGCCGGACTATCCCGGCTTCGGTCAAAGCGATGCGCCAGATCACAAGACCTTCAAGTACGGTTTTCAGGCCTTTGCCGATATCGTCGATACCTTGCTGGCGCGGCTTGGCGTCGAGCGCTTTGCCATGTATGTGATGGACTACGGCGCGCCGGTGGGTTATCGGCTTGCGCTGAAGAATCCGGCGCGTGTGACGGGTCTGATCGTGCAGAACGGCAATGCGTATGAAGAAGGACTGCGTGAGTTCTGGAATCCGATCAAGGCTTACTGGAACGACAACTCGGCGAAGAATCGCGAAGCGCTGCACGGTCTCGTGACGCTCGATATCACCAGGTTCCAGTACACCGACGGCGTCGCGGACGTGTCCCGTATCAGCCCCGACAACTGGGTTCACGATCAGGCTCTGCTCGACCGTCCGGGCAACCGCGACATCCAGATGGACCTGTTCCTCGACTATGGCACGAACGTGCCGCTCTATCCGCAGTTCCAGGCGTTCTTCCGTGAACACCGGCCGCCGACGATCATCGTCTGGAGCAAGAACGACAAGATCTTCCCGGAAGACGGCGCGCATCCGTATCTGCGCGATCTGCCCGATGCGGAAGTGCACATTCTGGACACGGGACACTTCGCGCTGGAAGACAAGCTCGATGAGATCGGTCCGCTGCTGCTCGGCTTTCTTGATCGCACGATTGGCGCGAAGAAGGCCTGAGCGAACTAAGTCATTAGCGAGTCCGTGAGGGCAAATCAGGGTAATCCCTGATTTGCCCTTTATTTTTGTTCCCGTCACTGTAAACGGATGTTGTTGACGAAGTACATTTTCAACATTCATTCGTTCAAGGTGACTTTGCTTGAGTTCAACGATCATCCAGGGCGTCAGCGCCCGAGCGCTTGCCGAGGCCTATGCCGAGGGCAGCGCCGATCCCGTCGAGGTCGCGCAACAGGCGCTGTCGGCCGCGCGCGGGGCCAATAGCGCATTCATCTCCTTCGATGAAACCCGCACGCTCGACGAAGCGCGCGCCTCAGCGCAGCGCTGGCGCGACAAGCGTCCGGCCAGCGGGCTCGATGGCGTGCCGGTCGCGTGGAAGGATCTCTTCGATATCAGCGGCAGCGTCACGACGGCCGCTTCCGCGCTGTATCGCGACCGCGCGCCCGCCACGGCCGACGCGCCGCTCGTCGCGGCCAGCGTGCGCGCGGGACTGGTCGGCATCGGCAAGACCAATCTCAGCGAGTTCGCGTATTCCGGGCTCGGCCTGAATCCGCATTACGGCACGCCATTCAATCCGGCCTTCGAGGGCGCGCATCGCGTGCCGGGCGGATCGTCGTCGGGCAGCGCGATTGCGGTCGCGATGGGCGTCGTGCCGATCGCCATCGGCACCGATACGGCCGGCTCCATTCGTGTACCGGCGGCGCTGAACGGCATCGTCGGATATCGGGCGAGCCGGGCGCGCTATCCGCAGGCAGGCGTGACCGGCCTGTCGCGCTCAGCCGACACGCTCGGGCCGCTTGCGCGCACCGTCGCGGATTGCGCGGCATTCGATGCCGCCGTGCGCGGGCAACCCGCCATCGCAACGCCGGCGGATGTGCGCGGACAACGCTTCATCGTGCCGTCGGGATGGCAGGCGCGTTTTGCGGTGACGGACAGCGTCGCGAACAACTTCATGCGCTTCGTCGCGATGCTCGTGCGGGCCGGCGCGCGCATCGACGAAATCCCGCTCGCGGCATTCGACGAAACCTGCGAACTGCTGAAGACACGCGGCTGGTTCGGTTCGCTCGAAGCGTTCGAGCTTTATCGACCGGTGCTCGATTCCGCCGATGCCGAGCGTGTCGATCAACGCGTGCGTACGCGCCTCGAACTGAGCCGCGACGTGCCGCCTTCACGTCTTGCCGAACTGCTCGATGCACGCGCGCCGTTGATCGCGCGCCTGCGCGAAGAACTCGCAGACGCGACCATGCTGCTGCCGACCGTGCCGCACGTCGCGCCTGAAGTCGCGCCGCTGGAACGCGATCCCGACCTGTTCGCGGAGGTCAATCTCGCGACGCTCTCGATGACGATGCCCGGCAGTTATCTCGACACGCCCGCGTTCGCGATGCCGACAGGCGTCGACGAACAGGGACTTTCCACCAGCGTGCAGTTGATGCGCGCGCAAAACGACGACGACGCGCTGATCGGCGTTGCACTGGCCGTCGAGCAGACGGTCGCACTGAACTGAATTGCTCAAGGAGAACGGTATGGCCAAGGAAATACTCGTTGCATTCGGCATCGACGTGGATGCGGTGGCCGGATGGCTCGGCTCGTATGGCGGAGAAGATTCGCCCGACGACATCTCGCGCGGCTTGTTCGCGGGCGAGGTCGGCTCGATGCGGCTTTTGAAGCTGTTCGAGCGCGAGAAGATCAGAACGACCTGGTTCATCCCGGGTCACTCGATTGAAACCTTCCCGGAGCAGATGAAGGCGGTTGCGGATGCGGGACATGAGATCGGCATTCATGGCTATAGCCATGAGAATCCGATTGCGATGACGCCCGAGCAGGAAGAGGCGGTGCTCGACCGGAGCATCGAACTGGTGACGCAACTGGGCGGCAAGCGGCCGACCGGTTACGTGGCGCCGTGGTGGGAGTTCAGCAACGTCACGAACGAACTGCTCGTGAAGAAAGGCATCAAGTACGACCACAGCCTGATGCACAACGACTATCACCCGTACTACGTGCGCGTCGGCGACTCGTGGACGAAGATCGATTACAGCAAGCATCCGGACACATGGATGAAGCCGTTGCAACGCGGTCACGAAACGGATCTCGTCGAGATTCCGGCCAATTGGTATCTCGACGACCTGCCGCCGATGATGTTCATCAAGAAGGCGCCGAACAGCCATGGCTTCGTGAACCCGCGGCATCTGGAAGAGATGTGGCGCGACCAGTTCGACTGGGTGTATCGCGAGCATGACTATGCGGTGTTCCCGGTGACGATTCATCCGGACGTGTCGGGCCGTGCACAGGTGCTGCTGATGCTCGAACGATTGATCGCGCATTTCCGCAAGCATGAAGGCGTGCGCTTCTGCACGTGCGACGAGATTGCCGACGACTTCCTGCGGCGCAGCCCACGCAAGTCCTGACCCTCACCGACCCAAGGCCCCGACCCATGAACTCCTCTCCCTTGCGCGAAGGCGCGACGATGGACGGCCAAGCGCCGTCCGCTTCATCCGGATTCAAACTCGAGACGATCCTGCCGGCCGACGTGAAGCGCGCGACCATCGTCGCGTTCTTCGCGTGGGTGTTCGCCGTGTATGACTTCATCCTGTTCGGGACGCTGTTGCCGGAGATCGGCAAGCACTACAACTGGGATGCTGCCGCGCAGGCGGAGATTGCCACGCTCGTGGCGATCGGTACGGCGGTGATTGCGTTTGCGATCGGGCCGTTACTCGATCGCCTGGGCCGCAAGGCGGGCCTGCTGTGGACCGTGGCGGGCGCCGCGGTCTGCTCGGGACTCACGGTGGTGGGCGGCGCGATGGGACAGGTTCCGCTCGTGCTGATCCGTTCGCTTTCCGGCTTGGGTTATGCGGAGGAAACGGTCAACGCAACCTATCTCAACGAACTGTATTCGGCCGCCAACGATCCGAAACTCAACGCCCGCAAGGGCTTCATCTATAGCCTCGTGCAGGGCGGCTGGCCAATTGGCGCGCTGATCGCATCGGGGCTGACGGCGCTGCTGCTGCCGCGCATCGGCTGGCAAGGCTGCTTCGTGTTTGCGACGTTTCCGGCCATCGTCATTTTCTTCATGACGCGACGGCTGAAGGAAAGCCCGCAGTTCCTGCTGCACAAGCGCATCAAGCAATTGCGCGAAGCAGGGCAGGACAGCGAGGCGCGCGGACTGGCAAGCGCCCATGCGGTGGATTACGAAGAACATAGCCGCGCGGGACTTGCGGAAGCGTTTCGCGGTAGTGCACTACGCGCGACGCTCGTGCTCGGCGGCGGCATCCTGCTGAACTGGTCGGCGATCCAGGTCTTCAGCGTGCTCGGCACGACGGTGCTCACGCGCGTGCATGGCGTGTCGTTCGAGAACTCGTTGCTGATTCTCGTGCTGTCGAATGTTATTGGTTATTGCGGTTATCTGAGCCATGGCTTTATCGGCGACAAGATTGGCCGGCGCAATACGCTGGCGATCGGCTGGATGCTCGGCGGACTGGCGTTCGCGGGCATGTTGTTCGGGCCGAGCAGCTCGGCGGTGGTCGTCGCGTTGTATAGCCTCGGGCTGTTCTTCCTGATCGGACCGTATTCGGCGGCGCTGTTCTTTATCGGCGAAAGCTATCCGACTGCGATTCGCGGCACGGGCAGCTCGATTGTTCATGCGATGGGTCCGATTGGCGCGATTCTCGCGGGCGTCGGCGTCACGTCGATGCTCAATCATGGCGGCGACTGGCTGCATGCGGCGCTGTGGTTCGGCGCGGTGCCGTGCTTCCTGTCCGGCGTGCTCATTCTGTTCGCGCGGCATGTCGATCCCGCCGACGTCAAATAACCTGGAGGTCTTCGTGAAAGTTGCATTGGTGACAGGCGCGGCAAGCGGTATTGGGCAAGCGCTGGCGGTGGCGTATGCGGAACAGGGCGTGGCGGTGGTGGGCGGATACTTTCCGGGTGATCCGCACGATCCGCAGGCCACCGCGCATGCCGTGGAAGCGGCGGGCGGGCAATGCCTGATGCATGCGGTGGACGTGACATCGGCGGATGAAGTCGAGGCCTTTGCGCAGGCGGCGATGGCGCGCTTTGGGCGCATCGATTACGCGGTGGCGAATGCGGGCTTGCTGAGGGCATCGCCGTTGACGGACATGAGCGATGACCAGTGGCATCAGATGCTCGATGTCGACTTGTCCGGCGTCATGCGCACCTTTCGTGCGGCGGCGCGCCACATGACGGACGGCGGCGCGATGGTGGCGATTTCATCGATTGCGGGCGGCGTGTACGGCTGGGAAGATCACACGCATTACTCGGCGGCAAAGGCAGGCGTGCCGGGCTTGTGCCGGGCGGTAGCGATGGAACTCGCGCCGCGCAATATCCGCTGCAATGCGGTGATACCGGGGTTGATCGAAACGCCGCAATCGCTCGATGCCGTCAATTCGCTCGGACCCGATGGCTTGCGCGAGGCGGCGAAGGGCATTCCGCTAAAACGTGTGGGCGCGCCGCGCGAGATCGCGACGTTGATCCGCTTTCTCACGAGCGATGACGCTTCGTACATCACGGGCCAGTCGATCATCGCGGACGGCGGCTTGACTGTGCGCTGGCCGGGCTGAACACAACGTGGAGGCATGAATCATATGGCATCGACCTTTTCACTCGATGGCCGTCGCGCGGTGGTGACGGGCGCGGCGAGCGGCATCGGCGCGGCGATTGCGAAAGCGTATGCGGAAGCGGGCGCGCGTCTCGTGCTGGCGGACCTCAACGCGGCGCGTCTCGCCGCGCAAGCCGATTTATGCCGTGCGCAGGGCGTGCGTGTCGAGACCATTGCCGCCGATGTGGGCGACGAAGCGGGCGCGCATGGCATTGTGGACCGGTGCATCGAAGCGTTCGGCGGCATCGATATTCTCGTCAACAACGCGGGCATGTTGACGCAGGCGCGTTGCGTCGATCTCAGCGCGTCGATGTGGGACGAGATGATGCGCGTGGATCTGCGCAGCGTGTTTTTGTGCTCACGACGCGCGTTGCCCGCGATGACAGCGCAGCGTTGGGGGCGCATCATCAACGTAGCGTCGCAACTGGGCATCAAGGGCGGCGCGGAACTGACGCACTATGCGGCGGCGAAGGCGGGTGTGATTGGTTTCACCAAGTCGCTCGCGCTGGAGGCGGCGCCGGACAATGTGCTGGTGAACGCGATTGCGCCTGGGCCGATCGAGACGCCGCTCGTCGATGGCATCTCTTCGGCGTGGAAGGAGATGAAGTCGAAGGAACTGCCGTTGCGGCGCTTTGGACGCGCGGAGGAAGTGGCGCCTACTGCGGTGCTGCTGGCGTCGGATCCGGGCGGCAATCTGTTTGTCGGGCAGACGCTGGGTCCGAATTCCGGCGATGTCATGCCCTGATGCAAGGAGTGGATGGCTATGTGCGGCATGTGCGGATTGCTCGGCGGCGGACGGCATTGGTCGAACACCGTGGCGGCGGGCGAAGGCGCGAACGCGCGGCGGCAACGCTATGTGCAGGTGGCGCATGCGAACCGCGTGCTCGAAGGGTATCGGCTGACGCTCGCGGATTTTCATGGACAGTCGTTCGTGCTGTCATCGCCGACGGGTGCGCAGCTTATCGTCGAGGACTTCATGCAGATATGGAAGGCCGCTGAAACGATGCTTGGCAAACCGCTCGATCCGCTCGCCATGTTCGCCGATGACGACGAGGCGCGATCATGAGTCTCGCCTACGATGTCATTCCGGTCACGATCGTGACGGGCTTTCTCGGCAGCGGCAAGTCGACGTTGCTGGCCGATGTGCTCAAGGGCGATGCGGCGCGCGACACGGCCGTGCTCGTCAATGAGTTCGGTGAAGTCGGACTGGATCATTTGCTGCTGGGCGAAGTCGAAGCGCAGACGGTGCTGCTCGACAACGGCTGCATTTGCTGTGCGATTCGCGGTGAACTGAAGGATGCGCTGGCGACGCTCTTCTCGCGACGCGCGCGCGGCGAGGTTCCGCCGTTCTCGCGTGTCGTGCTGGAGACGACGGGACTCGCGACGCCCGCGCCCATCGTCGCGACCTTGCTGGGCGACCGGATCGTGTCGAGTCATTATTCGATTGGCGCGATTGTCACTGTGGTCGATGCGCTCAATGCGGAGCAGCAACAGGCGCGTCATCCAGAATGGCTTGCGCAGGTTGCGGCGGCGGATCGGTTGTTGATCAGCAAAGCGGATCTTGCCGGGGATGCTGCTGTCGATGCGCTCGAAGGCATGCTGGCACGATTGAATCCGGCAGCGCGGACCATGCGCCGCACGCAGCGTGACGATGCTTCGCTGGTGCTCGATGTCGCTGCCAATGTGCATGACTTCGCGGATCTGGTGTTCCGCTCAGGTTCGCGCGCCGTTGGGGGGGGCCGCCCGCTTGCGAGTTTGAATGCGCATCGCGGGAAGTTATCGGGTATCGAATCGTTTTGCATCGACTTCGATGAGCCACTCGACTGGCCCGTTTTCACGCTCTGGTTCACGATGCTGCTGAACCGTCACGGTGATAACATCCTGCGAGTCAAAGGCCTGCTTGCGCTTGAGGGCGCACAGCAGCCGGTTGTCGTGCATGCGGTGCATCATCTCGTGCATCCGGTCCTGCATCTCGATGCCTGGCCGGACGGCGCGAAGCATTCGCGTCTCGTGTTCATCGCGGAACATCTCGATGGCGATGCCGTCCGCGATTCGTACCGGCGTTTCAGCCGGCATCTTCATCCACACACAGCAGAAACCGTCGATTGAACACTGCTCGTTCGAGTCCCTCAGCACCCGCGGTGCATCCCTCCAAGGTCGAGTTGCGCGTCCTGGGCACGAGCGTCACGCTTCAGGAACATATCCGCAAGCGCGCGGAACAGGACCTTGGCATCAAGCTGCGCTTTGTCGTGCAGGACGGCGGCAGCGTGCAGCGCGATGGCGTCATGCATCCGGATCGCTACGAACTGTACGACCAGTGGTTTCATAGCATCGATTGTTTGTGGCCGACGCATGCGCTTCAGCCTGTGGAGCTTTCACGCATTCGCCGCTGGGATGAAGTCAATGCGTTGCCGCGGACGGGTCGGCTCGCGAAGACGAAGGCTCAACCAGCAGGTGGCGCGGGCTGTGTGCCTGCCGATCGGCTGTTCGTGCAGGCGGATGGCACGCTTGCGCGCAAGCCAAGCGAGCGCATCAGCATGCTGCCGCTCACGCATAACGCGGATAGCTTCGTGTATCTGCCCGATTCGATGCCTGCTTCGCTCATCGATGGCGAAGAAAGCTGGGCCTGGCTTCTTGCGCCTGAACTCGCGGGACGCGTGGCGTTGCAGGCGGATGCGGCTATCGGCGCTATCGATGCGGCGCTTGCTGTCGAGGCCAGCGGGCTGATGCGGTTTCGGGATATCGGCAACCTGGAGATCGAGGAGATCGACGGACTCATCGGGACGTTGATCGAGTTCAAGCGGCGCGGGCACTTTGCAGCGTTCTGGTCGAGCTTTGCTGAAGCGGCGCAGTTGATGATCGCCAACAAGGTCGTGATTCAGAGTATCTGGTCGCCGGCTACTGTGGAGCTTGAGCGGGCGGGGTTGAACTTTCGGTTGGCTCGGCCGCGTGAGGGGTATCGGGCCTGGTTTGGCGGCATCGGGATTTCGCGGCTGGCGCATGGTCGGGTGCTCGATGCGGCTTACGAGTACCTGAACTGGTGGCTCGAAGGCTGGGCCGGCGCGACGATGGCGCGGCAAGGGTTCTATATCTCCAATCCCGAGCGTTCACGCGCGCAGATGAGCGACGCGGAATGGGCCTACTGGTACGATGGTGCGCGCGCTTCCGCCGAATTGCCAGGACCTACCAGCAAGCATCTCGTGCCAGTCGGGCAAGTGCGGGATGGCGGCGGGTATGTCGCACGCATGAGCCGGATTGCCGTGTGGGATTCGGTGATGGATGAGCATAACTACCTCGTGCGCCGATGGACCGAGTTCATGAGGTCCTGATGGCGCAAGTGCTTCTATGCAGTTGCTTTCACGATGACAAGACGCGCAAGCGCTTCCTCGCATAAGGTTGTTGCGTCGATTGACGCGACGCAAATTGCCGATACGCAGATCGAGGCGGATAGCCGGCTGCGATATCGCGTGATTCATGACCGGCTTAAGTCGGCTATTGCTGTTGGCGCGATTGTGCCTGGGCTCGTGTTGCTCGAAGGGCCTGTGGCGCGGTTGTTTGGGACTAGTCGGGTGCCGGTTCGGAAGGCGTTTGAGATGCTGCATGCCGGGGGCTTGCTGCATACGTTTGAAGGGCGAGGGTATCTCGTTGCTCAGGCCGATGGAGGAGTGCCAGAGCCTTTGCGCGTGCGTTTGTCGGAAGAGACGCTTGGGTTTGATCGCAGGCCGGAGCCGCTTTCGATTCCCTCAACCAGTGAGCGGATCCTTGATTCGCTCGAGGCGGCTATCTCACTAGCTATCGTGTTTGGTCACTTCAGGATCGATGAGAGTGAAGCGGCTGAGGGGTTTGGGGTTAGTCGGGGGACGGTTCGGGAGGCGTTAAATCGGCTGCGGGATCGGGGGTTGGTCGAGAAGTCCGCTTACTCGCATTGGCTTTGTGGGCCGCTTACGGCTAGAGCCGTGGCGCAGGATTATGAACTGCGAGGGTTGTTGGAGCCGGCTGCGTTGGTGGCTAGTGGGCCTTTGTTGGGGGCTTTGGTGCTTAAAGAGGCTCTGGCGGATGTTGAGAGAGCTATCGCCGATCCGGATTCGGTCGATGCGGGGGAGTTGCATCGGCTCGAGACTACGCTTCATGACACGTTTTTAAGTCGAGCGCCTAATGGGAAGCTGCTTGCTGCGATTGGGCACGCGCATATGCCGCTTATCGTTAATCATGCGTTTTATGACGCGTTTCAGCTGCATCCGGATAAGGGGACGTTGGTGGAACATCGCGGAGTTATCGAGTCTCTAATTCGTCGCGAGTATCGGAAAGCCGCCGACGCGCTCGCCGAACATCTCCATAACGGGCAGGTTCGGACCAGGCAAAGGCTTAAGGTGCTCGCCGTGTTGCCGGATCCGGAATTGCCTGGGTATTTGCAAAGGGTGGCTTGAGGGGGCGGGAATGGGCGGTAGGTAAGGGCGGAAATTCGGGCACTGAGGACGTCAACAAACTACTCCGCTGACAGATGTAGGTAAGGCTGTTGGGGATAAAAGCGCGGCTCCTAGTCCTAGAAAAGCCTCTGTTAGTCTAAGCCCGTGAGTGACCGCTTCCGATCACGCCGCCTCCCGCCAACCACATGTGGCGGCTGCGCAGCACTCAGCGGTTTAGTCCATTCTCGACAGAGGATCGTCACCACGGAAAGCGGCTAAATTCCCTATGAGCCGAAAGTTAAGATTAGCTTGAAAAATGTAATACAATAATGTTCAACTCTCTCTCAACTGCTGAGCCCAATTGAGATCGACTCAGCTTGATTGATCTATCCAACACTAACAAGAGAGAACAGGACGGAGACCGTGATTACGTTCGAGATTGAAGAGGTACGACGTAGGCTTAGCGATTTTCTAGATCGTGGCAAGAACGACGATGATCTTATCGCTTTATTGCACCGCGGAGTACATTTCTGCGCGATAGAATGCGAGCTCGTCGACTATAAGGAATCCGCTTTTGGCGACGCAATTGCATTAGCGAAGGCCATCAAGCACATCGTCGCACTTCACAATACCTATGGCGGGTATTTGATAGTGGGCGTCGCAGAGGTAACGGCCGAAAAGCAGTTCGAGTTGAAAGGTTTCGATGCGTCGAAGCTCGATCTCAAGCAAGTGAAAGACAAAATCTTTAGTTATACCGGTTCACATATTAATATCTCCGTGCATGATTTTATAGTGGACGGGCGCAGTGGATTTTCTATATATGTGCCGAAGCGCGGAGCTGGCGTGAAGCCTGTCGCGTTCGGTAAAAGCGGACCGATTCAAGAGAAAAAAAGCCCAATATTTGAGGCTGGCGACGTCGTCTTCAGATCTGGTGACAACACACGAGTGGCGCGCGGAGATGAGTTCGAGTTTCTTTACGGCGTTCGGCAGAACCCGTACGTTGATTCCTATCGCCTGTTTGATTTGTTTAGCGAACTCGGAAATCCACTTCCTCACAATCTTCCAGACAGAAACTTCATATGCCCAAAGTTCATCGGTAGAATCGAGGTACTGCGAAAGCTCTGGACGTGGCTGTCTGACCAATTTTCTTATGCGAAGGTGCTTGCTGGAGAGGGTGGATTGGGGAAAACATCGATCGCATATGAGTTCTGCGAGAAGGTGTGTCGTGCCACGCCTAGTGGACTAGAGCGGATTGTATGGGTGACCGCTAAAAAGCAGCAATTTTCGGGAGATAGAAATGACTTCATCGGTGTTCCCGAAACTCACTATGCCAACTACAAAGAATTGTTAGCGGTTCTTTGTCGAGAATGTGCCATCCGTGACGAAGAAATTCGAGGGGCGGACGAACGCTTGTTGCAGTCTTTCCTACGGGAAGCAATTGCTATCGTTCCGACTCTATTTGTGATTGATGATGTCGATTCACTGTCTCTGAATGACCAGAAGCGAGTCATGGAACTGGCGTGGCAGTTCGGTAGCCAAGGGTCTCGGTTTTTATTGACCACTCGGCGAAATCTCTCGTTTTCTACAGACCTAACAATTGAACTGGATGGCCTAAGGGGGCAGGAATTTCTGGATTATTTAGCGACGCTTCGCGAACGCTACAAAGGACCGGAACTCAAAGAATCAGAAGTTCGAGCCTTGGAATACACGACAAAAGGATCCCCTCTTTTCACTGAATCTTTGTATCGCCTAGTACGAAGGGGCGTCTCGTTTCACGCCGCCATTAAGGAATGGAAAGGAAAGTCAGGTAATGAGGCACGTGCTGCGGCATTGAAACGGGAAATTGAAGCCCTTCCAGAAGAAGCAAGGCGCGTATTGTTTGCTGCGTCACTCCTACGTAACTGTTCGCGGACTGAGCTTGAAGAATCGACGGGTTACACCGGCGAAACGATTGGTGATGCTTTGGACGAGTTATCCTCGTTGTTCCTAGTGTACGCTCCGCCTATTTCGACGGAGCCTAGATTCGAGGTTTTCAACGCCACTCAGAGTGTCATACAAACCATAAAGGTCAGCCTTGTACCGGACCATGCCAAATTCGAGGCTCACGTTCGAGCACTGCGGCGCCACGATGCAGAGATCAAGACTCAGAAGAACAATCAGATTGTGGCCAGCGCAATCACAGAGGCTCTAGCGTTCCTGCGTGCGTCTGACGTTTCCAGTGCGCTGAAAACGGTGGCGGCTGCTCAACGAAAAACTCGTTACCACGTCGATCTGTACGTTTTGCAGGCGCGTTGTTTCATTTCTGAAATGCCGAAGCGCGCCAGTGAAGCGCGAGTTGCTGCACGCAAAGCCTTCCATGGAGGAAATCGTAAGCCTCTACTCTTCGGAGTCTGGTACGACGCAGAAACCTCCTTGAAGCATTGGGTCGGCGCAGCGGACGTATGCGACCTGGCGTTAGCTAACGCAACGGACTCACGTGAAGATTGGTTGCTGAAACGAGCCGCCGCGCATTTTCAGTTGGGGAGTCAGCAACAAACTGCGAGGTCGCAAGAATTGGCGTTGCGATCGTTCTCGCGCGCGGCCGACGATATTTCTACGGCTATGACTACAAGGGCAACCGACCGGAGAAGTCTAGCGAATGCGGAGGTTCTACACGCCACGCATGACGCAATATTTTTGGCGGTTGAGTCAACGGGTGGTGACGACGTGAAGGTGGCGTTGCTCGACGAGGTCTTGCTAGCAATCAAAAGAGGCGACCGCCGCTGGAAAGTTTTCGATCGTCTCGGGAGGACATGGTTGGGATTGTACAAAGCACGCGACCGTCGGCAAGGACGCGAAGCAGAATTGCGGCATCTTCTTCGTGATCGATCTTCGCAGGTCCGTCGTGTCTTCGACGAAGCGATCGCCTCCGGCAATGGTGGACACCCTTTCGCGAAGCTGTACGCTCCGATTAGAGAGAGCATTGTAGAGGCTGCGTCCTAACATCCGCACACTCTCTTCCACCGCGTCAATTTATGTTTGCTCCGGAACCGCTTATCGATCGTTCGTTAAGCGAGCGCGAACTAGCGCTTATTTCCGCGAACTGGAGCGTAGGCACCGACATTATGGTGGCTTGGCTGCGCACCTTGCACGCTAATCGTGATGCATCGGTGTCGGCAAGGGTAGGGCAGGATCCAAGGCTCAAAGCGCCGACGCGATCAAGCTAGCGTCCGTGTTGATATGTGGAAATGGACCGTACAGCAGCGACATGAAACTAAGCGCGCGCACCGAAATGAGCTGCTGACGGGCTGCATTGGAAAGATCACAAGGACATCATTACGGACTGAAGCAAGCCGTTCGTAAGCGGCCAGCCAATCCGTCTTGAGTTTGGTCGAGGCGCTTGGGAGTATCGTGTCCACCTAACGAATAAGCGGACACGTGAACACTATCGAATCGGAATCACTCCCCGAGCGTCGTCGTCGACAACGCTATAGCGAGGAATTCAAGGCGCAGGTTGTATCGGCCTGCCAGGGAATCGGCGTATCGGTTGCGGCAGTCGCTCTGGAACACAGGCTCAAAGCGAATCTGCTGCGGCGCTGGATCGATCAGGCGGAAGGCCGACTTCCCAGGAGACCGCTGGGCCGTCCGCCGGCCACGACCCCGTCGCTGCCAGCCTTTGTGCCGGTGGCATTGGGAGCGCCGAATCCGCACTCGCCGGAGATCCGCATTGAGATACGCCGGGGAGATCAGTCGATCACGGTGAGTTGGCCGGTATCCGAGGCAACCCAGTGTGCCGTCTGGCTGCACGGGTGGCTGCGGT
>NZ_JARUXT010000002.1:1169914-1362130 GCF_031451075.1 Caballeronia sp. LZ043 | reverse complement strand
CGCGCGCAGGATGTCGTCGGTCGTGCGCACGAGCGTCAGGATCTCGCTGTACTCGCGGATCTGCTGCTTCATCTCCGCGATGTTGTCGATGGTCTTCTGGAAGTCTTCCCACACCGAGACGGTGCAATTCACGGCGGTGACGTTGCCTTTGCGCATGTCCTCGAACACGGAGCGCTCGAACTTCGAGATGTTCAGGCCGTCGATGATGATGCTCGAATCGTGCAATGCACTCATGGTCGTGGTCCGTTGAAGTCGCTTCAGTGGGTACGGGAGAACGCGTCGGCGGTTGCGGTGCCGCCTGCGTTCGTGTTCGCGAAGCCGGCTTCTTCGAGCGCCGTCTTCGAGGTCTCGCGCAACGAGAGGCCGCCGATCATCGCGAGAATCGACACGGCGATCAGATAGTAAGCCGGCGACAGGTTCGTGCCGGTGACGGAGATCAGCCAGGTGGCGACCAGCGGCGCAGTGCCGCCGAAGATCGTGTAGGCGAGGTTGTAGGTGATCGCGGATGCCGTGTAGCGGGTCTTGGTCGCGAAGACCTCCGACAGCAGCGGCGCCGTCACGACGCCCGACAGCACCGCGCCCACGGCCAGCAGCGCGACGCCGAACAGGGATTGCGACAGATTGCCCGAACCGCCCAGCGTGAAGGCCGGATAGACCGACGCGATGATGAACACGCAGGTGCTGCCGATGGTCACGCGGCGGCCCACGGCATCGGAGAACAGGCCTGCCAGCGGACACAACGCGGCGGCGAAGAAGAGGGCGAGCACGGTCACGAGCAGCGAGGTGCCGCGTGACAGATGTCCGGCCACCTGGAGATAGGTCGCGAAGTAGGTGGTGAAGGTGTAGAACGACAGCGCCGTCACCGAGACGAACGCGCCCAGCTTCAGGATGTTCCAGGACTGCGAGCGCAGGGTTTCCGCGAGCGGCGCATGCGCGACTTCATGCTTGCCTTCGAGTGCCTTGAAGGCGGGCGTTTCATTCAGGTTGACGCGCAGATAGACGCCGATGAGACCGATCGGCGCGGCGATCAGGAACGGCACGCGCCAGCCCCAGTCGACCATCGCGGCCGAGGACAGCCACGATTCCATCGCATAGGCGACGACAGCGGCGCAGGCAAACGACGAGAACGTCGAGACCGGCACGAAGCTGCCGAAGAACGCGCGCCGGCGGCGCGGCGCATGTTCCATCACATAGGCACAGGCGCCCGCATATTCGCCGCCAGCCGAGAAGCCCTGCACGCAGCGAATGATCGTGAGCAGCAGCGGCGCCCAGTAACCGATGCTCGCGTAGGTCGGCAGCAGGCCGATCAGCGTGGTCGAGCCGGCCATCAGCAGGATGGTGAAGGCGAGGGTGCGCTTGCGTCCCACCCGGTCGCCGACGACGCCGAAGAACAGCCCGCCAAGCGGACGGAACGCGAAGGCCACCGCGAACACCGCGAAGGTTTTCAGGAGACCGACGGTGGGATCGCCGCTGGGAAAGAACTCGCGCGTGAGGATCGTCGCGAGAAAGCCGTATGCGGCGAAGTCGAACCATTCGACGAAATTGCCGATGGAGGCGGCCGCAATGACGCGCCGCAGCGTACGGGTGTCGACTTCCTGACCTGGTTGAGCTGACATGTTCATCTCGCTTTTCACGTGTCGGTGTGCATCGGAGGGATGAAAACGAGAGTAGGCGCTCAAATTACCTAGGTCGATACGTGTCAATTACCTAGGTAATCCGGGATGGGTGGCACGGGAATGCGCGATCGGATCGCGCAGGCGATATCATCGCGTGCCCGGATCCCACCCTCGCCGCACCTTACGCCGACATGAACAAAGCTTTCAGCGACATGGATCGCGACGCCGTCTACCGCGCCATTCACGAGCGTCGCGACATGCGCCATTTCGTCAGCGATCCGGTCGATCCGCAGGTCATGCGGCGGCTCATCGATGCGGCGCTGCATGCGCCGAGCGTCGGCTTCATGCAGCCATGGCGCATCGTGCGGATCACGTCGAAAGCGTTGCGCGCGCAGTTATGCGATGCCGTCGAACGCGAGCGCCTGCTCACCGCCGACGCTCTCGCCGAACGTCGCGACGCGTTCATGCGTCTCAAGGTGGAAGGTCTGCGCGAGTGCGCGGAAGTGCTCGTGATGGCGCTGATGGACGGCCGCGAACAGCATGTGTTCGGCCGTCGCACGCTGCCGGAGATGGACCTGGCGTCGGTGGCGTGCGCGATACAGAACATGTGGCTCGCGGCCCGCGCCGAAGGGCTCGGCATGGGCTGGGTATCGCTGTTCGATCCCGCTGCCGTCGGCGCCTTACTGAACATGCCGGCGGGCGCGCGGCCGGTCGCCATCCTCTGCGTGGGGCACGTGGAACGCTACTACGATGCCCCGATGCTCGAAACCGAACGATGGGCCGCGCGCCGCTCCTTCGACGAATGCGTGTTCGAGAACGCGTGGCCGGAAGCGCAGGCGCTATAGCGGCTCAGTCGGCCGCGCCGAGATCGCGCAGGCGCTTGCCGGCCATCAGGTCGTTGCCCAGCTTTTCCAGCGATACACCACGCGTCTCCGGCACATAGAAGAACACGATGACCGCGAACAGCGCGTTCAGGAACGCGTACAGCACGAAGGTGTTCGCTTCGCCGATCGTCGAAAGCAGGCTCAGGAACGTGGCCGCGACCACCATGTTCGCTACCCAGTTGACCAGCGTGGAAGCGGCGACGCCGAAGTCGCGTCCCTGTTGCGGCTGAATCTCCGAGCACAGGATCCACACAAGCGGCCCGGCCGACATCGCGAAGCCCGCGATGAACAGCAGCAGCGACACGACCGCCATCCCCTGCGCCGCCGTGCCCGATACGCCTGCATGCAGCAGGAAGCCGAGCGCGCACATGCCGAACGCCATCACCGCGCAGCCGGCATAGAGAATCGGCTTGCGTCCCCAGCGATCGACGAAGGCAATCGCGCCGAAGGTCGCAATCACGTTCACGAGGCCGACGATCACAGTCGCCCACAATTGCTGCTCATGCGTTGCGAAGCCGGCCAGCTGGAAGATGCGCGGGGCGTAGTACATCACGACGTTGATGCCGGTCAGTTGCTGGAAGATCTGCAGCACGACGCCCAGCGCCACCGAACGGCGGAAGTTGGGATTGCTGCGCAGCAGGCTCCAGCCGCGTTGCGGTTGCTTGTTGTCGTCGCTGACCTGTTCAAGCTCGCTCTGCACGTCGGCGGGATTCGCATACAGGCGTTGCAGCACGGCGCGGGCTTCGTCGCCGCGATCGCGTTGCAGCAGCCAGCGCGGACTGTCGGGAAGCGCGAGCACGCCTGCCAGAAAGAACGCCGCCGGAATTGCGATGACACCCAGCATCCAGCGCCAGTCGGCGATATAGGAGAGCCCGATGTTGGACAGGAACGCCGCCAGGATGCCGACAGTGATCATCAACTGATAGGTCGAGATCATGGCGCCCCGCCATTGCCTCGGCGCGACTTCGGACAGATACAGCGGCGCGGTGAATGACGCCATGCCCACCGCCAACCCGAGCACCAGACGCGCGCCGATCAGGTGAGCGGGTCCGCTCGCGAATGCGGACCACAGCGAGCCGATGATGAAGAGGATCGCCGCGAGCACCAGTGCATAGCGGCGTCCGAGACGCCACGAGAGCCAGCCTGCCGCGAGCGCGCCGAGGGCTGCGCCGACCATCATCGAGCTGACGATCCATTCCTGCGAGCGATCGTTGAGGACGAACTGTTTCGCGATGAAAGGCAGCGCGCCGGAGATCACGCCGATATCCAGGCCGAACAGCAGGCCGGCAAGCGCGGCCATGAAGCAGACGAAGAGACCGTAGCGTTTGGATTGGGCAGCGGCGGGAGCGCGGCGGTCGGCGAGGGTGCTCATGTGAGGATCTCCAGTCGGGTTCAGAGGATCGGGGCGGCCCGCATGCGATCTGCGCGAGATCGCTTGCCGAAACGATCTTGCGCTCATCCGGACGGCTGCGCTCTTTTCCTGCGCACGCGCGCGAGGGCTCAGCTCCCGTAAGAGAAGACACGCGCGCCGTAGCCGGCCTTTCGCTGCCTTGACGAACGCTCTGATCGAAACGGGTGTTCGTGTGACTGCCTTGGTGCAGGTTTCGGACCTGACGTGCTCGTCGGTCATTCAAGCTTTGTTGTCTAGGGTTTTCCCTTGCTTGCTCGATCTGTTTTGGCCGTGAACAATCGATTCACACCAATGAATCGAGTTCGTATATATGAACGACGCAGTCCGGTCAGCCGCACGGGTCCTCGACTTGCTCGAATATTTCGCATCGACGGAAGAGGGCGTGGCGCTGACCACCGTTTCCACGATTTTCGCGATGCCCAAGAGCAGCACGCTCGCGCTGCTGCGCACGCTGCTCTCGCGCGGCTACCTTGAACGCGACGATCACAACCTCTATCGGCTGAATCCGGCGTTTCGCAGCGGCGGCTTCGGCTGGAACGGCGACCTCGGCGCGCGCCTGACCGCCATCGCCAAACCGGCGATGGACGATCTGTGCGTGGAAGTGGGCGAGACGGTCGTGCTGAGCGTGTTTACGGACGACGGACAGTTCAGAACTGTCGCCAAATCACTCGCGCAGACCGTGGTGCGCTACGACCTCGAAATCGACAAGTCGTATCCCGCCTATTGCGGCGCGATGGGCCGCGCGATGCTCGCTTGCCTGCCGCGCGAGAAGCGCGACGCACTGCTCGCGCTCTGGCCGCTGGAGCAGCGCACGCCGTACGCGCTGTCCGACCTCGCGCGCATCAACGAAAAGATCGATCAGGCGGCCATCGAGGGCGTTGCCATCGTCGAGGAAGAGTTCGCGCTGGATGGCGTCGGCATCGCGATGCCGATCTGCGATGCCGGCGGCGTGCCCATCGCGGCGCTGGACGTGGGCTGCGTCGCCAGCCGTTATCCGGCGAAGCGCGACAAGATCCTCGCGGCGATGCGCGCCTGCATCGACCGCTTGCCCCCGCCGTTCGGCGCATTGACGCCGGCGGCCCCGTCGACTTCGCCTTCGCCGCGCGAATCCGCTTAAGAGTCGCTTGACCAACATCGCATGCCGGGATTCCGGCATCTCCACATCGAAAACTTAGGGTTCCTGTATGCTCAATCAGGCTGATACGCAAGCTGCCGTCCCGCCCCTGACGACAGACGCGCCGCAAGCACACTCGACACGCCAGCAACTCATGGCCGCCATGATCGGCAATGTGCTCGAGTACTACGACTTCATCGTGTACGCGTTCCTCGCCGCGACGCTCGCGCGCAACTTCTTCCAGGGCGACAAGTACGGCGGCCTGCTGGCGAGCTTCGCCGCCTTCGGCGTCGGCTTCCTGGCGCGGCCGGTGGGCGGCGCGATCATCGGCCGCATCGCCGACGTGCACGGCCGGCGCGCCGCGCTGCTCATCACCATCTTCGGCATGGCGGTCGGCACGGCGGGCATCGGCCTGTTGCCGACGTATGCGACGGCGGGCGCACTCGCCCCCGCGCTGCTCGTGTTCCTGCGGCTCGTTCAGGGCCTCGCGGCGGGCGGCGAATGGGGCAGCGCCACGTCGTTCATCGTCGAATCCGCGCCACCGGGCAAACGCGGCTTCTATGGCGGCATGGGCCAGGCGTCGATTGCGGCGTCGTCGCTGGCGAGCAGCGTGGTCGCGACCATCGTCAGCGCGTCCTTTACCGCCGATCAACTCGATGCCTGGGCCTGGCGCCTGCCGTTCCTGTTCGGTGGCATCCTGCTGCCGATCGGTCTCTACATGCGCCGCAACATCGTCGAGACGCCCGCGTTCACGCAGGTGCAGGAGAACCTGGAGCAGGTCGAACGCACCAGCAAGTCGGCTGCGCTCGGCATGATGTCGAAGGCGTTCGGCTTCACCATCATCTGGACCGTGTCGTACTACGTGATGCTCAGCTACATGCCGACCTTCCTCGGCAAGTACGCCGGCCTCAGCACGACGCAGGCGCTGATGTCGAATTCGATCGCGCTCGCCGTGCTGGTCGCGGCCACGCCGTTCTTCGGCGCGCTGTCGGACCGCATCGGCCGCAAGCCGCTGCTCATCGGCTGCTGCGTGGGCTTCCTGCTGTTCTCGTACGTGCTGTTCCGCGTGGTGCTCGGCGGCGCGAGCTTCGGCGCGATCCTGGCCATCCAGATCTTCTTCAACCTGTTCATCGCGGCCTTCTCGGGCGCGGGTCCGTCGGCGCTGTGCGAGCTGTTCCCGACCTACGGCCGCACCACGCTGATGTCGATCGGCTACAGCCTCTCCACCGCGATCTTCGGCGGCTTCGCACCGTTCATCTCGACCTGGCTCATCGGCGTGACCGGCTCGCCCATCGCACCGGCTTTCTATCTGACGGCGGCGGCGATCGTCTCCGGCATCGTCATCTCGACTTTCCGCGAAACCGCACGCGAGCGGCTTCGCTAAACCAACGGGCAAACCTTCAATGAAACAACGCATTCTGATCTGGGGCGCGGGCGCCATCGGCGGAACGATCGGCGCGTATCTCGTGCGCGCGGGTCACGACATCACCTTCGTGGACATCGACCGCGAGCACGTGGAAGCGATCCGCGATCCGGCGCGTGGCTTGTCGATCACCGGTCCGGTAGATCGATTTACGGTAAGCGCGCCAGCTTTCCTTCCGGGTGAAATCGACGGGCAGTGGGACCGCATCTTCCTCGCCGTGAAAGCGCACCATACACGTGAGGCGTGTGAAGCACTGTGGCCGCATCTGACGAAGGACGGCTATGTGCTGTCGCTGCAGAACGGACTGTGCGAGCACGTGATCGCGCAGGTCGTGGGCCGCGAGCGGACGGTCGGCGCATTCGTCAACTTCGGCGCGGACTGGATCAAGCCGGGCGAGATTCACTACGGCAACCGGGCGGCGGTGGTGGTCGGGGAAATCGATGGCGCCTCGACCGAGCGTATCCAGGCGCTGCACGGACTCATGCAGCAATTCGAACCCGACGCCGTCCTCACCAACGAAATCTTCTCCTACCTGTGGGGCAAGCTGGCCTATGGCTCGCTGCTGTTCGCGCAGGCGGTTGGGCAACTGGGCATCGCCGATTGTCTCGAACGTCCCGAACTGCTGCCGCTGTGGCGCGAGATGGCGACCGAAGTCCTGCAGGTGGCGCAGGCGGAAGGGGTGAACGCGCGCGGCTTCAATGGCTTCGATCCGGCCGCGTTCACGCCGCAGTCCGACGAAGCCGCGGCCCGCGCGAGCGTCGCGGCGATGGTGGCGTTCAACCGGCCGAACGCCAAGACGCATTCCGGCGTATGGCGCGATCTCGCGGTGCGCAAGCGCCGTACGGAAGTGGACATGCAGATCAAGCCGGTGGTGGAGACGGGCCGCACGCACGGCATCGACTGCGTGAAGCTGAATGCCTTGTGCGACATGATCCACGAGATCGAGGACGGTGAACGCACGCTGTCCGACCGCAACCTCAACGAACTACTCGAGACATGAACATTTCCTTCGAAGGGCAGGTGGTGGCCGTCAGCGGTGCGGCCATCGGTTTTGGGCGCGTGATCGCCACGACGTTCGCGGAACTCGGCGCACACGTCTATGCCTGCGATATCCGCGCCGACGAACTCGCGACGCTCGCCGCGCCGCGCATCGAAACGAAGGTTGTCGATCTGACGGATCGCACGGCGGCTGCGGCATGGGTTCGCGGGATCGAGGAACACAGCGGCCGTGCGCTCGACGTGCTCGTCAACAACGCGGGCGGCGTGGCCGGACAGGCGCCGCGTCCAGTCGATGAAGTCACCGACGAACAATGGGACCGCGTGATCGAGATCAACCTCGGCACGACCTTCTCGCTGAGCCGCGCGGCCGCGCCCGGCATGAAGCGCGCGGGACGCGGCGCGATCATCAACATCAGTTCCGGCGCGGCCTTGCAGGCTTCGCTCACTGGCGTGCAGGCGTACTGCTCCGCGAAGCACGCGGTGCTCGGCCTCACGCGGCAACTCGCGCACGAACTCGGACCGCACGGGATTCGCGTGAACTCGGTCGCGCCCGGCTTCGTGCGCACCAACGACGCCACCGAAAAGCAATGGGCCGCGATGGGCGAAGCGCGCCAGCGCAGCCTGCTCGACGGCATTGCGCTGCGGCGCTTCGGCACGCCCGAGGACATCACGCGCGCGGTGCTGTTCTTCGCGTCGGAGCTGTCGGGCTTCGTCAACGGGCAGATTCTGTCCGTCGATGGCGGCCGATAAAGCCGGTCCCAATCTGAACCAAAGGAAACCAGGATGACAAACGATCTTTCGAAGCAGACCCTCGAACCCTGGCAATGGCCGGAAGAAACCTGGCGCGCGAAGGTGAATCACACGCGCGCGGGGCGCAGTCTGCGGCCCGCGCACTGGCCGGACGGCGCACGTTGCGCGGTGGCCCTGTCGTTCGACAGCGATCACGAGACCAACGAACTGCGCGACGGCGGCAAGTCCATCAGCCGGATGAGCTGGGGGCAATACGGCGCGCGCGTCGGCATGCCGCGACTGCTTGAACTGCTGGAACGGCACGGCGTCAAGGCGAGCTTCTATGTGCCGGCGGTCGCGGCCATGCTGCATGAAGACGAACAGCGCCGCGTGATCGCCGAAGGACATGAGATCGGCATTCATGGCTGGATTCACGAACTCAACTCGGTGCTGTCCTACGAGGACGAGCGCGATCTGATGCTGCGCTCGTCGGACGCGCTGGAGAAGATCACGGGCGTGCGGCCGGTCGGATTGCGCACGCCTTCGTGGGACTTCAGCCCGCATACGCTGCGCATCGCGAAGGAAATGGGCCTGCTCTACGATTCGTCGCTGATGGCGGACGAAGACTGTTACGAGCTGATGCTCGAAGGCGAGGCGACGGGCGTGGTGGAACTGCCGGTGGAATGGATTCGCGACGATGCCGTGTACTTCAGCATGCATCGCTTCCAGTCGCTGCGCCCGTATACGCCGCCTACCGATGTCTTCGAGATTTTCCGCCGCGAGTTCGACCACGCGTACGAGAGCGGCGGCCTGTTCCAGCTGACGATGCATCCGCACATCATCACGGCGCGCTCGCGCATCTGGATCCTCGACGAGTTGATCACCTACATGAAGACCAAGGACGTCTGGTTCGCCACGCACGCGGAAGTCGCCGCGTATGCGAAGGCGAATGCGGCCTGACGTTTTTTCTTTCGACGCTCCGCGTTTCGCCTCGCGGAGCGCTCCACATCATCTGGACAAGGCATGACGAGTATTCTTTTTTCCCCTTTGCGCATGGGTGCCGTCGAACTCGACAACCGTATCGTCGTGGCCCCGATGTGCCAGTACAGCGCCAACGACGGTTGCGCCAGCGACTGGCATCTGATGAACCTCATGCAGCTCGCCGTCTCGGGTGCGGGGCTGGTGATGCTCGAAGCGACTGCCGTCGAACGGCATGGGCGCATCACGCATGGCTGTCTCGGGCTGTATAGCGATGTCACCGAAGCCGCGCTGGGGCGCGTGATGGCCGCGGCGCGTGGCGTCGGGCAGGGCGTGCGCTGGGGCATCCAGCTGGGCCACGCTGGCAGGAAGGCTTCGGCGCAACGTCCGTGGGAAGGGCGTGGTGCGCTCGGCGAGGGTGAGGACCCGTGGCAGACGCAGGGGCCGTCGTCGCTTGCGTTCACCGACGGCTGGCACACCCCGCAGGCGATGACGAAGGACGACATCCGCCGCGTGCGCGACAGCTTCGTCGATTCCGCGAAGCGGGCGGCGCGTCTCGGGTTCGAGGTGGTCGAGATTCATGCCGCGCATGGCTATCTGCTGCATCAGTTTCTTTCGCCCTTGGCCAATCAGCGTGACGACGAATACGGCGGCAGCCTCGCGAACCGCATGCGTCTGCCGCTCGATATCGCCGCCGCTGTGCGCGACGCGCTCGGCGCCGATATCGCGCTCGGCTTTCGCATCACCGGGACCGACTGGAAGGACGGCGGCATCACGATCGACGAATGTGTCGCGTTCACCGACGCGCTCAAAGCGATCCGCGTCGATTACGTCTGCGTGACCTCGGGGGCAGTGGCGCCTGCCGCCATTCCCGTCGAACCGGGCTATCAGGTGCATCTCGCCGAAGAGGTCAAGCGCCGCACGGGCATGGTCACGCGGGCCGTCGGCTTTATCGCCGATCCGCATCAGGCCGAGGCCATTCTCGCGAACCAGCAGGCCGATTGCGTGGCGCTCGGGCGCGCGTTCATCGACGACCCGCGATGGCCGTGGCACGCCGCCGAAGTGCTCGGCGACGTCAGCCGGATTCGCTATCCTGGGCAATACGAACGCGGCGGCGCCCAGTTGTGGCCGGGTGTCGCGTTGCGGCAGAAGAAGCGGGAGACGCTGGTGAACTGAGCCGCCGATGCGTCATGAAGGCATGTCCGTGAACTGCGGAATGTCAGGATGCTTGAGCCATGTGTGTCGGCGCTTCGTGAACATTTCGAGCATCGGCTGGATGGTTTCGGCATTGTCCAGGCTGCCCAGCATCACGAACACCGTGCCCGGAAACGCGCCGGCGTGGTTCGTGAACAGGCGCGAGCCGCAATCGGGACAGAAGTTCCGGTCGATTCGCTTGCCGGAGTCCGCGATATAGGCAAACGACTTCGGCTTGCCGCTCAGCAACGTGAAGTCGTTTTCCGGAACGCCGACGAACGTGGCCATCACGCCGCCGCTCGCCCGTTGACAGTCCCGGCAGTAGCAATCGGCGATGAAGCCGGGATCGGTATCGAATTCGAATCTCACTGCACCGCATGCGCAGCCGCCCGCATATTTCTTGGCCATTCTGATGCACCTCCGACGTTGGGTATCGACGTGGGCATAGCGTGGCAGAAGGCGATTCGTCAGGCGATGCCGCCGTGCGAATGCGACAGGCGTGCGGGTTGAATGGCAAGATTGAGATACGTAGGCGCGCAACGTGCTTTTGACGCCGTCACTTCGATTCTGAAGTCGCATGGAGGCGCGCGTGGCACGTTGGCAATCGATACTGCTGCTGTTCATACGAAAACAGTGGGTCAGGGCAACGAGTCACCACCTTCTCCCTGAGCATCATGACGTCGGCCTATGGATCGGCCACGAATAACGTCACCCCGCGTGCAATTCTTCTCCTGATTCAGGGGAGCGTCACGCAGAACGCATTGTCGACCTTTGTCGGTTCCTTCCTGTTCAGCATGGTCGCGCTGGTCGTGTTGAAGGTCGGCGTGTACGGACCGCAAGGACGGTCGGTGCTGTTCATGATGACGATCACCTCACGCTGCTTGGGCTTGCTCGCGTCGGTGAGACGACCGACAGGGTCGAGCAGGCGACACAGGCCGCAATCGATGCACGGCTCGGTGAGCCTTTCCTTGGCGGTACAGAACTCAAAGATCCCGCGACGGATATTCCGGACAGCGCCGAGCCTTTGCACGCGGGTGTGACCGGATACGTGCAGTACGTGGACATGGCCGCACTCGACGCTCAAGGTTTGTCGAGATACAGCTTCGATTGCAGAAGACTTGTCGGGCGCTTGTCGAAATGGGTGATGACGCGTTTCGCGAAGCCGCGCGTCATCAGTCGCAGCTCGCACTGACACGCGCCGAAGACGCGATGACCCTCGAAGACGACAAGAAACAGGTACGAAGCGTGGCTGAGTCCTTCACGTAACGACTCGTTCGCAAGGTCCCGGCGTCGGCGGATGAGAGATGCGCCTAAGCAGACGGCCCGATGACCGGGCGGCGTCGCGCGTAGATCATGCCCCATCCCAATCCGAGCACACCCGCGAGCACCGAGCCGATCAGGACTGCGAGTTTGGCGACGGAAAGCGTCTCAGGATCGTCGAACGCGAGCATCGATATGAAGATGGACATGGTAAAGCCGATGCCCGCAAGCAACGCCACCAACATCACGCCGCCCCACGCCACACCATCAGGCAAGCGGCACAATCCCGTCCTGACCAGCGTCCACGTCGACACGAACACGCCCAGCGGTTTTCCGAGCACAAGCGCAGCCACCACACCGACCAACACATAGTGAGCCTGGCCGCCGGACGGATCGAGACCCGTAAAACTCACGCCCGCATTGGCCAGCGCAAACAACGGCATGATGCCGTAGGCGACCCACGGATGGAGCGACCATTGCACGCGAACTACGGGCGCCAGCATCTCGCGCTGCGCCAGCCGTAACATCTGCAGCGGTCTGGCCAATTTGTCGGCGTTCTCGTGGGCGGTGCTCTTTTGTGTGACACTGGCAGTCGCCTGCGACATTTCGACGAGCGCGCGCTCGCGGTGGAAAGTGGGCGCGACGGGCGTCATCAATCCGAGCACGACGCCCGCAAGCGTCGGGTGCGCTCCGCTCACGAGCAGACCCGTCCAGATCACCGAGCCGGGAACGATATAGGCCGCCGCGGCGCCGATGCTCATGCGCTGCATGACCAGCACCATCACGACACCGGCGGCCGCGATTCCGAAGCCGGCGTAGTCGAGGCCGGAAGAATAAAAGACCGCGATGATCAATACCGCGATGATGTCATCGACGATTGCAAGCGTCAGAAGAAAGATGCGCAAGTTTCCCGGAATCGATTTCCCGAGCAACGCCAGCACGCCGACAGCGAAAGCGATGTCCGTTGCAGTCGGCACCGCCCAGCCGCGGATTTCTCCCGATGAATAGTTGACCGCGAGGTAAATGAGCGCGGGCGCAATCACCCCGCCGACGGCCGCTGCGAGCGGCAAAACGGCCTGCCGGAGATCGCTCAGGGATCCCTCGTGCATCTCCCGGCGAATCTCGATCCCCACGACCAGAAAAAACACCGTCATGAGCCCGTCGTTGATCCAGAAGTGCAACTGCCTGGAGAACTCGAACGATCCGACCTTGAAGGCGATCGGCGCTTCCCAAAGGTGATGGTATGCGTCAGCGAAGGGCGAGTTGGCCCAAAGAAGAGCAGCAGCGGCGGCAATGAGAAGAATGATGCCGCTCGCAGCCTCGACGTGCAGGAAATGCTCGAGTGCGGTGAGGGCTTGTCGGGCGATGTGCCGGGCTTGTCGTGCGGAATGCTGGAGCATGAAATGGACGTCAAGGATCCAGCGTGGCGGCCCGACCGACGCTGATCCTGTCAAACGCGAATTCGCCTGACACCCTTCCGCCATTGTACAGGCTGAATCTTTACGAAAGTTTTATACCGGCGAACTGAAGCTTTGCGCGATCTTGATGCACGTGGTGCTGCAATGAAGACTGCTCAATCCGCATTGAAGAAGACTGAGATGCTCAAGCTGCTCATTCCCGTGATTTGCCCGGCCGGTGCGCTCGAAGCGGCGCGTCATGCGGCGTTTCTCTTTGCGGAGAAGTGCGTCGCTCACGTTGAAGTGATCGAGATCCTCGATGATGCGGCTCAAAGCCGCGCGGTCGCGTTTCACTCCCGATCGGCGCTGCGTCGGCAAGAGAAGGATTTCATGCGAGATGCCTTGACGAGCACATGTGCGGTGCTGGAAGACGCCGGTGTTCCCTATACCTGGAAGCGCATCTTCGGTTCGGCCGAGAAGTCCATTGCGGCCCACGCGAATCGTGGCGCGGACGTCGTGGTGCTGGATGCGAGCCGCATTGGCCTGCTGCGAAGATGGCTTGTGCTCTTCCGACTCTGGCATCTGACCCGCAAGCCGCTGACGGTCTTGCATTGATTTTCATCTTTGAGACTTTGCTCTCAGCATATCGTGCAACCTGGAAAGCGACGCACGGTGTAAGGCAGGGAACCAAACGGCCAGGGCCCCGGCAGCGCCGTATCGAGCATCGGGGATCACGGCTCAAGTGACGTCAGCAGCCTTCCGAGGTCCCGCAGTTCGACGCGGATGACACCGCCCTTTGGGCTGTCAATGTCCGCGATCAGTGCAAGCGACAACGCGACCGTCGCCGGAAGGATCGTGATGGCGCCGACGGCGGAATCGACCAGGTCAGCTCGCGCGTACTCGGTGCCGATGGCGTTGGCTTCGCTTTCTTCCAAGGACTCCCGGACGTCGTAGCGATTCACCGCCATCGACAGGCTGAATCCAACCAGAAGCGCGAGAAGCGTCAGCGTGGAGGTTTGAATGATGTTGCAGTCGTCGCGGTCATCGGGCGGCAACACGGCCAGACGTCGCAAAACAAACGCGCCGAAGGCCACCGCGCCGATGAAAAGGGCGAGCAAAACTGCGAACAGCACCGCCGGATGGTCGACGAACACATTCATTTGATGTCTCTCGCAGCGTTAGTCAGACTTTGGCGCGACCCTGGTCCCGGCACCATCGCAGCTTCCGCCATCCCGTCATCCCGCTCTGCGCTTCTACCGCCTGGTGAGTGTTGCTACACCGAAAGGTGTCAGCGAGAGCTGAGCTGAACTGGTTCACCAACCGCCGCACGCCAGCGACACCACAAATCCTTGTCTCCAGAGAAGTCGCGAAATTCCCCGGGAGGGACGCAGTGATTTCGATAAGGGGCATTGAACGCACCTTGCCCCAAACCCAACCGAAGCAACCCCCAATTCGCCTCATGCATGTCTCTCATGCGCAGGTTTCAGTGTCGGTTGCATCCGTGATCCGATAGATTCGCAGCGTCCGTTCGCGCTTGCAGCCTTGCAACAAAAACGCAAAAGGACGCGCTTCCACTCAAGCGAAGCATATAAAAAATAACTCGGAGGAGATTGGATGAAAAGGTACGTGCTATTGGCACTCGTCCCTGGCGCGCTCGCGGTTCCCGCCTACGCACAATCGAGCGTCACGCTGTATGGTCTTCTGGATGTCGGGATCAGTTATGCGGTCGGCTCGCAGCGAGCCGTAGTCAAGGGTCGTCCGGTCGGCGGTGGAAACCAGCTCGCCATGACCGACGGCGCGTTCGGCCTGAGCGGAAGTCGTTGGGGCATTCGCGGCACCGAAGAACTGGGCGGCGGCTTGCGAGCCTTCTTCACGCTCGAAAGCGGCTTTACGCTGAACAACGGCGCCTTTGCGCAAGGCGGCAGCGAGTTCGGCCGGCAGGCTTTCGTGGGCATCGAGTCGGGACTAGGCCGGGTCGCCCTAGGCCGGCAATATGATCCGCATCTCGACATCGTTGCACCGTTCTCCGCCGCGTGGCAGTTCGGCGGCTATGCGGCCACGCATCCAGGCGACATCGACAACCTGTTGAGCACGCGCCGGCTGAACAACAGCATCAAATACGTGATGCCGAAGATCGGCGGCATCACGGCGGAAGCGTTGTACAGCGTGGGCGGCGCAGCAGGATCGAATGCGCGCAACTCGGCCTGGTCGCTCGGCGCCGCCTACGACGGCGGAGCGCTGCGTGCCGGTACCGCCTGGCTCTCCGTGCGCAATCCGAACGTCGCCTTCTATGGCGCGAATCCGAACGGTGCGGGTGTCGGTGCAAACAATCTCGGCTCGCTCGGCAGTGCGACGACGCCCGAGAGCAATCCACTGTATGCGGGCTATGCATCGGCCAATGCGTTCGATCTCTTCGGGGCCGGCGCATCCGTCACGTGGCAGGCGGCCACCGCCGGCGTCATCTACACCAATGTCCGTTACACAGGTCTCGGCGATGTCGCGACGTCCGGGCCCAATCCGCTCGGATACACGGGCACGGCGGCCATCAACACGGTCGAACTGAACCTGCGCTACCAGTTCTCGGCGGCGCTGCTCGCCGGGGTGACGGCGAGCCTGACACGCTCGGCATCGGTGGGCGGGCACGAAGGCGCCTGGTATCGCCAGCTCGGTCTGGGAGCCAGCTACGCGCTCTCCAAACGCACCACGGTCTACACCACCGCCGTCTATCAGCGCGCGAGCGGAATCGACTCGACCGGCAATGCCGCAGTCGCGTCGATCTCCGGCTTGAGTCCGTCCGCGACCCATGCCCAGACCGCCGTGCGCGCCGACATCGCCCATCGCTTCTAGGCCCGATGCAGCGCGTGCACTTGGCGAATGCACAGGTTTCAGTGTCAACGCCTGCGCAGATCCGCTAGATTTCATTCATAAAAAATCCAGATCAAATCCAGGAGACACCACGATGGAAGGCTCGCACACGGCCCTTTCGGAGCCGATTGCCGCATCTTCGAGTGATACCCGGCACTCCGTCATGCGCAGCGCCATTCTGCTGCTCGCGACGTCGCTGGGACTGGCAGGCGGTTACACCTCGCTGTTCGCCGGCACGACGGGCGTCTTTTTGCTGCCGATCGCGTCATCGCTCGGCTCCGGCCGTGCGGTCGCGTCCACCTGTCTTGCCATGGCATCGCTCGGACTTGCGCTGGGCGCACCGATCGCCGGCAAGCTGATGGACCGCTACGGCGCCTATCGCGTGATCGCGTGGTCGCTCGCGCTGTTCGTGGCGAGTTTCCTCCTGATCTGCGTCGGCCCCGCAACGCCGCTGTTGATCGGCTTCAAGACCTTCGTGATCGGGCTGCTTGGCGTCGCGACTTCGCCGGTCGGCTACCTGCCGATCCTGGCGCGTTCGTTCGAGCGCCGGACGGGCTTTGCGTTCGGGGTTGCATCGATCGGCGCGGGAATCGGTGCGGCGTCGGCGCCCTGGGTCGCGCGCTGGGCGATGACCCGCTACGGCTGGGAGCAAGCCTATGCCGTGCTCGGCGTGCTCGCGGCAGTCATGGGTGTGGCCGCGCTGTTGCTACTGCGCGTCGACCGCCAGGCAACGCTGCCGATTCCCGCAGCCTCCCGCGGCGGCAAGCACGGACCGTCGAACTCGCTGCGCGAGTCGCTGGCCGAGCCGCGCTTCTGGATCATCAGCATCAGCATCGCGATTGTGGCGGCGGTCGGATTGGGCAGCATCGTGCATATTCCCGCGTTGCTTACCGACAAAGGCTTGTCGGCGAACCAGGCCGTGGCCGGCGCGGCGTTCTCGGCGATCGGCCTCACCATCGGCCGATTCGGCGCGGGCGTGCTGCTGGACATCGTGCCGGCTCGCGTGGTGGCCTGCGGCGCGTTTCTGCTGGGCGCTGTCGGCGGGCTGATCCTCGCAACCTCGTCGCACAACCCGTCCTACGCGTTGCTGGCGACGGGCGCGGCACTGACCGGCATGCTCGTGGGCGCGGAAGGCGATCTGATGCCGTTCCTGGTGAAGCGCTACTTCGGTCTGAGCTCGTTCGGCTCCGTGTACGGCGTGATGATTTCGCTGTTCTGTCTCGGCACGCTGGGCGGACCGATTCTTTTCGGCATCGCTTTCGATCGCCTGCAAAGCTACACGCCCGTGATGATGTTCGCGTCGGCTGCATGCGTCGTCAGCGCATTCGCGATCACCTTGATCGGCCCGTACCGCTATCCGCGTTGATCCCCGCGTCACGACGCATGGTTTCGATACGCAAGTGAATTCTTCAATGGAAAGTGCGAGATGAAAATTGTTCGTTTTGAGCACGCAAGTCGCCAGCGGTGGGGCGTTCTGAATGACGACCAGGTGACCTCGATCGACGCTGCCGATACGTTCGAACAGGCCATAGCACAGGCGCGCTCCGGCGCCGCTGGCGAGACCGTGCCGCTCTCCGCCGTGAGGCTTCTGCCGCCGGTCGGGCGCGATGCGAAGATCATATGCGCGGGCTTGAACTATCGCGCGCATCTGGTGGAAATGAAGCGTGCCTTTCCCGAGTATCCGTCCATCTTCGTTCGCTTCGCCAGTTCGCTGGTCGGACATGGCGAGCCGGTAGTGCGTCCCTTCAACTCCGACTGCTTCGACTACGAAGCGGAACTGGCGGTTGTCATCGGCAAGCCTGCGCGGCATGTGAGCGTCGAGCACGCGCTCGAATACGTAGCCGGTTATACGTGCATGGCCGAGAACTCGGTGCGGGATTTCCAGCAGCACAACACACAGGCGACGCCGGGCAAGAACTTCGAGCGTTCGGGCGCGCTGGGTCCGTGGATCGTCACCGCCGATGAAGTGCCCGATCCAGGCAGGCTCGTGCTGACTGGCCGGCTCAACGGCGAAGAAGTACAGCGCTCCGGAACGGATGATCTGATCTTCAGCGTGCCGCAGTTGATCGCCTACCTCAGTTCCTTCACCACGCTCGATGCCGGCGATGTCATCGCCACCGGCACGCCCGAAGGCGTGGGCATGACCCGGAAGCCGCCGCGCTATCTGCGGGAAGGCGATGTCTTCGAAGTTGACGTGTCGGGCATCGGCACGCTTGCCAATACGGTGACCAACGAGCGGAGGCCGCATGTCGGATGAAGCAGCGCTTGCAGCGTCGAAGGCGTGTACGGAAACCGTCTTCGCATTCTTCCGCTGTCTCGACGAGCGTACCCACGAGCTGGCGGTGTCGTTGTTCGCGCCGGATGGCGTGTGGCATCGGAACGGCGAAGCACTGCGCGGCCGCGAAAGCATCGCCCGGGCGCTCGCTGCGCGTCCCGAGACCCGGAGAACGTTCCATGCTGTCTGCAATCCGCTGGTGGCGCGGGTGGATCGTACCCATGCCGAAGTGAGCTTCTTCCTGATGGCCTTCGAAGCGCAACGCACGGACGCAAGCGACACACCGTCGATGACACCCTCGGCAGTGCGGCGCTGCATCGACACGCTGGTCTTCGACGGCGAGCGTTGGCTGATCGCGAGCAAGTCGAGCGAGCGTCATCTTCCATTCATCTGATTCGATGTAGCCGGCAGCGACCACGATCGCCCCACACTCCATTCACATTTGGCAGGATAACTGATGACACAAGAAGCAATCTGGATAACTGAATCCGATGTATCGAATCTGGTGCCGCTCGACGACGCCATCGATGCGCTGGAGAACAGCCTCGGCGAGATCGCCAACGACACGGCGTTCAACGTTCCCAAGGCAATCGGCGATATCGGCGATGGCGGCTCCATGCATGCGCTCGGCTCCGCGTCGTTGCGCGAAGGCGTGTGCGGCTTCAAGACATGGGTGCATACCGCCGCCGGCGCGAAAGCGGTGTTCTCGCTGTTCAGCACCGAGAACGGCCGGCTGCTCGCCATGCTCGAAGCAAACACGCTCGGCCAGATCCGGACCTCCGCGATGACCGCTGTCGGCACGCGCTGGATGGCCGACAGGCACGCGAGCGACATGGCGATCATCGGCAGCGGGCGTCAGGCACTCGCGCAGATTTTTGCCGTCAACGCGGTTCGGCCGCTCAAGCGTTTGCGCATCTGGAGTCCTACCGCCGAGAAGCGTCACGCGTTCTTCGAGAAGGTGGCAACCAGTCTAGGCTCGGTGCAGGTCGTCGAGGCAACCTCGCTCGAAGATGCAGTCGATAGCGCCGAAATCGTGACACTCGTCACGCGGGCGACGCAGCCTTTCTTCGACGCGCGGTTGCTTGCGCCCAATGCGCACCTGAATGCGGTTGGCGCGATCCTGCCGCACAACGCGGAGTTCTTTCCCGACGTGTTCGAGCGCGCCGGCGCGATCGTGGTCGACAACCTCGTCAACACGCAAAAGGCGTCCCGCGAATTCATCGACTTCTTCGGCTCGGCGAATGAAGGCTGGGCACACGTTCAGACCTTGCCCGACGTCATTCGACACGGCCTCGACAGGAAGCGTGAAGGCGATATCACGCTCTTCAAGGCCATGGGCATGGGCATATCGGATCTGGCTGTCGCCAAGCTTGCCTATGAGCGCGCGGTGACGGGACACGGCGCGGAGATCCGTCTGCCGCTCAGCGGTCCTGCGCCAATCCGCTGGTCCAGGAACTGACCGGCTCCCACCTCACAACAAGTTCAGGCATATCGGAGGACTCCATGAGCGAACCCACATTCACGATGCTGGACGGCAGCGCAGCCGCACCGGCGCCCATCACACCCTGGCAACCGCTGCTCGTCCCGCGCGAGGAGATCGAGCGCGAGATCAGCCGACTGAGCGAGATGCCGCTGCCCGAGGACGGCCGGCGTGCGGCGTTGATCGTTCATCCGTCGTGCACGGATGGCTCGATGGGCTTCGCGCCCGGCATCGACGTCACCATCAGCGTCGTCAATCCAGGCGAAGAGACGCGTGCGCTGATGCGCAATTCCAATCAGATCGAGTTCTGCATCCGTGGCTCGGGTAGCGTCAAGGTCGGGACGGAAGCGCACCAGTTGAGCAAGTGGGGAACGCTCACCATACCTTCGATGCAGGCGTATTCGCACAAGAACACCGGCGACGAGCCTTGGGTGCGTCTCACGTATTCCAACGCGCCCTTGTTGCGCAAGCTGGCCGTGCACTGGATCAACTATGCTGATTCGGTCACCGAACGCAACGTCGAGATCTCCGCGACCGGACTCGACCACAGCTATAACCGCAACAACGCGCCTGACCGGCAGATCTCCGACGCAGGCGCGCGGCTGCGCGGTTATGAATTCCTGACGGATATCGAAGTGGTGCGCAACCGGCCGCTGGTGTGGCCGTGGGAAGCCGTCGCCGACATGCTGACGATGGAGAACGGCGACGCGAAGCGCAACATCATCCTTCTCTATAACCCGGCAACGGAACGTCGCAACGGCACGACCCACTCGTTCTTCGCCACGATCTTCTCGCATCCCGTGGGAAAGCCGGCACGCAAGGTCGGACGTGGTCATAAGCACAGCTCGGTCGCGATCAACTATCACTTCACGGGGCACGGAAGAAGCATCGTCGATGGCGTCGAGATTCCATGGAAGGCGGGCGACCTGCTGCTCTCGGGACCGTCGTGGTCGGAGCATGCGCACTACTACGATGAAGAGGCCACCTTCATTCTCACGATCCAGGATCATCCGCTGCACATCGGTATGGAGTCGCTGATCTGGCAGGAGCGCATGGACGGCCCCATTCTGAACCTCGGGTCGGAAGCCGGGCAGACGGGTTATGTCGGTCCGCGCATGGCGGGCTGATTCATGACGGTCCCATGCAACCTCCATCCGACAGCCAAAAGGAAAAGGTCGATTCATGCTTCCGCAAGACACCATCGCGCAACTCGCCCGCCAGTTGTATGAGGCGCGCAGGACGCGCGTCCAGTTGCCGCATTTCACGAAACAGTATCCGCAGATGACCGTCGACGACGGCTATGCGATCCAGCGTGCGTGGGTCGCGCTCGAAGTCGCGGACGGCCGCAAGATCAAGGGACGAAAGATTGGCTTGACGTCGCGTGCGATGCAGCAGGCAAGCCAGATTACCGAGCCCGATTTTGCGCCCCTGATGGACGACATGTTCTTCGAGGGCGGCGGCGATATCCCGTTCGATCGCTTCATCGCGCCACGCGTCGAAGTGGAGCTGGCCTTCGTCATGAGCCGTCCGCTCAAGGGCCCGGGTATCACGATGTTCGACGTACTGTCCGCGGCGAGCTATGTGGTCCCGGCCATCGAGATCATCGATGCGCGCATCGAACAGCGCGACAGCGAAACGGGCGCGATGCGCCGGGTCTGCGACACCATCAGCGACTTCGCGGCGAACGCCGGCATCGTTCTCGGCGGACGTCCGATGAACCCGCTGGAAGTGGATCTTCGCTGGATCGGCGCGATGCTCTACAAGAACGGCGTCATCGAAGAAACCGGGCTCGCGGCCGGCGTGCTGAATCATCCGGCAAACGGCGTGGCATGGCTCGCGAACAAGATCGCGCCCTACGACGAACAGATCGAGGCGGGCGACATCGTGCTGGCGGGTTCGTTCACGCGACCGTGCTTCGCGGCATTCGGCGACAGCTTCCATGTCGACTACGGTCCGCTCGGCGCGATCTCGTTCCGCTTCCATTGAGGACTCTAGATGCAGATTCGCGAAAATTCATTTCGACGGGCGCTGCACGCGGGAGAGCGGCAGATCGGGCTGTGGGTGGGACTCGCCGACGCCAATGCCGCCGAGCTGCTCGCCGGAACGGGCTTCGACTGGCTCCTGCTCGACAACGAGCACGCGCCCAACGATGTACGGACGACGCTGGACCAACTTCGTGCGATCGAGCCGTATTCGTCGCACGCAGTTGTACGTCCGGTGCGTGCCGATGTGTCGCTCGTCAAGCAATACCTGGACATCGGCGCGCAGACGCTGCTCATTCCAATGATCAACACCGCCGAAGAAGCACGCCTGATGGTGCAGGCCATGCGCTATCCGCCCGAGGGCATACGGGGGCTTGGGGCAGCGCTGGCGCGGGCGTCGCGCTGGAACCAGATCGACGACTATCTGAATCAGGCCAACGGCGAGGTTGCCTTGCTGGTTCAGGCCGAGACACGGCAAGCCATGAGCAACCTGCACGAGATCGCATCGACCGAGGGCGTCGACGGCGTGTTCTTCGGCCCATCCGATTTGTCCGCGGACATGGGTTTGCGCGGCCAGGCCAATCATCCCGATGTGCGAGCGGCGATCATCGAGGGCATCGCGGTGGTGCGAAGCGCAGGCAAGGCGGCGGGTGTCCTCGTGACGGATGGCAAGCTCGCGCATGACTATCTGGAGGCCGGCGCGCAGTTCGTGGCCGTCGGTGTCGACACGACCTTGCTGGTGCGTGCGGCAACCGAGCTTGCGCGCAGTTTCAGGAACGCGGCTCTTGTCGCGAAGAGCGCGTCGCATGCGAACGACGGCGCTTACTAGACCTCGATCAGACTGGAAAAGGAAGCTGGATGAGCGATAAACCACTGTTCGTGATCACGGGCGGCAGCCGCGGCATTGGCGCGGCCATTGCGCGTCGCGCCGCGATGACGCATCCCGTGGTGATTCTCTATAAGAACGACGCGCTTGCTGCGCAGGGTGTCGTCGACGAGATCGAAACAAACGCGGGCAAGGCGTGGGCGATCCGCGCGGACATGGGCGACGAGCACGCGCTGCTCGACGCGTTCCGGCAGATCGACGAACTGGGCCGCATCGGCGTGCTGGTGAACAACGCGGGCATCACGGGCGGCACGTCCCGCGTGGCCGATCTCGATAGCGACAACCTGGCGAAGGTGTTCAGCGTCAACGTGATCGGCGCATTCATCGCCACGCGCGAGGCGGTGCGACGCATGTCGACGGAGCGAGGCGGCGCGGGCGGCGTCATCGTCAACATGTCTTCGGGTGCGTCGGTGCTGGGTGCGCCCAACGTATGGGTCCACTACGCGGCGACCAAGGGCGCGATGGATACGATGACCATCGGCTTGTCGAAGGAACTGGCGCAGGAAGGCATTCGCGTCAACGCGGTACGGCCCGGCGTCATCGACACGGAATTGCACCAGCAGCGCACGGCCGATTCGCTGGCTCGCTTTGCGAGCACGATTCCGCTGGGACGCATGGGAACGGCGGACGAAGTCGCGGAAGCGGTGGTGTGGCTGGCGTCGCCCGCTGCTTCTTATGTGACGGGCTGCCTGATGGATGTGCGTGGCGGACTATGACGATCGCCTTCGGGTAACCATCATCGCGCCGTCAGCGCCGCGACCGATTGCTCGTCTGACTTGAACAGGGAAAGAAAGGTCTCGCGCAGCCATGCGTGAGCGGGATCGGTGTCGAAGCGCGTATGCCAGTACATGCGGACATCGAAGAACGGGCAGGGGAAGGGCACGTCGTATACGTCGAGCGACATGCTGCGCTGAAAGTGCGCGGCGACGCGTGAGGGCACGGTGGTGAGCAGATCAGACTGCGCGATGACGCTCGGCAAGGCGAAGTAGTTCGGCATGCGCATGACCACCGTGCGCCGGATGTTGAGATCCTCGAACGCGGACTCGACCGGGTCGTCCAGTTGTTTGATGGCGACATGCGAACCCGACTGGAATTCGTCGAGTGTCAGCGCATTGGAGGCGCTGTCAGCACGATCCCGCTTGCGCGTCACGACCACGCATTGGTCGCGAAACACATGGGCATGCCGAATGGTCTGCCGGGTCATGTTCAGGTGACCCACCACGAGATCCACTTCGCGTCCCACCAGCATCTGTTCATAGCTCGAACGCGGCGCCTGGAAGATCGCGAGTTTCACCTTTGGCGCAATCTCGTTGAGGCGGCTGAGCAGGCGAGGAATGAACAGGATCTCGCCCACATCCGACAGCAGCAGGCGGAACTCGCGCGTGCATTCTTCCGGCAGGAATTCGATCGAGTCCAGCAGGGAATCCTGAATGGTGGCGAGCGCGGAACGTATGGGTTCCGCGAGGCGCTCGCAGCGGGCCGTCGGTTCGAGTCCGGCGGACGTTCTGATGAACAAGCGGTCGCCGATGGCCTCGCGCAGCCGCCCGAGTGCGTGACTCACCGCCGGCTGACTGAGATGGACTTCCTTGGCGACTTCCGACAGGTTTCGCAGGCGATAAACAGCGTCGAAAATCTTGAGGAGATTGAGGTCCAGGCGGTTGATGTCCATTTGAATTGTCTGTATCGCTCTGGCCCGCGGAGAGGGTGACAAGGGTACAACGAAGGTCAGGTTTTGAATAGAAGCGCTTACGCGAACATGAGTACATCACCGATAGTCCTGCTCGATCAAACCGGCTTTGCGCAACGCGTCGAACGTCGCCAGCTTTTCCTCCTCCATCGCCTTGATGAAACCGGCGCCCAATCGGGATGGCTTGCGTGATGCCGGAACGAGAAGCTCGATGGCGTTCCGGATGGAAAACTCGAGCGGCCGGAAAACGATGTTCTTGAAGCGGCCTTCGAGAAACATTAGCGGGTCGGTAATGGACACACCGATTCCATTCGCAACCATCGCGCATAGCACGCTGGCCGATTGCGATTCCGCGACGAGATTGCGTTTGACATTGCGTTCGGAGAAGGCAAGGTCCACTACATGCCGCGTCGGATCTTCGAGCGCCAGCGAGATGAATCGCTCGCCTTCGAAGTCTTCTTGCCGAAGCGAATGCTTGCGCGCAAGCCGATGACCTTTAGGCAGAACGGCAACTGCACTGTTCGCCATGAATGTATGGGTAGTGATACCGGCGAATCCTTCCTTCGGACCGGCGAATCCGAGTTCGCATAATCCGCCCGCCGTGTACTCCCAGACCTGACTGCTCGGCCTCGACTGAAATGAAATCGTTGCTTCCGGAAAGCGGTCGAGGAAGCGACGCATTGCCCGTGGAGCGAAATCGAACGAGAGCGCCATCAGGCTGGCCACTCGCAGTCGCCCGTTACCGAATTCCTTGATGTCCCGCGCAGCCTGACCAAGCCGGTCCAGTCCGGCGAAGCTGTGCTGCACTTCGCGGAAGAACGACAGCCCTTCGTCGGTGGGTGTCACGCGCTGCTTCTCACGATTGAACAGCTGGAACCCGACGTCTTTCTCCAGCGCGGCGATGGCCCGGCTGATGTTCGGTTGTGCCACACCCAAAGCCGCTGCGGCCCGGTTGATGCCGTTGTGCAGCATTACCGCCCGAAACAACTCGATCTGCCGCATATCCATGCTTTCACCTCGCTGCGTTGATATCTCGATTGAATCAACTACATGCAATTTGATATTTGACAGATATTATTGCCGGCTCGACACTTTTGAACAAGATGAACCGGGCTCAAGAAGCCGCCGGCATCGAGTCATCGCTCTTCGAATCTCCGGACCGCGGCGCCGCCAATCGCGCAACGCCACCCAGTCCGGCAGCACTGTGCAAGCAAGACCTGAGGTTATCGATCGAGTCGCAGCGGATCACGCTCGCGGACTGGATTCGCTTTGCCTTGTAAAACGCGAGTCGTTCTCGCATGAACCAGGGATATTCATGAAACACGTTGTCCGCAACCCTTTGTTGATTGGATTCAGAAGTCTCGACGGTCAATCGCATTTCGGCGTGGGAGACTGGTTCGAAGGCGATCCGGCGTCGAGAAGCCGCGGCGAGCCGACCTCGGTCGCCGCCGAATACAGACCGAGCGAGTTGTCGTTGCCGCCATGCGTCGGACCGATGCGATCGTACGGTGCCTGGTTGCCCTACCTCGACTTTCCGTCGCTCGGCGAAGGCGGAACGCCGGCCGTCGATGTGCCCGCGCTTGCAGATGCGATGGGTCTCGACAGGCTGATCTTCAAGCGCGAGTCGGCGAACCCTACCGGCAGCCATAAAGACCGGATGACGCCGCTGGCATTGGCCCGTGCGATCGAAACCGGTGCCGCCGGCGTGGTCTGCGCCAGTTCCGGCAACGCAGCGATTTCCCTCGCCGCGTACGCGTCGGCTGCAAGTGTGAAGTGCCGCGTGCTGGTGACGGCATCGATCTCGGATGCGTATCGAAGTCTGCTCGAACGGATGAATGCGGAGATCGTCGTGTGCCGCACGCATCTGGATCGCTGGAAGGTGATGGCCGGGATGGTGTCGGAAGGCTGGTATCCGATCACCAACTTCGCCTTGCCCGCGGTCGGGAGCAATCCCTATGGCGTGCAGGGCTACAAGACGGTCGCCTACGAAATCTTCCAGCAGGCAGAGGCCGTCGATGATGTCGTCGTGCCGTGTGCGCGGGGAGATCTGCTATGGGGCATCGGCGAAGGCTTCGACGAACTGAAGCGCGCCGGGATGATCGACAAGGTGCCGAGGCTGCATGCGGTCGAGCCATTCCCGCGCCTGTCGCGAGTCCTGCAAGGTCAGGCAAAGTCGACGGATCTTTTTTCGGGCGACACGCAGCAGTTTTCCATCGCCGGCGATACGACCACCGATCAGGCCGTCAGAGCCGTGACGGCGAGCCGCGGGTCGGCGGTCTGCGTCGACGACACGCTTGCAGCTGTGGCACAGAGCGACGCAGCGCGCCACGGCTTCGATCTTGAACTCAGCTCGGCCTCGGCGCTCGGCGCCATCCGCATTCTGAAAGCGAACGGCACGCTGCCGCACGGGGCGACCGTCGTGATGATCGCGACGGCCAGTTCGGCGCGCGAACCCGTCGCAGCAGGCGCGCCGCTGGCTGCACCAAACGCATGACCATTCAAAGAATCAGGAGATGCAACGTGAACCTCGATCGCTCGACCGGAACGCTCAGAAAGTGGTTGTCATGGATCCTGGCGCTGCTCGCGCTCGGCACGCCATGGATCGTCAACGCACAATCCCCGATTCAGACGCCGGCTGTCATCAAATCGGCAGGGGTGTTGCGCATCGCCAGCTACATCGGCTTTCCGCCGCTCGAATTCGACAAGGACGGTCAGATGATGGGCGCCGAAATCGATCTCGGGAAAGCGCTGGCCGACAAGCTCGGCGTCAAGGCGTCGTTCTCGAACGTGCCGTTTGAAGGCATCATCCCCGGGCTGCTGTCGGGCCGTTTCGACATGGCGCTCTCGGACATGTCGGATACCGAGGCGCGGCGCAAGCAGGTGGACTTCGTCGACTATGCGCAGGCGTTCACGTCGATCATCGTGCAAAAAGGCAATCCGCGGCATATCCGGAGTCTCGGCGATCTGTGCGGCCTTCCCGTCGCGACCCAGCAAGGCAGCATGCAATCGACCATTCTCGAACAGCAGAGTTCGAAGTGCGCCGCCGACGGCAAGCAGCCGATCGCGATCTCGAGGTTTCCCAGCCAGGCACAGGTCAGTCTGGACCTGAAGTCGGGACGCAGCGCGGCGGAAGTGCGCGATTTTGCGCTCGGCGTGTACGAGGTCGATCAATCGGAAGGACGGCTGGAAGTGGTCAGCGTCGATGGCAAACCTGCGATGGTCGGTGAATCCGGCAAGGTCGGGATCGCCGTGAAGAAGGGCAATCTCGAACTTGCCAAGGCCATCCAGGCCGCGCTGCAATCGTTGAAAGCCGACGGGACTTATGAGCGGATCTTCGACAAATGGAATGTCAGCGCGGAGAAGATTTCCGACTTCACCATCAACGACGGCCAGTGAGGCACACGCATGCCGGTCAACCCCATCATGAAAGGCGCGGCCACGCCGCTCGGCGCCGCCGCTGCTACCGCCGGCAGCGCGCTGCCGTACCGGAAGCGCAGGCGCACGGGCGCTTGGATCGTATCGATTGCCATCGTCACGATCCTGGCCACGCTCGCGCTCGATGTCGCGCACACCCGCGCGATCAACTTCGCGGCCGTCCCGCGCTTTCTGCTCGATCCGCGGATTCTCGCGGGCGTGAAAATCACGCTGGTACTGACCGTTGCCGGACTGGTGATCGGCGTGTTGTGCGGACTGCTGCTGGCGTGCGCAAGGTTATCGAGGATCGGGGTGGCGCGCACGCTGAGCGCCACCTACACGTGGGCGTTTCTCAGCGTGCCCGGTCTCGTCCAGCTGATCTTCTGGTACAACCTCGCGATCGTCTTTCCGCACATCCATCTGGAGTTGCCGTTCCTCGGCACGATCTGGGAAGGACAGACGAACGCGATCATCACGGCGATGACTGCGTCGATGATCGGACTCGGGCTGCATGAAGCGGCCTATTTCTCGGAGATCATCCGCTCCGGCATCATCTCCGTCGATCGCGGGCAGGTCGAAGCCGCGCAGAGCCTCGGCATACGCAGCCGGACGATCCTCTTCAAGATCGTGATGCCGCAGGCGCTGCGCGTGATGCTGCCTTCGGGCATGACGAGAGTGGTCGCGCTGATGAAGGACACGTCGCTCGTCGCGGTCATCGGCGGAGGCGACATCATGACCCACGCGCAGGAAATCTACTCCGACAACTTTCTCATCATCGAACTGCTGCTCGTGGTGAGCGCGTGGTACCTGTTCATGGTCTCCGCGCTGATGCTCGCTCAGGCGGCGGTCGAGCGATGGGCTTCCCGTTACCAGCGCTCCAGCGGGGCGGCGCCGGTCAGGAGCGCTGTCGTGGAGGAACTCGCATGAGTGCGCCCGTTGATATCGTCTGTGCGCGCAACGTAACCAAGCGATTCGGTGACGCTGCCGTCCTTGCCGATTTTTCTCTCACCGTCCGACAGTCGGAAGTCGTGGTGTTGATCGGCGCATCGGGTTGCGGCAAGACCACCTTCCTGCGCTGCATCAATGGTCTCGAGCAGATCGACTCCGGCGAGCTGACCGTCGCGGGGACGCCGGTGGGATTCGTACGCGAGAAGCATTGTTATCGTGAGGCGTCGGACAGGCAATTGGCGGAAATGCGTACCCGGATCGGCGTGGTGTTCCAGAACTACAACCTCTTCCCGCATTTGAACGTCCTCGATAACGCCGCATCCGGACTGCGTTTCGCGCTGAAGAAAAGCTGGAAGGAATCGCGCGAGCGAGCGATGCACATGCTGGAGCGCGTCGAAATGGCCGGCAAGGCGAATGCTTACCCATCCAGTCTGTCCGGCGGTCAGCAGCAGCGCGTCGCGATTGCACGAGCGCTTGCGATGGAACCGCAACTGATGCTCTTCGATGAACCGACGTCGGCGCTCGATCCGCGCATGGCCTCGGAAGTGCTGAAGGCGATGCGCATGCTCGCGCGGGAAGGGATGACGATGGTGGTGATCACGCACGAGATGCGCTTCGCTGCCGAAGTGGCTGACCGGGTAGCCTTGATCGAACAGGGGCGGGTAGCGCGCACCGGCACGCCTTCCGAAGTATTGAACATGAATGGATGAGGGAAAGATCGCCGTGGACAAGCTCACCGAAGCCAACGCAAGCAGGCTGACGACCAATATCGACTTTGCAACTCCGGGCAAGCAGCACGGTTACCTGAGCGTGCCCGATTCGAACGATCTGTCCGCCTACGGGCGCATCCAGATTCCTGTCGTTTGCATCCGCGGCAGACCGGGGCCGACGGTCCTCATGTTGGGCGGCAATCACGGCGACGAATACGAAGGGCAGGTGACGCTGTCGCGCCTCGCGCTCGAACTCAATGCCGGCGATGTCAACGGGCGGCTGATCATACTGCCCGCCGCGAATCTGCCCGCGGCCGCAGCGGGAACGCGCACGTCGCCCATCGATGGCGGCAATCTCAATCGGAGCTTCCCCGGCGATCGAAACGGCGGACCCACGGCGATGATCGCGCACTATGTCGAATCGGTTCTCCTGCCGATGGCCGATGTTGCAATCGACCTGCATT
This sequence comes from Caballeronia sp. LZ043, assembly GCF_031451075.1. Classification (NCBI taxonomy): domain Bacteria; kingdom Pseudomonadati; phylum Pseudomonadota; class Betaproteobacteria; order Burkholderiales; family Burkholderiaceae; genus Caballeronia; species Caballeronia sp. LZ043. The sequence goes on along the minus strand of NZ_JARUXT010000002.1, from coordinate 1,332,414 downwards.
CGGGCGGGCGTTCGCTCGAGTATCTGCCGTGCTCCATCATTCGCGACTTCGGTAGCCCGTCGCATGTGGCGAAGACCTTCGCGCTGGCGCAGGCATTTGCGGCGCCCCATTGCATCATCAGCTACGGCGGCAGCCAGGGCGCGGAGCGCACCTTTCATTCGGCGGCGGATCGGGCCGGTACGGTGGTGCTGACGGCCGAACTCGGCGGCGCAGCGCGGATAACGCCTGACATCCTGGCGTTCGCGGAGGCGGGTGTGCGGCGCGTATTGCATCGGACCGGGATCATCAGCGTGACTCCGCAAGCCGCCGCGCAACCGATGCGCCTTTTCAAAAGTGCCGGTGGCAGGTCGTTCGTCCTCTCGCCCGAGCGCGGCGTGTTCGAACCGAAGGTTCGTCTGGGCGAACAAGTCGAGGAAGGGGAGCTGGCCGGTTATATGCACGATGTCGAGACGCCGTTGCGTGCAGCGACGCCCGTCTTCTTCTCCACGACGGGAACCGTGATCTGCGTACGCTCGATGAGCAAGACGCAACGGGGAGACTGCCTGTATGAGGTGATCGAGCCTGTCGATATGCCCGCGCTCGAAGACGGCGAGCTTTGTTGGGCGGAGTGAGGATAAATACGGCGCAGCGCGTTCACATCCAGTGGCCCTCGTCCGGCACGAACATGTAGCCTATGCCGCGAAGCGTTTGAATGCGACGCGGGACGGCGGGATTCTCCTCCAGCAGGCGGCGCAGCCGCCAGACCGGCACGTCCATGCCGCGTTCCGTCACCGTTGCGCGAGGCCCGTGCAGCAACTCCACAAGCCGGGCACGCGAAAGCGCCTGCATCGGATACTGCGTGAATATGACGAGCAACGCGTATTCGCTGCCGCATATCTTGAGCGGCGTCTGGTCACGCAGCAAGGTGCGGGTTGAGAAATCCAGCGTAAACGGACCGAAATGAAAGGGGTCGACGCGGCGCGCAGTGGCGCGCGGGCCGTGCATCAGCGCGATGATGCGGGCGTGAAGCTGCTGCGCGCTGAAAGGTTTGCTCAGGTAATCGTCGGCGCCGAGGCCGAGTTCAAGCGCGCGATCGATATCTCGCGGGTGAGCCGTCAACACAATGAGGGGCACGTGGGCGCCCAGTCCGCGCAGCGCCCGCAGAGCGGCAAGCGTGTCGATCACTGGCATCGTCAGATCGAGCACGACAAGTTCAGGGTGCTCGCTCTCGATGCGCTTCTCCACGCCATTGCCCTGCGTCGCCACGGTCAACTCGATGCCGTGCCGCTGAAGAAATGCACGCATCGACGCGGCCGATTGCGCGTCATCGTTGACCAGCATTACATGAAGCGGCGTTTGGGTATTCCGCATGAGTGAATCGCGGGACGGTCGGCATACGGTCAATGGCTCACAGGCTACCGCCAAAGCATGTCGCCGCGCGATGCATCGTCCTGATTCTTCTTTACCGCGCGTTACACCGGTGAGGCATACGAATCATACGTTTTGCTGACACGAAAATGGCGGATCAACGCCTGCCTGCTGTCCACACCGTTCATTTTCGCGGATTCATTCGACGCTATGCAACGAACGGCGGTTTTGCTTACCGAAGCATGCGGTCCTTTCAAGCGTGCAATGAAAACGTCAATACCCTTTGTTTCATGATTCGATTGACGATTGTTACGAAGTCTCCCGGCACGTAACCCGTAACGACCCACGCTCGGCTATCGTCTGCATTGCGATTCGACCAAGACGGGAACGACCCGGATGAACAAGCAATCAAACGGTGCTTACGAATCGTCATCTCTGCTCTTTTCGCCATGACCGAGGAGATCAACATGCTCAGAGGCGTTTCATCTTCAATCGCGTGCCTGAGTCGAAACGCGCCTTTGCACGTCAGCACACACCTCGCAAGGGTTCGGGCATGAGCGCCACCGGCGGGACGAACGACACGCCGCCCGCGCGCCGCAAACGGCACGGCTTGCGCTATGTGCTGTTGCTCATCGTAGTCATCGTGGCGGTGCTCGTGACACTGCACGTGATCAGGCGCAAGCCGGCGTTGCGCGGCGCTCAGGCACAGGTCGTGACGGTGGCCACGGTCGTGCAGGGCGACATGCCCGAAACGCTCAACGCGCTCGGCACGGTGACGCCCGTCGCCACGGTGACCGTGTTGCCGCAACTGTCCGGCTATCTCACCGAGGTGGGGTACAAGGAAGGGCAGGACGTCGTTAAAGGGCAGTTCCTCGCGCAGATCGATCCGCGCCAGTACGAGATCGACAAGCAACAGGCCGAAGCGCAACTCGCCAAGGATCGCGCGGCGCTGGCACAGGCCCGTGCCGATCTCGCCCGCTACACGCAGCTCAACGCGCAGAAGTCGATTGCCGAGCAAACCTTCGCCGATCAGCAGTTCACCGTGCAACAGGACGCCGCCGCCGTGCAGGCCGATCTCGCCAACATCAGGCAGTTCGACCTGGACCTGGTGTATTGCCGCATCGTCGCGCCGGTGTCGGGGCGTATGGGATTGCGGCTCGTCGATCCGGGCAACTACGTGACGGCATCGAGCAGTCCGGGCATCGCCGTCATCACGACCATTGCGCCGACCACCGTGGAGTTCGCCGTGCCGCAGGATTCGCTCGGCGGCATCCTGCAGCGCTTCGGGCAGGGGGCGAAGCTGCCGGTAAATGCCTACAGCAGCGACAACACCCGGCTGCTCGGAACCGGCACGCTGTACGCGATCAGCAATCAGATCGTCACCAGCACCGGCACCGTGACCTTGCGGGCGGATTTTCCGAACGCGGACAAGGTGCTGTTCCCGAACGAATTCGTGAACGTGAAATTGCTGATCGACACGCTTCACGGCGCGTTGCTCGTACCGACTGCCGCCGTGCAGAGCGGCGCGCCGGGCAACTTCGTGTATCGCGTGAACGCGAACGGCACCGTCTCGGTGAACAAGATCGGGATCGGTACGAGCGACGGCGTGCATACCGTCGTCACGTCCGGGCTCGCGGCGGGGGCGACGGTGGTGACCGACGGCATGGACCGTCTGAGCGATGGCGCGAAGATCCGCGTATCGGGAGCAGGGGGCGCGGCGAGTGCGTCCGCGCCGGGATCCGCCTCGCAGCCGCACGCGTCATGAACCTGTCCCGTCCCTTCATTCTGCGGCCCGTCGCGACCTCCTTGCTGATGATCGCGATGGTGCTGGTCGGGTTCGTCGCGATGCATTTCCTGCCGATCTCGTCGCTGCCCGATGTCGATTACCCGACCATCCAGGTGCAGACCTTCTATCCCGGTGCGAGCCCCGACGTGATGGCCACCACCGTGACCGCGCCGCTCGAAGTGCAGCTCGGCGAGATTCCCGGCGTGCAGCAGATGATTTCGTATAGCTCGGAAGGCGCGTCGGTCATCACGTTGCAGTTCGACCTTGCGCTGAGCCTCGACGTCGCTGAGCAAAACGTGCAGCAGGCCATCAACGCGGCCAGCAGCTATCTGCCGACCGGCCTGCCCGCGCCGCCGACCTATGCGAAAGTGAATCCGGCAGACCAGCCGATCATGACGCTTGCCATCACCTCGAAGTCGATGTCGCTCACCCAGTTGCAGGACGTGGCGAACAACCGCCTCGGCACCAAGATCTCGGAAGTGCCGGGCGTCGGCCTCGTCACGGCGGCAGGCGGCAACGTGCCCGCCGTGCGCGTGGAGGCCGATCCCCAGAAGCTCGCCGCCTATGACCTCAACATCGACGATCTGCGCACGTTGCTCGCGAACGTCAACGTGAGTCAGCCGAAGGGCAATTTCGACGGCCCCGAACTCGACTACACGGTCAATTCCAACGATCAGATCACCGATCCGCAGGATTACATGGACACGGTGATCGCCTATCAGAACGGCTCGCCCGTCTATCTGCGCGATGTGGCGCGCGCGAGCGCGGGTGCGCAGGACATCGAGCGCGGCGCATGGAGCGGCCGCACGCCCGCCATCGTACTGAACGTGCAGCGTCAGCCGGGTGCGAACGTCATCGCGACCGTCGACCAGATTCGCAAGCAGCTTCCCATTCTCGAATCCACCTTGCCTGCGGGCATGCAGGTGAAGGTGATCGCGGACAGCACGGGCGTGATCCGCGCGTCGGTGCACGACGCTGCGTGGGAGCTCGTGCTCGCGGTCGTGCTGGTGGTGGCGGTGATCTTCGTGTTCCTGCGCAACCTGCCCGCGACCATCGTGCCGAGCATCTCGGTGCCGGTGTCGCTGGTCGGCACGCTCGCGATCATGTATGAGCTGCACTATTCGATCGACAATCTCTCGTTGATGGCGCTCATCATCGCGACGGGTTTCGTGGTGGACGATTCGATCGTGATGATCGAGAACGTCGTGCGCTACCTCGAAGAAGGCATGAAACCGCTCGACGCGGCGCTCGCGGGCGCGGGGCAGATCGGCTTCACGATTCTCTCGCTGACGCTTTCGCTGATCGCCGTGCTCATTCCGCTGCTGTTCATGGGCGGCGTGATAGGCAGGCTGTTCAGCGAGTTCGCGGTGACGCTCGCCGTGACCATCGTGATCTCGGCGTTGGTGTCGCTGACGGTCGTGCCGATGATGTGCGCGCGCATCCTGCGTGCGCAGACCGAGCGCAAACCGAGCCGCTTCGAACGCGTGAGCGAGCACCTGTTCGAACGCACGCAACGCGCATACGAGCGCGGTCTCGTGTGGGTGCTCGAACACCAGATGCTGACCATGCTGATCTTTGCCATCACGCTGGTGCTCACCGCCGTGCTGTACATCGCGATACCGAAGGGCCTGTTCCCGACCCAGGACGTCGGCGTGATCGAAGGCATCAGCGTGGCGGACAAATCGGTGTCGTACGCGGCCATGTCGGCGCGTCAGCAGGCGCTTGCGGATGCCGTGCTGAAGGACCCGGATGTCGTATCGCTGACGTCGTATATCGGTATCGACGGCACGAATGCGACGCTCAACAACGGACGCTTCCTCATCAATCTGCGCGCGCACGATGCACGCAGCGCAAGCGCGGAGGAGATCGCCCGGCGGCTCACGGAAGAAACCGCGAACGTGCCGGGCATCAGGCTCTATGTACAGCCCGAGCAGGACCTGACGCTCGACACGTCCATCTCGCCCAACGCGTACAAGCTTACGTTGCGCGGTCCGAGCCAGCAGGTGTTGCAGCAATACGTTCCCGCGCTCGTCACGAAGATGAAGGCGCTGCACGGCCTGACCGATGTCACCAGCGACCTGGACAACTCCGGCGCCGGCATCCAGGTGGAGGTGAACCGGCAACTCGCGGCGCGTTACGGCATCACGCCCGCGACCATCGACAACGCGCTCTACGACGCGCTCGGCCAGCGCATCGTGTCGACCATCTTCGAGCAGTCGGACCAGCACCGCGTCATTCTGGTGGCGAAACCCGAATCGATTTCCACCGTTCAATCCCTCGGCGATCTCTATTTGCCCACGCAAACGGGCGCGACCGGACAGGTGCCGCTGCGCCAGATCGCGACGCTCAAGGTCACGAGGACGCCGCTCGTCATCAGCCGGCTGGCGCAGTTTCCGGTCGCGACCGTGTCGTTCAATCTCGCGCCGGGCGCGTCGCTGTCCACGGCGGTGCGGCAGATTCGCGAGGCACAGGCATCGCTCGCGTTGCCGGCGTCGATCAGCGTCGCGTTCCAGGGCGCGGCGCAGGCCTTCGAGGATTCGCTGTCGAGTGAAATCTATCTGCTCGCGGCGGCGTTGATCGCGGTATATATCGTGCTCGGCGTGCTCTATGAAAGCTTCGTGCATCCGGTGACGATTCTCTCGACCTTGCCTTCGGCAGGCATCGGCGCATTGCTCGCGCTGATGATCGCGGGCAGCGATCTGGATGTCATCGGCATTATCGGCATCGTGCTGCTGATCGGCATCGTGAAGAAAAACGCCATCATGATGGTGGACTTCGCGCTGGAAGCCGAACGCGAACACGGCAAGCCGCCGCGCGAGGCGATTTTCGAGGCATCGCTGCTGCGCCTGCGCCCCATTCTGATGACGACCTTTGCCGCGATGCTCGGCGCCCTGCCGATGCTGGTTGGCACCGGCACGGGCTCCGAGTTGCGCCGTCCGCTCGGACTCGCGATCATCGGCGGTCTGACGGTGAGTCAGGTGTTGACGCTGTTCACGACGCCCGTCATCTATTTGTTGTTCGACCGTATCGCGCAGCGTGTGCGAGCCGCGCGCGCATCGGGCGCATCGGGCGCGGCGAGCGGGGGCGCGCCGTGAACCCGTCGGCGCTCTTCATCCGGCGACCCGTCGCAACGACGCTGCTCGCCATCGCCATTGCGTTATCCGGCTTGCTGGCGGTGTTTCGTCTGCCGGTCGGCCCGCTGCCGAACACCGCCTTCCCGGTGATCGTCGTGCAGGCGATGATGGCGGGCGCGAATCCCGAGACGATGGCCTCGACCGTTGCCGAACCACTGGAAAGAAGGCTAGGCACCATTGCCGAAGTGAACGAACTGACCTCGATCAACTCCGTCGGCAGTTCGCTGATCGTGATCCAGTTCGGGCTCTCGCGCGACATCAACGGCGCGGCGCGCGACGTCGAAGCGGCGATCCAGGCCGCGCGCGCCGACTTGCCGACCACGCTGCGCAGCAATCCGACCTATCGCCAGTACAACCCGGCGGAGGCGCCGCTCGCGGTGCTGGCGCTCACGTCCGACACGCTCACCACCGCGCAGCTCTACGATTCAGCGGATTCCGTCATCCAGCAGCAGTTGTCGCAAATCAGCGGCGTCGGCCAGATTACCGTCGGCGGCGGCGCGCTGCCCGCGGTGCGCGTCGAATTGCAGCCGGGCAAGCTCAACAGCTACGGCATCGGACTGGAAGACGTGCGCGCGTCGTTGTCCGCCGCCAATGCCGACAGCGCGAAAGGGCATATCGATACGAACGGCCAGCGCTACGAAGTGCTGTCCAACGATCAGATCTCGAAGGCGGCGCCGTATCGCGATCTCGTCATCGCCTATCGCAAGGACGCGCCGGTCATGCTGCGCGATGTCGCCGACGTGGTCGATTCGAACGAAAGCATCCGCAACGCGGGTCTGTACAACGGCAAGGCAGCCGTGCTCGTCATCGTGTTTCCGCGTCCGGGGGGCAATGTCGTGCGCACCGTGGGGCAGATTCGCGCGGTGCTGCCGTCCATCGAAGCGACCTTGCCGGGCGATGTGAAGGTGCATGTCGCCGTGGATCACTCGCAATCAGTGCGCGCATCGGTGGGCGACACGGGGCGCACGCTGTTCATCGCGGTGCTGCTGGTGGTGGGCGTGGTGTTCGTGTTCCTGCGCTCGCCGCGGTCGGCGCTCATTCCGGCCGTGGCGCTGCCGCTGTCGATCGTCGGCACGTTCGGTCCGATGTACCTGCTCGGCTACAGCATCGACAATCTCTCGCTGATGGCGCTCACGATCGGCACCGGCTTCGTCGTCGATGATGCCGTGGTCGTGCTCGAAAACGTGATGCGCCATATCGAGGCCGGCATGCCGCCGCACGAAGCCGCATTGCAGGGCAGCCGCGAAGTGGCGTTCACCGTGGTGTCGATGAGCCTGTCGCTGATCGCCGTGTTCCTGCCGATCCTGCTGATGCCCGGCATCGTCGGACTGCTGTTCCACGAGTTCGCGGTGACGCTGTCGATCGCCATCGTCATCTCGCTGGTGGTGTCGCTCACGATCACGCCCGCGATGTGTGCGTACGTGCTCAGGCGGTCGCCCGGGCACGAACAGAGGCCGCGCTGGATCGACACGCTGTTCGAGCGCGCCTTGCAGGCCTATTCGCGCTCGCTCACGGCGGTGCTCGAGCACGCGCTGCTGGTGGTGCTGATCCTGATCGGCCTGATCGTCGCCAACGTCGCGCTGTTCCGTTACGTGCCGTCCACCTTCTTTCCCGAGCAGGACAACGGCACGCTGATGGGGCAGATCATCGCGGACCAGAGCATCTCCTTTCCGGCGATGAAGCAAAAACTTGCGCAATTGCAGGCGATCGTGCAGAAGGACCCGGCGGTGCTCTCCGTCGCGGGCTTCACGGGCGGCCGGGCGCTGAATACGGCGATGGTGTTCATCGCGCTCAAACCGCTGAACCAGCGGCATGCGTCCGCGCAGCAAGTGGTCAACCGCTTGCGGCCGAAGCTGGAGGCAGTGCCGGGTGCGCGGCTGTTTTTGCAGGCGCAGCAGGACTTGCGCATCGGCGGACGGCAGTCGGCGGCGGAGTACCAGTACACGCTCACCGCCGACGACGCCGATCAGCTCTTCAAATGGACGCCGAAGCTCGTCACGGCGCTCGGCAAGTATCGCGCGCAACTGGTGGACGTGAACTCGGACCTGCAACAGAACGGCCTGCAAACGATGGTGCAGGTGCAGCGCGCGACCGCCAAGCGCTACGGCTTCGATCCGAATCAGGTGGATAACGTGCTGTACGACGCGCTCGGCCAGCGCACGGTGTCCACCATCTACAACGCGCTGAACCAGTATGCGGTCGTGATGGAAGTGGCGCCGCCGTACTGGCAGTATCCGCAGGAGCTGGACCGCCTGTATTTGTCGACGGCAGCGGGCAACGCGAACGGCACCGCGCAGACGCAGATGATGAAAAGCACGGTGAGCGGCGTAACGGCCGCGTCCGCCGTCGCGGTAACGGGGAGCGCATCGTCGTCCGGCAATACGAACAACGCCGATGCCGAGGCCAACGCCACCACCAACAGCATTTCCAATTCGAAGGGCGGCACGTCGAGCGGCAGTGCGGACAGCACGGCCGCTGAAACCATGGTGCCGCTCACCGCGCTCGCCAGTTTCTCGACGAGCCATACCGCCACGCAGGTCAACCATCAGGGCGGGCAGGTGGCCGCGACCCTGTCGTTCAACTTGCCGCCGAAGGGCTCGCTGTCGTCGGCGGGGCAGGCGATCGTGCAGGCGAGCGCGGAAATCGGCATGCCCGCGTCCATTCACGGCGGGTTCGCGGGCGCGGCACAGGCGTATTCGCAATCGATGGGCGCGGTGCCGCTGCTCATCGCCGCAGCGCTCGGCGTGGTGTATCTCGTGCTCGGCGTGCTCTACGAGAACACGGTGCATCCCGTCACGATCCTCTCGACGCTGCCTTCGGCTGGAATCGGCGCGACGCTCGCGTTGCTGATCTTCGGCACGCCGTTCTCCGTCATCGCGATGATCGGCATGATTCTGTTGATCGGCATCGTGAAGAAGAACGGCATCATGATGGTGGATGTCGCGATTCAACTTCAGCGTCACGAAGGCCATGACGCCGCACGCGCCATTCACGATGCAGCGGTCGTGCGGCTGCGCCCGATCCTGATGACCACGCTCGCCGCCGTGCTTGGCGCGGTGCCGCTCGCGATCGGCATCGGGCAGGGCGCGTCGCTGCGTCAGCCGCTCGGCGTGACGGTCATCGGCGGGCTGATCCTGAGCCAGGTCTTCACGCTCTACACGACGCCGGTGATCTATCTCTATCTGGACCGGCTGCGTGCGCGGCTCGCGGGATGGTCCGCGCGGCTGCCGTGGAACCGGCGCCGCGAGTCCGAGGCTGCATCATGAACCCCCTTCGCAATGTCTGGACGCTTCTGTTCGCCGCGCTCATGACCGGCTGCACGGTCGGCCCCGACTATCATCGTCCACCCGTGCCGGTGCCCGCGACGTGGAAGGAACTCGACGGCTGGACCGCCGCGCATCCCGATGCCGCGGCGCTGTCCAAAGGCGACTGGTGGACCGCCTTCCATGATCCGCTGCTGGACGAGCTGGAACCGCAGGTGGCCGTGTCGAATCAGACCGTGCGGCAGAGTCTCGCGAACTATCAGGAAGCACTCGCGGACGTGCGGCTCGCGCGGGCGTCGCTGTTTCCGACGCTCGGCGTGACAGGGTCCGGCACGCGCGAGCGGGCGGGCACGAGTGCGAGCACTGCGGCATTCGGCAATCGCAGAACGGTGAACAACGCGGCGTCGCTCGAAGGCGATATCAGTTGGGCGCCGGACTTGTGGGGCGAGGTGCGCCGTTCGATCGAACAAAGCGCGGCCACGGCGCAGGCAAGCCAGGCGACGCTTGCCAACGCGACGCTCGCGGAACAGGTGGCGCTCGCGCAGGCAGTGATCGATTTGCGTGTCGCGGATGCCAATATCGACCTGTTTCAGCGGACTGTGCAGGCGTACACGGAATCGCTGCGGGTCACGCAGAACCAGTCGGATGCGGGCACCATCGCGCCGTCGGATCTCATCACGGCACGTACGCAACTGGAAACGGCGCAGTCGAGCCTGATCGCGCTGGGCGTTTCGCGCGCGAAGTACGAGCATGCGATCGCCGTGCTCGTCGGTCGCAATCCGGAAGCGCTCGACGTCGCGCACGGCGCGGCGTTGCCCGCGTTGCCCGAGATTCCCGCCGGCGTGCCGTCGACGCTGCTCGAGCGCCGTCCGGATATCGCCGTGGCCGAGCGCCAGATGGCCGCGCAGAACGCCGCCATCGGCGTGGCGGTGGCGGCGTACTATCCGACCATTTCGCTATCGGGGCTGGCGGGGTTGTCGAGTTCGCCGCTCGCGGGCCTGTTCAACATCGCCAGCTATGTGTGGTCGCTGGGCGGCAGCGCGAGCGAGACGATCTTCGACGGCGGCGCGCGCGGTGCGCGGGTGGACGCGGCGAGAGCGGCCTACGATTCGGCCGTGGCGAACTATCGCGGCACGGTGCTGGGCGCGTTCCAGAACGTCGAGGACGATCTGTCCGGCTTGCGGATCCTCGCGCAGCAGCAGAGCGCGATCGATCTCGCGGTGCAGGACGCGCGTCATGGCGCCCAAGTCGCGTTGAACGAGTATCAGGCGGGCACGGTGGACTATACGACCGTCGCCACGGCGCAGGCGACGCAATTGACCAGCGAGGAAACAGCCCTCGGCGTGACGGAAACACGGCTCATTGATACGGCGGCGCTGTTCGGAGATCTGGGGGGTGGATGGTCGATAAGCGAGCTGTGCGATGCGCGCAGGGTGTCGTGTGGCGGGGCGACAGATAAGGGGCAGTGAGTTGCGGAGGATAGGAAATGGGAAACCCGGCATCTGGCAACTCATCAAGGCTCGTCGTCTTGTAAAGCGGCTAGAATCGCCGGCAAGACCGACAGCGAGGAGATTTGCGATGACTCGAAACGTTCTGATATCAGGCGCCGGCGTCGCTGGCCTGGCGGCTGCCTTCTGGCTGGACCGTGCCGGGTAGGATGTGACGCTCGTGGAGCGTTCCGGCGAGTTCCGGCGCGGCGGTCAGGCTGTCGATATTCGCGGCGTCGCGCTGGATGTCGTGCAAGCGATGGGCTTGCTCGACGATGCAAGGGCGTTGCGCACGCAGCTCAAAGGCGTGTCGATGTTCGATGCCGATGGAAACGAGCTACATCGGACGGAAGAACGCACTTACAGCGCGGGCCGTCTCGACAGCACCGACATCGAAATCTTTCGCGACGATCTTTGCGAATTGCTGATGAACGCATTGAGCGCGAAGGTCGAGTTCCTTTATGGCGACAGTATTCGTTCAATCTCCCCGCGTGAGGACAGTGTCAGCGTCGCGTTTGAAAGCGGTTCCGACAGATCGTTCGACCTCTTGATCGGTGCGGACGGGATCTACTCGAATGTTCGCAAGCAGGTGTTCAACAACGAGGCGGCATCTGTGTTTCCGCTGGGTGTGGTTCTCGCGCTGTTCTCGACGCCCAACTTCATCGCGCTCGACGACTGGCAGATCGGACATCGCGTCGCCGATTTTGGGTACATCATCTATCCGAGCCGCGACAAGCGCGAATTGCGCATCGGGGCGGGCTTCGCTGCGCCTGAGCCGCCGTTGTCCCGCAACGATGTCGAAGGGCAGAAGCGCATCGTGTCCGAGAGCTGCGCGCATCTGAAAGGCGAGTTTCCCCGCTTCATCGATGCAATGAAGAGCACGGATCAGTGCTACTACAACGAGCTCGCGCAGATTCACATGCCTGCGTGGTCGAAGAGCCGTGTCGTGCTGGTCGGCGATGCGGCGCATTGTGCATCGCCGTTTTCAGGGTAGGGCACGAGCCTGGCGCTCGTCGGCGCGTTCGTGCTCGTGCATGAGCTCGTGCGCAACGGGTCGGATTTTGCGGCGGCGTTTGCGGCCTATGAGAATCGGATGCGTGCGTATGTCGATCTGATCCAGGCGCTCGTTGATCCGGAGCGCGAGGGGCCGGTGCCGGACGAGCAACTGGATGCGGCGAAGAATGGAATCGATTTGACCGGGCTGCTCGGGGGAGCGATCGGAAAGGGATAAATCCATCAATCCATAGGCTGCTCTATTCTGATTCCTGCCGTTGCACTGCTAGGGGTTCGACCGGCGGCAAAGGATCAATTTGCGCTGCCCGCAGCGGGCTGTATCCGGCCATGAACAGTCAGTCGCGGTTTCAACGGGCCCGTCGTTTAAACGGCGCATCCAACCATCAAACCGGCCATTCGTTGCTAGGCGGCAAGAAATTGGCACAGCACGCTGTAATCAACCGGCTTCGAAAGGTGCAGATCAAAGCCCGCGTCGAGCGCCATATCCCGATCCTGTTGCTGAGCTCGGCCGGTCAGCGCGATGAGTTTGGTCTCCCGGGTTTTTTCACGTTGACGTAGCACTTGCGCAACTTCATACCCGTTCATTCCGGGCAAGCCGATATCCAGAATGACCGTGTCCGCCCGGAATTCGACCTGGATGCGCAACGCATCCTTTCCGTCGCCCACCGTTCGTGTTTCATGGCCGTCCATTTCAAGCAGCATGGAAAGGCTCGCGGCTGCATCCGGATTATCGTCCACAATCAAGATTCGCTGCGTGCGGCGTGGGGAGGGTGTCTCCTGCTGACGCCGGTCAGGTGCAAAATCGGGAGAGCCCACATCCACGCCAATCACTGGGATGTGTACGGCGAACTCGCTGCCAAGCCCCTTTCCTTCGCTTTGGGCCGATACCGTTCCGCCATGGCGTTCAACAAGTGCTTTTACGAGTGCGAGACCAATTCCCAATCCACCCTGAGAGCGTGATTCACCCTGAGGTAGCTGCGCGTAGAGGCCAAAGATTGATAGAAGGTCCTGTTCACCGATCCCGATGCCGTTATCGCGGACCATAATGACGGCATCGTCTTCCTGCTGTTTGACGCTGAACCAGATGACGCCACCATGCGGCGTGTATTTCGCTGCATTGCTCAGCAGATTTTGCATTACCTGCGAGAGCCGCGTCGGGTCACCTTGCACAAGAAGCGGAGCGCTTTGAATGTCTACATTCACCGTATGTGCGGATGCCTTGATCAGGGACTGGGAGGATTCGAGTGCCTGTCGGGCGACGGAAACTACATCAACCGCCACGTCCCGCATCTGGAGCTTTCCTTCTCCAATGCGTGAGACTTCAAGCAGGTCATCCATCAGGTGCGTGATATGGCCGACCTGCCTGCCGATAACGCCACGCGCCCAGGTGATTTGGGGGTCGCTGAACTCCTTGCGTTCCAGAACGTCGGCCACTGCCCGAAGCGTCGCGAGGGGATTGCGGATCTCGTGTGCGAGTGTCGCGAGAAACTCATCCTTGTGACGGTCGGCGATCTGTAGCGCCATCTCCGATGAGGATGCGACCTTGAGCGCCAGTTCTGCCTTTTGTCGTTCGTCCAGCAGCTCCTGCTCGTAAGAATGTCTCTCGTCCATCACCATACAGGCCAGATGGTCGTAGTCAACGTCACCATGCGGGCGCCGTGCAGCATTGACAAGCATGCGTATTTTGCGGCCGTCCCTGTGGCGCAGCTCCAGCTTGACCTCGGCAACTGACCCTTGCAGCTGGAGCAGCGGTGACCAGTGCGTCTGGTGAAAAATGCGACCACCCATTGTCAGCAGGTCAGCGAACCGCTTGTGACCCACGATCTCGTCTGGCTGCATGCCAATCCAGCGACAGAACGTCCCGTTCGCCCTGACAATCCTGCCTTGGGTCGTCGTGACCAAGAGCCCACAGCCCGCGTTCTCGAAAATTTCATCTGCCGTTGGACCCAACCCCGCGACGCCCGTCATCACATTCCCTGCTGCTTTAGAAAAGCGTTCATCGCGTTTACGCAGTCAGCAGGAACACTCATGTGCGGACAATGGCCAACATTATTCACGACCGTCAATGTGCTTTCGCGCATCCTGTCATGCATGAATTCGCCTACGCCAACTGGAGCAAGAAGATCGTCGTCTGACTGGATGATAAGGGTGGGCGTCGTAACGTACTGAAGATCCGACCGGTGATCTGACAGGAATGTGACGCGCGCGAAGTGACGCGCGATGGCGGGGTCCGTCCGGCAGAAACTGTTCGTCAGCTCCTCGGAGAGATAGGGCTGATCGGGCGCGCCCATGATCACCGGCGCCATTTTGCTCGACCAGCCAAGGTAATTGTTGTCGAGGGATTCCAGGAGTTCCTCGATGTCGATCCGCTCGAAACCACCGACGTAACGTGTGTCGTTGATGAATGACGGCGAAGGCGCAATCATCAGGTTTGCAGCGAACCGGTCCGGACTTTCGTTCGCCGCAAGTAGCGCGATGATGGCACTCACCGAGTGTCCAACGTGCACGACAGGTTGGTCAGAGCAGGCGTCGATAACCTCAATCAAATCTGACGCGTAACCGTCAAGCGATTCGTAACGTGCCTCATTCCAGGCAGATAGGTCCGAATGGCCAGCGCCGACCAGATCAAAAAGCACAACACGGAAATGGTCCCGAAACGCGGGAACAATGCTTCGCCACATGGTCTGATCGCAACCAAATCCGTGAGCAAAGACCATTGTGGCTCGGCCACTACCAGTGATGTGGATATTGTTGCGCTTGACAATAGGGTGCATGCGGATGCTCGGGCTCCTCATGAGCCGCGTTCGCGGCAGGTAGCGGCACATTGCCAAGAGGTGGCTTGGTCCTCTAATCCGCCACGGCCGAGGTGAAACACGCGGAAGTAGCTCTGCAACTTTAACAGACTGGTCCCATATGACAGACAGCTTACGCAGGCAAATATCTTGACGAAGGCAAAGTATGCCGGGCTGGCCAGAGTGCCCTCGATGTAGCGCCAGGCTAATCTCGGATTACCTAGCGCACAAAAAAATAACAAATGCTACCTAGGATCGAAAGTTGCTCCACAATGCGGAACGGCACAGCCCTTGGGTGGGTATGGACAATACCGTCCGCCACTGATTGGGCAACAACTTGAATCTCCACAACGGTTCTACGGCCCCTCTCATCCTTCTGGTGGATGACGCGGTCGATCTGCTCGATGTCTGGGCAATACTTCTGAAAGAATCGGGATTCCGGGTTCTGACAGCTTCCAACGGCTTTGCCGGGCTGACACTGGCAAAAGAAAGTCTTCCCAATCTTGTGCTGACTGACTACATGATGCCCGGCCTCGATGGGTTGGCAATGTGCCGGGCGCTCAGGCAAGACAGCCGGTTTGCAACCGTCCCTTTTATCATGTGGACTGCGGCGATGACCGTTCCATCCGGTGCTCAGATCGACCAGCTGCTGTACAAGCCCGTGAGTGTCGACGCCTTGACGTCCGAAATTATCGACCTGCTGAACCGGCGAGGCGTCGCAGCGATTTAAGCGGGGCTGCTGAGGGGACGGGTAACTATTATAACTGTTCGCAAAACTATGGATTTGAGACCAAATGACTTAAATGGCCGACCAGCAATCGCTCGACCGCTCGAACGAGGGCGGCGATAATCTCCTCCGCCGGGGAGCGGTTGCCATGCAGGTTTGAAACAAATTGCGAAGATGTTGCCTCCGCAGGCGCAGTATGCTTGGGCAATCGCGTCCACTTCTTTCGTGCAGGCAGTAGCGAACGCCTTTGCCGTGAGCGACGTCAACCAGCTGTATCGATCACATAGTGGACGAACTCAAGTTTTTTCACGGCTGCGGGAGCCAGCGTGAATGGATAGGGATCCGGCATTCCCAAGCTTCGATTCAAGCTATTCATCGCGTACGTTAAAGGACACCATTGCTCAATCAGAGATTCGAAAGAAGGCAAACGAGAAGCCGGGCGATCGATTGAATAGGGCGCAGTAAGATCACGGGACTCAATTCTAATTCCGCATGCGCTGGCCGTGCCTACCGTGTCGACCATATGTAAATAATGGGACCATGTCTCGGCCCAATCCTCCCATGGATGCATGGTGGCGTAGGCACTGACGTATGCCTTTCCCCAATCCGCAGGCGCGCCATTATGATAGTGAAAATCGAGCGCGTCGCCATAATCCTTGCGCTCGTCACCGAACAAAGTGCGAAAGGACCTTAGATGCTCTGTGCCAGCCACGAGCCGATCAAAGTAATAGTGTCCAATTTCGTGCCTAAAATGTCCCAACAGGGTGCGATAGGGTTCACCCAATGCGATACGCACGCGTTCCCGCCGCATATCGTCTGCCTCGGCGATATTCATGGTGATAAGACCATCTTTATGGCCGGTCGTCACAATTGTGTTAGCACGACTTTCGCGAAACTCGAATTGCAGACCTGTCGCAGGATTCTGTTGTCTTGTCTCCACCCTCAACTGCAAAACGGAAAGTGTGTAAAGCAGTCGACGTTTGGCCGCCTCCAGCCTTGACCAATAATGCTTTCGTCGTGGTGCTCGGAGATTCGGAATGATCGAGGTCAGGCGGCATGATTCACAGTATCGATCGTCGGACGCCGAGGGGACCATCCAGTTGCAAACATGCTCGATCGCATAGTTATGGCATGGCCTATAGAACTTATCGTCGGCCGAATTGTGGGCCTTCCAGCGATTTGTGCCTTCGTCGGTGAACGCACTCATTTCACCGGTTTCGGAGATGAATCCGAGTGCGCTGCCGCAGCGTTCGCACTGCACGTGTTCGAAAAAGATCGGGTGTGCGCACGCTGTACAGTGGAAGATTCTCATGGCTGCCCTACAGGTGCACCGAGACGAGATGTGAACATCCTTCACTCATGTTTTTCACAGATCACTTTGAATCCAATAAGGTCGGCGGCTCCAAATGTCATGCTGATTGGCACGTCTGCTGCGTCGCGGCCCCGGGCCATGAGCACCCGGCCTGTGCGTGGGGCGTTGTTACGGGGATCGAAGATCTGCCAAGTTCCACCCAAATAGGCTTCAAACCAGGCACAAAAATCCTGATCCGCGTGGGGCGGCGGCAGATTGACGTCGCTAATGTAGCCTGTGCAGTATCGCGCGGGGATATTCAAGGCGCGGCACAGTGCGATGGCCAGATGAGCATAGTCCCGACATACGCCGATTTTTTCGTTGAAAGTTTCGAACGCCGTGCGGGTCGGCCTGGCTGATGAATAATCGAATCTAACGTGATCATGCACGTAGTCGCAAACGGCAAGGACTCGGGCGCGACCTGGAGCCACGCCGCTGAACAGAGTCCACGCGAAATTCGAAAGCAGATCCGTCTCGCAGTAGCGACTACCCAGAAGAAACTGAAGGGCATCGGGAGGCAGAGACTCCACCGAATGTTCGCTACCGTCTACAGGGTGCGTTTCGACCGTATCTGGCAAGTCGAGCACGCCTTCAGTTGCGACAACAAGCGAGCCTCCAGCGGGCGTGACGATGCGCGTGCACAGGTTTCCGAACGCATCGTAATAGTGAGTGAACGACAGCGGCGGATCGAACCATATGCGATCCGCTTCCAGCATACATTCCGCTACCGAGGGATGGGTATTCATCATCAGAATGGCGGGTGTCGCTTGCGTACACGCATAGGTCAACTGGAAGCCAACACGAAGTTTCATGAAACCATGCTCCTGGCGATCGGAAGTGATCCCTCAGTGCTTCAGGGTCGAGAAAATAGTTGTATGGGAGGCGCGTGTCGGACCTTCGCACACGTCAATGCAACTGCCGTACCCACCTGGAAGACAATCGGGCACGGACGCTTGTTGAATGGAATAAAAACGCAAACGCCTATGAAAATAGGCGGTAAGCACTTGCGTGAAGCAGGAACCCGGAAGAAACCTCTGGCACCTTGAGACCGTCCAAACACGAACATGAGCACAAAATGTGCGGGTATGGACCGTGCGACATGCCTACATGCGTCGAGACGTTGGACCAAACATGGCGGACGCGCGTCGAGCCAAGGCGAAAACATTGAAATTTTGCTTCCATCAGCTATCGAAATCGTGCCATAGCAGCAGCTACCACGAGGGCAGGCCGAGGGGATCATTGTGTGAGGGACTCATGTTATTCCTGTTCATTGAGGATGATCTCGACTCTGCGGAGGCATTTGCGGCGCTCGCTAATTCTCTCGGTCACCGATCCCATCTTGCTCACGAGGGAGGAGTCGGCTTGCGGCTGGCTGCAGCCACCCGATACGATGCAATCTTCATGGACATCGGTCTGCCGGATATCGATGGCCTGACGCTGTGCAAATACATTCGCTCCGCTGGAAACTCAACGCATGCCTGCATCGTGGCCGTAACGGGCAAGACTCATCTCGAAGAAGAGCAAATGGGAGACTTCGACGGATACGTCACTAAGCCAATGACCGAATTGGGCATGACCCGCATTATCCAAGCCTGTTGACCTCGCGAAACTAGCACCTAAGTAACAAGCCGGAAAACGTCTCGTGAGGCATGCGGCGAATCGCGGAAACTTCTCAAAAGGCTTTAGCGGCAACGGTACTGGAGAAACTCGACGATCTCCGTGCGAGGGCTGATTACAGAGAAAAAAATGTCTCAATGCGCATCGTCCAGGTTCCGTCGCCGTAATCGCTTTCAGCCGTGCTTGATCTGTGCTATCCCGTCGCATGGCTCGCCGAATGACCGATATCTCTTGTGACCGGTTATGTCCATGTCGCCCGATCGAATGCCTGTTCGGGGTCGGAAGCGACCGCTGGCGTGAGCGGAAGGTTGATCTCCCTTCATTGAAGAATTGAAGAGGAGGTTGCCATGGAAGCGCTTGATTGTTCGCCCGCTCGTCGGGTGCCGTGGAATAAGGGGAGGCTGACCGGACAGACGCCTCCATTGAAGCTTCGTGAGATCTGGGCGATTCGGACAAGACTGCAGATGTCATCCAACGTTCGCGAGTTGGCGATGTTCAACCTTGCGATCGACAGTAAGCTTCGAGCGTGCGATATGACGCGTTTGCAAGTGCAGGACGTCTCCATGGAAGGTCATGTCGTAGCTCGCGCGACTTTCATGCAGCTGAAAACGCATCGACCGGTTCAGTTTGAAATAACGGAGCAGACTCGTCAAAGTGTTTCGGCTTGGATTTGTGCTCGAGGATTGAAGCCTGCCGATTATTTGTTTCCAAGTCGGCTGCATGCCTCAGCGCATGTGTCGACGCGTCAGTATGCGCGCATCGTTCATCGTTGGATCGCGTCGATCGGACTTGACGACAGCGCATACGGTACGTACACAATGCGACGAACAAAAGCTTCGTTGATCCATCGCCGCACCAAGAACCTGCGCGCGGTCCAATTGCTATTGGGCCACACAAAAATCGAGAGCACGGTGCGGTACCTTGGGATCGAGGTAGACGACGCACTTGAGATGGCTGAGCAAACGGAAGTCTAGCTTCCGTGGCCAACGAGCGTGCGCTTGTCGGCCACGCGCGGTCAGCCACTAGCAAAGGAGAAATGATTTGCAGGGGTCTGATATTCTTCGAGAACGGTCACGCGAGAGCTAGCCTGTCGCATGAACCATAGGTTGCGAGGAAAGGGCGAGCTACAACTGGCGAGCAATTGGCGCGCGTTTTTTCCGACTCCAGAAGGACATCTGCACGGAGAAAGCCCTTCATGTTTCGACTGGTATTGCTGGTTTTGGGCGTCAATCTGATCCGAAAACGTTGGCTGGTCTTCCTCGTGCTCGGCGTGGTCTGGATTCTGGTCGGGATAGGCTTGTTCATCGACGCTCTCGACAATGCCCTTTCGTTCCCTTTCGCACCTCTCGCCTGGTTTCTGTTGGTCGATGGCTTCATTGCAATGGCAGCTGCGTCAGTCGGCGTTGGAGGGCAGCGCATCCTTCGTTTTGTACGAGGAGCTGCAGTGCTGCTAGCAGCCGTCCTCATTTTTGCGGGGCATCATCATGGCCATTTTATCCTCGCGATGATCTTCGGCACATTCTTTCTAGCGGATGGAGTGTTGCAATGCACTTCCGCGTGGGTAGTTCGTCATCGCCGATGGCGCGCCGCATTCGCGTGGGGAACACTGGAAGTGCTATTTGCGATCTCGGTTTATCAGCCCTATCCAACCCACTACTACGGAACAGTGCCGTGGTGTCTTGCTGCGCTTTTCGTCTTTATTGGAGGAAACACCTTGCTCGTTGGCGCACGCGTGCGAAACATGGTGCGCAATCCGGCCTTCGCGACTTCGAATAAGTCCATGTTACGTCCAGCAGCGGTGCCAACGACAGTCATGCCGGTTTTCAGCCAAACAGAATGGGATGGCCCACCGCTTGATGGCGAGACCGCACTCACGGTGCATGTTTGGACGCCAACGGGCTCATCCAAAGGTAAGCCTCAGAACTATCCTTTGATCGATCGTTATATTGCAGCAGTCGACGAAAACGGAGTGATCTCGACCGGTCATGCAGCCTTGGAGACACCAGAAGGCGTCTATGTGAGTCTTTATCCTGCCGCAGAAATTGACCGGTCGCCCGATGAATTTTCACGGCTGCTACGAGCAACTCCCGACAACAATGTTCCAGGTGTATTTCAGCCAAGTTACCCGTACGAATCGAAAACGTGGTGTCCATCGACGACGCAGGTTCGCATTCGCAATTACGACCCTGCAAGCCTGCAAGCGTTTTGGGATCACTACCGGCAGAATACGACATATAACCTTACTCATCGCAACTGTTCGAGTTCGGTGGCGTACGCGCTTGAGGCCGCACTTAATGGTGCTGTCGGGCGTCTATATGGCAACAGAGCGGGCTGGGGCGCCTTCGTGCGGCTATTTTTTACGCCGGAACTCTGGGTCGCTGCCCAGATTCGCAAGCGCGCCCTAACTATGGCGTGGACACCAGGGCTCGTTCTCGATTACGCCAGGGCGCTGAGCATGCTGGCTGACCCTCGGCCGTTCTGGTGGCGCAAGATTTTGCGCCGTGCCTGGAGGATACACTCACATGCTGATAACTCGGGAAGCGATTCCAAGCGATCCGATGGCGGTTTGTGAGACTTGTTACTGGGTGCACGCCTGCGAATCGGCGGATGTGAATGAGAGACTTTCTACATCCGAAACCGCCGTTGCGGTTGTCTTGTTGTTTTAGATTGGCAGGCAGATCTAAGAGAACGAGGGCCATCGTATCGGACAAAGGTCGGCCCATCAAACCGTTTGACCAGCGATGCATGCGGACATTCGAAGGTCCTCTCGGGACGAGGCAGTCACCTGGCGCAGGCCAACACGGTCCAGTTGTATCGCACTGTCGCCATGAGCAACGCGTCGCATTGCTGACGTTTGAGAACAGATAGTCGAATGTCTCAAAAGGTCGGCGCGCGAACATCTCTTATCTGAGGGCTCGCCCACTTCTCACCTCAGTTGGTAGGTTCGAGGGACCTGTCACGTGGCATGACCATGGAAAATAAGGTTTCAGAATCATCAGACTCTGCTTCAATCGCACCCCGATGGGCTTCAACGATCTCACCGCTATGTACAGACCGAGTCAAAGATTCTCAGATTGGTCACTTGAATTGCTGTTCTGCCCTCTGAAAAGCGGTTCGAAGATACTGGTAAGAATCATTCCCTGGATAGCAGGCCCGCTATTGCCAACTTGAATCGGCAGCTAACTGAACGATAGTAAAGCCGGATCGGGCTCGAAGCAGCGCGCGAGTTTGCGCGACCGTCTCGCCAGCCTCGGCAAGTGCCGTCCCCTTGCCAATCGAATGACTGGTTCTCTCTCGGACCTGCCAAAGCACAGCGCTCAACGATACAGGCGACGCGGGATCGCAGAACGGCAGATCAGCCCGGTTCAAGAAGCCCACTCCGACGAGCAAATCGGTTTATTCCGCGTCGACACGCCAACACCGATCGTGATCTTTTTTTTAATGCTGTCACGCCAGCGCTCCAACGTCTCTTTGCTATCCGCCATATAGCTTCCATCTTCATCCATACGGCTCTCGGGCAAGGGCGATCAGGACGGCGACCATAAGGTGATCCTTTGCGGAGCGACTTAAAGCATGCTCCAAACGTTGCACGATCAATTCCGCGATGACGGTAATCCTGGTTGCGCCCCGATGGCCGAATTTTCCTGCGCGAGCGGTGTTGAGGGCATTCGTGTCTAGTGTCATTCATGTCTCGACCGGCACGACGTCAGGGCGACGATGTGCGTGGCGCCTTCTGACCCGCCGTGACAGGCGCCGTCTCGGACATTGCAGCAGTAATCACTCGCCCCTCGTACCGGGGGCGCATAATGAGCTACGTGCATGCTCAAGGAGGTTTGATGAATGCGAATGAAAAAGGTGCCGTGCACCGTGGGCTTCGAGGCTTTACGCACTTGATCGAAGAAATGGGCGCGCGTCGCTCGAAGCAAAAGCGCGCGAAGCGGTGCGGACACTCCGATCCGTCGCCGGTGTCAAAGGTTGTCGTGAGCGGAGCAGTAAAATAAGTACGCTACCGTCGAGTGCCTAGGCGATGACCAGCCTGTGGAGCCTGTGACGTGTCGCACGACTCCGGCATCCAGCGTGTTCTGTGCCAGCGAGCGGTGGCGAGAAGCATTAGGGGCCATCTAAGTGTTCGTGTGGGACACGACCGACGTGGAATTGCGTGTCGCAGCCGCAGTCCTAGCGCTCATTGTCCCAATGGCAGCCCATCTGCTTGGCTTTGTGGAATGCCACCGAAACAAGCGAGACCAAAGCTGCGGTGGGCATTGGCAGGTGCCTCGCATCACGTTTTCAACTGGTGTTGCTGAGAGGCCTGTTGTCCCACGGCTCTCAGCGTGTGGAGTGCGACGCTGGCGCGGCAACTACTGAAAGGTGCATCAATGATAGCGATGACGGTCACTATGTTGGTCCTTGGTGCATGGCTCATCTTTTATCTTGCTGACAAGAACAACAGCGACAGTATTCCGCGGAAAACATGGGAACGCGAACCTGGAGATTCGCACGGAGACCGCTAGGAGACGCCTAAGCGGCTCAACGTGTTGAGTGGTCAACTCGTCAATCGTGCGAGGTACAACCATCATGCCGTTCGGCAGGACGATTGCCACGACAGCACGTGCGTCGGCGTTGCGGCTTCAGGCTGCAACGGCTCACGGCCGACTTCCGCATGTCAAGAGCCGATCGATATTCGAGTCGTCATCAGGGCGCAATTAGCCGCCCCAGTTCCACTGAGAATCGTCTAGAAAAGCATTGACAAGGCCATGCCACCACTATATTGTGAAAAATGAAATATTCAAGAAGCTCGATTGCTGATCACCATTATCCGCGTCGTCGGCGCGGTACTCGCTATCCTCTCTTCTTCCTTGAAGTTTTTGTCGCTCCGAACGCGAGCTCTTATTTTTTCAAGGAATTCTAATGGATACCGGTACAGTCAAGTGGTTCAACGATAGCAAGGGCTTTGGTTTCATCACCCCTGATGCGGGTGGGGACGATCTGTTTGCTCACTTCTCGGAAGTTAAAGGCGACGGCTTCAAGACGCTCGCGGAGAATCAAAAAGTAAGCTACGAGACAAAGCGCGGTCCGAAAGGCATGCAAGCCGCGAATATCTCACCGCTGTAACGCAGTTCAAGGGCCGGTCTACCGGCCCTTTTCTGTCG
Organism: Caballeronia sp. LZ043; assembly: GCF_031451075.1. Classification (NCBI taxonomy): domain Bacteria; kingdom Pseudomonadati; phylum Pseudomonadota; class Betaproteobacteria; order Burkholderiales; family Burkholderiaceae; genus Caballeronia; species Caballeronia sp. LZ043. The sequence goes on along the minus strand of NZ_JARUXT010000002.1, from coordinate 1,308,746 downwards.
CTACAGTCGACACCCGCGCGTCACAATTTGCGCGATCGCATCGGCGCGCTTTAGTGGAACCTCTTTGTCCGATGCGTCTGACCATATAGTCAGCTCGTCCTGCCAGTCATCTCTCCCCGGAAATCGGGGGTCGACTACCGGTGATAGGATCGCCGGATCATAGCTGTTTGCCGGCAAGGTGACGCGCAGTACTATGGCGGTCTGCCATAAGTCGATATACGCGACCGTTTCAGCGGCTGAACAGAGCCAGCGCCTGCCCACATGTGATCGCTAGCGATCATGGGAGCGTGGCTATGAGCGGATTCGCGGCAGTCTGCGATCTCATTAACGATTGCCCTTTCGGCATTCAAGGATTAAAGCAGAGCGACTCCCGCAAAGCGTGCGATAGCGCTGCGTTTAAAACGTTTGTATTCCTGGCGACTGCGTGATCGGTGTTCCCACCGTTGCAGCGCGCTGAATGATCCCCCAACCTATCGCAGGCACAGGCCCCGGAGGGCAAATGTATCCTCTACTGGAGTTTCTTTCGACACTTCCGCAGTTCCACGCAGATCGTGCTCGAAGCGAAGTGGTGCACATTGGCACCGGGTGCATTTTGTCGAGTAGGGACAGTTACGGGCCCGATGTAGATCCAGTACTTCTCGCGCGGTGGCCGGGGCAACCGCTAGGCGATGCCCGCACCATTGACGGGCTCGATGCTGTGAACTTCTATATGCGTCAAGCGCGTAGCATGGGCGCCGAGGTCGGCCTGCTGAACCGAGCGATCGGTGTACTCGATCGATCGATGGGCGGTGAGACGCTTTTTTCGAAATCGATCTACGTTTCGCCGGCGCGTGCGACCGACGACGGCAGTTGAGGGCCGGCGCTATCGATGTCACATGCGTCGCTTGGGCTGACGCCCCGTGGCAGTCACTACACTGGACATCCGTGATAGGCCCATGCAGCGAAGCCCGTACGAAGGCGTGCGAGAAGTGGGCGCGGACAGTCCAGCATATTTCAAGCAACTCGCGGCTATGCTCGTCGAGTACGGACGTACCCTGGGGATTGACATGGCGACAGAAGAAAACGTACTTGCTACCTTTGAGCAGTTCAACGCTGAGGGAAGAGACTACGTGACGTTGAATGACGCGTGCAACGGACTCGCGCAGTGGCTGGCGTCGGCCTGGGATCGTCTGGAGGAAGGAGACGCCCAAGTTCTGATGGCCGTCGGTGCCACGTTGTGGCGAGAGGGCTATTCCCAGAGGTAGTTTCTGTAGTTGTTCGGCAGTTGCCGACGTCGGCTGGGTGCACCATTTCACGAAAATGCAGGAGGCTCGGGCTGCGGCATGCCATCTCGACGGGGCGCATGTCCGTAGCATCCTGCGTTTGCGTTCAGACAGGATGAGTTCCGTGAACGAGTGGACCTTCTCGGTCGCAACCGATTAGTGATTCAATGACGTGCCCAACTCGTAAGCAGGCAATCTGCTGAGTACGTCGTGCGCCTGGCTATGGTTTGATCCGGTGGCAGCTTAACGACCACCACGAGGGCAGGCCTGGTCCGCGGATGCCCATGGCGAAATCGTGCCCTTCCGCAAGCCTTTGACGGCCCTGTCTCGGCCCTCCTGCAGCTTTTTCAAAGCAGCGCCGCCTTGGAAGGCCGGTAAGTTTGTGCGTCCGTCGTCATGGCAAGGTGGACCGCTCAGCGCTGTTGTCGGAAGGTAGCTGCCGGCGCCGGGAGAAACGACTGCCTCAGTGTTCCGTGAGCGTCATCAAAATGTCGGCGTACCATGCGCTGTTGAGGCCGAGCGTCTCGTCGACTTGGAGGTCGCGACTGCCCATGTCAATGGTGGATGAGTGAACGCCAAGAAGCGTCCATGGCAAGCTCTCACCCATCGCCGACTGTTCTTTCAACGGCTTGCTCATCACCACAGGTGCGCCGCTTGTCCCTCGATGCGTTCGCGCATCCGTAATGAAGCATCCCTTACCCTGAAAGCGAAGACCGAACGCCGATGCAACGACGCCTTGTCTCACGACGGGAAGATGGTGGAGCGAGTCGTGAAAGCCGAGCGGAAACCCCACGATGAGAACCGAGGCGCCTATCGGCATGGCATCGCCAGACTTCGGCAGATGCTCAGGCGTGAACGCGTTGAAGACGGCACTTGATGGCAGCCTAGCTTTGTGAATTTCCAGCACCGCGACATCGATCGAGCCGCCGTCGTCGGAGCCTTGTCGCCACGCTGCGACGCCTTCTGAAAACAGTGGCATCGAAAACCACGTCGACGCACCGAGATTATCTCGATCGACGTGAAGCTCTATGTCCAGGCGATCGGGGAAGTGCTTGCTAGGTTCGTCGTTGACCACATGACGGCTTGTGACGAGAAAGAGGCGCTCGTCACGGGCAAAGAAGAAGCCGCTTGCATTGGTGAGATGCTGTGCGCTGGCGAAGGTCCTCACACGAGCCGCCGTGAGAAGCAATTCATCTGCAGTAGGTCGATGCAGTGCGGGGACGTCTGCCGGTACAGTCGAGCAGGCGCTTGCGAGCGGCAAGGCAAGTCGGCTGATCAGTCGAAGCAGCGCATCTTGCTGCGGCGTTGCGCCGTCGGTGCAAAGAAAGGCCGACAGGGACAAATCTGATGAGCGTCCCCCCGAAGCGGTGCTGGGAACGTGCCGAACGACGGGATGACCGTTGGCTGCGGCAACCAACAACCACCTATCGCCATTCGGGCTAACGTACAGTTCGACAAGGTTAGCGTTCATAGAGAGGCCTGTGCAACGGATGAAGCTCCGAGGGCGAGCTTGTCGAGATAATTGGATGCAGGACCGAGTGGACTGAGAGACGACGGTAAAGCCCACGCAAAGCCGCCTTGTCAATCCTTTTTGCTGCGCATCGAGGAGGGCATCGACTGCCGCTTGCCCGGCGCTCTCTGCAATGAGATAGGCCCAGCGACGAGTAAAAGGACCCTAATGAATCTGGATGCGGTGGCCGGCGCGACCAAGCACGCCAGGATTGGAGCTGCCTTTGATTGGAAACGTCACGTCATACATGTCTTCGGCTGACACCGCCCCGCGGACGTGGCGAAGCCGCGGAATGGAATGATCCGGTACATAGGCGCTCCATTGGGACAGACAGGCGCCGCTTCGACTGACGGAGAATGCTTAAGTATAGCCCGTGAATCGCTGTATAACGCGCTTCCTTCTAACATCAGCCAAAGTTGTGCGCTCAAAGTAAGCTAGACAAAGGGAAGCGGGTAGGATGGGACGTGCCGGCTGGACCGAATGCCGCTTTGTGTTCCAGCAGTGCTTCGACGAACTTACCGAAGTCCATCATGCAAAGCTGCTTTGCACACCGTCTTCTTTGGCGCCTGAGCGGCTCGAGGGCTCACTCATGCCAGTCAATTTCCGCCTATATCGTGGGCTGGAAATCTATCCGCTCGTCTTTCCACGCCAGCCGGACCATGTCCGGTCACGGTCACAACGATGAGGACGGATTCGATGCCGCCGTGTGCATTAAAGAGCCGGAAGCGGAAGACGGTCAGTCGCGGAGCTGCGTGTTCAGGCTGCCTGCCCAAAGCGGGTATCAGAGCGCGGGCGATGCAGAGCGCGCTTGCACGGCATAAGCACAGGAAGCGATCGACACTTGCCCAAAGAGCCGCGCGTTTTTCGGCGAGCAACCGAACGATCGCGTGCGGGAAGAGAGCAGCGACCCAGCGGGATGCAACGACCCAAGCGCTCCCGCCCTTCAAACAGGTCGATAGAACAGTTGAAGATCGTGCAAACGAGTTTGTTCCAAGAAGCATTCACGCAATCGGTAATTGCGGTCCTGAAGGTTCCGGCATGTAGATAGTTGAGGACGCGTGGTGGCGCATGCATGACGACCTATCCAAAAGGTTGCGGAGACCGTCCGATGCTGACTCATGTTAGTCTCCGAAGACGAAAAGGGAGGCTTTCATGCACCGAACGATCGCATACCGCGGCTTCGAGATTCAGATCGAACTGACTTCGGCTGCTGACGAGAACACCTTTGACGTGACCTTTCAGATAAGAGGCGCCACGAACCTCGAAGTGCTCGGTGCGCGGGGAAGCCGCATCCCGTTGCGCAACGGACCTTTTACTGAGCGTTGGGCCTATCTGGTGGCCGAAATTGCCGGCCAAGCCGCAATCGACGTGTTACTCGGTCCCGTCGATTGACTGCATGTTTGTTTCCCGACCCACTACACTCAGTAATTGTTCACGGACGGCACCTGGCCGGTTTCAGGGGTAAGGTTGGATTGACGATCACCCGCGTACGGAAACGAACATCGGTCGGCCCCGATTTTAAACCGGCAAGAAAGCGCCCTTTCAAGATTCCGCTCAGCTGCTGCCCGGCACGGCCTATAAGTATACGAACGGCGGCAGCGTCTCGGCCGCGACCGGAATCGGGCGAGACCAGCGCCGACTATCCCCGTCCAAGCGCACAGACGTCTCAAGACACTCATCAAGCCCCAACCGAAGCCAACGGGTAGAGGTATGCTGAATATAAAGACCCGGTGCGCCATGTCGCATCCGGTCTCCTTGAACTCTGTCTGAGGGGCTGGCCAATGAACCGGTATCTGGTACTTGCAGGCATCATGGGAACGATGCTGATGGGAATGACCACAATCTCGAAGGCCGGGGGAAGCACAGCACCCTCTGTCGAACAGTACTCATGGCAGAAGCGTTTGCTCATCATCTTCGCCGGGAATGCCGATTCTGCGGCACTGTCGAAACAGCGCGCGACCATCGAGGGAAGCAAGGGCTTTCCGGAGCGCGATCTCCTGGTGATCGAAGTGATCGGGAATGACGTGCAAGGCGTCGGCGATTCCGCCAGCGCTCTACGTCAACGTTACGGAGTCAAGGCCGGCACGTTTCGCGTGCTTCTCGTCGGCAAGGACGGCGGCGTAAAACTGGACTCGCACGAGCCGATCGAATCCCGTGAGTTGTTCAAGACCATCGACGCCATGCCGATGCGCAAGCAGGAGGCAGCAGGCCGCGGGACGTAGTCAACTTCAGCTGGAGCACGCCACCCCACGCGCCGCGCCTCCGGATCCTCTCGTACGCCATGCTGCACAGCCCTTCGGGCATACTTCGCCTGTGGAGCTCGTCGAAGCACGAGCATTGTTACTCGCACGTTTCGAGGGAACGCGTTTTGTCAGTCGACAACCCTTCTTCATTGGTCAAGCGTCGCGCGCGCAGAGGCAGCGGACGCGTGACGCTGGCCGATGTCGCCCGGGCAGCCGGTGTGGCGCCGATGACGGCCTCGCGAGCATTGAATTCGCCGGAAACTGTCAATCCGGAAATGGTCGAGCGAGTACGCCTCGCCGTGATCGAAACGGGCTATGTGCCGAATCTGCTTGCCGGGGCACTTGCATCGGCGCGCAGTCTGCTGGTGGCCGTCATCGTGCCGAGCATCGCATCGACGATCTATCTCGAGTTCGTGCAGGCCCTGCGAAGCGCGCTGGCGAAGAAAGGTTATCAGGTCATTCTCGGCGAGAGCGACTACGGGCATCAACTCGAGCCCGCACTCCTGGATACGCTGATCGCACGCCGTCCCGACGCGATCGTCACGGTGGGCGCCGTGCGCTCGAAGGAAGGGCGCAAGCGGCTGCTCGTATCGGGCATTCCGGTCATCGAAACCTGGGACATGCCCCCGGAGCCGCTCGACATGCTCGTCGGTTTCTCGCAGACCGCCGTGGGTCGCGAGGCCGCCGAATTCCTGATCGGCGAAGGGCGGCGCCATATCGCCATCATCAGCGCGAACGACGACCGCGCAGCCATGCGCGCACAAGGTTTCATCGCCGCCATACGCGAGCACGACAAGAAGGCACGCGTCGAATCCGTCCTGATTCCCGCGCCGAGCACGTTAGGCGAAGGGCGCCGCGCGCTCGCCGACTTGCTGTCGCGGCCCGCACCGCTCGACGCCGTATTCTGCACCTCCGACATGGTCGCGCTCGGCGTGCTCACGGAAGCGAAAGCGCGCGGCATCGACGTGCCGGAACAGCTCGCCGTAATGGGTTACGGGGACATGAACTTCGCGCCGGACACCGATCCCCCGCTCACCACGATCCGCGCAGACGGCAAGATCATCGGGCAGGAAGCGGCGCGGCTCATCGTCGAGCGCGCATCGAAAGACGTGACCGAACGCGTCGTCGATGTCGGCTTTTCTGTCGTGCGACGCGCTTCCGCGTAAACCCCAAGTTCGAAAAGTAACGCAAAAAGCTGCTTGTCATCCGGATGAGATAGCGCTATCTTGCACGTCAGATAGCGCTATCTCGCGCCGAACACCGGAGACTTGTCATGAGCAAAATCAACCGCGTCGAGATTTTCGACTTCGAATACGAGGTCGAGAACCTCGCCGCCGCGTCCGAGCATACGCACAACCACGTCGCCTACAAGAAGGGCGGCAGGATGAAGCTGAAGAAGTACGCCGTCGTGATTGAAGCGGACGACGGCGCGCGTGGCGAATACGTGGCGATGTGGGGCGGCACGCGCCCGGCGCTCGCCCAGTCGATCATGCTTGCCCCGGACCTGCTCGGCCGCGATCCCGCCATGCGCGAAGAGCTCTACGACGAGTTCAAGCGCAAGCTGCATCACTTCGATCACATGGGCCACGGTCCGGTCGACATCGCGTTGTGGGACCTGGTCGGCAAGCAACTGAATACGTCGATCGCGAACCTGCTCGGCGGATATCGTTCCCGTCTGAAGGCCTATGCGAGCACTTTCCACGGCGATCGCAACGGAGGTCTCGACAGCCCCGAAGCATATGGCGAGTTCGCCGTGCGCTGCCGCGAGATGGGCTATCGCGGCTACAAGATTCACGGCTGGTTCGACGGTAACCCGAAGGAAGAGGCCGCCGCGATTCTCGCGACGCGCAAGGCCGTGGGCAACGAAATGGACCTGATGTACGACGGCGCCTGCGATCTGAAGACCTTCGCCGATGCGCTCTACGTCGGCCGCGCCTGTGACGAAGCCAACTACTTCTGGTTCGAAGATCCGTATCGCGATGCCGGCCTGTCCGCGTTCTCGCACAAGAAGCTGCGTGAAATGCTCAAGACGCCGCTGCTCATCACCGAGCATGTGCGCGGCCTCGAACCCAAGGCGGACTTCCTGATGGCGGGCGGTACGGACTTCCTGCGTGTCGATCCGGAATACGACATGGGCATCACCGGCGCGATCAAGACAGCGCGTCTCGCGGAAGCCTTCGGTCTCGATGTCGAAGTGCATGCGGTCGGCCCGGCGCATCGTCACGTGATGGGCGCGATCCGCAACTCGAACTACTACGAAGTCGCGCTCGTCGGTCCGGACTGTGCGAACAACATCCCGCAGGTCTATGCGTGCGACTACAACGACCAGATCGACTGCATCGACCGCGACGGCACGGTGCCGGTACCGACCGGCCCGGGGCTGGGCGTCACCTACGACTGGGACTACATCAAGCGTCACACGAAGCAGCATCACGTCTTCGAGTTGAACAAGCGCTAAGCACGGCGCCTGGCAAAAAGAGCTGCATCGAGCAGCCACATGCAGGGGCGGCCCGCCCGGGCCGCTTACCCGACGGGCGGTATGAAGGCCGTCCGACACTCAGGAGACATTCGATGTCAACGCAGGCTGTTCTCAGCGCAGTCCGTGCGCGGCACCGCTACGTGCGGTACTACGTGCTCGCGCTCATTCTGCTCGTCACCGCAGTCAATCTCGGCGATCGCGCGAACCTCTCGATTGCCGGCGCACCGATGGCCAAGGAACTCGGCCTGAGCAGCGTCACGATGGGTTATGTGTTCTCGGCGTTCGCTTGGGCTTATGTCATCGGGCAATTGCCGGGCGGCTGGCTGCTCGATCGTTTCAACTCGATCAAGGTCTATGGTGCGGCACTCTTTCTCTGGTCGTTCTTCACGTTTCTCCAGGGCTATGTCGGCTTTCTGCCAGTGACGCTTGCCATCGGCGCGTTGTTCGCATGCCGCTTTCTCGTCGGTCTCGTAGAGGCGCCGATTTATCCGGCCAACAACTACATCGTCGCGGCGTGGTTTCCGCTGCGCGAACGCGGACTCGCGACCTCGATCTTCAGTTCGGCGCAATACGTCGCGGTCGTTCTGTTCGTCCCGGTGATGGGCATGCTCAGTCACGCGTTGAGCTGGCACTGGGTGTTCTGGTTCATGGGCAGCTTCGGCATGTTGCTCGCGGGGGTCTGGTTCGCGGTCATGCGGGCGCCGGACAAGAATTCCAAAGTGACGCAGGAAGAGCTCGACTATCTGCGCGAGAACGGCGCGATGATCGATATCGAAGCGAACAAGAAGAAGCGTGTCCCGCCGCCCGCCGGTTCGATCAAGGTGCTGCTCAGGAGCCGCATGATGGCGGGCGTGTATCTCGGCCAGTATTGCATCACGTCGCTTCAGTATTTCTTCATCACGTGGTTCCCGATCTACCTGGTCAGGGGCCGGGGCATGGATTTGCTGCACGTCGGTTTCGTCGCGACCTTGCCCGCGATCTGCGGTTTCGTCGGCAGCGTGCTCGGCGGATGGATTTCCGATCGCGTGTTGAAGAGCGGCGGCAGCGTGACCGCCGCGCGCAAGATTCCGTTTGTCTCCGGCATGTTGCTCGCGAGTCTGCTCGTGCTGTGCAACTTTACGGATTCGACCGCCGTGATCGTCGCGCTGATGTCGCTTGCCTTGTTCGGCAAAGGTCTTGCACAGATCGGACTTGCCGTCGTCGTCGATACCGCGCCGCCTGAAATCGTCGGCATCGCGGGCGGACTGTTCGGCGTAGCGGGGAATATCGCGGGCATCGTGACGCCGATCGCCATCGGCTACATCCTCGCGATCACCGGCTCGTTCACGGGCGCGATGTATTTCGTCGGCACGCATGCGCTGGTCGGTGCATTGAGCTACCTCTTCATCGTCGGCAAGCTGAAACGGCTCAAGTTGCCGGAGGCGGTCGTGGCATGAAGCATCGAATCATTCTGTCGCGGCCGATGCAGCCCGCCGTCGAGGAACGTGCGAAGGCGCGGTTCGATGCCATCGTTCCGCACCAACCGCTGTCGGTCGACGATCTGGTGAGCCGGGCGCATGCCCACGAAGCGCAAGGCTTGCTGTTCTCGGGCGCGCTGCGTCTGGATCGCACGCTGATTGAGCGCCTGCCGCAGAGCCTGCGCGTGGCGGCGACGACCAGCGTCGGTTTCGATCACATCGACCTCCAGGCGGCCGAAGCCCGGGACATCGTCGTGACGAATGCGCCGGTCGTGACCGAATGCACTGCCGACGCGACGCTGCTGCATATTCTCGCCGCCAGCCGGCGGGCCCGCGAACACCTGCAGGTGATGCAGGACGGCTGGGGCCGCGCGCTCGGGTTGAGCGAGCTGCTCGGGCATCGGGTGACGGGCAGCACGCTCGGCATCGTCGGGATGGGGCGCATCGGGCAGGCGGTTGCGCAGCGTGCCCGTGCGTTCGGCATGAGCATCCTGTATCACAGCCGCCGTCGCGTTGCGCAGGACATCGAGCAGGGCGCGCGCTACTTCGACTCGCTCGACGAGCTGTTGCCGCATGCACGGATTCTGTCGCTGCATCTTCCTGCGAGTCCGGGCGCGGCGCCGCTCATCGGCAGCCGTCAACTCGCGATGCTGCCGCGTGGCGCGATTGTCGTGAACACCGCGCGTGGTTCGCTGATCGACGAAGCCGCGCTCATCGACAGCCTGCGCAGCGGCCACATTGCCGCTGCGGGACTTGACGTGTTCGCCAGCGAGCCGCACTTCGACAGGCGCTTTCTCGAACTGCCGCAAGTCTTCATGACGCCGCACAGCGGGTCGGCCACCGTGCAGACGCGCAACGATCTCGGTCTGCGTGGACTGGACAACATTGCGCTGGTGCTGGGCGGAAATCACTGCCCCGACACGTTGAACTTTCACTGAACGCCATGCCAACTTATTCCCATATCGACCTGACACGGTACGCATCGCAGGCCTTGCAGCGCTGCGGCATGTTGGCTGACCATGCGGATCAGGTCGCGGCAAGACTGGTCGATGCCGAGTTGCTCGGACATCGCAGCCACGGTCTCTGGCTGCTCGCGACCTATCTCGAACGCCTGCAGGCAGGTCAGATCGCAACCCAGGGCGAAGTGCGCGTCCTGTCCGATACCGACAGCGCATTCTCATGGCATGCGAACCGCCTGCCGGGCGCGTGGGTGATGCATCGTGCGATCGACGAGGTCATCGCGCGCGCGACGTCGCGTGCCGTGGTGGTAGCAACGATTGCAGAGTGTTCGCATATCGGCTGCCTGCAAAGCTATCTGTTGCCGCTCGTCGAACGCAATCTCTTCGTGACCTTGTCCGCGACCAATGCGGGCGTGGCTTCGGTTGCGCCGTTCGGTGGCATGGACGCAGTGCTGACGACGAATCCGATCGCCTACGGCATCCCGACGCGGCGCGATCCGATTCTCATCGATCAATGCACATCGCTCGGCAGCAATACGTTCTTCACGGCCTTCGCGCAGCGTGGCGAAACCTTGCCCGGCGACTGGCTGCTCGATGCGCAAGGCAAGCCGACGAACGATCCCCACGTCCTGACGGCCAAGCCGCCCGGCACGGTGCTGCCGCTGGGCGGCGTGGAGTTCGGCTACAAGGGCTTCGGGCTCGGTCTTGCCGTCGAGGCACTGACGCTCGCGCTGCCGGGATCGGGCCGCCGCACGAAGCCTGACAAGTTTGGTCAAGGTGTGTTCCTCCAGGTACTGAATCCTCGTCTGCTCGGCGGGCTGGATGCGTTTCTGGACGAAACCACCTGGCTCGCCGATGCGTGTCACGCCAGCCGCGTGCGCGAAGGTGCGCCGCCGGTGCGCCTGCCCGGCGAGCGCGCGCTCGCACTGCGCCGCGAACAGATACGCGATGGTGTCGCGCTCACTGACGACGTCATCGTCCGCATGAAAACCTGGTCCGACACACTCGATCTGCCGATGCCTGCATCGGCGTGATCCAACGCAATTCAACTCTGGAGTTCCCCATGTTGCGCGATTCAAAAGGAGTTTTCATCGTCACGCAGACGCCCTTCGACGAGAGCGGTGCGGTCGATCTTGAAAGCATCGACACGCTCGTCGATTTCTACATCCGGCACGGTGCGCAGGGCTTCACCGTGCTCGGCGTGAGTGGCGAAGCGGGCAAGCTGAACGCGGACGAGGCCTTGCAGGTCGCGTCGCGCTTCATCAAGCGCGCGGGTTCGCGGCCGTGCGTGGTCGGCGTAAGCAACGCGAGCCTGGCGCAGCTCACCGACCTGTCCGCGCGCGTCATGGACCTCGGCGCGGCAGGCGTGATGATCGCCCCGCCCGCCGGCATCCAGACCGACGAGGAATTGCACGGCTATTTCGCCGATGTGTTCCGGCGGAACGTCGGGGTGCCGACGGTACTGCAGGACTTTCCCTTCGCGTCGAAGGTGGCGATGTCCGTGCCGGCGATGCTCGCGCTCATCGATACGCACAAGGAAATCGAACTGGTGAAGGAAGAGGATCTCCCTTGCCTGAACAAGATTTCTCGCCTGCGCGCTGGCGGCGGCCGTCGCGTTGCGATCCTGACGGGCAACAACGCGATGTATCTGCCGCTCGAACTCGGCCGCGGAGCCGATGGCCCGATGGCCGGCTTCTCGTATCCCGAGATGCTGTCCGAAGTCTACGCGCTGCACGCCGCGGGCAAATTCGATGAAGCCGACGACGTCTTCGACATCTATCTGCCGTTGTTGCGCTACGAGGCGATGGGCTTCTGGGGAGTCTGCGCACGCAAGGAAATGATGCGTCGTCGCGGCGCGATCCGTTCCGCCACGATGCGTACACCGGGTCCGAAGCTCTCTGCAGCCGACATCCAGGAACTGGACCGCCTGTCGAGCCGGCTGGAGAAGAGACTCGCCGAACGCCGCGCTTAAAGAGAAGACAGAGGAGACATGCAAATGAAAAGCGAAAGCGTCGCCGCGGGCGTAGCGATGACGCAGCGCACCTCCGTGCGTTACGCGGTGCTCGCGATGCTGGTCATCGCCAGCGCGGTCAATCTGGGTGACCGGGCGAATCTGTCGATCACCGGCTCAGCGATGTCGGCGGATCTTGGGATCGGACCGGTCGCGCTCGGCTATGTGTTCTCGGCGTTCGCATGGGCCTATGTGCTTGCGCAACTGCCTGCGGGCTGGCTGCTCGACCGTTTTGATTCGATCAAGGTCTACGGCATCAGTCTCGTACTGTGGTCCCTGTGTACGGTGGCGCAGGGCTTTCTCGGCACGCTTTCGACGGCGGCCGCCATCGCCGGATTGTTCGTACTGCGCTTTCTGCTGGGTCTGGTCGAGTCACCGGTGTCGCCGGCGAACAGCCACATCGTCGCGGCGTGGTTTCCGGTCCGCGAGCGCGGCCTCGCGACGTCGATCTATAACTCGGCGCAGTACATCGCGGTCGTCGTCTTCGTGCCCTTGATGGGCTTTCTCGTGCACAAGGCCGGCTGGCCGAGTGTGTTCTGGATCATGGGTGCACTGGGTCTCGTGCTGGCGATGGTCTGGTTCAAGGTGATGCATCAGCCGCAGGCGCATCCACGCGCGAATGCCGCCGAGCTCGACTATCTGCGCGAAGGCGGTGCGAACCTCGGTACGAACGGGAAGAAGGCGCTCGAGACAGGCAGTGTCGATCTCGGCGCGGTGCGCTTCTTTCTGAAGAGCCGGCTCATGCTCGGCGTGTATCTCAGCCAGTATTGCCTGACGTCGCTGCAGTATTTCTTCATCACGTGGTTCCCGATTTATCTGGTCAAGGGACGCGGGATGAACATCGTGGAAGTCGGCTTCCTGGCGACGCTGCCGGCGATGGCAGGATTCATCGGCGGTATCGCGGGCGGCTATCTGTCGGACTCGCTGTTGCGTCGCGGCCTTGACGTCAGTGTGGCGCGCAAGACGCCGTTCGTGATTGGCATGCTGCTCGCGTCGAGCCTCGTGCTGTGCAATTTCGTCGCATCGCCTTATACCGTGGTTGCGCTGATGTCGCTCGCGATTTTCGGCAAGGGTCTCGCGGCCGTGAACTGGGCCGTGGTCTCGGACACCGCGCCGCCGCATCTCGTCGGACTGGCGGGCGGCCTGTTCAATCTGTTCGGCAGCATCTCGGGCATCGTCACGCCGATCGTCATCGGCTATGCGTTGCAGCTGACGGGCTCGTTCACCGGCGCGATGTACTTCGTCGCGGCCCATGGGTTGATCGGCGCGATCACCTATCTCTTCATCACCGGAAAGATCCGTCGCCTCGAAGTGGCGCGCTGAGCGCGCGGCTTCCCGCCATCACTATTCTTATCAGTACAGTAAGGAGACTTGCATGAAAAAGACGCTTGCGCTCGGCGCGGCTTGCATGACGCTGTCCACGATGTCCCACGCCCAAAGCAGCGTGACGCTTTATGGCGTCATCGACGAAGGGCTGACGTTCAATACCAACATGAATGGCAACCGCTCCTACGCGATGCAAAGCGGCGTGCTGTCCGGCAGCCGCTGGGGTTTGAAGGGTGTCGAGGACCTCGGCGGCGGGCTGAAGGCAATCTTCACCCTGGAGAACGGTTTCGATCCGAGCACCGGCAAGCTGGGGCAGGGCGGTCTGGAGTTTGGCCGCCAGGCGTTCGTCGGCGTGTCGAGCCCGTTTGGAACGATTACGCTGGGGCGTCAATACGATTTGAGCGTCGACTTCGTCGGACCGCTCGAAGTGGGCGCGCAATGGGCGGGCAATATCGGCGCGCATCCGGCTGATCTGGACAACCTGAACAACGCGTACCGTACGAACAACGCCGTCAAGTTCAAGAGCATTTCGTACGGCGGCTTTTCGTTCGGCGCCATGTACAGTCTCGGCGGCGTCGCAGGCGATACTACGCGCAACCAGATCTGGTCCCTTGGGGCAGGCTACGCAAGCGGGCCGCTGACGCTTGGCGTCGGCTATATCAATGCACGCAATCCGAACGTGAGCTTCTTTGGCAACTCGACCTCGGGCACGCCTTCAGCGACAACAGCAAATTCGGTCTATCCGGTGTTCAGCGGTTATCTGTCGGCGCATACCTATCAGGTCATCAGCGCCGGCGCGGCGTACAACATCGGCGCGGTAACACTGGGCGCGACGTATTCGAACATCGCGTTCAAGGGACTCGGCAACACGTCGAGCGGGCCGAATCCTTCGGGCTATAGCGGCAACGCGACATTCAACAGCGCGGAATTGAGCGCCAAGTATCAACTGACGCCCGCGTTGCTGATCGGCGCGGCGTACAGCTACACGGATGGCGGCAGCGTGACGTCGGCAAGCGGCCGCAACGAAGGCGCGACGTATCATCAAGGCGATATCGGCTTCGATTACTTCCTGTCGAAGCGGACCGACATATCGCTGCTCGGCATTTACCAGAAAGCGTCAGGTACAGACTCGCGCAATCGTGCGGCGGTGGCGTCGATCAACAATCAGAGTTCGCCGTCCAGCAATGATCATCAAGCTTTGGTGCGGATCGGTCTTCGCCATAAGTTCTGATCGATGGATGAATGCGGGCGCGCCATCTCCGCGAAGCGGAAAACGTGGAGATTGGCGTGCGGGACTAGCTCGTGGTGCGATTCGGCAGTGTGCCGCTATTTGCCGGATGACCGAATGCAGAACCTGCGCATCGCATGTTCGCAGACGACATACTCCGCGTTGCCGGGCAGATTCCGTTTTCGACACGACGGGCGAAAGACAGGATCACCTCTTCGCACGGCGCAACCCGATAACGCGCATCGACCCGGCTTTCTCGCTTTATTCAGCTTCCAGACTTGCTCTGCATAGTCTCCGGTCGTCGCGCCGCGCCAGGACAGGATGACGGATCGCGAGTCCGTCCATTCGATCAACCCGATTGTCACGTTGTCGAGGAGAGGGTGGGGGCGACTCGTGCCGATCGCCTGCCTGCGATTGTCCGGCGCGTTGCCGTAACCCGACGTTGTGAGCGCTCCTCGAACAGGCCGTGACAGTTCGGAGATCACGGCGCTCCAGACGCTAGAAATGGGCAACGTCAATCAAACTTCCGCCCGTCTGATTTGCGAAGCGCACTCTTCGGGATCGAACATCGATGTGCCGCTGAGCGCTGCCGAGTCCGGCACTTCGTCTTGCAGCACGTCCCAGTGCTCTGCAAGCTTGCCATCTTCGACACGGAAGTGATCAACGACCACCAGCGGTGTGGGTGCCCAACCGCGAATGCGATCATGAATGGCACGAAGTCGCCCTCGGCGACCGTTATGCCGGGCTCGTAGCACACGTCCGGCGACAGCTTGGCGACAAATGCGCGAAGTTCGTCGCGTCCCTGGCGAATGTACGGGTTGTGCTGAACATGGCCGAGTGCATAGAAGCGCTCTACTGCGGCGGGATCGTGACGCTGGAACACTGCTTTCATGGCGTCGAGCACGAGCGCCTTGTTGTGCGCCGGGCGATCGTCCGCGATTCTTTCTGTCGGCCGGGTCACAATCATGGTGCCGGTCATGCGCCAGAACTCGCCGGTTGCCAGCGTGACGAACGACAGGAACACGCCGCGATCGTAGTCCTGGACGTTGATCACCGTCGCGCCTTCGCCGAGTGCCTGGATCGCAGGCAATGCCACGCAGATTTCTGTCCACAGGCCCGCAACGATCAGTTGCTTGCGGCCAGTCTTCAAGGCCGACAACGCCAGCGCGCTCGTTGCAGCCGCAGTGGCCGGGTTGGGCATTGCCTTTATCCCCGACGGCGTGACCAACGAACATGTCGCTTCCGGTGCGCTCGTGCCTGTGATGTGCCGGTTTCCGCCGCCTGCCGCGGGGATCTATGTCGTTCGCCCGGCGGGTCAACATCCCACGGCGAAAATTCGCGTCTCACGGACATTCGCACGAAAGCAAAGGCCGGCGAGCGCGCCCGCTCGCCGGCGTCCCGGTTCATGCCGGTAGCAGGCCACGCGTCTACCCCATCCCCTTCGAGACGCACCATCCCCCCGCCACTTGCCGAGCCTTCCCGCTGTCATGAGCAGTTCGGAAGCCTGCAATTCTTCCTCACCTCGCGCGTCGGCTCGCTGCAGCCTTGCCCGTTCCAGGCACGCGCCTGACTGTCCCATCCCCGTTTTTTGACACAGTTGACAGACCCGAAACCCGGCAATATCCTTGTTATACGTTCAACAAAGATTGAATCGGGATGATGGCGGGCTGCCGGAGAAGGCGGCAGCGCGTCATGCCGCCTGACGGGAGCGGAAAAGGATGAGCAACGAATCCGGCGCATTGATGCAGATGCTCGAAGCCTTCGCGGCTGCGTGGAACGCCCACGACGCCGACGCATTGATGAGCTTCATGACCGACGACTGCGTATTCGACACCTCGGCGGGGCCGCATCCGTTCGGGCAACGTCATGAAGGACGCGAGGCGGTCCGCCGCAGCTACGCAGCCATCTGGGAAACCTTTCCCGATGCGCGCTGGAACGACGCACGGCATTTCGTCGACGGCGACCGCGGTGTTTCTTACTGGACCTTCACCGGCACGAAGCGGGACGGAAGCCGCGTCGAGGCACGCGGATGCGATCTGTTCCAGTTCAGGGACGGGCGAATCCAGGTGAAGGACTCGTATCGCAAGAACGTCGTCCAGGGATGAGGCGGGTCATCGAATGAACGACGAACTCGCCTTTCTGTCCGCTACCGACCTGGCGGAAGCGTATCGCCGGAAGCATCTGTCGCCGGTCGAGGTGACGCGGGCCGCGCTGACGCGTATCGAACGGCTCAATCCGCGCATCAACGCCATCTACTGGCTGGCCGCGGACGAAGCCCTCGATGCGGCCCGCGCCTCGGAAGAAAGATGGCGGCGCGGCGCAGCGCTCGGTCCGCTGGACGGCATTCCCACGACGGTGAAGGACGCGTTGCCGGTGGCTGGCATGCCGGGCTATCGCGGATCGGCCTGCACAGCCGACGGCGGCACTACAGCGACGTTCGACGCCCCGTCTGTCGCGCGGTTGCGTGAGTCCGGCGCCATCCTGCTTGGCAAGAACACCATGTGCGACTACGGCATCCTCGCGGGCAGCGTCAGTTCCCGCTTCGGCGTCACGCGCAATCCGTGGAACCTGTCGCGATCGGCGGGCGCGTCGAGTTCCGGCGCCGCGGCGGCGGTGGCAGCGGGCCTGCATCCGCTCGCCCTCGGCACCGACATCGTGGGTTCCATCCGGTTGCCGGCATCCTTCTGCGGACTGGTCGGGCTGAAGCCCTCGTATGGCCGCGTTCCCTACTACCCGCCAGTGAGCCCCGCGCTGGTCGCCGGACCCATGGCGCGAAGCGTGGCGGACGTCGCCCTCATGCTCGACTGCATCGCCCGGCCCGACCGGCGCGACTTCAGCGCGTTGCCGCCTGCGCGACAGTCGTACCGCGAAGCGTCGAAGCAGCCGGCCGAGCACGTCCGCATCCATCTCGTGACCGATCTGGGCTTCGGGCTGAGTCCGGACGCCGAAGTGGTGGAAGCGGTCCGGGCAGCGGCCGGGCGGCTGGAACAAGCGGGCATCGCCTCAATCGAGGAACGGCCCGCCCGCTTCGCGCATGAACAGGTGGAGGCCGCGGAACGCTTCTATCGCGCGCGCTGCTTTGCGGAATTGAACCAGCACGCACCGGAGCGGCAGCCGCTGTCTCCCTTGTTGTACGAATGGACGCGCGCCAGCGCCGGCGAGTCCGCCGAGTCCGTGATCGACGCGATGCAGGCCTTGCTGGCGCTGCGCGAGCAGGCCATGGCGCTGCTCGATGATGCCGACTTCCTGATCCTGCCCGCCACGCCGACCGCTGCATTCGCGGCGGAGCGCGCCGCGCCCGACGAGACACGTTTGTTCGATCCCTGGTGCAACACCTTTCTGTTCAACCTCACGGAACAACCAGCCATATCGGTTCCGTGCGGCAAGACTGTGGACGGCCTTCCGATCGGCATGCAGATCGTCGGCAGGCGTTATGACGATATCGGCGTGCTGCGGCTCGCCAGACTTTTCGAGGATCTCACGGGCCCGTTCGAAGCCTGCCCGGAGCTCTGAACACCACGATGACACGCACTGCCATGAGTCTGCGAAGGAGAGTAAATGATGGGCAATGAACACCTCACCGCGCCGAGTATCCAGGACGATTTTCGCGCCTGCTTCCAGCGTCACATGACCACCGTCACCATCGTGACGTCGCAGTTCGGCGGCTTGCGCGCGGGCCTCGCGGCCACGGCCGTGTGTTCGTTGTCGGACTCGCCGCCTTCCATGCTGATCTCGATCAACCACAACGCACGCGCCTGTGAACTGATCCGTGCAAGCGGCGCGTTCTCGGTGAACATGCTCGCCGATTCGCAACTGGACGTCGCCACGGTCTTCTCGCGCTCGGCCAAGAGCGCCGACGAAGCCGAGCAGAAGTTCATCAACGGCGGCGCGTGGGAAGAGCAGGACGGCCTGCCGTGGTTGAGCGGCGCGCTCGCGAATGTGTCCTGCCGCGTGCTGAAGGAAGTGCCCGTTGCGTCGCACTCGGTGTTCATCGGCGAAGTGCAGGGCATCCGGCTGCTCTCGAACGGCAATCCGCTCCTGTACGGATTCCGCGAATTCCACGGCAAAGGCCTGCCCCTGCAACGGGCCGTCTCCGCCTCCGTGGCCCGCTAGCCGCGCCCCTAACGCATCCACGCGCCATCACACGACATCTCATGAATCACGAACTCGGACCGGAAGCGCAATTCTTCGCTTTTCTGAAGCAGGGAAAGTTCATGCTGCAGCGACACCGCACCAGCCACGACCATGTGTTCTATCCGCGCGCGCTGCATGCCCGCGGCACGATGGACGACTTCGAATGGGTCGAGGCGTCCGGTGACGGCGTGGTCTATTCCTGCACGCACATGCGTCGCCCCGCTGAACGCGGCGGCGACTACACGATTGCACTGATCGATCTGGCTGAAGGGCCGCGCATCTTGTCGCGGCTCGTCGATGTCGAGCCGGAGCGCGTTTCCATTGCCATGCCGGTTCGGGCAACCATTCTCACGCGCTCGTGGTCGAGCGCCGAGCCCGATTGTCCTGTCGTGGCGTTCACACCGCTTGCACCGCCCGCACCGTCACAAGGAGACCGCTCGTGATCGATTCCTTGCGCGGCAGTACGGCCATCGTGGGCACGGGCCATTCGGCGCTCGGCAAAGTGCCGGGCTGGAGTTCGCTCGAACTGATGGCCCAGGCCACCCGTGCGGCGCTCGACGATGCCGGCATCACGCTGGATGAAATCGATGGCGTATGCGCGAGCACGCTCTATCACTTCCTGCCTTCGTTGTCCGCCGCGGAGTATCTCGGCATCCGGCCGAAGTGGTCGGGTTCGGAATCCGTCGGCGGCTCATCGTTCATGTCGGACGTGCTGCAGGCGACGCTCGCGATCAACGCCGGCTTGTGCGAAACGGTGCTCATCGCGTACGGCAGCAACGCCCGCTCGAGCGGCAACCTGAACGGTCTGATCGAGACGCCGCGCTTCGAAGCGCTCTACGAACTCCCCGTGCCGATGGCCGGCTACGCCATGGCGACAGCCCGGCACATGCACCAGTACGGCACGACGCGTGAGCAACTGGCCGACGTGGCGGTCTCGGCCCGGCGCTGGGCGCAGCTGAATCCCGAGGCCACCTCGCGCGCGGAGCTCTCGCGGGAAACGGTGCTCGCGGCGCCGATGATCTGCGATCCGCTGACGCGCTACGACTGCTGTCTCGTGTCGGACGGCGGGGCGGCGGTCATCCTGATGTCGGCGGAACGGGCGCGGGCGCGCGGCATGAAGTCCGCCTATGTGCTGGGTGTGGCGGGTGCGCACTGGCATCGCGAGATCTCGCAGATGCCGGACCTGACCGTCACGGCCGCGACGGAAAGCGGCGCACGCGCCTATGCAATGGCAGGCATCACGCCTGAGGAGGTGGATGTGGTCGAGCTGTACGACGCATTCACCATCAACACCATCCTGTTCCTGGAAGACCTGGGCTTTTGCCGGAAAGGCGAAGGCGGCGCGTTCGTCGAGGGCGGGCGGATCGGACCGGGCGGGACATTGCCCGTCAACACGAACGGCGGCGGCCTGTCTTGCGTTCATCCGGGCATGTACGGCCTGTTCTGTCTGATCGAGGCGGCGCGGCAAGTACGAGGCGATGCGCGGGGCTTCCAGGTCGACGGCGCCGAGATCGCGATTGCACACGGTAACGGGGGCACCTTGTCGCATCAGTGCACGACGATCCTCGGCGCCGGGACCACCGTCTGACTTCGAAATGCAACATGGAGACTGAAAAATGAAATTCACATTGCTGGCCATCCCCTTCATGCGGCAGCGGGGCGAGCAAGTCGCGCTCGCGGGACGTGATCCGCAGCGCTTCCAGCACATGATGCACGCGGTGCGCGATCAGATGGTGTTCGCCGAGGAACTCGGCTACGACGGCTTTTGCATGACCGAACATCACTTCCAGGTGGAAGGCGTCGAGGCCACGACCAATCCGTTGATGTGGAATCTCTTCGTCGCGCAGCACACGAAGAAGATGCGCGTCGGGCAGCTGGGCATGAACCTGACGGCCATGAATCCGATCAAGGTCGCGGAAGATATCGCGATGCTCGACCAGATGACGGGCGGCCGCGCCTTCGCGGGCTTCTCGCGCGGCAATACCGCGCGCTGGACCGCGACGATGGGACAGCATCTCAACATCCTGTCGGCGGAATCCGACCGGTCGGAAGCGGACCAGCGCAATCGCCGGGCGCTGTACGAGAACTGGAAGATCGTGAAGTCCTTGTGGATGGACGATCTGACCTCGTTCCAGGGCGAGTTCTGGAAAGTCCCGGAGCCGGTGCCGTGGGAATTCAATCCGACGCGCGACTGGGGCGCGGATGCGGTCGATGGCGAAGGCATCCTGCGCAAGGTCGGGATTACTCCGCGTCCCTTGCAGACGCCGTATCCGCCCATCTACGCGCCGTTCAGCTATTCGGTCGAAACCGCGCGCTTCTGGGGTGCGGAAGGCGGCAAGATGGTGTCGTTCGTGCGGCCCGAGAAAGAGGAGTTCATGCCGATCGTGCTCGACGCGTGTCTGGAAGCCGCGCACACGGCCGGGCGCAACAGCGCGCCGCGCGACGTGCTGGCGATCGGCGGACATCTGGTCATGGGCCGCACCGAAGCTGAAGAGCGTGCAATGAAGGAAGGTTTCATCGAGCTCTTCAACTATGCCTACGATGCGCCTCCCTACCATGTGCCGATGGGCCGCGTGTGGACCGGTTCGCCGCAGGCCGTGCTCGACGACGTCATGCGCCTGCATGAAAAGTACGGAGTAGACGAGTTTTTTGTCTGGCATCACATTAACTACTTCGGCGACGAGCTCGAACGCGGCTCCTTGCAGGCCTTTGCGGACGCAGTCATCGCAAAGGTTCCGAAAGACTGACGGACAGCGGCACACGAAACTCCGCTTGCGGCATCCCGCGCGGAGTCGTCAACCCGGCGCGCATGACGCATGCGCGGCCACGCATTCAAGCCTTGGGAGCAATCGATGAATACGTTCGGGCAACTTGTCCAACGGCACGCGCGGGTGCGCGGCAGTGCGCCTGCTTACGTCGATCACCGACGTCGCACGACCTGGCAGGACATCCATCTGAACAGCGATGCACTCGGGCGCTACATGCGCGAGCTGGGTGTGTCGTCGGGCGATCGCGTGGGCATCGTGTCGCCCGACTGCGTCGAAGTCGCCGAGGTCTTCTATGCGTGCGCGAAGATCGGCGCATTGCGCGTGGGACTCAACGGCCGTCTTGCCGCACGGGAACTCGCGCAGCTGGTCGATGACTCGGCGCCGGCCGTGTTGTTCGTCCATGCCCGCTACGGCGCGATGGTCGAAGCCGCGCTTCTCGAGAGCGCGCAGAAGCCGGTTGTCATCGGCATGCACGACGGCCATCCGTTCCTGCTCGACTACACCGAGTGCCTCACGCAGGCCGCGGGCAGCGACCCGCTGCCGCACACGCCGAACGATCACCTGATGATCTGCTACACGACCGGCTCGACGGGCTTGCCCAAGGGCGCCGTGTACCAGCACGAGGCGATGCTGCGCTCGACCCAGGCCATCGCGCTCGCGGAGGGTGCGAACCATGACGATGTCTGGCTGCATGCCATGCCCGCGAGCGGCGTGCCCATCATGCATCTGTTGCGCAATGTCGTGCACGGGTCCAAGACGGTCATCGTCGGGGACTGGGATCCGGCGGCGGCGCTCGCGCTGATCCAGCAGGAGAAGACCACCATCACCGTGCTCGTGCCGACGATGCTCGCCTCACTGGTGACGTCGGGCCGGGCGTCCGATTTCGACCTGAGTTCGATGCGTCAATGGGGTTACGGCGCCTCGCCCCTGCCGCCCTCGATGGTCCGCGAAGCCGCGCGCGTGCTGGGCGGCAAGCTGCTCCAGATGTACGGGACCACGGAACTGATGGGCATGTCGATGATGCTGTTTCCGTCCGAGCACGAGCTGGCGATCCGGGAACGTCCGGGCCTGCTGTCATCGGCGGGGCGGCCCTTGCCGTACGTGGACGTGCGTATCGTCGATGACGAGATGCGCGACGTTCCGGCCGGCGAAGTGGGCGAACTGCTGATCCGGACCGAGTTCGTGACCTCGGGCTACTGGAACGCGCCCGAGAAATACGCCGAAGCGGTGAAGGACGGTTGGCTCTGCACGGGCGACATCGCCCGGCAGGATGAAGACGGCTACCTCTACCTGAGCGACCGTGCCAAGTTCCGCATCAAGACCGGCGGCTACAACGTGTTTCCGACCGAGATCGAAAACGTGATTGCCGAGCACGAAGCCGTTCGTGAAGTCTGCGTCGTGGGTTTGCCCGATGAAAAGTGGGGCGACCGCATTCACGCCGTCGTCTCGGTGCGCGCCGGATTCAGCCTCACGCCCGACGACGTGCGCGCGTTCTGCCGCGACAAGATTGCCAGCTTCAAGATACCCAAGACGGTCGAGATCTGGGACGAGATTCCGAAAGGACCGACCGGCAAGATCCAGAAGCGCTCCGTCATCGATTCCTACCTGCAGGCGAGTTGAGTCCCGCTCACTCCGGACGGAGGCGCATCCGCGCGTGTTCCGTCCGGAGGCTTGGATTGCCGGCATTCCGCGCGCCATTATCTTGCTGAACGTATAACAAGTAAGGACGCGTTTTCTTTCCGCTTCATTGCAACGGTGCGCGCTGACGCGCAGACGTGCCCGTTGCTTCAAGTCGCCCAACTGGAGACTGTCCAATGACTCGACGGACCCGCCATGCCGCAGACAGCAGCACGCAGTTCACCGATGAAATGAATGACGCGCAGACGGGCCGCCGTCGCGTGCTGAAAGCCGCCGCGGCCGGATTCGTGCTCTCGACGTCGGGCGCGTTGATCCGCAGTGCGGCAGCGCAGAGCCGGACGCTGAATATCGCGTCCTACGGGGGCAGTTACGGCGATGCATTGAAAAAGGCGTGGCTCGAACCGTTCGAAAAGGAGACGGGCATCAAGGTGAATCTCGGTGTCAACGCGAGCCTGTCGCTGGCGAAGCTGCAAACCATGAATCCGAATGGTGCCGAATGGGACATCGTTGACTTGACGGGCCCGGAGTTCAGCATCGCGACCCGTCAGGACATGCTTCTGCCGATGGACCCGAAGCAGGTCGATACGAGCCGGCTGCTGCCCGAGTACGTCAAGACCCATGGCTTTGGCTATGCGGCGTATGTGTGGGGCATGGCCTGGGATCGCCGCAAGATCCCCGATGCATCCGCGCCGAAGTCATGGGCCGATTTCTGGAACACGCAAAAGTATCCCGGCAAGCGTTCGCTGATCACCGTGAATACAAACGGACACTCGCTCGAAGCCGCGTTGCAGGCGGACGGCGTGCCGCCGTCGAAGCTCTATCCGCTCGACATTCAACGCGCCTTCAAGAGCCTCGACAAGCTCGGCCGGAACAACATCGTGTGGGCTTCCACCAATCAGGAGCCGGTGCAACGGCTCACGTCGGGCGAGTGCGTGCTCGCCGGCATGTACGTGGGGCGCTCGATCATGGCGAACCGCTCGGGCGCGAACATCGGCTTCACGCTCGACGGCGCGGCGGTCGCGGGAGACTTTCTCGGCGTGATCCGCAATGCCCGCAACAAGCCCGAAGCCTTCGCGCTGCTCAACTACATCGCGACCCATCCCGAACGCGCGGCGGAGTTCACGGCCATCACGTCCTATCCGGTGCCGATCCGGGGAATCGAGGCGCTGCTGCCGGCCAGTGCGGCGGATGTCAAGGCCGTGCTGCCGAGCAATCCTGACGTGCGCGCCAAGGTGTTCTACGAGGAAGACGATTACTGGGCCAGCAATCTGCCCCAGGTTGCCGCGGCCTTCAAGGCGTGGCAGCTGTCGTAGCGAGTGACACGAACCGACCAAGGGAATCTGGCCATGCCTCGACGTTTCAACCTCACCCAGTCACTGATGCTGACGCCGGTCCTGATCCTCTACGGACTGGCCGCGGCCACGCCCATCCTCATGATTGCCCAGTTGAGCTTCAAGAAAGGGCTGGGCACGTTCGGCGACCTGTTCGCTTCGCCGATCTTCCTGCGCATCGCGCAGAACACGCTGGTGATTTCTCTCGAAACGACCCTTGTCGCCGTGCTGCTCGCCTATGCCATCGCGGCGCTGCTCGCGCAGTCGGGCGAGCGTGCGCGGGCGTGGATCATGGCGGCCATCCTGCTGCCGTTCTGGACGGCCGCGCTGATCAAGAACTTCGCGTGGTCCGCGCTGCTGCAGGACAACGGCGTCATCAACCTCGCGCTGATGCACCTCGGGATCGTCTCGCATCCGTTGCCGCTCCTGCATACGCGGCTGGCGGTCGTCATCGGCATGGTGCATTACGTCATTCCGTACGCGGTGTTTCCCATCTACAGCTCGATGCTCGCGATCGATCCGCGCCTGTATCGCGCCGCCAGGAGCCTCGGTGCGCCGGGCTGGCGAACGGTGGTCTCCGTCACGCTGCCTCTGACCCGGCCCGGCCTGTATGCAGGCGGTCTGCTGGTGTTCATCATCTGCCTGGGCTTCTACATCACGCCGGTGCTGCTCGGCAGCCCGCGCGAAATGATGGTCGCGAACCTGGTCGATTTCTACACGCATCAGATCATCGACTTTCCGATGGCGTCCGCGCTGGCCCTGGTGATTCTGGTTGCGACGGCGTTCCTCATCGCGCTCTATCACTCCATTCCGAAGGAAGGTCAGTATGGAAAAATTTGAATTGCACGCGCCGGCCTTCAAGGCGCCGCGCATCGGGCTCTCGGGCCATGCGCTGCTGTTGATCGCGTGCCTGCCGATCTTCGTCTTCCTGCTGGGCCCGATCCTCATCATCGTGCCGATGTCGATGACGAGCGGCGAGATCCTCATGTTTCCGCCGGACGGATGGTCCGGGCATGCGTTCACGGATCTGCTGCGCGATTCGCAATGGGTCGCTTCGGCACTGACCTCGTTCAAGGTGGCGCTGCTCGCCACCGTGATCGCCGTGACGGCCGGCACCGGCGGGGCGCTGGCATTGCATCGCAACGATGTGCCCGCAAGAAGCTTCTTCTCCACGCTGATCATGCTGCCCTTGCTCGTGCCGGTGGTCGTGCTCGCGCTCGCGGATTATCTGTTCTCTTCGACGCTGAATCTCGGTTCGAACTGGGTGTCGATTGCGTTCGCGCACAGTGTGGTTGTCACGCCGTATGTGTTCGTCTCGGTGCAGACCTCGCTGGCGGGACTCGACCCCGCGCTGCATCGGGCGGCGCGCAGTCTCGGCGGCACGACAACCGCGCTGCTGGTGGATGTCTACTGGCCCGTCATTCGCACGGGCATGGTCGGCGGTGCGATCTTCGCCTTCATCGGCTCCTTTGACGAAGTGGTCATTGCGCTGTTCCTGTCCGGGCCGAATGCCGTGACCCTGCCGGTGCAGATGTTCACCGCGCTGCAATTCGATCTGACGCCGAAGATCGCGGCCGTGTCCACCGTCTTGCTGGCCATCAGTTTCGTCGCGTTGATCGTCAACGGCTACCAGAGCCTCGCTCGGCCGAAGACAGTGCCGCGCTAACGCCCGATCTCTTCACTCTCGTTTCCGGATTCAGTCATGTCTCGATCAGAAATGCCACAGGTCAAACGCGTCACCCTGGAAAATGTCTCGAAGGCGTACGGCAGTTTCAAGGCGGTGAAGGATGTGTCGCTCGCCATCGAACCGGGTGAGTTCGTCACGTTGCTCGGGCCGAGCGGCTCGGGCAAGACATCGACGTTGATGATGGTCGCCGGTTTCGAGTCGCCCAGTTCGGGCGCAATCAAGGTGGACGGCGTCGATGTCGTGCGACGGGCGCCGAAGGATCGCAACTTCGGCATCGTGTTCCAGGGCTATGCGCTGTTTCCGCATCTCAGTGCGCGGCAGAATGTCGAATTCCCGCTGCGCATGCGGGGCGTCGAGAAGTCGCGGCGGCGCTCGATGGCGCTCGAAATGCTGGAGAAGGTCGGTCTTGCGGGCCTCGAAGAAAGGCGTCCGCGCGAGCTGTCCGGCGGACAGCAACAGCGGGTGGCGCTGGCGCGCGCGCTGGTGTTCCAGCCGGATGCCTTGCTGCTCGACGAGCCGCTCGGCGCACTCGACAAGTCGATGCGCGAGCGCATGCAATACGAGATCAAGAGCCTGCAGCGCAAGCTCGGCATATCGGTCCTGTTCGTGACGCACGACCAGGAAGAAGCGATGACCATGTCCGACCGCATCGCGGTGATGAACCATGGCCAGATCGTGCAGATAGGAACGCCGCGCGAGCTCTATGCGTCGCCGCGCACGCCGTTCGTCGCGAGTTTCTTCGGCGAGACGAACCTGCTGTCGTGCGTCGCGGACACGGCCGGAAGCGGCGCCGTGAAAGTGACGCTCGCGTCGGGGTTCAGTTTCCCGGCGGCGTCCGATGTCGAGCGGGCGCAGCTGAGCCGCCACCCGGAAACCTTCGTTTCGATTCGCCCTGAAAAGATCAGCGTGCTCGCCGCTGATGAACGCGCCGAGATCATGGTGGATGCCGTCGTGCGCGAAGTCGCGTTCCTCGGCAAGTTCGTGCGTGTCTGCACGGTGGCATCAGGTGTCGAGATCACGTCGATCATCGGCAACGCGCCCGAGCGCATCAGCAGGCTTGCGGAGGGCGCGGCGATCCGGCTTGGCTGGTCGAGGGAAGACGCGAAAGTGCTCGGCGTGGATGTCGAACCGGGCGACATGCAAGTGGCGGGAAGCGGTCGCGAGACGCACGACATGAGCGTGCAGTTGCGCGAAGCGGTCTAGAACACAATCGGGGCGAGGAAATCATGAGAGGGCGTCGATCGAACATGGTGTTGAGCGGGTTTCTCGCGCCGGGCGGCTACGACGCGCGGGCCTGGCGCTTGCCGACGAGCCGGTCGGGAGAGATTGGTACGGTGGGCATCGTGAAGGCCATTGCGCAGCGCTACGAAGCGGCGAAGCTCGATTCCGTGTTCGTCGCGGATATTCCGGGCGCCGACTTCCTGCTGGACGGCGATCTCGCGCTGGGCAGCCCGTATGAATCCATCTCGACGATGGGCGCGCTCGCCGCGGTGACGGAGCGGATCGGGATCATCGGCACGCTTTCGACGACCTTCAATCAGCCGTTCACGATCGCGCGCCAGCTCGCCGCGCTCGACCTGCTGAGCGGAGGACGGGTGGGCTGGAACATCGTGACTTCCACGTTCGGCGCGGACGCGCATGGCATCGCGCTGCCGGCGAAGTCGGACCGCTACCGGCGCGCGGCCGAGTTCGTCGGCCTCGTGCGCGAGCTCTGGTCTGCCTGGAGCGATGACGCCGTCATCAACGACAAGCAGCGCGGGCATTGGCTGCAGCGGGACAAGGTGAAGCCGCTCGACTACGCGGGTGAGTTCTTCAGGGCAAAAGGCGCGCTGAACATACCGCGCTCACCGCAAGGCCATCCGGTACTGGTCCAGGCGGGTCAATCCGCCGAAGGTCTGAACTTCGGCGCCGAATTCGCCGACATCATCTATACGACTCAGCCGGACAAGGACCAGGCCATCCAGTACTACCGCGAGCAAAAGGAACGCGTGGTGCGGTTCGGCCGGGACCCGGATCACGTGAAGGTCCTGCCGGGTCTCATTCCCTACGTTGGCCGCACGGATGCCGAAGCACGCGATCTGTTCGAATCGATCATTGCGTTCATGGATTTCCAGGACTTGCGCGAGCGTTTCCGCGCGATGTTCTCGGTGTCTCTCGATGGCCTCGCGCTCGATCAGCCGGTGCCCGCGGAACGCTTCGACGTGTGGCGGACGCATCCGTCGGGGCCGCGCATTCTCGCCTACAGGACGGTTGCCAGCCAGCCCGGCAGTACGCTGCGCGATCTGCTGATCAACTTCAGCAGCGCCATGGGGCATCTGCTGATCTGCGGGTCGGCGGAAGCGGTCGCGGAGCAGATGATCGCGTGGTTCGAGGCCCGCGCTTGCGATGGCTTCAGCCTCAATGCGCCGACCTTCCCGGATTCCGTCGATGCCATCTGCGCGCACCTTGTCCCCGCGCTGCAGGAGAAGGGCTATGCGAGGCGCGCTTATGAAGCGGACACCTTGCGAGGCCATCTGCATCTGCCCCGCCCCAAGGCATGGGACGGGGACGCCTGAGCCGGCTGGCGAAACCTACTTCGCCAGCACCCACTTGCCGTTCTGCACCGTCAGCATGGACGGTGCGTCGGGGCCATAGCCGTTATGGTCGGATGCCGACATCGTGACGAGACCGTTGGTCGTCGCCACGTTTCGAAGGCCTTCCAGCGCGTCGCGCAATGCGCTCCGGAATTCCGGCGTACCCGGCCGCGCAGTCTTGCCCGCGAGCGGAATCGCGGCGTTGAGTTCGAGATACGCGTCCCAGGCATAACCAGCGAATGCGTTCACCTTGTCCGTACCGAACTTGCCTTTCCACAGGGCGGTCAGCGCCATGGCCGGCTGCTTGGCCGGATGCGAGTCCGGCAGATCGGCCGCCACCGTCACCGGCGCGCCGGCGACCAGCGTGCCGTTGACGGCCTTGCCGCCCACGCGGATGAAATCCTCGTTGAGCACGCCGGTGGTCTGATAGACCGGGCCCTTGTAGCCCTTGTCGCGAAGCTCGATCTGCGGTGTCGCGGAGGGCGTGCCGGATGCGGCGATCAGGACCGCATCGGGCTTCGCTGCAATCACCTTGAGCACCTGTGCGACCACCGATGGATCGCGCGAAGAAAAGCGCTCCTGCGCCACGAGCGTGATGCCGGCCGGGCCCGTCGCGGCCTTCAGTTCCTTCAGCCAGCTTTCGCCATAACCGTCGTCGGCGCCAATGAAGGCAACCGTCCTGATGTGCTTGCGCTGCATGTCACGCACGGTGGCGTTCGCGGTCGTCTTGTCGTTGTACGGGGTCTTGAAGACCCAGCGCCGGTTGGGGTCCATCGGCTCGATGATGCTGGAGCCGGCGCCCAGGCTGATCATCGGCGTCTTCGATGCGCCGGCAACTTCGATGTTGGCGAGCGTCGCGGGCGTGGTCGACGAGCCGATGATCACATCGACGTGATCCTGCGTGGTGAAGCGCAGGACGTTCCTGCGAGCCGTGGTCGCGTCCGAGGCGTCATCGAGCACGATGTATTCGACGTCGTAAGCGCCGATCTTCGCCGGCATCAGCAAGAGAGTCTGCTTTTCCGGAATGCCCAGAGAGGCCGCGGGGCCGGTGGAGCTCACCGTGACGCCGACCTTGACCTGAGCCAGGCAAGCCTGCGTGACAATCAGGAAGGACGCGCTTACGCAGGTCTTGAGGTTCATCGTGTGCCTCTTGGAGTCAGGGAAGCCTCGACGCGTTGCAGCGTGTCCAGGGTCTGGTGACAGGCGTGTGCGGCTTCACGTCCCTTGACCTTGAAGTGTTCGAGGAAGAAGGCATGGTGCACATCGCTTTCATGAAAGCGCTGCGGCGTGAGCACGGCGGAAATGACCGGCGTGCCGGTCTGCAACTGAAGCTGCATGAGGCTGTCGATCACGGCGGTCGACACGAATTCATGCCGGTAGATTCCACCATCGACGATCAACCCCGCCGCGACGACGGCATCGAATTCCTCGCTCGCTATGAGTCGCTTGAGACAGAGCGGTATCTCGAACACGCCGGGGACTTCGAAGCAGTGCAGGTCATCGGCCTGATAGCCCAGTTCCAGCATGGTCGAGAGGAAGGCGGCCTTGCTGTTGTCGACGATGTCGCGATGCCAGCAAGCCTGAACGAAAGCGATACGGCGCCGTCGTGAAGTGATCGATGAGATGTGCGTCATGCCTGTCAGACCGTGTGATTGAGACTTGAGTGGGAACGGGAAACGCTTTTCCGTCAGATGAGCTGCCACTGCTTGAATGCCGCCGCGACCTGGGGCAGGTTATCCACCCACCATTTCGTGTCCTTGAAATGCACCTTGGCGCGGACCATCGGGTCGTCGAGCAGGACTGCCTTGACGTCGGCTGCGTTCGGCGGCAACAGCGACGCAAGGCCTTTGATCGGCACCGGATAAGACGTAATGGCCGTGAATTCGGCCGCGCGCTCCGGATGCGTCGCGATGTAATTGAGCAGCGCGAAGGCTTCGGGCTTGTTGCGTGCATTGCGGATCACGCCGAGATAGTCCATGCCGACATTCGATTGCGTCAATGAAAACCCGATCTGCGCGCCGGCGCGGTTGGCCATGATGGCCCGCCCGACGTACATGCCCGCCAGCGCGCATTCGCCGGAGGTCAGCCGTTGAACCGGCTCCTGATTGCCGGTGGCCCACACGATATTCTCGCGTCCGAGTTTGTCGAAACTGCGAAAGGCGCGCTGCACGTCGAGCGGATAGAGCTTCGATTCCGCTACGCCGTCCGCCAGCAGCGCAGCCTCCATGGACGCGCCGTCGTTGTTCACGGCCAGCAGGGAGCGCTTGCCGGGGTAGCGCTTCGTGTCCCAGAACTCCATCCATGACCTGGGCGCGCTTGCGTCCGGGATCTTGCGACGGTCCCACGCCATGCCCCAGATATAGAGCGCATAGCAGAATCCGTGGCTGGCGACATAGTCCGGCAGCATCCTGCTCGTGTCGACGAGTTTCGGATCGAGCGGAGCAAGGACGTTCTGCGCCTGTGCAATGCTGTATTCGGTTGCCGTGAGATCGACGATGTCCCATTCCGCGCCGTTCGGATTCATGGTCTGCAACTTCGCGAGCGACAGACTTGCGTTGACGCCGAGATTGACCTTGACGCCGGTCTCGCGCTCGAACGGATCGAGCCATGCCTTTCTCAGCGCATCGTTGTAGCTGCCGCCGTAGGACGCGATATTGAGCGTCTTCTGTTGTGCCGACGCAAGCGGCGCCAGACTCGACAAACCGGACAGCAGCGTGCCGGCGCTGGTGGCTTTCAAAATCTTGCGCCGCATCGACGACGCCGCTTCAGACAGTGGAACCCGTCTGGACCTTGCGTTCATGAGACATCCTCCTGTGCGACGAAAGCGCGGTCCGGTTCGTATCCGCCGCCTCGCCGGTTGTTGACAGTGTTTTTGTCCGTGTTAATCTTGTTATACGTTCAACAAAAAAATTACGCAAGCGATGGAGTGCGTGTCGATCACCGAGGCTAACCCGGAGGCGAATTGATGAAGACAGAGATGAAGATAGGCGTGTTGATCCAGCCCTACGGCAATCATCCGGCGGCGTGGCTGGTGGCCGATGCTCCGGATGGAGCCGAGAACGATATCGGTCATTACATCGACGTGGCCCGGACGGCGGAATCCGGTGCGCTGGACTTCGTTTTCTTCGCGGACGTGCCGGCGATCCGCAATGGCAACCTCCATGCGATCAGCAAGTGGCCGCTGTACGCCAACCAGTTCGAGCCGGTCACGTTGCTGGCCGCGCTCTCGGCGGCCACGAGCCGCATTGGTCTGGCGGCCACGGTGTCGACCAGCTTTTACGAGCCCTACAATCTGGCGCGCCAGTTCGCCTCGATCGATCATCTGAGCCGCGGCCGCGCGGCATGGAATGTCGTGACGACCTCGCAGGCGGCCGCGGCGCTGAACTTCGGCGCCGACGCGCGCGCCGGTCACGCGGCACGCTATGAACGGGCGAAGGAGTTCATCGAAGTGGTGAAGGGTCTGTGGGATAGCTGGGATGACGATGCGTTCGTCCACGACCGCGCGACCTCGACGTTCTTCGATCCGGCCAGGCTGCGTCGCCTCGATCACACCGGCAAGCATTTCTCGGTACGCGGTCCGCTGAACATCGCGAGGCCGCCGCAAGGTTATCCGGTCATCGTCCAGGCGGGTGGGTCGGAGGCCGGCAAGGCGCTGGCCGCCGAGACGGCCGAACTGGTCTTCTCGTCCGAAGCCGAGCTCGAACGCGCGCAACGCTTCTATGCCGACCTGAAAGGGCGCCTCGAGGCCTTCGGGCGTTCGCGTGACGACCTGAAGATCGTGAGCGCGCTGAATCCCATCGTAGGCCGCACGCGAAGCGAGGCGGAGGACAAGCTCGCGCGCTTGCAGGAAAAGCTGCATCCCGATGTCGGACGGGAGATTCTTGCGATCGACCTGGACAACATCGATCTGTCGGACCTGTCCGTCGATGCCCCTTTGCCGCTCGACCGCATTCCTGCATCGACGGAAGGCGGCAAGAGTTATCTCGAGTACATTCGCGCGATGTCCGAAGAGGGCACGCTCACGCTGCGCACACTCT
Source organism: Caballeronia sp. LZ043 (assembly GCF_031451075.1). NCBI lineage: Bacteria > Pseudomonadati > Pseudomonadota > Betaproteobacteria > Burkholderiales > Burkholderiaceae > Caballeronia > Caballeronia sp. LZ043. The sequence goes on along the minus strand of NZ_JARUXT010000002.1, from coordinate 1,276,103 downwards.
ACGAAAAATATGCGGTGGCGCGCGGCGGCAAGTTCATCGTGGGCACGGCGGAGGAGATTGCCGACGAGATGCAGGAATGGTTCGGGCAGGGCGCGTGCGACGGCTTCATGCTGGGCATGTCGTCGCTGCCGGATGGTCTTCAGGACTTCGTCACGCTGGTCATTCCGGAGTTGCGCCGGCGCGGTCTTTTCAGGGCCGGCTACAGCGGCTCGACGCTGCGCGAACATCTGGGTCTGCCACGTCCGCGCGTCCAGCAGCGGCGCGGTGCGGCCTGAGGCATCTGCTAATATCTGACGCTGCCTGGAACATGGGCCGCGCAGCCTGTGCGCCGCCCAGTAGTGGGAGAAATCGAATGAGTGTCAAACCCGCGGAAGGTACGCGCTCGCGCGACCCCGAGGCGCGCAAGCGCAAGTTGATTGACGCGGCCATCGTGTCGATCGGCGAGATCGGCTACAACGACGTCACCGTCGATACCATCAGCGAGACTGCGGGCATCTCGCGTGGCTTGATTGGCCACTACTTCAAGGGCAAGGATCAGTTGCTCCTGGAAGCGGTGAAGACGGTCGCCGCGGAGATTGGCGCGAGTACTCGCAAGGCGGTATCGGCGGCGGGTGAAGACGCCGTCGCGCGCCTGTATGCCACGGCGCGTGCGAGCTTCGGCAAGCCGGCCTTTACCGAGGCCCATGCCTGCGTGTGGGCTGCACTGGCCGGCAACGCGGGCTGGTCGCCCGAACTGACACAGCTCTATCACGAGCTATGGACGGGGTATCGCGAGGCGCTCGCACGCTTGTTCGAGCGCGCCGCGCAGACACGCGGCATCGAACTCGACGCGAGGCTGGCCGCACTCACGTTCACGCATTTGATCGAAGGTCTATGGGTGGGCTGGGTTGCCGATTCCACTGAAATCAGCCGGCAGCGCGCCGAGTCGGCCTGCCTGACTTACCTCGACGCCATCTTCAAGCAGCCGTAACGCCGGACGGGGTGAAGCCGCCTGCCGCCGGTCTTCAGGCCAGCGCGCGGCGTTTGCGCGGGGCCGGTGCTGCGCTTGCGGGCGATTGCGTCTTCGCATCGAGGATCAGATCGACGTAGTGATGACAGCAATGCTCGGCATCGTTCGCGTTGATGCTGCTGCGATTGGCGGCCAGTCCGATCCACAGTCCTTCCACCAGCTGCGAAAAGGCGAGCGCGACATGCGACGCATTGATGGCGACGCCGCGCGCCTCCGCTGCGCGCGCGAAAAGACGGCCCACGCCGGAGCGGTAGTCCACCCAGATTTCCCGATAGATCTTCGCCAGTTGCTCGGACCAGCGTGCCGAACTCGCGAGCGACACCCAGACGGCGATCTTTTCGTCCGTGAGGCCAGGCGGTGTGAAGCTGGCGTGGATCAGCGCATGCAGCATCTGGGCGGGGTCCGGCTTGGCGGCGTTGGCAGCGTCGCGGATGGCGCTTCCCAGCTCGGTGGCGACGGTCTTGACAGCCTCGAGCAGCAACTCTTCCTTGTTGGTGAAGTAATGGCCGATCAGGCCTCGCGAGAAGCCGGCCTCCGCGCAGATCGACGCCACGGTGACGGTGGCGTAGCCATTTCGCGCAATGTCGCGTATCGCCGCTTCGATCAGGTCGCGCCGCCGTTCGATAGCGATCCGCGAAGGTCCGCGCTTCTTGCGGGCAGACGAAAGAGGTGTCGCCATGGGTGCTGGTCTCCCGTTCAGATCATTTCACGACTCGACGATCACGTATTGTAAGTCAGCCTCGAACGGCTCACGACACGCGATGCCGCGCCGGCTCCGCGAGACCCAGCTGGTCGCGTAGCGTCGGACCGGAATACTCGGTGCGGAACAGCTTGCGCTCCTGCAGCACGGGCAACACATGACGGGCGAAGTCCTCCAGGCCTCCAGGCAGATGTGAAACGCGGACCATGAAGCCGTCCGCCGCGCCCTCGTTGAACCATTGCTCCATGCGGTTGGCAACGGTTTCGCCCGAGCCGGCTATCGCATTCATGCCGCCTCGCGAGGCGGCGCAGGCCAGATACAGCTGCCTCACGGTCAGCCCCTGTTCGCGGATGGCCCAGACCATGTTGTCGAAGTAGGACTTGGTGGCATTGCTCGAAGGCGGCAGCACCGATTCGGGAATGGGTTCGTCGAGCGGCAGATCGCGCAGGTCGATGCCGCCCAGATCCACGGACAGAATCTCGCGGCCGACGGCCGGATGAATCATCGACTGAAGCAAGTCCAGCTTTTCCTGGCCTTCGGCGTCGCTGGCCCCGACGAAAGGATTGAGCGCGCAGAGAATCTTCAGCTCTTCCGGACGGCGGCCGTACTTGCCCATGCGGCCCTTGAGATCGGCATAGAACGCCTTCGCCTTGTCGATATTGCGGTCCACGCTGAAGACGACGTCGGCGGTGCGGGCGGCCATTTCCATGCCGGCCTCCGAGCCGCCGGCATTGATCACGATGGGCCGGCCCTGCGGACTGCGCGGTACGTCGAGCGGGCCGCGCACCTGATAGAACTCGCCCTTGTGATCCAGCACGCGACGCTTCGACGGATCGAAGAAGCGGCCATTTGCCCGGTCGCGGATGAATGCGTCCTGGTCCCAGCTATCCCACAGGCCCAGGACCACATCGACGAATTCGTTCGCGCGCGCATACCGGCGCGCGTGGTCTTCATGATCCTTGCGACTGAAGTTGAGCGCGGCAAGCGGCGCCGACGACGTGACCACGTTCCAGCCCGCGCGTCCGCCGCTCAGATGATCGAGCGTGGCAAACAGGCGGGCGACGTTATAGGGCTCGTAGAAGCTCGTCGAGGCCGTGCTGGCAAGGCCGATGTGCTTCGTGACCGCCGCGAGCGCGGACATCAGCGTGACGGGTTCGAGATCCGCGATATGGCCCGGATAGCGCGTGATGGCTTCGATGTCGCCGTCGCGGCTGGCGGGTGAATCGGCGCGAAAGATGAAGTCGAGCCTGGCCTGTTCGGCGATCCGGGCGAGATTGATCCAGAACGAAAGGTCCACTTCGCCACCGAGCGGCGTGCCTGGATGCAGCCACGCAGCCGGATGAATGCCGACGTGGGACAGCAAGGCGCCAATATGCATGACTCGGGGCTTCATTTCGACTCCGGGAAAAGGGTTGGACCGCGGGGTTGACCGCGCCACGGCGACGCGGCGATGAGGAAGAAAGGTAGCCCAATAAATGTTGGATGTCCAACAAAATTTTCAGGCGAAAAAGGGGGCGCGGAATGCGGCCTTGATCGGGATCCGATGCTTACGGATATTGCAGGATGTTGATGATGGTGCCGTCGGGATCGCGGATCATCGTCGCGCGCAAGCCATCTTCGGACAGGTCTTGCAACTTCCATTCGAAGATCGCGCCTTCCCTCTCGAGGTGCGATGTCACGGCTTCGAGGTCGGACGTGCGGAATACGACCGCCTTTGCACCGGTCTTGTCGATATGCGGGCCAGGGACAATAGCGGCATCGGGGTTGCGAACGGTCGTTGCGCGCGAAAGCAGTTCGATCCGCATGTCGCTCCGTTCGAGTATCTGGAAGTGCGCATGCAAGGATTCGATGTAGGTCGAGTACCCGCGACGGAATCCGAACAGGCGGCCATACCACTCCGCGGAACGATCGATGTCAGTCACGGAAATGGCGACGTTGTCGAATTCGACGAGTCGTTGTGCCTGGGCATCCGCTCCGATGTCATCCACCATGCGACCTTGCTCCTTTTGTGTCGGATCCTGGCTCAGTGCTCGACTATGCCGACGCGTTGCGAGCGCGTGGGGTCTTCGTCGCCTTCGCCTTGCTGCCTGAGGTCCTGCCTGAGGTCTTGCCTGAGGTCCCACCGGTGTCCATCGTTTCCGCGCCATTGCGTACCAGTTCGCGGATGCCGGCGGCCGCAAAGCGCACGAGATCGGAGTAATGAGCCGTCGACTTCTTCGCGCGGTCCCGCGCACCCAGGCGCTTCGCGCGGCCATTGAGCGCGTGCGCCTGTTGCCGTGCCCCGACCGAGAACAGATAGGCCCATACTGCCTGTTCGCGTGCAATGCCGGGCAACACCGTATGCAGTGCATCGATGAACCGTTCCGCGATCGGGTCGTAATAAGTCTCGCGAATGCGTCGTGAACGCTCATCGCTGCCGAGGCTGACGGAAGCGACCAGTTGCACATAGAGCGCAAGGTTCGCAGCTTCTTCACCGTCGAAAATGTCCGACAGCGGCGTGAAGGCGATAGTCAGTACGTCTTCGACCGTCACGGTCTGCTCGCTCGCGAACAGCGCGTCGAGGAGCTTGCCGCGATGCAGATTGATGGCCGACGAGCGGCGCTCGAAGACGGCCTCGTAGAGCTTGTCCTTGCTCGCGTAGTGATAATGCACGAGCGCCTGGGCGACTCCGGCTTCATCGGCGATGTTGCGCATGCTCGCACCGGCATAGCCGTGCTCGCCGAACACCCGCTCGGCCGCATTCAGGATCGCCGACAGGCGCGAGCCCGATCCGCGGTCGGACTCCTGAGCCGGACTGGCGGCTTTCGCAGACTTGTCTCGTTGTGCACTCATTCCGGGGCGACCTCTCCAGGCTATTTGATCGATCAGTCAGTATACCGTGAAGCTTGGGTGGCCCGACAGGGCAGAGTCGGGCCACCGTGTGACATCAGCCGAGAAACTCCGGCTCCCGCAGTCCCTTCACACCGGGCCGCACCGCCAGCACATTGCCCGCGAGCGGCTGCTGCGCCAGTTCCTTCTCGCTCATCCGGCGACGCGCCGTGGTGATGAACAAGGTATCCAGATCCGGTCCGCCGAAGCACAGGCTGCTCACGCGCCGCACCGGCAGATTGACGACCGTGTCGATCCGTCCGCGCGGGTCGTAGCGCGTCACGCACCAGCCGTCCATGTTCGCGCTCCAGAAGCAGCCATCGGCATCGACGGTCGAGCCGTCGCAGATGCCGCGCCCGAGCGGCACGTCTGCGAATTTCCGGCGGTTGTAGATGGCGCCGTCGACTGAATCGTAGTCAAACACATCGATCTGGCAACTGAAGGAGTCGGTCATGTACATCAGCCGGTTGTCCGGGCTGAAGCTGATGCCGTTGATGCAGGTGATGCCCTCCATGATCAGCTTCGGCTGCAGGTCCGGGTCGAGCCGGAACAGGCGGCCGCGCGGCGTATAGGCGGCGGCCTCCACCGTTCCGGACCAGTAGCGGCCGTGCCTATCGCACTTGCCGTCGTTGAAGCGGTTCTTCGGCCGTTCGGCGTCGGGGCGCGCGATCTCGGTCAGCTCGCCGGTTTCGGGCGAGAAGAAATAGAACCCGGACCGCATGCCCACCAGCAGGCCGCCTTTGGCGCGCAGCCCGATGCTGCCGATCTCTTCCTGCATCGGCCAGCTTTTCTTGACGCCGCTGGAAATGTCGAGGCGATGGATGGCCTGGCCGATGCCGTCGACCCACCAGAGCAATTGCGTTTTCTCGTCCCAGATGATCGATTCGCCGAGAACGTCGGGCGTGGAATCGACTACGTCGATAACCGAGCCCACCATGTCGATGGGCCTCGTGATACTGCTGACAGTCATGTTGCCTCCTTGATATGCGGTGTGAATGGCGATGCAGTTGCGTAGCGCCGCCTCAGGCAGCTGGTTCCTTCATGCGGGCGAGGCCTTCGAGCGCGAGTCCGTAGCCCAGTACGTCATGCAGGCGCGCCTTCAGTTCCTGGTTCAGGCAGGTGCGCGTATAGCGTCTCACGAGACGCGGCTGTTTGAGCATCAGCTGCGCGAGTTCGCGGGCGCGCGGGAGCAGGTCTGCGGCCGGCATGACCTCGTTCACGAGACCCATCTCCCGCGCCTCGCTGGCGCTGATGTTCTGACCCGTGAGCAGGAAGTAATGACCGCGCGCGCGGCCCATCAGCAGCGGCATGATCAGGTGCATGCCGTCGCCGGGCACCATGCCGCCCTGGAAGTGCGCGGTGTCCTGGATGGTCGCGGTATCGGATGCCAGCACGATATCGCCCAGCAACGGGATCTCCGCATGCCGTACGGCCGGCCCGTTCAGGATGCTGATCACCGGCGCTTCGATATTGAGCAAATTGATGAGCAGATGCTTCGCTTCCCAGTAGATCGGGTCGTAGATCGTCGGCGTCATCGAATTGCGGTTCTGATGCATGCCAGGGGCGATCGGGGGGCCGCTGAAGGCGTCGCCGGTGCCGGTCATGATCACCACGTCGTTTTCACGATCGCGGCCCACGTCGAGGAACGCCTGCTCGAACTCGCGATGCGCGGTCAGGTTCCACACAAGCGGGCCGCCGTGCGTGTTGAAGTGCATCTCCAGCACGCCGTCGGTGCGCGTCATGCGGATGGTCTCGAACTTGTCTGCGTAATCGTTGAATTGGGTCACGGCTGGGTCCTCTGAACGTTGGGATGTGGCGTCGGTGCGTGCCGGCGTTGTCGCCGGCGCTATCCGAACAGGCTCTTCAGACGCCGATCCTATTACTGACTGATCGATCAGTCAACAAGGGAAATGCCGGGCGAGATCGTCGTTGACCGGGCGTTGACTCGTCCGCTACTGTGCTGACTGTTCGATCGATCAGTTTTTCGGATTTCGATCAGGACGATCCGGCGCCTTCGGGCGCGCCCCGACAAGAGCACACGCCGCCGACATCGAGCGCCGGCAGGACCAGGAGACAGTTGATGAATCGCTATCCGTCGTTTGCATCCCGTTTGGTCCATCTTTACTGAGAGGGCCATCATGTCGAGAAAAGCCGCTTTACATGCAGACATGCCTGCAGAAACGAGGGTCCCGGGCGACGCGGATCACGCGCTCTATCTCAAGGTGGCGTTACGGCTCGTGCCGCTGCTGATCGTGTGTTACGTGGTTGCCTATCTCGACCGGATCAATGTCGGCTTTGCCAAACTGCAGATGCAGGATGCGCTGGGCTTCAGTGATGCGGTGTACGGACTGGGCGCCGGGATCTTCTTCATCGGCTACTTCCTGTTCGAGGTGCCGAGCAACCTCCTGCTGCAACGCATTGGCGCGCGCAAGACCATCACGCGCATCATGGTCCTGTGGGGCATCACCGGCTGCGCGATGGCGACCGTCTCGAGTCCGACCGCGTTCTATCTTCTGCGCTTCCTGCTCGGCGTGTTCGAGGCGGGTTTCTTTCCGGGCGTGGTCTACTACCTGAGCCAGTGGTTTCCGCGTCACCGTCGCGGGCAGATTCTCGGGCTCTTCATGACAGGCTTTCCGATTGCCGGAATGATCGGCGGGCCGGTGTCGGGTTGGGCGATGTCGCATCTCGGCGGCGTCGCGGGGCTCGCGGGCTGGCAGTGGCTGTACATTGTCGAAGCGGCGCCGGCCGTGCTGCTCGGCGCCGTTACATGGTTCACGCTCTCGGATGACATCGGGCGCGCCAGATGGCTGACCGAACCCGAGCGCGACACCTTGCGCCGCGCGTTGCGCGTCGACGGCCAGGAAACGGGCGCTGAACATGCCGGGAAGTTGCGGCAGGTGATCGGCGACCCCAAGGTGTATCTCATGAGCTTCGCCTACTTCACCTTCATTTGCGGCACCTATGCGTTGAGCTTCTGGCTGCCGACAGTGCTGAAGAGCGCAGGCGTGACGAGCGTGGAGCGCATTGGCTGGCTATCGGCGATTCCGTATGGCATCGCAGCCGTCGGCATGGTGCTGATCTGCCGTCATTCGGACCGGAAACTGGAGCGTCGCTGGCATGGTGCGCTCGCGGCGTTCGCCGGTGCAATCGCGCTTTCGCTGCTGCCGCTTCTGGCGCATGATCTGACTACGACCATCGTGTTGCTGACGATTGCATCGACGACCGTGTTCGTGACCATTCCCTTGCTCTGGTCGCTGGCGTCGGATTACTTTGCGGGATCGGCCGCTGCTGCGGCGGCGATCGCGTTCGTCAACAGTCTCGGCCTGCTCGGCGGATTTGCGAGCCCCTTCGCAATGGGCTGGCTCAAGACGCTGAGTGGCTCGTTGAACAGCGGCCTCTATTTGATGACGACCTTGCTTGCGCTCGGAGCATGCGGGATGCTTGCGATGCGCGGTACGCGCCGCATCCACGAATGACAGATCAATCTGCGGCAGGGCATGTGACAGACATGGAACATCACTTCAAGGATGCATCGCCGGGAAGCTTGCTCGGGGAAAGCGTGGCGCGTCTCGACGGCATGCGTTTCGTATCGGGACGCGTGGACTACAGCGCCGATCTCATTCCGGCAGGGGCGCTGCATCTCGCCATACTGCGCAGCGCTCATGCGTGCGCCACGATCGTTTCCATCGACCTGTCCGAAGCCCTCGCCATGCCAGGCGTCGTGGCAGGATTGACCGGCGAGGAGGCGGCCCGCATGAGCGATGCGATGCCACCCGCGATGGACCTCCCCGCGAAAGGCGCGCGCGGTCCCTTGCAGAGTCGCTGTCTTGCGCTTGGCCATGCGACTTATTTTGGCCAGCCGGTGGCGGCGCTCGTCGCGACCACGGTGCATGATGCACAGGCGGCGCTCGCGAAGATCCGCATCGAGTATGAAGTGCGCGTGCCGACCACGAACGCGCTCGATGCGTTGCGTGATGATGCGCCGATTGTCCAGCCCGGCTGGGACACCAATCTGCTGGTGCGCGATCGCATCCGCTCCGGTGACGCCGATGCCGCGTTTGCGCGGGCAGCGCATATAGCGCGTGGCGAAATGACGATCGGATCATCGACCAGCGCGCCGATGGAAACCTTGTGCTACATCGCCCAATGGGATGCCCGCGCCGAGCGCTATGCGTTGACGGGCACGTTCCAGAATCCCCATACGAGCCGATGGCTGCTGGCCAGCGCGTTGCGCGTGAAGGAGTCTCAGGTACGCGTGATTGCGCCGCGCATCGGCGGCACGTTCGGCCTGAAGATGGCGGGGCATCCCGAAGAAGTACTGGTCGCGCTGTTCAGCCGTCTTACGCGGCGGCCGGTAGCGTGGGTCGAGGAGCGGCGTGAAACGCTGCTTGCCGGCTCGCGTTCGCAGCATCACAGCTTCGAGATTGCCGCCGATGAAGAGGGCAGGCTGACAGGCTGGCGCGACCGGATTCTGGTGGACGTGGGGATCATGGGCGCCGGTCATAGCTGGGCGATGGCGCTCGTGACGCCGGCTGTGTTTCCGACGGTCTATACGATCGAGCATTGCGACATCGAGTGCTCGCTCGCGATCACCAATCAGCCGCCCTGGCAAGCCATTCGCGGTTACGGCAAGGAGATCGGCAATCTCGTGCTGGAGCGGGCCATTGATCTGCTGGCGCGTCAGACCGGCATCGATCCGCTCGAGTTGCGGCGACGCAATCTGGTTGCGCGCGAAGCCTTGCCGCGTCTGCTGCCGTCCGGGCTGAACGTGGACAGCGGCGATTATCCAGGCGGTCTCGCGCAGTTGCAGACGATGTTCGATTTCCCCGGATGGAGACAGCGCGCGGAGGCTGCGCGTGCTTCGGAATGGCGTATTGGCGTCGGCATTGCGTTTGAGCTCACGCCGGAAGGCGGCGCCCGTCCCGGCAACTTCCCCAACGGTTACGAGACCTCGACGGTGCGCATCATGCCCTCGGGCGATGTCCAGGTATTGACGGGCGTGACTTCGCCCGGAAGCGGCAGTGACACGGGCATCGCGCAGATGGTCGCGGGCGAACTGGGGTTGCGAGCCGAACAGGTGAGCGTCATCGAGGGCGACACCGACGTCACGCCGCTGGGCACCGGCAACGCAAGCAGCCGTGCGCTCATGTACGGCGGCACGGCAGCCTATCTCGCTGCGCAGGAACTGCGCGGCCGGCTTGCGCAATGCGCGGCCAACATGCTGGGCGGAGCGGCGCAGGAGATCGTGCTGCGCGACGGCCATGCGTGGCGCGAGGCGGAGGGCAAGAGGATCTCTGTCGCCGAACTGGCGCTGGGCGCTCATCTGCGACCGTTCACGGTGGCGGCCGGTGTGACACTGCCACTCGAAGTGACGTGCAGTTTCGCGCCGAAGAACGTGCGTGTGGAACCCGATGCACAGGGCCGTATCGCTACTTATCCGACCTTCTCGTACTCGGTCCATGCCGTGGCGCTGGAACTCGACATGGCGACCGGCAACAGCAAGCTGCTGGATTACGCCGTGGTGCACGATTGCGGTGCAATGATCAATCCGGCGCTGGTCGAGGGGCAGTTGAGAGGGGCGATCGTGATGGGCATCGGGGTTGCGTTGTGGGAACAGATCAAGTTCGACAGCCAGCATCGCATGATCACGGATCGGTTCAAAAGCTATCTGTTGCCGCGAGCGAACGATCTGCCGCCGATTCGCGTCGGACATCGGGTCACGCTGAATCCTTTTCATCCGCTGGGCATGAAGGGCGCGGGCGAATCGGGGCTGGGCGGCGCGCTTGCGGCCGTCAGCAATGCCGTCGCGGATGCCTTGGGCGATGACGCGTGCTTGCAGCACGTGCCGGCGACGCCCGCCCGCGTGACGGCGGCATTGCGGGAGTCGCGGGCGTGATTGGTCATCGGTTCGAATTTCACCGGCCTCGCGATCTCGACGAAGCCGCAGCTTTGATGAACGCGTATCGTGAGCAAGCGGCTGTGCTCGGTGGTGGCACGATGCTGGTGCCGTCGATGTCGGCGAATCTCGTGCGACCCGCGCATCTGATCAGTCTGGCTTCGCTTGGCCTGGATGAAGTGGTGCTGGATGATGGTTATCTGCGTATTGGCGCCATGGCGACCTATGCACGGTTGCTTGCTTCGCCGTTGATCAGTCGGCATGCGCCGCTTCTTGCCGCGATGGCCGCGCAGATAACCGGCGGCGCTTCAATCCTCAATCAGGGCACATTAGGTGGAGCGGCAAGCTTTGCCAATCCTTCGTCTGACGCGCCGGGCTGTCTTGCTGCGATGGAGGCACTGTTTGAATTGCGGTCTTCGACAGGCATGCGTCGCGTTAGCGCACGGGACTTTTTTGTCGACGCCTTTCGCACCGGGCGACGTGAAGACGAATTTCTGATGAACATTCTCCTGCCGCGAGATACGACGAGGGTGGCGTGCCGCTACCAGAAGTACAAGGCAAGTGCGAGTTCCTGGCCTATCGTCACGGTCGCTTGCTCGCTGCATCGCGGTGAAGAAGTCAGCGTGCGGCTCGCGGTCGGTGGTGCGGGTTGTCGGCCGGCTTTTGTGAGCTTCGTGATCGATTTGGAGGCGTTTGTGCCTGAGGTGTTTATCGAACAGGCGGCAGCGAGCGTGTTGAATCTTATTGGCGAAGGCTGGAGCGATGAACTCGCTGATGCGGAGTATCGCCGCACTATCGTGCCGGGCGTCGTTAAACGGCATCTGCGCGATCTGCTCACGGAAACGAAGATATGGAAAAGATGATCGAGGTACGGTTGACGCTCAATGGCGAGCCGCGCTCGGTGTGCGCGGATTCACGAATGCTGCTTGTTGAACTGATACGTGACGTCTTGGATGCGAAGGGCACGCGTGTCGGATGCCTTACGGGTGATTGCGGCGCATGCACCGTTTTGCTCGATGGCGAAGTGAGGAAGTCCTGTCTTGTCCTTGCGGCGGCGATATCGGATCACGATGTACGGACGATTGAAGGTCTGGACCGAATCGAACGGCTGCAGGAGGCTTTTATTGCAGAGAATGGGTTTCAGTGTGGGTTCTGTACGAGCGGCATGCTCGTCGCGGCGGCGGAGTTGCTTAGGCGGAATCCTTTGCCTAGCCACGAGGAAATACGACGTGGGATTAGTGGGAATTTGTGTCGGTGTACGGGGTATGAAAGTATTGTCGATGCGGTTTATAGGGCGGCGTGGGGGAAGGGTTCGCGGGGGGGATTGGCGGGGGCTGGGTGAGAAATGCCGGCTAGGTTCTGCCGCTTGTCTGAGCCATGCGGTTATTGTTCGGACGACCAGACTTCTTCATATGTCGCCGATATTCAATGGGTGCTTGTCGGCCTTTGGCGACCTTCCCGTTCATCCTTCGTGCGGCTGCAGTTCGCCACGTAGCTGTCGTTCGCGATGCGGCGCAATCAAACGTCGGCTTCCGGGAACGGCGAACGAGGCTTGACGGCCTGGAGCGGAAGTTCTAGCTGTGAAATTCGCGCACCGAAAGCACATTCAACTGTCGATGTGACGCGCATCAGCGAAGACAAGCCCGCATGAGGATGATCATGCGGTAAGGCGGCTAAACGGCCGCTTGTCGGAAAGTTGCAGGAGATGACCACGCGAACGCCGCCGGCCCGAACTTACTGCGCATAGAAGCCCGACCCCACCAAGCCTGGAACTCCGTCAATCTTGACTGCCTTCACGTAGGTCCATTTATGCGATGACTCAGTCTGCCCCGGTCTCAGGAACATATAGTCGACCCAGCCCGATCCCGTTGTTTCAGCCGTCTGGATCATCGCGTCATGAAAGAGCTTGCCGTTGGTATCTGTTTGGCCGCGAACGTTGGTCCCTTCCCGTGCAGGGAAAGCCGGATTCAGCAGTACATTTGCGTTCAAATCGTAAGCAAACAGATAGGTGTCGCCATGGAACCACTCACTGCCTTTGATCCTGAACTCGGAAAACGCGGCCTTGCCTCTGCTGTCTATCAACGCGGCGGCCTTCTCGACCAGCGCTTTGGTTTGAGCTGCTGTGTCGGACGTCGGAGGAGACGACTGAGAAAATGCAGGTGACACGGGGCAGAAGGATCCAGCCAGTAACAAGATGCCGGTGAAGATGGATTTGCCGTTCATTGCACGATCTCCAACCATTGATTTCAGCGCTGCACCAAAGGAGCGTGTGGAACAGAAGCACCTGCTCGCATGCAAAAGACTAGTCCATGAAGCGTAGCTCGCCCAGGATAGTTTTGCCGCATGGTATAGGCGACTCGATAACGGACGTTCGCGAATGTCGGTAGCCGGCCGTTTATTCGCGTTCCGACTCGCCATCGAAATTCTGACACGGGCAGCCCAAACGACAGCTCTGTAGAAGGTTCATCGAGCTTACGCTCTCGGCCAGGGAAGGGACGGTCGGAGGCGTGGCACCGAACGACCGCTTTCGATGAAGTCCTCAGTAAGCCACCTTTGCGACATCAATGAGACTCCGGCGGCCGGCCAACGCCAGATTGAATCCATATGCCGACCGCGTCGATGCCTGACGATGAGTACGTTTAGTGACCGTGCCGCTCGCCAACCGGTGCGTATGTTTGCTGTGCTCGCCGACGCAGCATCAACGTCACGATGGCAGATACCGCCAACGTCGCAGCCACAACATGCAGCCCGTCCGACTAACCTCCGGTCACTTTCTTCAGCCAACCGATCACAAAGGGCCGACGAAGCCGCCGAGATTGCCAACCGAGTTGATCATTGCAATGCCCGCAGCCGCTCCGGCATCCGAAACAAACACACCCGAAACGTGGCGATACTTCCTTTTCAGCGGAACCTGCCGGGCGACCCGGTGCGTTCGGCGCCACTGTTGCGCCGGCGGATCGGCAGACGTCGTCGCGGACCGTCGCCTTAAACCGTTGATGCTGTGACTATCGAAAACTTTGACCGTACACGCTGCCCGCGTAGTCGACCCTCGCCCGGATGTTCAATGTCGCCGGGAGCTCGTTGCCGTCGCATGTCCGATCAGCTCGGACTGCGACGACAACGGATTGAGCTTAAGGGCCTGCATTTGGAAATTCAATGCACCGCCGCACTACCAGGCGTGACTGGCGACTTCTGCGAGCGAGCTAGCAGCAGCGTCATCACAGCGGACAACACGAGGAGACCGGCAACGAAATAGAGCCCGCCGGCATAGCTACCCGTTTGGTCCTTGACCCACCCAATTATCACAGGGCCGGCAAATCCGCCGAGATTGCCGATTGAATTGATCGTGGCGATACCCGTGGCGGCCGCAGCACCGGACAGAAACATGGTCGGCATGGTCCACAAAGGAGGCTTGGCGCAACTGATTCCGATATTGACCAACGTCAGGGAGGCAATCAGACCGACAACACTGCTGGAAACCGCCGCAACCGAAAGCCCGATTGCCGCCGCCACACATGCAATCACCACGTGCCAAGTGCGTTCGTTGGTACGGTCAGAATGGCGCGACCATAAGACCATTGCTACCACGGATACAGTGGGAGGAATCGCATTGAGCAAACCGACCGTCATCGACGAAACCCCCAGTTGCTTGATGATCTGTGGCGCCCAGATCCCAAGCGTGTACAAGCCCGCGGAGGTACCGAAGTAGATCAGGGACAATGCGAGTACACGAGGATTGGCCAGGCCACTGATAATTCCGTGCTTTGCGCCGCTTGAGCTTCTCCTTGCATTTTCGTCGTTCATTACACCGACCAGCCAGGCGCGCTCATCGTCCTTAAGCCATTTCGCCTTTTCGGGCCTGTCCGTCATGTAGAAGAAGACGAAGATACCCAAAATCACCGCCGGTATTGCTTCCAGAATGAACATCCACTGCCAGCCGTGCAAACCCATGACACCGTGCATTTCGAGCAATGCGGCAGAGAGTGGTGACCCGAGGGCGGTAGAGATCGGAGCCGCGGCCATGAAAAAAGCGACCACCCCTGCGCGATGACGTGCCGGGAACCAATAGCTGAGGTACAGGATGATGCCCGGAAAGAAGCCTGCCTCGGCTGCGCCCAAAAGGAAACGAACAATGTAAAAGCTTGTGGGCCCTTTCACGAAGGCCATGCACGCGGAAATGATGCCCCACGTGAGCATGACCCGAGCAATCCACAAACGGGCGCCCACTTTGTGCAGAGCAATGTTCGAAGGCACTTCAAACAAGAAGTAGCCCCAGAAAAAGATCCCAGCACCCAAACCGAGGATCGAGGCAGTGAACCCCAAATCCGTCCTCATCGTTAGGGACGCAAAGCCGATGTTGACCCGGTCGATATAGGCGATAAAGTACAACAGCATAATGAAAGGCACGATACGCCAAGTGACTTTGCGCAAGGTACGCTTTTCGAGATCCTGATCCATGATATGTCTCCGACTTCAGATATCTGATTGATAAACAGCCGTCTTATGCGGCCTCAAGTTTGGATTCGCTCTGCAACCTGGTCTTTTAGACCGCTCTTGCGTGGTACGCCTTTCGAACTGACGCAAGCGCCTGAGACCCGGAATAAAAAGCCTCAGCACCGACTTCCGCCTCGATCAATAACAAACGGTTGTACTTCGCCACGCGGTCGGAGCGACAGAGCGAGCCGGTCTTAATCTGGGTTGCAGCGGTGCAGATGCTGAGGTCGGCGATCGTCGTGTCCTCGGTCTCACCCGAGCGGTGTGAGATCACCGACGAGTAACCCGCGCGATCCGCCATCGCGATGGCAGCGAGCGTCTCGGTCAGCGTGCCGATCTGATTGGGCTTGATCAGGATCGAGTTCGCCACCTTCCTTTCGATCCCCTCTTTCAGGATCTCCGTGTTGGTCACGAACAAATCGTCGCCGACGAGTTGCACGCGGCCGCCGAGACGATCGGTCAGGAGCTTCCAGCCTTCCCAGTCGCCTTCCGACATGCCGTCCTCGATCGACACGATCGGGTAGCCATCGGCGATCTTCGCGAGGTAGTCCACGAAGGCTTGCGAATCGAAGCTGCGGTTCTCCGACGTCAGCACGTACTTGCCGTCATGGAAGAACTCTGAACTCGCGGTATCCAGTCCGAGGCCAATGTCCTTGCCGGGAGCGAACCCGGCGGTCTCGATCGCGAGCATGATCGTGTCGAGCGCGGCCTCATTCGACGACAGATCGGGCGCGAACCCGCCTTCGTCGCCGACCGATGTGGAGAGCTCCCGGCCTTTCAGCACGCCCTTCAATGCATGAAACACCTCGACGCCCCAGCGCAACGCTTCCGAGAAGCTCGGCGCGCCGAGCGGCAGGATCATGAATTCCTGCAGGTCGACGTTGTTGTCTGCGTGCGCGCCGCCGTTGATGATGTTCATCATCGGCAAGGGCAGGCGGGCGCTCGGCATCGTCGCGACGTGGCGGTACAGCGGCAGGCCCGCCGATGCCGCAGCCGCCTTCGCCGATGCCAGCGAGACCGCGAGGATCGCGTTGGCGCCGAGACGAGCCTTTGTCGGCGTTCCGTCGAGATCGATCATGCGGCGGTCGATGCCCGGCTGATCGGCGGCATCCAGCCCGAGCAACGCTTGGCGCAGCTCGCCATCGACGTGGCTTACCGCACGCCGCACACCCTTGCCGCCGTATCGCGACTTGTCGCCATCGCGTAGTTCCAGCGCTTCGCGCGCGCCGGTCGATGCGCCGGACGGCGCCACCGCAAACCCTTTCGATCCATCGTCGAGTGTCACCCGCGCCGCGACGGTCGGATTGCCTCGGGAATCGAGCAGCTCGAAGCCCTTGACGTCTTGAATGCGTGTCATATCGTCCTCACTGGATTTGCGCGATACGCAGAAGATTGGTTGTGCCGGGTGTCCCAAAAGGCACTCCCGCAGAAATCACGACGGTCTGTCCTGTTTCTCCAAACCCTTCTTCGCGGACGGTGTCGCACGCTAGGTCGCTGACTTCGAGTACGTCGATGACTTCGTCACAAAGGACGGGGTGGACACCCCACCCAAGAGCCAGGCGACGGGCCGTAGCTTGTCGTGGGGTCATGCCGATAATTGGCCTACACGGTCGTTCACGCGCCATCCTCAGCGCCGAATATCCGGAACTCGTGTAGGCGACCGTCGCGACCGCGTGAAGCAGACCTGTGACATGGCGCATCGCATACCCGATTGCATCCGCGGTATTTGCATGAGGTGCCGCATGCGAGGCCGCGATCACCTCGCGGTAGTACGGATCGGCTTCTGTCTGGGCGATGATGAGATCCATCATCCGTACGGCTTCGACGGGATATTTGCCGCTGGCCGATTCGGCAGATAGCATCACTGCGTCGGCGCCGTCGTAGATGGCCGTCGCGACGTCAGAGGCCTCCGCTCGCGTAGGAACAGGGGCTGTAACCATCGACTCGAGCATCTGCGTCGCCACGATGACTGGCTTGCCGGCTTTGCGACAGGCACGCACGATGCGCTTCTGGATTGCCGGCACCTGCTCGGCCGGCATTTCTACACCCAGGTCGCCGCGGGCGACCATCACGGCGTCTGTTTCCGCGACGATCGCATCAAGGCTTCCGATCGCCGCAGGCTTTTCCAGCTTCGCGACGATGCCTATGCGGTCACCGACAATTTTTCGGACCTCGATGATGTCTTCGACGCGTTGAACAAAGGAAAGCGCCAACCAGTCGATGCCCAGCGTGAGGCCGAACTCCAGATCGCGACGGTCCTTGTCCGTCATCGCGGAGAGCGGAAGCACCACGTCAGGAACATTGACACCTTTGCGCTCGGAGAGCGCGCCCCCGACGACAACCGAGGTTTCGGCGAAGTCCGGACCGCAACGCTCGACCCGGAGTTGCACGCGTCCGTCGTCAAGTAAAAGATTCGTTTGCGCCTTGAGCGCCGCGAAGATTTCCGGATGCGGTAAGGCGACGCGATTGATGTCACCGGGAGTCTTTGCGTCGAGATCAAGTCGAAACGTTGCGCCTTTCTCAAGCTTGATGGGGCCGTCGACGAACGTGCCGATCCGCAGCTTCGGACCTTGAAGGTCAAGAAGCGCGCCGATGGGCCGACCTGCGTCTTGCTCGACAGACCGGATGACTTCGAGACGACGTTGATGATCCTCGTGAGTTCCGTGGCTGAAGTTCAGCCGGAAGACATCCGCTCCCGCTTTGAACAACGCTTCAATGGTTTCGCGGCTAGTGCTGGCCGGACCCAGTGTGGCAACAATTTTTGCATTTCGATTGCGGCGCATCTTATCTACTCCCTGAAAGATCACCGTGCTGAGCGGCAATGAAAATGGCACGAAAATCGTTGACGTTGGTCAGCGTCGGCCCGGTGATGACCGAGTCGCCAAGCGCCTGAAAAAAGCCGTGAGCGTCGTTGTCTTCGAGCCGCTCGGTTGGCCGGATGCCGCGATCCCGGGCGCGCGCCAGGGTGTCGGGCCTGAGCAATGCACCAGCGATTTCCTCCTGGCCGTCAACGCCGTCCGTATCACCCGCAATAGCAAAAACACCAGGTTCACCATTCAGCGCGACCGCAAGCGAGAGCAGGAATTCAACGTTGCGACCGCCGCGGCCGGTGCCGCGGATGGTGACCGTGGTTTCACCGCCGGACAGCAGGATGCAGGGCGTTACGAAGGGCTGGCCGCGTCGGCTAACCTGCTTCGCGATGCCGGCCATCACAGCTCCTACGTCACGGGCTTCGCCCTCGATTGCGTCACCGAGGATGTACGCTTGAATTCCTGCCGCGCGTGACCGCGTTGCTGCCGCTTCGAGAGCGAGTTGAGGCGTAGCAATCAAATGAGTTTCGACGGTGAGCAAGCGCGGGTCATCCGGCTTCAGTGTTTCTGTGCGATTGCTTTCCAGTAGATCGATGACGGCGGGCGACGCACAAATTTCGTAGCGTCGCAGCACTGCTAACGCATCCGCGCAAGTCGTCGTATCCGGCACGGTGGGCCCCGATGCGATATCGCTTGCGGTGTCGGCGGGCACGTCGGAGATGATCAGGTTGACGACGCGGGCCGGGTAGCAGGCCGCAGCAAGCCGACCACCCTTGATTGCCGAGAGGTGTCTGCGGACGCAGTTCATTTCGGAGATGGTCGCGCCGCTGGATAGCAAGGCCTGATTGATTTCCTGCTTATCCTGCAGCGTCAGGCCTTCAGCCGGTAGCGGCAACAGCGAAGATCCACCTCCTGAGATGAGACAGAGAACGAGGTCGTCGGCTGTCAGTCCCGAGACAAGCTGCAACATTCGCCCCGCAGCTTTCAGCCCATTCTCATCGGGAACCGGATGAGCCGCTTCGACAATTTCGATTCGCTCGCACGCAACGGCATATCCGTAACGTGTGACGACAAGGCCCTCGATTTGACCTGTCCAGTGATCTTCGACAGCTTTTGCCATGGCTGCGGACGCTTTGCCTGCGCCAATGACAATGGTTCGCCCGCGAGGCGGTGTCGGAAGGAAGTCGGGCACGCGTAGTGCCGGTTGTGCAGTGGAGATAGCGGCCCCGAACATGTCTTGCAGCAGACGATCGATATCCAGTTCGTTGCGCGTGTCGATGTCCGCCGACGACTTTAAGTGGGCGGCCGTTTTCATGTCTGTTCTCGTCTCGTCGCACAAGCCAGAACAGAGATGAATGGTGCGAGATTGAGGGGGGTGAACATCTTGTCTCCTGCGTTGTATTTGTCGCGTAAGGACGAGTTCAGCCGACCGCGCAGCGCTGCGGCGATGTCTTTATGTCAGGTGTTTAGTCCCCGCTTTTCGACCGAGCCCACCGGCGGGTGGGCTCGCGGCGCGGGGTTCGCCAGTACGCGGATGTGTTCGTGCTTACGCGGCGTTGGCGCCAGGGACGGCAGCTTTCTCGATCAGCGAACAAACAGCGGCCGTCACTTGCGCCGTCGTGGCTGTGCCGCCGAGATCACGCGTATGCAAGGACGTGTCGGCGGTGACCGCCTCGACTGCCTGCATCACGCGCTTGGCAGCGTCGCCTTCGCCAAGGTGCTCGAGCAACATGACGACGGACCAGAAGGTGCCGACCGGATTTGCCAGCCCCTTACCCATGATGTCAAACGCCGAGCCATGGATCGGCTCAAACATGGACGGATAGCGTCGCTCCGGATCGATATTGCCAGTCGGCGCGATGCCGAGGCTGCCGGCGAGTGCAGCGGCGAGGTCACTGAGAATGTCGGCATGCAGGTTGGTAGCGACGATCGTGTCGAGTGTCGCGGGGCGGTTGATCATGCGGGCCGTCGATGCGTCCACCAGTTCCTTGTCCCATGTGACGTCCGGAAATTCCTTCGAGATTTCGAGTGCGATCTCGTCCCACATCACCATTGCGTGCCGTTGCGCGTTGCTCTTCGTGATGACGGTCAACAGTTTTCGTGGTCGCGATTGCGCGAGACGGAATGCGAAACGCATGATGCGCTCGACGCCAGCGCGGGTCAGGATCGACACATCGGTTGCCGCTTCAATTGGATGTCCCTGATGGACGCGGCCGCCTACGCCGGAATATTCGCCTTCCGAATTTTCGCGGACGATGACCCAGTTCAGGTCTTCCGGTTTGCAGCGCTTGAGCGGCCCGTCGATGCCCGGCAGGATGCGGGTCGGACGGACGTTGGCATATTGATCGAGGCCCTGGCAGATCTTGAGACGCAGACCCCACAACGTAATGTGGTCCGGAATGTCCGGGTCACCGGCCGAGCCGAACAGGATCGCGTCCTTGTCGCGGATCGAGTCGAGGCCGTCGTCGGGCATCATGACGCCATGCTGGCGGTAGTAGTCGCCGCCCCAGTCGAAGTTTTCGAACTCAAATGCGAACGACTTCGTCGTCTTTGCGAGTGCCTGGAGCACCTGTGCGCCTGCGGGCACGACTTCCTTGCCGATGCCGTCGCCGGGGATGGTTGCGATGCGATAGGTCTTCATGTCTCCGTCCTTCAGGTGTTGTGGGTGTGAATGAACTTTACCCATCTCCAGACACGAAAACCGGTGCTAGACTCAAAGTATCTTTAACTTGGATTCATAAGTGGAGGCCATGCTCGACACCGTCCAGCCATCCGATTTGAGTTTCTTCTCGACCCTCGCCGCGTCAGGCAGTCTGAGCGCGGCGGCACGGGAACTTGGCCTGACGCCAGCGGCCGTCAGCAAGCATTTAACCCAGATGGAGAGTCGTGCGGGCGTTGCCCTCATCAACCGCACGACACGCCGGATGATGCTCACGCCAGAGGGCGAGTTGTACCTTGAGCACGCACGTCGAATCCTCGACGAGATTGACGAACTGGCCGAACTGCTGGGTACCGCGAAGAAAAGTCCAAAGGGACTTCTGCGGGTGAACGCGACGCTCGGTTTTGGGCGCAGTCATGTAGCGCCCGCGATTTCGCGCTTCGTCGCGACATATCCGCAGGTGTCGGTGCAACTTCAACTGTCCGTCACGCCTCCGCCGCTGACAGACGATGCATTTGACGTCTGCATCCGCTTCGGCGAGCCGCCCGATACGCGCGTGGTCGCGCGCCGTCTTGCGGCGAACCGGCGCTTGCTGTGTGCCGCACCTTCGTACATCGCATCACGGGGGATGCCGGTGACCGCGCACGACCTGACGCGACACAACTGCATTGGCATCCGTCAGGGCGACGAAGCCTATGGCGTGTGGCGTCTGATTTCGGGAAGGGGGTCGTCGCGCAAAACCGAGGCTGTGCGTATCAATGGCACGCTGACAACGAACGATGGAGAGATCGCCGTAAAGTGGGCTCTTGAAGGACACGGCATCCTGATGCGGGCCGAGTGGGACATCAAACATTATCTGGCTGACGGTTCTTTGGTCGTCGTGCTACCCGATCACGATACGCCGAACGCCGATATATTCGCCGTGTATTCGCAACGACATCAGATGTCAAATCGAATCCGCGCGTTTGTCGATTTTATTGCGCAGGATCTTCGTGACGAAGCGCACGAACCCGGGTAACGGCATCGGCAGCACGGTATTGAAAGCGGACCTTCTCGGCGAGCCTATGACCGTCTGCAACGGGTCGAAAGTGTAGGCTCGCGGATCCTGCACGTGACCATGCCGCTGCGGCGCCGCCGCCGTCGGCAAGCCGCAATGTTGCGGACGTTCAGAGCCGCCTCGTCGAGCGTCCGCAATGGCCGAATAACGCCCCGACGGGCTGCGAGCTAATAACCGTCGCACGCGGTCAAAAGGCACCAACGCACCGACCGTCGAACGGCCGAGAGGACTCAAAAGCCAACCCTCTCGCGACCTCCACCTGGCAAATCCAGGCGAAGCGCTGTGAATCGTGCAAAAAGTCGAGATGATTCAGTGAGAGTTGATCCGGCGATTCAGAGCTGACCGCCGGGGCAAAACTCGAAACCCAAAGCACGACCATCACATAATCCTGGGCTCCGCCCCAACCGCAACCAACCAGCGCCCGAACCCCCAGGCGCTTCCCCAACAAATCAACCAGGGCTCAATGACAGCGCCGCTCCCAATGATGATGCACGCGTACCTTATGGCACACGACATGATGATGGGGCGGGGCTGCGAAGGCGGGGGCGACGGACAGGAATGCGAAGCCGGAGGCGAGTACGGCGATGACTGCTTTCTTCATGGGTTAAGGGTTTATTGAGTGGAAGAGGCGCCATGCTAGCAACTGGAGATTACGTCCAGCTTTGGGTAATTAATGCCGCACATCCAGGGCAAAACAACCCGCGCGAGCCACCGCCTTCAGCCAGCCAAATTCGCCCCAGGCGCCATCACAATCGGCGCTGCCCCATGCGAGAAAAACCTTGCATCATGCGGACCGCGCAAGGTGATAGCAGCAGACGTCACCTCGAGCCAATCCCCTTCCGGCAACCCAAGCACTTTCGCTTCCCGATTAGCCACAAGAAACTCTTCTATACGTTGATCGCGCGTCTCTCCCTGATGTCCTTGCGGCAACGCGTTGGTGTAATGCGGGTTGATCTGAAAACCAATCAGCCCGAGCGCATCGAGGCCACGAGGATCGACAATAGGCATGTCATTGGTCGTGCAGATAGTGGGACATGCGAGGTTCGCGCCGGCGCTCCAGCCGAGATAGCGCGTGCCGCCTTGCACCGCCTCACGGATCGCCCGAAGCAACCCACGCGCGCGGCATTGCGCGAGCAGCTGGAACGTATTCCCACCGCCCACCACAATCATTTCCGCCTGAGCGACAGCCGCCTGCGCGTCAGCATCGCTTGCAAAACCATGCACCGAACGCAACGCAATGTTGGCCGGCGCCAGCGCGGCGGCGACGGTGTCCGTGTACTCGTCCCAACTCATCGTCACCCCGGCGAACGGCACAAACAGAGCCTGCGTCGTGGTCTGCGCCTGGCTCGGCGTAAGTGCGCGAATCGCGTCCAGCGCATGAACGAGATAAGCGCCATCGGGACTTCTGGAATTACTCAGCAAAAGCGCGTTCATCAAAAGTCTCCGGATCCGGAACAAGTCGCGCAATCAGCGCATGAAAGAGCCATCACCCGCGCCGCCCCGTGAGATGCACGAGCGACCCATAAAGTTCAAGCAGACGCGCATAGTCCACTTCATCGTAGAACGAACACGTGCCTTTCCCGAACTCCTTGGCAACCTCGACCGCGAACTTCACCGCCAGCGCAATATCCGTTTCGTGGCTCGCTCCCGTACCACAGCCGGGCACGGCAACTTGCGTCGTGAGCGCGACGCCGACAACCGGCGCACTTGTCGCAGTCGATGGCTGCATGATGCTGTTTATATGATGCACGCCGTTATCGTAGGGCGTGATGTCCTGCGTCGTCACGGGAAAGGTAACGGCGGGTTTCCCGGTCGTCGTCTCCATGATGCGCAGCAGGTCTTCCGAGACACGCAGGATATAGCCTTCCTTCACCGTCGGCGAGAGGGCATAGCCGCTGTGATTGATGACGCGGTTGCCCTTGGTCGTATCGAGCGACAGCACGGCGTCCATTTCGCCCCGGACTTCATGCGCCAGAAGGCGATCGGTTTCCACGGGAGTGTCCATGAATTCGACCGGATCGTGCGGCCGTGTGGGCGCGGTCGGGCAGACATGCGTCGTCAGCACGACGTCGCCCGGTAGCGGGTCGCCGTTGCGGCGCATCTGCGCGAGCTTGAGCGCGGTAGCGACAGTCGCGATGGCGCCATCAGCGTCCGACACCATGCCGATGCGCGACGGCCGCGCCCCAATCCCGCCCAGTCGCCCGACGACGCCAAGCGTCTTCGCCAGGCCGCCGCTATGCTTGCCGCGCTCGCCGGGAATGCCGATCCGCACGAAGGCGGTCGTGCCTTTCGGGCTGCTCAGTTCGAGCACCTCCACACTCACGCCGACATCTGCGAACGGCGCGAGCATGTCAATCACGGTCTGGCCGCTAGCGTAACGGCTGTCGAAGGCTTCAAAAACTTGCAGGGTCTGCGCGAGGCTCATAGAGGATTTCTCCGTGTCGGCAATGCAACCAAAAAGCTGAATGAATCAGCGCGACTTGATGAGCGAGCCGCAGAAACCGGTCAGCGCGTCCGCCGCGATCACGCCCGCCGCGAACACTTCCATGCGGCTCTTCGCGCCGGGTCTGAGGCGTCCGATCACGAGGCGCATGCCGATCCCCACCATCAACGCCCAGCCCGCGAATGGACTCGCGATCAGCAGGCCTGTCGCGAACAGCACGCCAAGCTGGCGCTTCGGTCCGCCGGCCCACTGGAGCGCCGCACCGGCCACCGCCCACACGAGCAGCGCATGGAGGATGCCGGGCGCGACGCCCGCCTGAATGGTCGAGACATACACGCGCGCCACAGGCGGAATCAGCCCTTTCGCAAAGAGTCCGCGATACGCGAGCAGCACGACCGGGATCGCGATGACGAACGCGAGCATCGCGGCGATCAATTGCTGGCGTCGCCCGGCGAGTTCGAACGCCGGATCCTGGCCGTGGCCGCGCAGGATGAAGCCTGCCTTCAGGTCGTAGCCCATATCGGCGAAGGCCGGCCCGGTCGCGGCGGAAAACCCGCACAACATCACCAGCGACACCGCCGGAAAACCGATCAGCATGCCGATCAACAGCGTGATGAGCGCCACGGCGAAGGCCGGGAACCAGCCCGAGTGCATGGCCGCGATGCCGACGATCAGTTCATGCGCAAACGCGGCCGCTGCCGCATACAGCACGAACGCCGCCAGCATGCCCGGCGACATCTCGCCCCACAGTCCGCTCAATAGCGCGACGAGCGCCGCGAGCACGAGGTAGGCGATCCCGCCGAAGCGCAGCGAACTCGCAATCGCCGGTGTGCGCGTCGCGCGGGCCGGAGGATTTCGGTCGCGCAGCACGAGCACGCCGACCTGGATCAGCGCGACGAGCCCCGCGCCGATCATCATGCCGTGCGGAATGAGGGCCTTGCTGATGTCGAAGTGAAACAGCGGCGTCGCATAGCCGCGAAGCAGGAGACCGATGCCCAGCATGCCGAGCGCCCACACATTGCCGATGAACGCCGTGCCGAACGCGGACATCGGAATGCCGAGCCAAGAGCCGGTCAGCCCCATCACGATGCCGGCGCCGAGCAGACGCGCCTGCCTGCCGCCCTGGTCGCCGGCCTTGATGGCTTCCGCCGCCGCGACGCCATGCGGCCACGCGCCGGACGCGGGAAACACGCTGGTGTTGAAGAGCCGGTACAGCATGTACCCGTCGAGCAGCATGCCGAGGGCGACACCCGCGAACATCGGCACGATGAGATCTTCCCGGCCGAACAGGAACGGAATGGCAATGGGCAGCAGCAGGCTGTTGGCCGCCCCGAACGTGGCGGCGGAGATGGCGCTCTGCGCGAGATTCTGCACATGCACCGAGCGATACGCGCGAAACCAGCGCAGGGGCACGCGCGCGCAGATCATCGCGGCCAGCGCGCCGACGATGGACGTATTCGGCGTCACGCCCACCCGCACCAGCAACTCGATCCCGATGATCGCGCCGATCACGCCCAGCACCGCGAGCAACAGCAGCGTGGACGGGTTTAGCGCCGAGGGATGCCTTTGCGACGCGCAGGGCGCGGTCTGGATGAAGGATGCCGTTGTGCCGGGCGGACGGTGTTCGGGTAATTGGGATCCATGCATGACGTGTTCGTGTTTGCGGTGCGCGTGGAGGTGCGTTTATCTTTCGGCGTCGACCCAGAACGGATCGCCGAGCGATCGGCCGATGGTGCGCGCCTGTTCGAGCAGCGCCTGGCCGAGTTCAGCGAGCGCGGCGTAGTCCCGTGTTCCCGCCGGAAAGCTCAGGCAGAACGCGAGGCATTCGCCGCTCGATGGATCCGCGACCGCGCAGCCCAGGGAGCACACGCCGTACAGCGCTTCGTTCTCCGCGAGCGCATAGCCACGCGTGCGGGTCACGGCGATCTCCTCGAGTAACGCGTCGAGCGTGGCGGGGCCGTGCGCCGGGGCGTACGCGTCGTCCACCGCGGCGCGGATGTTGGCAAGGCCGGCAGCGGGCGGCGTGTTGCCGGGCCGCAGTCCGGCCGCAAAACGCGCGCGGATGGCGTGGTCGGATTCCCGGGCCAGCAGCGCGCGGCCCGTGGACGTCGCCCACGATGCCGAACGATGACCCGGATGCGTCGTTGCGCGGAAGGCCAGCGAGCCGGGCTGCACGCGCAATACCACGACGTCATTGCCTTCCAGCACCGAGATGTAGCCGGTGTGGCCATAGCGTGCGCTGAGCGTTTCGAGTGCCTGCGCGCACATGACGATGAGCGGACTCGCCGAGCGCACGAGATGGCTCAGTTCGAGCAGCAGCATGGACGGCCGGTAGGCCAGCGAATGCTTGTCGCGTTCGAGCAGACCGCAGTCGGTCATCTGCTTGAGCACGCGCGATGCCGAACTCTTCGGCATGTCGAGGTGATCGACGAGGTCGATCATCCAGACTTCCCGCTGATGCCGCGCCATGAAGCGCATGACGGTCGTGGCTGTGTCCAGGATGCTCATGTGGCTCGCTCTCCTTATTATGGTTCCGTATTTTGGAACCGGGTTCCAGCGCTTGATTTATCGTAGCGAAGGACACGCGCGGCGAGAAGCGGCACAAGAGTGTTTTGTGTGAATTGGTCCTGCTTTTCAGAAACTGCGACGTTCGTTCTTTCAGACCCGGAAACGGGCCGTCAGAGTCGCTTTACGGAAACGGAGAGGAGAGCGTCCGGTGTTCAATACACCGGCGTCTGTTTGGCGAGAAACGCGTCAACGCCGATGCGCGCGTCGGCGCTCGACCGCATGTCGGCAACCCGACGGCGTTCCGCTGCTTCGAGCGTCTGCCAGTCGGAGGCGCGCCGCAGCTGCGCGGATTCCTTGGTGAAGCGCACGGCCATCGGGCTGTTGCCCGCGATCCGCCGGGCCAGCGCGAGCGCGGTCTCCAGCACGGCATTAGCGGGCACCACGCGATTGACGATGCCGTATTCCCGCGCCTGCTCCGCGGAGATGAGTTCGGCGGTCAGCAGCAGTTCCATCGCGCGCGCATGGCCGATCTGTTCGATCAGCTTCATCGCGCCGCCCCCCGAAGGCACGATGCCCCAGTGCACTTCCGGCAGGCCGAGCCGGGCGTCTTCGCTGGCGATGCGGATATCGCTCGCCATCATCAGTTCGAAGCCGCCCGCCACACAATGACCGTTGACGGCCGCCACCAGCGGCTTCGGGAAGAACACGGTCTTCAGCAGCGCGCGGCACACCATGTCGTCCACCTCGGCGATGCCCGAGAAGTCCGCGCCCAGCTGCGCGCCGGAACAGAACGCCTGCGTGCCGCGGCCGGTGACGACCGCGCAGCGCACTTCGGGGTCATCGGCCAGGCGCGGCCAGGTCTCGCCCAGCGCGATGAAGTCGTCCGGCGCGAGCGCATTGCGGCGCGCTTCGTTGCCGATGGTGACGAGTGCAATGCCGGCTTCTGGACGCGTGACCTCGATGCTCATCGTGCAGGCGGCTCCGGTTGCGCGCCCGCGATGCGCAGGGCATAGCGGGCCATGTGATCGGTCAGTTCCTCGACGCTCAGTCGTCCCGTCGGCCGATACCAGCTATAGGTCCAGCTCAGCATGCCGCCGATCGCCAGCGTGGCGGTGCGCGTGTCGTCGAGTTGGAATTCGCCGCTCTTCACGCCGATGTCGAGCAGCGACGCCAGCGCGTCGTCGAACGCGCCCTTGCGCTCGTTCATCACTTGCAGGTGCTCGGGGTCGAGCGAACTCTCTTCGCGGAAGAAGATGGTCACCGACTCCCGATGTTCGATACAGATCAGCGTGAGCTTGCGCGCGACCTGCGCCAGACGTCCGCTCGCGCTGCCTTCGCCATGCAGCGATTCGTTCACGGCGTCCAGCGCGAGCGTGATGTTGCGCAGCACGATGTCGAAGAGGATGTCGGTCTTCTTGTCGTAGATCCCGTAGACGAAGGGCTTGGTGACTTCCATGGCGTCGGCGATGGCTTCGAGGCTCGTGCCCTTGAAGCCGCGCTCGAAAAAGAGCTGCCGCGCCACTTCGAGAATGCGTTCCTTCTTGAAGCTGCGCAATTGCTCGCGCATGTTCTGCGAGCCGGTGGGTGGCGTATCGGACGATGTCAGCATGGAAGGTAATGATGCGGCTAGGACTGAACCTGGGCAGGCGCGCGTGCCTCGCGGGCCAGCAGGAAGCGCTGGATCTTGCCGGTAGGCGTGCGCGGAAATTCATCGACGAAACAGATACGGCGCGGCACCTTGTAGTCAGCCATGTGCGAGCGGCAATACTCGATGAGCGCTTGCTGCGCCTCGTCTTCGTCATGGCCCAGCGCTTCGTGCAACTGCACGAACGCAAAGCCGACTTCGCCGAGCCGCTGATCGGGCACGCCGACCACGACAACCTGCTTGACCTTCGGATGGCTCTGCAACATGCGCTCGATCTCTGCCGGATACGCGTTCGAACCGCCGACGATGAACATTTCCTTGAGCCGGCCCGTGATCTTGAGGTAACCCTGTTCGTCGAACAGGCCGAGGTCGCCGGTGCGGAACCAGCCGTCGGGCGTCATGACTTCGGCGGTTGCCTGGGGATTGCGGTAGTAACCGAGCATGACGATATGGCCGCGCACCCAGAGTTCGCCTTCACGATTCACCGGCATTTCGCGGCCTTGCGGGTCGCGGATGGATAGTTCGAAGTCGCCGATGGGCTTGCCTTTATTGTCGCATAGGACCTCCAGCGGCGCATCCCACTCGCTGAGCGCGGTGCACGCGGTGGTCTCGGTCATGCCATAGGTGCACTGCAATCCTTCGATCGTCAGCGCCTTGCGTGCGGCGAGCGCAATCTCGGGCGTCACCGGCGCGCCGCCGATCCACGCGGACTTCAGCGAGCGCAGGTCGCGAGGCTTCGTGCGCAGCGCATCGAGGCAGTCGATGAAGTGCGTGGGGATGCCGCCGAAGATGGTCACGCGCTCGCGCTCGATGAGGTCGAGCACGTCGTCGGCGACCCAGTGCGGCACCGGCACGATGGCGTTGCCCGTCACCAGCGTCAGCGCCACTTGCGCCACGCAGCCGGCCACGTGATAGAAGGGCATGTGGCCGAGCAGGATATCGTCCTGGCCGATCCGCATGCAGCGCGCCTGATTGTTGGCGTTGCGCAGCAGGATGTGCGAGTGCATCGCGCCTTTCGGATGCCCCGTCGTGCCCGACGTATAGACGATCACGATGGGGTCTTCCGGATGCACTTCGGGCAGCGCCGCGCCCGCTGCCTGAAGCGCTGCGCCGTGCGCCGCGAGCCGGTCGAGCGTGAAGCAGCCGGGCGCCTCGGCATCTTTCCAGACGATCAGCGAGTGCAGCATCGGCAGGTCTTCGTCATGCAGCCGGCCGGGCGTCATGCCGCTCAGACCCGGCACGATCTCGCGCGCCATGCCGAGAAAGTCGATGTTCCAGTAATGGTCCATCAGCACCAGCGCGCGGGCGTCGGACTGCTTCAGGATGTAGCGCACTTCGTCGGTCTTGAAGCGCGTGTTGATCGGCACCACGACCGCGCCGATGCGCGCGCACGCTACCCAGCACGCAATCCATTCCGCGCAGTTCGTGAGCCACACCGCGACATGATCGCCGCGTGCAATGCCGAGGTCGCGCAGGCCGTGCGCAATGGCGTCGGCGCGGCGGTGCAGCTCGGCGTAGCTCAGGCGTTCCGCACCGTCGATGACGGCAAGCGCGTCCGGGCGGTCGCTCGCATGGCGCGCCAGCGCCTCGCCGAGCGTGAACGTGGTCCAGTCCATGGTCTAGTCGTCTCCTGCTGTCGCGTGGATGTCGGGGCGGCCGCCCAGATAGTGCTGCACGAGCGCTTCGTTCTGCATGAGTTCATCGCGGCGGCCGCGCAGCGCGATCTCGCCGTTCACCAGCACGATCGCCGAATCCGCGAACTTCACCGCCATCGATGCGTTCTGTTCCACCAGCAGCACGCTCAAGCCCGTGCGGCGCAGCCGTTCGAGCGTCGCGTAGATCTCGCGGAACACGATGCGCGCCAGCCCGAGAGAAGGCTCGTCGAGCATCAGCAAACGCGGCCGGCCGAGCAGCGCGCGGGCGATCGCCAGCATCTGCTGCTGTCCGCCCGAGAGATTGCCGGCGGCTTCGTCGCGGCGCGTGGCGAGCAGCGGAAACAGGTCGAACACTTCGTCGAAGGCATGCCGTGAATTCGACGGCTCGTTGAGATTGTCGAAGGCCACTTGCAGGTTCTCGAACACCGTCATGCCGCCGAAGATGTCGCGCGTCTCCGGCACGTGCAGCACGCCGAGGCGCGCAATGCGGTCGGGCGAAAGCCCGGTCAGTTCGTCCACGCCGAACCGCACGCGGCCCGAACGCGGCCGCAGGCAGCCGGAAATGGCCTTGAGCAGCGTGGACTTGCCCGCGCCGTTCGGTCCCACGACCGCCAGCACCTCGCCCGGATTCACGCTGCAGCTGAACTGGTCGAGCACGAGCGAGCGGCCATAACCCACGCTCAGGTTCTCCACATGAAGCGCCGGCGCGACGGACGGCGGGGTGCGCTCGACGGCGGTATCCCGTATGTTCATTCATCGTCGCTCCCGAGATAGGACGCGATCACGTCCGGATTGCGCTGCACCTCGGCGGGCGTGCCCTCGGCGATCTTCCGGCCGAAGTTCAGCACGACGACCTTGTCGGACACGCTCATCACCATCGACATGTCGTGCTCGACCAGCAGCACCGTCACGCCTTCGTCGCGGATGCGCCGCACGTCGCGCACGAGCTGCGCCGTTTCCTTTTCGTTCATGCCGGCGGCCGGTTCGTCGAGCAGCGCGAAACGCGGCCGGCCCATCAAGGCGCGCGCCAGCTCCACGCGGCGTTGCGTGCCGTAGGGCAGGTCGGTGGCGATCTCGTCGGCGAGCGCGGTGAGGTCGAACATCGCGAGGACTTCGTCGGCGCGGCGGCGGCCGGCGGCGTCGCCGAGGTTCATCGGCAGAAAGCGGTGCAGCCAGCGCCGCCCCGACAACTGCCGGTAGCCGCCGACCGTCAGGTTCTCGCGCACGGTCAGCTTGTCGAACAGCCGCACAGTCTGGAACGTGCGCCGGATGCCGAGGCTCGCGACCTGATGCGGCCGGCGTCCGGCAATCGGCTGGCCGGCGAACAGCAGCGCGCCGCGTGTCGGCGCGAGCACGCCGGTGATGACGTTGATCATCGTCGTCTTGCCGGCGCCGTTCGGGCCGATCAGCGAGGTGATCGAATTCGGCTCGATGCGGAAGCTCACGTCCTCGATCGCATGGATGCCGCGAAATGCCTTCGATACGGCCTGGACTTCAAGCATCGTCGGCTCCTTGTCCGGTGACGGGCACGGGCAGGCGTTTCGCGGCGCGGCGCGGCGTCACGTTACGGCGCGGCTTGAACCAGCGGCCCAGCCGGTGGCGCGGCAGCAGGCCTTGCGGCATGTAGATGGTCATCAGCATGACGATCACGCCATACAGCGCGGGCGCCCATTTCTCCAGCGAGGTCACGACCTGCGGGATCGCGCTCAGCACGGCCGCGCCGAGCACCGCGCCCGCCGGCGTCAGCCCGCCGACGATCAGGAACATCAGCACGTCGGTGCTGCGCAGGAAGCCGAAGTTGGCCGGCGAGATGAAGCTGTAGAAATGCGCGAAGCAGCCGCCCGCCAGGCCGGCGAGCGCGCCGCCCAGCGCCAGCGCGGTGAATTGCAGCGCGGGCACGTTCAGACCGTGACACGCGGCCACCGTCGGGTCCGAGCCGACCGCGACCAGCGCCTTGCCGAAGCGCGACGCGAACAGCAGCCCCGACACCAGCGCCGCGGCCACGGCCAGCGCGAGGATCGGCACGGCGCCGAGATACGGGATGCCCGCGAGGCCCATCACGCCGCCGGTGGCCTCGTAGTGCGAGAAGAACAACTGGATCAGCTCGGCCGCCGCGAGTGTGGCGATGGCGAGATAGATGCCGCGGATGCGCAGCGTGAGCAGCGCGAAGGGCAGCGTGACGAGCGCGCCGGCGAGCGCGCCCATCGGGAGGGCGGCGGCCACGGGCCACCCGTGCGACACCGTCAGCCACGACGCGGTGTAGGCGCCGACCGCCATGAAGCCCGGCAGGCCGAGCGACCAGACGCCCGCCGCGAACGGGAAAAGCAGGCTGAGCGTGAGGAGCACGTTGATCGAGATCAGCGCCTGCACCGGCTCGGAAAGAAGAACGTCCAATTAGATCTCCCTCGATTCGACGCGCGCCCCGAAGATGCCGGACGGCTTGATCAGGAACACGGCGATCAGGAACAGCCAGATGAACGCCTCCGACCATCCCGGCGAGCCATACGCGGCGAACAGCACTTCGCAGACGCCGAGCAGCAGACCCGCGAGCATCGCGCCGCGCACGTCGCCCAGGCCGCCGATGATGATGATCGCCAGCGCCTTGATCGCGTAGGTATCGCCCATGAAGGGCGTGATCGATTCGAAGCGCATCGCGACCAGCAGGCCCGCGAGACCCGCCAGCCCCGACGACAGCAGGAACACGAGGATCACCGCGCGCTGCACGCCGACGCCGAGCAGCGCCGCCGCCGTGGGATTCAACGCGATCGCGCGGATGTTGCGGCCGAAGCGCGTGCGGCGGATCACGTAGAGCAGCGCGAGCATCAGCACGGCGGCGATGCCGAGACTCGCGAGTTGCATCCCCGACAGGATGACGTTGCCGATGGACCAGTCGGGCAGCGCGAGCTTCGCGGGAAACGGCTTCGAGAGCCCGCCCCAGCGATTCACCGCGATCACCTGCAGCACGATGCCGAACGACAGGCTCGCGACAAAGCCGCCGAGCGCGTGCTCGCGCGGGATCGGCCGGAACACCAGCAGATACAGCACGAGCCCGAGCAGCGCGGCGCCGATCAGCCCCAGCGCGAGCGCGACGAACGGCGGCACGCCCGCCTCGACCGCGCCGAGCACGATGAACGGCGCGGCCATGAATACATAGGCGTGCGCGAGATTGAGCATCCTGAGCACGCCGAACACCAGCGTGTAGCCAATGCCGATCAGCGTGTACACGCTGCCCAGCATCAGCCCGTTGACGATCTGTTGCGCGAGCATCGGGCGGTTCCTCGTGATGACTGCGGCGCGGCGGCCGGGCTTACTGCCGTTCCCACTTGCCGTTGTGCGTGCGATAAACCATCGTGTCCTTCAGCGCATCGCCTTCCGGACCCATGGTGATCGTGTTGCCGAGGCCCTTGTAGTCCTTCACCGCGCTCAGATAGTTGCGCAAGCCCTCGCGCACGTGCTTCGGATCGGAAGCGGGCGTGCCCTTCAGCGAGCGCAGGCCGTCGGCGAGCACATAGATGCTTTCATATGCGCTGGCATCGATATAGGTCGGCGAGGTGTACTGGCCCGGCAACTGTTTCTCGACGCGCGACTTGAACTCGTTCACGAACGCGACCACCTTCGGGTCCTTGATCTCCGGATCGAACGGCTGGCCCGCCCACAGATCGACGCCCGCCGCGGCGGTCGCCGTCGACGTGGTGATGAAGCCCTGGCCCGCGAACATCGGCGCGGCGAGTTTCTGGCGGTTCGCCTCGCGCAGGAAGCCCTGGCTCGGCTCCTGGTTCATCTGGATCAGCACGAGATCCGGATTCAGGCTCTTCACGCGCGTGACGTAGACGCTGAAGTCGCTGGTGTCGGCGGGCACGTCGATATTCGCGCCCTTGTTGATCAGCGTGAGGCCGTTCTTCTCGGCAATCGGCGGAATCACCGTGTTGGCGAGGAACTGCGAATACGCGTCACGCGGATCCACGACGATCGCGACCGTCTTCGCGTTCGGATGCGCCTTGCGCATTTTCTCGACGACGTTGGTCATCGTCACCGAATCGATCGCGGAGATGCGGAAGGTCCACGGGCGGTTCTGCGCGGTGAGTCCGGGCGCGCTCGATCCCGGCGAGATGGTCGGCAGCGCCGCGCGGTTGGCCGCCGGGAACGCGGTGCGGCATTGCGAGGTCTGGATCGGCCCGAGCATGGCGACGACCTTCTCGCGCTCCAAAGTGCGCGTGACGATCACCGCCTGTTCCGGGCTGCTGCGGTTGTCCTCGATCACCAGCTTGAGCGGCGCGCCGTTCACGCCGCCTGCGCGGTTGATTTCATCGATGGCGATCTGCGCCGCAATCAGCATGTGCGTGCCGTAGCCGGTCGCGACGCCGGTGCGCTCGACGTTCACGCCGAGCGGGATGCTCTCCTGCGCCATCGCGGGCGCAGCGCTGTACAGGGCCGTGGCGAGCACCACGGCCAGGAAGTGTCTCCTGCTCCTCATTCTTCAGTCCTTCGATATGGGTTGAAGGTCGTGATCGACTGCGGTTTCCTTGCACAGCGGTGGTGGTGTCGGGTGGTGCTCCTCGTTCGGGTGTTCGGGTGTTTGTGATCAGCGTGCGGCGGGTTCGACGCTGCGCGCATGAACCATCGCCATCGCCATGGCGGCGAGCTTTTCGCCGATCTGTTCGGGCGTGTCGCGGCCCTCTTCGGAATACCATCGATGCGTCCAGCTGACCATTCCGGTTATCGCCAATGCGGTGACGCTGGCATCGTCGATATCGAAGTCGCCGCTGTGCATGCCTTCTTCCAGCAGCGCGCGCAAGCCCTGGTCGAACTGGTTCTTGGCGGCATTGATCTCCGCCAGCTTCGCCGAAGGCAAGTAAGGCTCGTGGTGAAAGAAACTGCGCGTGACGGGCGAGTGCGCGAGGTTCAGCGAGGTGAAGCCTTTCACGAACATGCGCAGTTTGTCCGTGGGCGAGCCCGCGTGGGCGGCCGCCTGATCCACCGTGCGGATGGATTGGGCGACGGTCGCACCATATTGCTCGATGGCCGCGCTGTTGGCCTGGATCAGGCTGGCCCATTCGCCGTCGAGGAACAGCAGCGGATGGTCGCCCGGATTGACCCGCAGCGCGCGCACGTCGCCGATCAGCAGCAGGTGCGTGCCGATCTCCACCGCTGATTCGATCACGCAGTCGAACGAGGCGGCGGCGTCGTGCAGGACCGGTGCACCGGTGTCGAGCACGCCCCAGTCGCCGTGTTCGAAGCGCGCTTCGCCGCGCGTCTTGCTGCTCGCGAAGCGGCTCGCGATGGCGTCCTGGTCGTAGCGCAGCACGTTCACCGCGAACGCTCCTGCGCCGAGGATGAAGGGCAGCGCGCTCGCGCTCTGGTTCACGGCGATGGCAAGACGCGGCGGTTCGGCGCAGACCGACATCGCGGCGGTCGCCGTCAGTCCGTTGCGCGCGCCTTCGTGCGTCGCCGTGATGACCGTGACGGCGGCCGCGAGTTGCCGCATGCCCTGGCGATAATGTGCTTCGCTGACGGCCATGATGTCTCCCTCTACGCTTCGGCCAGCGCCCGTTGCTTCTTCAGGCGCGGCAACACATGCTCCGCGAACGTGCGCATGTTGTTCTTCGCCAGGTCGAAGGGCATGCCGCCGTAGCTGAAGATGCCGAGGACGGCATCGGCGTCGACCATGTCGACATACTCCATCAGCTTGTCGTGCACCTGGTCCGGCGTGCCGCGCACTTGCAGATTGGCGAGGAATTCCACGAACTTGTCGATGCCGTGCTTGTTGATGTTGTTCGCGAGCGCGGCGTAGTACTCGTAGCCCTTGATGTCGGCGAGGCCTTCGTTGTGGAACTCGTAGTGTTCGAGCGCCGAGCGGCTGTAGCGCAACACGTACTTCTGATACATCTCGTTGGCCATCGCCTCGTCTTCATGGCAGGCAATCCAGCACGCGATGATCGGCTTGGGCGGCTCGCAGTTGTTGATTTCGCGATAGATCTCGCGATACATCTCCAGCTCCGCGACGGTCTTCTCCCACGGCTTCTGCGCGATCACGAGCAGCCCGATGCCCAGCTTCGCCATGATGCGCGCCGACTCCGGCGATACCGCCGCCGCATAGGTGCGGCCCCGGAAGCTGCGCAGCGGCGCGGGGCGGATCTGCACGCGCGGTTGCTGGTAGGCGGGCGAGTCGCTTTCCAGATAGCCGGATTCGAGGCTGTTCAGGATGGCGTCCGCATAGGCGACGAAGCGTTCGCGCGATTCGCCCATCGGCACGCGGAAGCCTTCGAACTCGATGCGCCCGAGACCGCGCCCGACGCCCAGGATGGCGCGCCCGTTCGACATGTGCTCCAGCACCGCGACCTCTTCCGCGACGCGGATGGGATCGTGCCACGGCAGCACGTTGACCATCGAGCCGAGCTTCACGCGCTTCGTGCGGCCCGCCATGTAGGTCAGGAACTGCGTGACGTTGGGGCACATCGTGTAGCCGTTGAAGTGATGCTCGGCGGCCCAGATGGAATCGAAACCCAGCGGCTCGGCGAGATCCGCCATCGAGAGCTCGTGCTGGTAGATCTCCTCGTCCGTATGCCCGACGCCGAGATTCTGAAAGATCGTCGTCATTCCCACGTGCATGTGCTGCCTCCCTGTCGTCGGCGCCGCCGGTTGATTTCGTCAGAAATCCGCTTGTGAATTTTTACATTCCGATCAGTATCAAAAATGCTGAGTGGAATGTCAATGATCTTTTCAGAATGGAAAGCTAGGGGTTTCCCGCGTATGGGGAGTCGGTCTGACGAGGAGGGAGAGGTGCGGCGTGTCGCGCGAACGGCGACGAGAGGAAGGCGCCCGGCGGCCAGAAAAGCCGCGCGGGCGGGGGCAGCGTCAGCCCAATGCGATCACGGCGATTTCAACCAGCAAGGTCGGCGACGCGAGTTGCGCCTGCACCGTCGCGCGGGCGGGCGCGCAGCCTTCCGGCACCCATGCGTCCCACACTTCGTTCATGCCGGCGAAGTCGCGCGCGATGTCCGAGAGCCAGATTTGCGCCGACACGAGCCGCGTCTTGTCGATGCCGGCCTTTTCCAGGAAGCCGTCGATCTTCTCGAGCACTTTCGCTGTTTGCAGCTTGATGTCGGGCGTGGGATCGGCGGATGTCTGGCCGCCGACGAACACGAGACCCGCCGCCTTCACGACGCGGCTCATGCGCTGATTGGTGTCGATGCGAACGATATCGCTCATGCGTTGTTCTCCAATGGGGTGAGTGAAACGAAGCCGCCGCCCGCGCAACATCGCGGGCGCGTGGCACAGGAAAGGCCGATCAGTGAACCGAGGCGCCGCGTCCGAAGCGGTCGATGGCGAACGCATCGAGCGACAGCGAAGGCGCGCCGTCGAGCATCAGTTCGGACACGAGCTTGCCGCAGCCGGGCCCGAGCTGGAAGCCGCTGCCGCAGTAGCCGAACGAGTAGTAGAGGTTGGTGGCCGCGCGGCTCGCGGAGATCACGGGCAAGTCGTCCTGGATGAAGGCTTCGACGCCGGCCCACGCGCGATTGACGCCGAGATGCTTCAGATGCGGAAACAGGTCGGTGACGGTGCGGGCGCTCTTCACGAGCCGCACGAAGTCCACTTCGCCATGACGGTTCGGCAGATCCGCAATGCCGATCAGCTTGCCGCCGATCACCACCGTGCCGTTATCGAACTGCTTGAACGACAGCGGCCGGCCGGTGCCGAGCAGCGTCGAACGGCAGAACGGCGCGACGCGCTGCGTCACCATCAGCATCAAGCCTTCGGGCCGCACCGGCACCGTTTCGCCGACTTGCTGCGCGAGTGCTCCGGACCACGCGCCTGCGCTCACGAGCAGCTTCTCCGCGCTGAACACGCCTCGCGGCGTCTGCGCGATCCAGCGGTTGCCACGCTGTTCGATGCGCTTCACCGGCATGCCTTCCAGAAAGCGCGTACCGAGCCGCTGTGCGGCGCGCCGGAAAGCGTTGGTCGTGCGGAAGGGCAGCGCATAGCCGTCGCGCTCGGCCCAGATGCCGCCGGTCACATGCGGCGCGATCGCCGGTTCGAGTTCGAGCACGGTCTTGCGGTCCACGAGTTTCTCGTGCGTGAAGCCCTGCGCTTCGAGCAGCGCGACGCGCTGACGGCAGGCTTCGAGATCGTCCTCGGATTCGGCGATCTTCAACTGGCCCGATGCCACGAAGCCGCCGTTCTCGCCGATCAGATCCGTCATGCCGTGCCATATCTCGCGCGACATCAGCGCGAGCGGAATCTCCGGCAGCGGCCGCCCGAGCGTGCGCACGCCGCCGGCATTGACGCCCGACGAATGGCGCGCGACGTAATCGGCTTCGAGCACGATGACCTTCGCGCCGCGCCGGGCCATGTGGAACGCGCTGCTCGTGCCGTGCAGCCCGCCGCCGATGACCAGCACATCGGCTTCCGTCATCGCGTTGGCGTCATTCACCGGCGAGTTCCCCGAGCGTGAGCGGCTTGATCGGCGGACGGATGCGGTAATAGCCGACTTCGGCGGGCGACACGCGGCGCGCATCCGCGATGACTTCCGTCACGGTCAGCCCGCACATGCGGCCTTGGCACGGCCCCATGCCGCAGCGTCCGAACGACTTCGCCTGATTCGGTCCGACGCAGCCCAGTTCGACGAACTCGCGCAGCTGGCCCGCCGTGACTTCCTCGCAGCGGCACACGACGGTTTCGTCGCGCGGGATGCGGTTGATGTCGCGCGGACGATAGAGGCTGTCGAGGAACGGCCGGATGCGCATCACGCCCGCGAGCGCGCGGCGCAGCGGGGCGGCTTCCGCATCGCGCCGGACGACATCGAGCGCGCCAAGCTGCGCGGCCGCGCCGAGCGCCGCCAGCGTGCCCTGCAAGGCCGCCGCCTGCGCGCCGCCGATGCCCGCGCCATCGCCTGCGATGAAGATGCCGGGCACATCCAGCTCGCCCCACGCATCGGTCTTCGGCGTGAAGCACAGTTGCGCATCGTCCCAGCGATGGGTCGCGCGCAGTGCATGCGTGAACTGCGTGTTCGGCACGACGCCCTGATGCAGCAGGATCACGTCCGCCTCGATGCGATGCGCAACGCCCTGCGTCGTGAAGCGCAGCGCAGCCGCGCGTTCGACCCCGTCCGCACCGACGGCGGATTCGACACGCAAGTCGTCGGCGGCTTCGAAGATCGGCACGCCTGCTTCGCGCAGCGTGCGGATCAGCTGCAATCCCTTCGACAGGAAAGGCCACGCGCGCAGCGCCGACAACATGTGCTTCTTCGCGCGCCAGCGGTCTTCGTGGCGCGTCGTGTCGACCAGCGCGCGGATCGGCACGCCGGCGCGCACGTATTGCCAGCCGAGCAGATACAGGAGCGGCCCGCAGCCCGCCAGCACCGGCGGCGCGGCGGGCACTTCGCCCGCGCTCTTCAGCAGGATCTGCGCGGCGCCCGCGCTCAGCACGCCGGGCAGCGTCCAGCCGGGAATCGGAAACGGACGCTCCAGCGCGCCGCTCGCGAGGACCACGCGCTGCGCCTCGAACGAGCCGATCTTGCCGTCCTTCAGATAATGGACGCCGTGCTCGCGCGTGACCTGCCAGACGCTGGCTTGCGTCACGTGCCGCGCGCCGGACGCGGCGAACGCCTGCGCGATCGCCGTTCCTGCCGCGTAGTCGGGGCCGAGGATCTGCTTGCGGCGCGCATCGGCCTTCCCGATCGCGCGATAGATCTGTCCGCCCACGGCGTCCTGCTCGTCGATCAGCACGGTCGACAAGCCAGCCCGTGCGGCGCGTGTCGCGGCGCTCATGCCGGCAGGACCGGCGCCGATCACGACGACATCGACGGCTTCGGAAGTGAAATCAGCGGCCATGGACGTTCTCCAGCGAAGTATCGAGCGCAACGGCAGGCGGCAGAT
This sequence comes from Caballeronia sp. LZ043, assembly GCF_031451075.1. Taxonomy (NCBI): domain Bacteria; kingdom Pseudomonadati; phylum Pseudomonadota; class Betaproteobacteria; order Burkholderiales; family Burkholderiaceae; genus Caballeronia; species Caballeronia sp. LZ043. Next base: position 1,236,484 of record NZ_JARUXT010000002.1, on the reverse strand, counting down.
CGCGCGCGCCTTCCTGCGAGCGCACCCGCATGCCGGCGCGCACTTCCACCATGCAGCTCTGGCGGCTCGGCACGCCGTCGATCTCGACGAGGCATTCGAAGCACGCGCCCATCATGCAGAACGGCGCACGCGGCGCGCCGGAAACCGGCGTGGCCCGGAACCGCGAGACGCCCGCCGCGAGCAGCGCCGCCGCGACCGAACAACCGGCGGGCACGGTGAGCGGCTGATCGTTGAAGGAGATGTCGAGCGTGGCGCCGGCCTCGCCATCGAGAGGCTTGAAGAGTGGGGGATGCGTGTGGACTGTCATGTCGAACTCAATGTGCGGGAGTCAGTTCTTGGGCATGCTCGAAGCGGCGCGCGGAGAAGGTGGGCAGTTCATCCGGGATCGGCGCGCCGGTGATCCACGGCGCGACGCGCATCGCATGCGCGGCGGCCAGCGTCACGCCGCTATGGCAGGTGACGACGAACGCGCCCGGATGCGCCTCCGACTGGTCGTACACCGGAAAGCCGTCGGGGCTGTAGACGCGCAGCGCGGCCCACATGCGCACGAGCCGCACGTGCTGCAGCATCGGGAATGCGCGCACGCCGCGACGGGCGATGTCCGACAGCACGGACGTCGTCGTGAAGTCGTTGAAGCCGACTTCCTCCATCGAATCGCCGAACTGCACGCTGCCTTCGTCGGTCTGGCGCACGTTGAGCGTCGGATAGTCGAGGAACGGCGCGACGCGTTCGCTCACCAGCACCTGGCCGCGATTCGGCGCGACCGGCGCATTCAGCCCGACGAACGGCGCAAGCGTCCGGTTGCCAAGCCCGGCCGCGAGCACCACGCGCGCCGCGCGATGAGTCCCGCGCCGGCCCTGCACGGTGAAGCCGCCGCGCTCCGGCACGATGCGCTCCACGCGCTCGCCGGAAACGAGCTGCACGCCGCGCGCCTGCATCGCTCCGTGCAGGCCGCGCAACAGCTTGAGCGGGTTCACGTGGCCGTCCATCGGCGTATAGCTCGCGCCGATCACCGCCGGGCCGATCTGCGGAATGCGCGCGCGCACCTCGGCGGCGTCGAGCATCTGGTACGGGTAGTCGCCGAGTTCGGCTTGCAGCGTCGAGAGACGCTTCTCGCGTTCGGCGAGTTCGGCGTCGTCGAAACAGAAGTGGAAGCCGCCGGGCTGGCGCAGCGCGACATCCACGCCGGTTTCCGCCCGCAGCGCCGCGGCGAAGTCCGGCCAGCGCAGCGCCGAACTGCGCGACCAGCGCGCGTATGGCGACAGGCCGTAGCCCTTGCCCTGGATCCACACGAGGCCGAAGTTGCCGCGCGACGCCCGCAGGCCGCCGTCGTCTTCGTCGAGCACGGTGACGCGCGCGCCTTCGCGGGCGAGTCCGTAGGCCACGGCTGAGCCGACCAGCCCGCCGCCGAGAACCAGGACGTCGGGGCTGGCGGTGGAAGAAAGAGTCATCGGGCTTCTCCGATCAGGATTCGGTCCAGTCCGACCATGCGGTCGAGCAGGATCATCAGCAGGACCGTGCCGACGATCAGCACCGCCGACACGGAGGCCACCAGCGGATCGATGGTCTGCGCGATCTGGTTGTACATGGCGACGGGCAGCGTCGTGGTGCCGGGCGTCGCGACGAAGATGGTCATGGTCAGCTCGTCGAAACTCTGGATGAACGACAGCACCCAGCCGCCCGCGACGCCGGTGCGGATCATCGGCAGCACGACGCGCCGGAACGCGGTGAAGCGGCTTGCGCCACAGGACAAGGCGGCGCGTTCCGCGTCGCGGTCGAGGCCGACGGCCGCGGACAGCGCGAGCCGCAGCGCATACGGCAGCACGATGATCACGTGCGCCGCGACCAGCGACCAGAACGATCCCGACAGATGCAGCAGCGACAGGAAGCGCAGGAACGCGATGCCGAGCACGACGGCCGGGATCATCATCGGCGAGAGGAAGAAGCTCGTGAGCGCCGCGCGCCCCGGAAAGCGATAACGCGCGATGGCCAGCGCCGCGGGCACCGCCAGCAGCACGCCGATGCTGGCCGCCGCGAACGCGAGCCGCACCGAGAGCCAGAACGCCGAGACGATGTCGCCGTTCTCGATGATCGCGCGGAACCAGCGCAGCGAGGCGCCGTCGAAGGGCATCGAGATGAAGCCCTTGTCGGTGAACGCGACGAGCATCACCACGACGAGCGGGGCGGCGATGAAGGTCAGGAACAGCGCGTTGAAGGTGAGGCCGAGCCAGCCGTTTTCTTTCATGACGGGAGTCCTCCGCTCAGTCGAAGATGTGCTTGAAGCGGCGTTCCGCGAGCCGGCTGCAACCCATCACGATCGCCACGTTGGCGATCAGCAGCAGCACCGCGATGCTCGCGCCGAGCGGCCAGTTGAGCGTGCCGAGGAACTCGTCGTAGGCGGCGGTCGCGACCACTTTCAGACGCCGTCCGCCGATCAGCGCAGGCGTGGCGAACGCCGAGGCCGACAGCGCGAACACGATGATCGACCCGGACAGCACGCCGGGCATGATCTGCGGCAGCACCACGCGGCGGAACACCTTGAACGGCGAGCCGCCGAGCGAGCGGCCGGCCCACTCCACTTGCGGATCGAGCTTCTGCATCGTGGCCCAGACCGACATCACCATGAACGGCACCAGCACATGCGTGAGCGCGATGATGACGCCGGTCATCGTGAAGACGAGGCGAATGGGCTCGTCGGTGATGTGCAGCGCCTGGAGCACGTTGTTCAGCACGCCGTTGTTGCCGAGCAGGATCTGCCAGCCGAGCGTGCGCACGACCACCGAGATCAGCAGCGGCCCGAGCACGATCAGCAGGCAGACGGATTGCCAGGGCCGCTTCATGCGCGCCAGCACGATGGTTTCCGGCACGCCCAGCACGATGGACAACAGCGTCACCGCGAACGCGAGGCCGGCCGTGCGCAGGAAGATGGTGCCGTAGTACGGGTCGCTGACCACTTCCCAGTAGTTGCCGAGCGTGTAGGCGGGCGTGACGCCGGCCGTATCGCTGAAGACGCGGAACGACAGCAGCAACGTGAGCAGCAGCGGCACCAGCAGCAGGCCGGTGAACAGCAGCAGCGCGGGCCCGGACAGCAGCCACGGCGCCGCGCCGGGGCGGGCGTCTTCAAGCGTGGCCATGCGCGTTCTCCCGCAGTTCCTGCGTGAGCACGCGCAGGTCGTCGTCGGTCCAGTCGAGGCCGACTTCGTCGCCTTCCTCGGGCGGCGGCGCGCCATGGTTCGGCTGCGCGACACGCAGCTTGCCGAGCCCGGTCTCCACTTCCAGCAGCCACTGGTTGCCGACGAACACGCGCGTCGCAATGCGGCCGCGCAAGCGTGCTTCGCCGTTGCTGCCGTTGGCGAGATGGACCTTCTCAGGACGGATATAGACGTTCACCGCGCCATCGACGGCGCGGCCTTCGTGCGGCACGTGCAGCGTCGTGCCCGCGACATCGACGATCGCGCAACGCGGATTGCGTTGCAGCACTTCGCCTGCGAATGCGTTGGTGCGGCCGAGGAACGTGGACGCGAACGGCGTGGCGGGCCGCTCGTAGGCGTCGTAAGGCGTGGACAGCTGCGCAATCGTCCCGCGATGCATCACCGCGATGCGGTCGCTCATCGTCATGGCCTCGACCTGATCGTGCGTGACGAGAATGGTCGTGATGCCGAGACGCTTCTGGATCGCCCGCAGTTCGATGTGCATCTCTTCGCGCAGCTTGGCGTCGAGGTTGGACATCGGTTCGTCGAGCAGGAGCAGTTGGGGCTGCATCGCGATGGCGCGCGCAATCGCCACGCGCTGCCGCTGCCCGCCCGAGAGCTCCTTCGGATAGCGATGCCCGAGGCCGTTCAGACGCACCAGCGCGAGCGCTTCGGCCACGCGTTCATCGCGTTCCTTGCGCTTCACCTTGCGCATCTCCAGACCGAAGCCGACATTGCCGGCCACCGTCATGTGCGGGAACAGCGCATAGCTTTGAAACACCACGCCGAGGCCGCGTTTCTCCGGGCGTTCGTGGGTGATGTCGCGGCCATCGAGCAGGATGCGGCCGGTGGTCGGCGTGACGAAGCCGGCCACCATTTGCAACGTCGTGGTCTTGCCGCAGCCCGACGGGCCGAGCAGGGACAGCAGTTCGCCACGCTCGACCGAGAGATCGAGCTGTTCGATCGCCGTGAAATCGCCGTAGCGTTTCGAAATGCCTTGCAGTGTCAGAAAGGCCATGTGCCTCGCTCCTTCGTCACGTCAACGGATCGCGTGTGCGGCTCAGCGCTCGACCGAACGGTTCCAGCGCTCGGTCCATTCGGTGCGATGCTGGTTGATCGTGGTCCAGTCCATCGCGGTCAGCTTCGCGATCTGATCGGGACCGTAGGGCACGCGCGCGGCGACTTCAGGCGTGAGCTTCACCGTCTTGTTGACCGGACCCAGGCCGATGTTCTGCGCCTGGAGCATCTGGACTTCGGGCGTCAGCAGGTATTGCACGAACTGCTGCGACAGCTGCGGCTGGGCGTTCTCCGCAATGGCGCACGCGGCCACCTGCAAGGCCACCGCGCCTTCCTTCGGGTAGATGAACTTGAGCGGGAAGCCGGTGTTCTGCAACGCGACGGCGCGGCCGCTGCCATACGGCGCGAGGATCACGTCGCCGGACTGCATCTGGCCGTCCATCTCGCCGGGCGTCGGCGCCCACGAGAGGACATTCGGCGCGACCTGCTTCGTCATCTCGGTGAAGCCGGGATCGATGTTCTTCTCGCCGCCGCCCGACAGGCGCGCCAGCATCACGAGCGTATGCAGGCCGTAGGTGTTGGTGATCGGCGGGACGCCGAGCTTGCCCTTGATGCGCTTGTCGGTGAGCACCTTCCACGAATCCGGCGGCGGCAGGCCGGCCTTCTTGAAGGCTTCCTCGTTGTAGCCGATGCCCGTCGCCACCATGCCGACGCCCACCGCCGTCGGGCCGAGCTTCGCGAGCGGATACACGTCCTGCATGATCGGCGCGTCATCGAGCTTCGCGCACAGGTTCATCTGCATGGCCTGATACATGGGGCCGTCGTCCATCACGGCGACGTTGATCTGCTGATGACCCTTCTGCGCCTGGAGTTTGGCGAGCGTGTCGCTGGAATTGCCCGCGACGTAGACGATCTTGACGTTGTGTGCCTTCTCGAAGGGCGGAATGATTTTCTGCCGGTAGAGCTGCTCGTTCGAGCCGCCGACATTGGCGACATAGAGCGTGGTTTCGGCGTGGGCAAGGAGCGGCGCAGCCAGCGCGCCGGTGATCGAGACGCCCGCGAAAGCGGTGCGGGACAGGACGGACAGACGGCGATGCAGCGCGCTTCTCATGACGACGATCTCCAGATCCGGTATGTGGGGGAGCGGGCTGTTGCGCCCGTCGCTGAAAATCAGTGTCGCGCCGTCAAACCATATCGTCCAATACGAATAAAATAGCTATCCATGCAGGAATGATATGGACTCGGCTTAACGAGAACAGGGAAAACACGGGGAGAAACCCACGATGAACCTGAAGCACATCGAGGCATTCCGGGCGGTCATGGTGTCCGGTTCGATGACCGCGGCAGCCAAGGCGCTGTTCACGTCGCAACCGAATGTGAGCCGCCTGATCTCGCAACTGGAACGCGAAACCGGCCTGCAATTGTTCCAGCGCAGCGGCGTGCGGCTGATCCCGACCAGCGAGGGCACCGCGTTCTTCCGTGAAGTGGAGCGGGCGTTCGTCGGCTTGCAGGGACTCGCCAACGCGGCCGCGCAAATCCGCAATCTCGGCAGCGGCCGTCTGCGCATCGCGGCGATGCCCTCGGCGGGCATCACGCTCGTGCCGCATGCGATCAAGCGCTTCGTCGAACGCTTTCCGGAAGTGACCGTCTCGCTGCACGTGAACACGTCGGGCACGGTGAACCACTGGACGGCGTCGCAGTTCTGCGATCTCGGCGTGGCCGTGTATGTGAGCGAGGCGTCGGACTGTGAAGTGGAGCAGTTATCGAGCGTTTCGGCCGTGTGCGTGATGCCCGCGCAGCACAGGCTCGCGAGCAAGCGCGTGATCCGGCCGGAGGACCTGGAAGGCGAGTCCTTCATCTCGCTGTGTCACGGCGACGGCACGCGCGCGCTCATGGACGAAGTGTTCCAGCGCGCGGGCGTCAAGCGCGTGCTGGCCATCGAGGCGCAGTACACGGCCATGTGCTGCGAAATGGTGCGGCATGGGATGGGCGTGACGCTCGCGCATCCGATCGTCGCGCGGGACTACCGGGGGCCGGAGATCGCGATTCGTCCGTTCCTGCCGGACACGCGTTTTCCCACGTATTTGCTGTTTCCGCCGCATCGGCCGCGCGAACGGCTTGCGTCGGCGTTCGTGGACGTGCTGCGCGAACTGCACGAGGAACTGCTGGAGGATGTGGTGGAGCCGCCGCCACGGCGGGCGCGGCGCGCGGTGGCGGCCGGCCGCTGACGAGGCGCGCGCGGGCAGGGCGCCCGCGCGTCGGAAAGCTTAGCCGGGCTGGCGCTCGGTTTCGGCCACGCTGTGCGCGTTGTACGAGGCCGCGCCGGCATCGTCCGGAAGGGACGAGCCTTGAGCCGCCGAGAGGAAATGCTCGACCGAAGGACCGATCGCGTCCGTGAAGGTCTTCGGATGCACGCCGATGCCCAGCACCAGCACCGCCATCGCGCCGAACAGCACGAACTCGCGCTTGCCCAGGTCGCGCAGCGAGGCCACGCGCTCGTTGCGGACCGCGCCGAACATCACGCGCTTGACCATCCACAGCGTGTAGGCCGCGCTCAGAATCAAGGTGGTCGCGGCAATCGCCCCGATCCAGAAGTTCAGGCGGATCGCGCCCATCAGCACCAGAAACTCGCCGACGAAACCGGACGTGCCCGGCAGGCCGACATTGGCCATCGAGAACAGCACGGCGTAGGTCGCGAACTTCGGCATGGTGTTGACGACGCCGCCGTAAGCGTCGATGGAGCCGTTGCGGGTGCGGTCGACCAGCACGCCGGTGCACAGCAGCATCGCGCCCGAGACCACGCCGTACGACAGCATCTGCACGACCGCGCCTTCGGTGCCGAGGCGGTCGAAGGTGAAGAGGCCGAGCGTCACGAGACCCATGTGCGCCACCGACGAATACGCGAGCAGCTTGCGCATGTCCGTCTGCGCGAGCGCCACGAGACTGCCGTAGATCACGGCGACCAGCGCCAGCGTGATCATCGCGGGGGCGAAGAAGTGCGACGCGTCGGGCACGATGGGCAGCACGAAGCGCATCAGGCCATAGCCGCCCACCTTCAGCATGCCGAGCAGCACGGCCGCGCCCGTGGGGCCTTCCGCGTTGACGTCGGGCAGCCAGGTATGCACCGGCCACATCGGCACCTTGACCGAGAAGGCCGCGACGAAGCACAGGAAGATCACGACCTGCGGCGTGAAGTCGAGCTTGAGCGCGCGCCAGGCCTCGATGTCGAAGCTGTGCGCCTGCGTCCACAGGTAGACGAGCGCGGCGAGCATCGCGAGCGAGCCGACCAGCGAGATCAGGAAGTAGCGCAGCGCTGCATAGACGCGCCGCTCGCCGCCGCCCCAGGTGCCGATCAGCAGATACAGCGGGATCAGCGAGGCTTCGAAGAAGACGAAGAACAGCATGCCGTCGAGCGAGGCGAACACGCCCTGCATGCAGCCGGACAGCACCAGGAACGCGCCGTAGTACTGCGCCACCTGCTTCGTCACCGATTGCCACGACGCGATGAAGATGATGAGCGTGGTGACGGCGGTGAGCACCGTGAACCAGAGCGAGATGCCGTCCACGCCGAGGTGGTACGAGATGCCGAACTGCGGCAGCCAGTCGATCTGCTCGACGAACTGCATGGCGCTGGAGGAGGCATCGAAGTGGGCGAGCAGCGGGACCAGCGGCAGGATGCCGAGCACCGCGCCGAACAGGGCGACGGCTCGCGAAAGGGTGGCCGACGCGCTGAAGGTCAGCACGAAGATGCCGGACACCACGGGGATCCAGATTAGAAAGCTGAGAACGGACGGCAGATGCATACGGTTGCTTTAGATCGGGTTGCTTTGGATCGGGCAAAAAAACGCGGCGGGCACGCGGTGAGGCGGGCTCGCGACGGACTGCGCGGCGGCTTGATGGACGACGGGCGGGAAAGTTGCGCGTAAGGAAAGGCCTCGCGCGCGTATGAAACGAAAATGAAAGCCTGTTGCCTAGGGTTAACGAGGATAACTCAAAAGAAATAATTTCGTGGAATTTGCCGCGTATCAAGTTCATTGCGCGGCATGGCGTTGACATCGGGTACGAGGTCGGCATGAGGCGGCGCAATCGTTTGCTGCACGGGGCGCATGGCGTCTCCGGGCTTGCCCTGATTTGCCTCTCCAAGTCTGGCCCTTAGCCTAGAGCCAAGGAGACACGCATGAAAAAAGCATTCAACATTGCTGTATTTGCGCTCGTTGCCTATCTGGTCGCCGATCGCACCGCGCTGCACGCGCAGGGCCGTGACGTCGATAGCGCATCTTGTGTCCGCCACGCCTCGCAGGTCGAATTCGACGCGCTCGGCAAGGGCTTGAGCCATGCGGCCGCCAGCAGCCAGGGGGAAGCGTTCAGGGCGCAATGCCTGGTGATGGGGTCGGCGGAGCGCGCTCGCTGACAAGCGGCTTTCGGTTTTTGCTTTCAATCCCTTTCTCTTTGCTGACGTGGCGCGGTGCGGCGCGTCTATTAGCCCGTTTCGCTGACAGGTGTATCCAGGACGGGGCTCTTTTTGCCGGCCGGCGAGCTTCATAAGCTATCGGTCTGAAGCCGTGCCGTAGCGCTCCTGCGTCCCGGCGGGCTCTGTCCACATCCTGCCGCGGCGGGATCCTACCCGGAACACCTCATGTCAACCTCCCAAACTCCTGTCTGGTTCATCACCGGCTGCTCGACCGGCTTTGGCCGCGCACTCGCCGGCCTGATCGTCGCGCGAGGCTGGCGCGTCGTGGCGACGGCGCGCGATGCGTCGAGCCTCGCCGAACTCGCGCGCGGCGCGGAAGACCGCGTGCTGGCCCTGGCGCTCGACGTCACCCGCTCAGCGGACATCGAAGCGGCCGTGGCGGCGGCCCGCGCGAAGTTCGGCCGCATCGACGTGCTCGTGAACAACGCCGGCTACGGCTATCAGGCCACGGCCGAGGAAGGCGTCGAAGCCGAGATCCGCGAGCAGTTCGATACCAATGTCTTCGGCCTGTTCGCGATGACGCGCGCCGTCCTGCCGGTCATGCGCGCGCAGCGCAGCGGCAACGTCATCAACATCAGTTCGGTAGCGGGGTTCATCGGCTTTCCGGGCTCCGGCTACTATGCGGCGTCCAAGCATGCGGTCGAGGGCTGGTCGGATTCGCTGCGCGCCGAAGTGGCGCCGCTCGGCATCGGCGTGACCTGCGTGGAGCCGGGCCCGTTCCGCACCGACTGGGCGGGCCGTTCGCTGCGTCAGACCGTGACGCGGATCGACGACTACGCGGACACCGCCGGCAAGCGCCAGGCAGGCACTCGCGCGACGAGCGGCACCCAGGCCGGCGATCCGGTGCGCGCCGGCGAGGCGATGATCTCGATCGCCAACAACGCCGAGGCGCCGCGTCACCTCGTGCTGGGCGCATGGGGCCATGACGCGGTGGTCGGGCGGCTGCATCAGGTCGTGCAGGACATCGAAGGCCTGCGCGAGCTGAGCCTATCGGCGGACTTCGATCCCGAGTAAGACGTCAACCTCTGCGCGCGTCGTTCAGTCATCGAACGAGCGCATGCGGCGTTCGAGTTCGGCGATATCGACGGCGTCGCGCAGATACGAATCGCGGCGCCCGTGCTCGGCGAGATCGAGCGCTTTTTCAAACAGCAGGTAGAGATAGAAGATCACGCGTTCCTCCGAACGATGATGTCGCTGCGCGCCTTGCCGGAGTGCCTAGTCAGGCAAGGCGCGCATCGTCAGACCGCTACGCCATACACCGACAGCACGAAGCGAAACGCGAAGAAGCACATCGACGAGCACAGCGGCAGCGCGACCAGCACAGAGCCATAGCGAAGCCTCGCGAGGAACACGAGCGAAGCCAGTTGCGTGCAGACGGCCGGCGCCGCGAACAGATGACGTTTGAGCAGGATCATGTTCGTTCCACCACCACTTCGAGATATTCACTGGGCAATACGAGCGTCCGGTCGCCGGAGCAGTTGCGGCTGTCGATCAGCGCCGTCAGGTCGCGCAGAAACGCGGCTTGCCGTTCCCCTTCCAGCGCGGCGAACGCCTTGTTCATCGGACCGTAGTACGTGCGGAACACATCGATGAAATGCGCCACCGAGCGATAGCGGAACACGAACTGCCGGCTCATCGCCGAGATGCGGGCCTCATGGCCGCCGAACAGTTCCGCAAGGCGTGCCTCGGTGCCCCATAGCGCGGGCGACTTCACGCCCGCAGGCGGCGCGATGTACTTCCCGATCGTCCTGAACACCTGTCCGATGAAACTGTCGGGCGTCCAGTTCGCCAGCCCGATCTTTCCACCCGGCCTGCACACGCGCATCAGTTCGCTCGCAGCGCGTTCCTGGTCGGGCGTGAACATCACGCCGAAGGTGGACATCACGACATCGAACGAGGCGTCATCGAACGGCAGCGCTTCGGCATCGGCCTGCTCGAAATGCACGTCGAGTCCTTCGGCCTGCGCCCGCGCGCGGCCTGCATCGAGCAGGGACGCGACGTAGTCGGTGGACGTGACCTCGCACCAGCGTCGCGCGGCGGCGAGGGTCGCGTTGCCGTTGCCCGCCGCGACGTCCAGCACGCGGCTGCCCGCGCGCAAGTCCAGCGCCTCGCACAATGCTTCGCCGACGATCTGCAACGTCGTGCCGACGACGGCGTAGTTGCCCGTCGACCAGGCGGCTTGTTGACGGCTTTTGACCGCGGAGAGATCGGTGACGGACGAGATAGCGGAAGCGACTGCGGACATGTCGTGACTCCTGATGAATGAGTTGAGCGAAGGCCGCCCGACGACTCGAACCCGCGGGCGATGCGCATGCCCACGGTGCTTTGTCTTCGGCACTTCCTTCATCGTCGACGGACCGCGCCGCCTGCTTTCGCCGCAAGCGGCGACCGTTTGCGGGCATCCCCCGCAGTTGCGGGTTGGCGTTTCGGTCCGGTGCGTTTAACCTCTTGTCGAAGAGGCATCGCGTGAAGAGAAGTATTGGCGCGCGGGCGAATTTTATGAATGACCGTGCGTCCAGATGTCTTGCGCAGGACGCCGGATCCTGGACTGCTCATGGATGCGCTTTCCGATGTTCTCCGGCTGCTGCGTCTCAGCGGCGCGGTATACCTGAATGCCGAATTCACTGCGCCGTGGTGCGTGATCGGTCACGTGTCGCCGGCGCTGTGCGCGACCTTCCTGCCGCGTGCCGAGCGCGTCGTGTCGTATCACCTGATCGTGGAGGGAAGTTGCTGGGCCTCCCTGACCGATGACCCTGCCACGGCCATGCGTGTCGATGCGGGCGAACTGCTCGTGGTTCCGCAAGGCGAAGCGCATCTGATGGGCAGTTCGCTCGAACTCGCGCCGGTGTCGGCGGATGTGATGGTGGCGAGATATCTGGAAACCTCGCCCGGCGAAGTGATGCGTCTGAGCTATGGCCCGGACCAGCCGGATCGAGCGAACGTGACGCAGGCAGCAGAGGCCACGCGCATCATCTGCGGCTTTCTCGCATGCGACGACATGCTCGCCAATCCGGTGCTGTCGTCGTTGCCGCGTCTGTTCAAGGTCGACATGCGCAACGATCCGCACTCGGCGTGGCTCGAATCGTCGTTGAAGTTTGCCGCGGCGGAGGCGGCCGAATGGCGGCCCGGCAGTGCAACGGTGCTGGCGCGGCTGTCGGAACTGCTGTTCGTCGAGGCCGTGCGGCGCTGCATCACCGCGATGCCCGCCGACCGGCGCGGCTGGCTCGCGGGCGTCGGCGACCGCTTCGTCGGCAAGGCGCTGGCCGCGCTGCACGCACAGCCCGGCCATGACTGGACCGTCGATGAACTCGCGCGCCGCGTCGGCCTGTCCCGCTCCGCGTTTGCGCAACGCTTCACGCAACTGCTCGGGCAGGCGCCCATGCAGTATCTCGGCAGTTGGCGCTTGCAAGTCGCAGCACAAGACCTGCTGTCCGGACCGCACTCGATCGCGGCGGTGGCCGAGCGTGTCGGCTACGACTCGGAGGCGGCGTTCAACCGGGCGTTCAAGCGCCAGTTCGGCATGCCGCCCGCGAGTTGGCGGCGCAGCCAGGGCAAGGGCGTGATCGACGGAACGGCATCCGACGGCATCGCTGCATAAAGCTCATGCGTGGCTTCATGCGCGCTCGCGCCGTTGCTTCGACGTGCGTTGCAGCGACGGCGACCGTTCCATCAGACGAGCCTCTTCATCCTGCGTTGCAGCACGTTCAGTCGCAAAACGCCGCCGATACGCAGCCGGCGTCGTCAGCTTCGCGGCCTTGAACTGCCGGTTGAAGTTGGCCACGTTCGCGAATCCCGAACGGGTGGCGATCACGGAGATGGGCAGGGATGTGTCGCCGAGCATCCGGCATGCATGACCGATGCGCACCCGCGCGATATACCGCCCGACGCTCTCGCCGATGTGTTGCACGAAGTAGCGCGTGAGCGTGCGTTCGGACAGGCTCGCCGCCGCGCACAGGTCGGCGAGCCGCAAGGGCTCGGCGAAGCGTGCGTCGATGAGGGACAGCACCCGGTTGATGCGCTCGGGCTCATGGCCGGACGGGCCGGTATCGGTCTGATTGAAGGCGCTTGGCGAGGCGAGCGGCCGGCCGGGAGCATCGGCGAGGGTGCAGAGAATGTCGAGTGCGGCGCTCAGGCGTTCGCGCGCCACGTGCGACAACAACGGTTCCAGGCGGCCGCGCATCCATTCGCCCGCAGGCGGCTCGAAGGCCAGTCCGCAGGCGGCGCGGCGCAACAGCCTGCGCAGCGGCTCGTATTCGCGGCAGCAATCCGCCATGCGCCGCGCCCAGTCGCCGTCGAACCAGATGACGATGGCCACCTGCGGCGCGGAAGGCTCGACGGACTTGTTCGACGACCACGTATGCGGCAAGTCCGGCGGCACGAGCACGAGATCCTGCGCGGCGTAGTCATCGACGGCATCGCCGATATAACGCTTGCCGTGACTGTTCATGGTGAGCGTGAGCTCGTACTCGGGATGATGGTGCCATTCGAACGGTATGCGCGGCAGCCGCCGATGGTATACCCGCACCGAACAATCCTCGCCGAACTCCACGTGTTCGTAGGCTGGTTTCATGACCGGATACGCGAAGAGATTGCCTGAATAGTATCACCGAGGTTTTGGCGTGCGTCATATGCTTGCGCTCAGGCTATTTACACGGGAGACGATCATGGCGCTGCATATCGACGACTTGCCGGGCGCGATCCGTCAGGCAAAAAAGGAGTTACGCGCGGCCTTGCCGAACTATCGCGAGGTGTTCGCGGAAGTCGAGGAAGCCATCAGCGAGGAAGCACGGAGGATCGCTGCACAGCGCGGTCGCGGCGAGAACGTCATCCCCGAAATCCAGTACGCCGACATCGCCGGCAAGCGCGTTTCCGATGCGCACATCGCGCTCGTGAAAGCGCGCGGCGCGTGCGTGATCCGCGGCGTCTTTCCGCGGGCGCTGGTGCAGGGCTGGGACGACGACATCGCGGCGTACGTGGAGCGCAATCATCTCGACCAGCGTCTCGAACACCGCGCCGAAGACAAGTACTTCGGTCAACTGGCGTCCAGCAAGCCGCAGATCTATGGCGTGTACTGGTCAAAGCCGCAAGTGCTGGCGCGCCAGTCGGAAGCGCTGACCGAAGCGCGCACCTTTCTCAACGGGTTATGGCGTCACGAGAGCGAAGGGCGAGTGCATTTCGATCCTTCGCGCGTGCCTGTCTACGCCGACCGCTTGCGGCGCAGGCCGCCGGGTTCGGCATCGCTTGGGCTCTCGGCGCATTGCGACGGCGGCTCCGTCGAACGCTGGATCGAAGGCAATTTCCGCAAGGTCTATCGGCACGTGTTCGCGGGCAACTGGCGCGCCTACGATGCCTTCGACGCCGCGCATCGCACCGACGTGGAGGAGATTGCTTCGCCGGCCGTGTGCTCGATGTTCCGCACCTTCCAGGGCTGGACCGCGCTGACGCCGCAAGGTCCGGGCGACGGCACGCTGCAACTCGTGCCCATCGCCAACGCCATGGTGTACATCCTGTTGCGCGCGCTTCAGGACGATGTCGCCGATGACGACCTGTGCGGCGCGATGCCCGGTCGCGCGCTCTCCATCCGGCCAGAGTTTCATGCGCCGCTGTTCGAGGCGCTGTCGTCGATCCCGAAGATGGAGGCCGGCGACACCGTGTTCTGGCACAGCGACGTGATTCACGCGGTCGAGGACGAGCACAAGGGCGCGGGCTACAGCAACGTGATGTACATCGCGTCGGCGCCCGCGTGCGCGAAGAACGACGCGTATCTCAGGCGTCAGCGGCCGAGCTTCCTGAAGGGCGAGAGCCCGCCCGACTTTCCCGCCGATCACTTCGAAACCGACTTCATCGGCCGTGCCACGGCAGACGATCTGACGCCGCTCGGCCGGTCGCAACTCGGATTCGACCTGTAGTCCGGCGGCTTGAGCGTTGCATGGCGTTGCATTGCGTTGCATCCATAAAAATACTTCGGAGACTGGAATGAAACGACACTTGACGTCGATGGCGGCGGCAGCCGCACTGCTCATCGCGGGCATGCAGGCGGGACACGCGGCGGAAGCGCTTTCGGTGCTGCACTGGTGGACGTCGGGCGGCGAATCGAAGGCGATCCGCGTGCTCAAGGACGACATGAGCAAGCAGGGCTACGAGTGGAAGGACTTCGCGGTGGCAGGCGGGTCCGGCACGGCCGCGATGACGGCGCTCAAGACGCAGGTGATCTCGGGCAACGCGCCATCGGCGGCGCAGATCAAGGGGCCGCTGATTCAGGACTGGGCCGACCAGGGCGTGCTCGTCACGATCGATCAGGCCGCCTCCGACTGGAAGAGTCATCTGCCCGCGCCCATCGATCAGGGGATGAAAGCGGACGGTCACTACGTGGCCGTGCCGTTCTCGGTGCATCGGATCAACTGGCTGTGGATCAACAAGGCCGACCTTGACAAGGTAGGCGGCCAGCCGCCAAACACGTGGCCGGAGTTCTTCGCGCTGGCCGACAAGTTTCGCGCAGCGGGCATCACGCCGGTCGCGCACGGCGGCCAGCCGTGGCAGGACATGACGATCTGGGAGACGGTCGTGCTGTCGCAGGGCGCGGACTTTTATCGCAAGGCGCTCATCGATCTGGATCAGAAGACGCTCACTTCGCCGCAGATGGTGCAGGTCTTCGAGACCGTGCAGAAGATCCGCGGCTACTTCGACAAGGCCTATCACGGCCGCGACTGGAACCTCGCGACAGCGATGGTGATCTCCGGCTCGGGCGGCATGCAGTTCATGGGCGACTGGGCGAAGGGCGAGTTCCTGAACGCGAACAAGAAGGCGGATGCCGATTTCGTGTGCGCGCCCGCGCCGGGCACGGCGCAGGCCTTCACGTACACGGCGGATGCCTTCGTGTTCTTCCAGCAGAACGGCAAGAAGGACGCTACGCCAGGGCAGCTGGCGATGGCCCGGACGATCATGTCGCCCGGGTTCCAGGAACAGTTCAGCCTGAACAAGGGATCGATTCCGGTCAGGCTGGATGTGCCGATGGACAAGTTCGACAGTTGCGCGAAGAAGTCCCGCGCCGACGAGCAGGCGACGCTCAAGTCGGGCAGCTTTTTCCCGTCGCTTGCGTTCGGCGAACTGCAATCGCCGGTGACGGCGGGCGCGATCACCGACGTCGTGACCACCTTCATGAACTCGAACGAGGATGCGAAGGAGGGCGTGCGGAAGCTGGCCGCTGCGGCGAAGGTGAAATAGCGCGCTGCACTTACTCGGTGGATTTCGGCGCTTGGCGCATGTCGCGGCTTGCGGTGGTCGATGCATCGTTGTCACGCTGGCGAGCGCTGCTGCTCATGCTCATGTCGCCCGGCACGCGATTCCATGGGCTCGACACGGGCTCGCTGTGATAGGTCATTCCGGCCGTCGCGGCGCCATGCGAGCCGCCGCTGCCGTTTCCGCCGTTGCCGTTGCCTCCCGCAAGTGCGACGGATGAAGCGAGCGCGATCAATGCGCCCGCACCGATGATAAGGACCCTGCTGGAAGCGCTTGAATGGTTCATGGCGATCTCCTGATGTTGTTCCTGCGACCGATCCCAAAGCAGTGAAAGAGCGCCTGGGTTCTTCACTTGAATACGAGCGAAGCGGTGTGCCGGATGCGGGAAGAACCTCGCCTACTCGGATGATCGGCTGAGGTTGCCCGGCGAACCGCCGGGTCCAGCCGGATCGGGATTGCCGAAACGGGGCAGGGCGCCGCTGTTCCTCGCGGCGCGCAGTTCGTCTTCCACTTGCTTGCGGGTTTTGGGACCTGTCGAGGTATCGGCTGTGGGTGCAGAACGCGCCGGTTCAGGCGGTGCCGGCGTTGCGGACACAGCTTGCTCGCTCTGCGCTGCGTCAGGCTTTGCTGTCTCGGCCGCTGGAGGCTCATTGACGGGCAGCGGATCAGCGGGAGGCCGGGAGACGGTCGGCTTGTGCGCTTGCGCTATTTCATTGCGCAGTTGCGCGGACCGTTTGGCGTGTGCTTTCGTGCTGGCTACGTGATCCGAACGTGCGCTCTTCGTCTCCGGAGCCGGTTTGGCTTCTGCAGGAGGCCGGTCTGCTTCGGGTGTGCTCTTGCTTTCGTCCCGCGCGTCAACGGCCGCGCCCGGCGCTGGCGCAATCCGAGCTGCGGGAACAGGCTGCTCCCGCACCGCCCCCGCCGACACCGCCCCGCGTTGCCGTGAAGAGTTCATCTGATCGTCCACGCGTGGCGCATCGTGTTTGAGCCACACGCCTGCGAGCGCAACGACCAGGGCCGTCACGCTCACACCGATAACAACAGGCCGATCGAATCGACGGATCATCAAAACGTGTGTTCCTCCCGATGAATGAATTCAAGTGAAGATTGAACGACGATCAGTGCAGCAGAGATCACCGTGAGTGGAGCAATTGCAGCGCCACACCCGTGAGCAGGAATGAGACGCCCAGGACGAGCCGGATGCGGAAACGCCATGCACCCGCAGACAAATCGCGCATGAAGAACCTCCAAGGTTTGGTGTCCGATCGCGAGAGGGCCTGGAGCCGTCGCGACCGGACGTTCAGGCCATTGACTTCGTTTTAGGCGAAAGCGCTGCTCATGTGAAGCGTGCCGTTGACGCCGGCAGGAAAGAACCCTCCTTGCGTCACCGCGCCCTTGTTCAGATAGACAATGTTGAGCACGTCGTCATAACTTCTGCTGAAGGCGATGCCGTTGTTATCGAGCGGCACGATGTTGGAGATATCCGCGTTCACGCCGGCGATGCCCTGGTCCACGTCACTCGATGAATCCAGCGAGTCGCGTGCATCCGAAATGGCCTGCGTTGCACTCACGAGACTCGGCGTCTGGATGCCTTTCGAGTACAGCACGGTCCTCACGAGACTCGCGTGGTAAGCCTCCGCCGCCAGAATGCCGGCGGCCGCTTCGAGATAGGTCTTGTTGGTGATGAGCGGCGCAGCGCCTTTATAGGCCGTGACGCCGACGTCTTCGAAGATAAACGCGCCGAGCAGAAAGTTATTGTCGTTCAGATAGGGGTTGAACGGCGTGCCAGCGGGCGCAAGGCCCGCAGCCTGCGCCGCGAGCGAGAACGCGCCATTGGGATCCGTGCCGCCCACGTCGAGCGCGGGCATGGCCACCGCCGACGTGCCCAGCGCCGTGCGCAGGAAGGCCACGTGTTCGAGTTCATCCTTCGCGATCTCCCGTGCATAGGCGGCCACGACGGGATCGGAGAACGACACCTGCTGACCCGGAATCACCTTGCCGGGCGTGCCGGTTCCGCTCATGAGATTCGCAGGCAGGCCGGCCCCGGTCGTCGCATAGGCATAGAAGGTCGCTTCGAGATATTCGAGGTTCAGCGCAAAGTTGAGAATCTCGGCGTCGGTCGGGCCGCTTGCCGCGTTGGCGTTATCGCCCGAGCCGCCCCCGCATGCGCCGAGAATGGTGCCGCCCACGAGCCCCAAGCCGAGACCGCCCGCGCTGCGAAAGAACTGGCGCCGTTTCTCGCGCCGTTCGACGCGCCGCTCGAATACGTCGGTGATCGAAGCATTGTCTGCCATGTCCATCTCCTTGGTTCTGATCGTTGGACGGCGTGTGTTCAGTCCGGATCGGGATGAACGCACGCCGCGGGAGAGCGGACCTGCAACATGAGCTTTCGCGCTCAGCTCGTACCGCTCATCGGGCGATACGAGAAGCGGTCTCCAACCGGATTCGCGCCGTAACAGATGCTTTCACTTCGTTCACCAATTCGCGTACCTTTACCGGAGCCGGGATGCGGTAGTCGGTATCGAACGCCGATTCCAAGGCGCGTTCGTTGGCGCTCGCTGGCTGACTCGCTATCGGCGTGAATCGTTCAACCAGCCCCGCAAGTCCTCGACAAAGAACGCAGGTGCTTCCATCGCGGCGAAGTGTCCGCCTTGCGGCGCTACGTTCCAGCGCCTGAGATCGTAGCCCTTGCGCACCCAGCTCTGCGGCGGCGCCGGCATGCGCGGATCCGGGTAGCAGGTCACCGCGGTCGGGACATCGACGGTATGCCCAGACGGCATTTGCCGGACGCCTTCCATCCGGCTGCCGAGATAGAAGTTCGTCGAGGACGCAAAGGCATCGTTCATCAGGTAGACGAGGATATTGGCGAGCAGCCGCTCCTTCGGGAAGATCTCTTCAAAGCTTCTTTCCCGCCGATCCGACCAGTCGTGGAACCGTTCGAGTATCCATGCCGCCTGCGCAGCCGGGTTGTCATGCATCGCATAGGCCAGCGACGCGGGCTTGCTCCCCTGAAGCTGCGCGTATGCGCCGAGTGTCTGTTGCGTGCGCTCGACCTTGGTTTTCCATTCGCGTTCTTCGTCGGTTTGCGGCTGGGCATCGGGATGGACGAGCACGTAGTTCAAGTGGATGCCCTTGACGGCCGCACGATGCTCGATCCCCAGCCACGCGGCGATTCCCGAACCCCAGTCGCCGCCTTGCGCCAGATATCGGTTGTAGCCGAGTTGCTGCATGAGTGTGTTCATGATGCCGGCGGTCGTCCGCGCGCCGATCGGCGAGGCCGGCTTCGCGCTGAATCCGAAACCCGGCAGCGATGGAATGACGAGATCGAATGCGTCGCTTGCGCTGCCGCCGAACCGTGACGGAAAAGCCAGCGGCTCGATGACATCGCGGAACTCGACGACCGAGCCGGGCCAGCCGTGAAGCAGCAGGAGCGGGTTGGTTCCGCGCGCCTCGCCGATCACATGGATGGCGTGGATATCCAGATCATCGACCCGCGCCATGATCTGCGGGAAGCGATTCAGTTCGCGTACGCAGGCGTCGAGGCTGAACTCGTCGGCCCAGAAGTCGAGAAAGGATCTCAGGTAGGCCGGATCACAGCCGTAAGACCAGCCATTCTCCTGTGGAAGAGCAGGAAGGGAAACGTCCCTGACTTTACGGCGAAGTTGATCAAAGCTTGCCGCGGTCCAGTCGACCTTGAAATCGTTCATCGGAGTCTCCTTGGGGAAGCACGGGAAGGTGCGCACTGAACTTACGCCGGGAACGCCATGATCGGCAACAGGTCATCGTGATCTCTCATGAATGGGAAGACATGGCTTGGGTGTGACCGGCCGCAATGGCTGTTCCCACGATGAGCGTCCTGAACGCTTCAGTGCTGGTTCTTTTCGGAGCGATGCGAGCGATGTCCGCGGCGGAATCGATCTCTGTCGACCTTTTGCCAAAAGGTCGCGGTAAAAAGGCGCATGAACTTTGATGAAAGCCTTGTCCGGCTTCATTGAAGCGTCGAGAAGATACGGCCATGCATGGCACAATCACAAGCACTGAAACGCGCCGGGATTCGATCGACCGTGGTCACCACCGAAGGCTTCGACATCTCCGAGACAGTCGTTCGCCCCCGTCCCTGCGCGGGATGGCGTATCGAATTTGCGCACGGCAATGGCTGTTTCGTCGTCGTCACGGCGAGTCAGGCCGAAGCGCTGCGGCTGGCCGTGCGAGTCCGGCCAGATGTCCCCGTGCGAATGCTGCTCGACGCCGCGCCGTCTCTCTGAGTCTCTTCCTTTAGCTGCCCGTCTCGCGCAGATGCCGCCCCAGCATCAGCGCGACCGGCACGATGACCAGCGCCGTCAGCGCGGTCGCGATCGTGGCGTCCTGCACGCCGATGCGGTCGCCAAGCAGCCCATAAGCCACCGGCGCGAGCGCGCCCGACGCGATCGTGCCGGTATAGAACAGCGCGAAGGCGCGCTCCGTGCGTTCCACCGGCGTGAGTTCCGGCACCGTTCCATACAGCACGGACGATGTGCCGTTGAGCATCAGCCCGAGCAGCGGCAACACGACGAGCGCGGGCGCGAGCGGCAGAAAGATCACGGCGAGAATCAGCGCCGCCGTGCCGCCTTCGGTGGCCAGCACGGTGCCGATCGGACCCATGCGCGCACCGAGCCAGCCGCACACGAACTTCCCCGCTGCTCCGCCGATGAACACCAGCGCGAGCGCCGTGCCCATCATCGCCGGGGAGATGCCCTTGGCTTTCAGCAGGAAGGGCAGGAAGGTCAGCAGGCCCATGCGCACGGCGGTATCGAGCACGCCGATGGTGAGCAGCAGCGAGAAGCCCGAACGCGCGCCCTGCACGGCCTGCGGCGCGGGCTCTTCGACAACGGCGGCGCTGCGCGGGATCGACGGGAGAAAAAGTGCAATGACTGCGGCGACCAGCATGCCGATGCACGACATCGCCCAGAGTGCGTGCCGCCACGGCATGACCGTGATGAGCAGCGAGATGGCCGCCGGCAGCGCGGACTTGCCGAGGTCGCCGGCGAAGTTGTAGACGCTCAGCGGGCCGCGCGCCTGGCGTCCATAGGCGCGCGAGACGGCGCCCGAGGCCAGCGGATGTTGCGTGCTCGAGCCGCTCCCCGAGACAGCCAGCGCCACGCACAAGCCCGGCAGCGTTCCCGACAGCCCCGCGACCGCATAACCCAGCGCGGCCAGCAGCGTGCCGCAGGCGAGCGTCGCGCGCGTGCCCCACGTACGCGCGAGACGTCCGGCGGGTAGCTGGAGCGTCGCCATGGTGCCGGCGTACACGCCCCGCAGGATGGCCAGCGCGCCATAGCCCAGGCCGAAGTCCGCCTGCCAGACCGGCAGCAGGGCGTAGATCATGTCGGTGTAGCCGTCGTGCAGCGCATGGGCCACGCAGGAAAGCCACAGGACGCGCTTGCGCGTTTCGACGCCCGGCTGGCCGCGATCGTCAGCCGCGCGCGTGACCGGGGAAGAGAAGGAAAAGAGTCGCATGCTTCGATGAGCGTGATGGTTCCGAGCCTTCGAGTCTAGGTGGCCCAGAAACGCCCGGCAACTGACGTAAAATCGGGTGAGACGGGAAAAAAAGTCACCTCATGAGCACGCACGGACGCACCTCGAAAGACCCCGACAAGCTGCCGCCGCTGAACGCCTTGCGGCACTTCGAGGCCGTTGCACGCCTGGGCAGCTTCGCCGCTGCGGCGGAAGAGCTGCACGTCACGCACTGGGCGGTCGGCAAGCAGATCCGCCTGCTGGAGGACTGGTTCGGCGTGCCGCTGTTCGAGCGCCGTTCGCGCGGCGTCGTGCCTACAGACGAAGGCGCGGCCTTGCTCAATGACGTCAACGGCGCGTTCGCGCGCCTGAGCAGTTCGGTCACGCGGCTGCGCCACGAATCGATCACTCGCCGGATCACGGGCGTCGTGCGCGTCAATGCGCTGGCGAGCTTCGCGCTGTGCTGGCTGATCCCGCGCCTCGCCGATTTCCAGGCGCGTTATCCGGATATCGACGTGCGGCTGTCCACTACGTCGCGCAGGCTGCGCTATGTCGGCGATGCCTTCGATATCGGCGTGCGCTCGGGTCCGGAGGAAGCCAGCGGCCTGCACTCCAGCACACTGATGCCCGATGTCCGCCTGCCCGCGTGCAGTCCGTCCACACTGCTGAGCCATCCGATTCATACCGTCGCCGATCTGCGCCACCACACGCTGCTGCATTCCACCAGCACGCGCACGGCGTGGTCCGACTGGCTGCGCGCGGCGGGTGCGCCGGGCCTGCAGGGCGCGCATCATCTCGACTTCGATCACGTTTTCCTGCAACTGGGCGCGGCGTCGGAAGGGCTCGGCGTGACGCTGGCGTCGCTGCCGCTGATCGAACGCGACATGGCCGCCGGACGTCTCGTCTGTCCGCTCGCGGGGCCGGTGTGGCGCGGGCCGGATTACACACTGGTCGTGAACGCCGAGCGTGCGGACGATGACGCCGTGATGGCGTTCGAGGGATGGATCCGGGAGCAGGCGTCACGTCACGCGGTGACGCCCTAACGCACTTTCTCCTCCAGAAAGCTCTGCGCAAGCTGCTTCCAGAGGTGATCCGCCGCAGGCGACAACCGACGCCCGACGCGCGTCATCATCTGGCTGGCGAAGCCCGTCGCGATCGGATGATCGATCGGCACCGCCACGAGTTCGCCCAGGTCGATGCCGCGCCGCGCCGTGATCGACGACATGAACGCCACGCCCAGTCCCGCCGCCGCGAGCGTTTGCGCCGTGTTGAACAAATCCACGCGATAGGCCGGGATCACCGTCAGGCGCACATCGTCGAGCAGGGACTGCACGAATTGCTGCACGCCGAACGCCTCGGTCATGAAAATGAGCCGTTCGCCCTCCAGTTCGGCGGGCGGCACCTTCGGCATCGAGGCGAAGCGGTGCGTCGGCGCCACCACCGCGCACAGCGGGCGCGCGGCGAACGGATGCATGCGCATGGCGGGATCATCGGCGGAACGGGCCGAGAGGCCGATGTCCACGGCGTCGTCGCGCACCATCGAGAGCACGGCGGGCGTCGGCCCCGAGCGGATCTCCACCAGAATGTCCGGATATTTCATCGAGAAGCGTTGCAGCGCGCGCGCAATCAGATTGCCGATGAACCCTTCGCCGACGCCCAGCGCCACCCGGCCGCGCCGCAGGTGCCGGTATTCCTCCAGCCGCGCGGCGAGGTCGCGCTGACGCCGCTGGCCGTCGCGGTAATGCTCGATCAGCACCTGCCCGATTTCCGTCACCACGACATGCCGTCCGCGCCGCTCCACCAGCGGGAAGCGCAGCCGCCGCTCCAGCGCCGCGATCTGCCGGCTGATCACCGACGGATTCACGCCCAGCGTTTCCGCCGCCATCCGCACGCCGCCAGTCGCGGCGATTTCGGCGAGATAACGCAGTGCACGCTCACCGATATCCTCGATCGAATCGCTCACTTCGTCCGTCCATTGTTGACTTGAAGGCAACATTTTGGATGCGTTGCAGTCATCGGTCGAGTTTTTCGTCGGTGCAATACTCGCCGTATGACTTCCGCGCAGCCATAACAGGAGGAGCCCCGCGCCATGAATCAAGCCCACGAACAGCATTTCTGCGAACTCGCCGATCTCGCCGACGCCCGCCCGCAACTCGACGAAATCCGTCATCACATCCACCAGCATCCCGAGCTGTCGTACGAAGAGGCGGCAACGTCCCAATTCGTGGCCGACAAGCTCGAAGCCTGGGGCTATGCGGTGACCCGCAATGTGGGCGGACATGGGCTGGTGGCGTCGCTTTCGGCCGGCACGAGCAAGCGCACGGTCGGCGTGCGCGCCGACATGGACGCGCTGCCGATCAAGGAGCAGACCGGTCTGCCCTACGCGAGCGTCCACGACGGCAAGATGCACGCATGCGGCCACGACGGCCACACTACCGTCCTGCTGGGCGCGGCGCAGCATCTCGCGAAGACGCGCAACTTCGACGGCACCGTCCACCTGATCTTCCAGCCCGCCGAGGAAGCCGGTTCGGACAGCGGCGCGGAACGCATGATCGCCGATGGCCTGTTCGAGCGTTTCCCCTGTGAAGCCATTTTCGGTCTGCACAATCATCCGGGCGTCGCGACCGGCACCTTCGGCTTTCGCGCCGGCCCGCTGATGGCGGCCTGCGACACGGTCAAGCTGCGCATCGTCGGCCGGGGCGGCCATGCGGCGCGTCCGCATCTCGCGGTGGATCCGGTGGTGGTCGGCAGCAGCATCGTGATGGGCTTGCAGACCATCGTCGCGCGCAATGTCGATCCGAACGAGGCGGCGGTCGTCACGGTCGGCTCGTTCCGTTCGGGCTTCGCGGCCAACGTGATTCCCGAAGACGCCACGCTCGAAATGAGCGTGCGCTCGTTCTCGCCCACGGTGCGCGCGACGCTGGAGCAGCGCATTCGTGCATTGGTGGAAGCGCAGGCGCAGGCGTATGGCGCGACCGTCGAGATCGATTTCATCCGCGGCTATCCGGTGCTCGTCAACAGCGCGTCCGAGACGGAATTCGCGCGTCAGGTCGCGGAAGAGCTGGTCGGGCCGGAGAAGATCATCTCGCCGTTTCCGCCGATCGCAGGCAGCGAGGACTTCGCGTTCTACCTGCAGAAGGTGCCCGGCTGCTTCGTGCGGCTCGGCAACGGCGAAGGCCAGCCGATGCTGCACAACGCGCGCTACGACTTCAACGACGACAACCTCACGGTGGGCGCGGCCTTCTGGACGCGGCTCGTCGAACGTTTCCTCAGCCAGGACCGCGCATGAACGCCACGACGCAATCGCTTTCCAGCGCGGGCGCGCATGACGTGCAGATGTCGCCCGCGCAGCAGCGCAAGATCGTCTTCGCGGCGGTCATCGGCAATCTGCTCGAGTTCTTCGACTTCACGGTCTACAGCTATTTCGCGCTGACCATCGGCCGGCAGTTCTTTCCGTCGAACGATCCGGTGACGTCGTCGCTGCTCGCGTTCGCGGTGTTCGCGGTCGGCTTCGTGATGCGTCCGCTCGGCGGCTTCGTGCTCGGCCGTTATGCCGATCGCGCCGGCCGCAAGCCCGCGCTCACGCTGACCATCCTGCTGATGGCGCTCGGTTCGGTGGCCATCGGCCTCGCGCCGACGTACGCGCAGATCGGGCTGGCCGCGCCGTTGCTGATCGTGGTCGCGCGTCTCGTGCAGGGCTTCGCGCAGGGCGGTGAATTCGGCGCGGCCACGGCCACGCTGCTCGAAATGGGCGGCACGGCGAGCCGCGGGTTCCGCGCGAGCTGGCAGCTGGCGAGCCAGGGCGCGGCGGCGCTGCTCGGCTCGGGTCTCGCGGCGAGCCTCGGCTTCCTGCTCTCCGATGACACCATGCACAGCTGGGGCTGGCGCATTCCGTTCCTGATGGGCACGCTGATCGCGCCGGTCGGCATCTATCTGCGCCGACACATCCAGGAAGAGCCGCCTGCCGCGAAGGCGGTCGCCACGCGTGAGGATCCGAAGCGCGGCCTCTACGTGCGCAACTGGTTCCTGACGATCTTCTCGATCATGGGCATGTCGGTGTCGACGTACGTGATGATGTACTACATGCCCACGTACTGCATCCAGTACCTCGGACTGCCGGCGAAGATGTCGATGCTCGCGGGTGTCGCGTCCAGCGTGATCTCGCTCGTGATGTGCCCGATCTACGGCGCATGGTCGGACCGCATGGGCAAGCGCAAGCCGCTGACGCTGATCGGACGCGTTGCGCTGATCGTGCTGCTGTATCCGGCCTTCTGGGTGATGACGCATTTTCCGTCGCTGCCGGTCGTGCTCGCCGCGCTGATCGTGCTGATGCTGTGCTACACGATGGGCTCCGCGCCCGCCTATGCGCTGATGCCGGAGAACTTCCCGAAGCATCTGCGCGCGGGCTACATGTCGAGCGCGTATGCGATCGCCGTATCGGCGTTCGGCGGCACCGCGCAACTGGTCGCGGCGTGGCTGATCCGCGCGACGGGCAACAAGATGGCGCCCGCGTGGTACATGATCGGCTGCGTGCTGATCTCGCTGATCGCCGTCTCGATGTTCGAGGAGACAGGCGGCAAGGCGCTCGACTGAAGAGTCAGGTCGCCAGAAGGTACGGCACGAAGAGATCTTCGATCGTATGACGCCGGCGGGTGAGCCCCTGCTCGTGGTGATAGCGCAGGATGGCATCGAGCGCCTTGCGGTTGCGCTCGATGCCGTAGGGCCACCAGTCGTCGCCGAGTTGCTTCAGTTGCTTTGCATGAGATCGGTGAGCCAGGGCACCATCGTCGCCATGTTGTTGAAGGTCATGCCCTTCGTCAATGCTTCGCGGGCGGCGTCTTTTGCAAGGCAGAACCCGCGATAGATGGCCTTCGCGATCTCCGGTTGTTCCTCCACCAGTGAACGACGCAGCGCCACCGTATGCATGATCGGAAAGATGCCCGTGCGCGCGAAGTAGTCGTTTTCCATCTCCACGAAGTTTTCGAAGAGCCGGCCTACGTTGGGCGAACCTCGCAGCACGCATGCGGGGATGTCGGCGGAAATCAGCGCGTCGATCTCGCCCGCTTCGAGCAGTTGCCCCAGATCGACTTCCTTCGACGCCCATTCCACTTCGATACCCGCCGGATAAGGCCTTTCCACGAAATCGATGGGGTCCATCGGAAAGTCGATGCCGCCTATCAGCCAGCGGCACTGTGCCGGGTCGAAGCCATGTTCGTCGGACAGCATGCCCTTCGCCATGACGCCCGCGTCGTGTCCATAGAGCGCCAGTTCGCCGATCCGCTTGCCCGCCAGATCCGCCGGGCTCTCAATGCCGCTCGCCTTGTTCACGTAGATGGCCGAATGGCGAAAGCACCGGTTCAGGAACACCGGAAGCGCGAGCAGGTCCTCGCCTGAATCGATCGCGCGCAGAAGATAGGTCACGCCGAGCTCGGCGACGTCGAAGCGCCGTGCACGAAGCATGCCCTCGAAAATCTGCGTGACGATGCGCTCGGTGTGATAGCGCGCCTCCACTCCCTCGATGCCGACCGTGCCATCCCTCAATGCATGAACGCGGTCATAGTTCCAGAATGCGATGTCGAGCGGTATCTGATTCATGAAGCGTCTCCTTCGAGATGGGCTTGAGGAACAGAGTAGTAAATATATTTACCATATGCAAGTGCTGGCGTATGTGAGATATTCTTCACAAGGAACGACGGAGCGCGACCGGGATGAAGATCAAGGGAACCGAACTGAAGGAGATGTTCGCGAACGTGTCGCTGGGCGCGCCCGAGCGTGCCATCGGCTTCGTGCTGTGGCGCATGTTTCATCGCTACCAGCGGGCCATCGACCGGGCCATGGCGCCGCTGGATCTGACGCATCTCCAGTTCACGGTGCTGACGCTGATCGCCTGGGCCACGCGGAACGGCGAAGAGGTGTCACAGGCCGAACTGAGCCGCACCAGCGACATCCACAAGATGCAGCTCTCGCAGATCCTCAAGACGCTGGAAGCGAAGGGCTGGGTGCAGCGGGCGTCGAGCAGCGTCGATGTGCGCATGAAGAACGTGCAGCTGACGCGTACAGGACTGACGCGGGTGCGGAAGGCGCTGCCGCTTGCCGTCGACGTGCAGCGGCGGCTGTTCGGTGAAGAAGGGATGCCCGAGGGCGATCTGCTCAAGACGTTTTCGACGCTGCTTCATCGCATTGAGCAACAGACGGATGAAGCGGAGCCCGGCTAATGCCACCCGCCGCCCAGCGCCCGATACGTCGCCACCGCCGCGCGCAGTCGCGCGAGATGCAGCTGCACATGTTCATCCTCGGCGCTGTACAGCGTGCGCTGGGCATCGAGCACGGTGAGCGCCGTTTCGGCGCCCGCGCGATAGCGGCTCTGCGCCAGTTCCAGCGTATGCCGCGCCTCGCTTAGCTCATCGTCCTGCGCGCGTGTCTGTGCATCGGCGCCGCTGCTGGCGTTGAGCGCGCGCTCGACATCCGCGAACCCGCTCACGATGGCCTTGCGGTACGCCGCCAGCAATTCCTCCTGCTGCGCCTGCGCGAGATCGCGCCCGGCGGCGAGCGCGCCGGCATCGAAGATCGGCGCGGTCAGGCCCGCTGCCACGCTGTAGAGCGGATTGTCGAAGATGCGTTGCGCGCGGTCGCTGCCCGTGCCAAGGTAAGCGCTCAGCGTGATGCTCGGGAACATCGCGGCGCGCGCGGCGGCGACGTCGGCGTGCGCGGCGGCGAGTTGCGCTTCCGCATACGCGATATCCGGACGGCGCGTCAGCAAGGACGCGGGCACGCCCGCATCGACGCCCGGCGCGTTGACGGCATCCAGCGTGCGCGTCGTCACGGTGAACCCCGTCGCGGGCACGCCGAGCAGCGTGGCGAGCAGCGCTTCGCTATCGTTGCCCTGCTGATGCAACGCGGCCGCCGCACGCTGCTGCGACGCCACCAGCGTGCGCTGCTGCGCGGCATCGAGCGCGGTCACATAACCCGCGCGATATTGCGACTCGACATTGCGCAGGATCGCGCGCGCCGTTTCCAGATTACGTTGCGCGATCTGCTCGCGCTCGCGCAGCGCGACGGTTTGCAGCCAGCTGTCGGCGACGTCGGCGGTGAGCGTCATCTGCACGGTCGCCTGGTCGAACGCGGAGGCGCGCACGCGCTCCACGGCGGCGTCGCGCGTGGCCTGGTTCTTTCCCCAGAAATCCAGCTCGTATGTCGCCGACACCCCCAGGTCGAACGCACTCCCGCTCGGCAGCTGGTTGTTCACCATGAAGCCGCCCTGGCGGCTGGCATCGGCGAAACCGCTCACCGCGGGCAGCAACGCCGCGCCCGCGATGGTCGCGTTGGCGCGCGCCTGTTTCACCCGCGCGACGGCGGCGGCCAGATCGAAGTTCTGCGCCGTCGCCTGCGTGACGAGGCGGTCGAGTTCGTTGTTGTCGAAGCGTCGCCACCAGTCGGCGGTGACGGCGTCTTCCGGTCCGCCTGCGATGGCATAGCGGTACGTCGCGGGCGTCGCGACATCGGCGGGCGGGATGGGCGGCCGGCTCAGGCAGCCGGCCAGCAGCACGCAGGCAGTGACGGATGCGAAGGAGAGGAAGCGTCTCATGGCGTCCTCATTCGCTGGCCAGCGCCACGACCGGATCGAGCCGCGCGGCCTTGCGCGCGGGCATGAAGCCGAACACGAGGCCGGTGAGCAGCGCACACCCGAACGCGCCGATGATCGCGCGCACGGAAAAGATGGCCGGCACGCTCGCCGCAATCAAGCCCGCGCCGATCAGCACGCCCGCCAGCACGCCGAGCGCGCCGCCGATGCCCGAGACCAGCGTCGCTTCGGTGAGGAACTGGCGCAGGATGTCGCGTTGCCGCGCGCCCGTCGCAATGCGGATGCCGATCTCGCGCGTGCGTTCCTTCACGGTCATCAGCATGATGTTCATCACACCGATGCCGCCCACCAGCAATGAGATGCCCGCGATCAGCCCGAGCATCAGCGTGAGCGTGTCCTGTGTCTCCGACTGCGCCTTCACCGACGCCGCGCGGTTGTAGACGTGGAAGTCGCGCAGATGATGCGCTCCTTCGAGCACCCGCCCGATGTCGGTGGCGGTCTGCTCCGACTGCGCGATGTGATCGACCAGCACCGAGATCCACGACAGATGCGTCGTGCCGAGCACGCGGCGGCTGCCGGTCGAGAAGGGGATGAGGAGCACGTCGTCGTCATCGGCGTCGCCCGAGGTCGCGCCTTTCTCTTCCAGTTCGCCGATCACGAGAAACGGCGTGTTGTTCACCAGCACGTACTTGCCGACCGGATCGGCCGGGCCGAACAGCTTCTCGCGCAGACGCTTGCCGAGCAGCGCGACCGTCGCGAGCCGGCGCTCGTCTTCCGCGTTGAAGAACACGCCGCGCGCCGGCTTCCAGTTCAGCACGCGCGAGCCTTCGGGACCGACCGCCCACAGCGACGTGCGCGTGTCCGCATTGCCGTAGCGCAGCGTGACGCCGCCGGTGAGGAAGGGCATCGCATATTCGACGTTCGGCACGTGCGAGACGAGATCGACGTCCGCGACGGACAGCGTGCCGCCCGGCGCATGCGCGGACGGTCCGTCGGGCGTCACGTACATGCGGTTGGTGCCGAAGCTCGCCATCTTCGCGATCACTTCGCGCTCCGTGCCGGTGCCGATCGCCAGCATCACGATCACCGACGCCACGCCGATGATGATGCCGAGCAAGGTCAGCAGCGTGCGGAAGCGGTTGATCCACACGACGCGCCACGCGGCGCGCATGGCTTCGTGCGCGTCGGTGAGGAACGACGCGGTGTGCGCGGAACCGCTCGACATCGAGCGCAGCAGCGACGCGCCATCGAGCGCGGCGGGGTTCGGCGCGGCCTGGTTGTCGGTGGCGTCTAGGGAATCGGCGACGATGCAGCCGTCGCGTATCTCGATCGACCGATGCGCCCGCGCGGCCACTTGCCGGTCATGCGTGATGAGGATGATCGTGTGTCCCGCCGCCGACAGTTCCGCGAGCAGCGCCATCACTTCCGTGCCGCTTTTCGAATCAAGCGCGCCGGTGGGTTCGTCGGCGAGCAGGATGTGGCCGCCGTTCATCAGCGCGCGGCCAATCGACACGCGCTGCTGCTGTCCGCCCGACAACTGGTTCGGCCGATGATCGAGCCGCTGTTCGAGCCCGAGCCGCGCGAGCAGTCCGGTGGCGCGCTCGCGGCGCTTTTCCGGCCGCACGCCCGAATACACGGCGGGCACTTCCACGTTCTCGCGCGCGGATTCGGTCGCGATCAGGTGATAGCCCTGGAATACGAAGCCGAAGGCCTCGCGGCGCAGCCAGGCGAGTTCGTCGGCGGACAGCGTCGCGACATCGCGCCCGGCGAAGCGGTAGCTCCCCGACGACGGCCGGTCGAGGCAGCCGAGGATATGCATCAGCGTGGACTTGCCCGAACCGGACGCGCCGACGATCGCAACGAACTCGCCCGCCGCAATCGACAGCGACACACCGCGCAGCACCTGCACCGGCGGTTCGGTGCCGTCGCCGCCATAGGACTTGCAGACGTCGCGCAGTTCGATCAGCGGCGCGTCATGCGGCGGCGAGGATGCCGGCGTCACCATTCGAACTTCCCGTCGGCGCCGCGCACGCGCCGGATGCCGGTGACGAGACGCTCGCCCGGCGCGAGGCCCGAGCGGATCTCCGCGTTGAGCCGGTCATGCACGCCGACGCGCACGTCACGCGTCACGACCCGGCCGTCCGCCAGCACCCGCGCGCGGTAGCGGTCGCTCGAACCGGCCACCGGGGTGAGCGCGGACAAGGGCGCGAGCGGCACGTCATGCGCTTCCTGCGCGACGAAAAACACTTGCGCGCTCATCTGCGGCAGCAACTGGTTGTCCTGGTTCTTCACGTCGAACAACACCGTGTAGGACACGACCTTGCCGGTGTTGATCGCGTTGGCGTTCGGCGCGGCCTGCTGGTCGCCGCCGCTCGGCGGGGCCGTGTTGGGCGGCGCGGGCAGCACCTGGCGCACCGTGCCGTTCCAGCGCGTGTCGGCGCCGAGCGTCGTGAACCAGACCGGCATGCCGGGCTTCACCTTCAGCACATCGGCTTCGGAGACTTGCGTCCAGACCGTCATCGTCGAGAGATCGGCGATGCGCAGGATGATCGGCGTCTGGTACGTGGCGTTGAGCGTCTGGCCTTCGCGCGCATCGAGCGTGACGATGGTGCCGGACATCGGCGCGTAGATCTTCGTGTAGCCGAGCTGGGCTTCGTCGCCCTGCAAGGTGGCGCGCGCGCCGTCGATTTCCGCCGTCAGGTCGGCCACCGTCGAGCGGCCGCTCTGCCACGCCGACAGCGCGCTTTGCAGGTCTTCCTCGCGCGTCGAGCCTTCCGACATCATGCGGCGCTGGCGTTCGTACTGATGCTGCGCGAACGCAAGTTTCGCCTGCTCGCCTTCGAGGCGCGCGCGCAGGCTCTTGAGCGCGGAGGCATCGACGTCGTAGCGGGCCTGCTGCACGCTTGGATCGATCTCGACCAGCAGTTGGCCTTTCTTCACGGTATCGCCCGGCTGCACCGTGATGCGGCGGATTTCGCCGGAAGCCTGCGCGCCGATATCGACGTAACTGTGCGGCTGCAAGGTGCCGAGCGCGGTGACGCTCAACTGGATGTCGCCGCGCGAGATCGCGACGGTATCGACGTGCTCGACCGTCCTGAACAGCAGCGCCCACAACGTGAGCAGCACGAGCAGCGCGACGGCGAGCAGAGCAAGGGCCCGTGGGGAGGCTTTGATGGCGTGTCTCATCGATGCAGTTTCGAGCCGGGGGCGTGCGTTCTGCTGGCGCAACGCCGCACGGCACTGATTCTTTTAAGGAGCTGCCGCTGCAGGACTTCGAGCGTGTCAGGACGCGGCGGCGGGCATGGTCAGTTCACGCACGAATTCCGCGCGTTCGGGACGCGCCGGCGGCCGTTCGGACGAGCGCTTCGGCGTGCCGACGAACAGGAAGCCCAGCAAGCGTTCCGACGCGCCGAAGCCCAGCGCCGCGTGCATCGCGGGTTCGTAGGTATCGTCGCCGGTGGCCCAGAAGCCGCCGTAGCCGAGCGCGTGAATGGCGTTCAGCAGATTCATCGTCGCCGCGCCGACCGACATCAGCTGCTCGATTTCCGGCACGTGCGAGCTTGCGTCGATGGCCGCGCCCAGCGCGATCACCACCGGCGCCGCAAACGCCTTCTGCCGCCGGTGCGCATGCGCCGAGCGCGGCTCCTCCGGCATGCGGGCGCAGGCGAGGTCCACCAGCACGTCGCCGAGCGCGCCGCGCGCGTCGCCCCGCACCAGCACGAAGCGCCACGGACGCAGGCGCGCATGGTCCGGCGCGCGCAATGCGGCATCGAAGATTTGTGCGAGCTCGGCATCGTCCGGGCCCGGCTCGGCGAGCGGCCAGTGTGACTGGCGCGACAGCAGCGAAGCAAGCACGGCCTGCGCGCGATCGGAATGTTCTGCGGTGAGAGCAGCGTTCGGAATAGGCGAATTCATCGCGAGTACGGGCTGGTTTGGACCGCCGTCATGATGGCCGAACTCGACACTAAACGCAAACGATTCGCATTTGGTGAAGGTGAAGATTTGCCTTCACTTCCGACGTTTTACGGACCGCTTACAAGGCAATCGCGCGTTTTGACGAACCGCGCGTCAGCTTGACAAAGACCGCCGCAACGCTCAGAGTAGCGCTTCTAAACAGCAATGATTCTCATTTATGACGATGCGGGCCTAGATGCGCCGAGCGTCGCGAATGCTGGCTGTCCAGTGTCGCCGTCCCCGTCATCGCTGCATTGTCCGGCGATCTTTCTGATCGCAAAAGTGAGTTTCGTTGTGTCCGTCACGCATGGCAGCCGCTCGGCTGCGGATCCATTGGAGCGATCGATGAGCTGGGGCGACGAAGACACGAATTTTCATGTGGTCATCAACGACGAAGAGCAGTATTCCATCTGGCCGGACTACAAGGCGATTCCCGCGGGCTGGCGACAGGCCGGCAAGTCGGGCAAGAAGGCCGAGTGCCTCGCCTATATCGATGAAGTCTGGACCGACATGCGCCCCTTGAGCCTGCGCCGCGCGATGGAGGCGGATGCCGCCCGCGCGACAACGGCACAGGCCGATCCGGCCGCCTGACGCATGGCGTTTGCCGCCGCACCCGGCGTCATGCCGCGCGTGCAACTGTTCTGTCTCGCGCATGCGGGCGGGACGGCTGCGTTGTACCGGCGCTGGTCGCAGCGGCTGCCGGCGGAGGTCCAGGTCGTGCCGCTGGAGTTGCCGGGGCACGGCGCGCGCCGCGATCAGCCCGCGCACACGCAGTGGCCCGCGTTGATCGACGGCCTGTGCGCGGACTGGCGCGCGGCGCGCAATCCCGCGTTGCCGTTCGCCGTGTTCGGACACAGCATGGGCGCGCTCGTCGGACTGGAGCTGTTGCATGCGCTGCGCGGGCGCGGCCTGGGCGAGGCGGTGTGGCTGGGGGCGTCGGCGTCGGTGGGTCCGGCTTGCCGCGTGCTCGAAACGGACTGGCTCGAGTGCGGCGTGGACCGGATGATCGACAAGCTGCGCGCGCTCGGCGGCACGCCGGAGGCCTTTCTCGCGGACCGTGACCTGATCGCGTTCCTGTTGCCCACGCTGCGCGCCGACTTTCACCTGTGCGGAACTTTCATAGCAGGCGGCAAGGCCCGCGAGCCGCTCAACTGCCGGCTCACCGTCTTCACCGGCCGCGACGACCCCGCCACGGTGCGTGAACAGGACGTGCTGCGCTGGCGGGACGAGACGCGCGGCGCGTTCGCGCGGCGCGCCTTCGAGGGCGGCCATTTCTATCTCGATGAAGCATTGGATGCGGTGCTGGAATGCGTCGCCGCTGCGCTTGCGCAGGCGGGGGCGCGCCCGTTGGACGGCGAGCCGCGCGAAAGAGGTGAAGCATGGATGCGATGACCAGTCATATCGAAACGGCGTTCAGCGAGCGCGTGATCGAGGAAAACGGCACGCGTGTGCTGGAGATCCGTCCCGCGCATGACGAGGCCGCCGCGCCCGATCCGGCCGCGCTGCGCGCGCGCGTGGACGCGGCAAAGCTGCAATACGGCGGCGTGCTGCTGCGCGGCTTCACGCCGCTCGACGCTGCCCAGTTCAACGCGTTTGCCGCGAGTTTTGGCAAACCTTTGCTTTCCTACGAGTTCGGCTCGACGCCGCGCAGCCGGATCGAGAAGGACGTGTACTCGTCGACGGAATATCCCGCCGATCAATGGATCGACCAGCATAACGAACAGTCCTACACGCTCAAGTGGCCCGGCTCGATCTGGTTCTACTGCACCGTCGCCGCGCAGTCGGGCGGCGCGACGCCGGTCGCCGACAGCCGCCTCGTGCATGCGCGCCTGTCGCCGGCATTGCGCGAGCGCTTCGCCGAGCACGGCGTGATGTACGTGCGCAACTATGGCAACGGCCTCGATCTGCCGTGGGAACAGGTGTTCGGCACCGAGGACCGCACGGAGGTGGAGCGTTATTGCGGCGCGCATCGCATCGACTTCGAATGGCTCGATGACGGCGAAGCGCTGCGCACGCGCCAGGTCTGCCAGTCGGAGCTGCGTCATCCGCTGACGGGCGAAAGCGTCTGGTTCAACCAGGCGCATCTGTTCCACGTGTCCAACTTGCCGGAGCCGGTGCGCGAGGCCTTGCTCGACGTCGTCGATGAAGACCGTCTGCCGCGCAATACCTTCTTCGGTGACGGCACGCCGATCGACGCCGCCATGCTCGACGAAATCCGCGCCGTCTATCACGACACGATGCTCGCCTTCCCCTGGCAGGCCGGCGATGCGCTCGTGCTCGACAACCTGCTGATGTCGCACGGCCGCGCGCCGTTTGCCGGCCCGCGCCGCGTGCTGGTCGCGATGAGCGCCTGAGCTGCCGTGCCGTGGCGTCGCATCGGCGGCGCCCTGCATGCGCGGCCATTCATCTTCGGATCCCACATTATTCATGACTGAGATTGCCCGCGAAGTGTCGAAGGAAATGCTGTCGATATCGGCGGCCTATGCCGCGTTGCCTGCGGACAAGCGCGCGGCGTTCCGCGAGCGGCTGAAGGCCGGCGGCTTCGACGCCGCACGTCTGCCGATCTCGCGTTTCCCCGACAACGAGCGCCGCTTCGCGCTGTCGCATGCGCAGGAGCGTCTGTGGTTCCTGTGGCGTCTGGAGCCGTCGAGCGCGGCCTACAACGTGACGGGTGCGGTGCGGCTGCGCGGCAGGCTCGACGAAACCGCGCTGCGCCGTGCGCTCGACCGCGTGATGGACGCGCATGAAATCCTGCGCCAGCGCTTTGGCGAGACGAGCGGCGTGCCGTTCCAGCGGACGGGCTCGGGCGAATACGGCTGGGAAGCGCTGGACCTTGCCGTCAACGCATCTTTGGACGCCGAACTGGCCCGCCGTTCGGCGCTGCCGTTCGATCTCGAAAGCGGCCCGCTGCTGCGCGCGAGTTTGTTCAGGCTCGCGCCGGACGATCAGGTTCTGCACTTCGCGCTGCATCACATCGTGGCGGATGGTTTGTCGACGGAAGTGTTCGTGAGCGAACTGGCCTCGGCCTATGCCACTGCGCTCGAAGGCACGCCGCATCAAAAACCCGACAAGGCAAGCATCCAATACGGCGACTACGCGCAATGGCAGCGTGAATGGTTCGACGAAGACACGCTCGCGCGCCAGCTCGATTACTGGCGCGCGCGTCTCGGCAACGATCATCCGGTGCTCGACCTGCCGCACGCGCACACGCGCGCCGGCATGCGCAGCGGTGCGGGCGCGCGGCTCGCGCGGATGGTGCCGCCGGCGTTGCAAAAAGCGCTCGGACGCGTCTCCCTGACCGCCGACGCCACGCTCTTCATGACGCTGCTCGCCGCCTACGACCTGCTGCTCGCGCGCTACAGCGGCCAGACGGATATTCGCGTCGGCGTGCCGGTGGCCGGGCGCGACCGGCCCGAAGTGGCGGACATGATCGGCTTCTTCGTCAACACGCTGGTCGTGCGTACCGAGTTCGCGGGCGTCGCGAGCTTCGCGCAGCTGCTCGAACGCGTGCGCGATCGCGTGCTCGAAGCGCAGGCGCACGCGGACCTGCCGTTCACGAAGCTCGTCGAAGCCTTGCAGCCGCAGCGCAGCTTCGGCCACACGCCGCTGTTCCAGGCGATGTTCAATTACCTCGGCACGGAGCGCGACAGCCTGCGCCTGCCGGGCCTCGACGTCGCGACGCACGACATCGCCACCGATACCGCCCGCTTCGATCTCGTGCTGGAAGCCCGCGAGCGGGCGCAGGGTCTGGAAGTGGCGCTGGTCTACGCGGAAGACCTGTTCGATCCGGCGCTGATCGGCCAGATGCTCGATCACTACGTGAGTCTGCTCGAACAGATCGCGGAGGATGCGGCGCGGCCGCTCGGTGCGTTCGAACTGACGCGCGGACAGAACGCGTTGCCGCCGAAGAAGGCCTTCGAGCCGGTGTCGGCGCGCTTTGCTCAAAGCGTCGCGCGCGTGCCGGATGCGCTCGCGGTGCATTGCGAAGGCGAGCGCGTGACCTATGGCGAACTGGACGCGTGGGCGGCGGACATCGCACGGCGGCTGGCCGACGCAGGCCTGCGCGCCGACGAACGCGTGGGCATCTGCATGACGCGTTCCGTCGCGATGGTCGCGGCGCTGCTTGGCACCTTGCGTTCGCCGGGCGCCTTCGTGCCGCTCGATCCCGCGTATCCCGCCGACCGTCTCGCGATGATGATGGACGATGCAGGCGTGCGCATCGTGCTGACCGATGCCGCCGCGCTCGCGCAATGCGGCGCGCTGTTCGCGGGGCGCGTGGCGCTCGACGTGGGCGTGCGTCCGTCTGACGCTTCGAGCGCGCCGGTTTTCAACGCCATCGCGCCGCATCCGGAGCAACTCGCCTACGTGATCTACACGTCCGGCTCGACGGGACGGCCGAAGGGCGTCGCCATCAGCCACGGCGCGTTTGCGTCGCACCTCGACGACTTCATGGAGGCGCACGCCATCAGTGCGGACGATACGGTGCTGCAATCGTCGACCATCAACTTCGATGTCGCGCTCCACGAGCTGCTGCCCGCGCTGCTGCGCGGCGGCAGGGTGGAAATGCGCGGCCAGCAGGCGTGGGACATCGATACGACGAGCCGTCATTTGATCGACGCGCGCGTCACGTTCTCGCGCCTGCCCACGGCGTACTGGCAGCAATGGCTGCGCTCGCCGCCGGCGCCCGAGGCGCTCGCGGCGCTGCGGCAGATCACGGTCGGCGGCGAAGGCCTGCCGGGCGACGCGCTCGCGCAATGGCGCAGCGGGCCGCTCGGACACATCGAGCTGGCGAATCTGTACGGCCCGACCGAAACCACCGTCGCCTGCATGTTCCGCGCGACCACGGCCAGCGACGTGACGCAGGCG
Source organism: Caballeronia sp. LZ043 (assembly GCF_031451075.1). Lineage (NCBI taxonomy): Bacteria > Pseudomonadati > Pseudomonadota > Betaproteobacteria > Burkholderiales > Burkholderiaceae > Caballeronia > Caballeronia sp. LZ043. The sequence continues at coordinate 1,198,671 of NZ_JARUXT010000002.1, read as the reverse complement.
GTGGTGTCGATCGGCGTGCCTTACGCATCGCGCACGGCGCGCGTGCTGGACCGCGATGGCAACGAAGCGCCGGTCGGCGCGCTGGGCGAGTTGTGCATCGGCGGACATACGCTCGCGCGCGGCTATCTCGACCGGCCCGCGCTGACGGCCGAGCGTTTCGTGCCCGATCCGTCCGAACCGGGCGCGCGCCTGTACCGCACCGGCGATCTGTGCCGGATGCGCGCGGATGGCGCGATCGATTTTCTGGGACGGCTGGATCAGCAGATCAAGCTGCGCGGCATCCGTATCGAGCCGGGCGAGATCGAGGCCGCGTTGCGCCGTCAGCCGGGCGTGGCGAGTGCGGTCGTCGTGCTGGTCACGGATTCCGGTGCGCCGCATCTGGTCGCGTACGTGGTGGGCAAGCAGCAACTCGACGACGCCGCACTGCGACGCGCGCTGGCGCAGGAACTGCCGGCCGCGATGGTGCCGTCCGCGATCGCCGTGCTCGACGCGCTCCCGGTCATGCAGAACGGCAAGGTGGACCGGGCCGCGCTGCCGCCGGTTGCGCGGGTCGCGCAGGGCGAGCGCATCGCGCCGCGCAACGAGGCGGAGCGCATCGTGCTCGCGCTGTGGGCGGCGGTGCTGGGCCGCGACGATCTCGGCGTGGACGACGATTTCTTCGCGGTCGGCGGCGATTCGATCCTGAGCCTGCAACTGATCGCGCGGGCGCGCGCGCAGGGCTGGCTGGTGACGCCGCGACAGGTCTTCGAACATCCGACCGTCGCGCGTCTCGCCGCCGTGATGCAGCCGCTGGAGAGTCACTCGGTGGCGGCGGAGATCGTCGAACCGTTGCCGCTCACGCCGATCCAGTCGTGGTTCTTCGAGCGTCATCCGCAGGGCGAACGGCACTGGAACCAGTCGGTGCTGCTGCACGTGCGCGGCGAACTCGACACGGCCGCGCTCGAACGCGCGCTGCAAGCGGTGGTGGCGCGTCACGACGCATTGCGGCTGCGTTTCGAACCACATGCCAATGGCTGGCGTCAGCAAGTGAGCGCGACAGTGCCGGCCGATCTGCTGAAGCAACACGACCTGCGCGATCACGCGTCCGACTGGCGCGCCGCGCTGACCGAGCAGGCGCAGCACGCGCAGCGGCAACTGGACCCGCAGGCGGGCCGCGTGTTGCAGGCCACGTATTTCCGGACACCGGACAGCGGCCGACTGCTGCTGGTGATCCATCACCTCGTCGTGGATGGCGTGTCGTGGCGCATCCTGCTGCGCGACATCGAGACGGCCTACGACGCCGCGCGTGCGAACCGCGAACCGGCGGTGGAAGCGGCGACGCCGTGGAGCGCATGGGTCGTCACCCAGCGCGAGTCGATCACCGACGCGAAGCTGCAAGCGGCCTGGCCCGCCTGGCTCGACGTGATGCGCGACGCCCGGCGGACGCTCGCGCCCGCGCAGGGCACGACAGCCACGAGCCGCGTGCTCGACTGGCGCCTCGACGCCGCCGCCACCGATGCCTTGCGCCGCGCCGCGCCGCGCGCGTACCGGCTGGGTATCGACGAGCTGTTGCTGGCTGCGCTGACACGCGCGATGACGACGGTGTTCGGCGGCACGGGCGCGTTGATCGCGCTGGAAGGCCATGGCCGCGATGCCGCCGCGCGTGACGATGTGGACTTGAGCCGCACGGTCGGCTGGTTCACGACGCGCTATCCGGTGTGGCTGCGCGCGCATCCCGACGATGCGGCCACGCTCATCGCGACGAAGGAACGCCTGCGCACGCTGCCGGACGGCGGCGCGTCGTGGGGCTGGCTGCACGCCTACGGCGACCACGCCGCTGCGCTCGCGGACCTGCCCGTGCCGGGCGTGAGCTTCAACTATCTCGGCCAGTTCGACCAGAACCTCGCCGCCGATGGCGCCTTCAGCTTCGCGACGGAAAACGCCGGCGATCCGCAACCCGATGACGAAGCGCTGGTGTATCCGCTGGATCTGAACGGCATGATCGTCGATGGCTGTCTGTCGTTCGGCTGGCGCTACGATCCGGCGGTGCTGCCGCAGGCTCAAGTGGAAGCGCTGAAGCAAGCCTTCGATGCCGAAGTCGCGCGGCTCGTCGCGCATTGCGCCGCGACGCCGCCGCGCGCCACCGCCAGCGATTTCCCGCTGGCCGCGCTCACTCAGGACGAGTTCGATGCGCTCGGCATCGCGCCCGATGAGATCGAAGACCTCTATCCGGCGACGCCGCTCCAGCAAGGCCTGGTGTTCCACAGCCTGCTGAAGCGCGATGCCTACGTGAACCGCAAGCGCCTGACGCTGCACGGCGCGCTCGACATCGACGCGATGCGCGCGGCCTGGGATGCCGTCGTCGCGCGGCATGCGGTGCTGCGTACGCGCTTCACGCGCGCGCATGGCGGCGACATGTTGCAGGTCGTGCAGGCGAAGGTGCAGCCGTTCTTCGCGGTGCACGACTGGCGCAGCCGCGACGATTACGAGACCGCCTTCACCGGCTGGTTCGAGCATCGCGCGCCGCAACTGATCGACCTCGACGCCGCGCCCTTGCTGCACGTCGCGCTGTTCCGGCGTCCGGACGGCGCGCACGATCTGGCGTGGATCAACCATCACGCGCTCGCGGACGGCTGGAGCAGCGCGCGCCTGCTGAGCGAACTGGGCCGCGCCTATCGGGCGGCGAGCCGGGGCGAGCCGCTCGTGCTGGATCCGGTCGTGCCGTATCGCGCGTATGTCGAATGGCTGCGCGCGCAGCCGGATGCGCACGTCTGGTGGCGCGGCCAGATTGCGCGCGCGGATCGTCCGGCGTTGCTGCTGGACAGCGTGCCCGCCACGCGCATGGCCGAATCGAAAAACGCGGCGGAAAACGCGGCGGAAAACGCGGCGGAAAGCGCGTTCCATCGTCGCGACGACCGGCTCGACGCTACGCTCGGCGCGGCGCTGGCGCAGGCGGCGCAAGTCTGCGGCGTGACGCTCAATACGCTGGTGCAGGGCGCGTGGGCGCTGTTGCTGGCGCGCTTCGGCAACCGGCGGCAGGTGGCGTTCGGCGTGACGGTGGCGGGACGTCCCGCCGATCTGCCGGGCGCCGATGCCATCCAGGGCCTCTTCATCAACAGTCTGCCGTTGTGGGTGGACGTACCGTCGAACCGGCCGCTCGCCGACTGGCTGCGCGACCTGCAAGCCGCCAACGTCGAGTTGCGGCAGGCCGGCCATACGCCGTTGCCGTCGATCCAGCAATGGGCCGGGCAGGGCTTCGGCGTGCTGTTCGATTCGCTGCTGGTGTTTGAGAACTTCCCCGTCGATGCCGCGTTGAACGACGGCTCGCTCGGCCTGAGCGTGAGCGCGGCGGAGTCGTTCGAGCGCACGCATTACCCGTTGACGCTGGGCATCGTGCCGGGCGAGCGCATTGCGCTCGAATGGAGCTGGGACGCGCGGCGTCTGCCGGACGCGACGCTCGAACAGGTGCGCGACGCCTATGTGAGCCTGCTGCGGCAGATCGCGGACGCGGCTTCCCGCGACGCCACGCTCGGCCTGCTGCGCGTGCCTGGCCGCGACCTGCAGCGCGGCGTGCCCGAAGGCACGGCGGCACATGCGTACCGGCCGTTCATCGCGCGCTTCGAGGAGCGGGTGCGGACGCAAGGAGAGGCGCTCGCGGTGCATTGCGACGGCGTCTCGCTGACGTATCGTGAATTGCACGCGTGGTCGAACCGGATCGCGGCGCGGCTCGACGCTGAAGGCGTGCGGCGTGAGGGGCGCGTCGGCGTGCTGGTCGGACGCTCGGCGGGGATGATCGCGGCGCTGCTCGGCGTGATGAAGGCGGGCGCTGCCTATGTGCCGCTCGACCCGGCGTATCCGCGCGAACGCCTGCGCGACATGATCGACGATGCGCAACTCGCCGCGCTCGTCACCGATGCGGGCACGCACGCGCTGCATGCCGAACTGAGCGATTGCCCGGCAATCCGCATCGACCAGACCGACCGCCGGCCGGAACTTGAGAACGCCACCGATCCGCATCCCGAACAGCTGGCCTACGTGATCTACACCTCGGGCTCGACGGGCAAGCCGAAGGGCGTCGGCATCAGCCATGGCGCGCTGAGCCTGCATCTCGACGATTTCATCGCGGAGAACGGCCTGAGCGCCGCGGATCGCGCGTTGCAGTTCGCGACGATCAACTTCGACGGCGCGGTGGAACATGTTTTCGCGACGCTGGCGGCGGGCGCATCGCTGGAAGTGCGCGGGCCGGCCTTGTGGAGCGCGGACGAATTCACGCGCGTGCTGCGCGAGCGGCGCATCACGGTGGCCGATCTGCCGACCGGCTACTGGAAGCAATGGACCCAGCATCTGCCGCAGCAAGCACCCGCTGACTTGTCAGGCCTCGTCCTGCGGCGCGTGACGGTCGGCGGCGAGGCGCTGCCCGGAGCGGCGGTCGCGCAATGGTGCGCCGGGCCGCTCGGCGGCCTGACGCTGGTGAACACCTACGGCCCGACCGAAGCCACGGTGACGACCTCCGGCGAAGCCGTCACGGCGGCGCATGCGGAGAGCGTCGCGGTGCCGGTGGGGCTGCCGTGGGCGTCGCGTCACTATCGCATTCTCGATGCCGACGGCGAGCCCGTGCCCGAAGGCGGCAGCGGCGAACTGTGCATCGGCGGCGCGACGCTCGCGCGCGGCTATCTCGGCCGCGCGGCGCTGACGGCCGAGCGCTTTGTGCCCGATCCGGCCGGCACGCCGGGCGCACGTCTGTATCGCACCGGCGATCTCTGCCGCTGGCTGCCGGATGGCGGCGTCGCGTTCCTGGGACGCATCGACGAGCAGGTGAAGCTGCGCGGCTATCGCATCGAACTGGGCGAGATCGAGCGCGCGCTGAGCGCGCAGCCGGGCGTCGCGCAGGCAGTCGTGATCGTGCGCGGCGAACAGGAAGCGCGCCGGCTGCTGGGCTATGTCGTGCCCGCCAGCAACGCAAGCCTGACGGACGCAGCATTGCGCGACGCGCTCGCGGACGTGCTGCCCGCATACATGGTGCCGTCGGCCATCGCGATGCTCGATGTCCTGCCGACCCTGCCGAACGGCAAGCTCGACCGCAAGTCGCTGCCCGACATCGACGCGCGCAACGCGGGCCATGTCGCGCCCGCTGACGGCACGGAAACGCTGCTCGCGGACATCTGGCAGAGCGTGCTGGGCAGCGCGCCAGTGGGCGCGCACGACGATTTCTTCGCGCTCGGCGGCCATTCGCTGCTCGCGCTGCAAGTCGCGGCACGGCTGCAACGCGCGCTCGGCCGCGAAGTGCCGCTGCGCCTGTTGTTCGAGCATCCGCAATTGCGTGCGCTGGCCGGAGCGCTCGACGGACTGTCGAAGCAGGCGCGCGAGCCGGTGCGCCGTCTGCATCGACGGGAAGCCAGGCCGACGCATGGCCAGGAGCGCCTGTGGTTCCTGTGGCGCCTGACGCCCGACAATCCCGCCTATCACCTGTCCTTCGCCGTGCGGCTCGACGGCGCCCTCGATGCGCGCGCGCTGCACGCGGCGCTCGATGCGGTCGTCGAGCGGCACGAGATCCTGCATAGCCGTTTCGAGGAGCGCGATGGCGCGCCGTGGCTCGTGGTGGATGAAGCGATCGGCGCCGAGTGGTCCGAGTCCATGTTCCCCGATGCCGTCGATGACACGAACCCGGCGCTCGCCGCCTGGCTGCGCGAGGGCGCGGACCGCGCCTTCGATCTTGCGCGCGGCCCGCTGCTGCGTGCGCGGCTTGCACGGCTCGGCGACGGCTCGCATGTGTTCGCGCTGACGGTGCATCACATTGCGGCGGACGGCTGGTCGATGAACCTGCTGATCGACGAAATGCTCTCCGTGTACGGGGCGCTGCGTGAGGGGGAAAAGCCCGCGCTTGCGCCGCTGCCGGTCCAGTACACCGATTACGCCGTGTGGCAGCGCGAGTCGCTCGATGCCGCCGCGCTCGGCCAGCAGCTCGACTACTGGCGCGCGCAACTCGGCGGCGAGCAGCCGGTGCTCGAACTGCCCGCCGACCGTCCTCGTCCGGCCGTGCGCAGCGCACGCGGCGGCGAAGTGGAAACGGCGCTTGACGCCTCGCTCGCCGATGCATTGCAACGCTACGCCCGCCGTCACGACGCCACCGTGTTCATGACGCTGCTCGCGGCGTTCCAGGCGCTGCTGCATCGCTATGGCGGCCAGCGTGAGATTCGCGTCGGCATTCCGCTCGGCGGGCGCGAACAGGTGGAGACCGAAGCGCTGATCGGCTTCTTTGTGAACACTGCCGTGATCCGCGCCGAAGTGTCCGGTGCGGCGCGCTTCGATGCGCTGCTGTCGCAGGTCCGGCAACGCGTGCTCGAGGCGCATGCGAACCAGGATGTGCCGTTCGCGCAGATCGTCGATACGTTGCAGCCGGTGCGCGCCGCCAACCAGACGCCGCTGTTCCAGGCGATGTTCAATCTCGACGTGCCCGCGAGTCCCTTCGAGCGGCACGCCGGAACGGGGCTGCGCTGGTCCGCGGTGGGCACGCGGCGTTCGGCGGCGCAGTTCGATCTGAGCCTGAACGTGTCGGTTGGCGAACGCACGGGCCTGACGTTCAGCTACGCCGCCGATATCTTCGATCCGGCCACGGTGGAACGCATCGCGCGGGATTACGTCGGCGTGCTGGAAGGCATCGTGCGCGAGGACGCCGTGCGTCTGCGCGATCTGCCGCTCGCCGCGCAGGCTGTCGCGCAACGCGGCGCGCAACACGCCGATGCCGCGTTCGTGCCGGTGCATGTGCGCGTCGCGGAGCAGGCGCGCCGCACGCCGGATGCCATCGCCGTGCGCTGCGAGGGCGCGACGCTCACCTATGCCGAACTCGATGCACGCGCCGGCCGTCTCGCGCAACGCTTGTTGCAGCAGGGCGTGGGAGTCGAAGCGCGGGTGGGCGTGTGCATCGCGCGTTCGCCGCACATGCTGGTGGCGACGCTCGCCGTCATGAAGACCGGCGCGGCCTATGTGCCGCTCGATCCGAACTATCCGGTCGCGCATCTGGCCGTGATGACCGACGATGCGCAACTCGCCTGCATCGTCGCCGATGCCGCCGGCCGCGACCGGCTCGCGGAGATCGCAGGCGATCACGCGCTGATTGCGGTCGAACGTGACGACGACGCGCCCGGCCTTGTCGAAATGCTGTGGCCGGTTCACGCCGGGCAACTCGCCTACGTGATCTACACTTCGGGCTCGACAGGCAAGCCGAAGGGCGTCGCGGTGCCGCATGGCGCGCTGACGCGTTTCCTCGACAGCATGCAGACGCGCCTGCGCCTGGACGCCGATGACGTGTGGCTCGCCGTGACCACGCTGTCTTTCGATATCGCCGCGCTGGAGCTGTATCTGCCGTTGCTCACGGGCGCGACAGTGGAACTCGCCACTCGCGAGACGATCGCGGACGGCAGGCGGCTGGCGGCGCTGCTGGAGGCGTCGAAGGCGAGCGTGATGCAGGCCACGCCGATGGGCTGGCGCGTGCTGCTCGACGGCGGCTGGCAAGGCCAGCGCGCCGCGCCGTTGCGCGCGCTGTGCGGCGGCGAAGCGCTGCCCGCCGATCTCGCCGCCGCGCTGCATGCGCGCGGCGTGAGCTTGTGGAATCTCTACGGACCGACCGAAACGACCATCTGGTCGAGCGCCGCGCCGCTGGCGGCGGGTACGCCGGTCACGCTCGGCGCGCCGCTCGAACACACGTTCCTGACGGTGCTCGACGCCGATGGCAATCCGGTGCCGGAAAACGGCGTCGGCGAACTGTGCATCGGCGGGGACAATCTGGCGCGCGGCTATACGCGGCGCGCCGGGCTCACTGCCGAGCGCTTCGTGCCGGACCCGCACGGCGCGCCGGGTGCGCGCCTGTATCGCACCGGCGATCTGTGCCGCGTGCGCCGCAACGGCCAGCTCGACTATCTAGGCCGCGCGGATCAGCAGACCAAGCTGCGCGGATTCCGCATCGAACTGGGCGACACGGAAGCGGCGCTGCGCGCGCTCGATGGCGTCGACGACGCCGTGTGCCAGGTGCAGGGCGAAGGCACGACGCGCCGGCTCGTCGCGTTCGTGACGGGCCGCGCGGAACCGGGCGCATTGCGGACGCTGCTCGCCAACCGTCTGCCGCCGCAACAGGTGCCCGCGCAGATCGAACGGCTCGACGCGCTGCCGCTCACCGCGAACGGCAAGCTCGATCGCAAGGCGCTGCCGTTGCTGGGCGCGACGTCGAAGGATGGCTACCGGCCGCCTGTCACCGCCACCGAGACGCTGCTGTGCGAGATCTGGGCCGAGGTGCTTGGCGTGGAGCGCGTCGGGCTGGATGACGATTTCTTCGTGCTCGGCGGCCACTCGCTGCTGGCCGTGCGCGTGGCGTCGCGTGCCGGTGAGACGCTGGGCCGCAAGATCGAACTGACGCTGCTGTTCGAGCATCCGGTGCTCGCGGATCTGGCCGCGAGGCTGGATCGCGATGCCCCCACCGCCGGTGCTTCCGGCGCGGACACGCTCGATGCGTTGCAGGACCTGATGGATTCGCTATGACCGACACGCTCGACACTCCCCGCGCCACCGAAGTTCCGCGCCGCCCCGACGCCTTGCGCCTCGCGCAGCAATACGCGTTGCTCGCCGAGGACAAGCGCGCGTTGTTCCGGGCGCGTGCGCGCGCCCAGGGCCTCGACGCGGGCGCGCTGCCGGTCGTGCCGCTCGCGCCGCGTCCCGCGCGCTTTCCGCTGCTGCCCGCGCAGGAGCGGCTGTGGTTCCTGTGGTGTCTCGATCCGGATCACGCGGGTTATCACATCGCGCATGCGCTGCGGCTGTCGGGCGCGCTCGACGTCGCCGCGCTGCAACGCGCACTCGCACAACTGGTGCGGCGTCACGAAGCCTTGCGCCTGCGCTTCGACGCGCAGGACGGCGTGCCGATGCAATACGCCGCCAAAGACGCCGACTGTGCGTTCGTGCGGACGCGCATCGAAGATGAAGGCGCGGTGCTGAGCGCGTTCGCCTGCGAGCCGTTCGACCTGACGCGCGGGCCGCTGCTGCGAGTCGGGCTGTTCGAGACCAGCGACGAGCAGTGCGTGCTGCAACTGGTCGTGCATCACATCGTTGCGGATGCGTGGTCGATGCAGGTCCTGTTCCGCGACCTGCTGACGCTGTATCGCGACGAGAGCGGAGCAGGGTTGCCGTCATTGCCCGTGCAGATGACCGACTACGCGCTGTGGCAGCGCGAATGGAGCGCCGACGACGCGCTCGCCCGACACCTGGACTACTGGCGCACGCGGCTCGACGGCCCGCCCGCCGCGCTGACCTTGCCGCGCGATGTCCCGCCGCGCGCGACGCGCTCTCACGATGGCGGTCTGGCGCGGCTGACGCTGCGCGCGGACCTGGCCGATGTCGCGCGGCGCATTGCGCGCGAGCGGCGCACGACGCTGTTCACGGTGCTGCTCGGCGTGTTCGACGTGCTGCTGTATCGCTATTCGGGGCAGCGTACGGTCGTGGTCGGCGTGCCGGCGGCGGGGCGTGCGCGCAGTGAGCTGGAGCATCTGGTCGGCTTCTTCGTCAACACGTTGATCGTCCGGGCGGACCTCGAACCCGCGCAGACTTTCGATGCCATGCTCAGCGGCCTGCACGACCGCGTGCTCGAAGCGCAGGCGCATCAGGACGTGCCGTTCGCGCGGCTGGTGGAGGCGCTGGGCGTCGAGCGCAATCTCGATAGCTCGCCGCTGTTCCAGGTGATGTTCGATCTCGCCGTGGATACGCCGCAAGATGTCATCGCCGGCGATACAGGTGGACTGCGCGTCGAATCGATCGCGGATGCCGCCGTCACCGCGCGCTTCGATCTCGCGTTGAACGCGCGGGACCGGGGCGCGGGCCAGCCCGTGGAACTGGCGCTGACCTATGCGCAGGATCGTTTCATCGCCGCGACCGCGCAGCGCATGCTGGACGATTTCGCGGCGCTCGTCGAACGGGTCGCGGCGCAGCCGGCGTGCCGCATCGGCGACCTGGCCGTGCAACGCACGCCGGAAACACATGCCGACGACATCGCCCGCAGCACCGAACCGGTTCACCTGCGCATCGCGCAGCGGGCGCGCGCATGCCCGACCCGCGTGGCGCTGCGTTGCGAAGGCGAATCGCTGACCTACGCGGCGCTCGATGCCTGGGCGGACCGCATCGCGCTCGCCTTGCGCGCGGACGGGCTTGCGCCGGGCGAGCGCGTCGGCCTGCTGCTCGAACGTTCGCTGGCGCTGCCGGCGGCGCTGCTCGGCGTGCTGAAGGCGGGCGGCGCGTTCGTGCCGCTCGATCCGGAATACCCGGAAGCGCGTCTGCGCGCGATGATTGACGACGCGCGGCTCGAACGCATCGTCGCCGATCCGTCGACGCGCGAACGCTGGCGCGATCTGCTTGCGGCGCAGCGCGCCCTCTGCGCGCAGGCTGCTCATGACACCGCGCAGGCCGCGACGCCCGCATGGACCGTCGCCCGCGATGCGCTCGCCTATGTGATCTACACCTCGGGCTCGACGGGCACGCCGAAGGGCGTCGCCATCTCGCATCGCTCGCTCACGCTGCATCTCGACGACTTCCTGCACGACCACCGCATCGCGGACACGGATGTCGTGCTGCAATCGTCGACCATCAATTTCGATGTCGCGCTGCACGAGCTGCTGCCCGCGCTCATCATGGGCGGACGCGTCGTGATGCGCGGCCCGCGTGCGTGGGAACTCGACACGCTGAACCGCACGCTGATCGACGAGCGCGTGACCTTCGCGCGCATTCCCACCGCGCTGTGGCAGCAATGGCGCATCGCGCTGCCGCCGGCCGAACGCATCGCGCTGCGGCAGATCACCGTGGGCGGCGAAGGCCTGCCCGGCGACGCGCTGCAACGCTGGTACGAAGGACCGCTCGCGCACGTCGCCATCGACAATCTCTACGGTCCGACCGAAACCACCGTCGCGTGCATGCATCATCCGGTGACGCGCGAAGACACGCATTATGCAATCGTCGCAATCGGGCGCTGCTATCCGTCGCGTCACGCCTATGTCGCCGATGCCGACGGCAATCGCGCGCCTCCCGGTGCGCCGGGCGAACTGTGCATCGGCGGCGCGACGCTCGCGCAAGGCTATCTCGGCCGCGCCGCGCTCACCGCCGAGCGCTTCGTGCCGGACCCGTACGGCGCGCCCGGCGCGCGCGTGTATCGCAGCGGCGACCTGTGCCGCGCGCGGACCGACGGCGTGATCGACTTTCTCGGCCGCATCGACCAGCAGGTGAAGCTGCGCGGGCATCGCATCGAACTGGGTGAAATCGAAGTGGCGCTGCGTCGTATCGAGGGTGTGCGCGAAGCGATTGCCGAGGTGCGCGGCGAGGGTACGCGCAAGCGGCTCGTCGCGTATTTCACAACTCTGGCAGACGCCGCCATCGAGGCCGATGACGTGCGCGCCGCGCTCGCCGCGACCTTGCCGGCGTCGCACGTGCCGTCCGCGTGCATGCGGCTCGACGCGCTGCCCACGCTGCCCAACGGCAAGCTGGACCGCCGTGCGCTGCCCGACCCGGATGCGTTGCTGGAGACCGGCTCGGCCGCGCCGGAGGGTGTCGTCGAGACGGCTTTGCTGGCCGTCTGGCAGACCGTGCTGGGGCGCGAGGATATCGGCGTGACCGATCATTTCTTCGAACTCGGCGGCGACTCGATTTCGAGCCTGCGCGTGATCGCCCAGGCGCGCAGCGCCGGCTGGGTGGTGACGGCGCGCCAGGTGTTCGAGCATCCGACGGTGCGCCTGCTGGCACGCGTCGCCCGTCCCGCCGATACGCCAGCGGCCGCCGCGCAGACCCCGAGCGGCCCGCTCGATGCGCCGCTTGCCCCGATGCAGCACTGGTTCTTCGAGCGCTTCCCGGCTGCGCCATCGCGCTGGAACCAGGCGGTGCTGCTGCGCGCGGCCGAAGCGCTCGACGCCGACGCGTTGCGTACGGCGCTCGCCGCGCTGATCGAGGCGCACGACGCGTTGCGGGCGCGCTTCCGTTTCGATACGGCGCGGCAGGTGTGGACGCAGACGATCGAAGCGGCATCGTCGGCGGGCGCGTTTGCCGCTGAGGCGTTGATCGTCGAAGACCTGCGCGCTTCGGAAGATCCGGCGGCGCGCATCGAAGCGATCGCGGAACGCGTGCACGACAGTCTCGATCTGAAAAACGGTCCGCTGTTGCGGGCCGCGTGTATCGCGACGCCGGACGGCTCGCGCTTGCTGATCGCGGTTCATCACCTGGTCGTCGATGGCGTGTCGTGGCGCATCCTGCTCGATGACCTGATGACGGCCTACGAAGCCGCACGCACGCCGGGCGGCGATGCTGCGTTGCCCGCGCCGTCCACGAGCTGGGCGCAGTGGAACGCGGCGCTTGCCGACTACGCGCGCTTGCCGGAACACTTGAGTGAGCTGGCGTGGTGGCAGGCGCAGCTGGGCCACGACACCTCTTTCGCTACGCCACAAGACGACGCCACCCGTCATCTCGACTGGACTCTCGATGCCGCATCCACACGACGTCTGACCGGCACGGGCGCGCGCATCGACGAAGTGTTGCTCGCCGCGCTCGCGCATGCCTGCGCCGAGCATCTGCCGGCGTTGCCGGTGGTGGTCGAGATGGAAGGGCATGGCCGCACGGAGCGCGTCGCGGGTCTCGACCTGAGCCGCACGGTCGGCTGGTTCACGACGCAGTTTCCGCTGCGCGTGACCGCGCTCGATCATCCGCGCGCGACGCGGCGTGCGCTGGCATCGGCCCTGCGCGCCGTGCCCGCCGATGGCCTGCACTACAACCTGTTCCGCTACGCCGGGACGGAGCAAAGCCGCGCGACGCTGGCCGCGCTGTCGCCGACGACCATCGGCTTCAACTATCTGGGCCGCTTCGAGGAACGCCTGAGCGAAGGGCGCTTCGCGTTCGCGGCGGAGGACAGCGGCCATGGCACGCGCGGCAGCGTGGCCGCCGGACCGCGTCATGTGCTCGACCTGAACGGCCTGATCGCGGACGGCTGCCTGAAGGTGGACTGGAGCGCGGCGGCAACGGTGATCGACGAGGAGCGGCTCGAACGCATCGTCGCGAGTTTCGACGCACACGTACGCACGCTGGCCGACGACGCGGACAGTGGCGTCGCCGTGAGCGCGCGCGCAGCGGCCTTGCCTTTGTTCGACGGACTCACGCAGAGCGCCTCTGTCGCCACGGACGACGACAATCAGCAAGCCTTCGAGCTCTGGCGTCAACGCTTCATCACCGAGGCGATGCTGTGCCCGTCGGCGGATGCGTGCGTGCAGCCGCTCAACGCGAGCGGCGCGCCGCTCACGCTGTTCTGCTTCTATCCGGGCTTCGGCATGGTCGGCGAATACCGCTTTCTCGGCGCGGCGCTGCAAGGCGTGGCGTCGGTGATCGCGCTGCGTTCGCCGGGTCTCGCCGACGAGCACTTTCAGAACGCGAAGTCCTTCGAAGCACTCGCCGAGACCTGCGTCGAGCAGATGCTCGGCGTGCAGCGCGCGGGGCCGTTCCGTCTGCTGGGCTGGTCGTTCGGCGGACGGCTCGCGCTGAGCGTGGCCGGACTGTTGCGTGCGCGCGGCCATGAAGTCGATTTCCTCGGCCTGCTCGATACGGCGACGCATACGAACGATCTCCCCGAAGCCGCCGAGGCAGGCGATCCCCTGTCCGCCTGGCTCGACGCCCAGCCGGACGGCGCGCGTTTGCGTGCGCTGTTTGACCGCACCGCCGCGCTCGACGACCTGCATTACCGTTTGCGGCTGGCGCACGCGCTGCCGCGCATCGACGTGCCGGTGACGTTCTGGCGCGCCGCGCGCGATACCTCCGCCGAGCGCAAGCGCGACTGGCGGCCGTACACGAGCGCGGCAGTCGAGGAGATCGGCATCGATGCGACGCACAGCGCCATCGTCCATCATCCGGCCTTGCACGCGAGCGTCGTGGAACGCTTGCGCGGGATCGCCGGCTCCGTTTGAACCTGCCAAAACACAGCGGCGCGCCAAGGCCGCGGTTCCCACCATCGAAAAGGCAACATCGGGTCATGCAGCACACAACAGAAGACGCCCTCTACACGCTGTCGAACGTCGATTTCGAGATCGGCGGCAAGCAACTGCTGCACGACATCTCGCTCAGCATCGGCACGGGCGAGGTGGTCGGGCTGATCGGCCATAACGGCTCGGGCAAGACCTCGCTGATCCGGCTGCTCGCGCGGCTGCATCAGCCGACGCGCGGCACCATCGAGTTCGGCGGCGAGCGGCTCGCCAGCTGGCCGCACCGCAGCTTCGCGCAGCAGGTCGCGCATCTGCCGCAATACACGCCGGCCACCGACGGCCTGCTGGTCCGCGAACTGGTCGCGCTCGGGCGCTATCCGTGGCATGGCGCGCTCGGGCGCTTCACGGCGGAGGACCAGCGGCTGGTGGACGAGGCGATGACCTGGACCGATGTCGCGCATTACGCCGACAGACCCGTCGACAGTCTCTCGGGCGGCGAGCGCCAGCGCGTGTGGCTCGCGATGCTGATCGCGCAGAACAGCCGCTGCGTGCTGCTCGACGAGCCGACTTCGGCGCTCGACATCAGCCATCAGCTCGAAGTGCTCGGCCTCGTGCGCAAGCTGTGCGACGAGCGCGGCATGACGGCGGTGATCGTGCTGCACGACGTCAACATGGCGACGCGTTTCTGCACGCAACTGGTCTCGCTGCGCGGCGGCAAGCTGCTGATGCAGACCAGCCCGGCCGAGACCATGCGTCCCGATGTGCTGCAAGCCATCTACGGCGTTCCGATGGGCGTCATGACCGATGCCGTCAGCGGTCATCTGATCGGATTCCCGCGATGAAGCGCGTTGCTTTGAACCGACGTCGCTGGCTCGCGACGGCGCTTGCCATGACGGCGGGGCTCGCCGCGCCATCGGTGTTCGCCGCTCAAAGTGCCGCGCCGCGCCGCATCGTCACGATGAACTGGGAACTGACCGAAACGCTGCTGGCGCTGGGCGTCGCGCCGGTCGGGACGTCGTTGCCGAACTGGTATCGCACGACCATCGTGCAGCCGCCGCTGCCGCAGGGCGTCGCCGATATCGGCTTGCTCTATCAGCCGAACTTCGACGTGCTGCGCATGCTCCACCCCGACCTGTTCGTCATCACGGTCGAACACGCGCCGGCGAAACCGTCGCTGGAGCGGCTTGCACCGACCATCACGCTCGGCACGTACATGTCGAACCCCGCGCCCTACGCCGCCTTGTGCGCCGAAACCGCCGAACTGGCCACGCGCCTGCAACTTCCGGCACGCGCGGCCGCGCTGATCGGCGCGGCGCAGCGCACGGCGGACGCGGTGCGGGCGCGGATCGGCGCGCGGCCGGCGCTGACCGCGGCGCCGGTGATCGTCGCGGATCTGGTCGACGACCGGCATCTGCGCGTCTACGGCCAAGGCAGTCTCTTCGACGCGATGCTCACGAAGCTCGGCGTCGTCAACGCCGTGAATCCGCCTGCGGGCGGCCGCGTGTGGGCCACGCAGGTGGGCGCGGCGATGGTGCCGCTGCAACGGCTGGTGGACGTGCAGCAGGCGAGCCTGCTGCTGGTCGGACCGGTGGCGGCGCCGGTCGTCGCGCAGCTCGGCTCGAATGAGATCTGGCAGGCGCTGCCGGCGGTGCGCTCGAAGCGCGTCGCCAAGCTGCCCGTGATCGCGCCCTACGGCGGACTTGTCTCGATGCAGCGCTTCGCGCACGCCATCGACGACGCCCTCACCCTGATTGCGGCGGGAGGCGGCGGTGTCGCGTGACATGACGGCGGTATCCGGACCGCGCGCGCCGCGCGATTTCCGCGTGGCGCTGGTCGGCGTGCTCGGGCTGGTGGCGTTGTGCCTGTCGATTGCCGGCATCCACGGCGAACTGAGCGGCGCATCGTTCTGGTCGACGCTCTTCACGCCCGACCGCACCGACCTGCATCAGGTGCTGGTGCGCGACAGCATGTTGCCGCGCATCGCCATGACGCTGCTATGCGGCAGCGCGCTCGCGCTGGCCGGCACGCTCGCACAGCAGGTTCTGCGCAATCCGCTCGCGGAGCCGATGACGCTCGGCATCTTCCCCGGCGCCTATCTCGCGCTGATGCTCGCCGAACTGTGGGCGCCTTCGCTGCTGGCGAGCGGACGCATGGCCGTCGCGCTCGGCGGCGGCGCGCTGGCGATGACACTCGTGTTCGCGCTCGCATGGCGGCAGCGGATGTCGTCGCTGGCGGTGATCCTGTCGGGCATGATCGTCAACCTGTATTGCGGCGCGATTGCGCTCGGCATCACGCTCGCGCACTTCGACCTGATGCGCGGCCTGATGATCTGGGGCGGCGGCGCGCTCGACCAGACCGGCTGGCACGAGAGCGCGCGGTTGTTCGTCGGCGTGCTCGCGTGCTTCGTGCTGACGGCCTTCATGCTGCGTCCGCTCGGCGTGTTCGAGGCCGGCGATTCGACCGTGCAGGGACTGGGCATCGCACTGCAGCGCACGCGATTCGCGGCCTTGCTGATCGCCGTGGTGCTGACTGCGTGCGTGGTGTCGGCGGTGGGCGTGATCGGCTTCGTCGGACTGGCCGCGCCGACGCTCGCGCGGCTCGCGGGCGCGCGGCGGCTGCGTCAGCGGCTCGTGTGGGCGCCGTGTCTCGGCGCCGTGCTGCTCTGGTGCACCGATGAAATCGTCCGCGTGATCGCATCGGGCGAACTGTTCTCGGCGCATCTGGTGCCCACCGGCACCGTCACCTCCTTGCTCGGCGTGCCGCTGCTGCTCGCGCTGCTGCCGCGTCTGCGCACCCAGCCGGACCTGCATGCGGCGGCCGTCGCGCATGCACCGCCCGCGAAGCTGGAGCGCCGCCTGCCGTGGGCGTGCGCCGCGCTCGTGGCGGTGCTGGTGCTGTCGTTCTGTGTGTCGCGCGGACTCGATGGCTGGCGCTTCGCCAGCCGCAGCGATCTCGACGCGCTGATGTTCTGGCGCCTGCCGCATACCGTCGCGGCGCTCGCGGCGGGCGTGCTGCTCGCGGTCGCGGGCACGCTGATCCAGCGCGTCACCGCCAATCCGATGGCCAGCCCCGACCTGCTCGGCGTGAGTTCGGGCGGGGCGCTCGGCATCGTGGTCGTGTTGTTCGCGGGTTTGACGCCGTCGCCGGGCGTGCTGTTCGCCGGCTGCCTCGCGGGCGCGATCGTCACGCTGGCGCTGCTGCTGTGGCTCGGATCGAAGGCCGCGTTCGCGCCAGAACGGCTGCTGCTGATCGGCGTGGCCATCAGCGCGCTGTTTCAGGCCGTGGTCGGCGCGCTGCTCGCAAGCGGCGATCCGCGCGGCGGCATGCTGATGAACTTCATCATCGGCTCGACCTATTACGTCGAAGCGTCGTCCGCTTACACGGCCGCCGCCATCGCCGTGCTCGGGCTGGCGCTCGCGCCGCTGCTGTCGCGCTGGCTGGAGGCGCTCGGACTCGGCACCCACATGGCCGAGGGACTCGGCGTGCCCGTCACGCGCGCGCGCTTTGCCATCCTGATCGTGGCGGCGCTGCTGACGGCGGCATCGACGTTGATTGTCGGACCCTTGTCGTTCGTCGGCCTGATCGCGCCGCATGTCGCGCGCTATTCGGGCGCGCGCCGTCCCGGCGTGCAGATCTTCGTCGCCGCGATCTTCGGTGCGCTGCTGATGGGCTTCGCGGAATGGCTCGGCCGCCAGCTCATGTTCCCCGAGGAAATGCCCGCGGGTCTGGTCGCGACGCTCATTGGCGGGCCTTATCTGATCGCGCTGACGCTGCGCAAATCCGTGTCAGCTACGTGACGAATCTCTCCCGCGCAGGGGATTAGCACGTCGGCTTTTTGAAAGCAAGACATAAACTGTGTCAAGGCTTGCAAATGCGAATCATTCTTGTATAGTGTCGATGTCGAGACGGAAGCGCGCCAGAATTTCACGCCGTCTCGTCACGTCGATGACGTGTTCAGCATTCAGCATGACCTGCGCGCGACGCTGTTCCCGGCCATGACGGACAGACGTGCACGCTGTTCGTCGGGCGCCTCGCTGTATCTCCAGATTCTCAACTTGGCAATCCTGAACACGTCCATCGATGCGATGGGCGCCAGGGTTTTCCACGAGTCTTCTTCGGGTCTTCAACGGGTTTCCACCATCAGGCAGATGCGATCAGCACAATGAATAACAACAGACAACGGCGCCGCGCACCGCGGCCCAACCACCGCTTGCCCGTCCGATCGGGACTCACGCCCATTGCGCTGGCGCTGGTCGCCATGTGGGGCACGTCCGCGCATGCGCAACAAGCCACGGACGCGCAGCCGTCGAATCGCAATCTGCCAGCCATCGAAGTGAATGCCACGCCGGATGCCACCACGGAAGGCAGCGGCACGTATTCCGGCCGCACGGCGACGGTCGCGGGCAAGACGGAGCAGTCCATCAAGGAGATTCCGGCATCGGTGTCGGTGCTGACGCGTCAGCGCATGGACGACCAGAACCTGACGACCATCCAGGACGCGCTCAAATACGTGACCGGCGTGGAGTCGGTGGATTACGGCGACGGCACCGCCTACTACAAGGCGCGCGGCAACTTCCTGGGCGTGCAGTTCGATGGCGTGTCGACGCCGGGCGGCCTCCAATATCTGCAACAGTTCGACCTCGCGATGTACGACCGCATCGAAGTGTTGCGCGGCCCGACTGGCGTGATGGACGGTGTGACGGATCCGGGCGGCACGGTGAACTTCGTGCGCAAGCGTCCGCAGGACACCTTCCATGTGGCGACGGAAACGCAGGTCGGCTCGTTCGGCAGCTTCCGCCAGATGATCGACGTGACCGGCCCGCTGAACAAGGACGGCTCGCTGCGCGGCCGCGCGGTGCTGGTGGGCAGCGACGGCTTGCAGTCGGTGGATGGCACGCGCCAGAAGGAAGTGATGGCGTACGGCGCCATCGACTACGACTTCAACCCGCGCACCACGTTGTCGCTGTCGGCGGCGTATCAGGTCAACCCGATCAGCGGCATCGATTACGGCGTGAGCGGCGTGACCGATCCGGACGGCAATCTGCTCGGCCGATTGCAGAGTTCGTACACGCAGAACTTCAGCCCGAGCTGGAACTACTCGTACAGCGCGATGGAAGAGGTCAACGGCAATCTCGTGCATCGCTTCGAGAACGGCTGGAAGTCCAACACGACGCTGTTCTATCGCCATCTGCTGACGAAGGCCGACTATGCGTACGCGGGTCCGGGCACGACCGCGGACGGATTGAGTTTCTACGGCGAGCAACGCCAGCGCAACACCTATAACTGGTGGGGCGCGGATACCAACGTGAGCGGCCCGATCCGCGCGTTCGGCCAGACCCATACGCTGACGATCGGTGCGAACTATTCGCTGCAGACGGGCACCGCGGATTCGGGTTTTGCTGCGCTGAACGGTCCGTTCGACGGCCAGACTTTCAACGTATTCGATCCGAACGCCGTGCCGAAAACGGACGTGCCGTTCACTTTCGGATCGAACAACCGCACCGAGCAGTACGGCATTTACGCGCAGGCGCGCATCAAGCTGCTGACGCCGTTGACGCTCGTGCTCGGCGCGCGTGAAGCCTTCCTGCAGGAAACGTCCCAGTCCACGCTTCCGACCGTCGAGGACTGGAGCACGCAGGCGCAGGTCAATCACCGTTTCCTGCCAAGCGCGGGGCTCGTGTATGACATCACGCGCTCGATGACGGCTTACGCAAGTTATTCCCGCTTCCTGACCGCGCAGACCGCGCTCACCTATACGGGCGGACTGTTGCCCCCGCGCTCCGGCGAGCAATACGAAGTCGGCCTGAAGACCAGCTTCCTGAACAACCGGCTGACGACCACGGCGGCGGCGTTCCACATCAACGACAACAACCGCGCGATCACCGACCCGAACAATCCGACCGGCTCGATCGCGGGCGGCAAGTCGACGGACGAAGGTTTCGAGTTCGAGGTCGCGGGCCAGCCGTTGGCGAACTGGAACGTGTATGCGGGCTACACGTACCTGAACGTCAACTATGAAAACGATCAGCCGGATCTGACGACCGGCACCGATCCGAAGCATCTGTTCAAGCTGTGGACGAACTACCTGTTCACCCAGGGCACACTGCGCGGCTTCTCGGTGGGCGGGGGCATGCTGGCGCAGACGCGCATTTCGCGCGGCGTCGAGCAGGGCGCATACGCGATCTTCAACGCGCAGATGGGCTATCAGTTCAACAAGCACCTTCAGGCGTCGCTCAACCTGAACAACATCTTCAACCGCGATTACTACATTCGTCCGCCGGGCACTTTCTTCAGCGAGTTCGGTCAGCGTCGCAATGTGATGTTGACGGTCCGGTCGGACTTTTAAAAGCGCGTCGAGCCGGCATGCCGCGACATGCCGGCCGACACGCAGCAGCAGATCCCATCCGGCGAGCCGTACGCGGACGGCACGGCTCAACACACGGGCGCAACACGTTTCTCTCATCTTCAGTGAGTCAGCCGCAGGAATACGATCATGACGCAACCCTCGTCTTCATTGTTTGACTTCTCACCCTTCGCGGGCCAGAGCGAACGCTATGTCGGCCTCATCAAGCAGTTCGCCGCCGCGCAGCCGTTTCGCAGCGCGGAGGTCAGCGAACTGGTGCTCGACGACGACTACCATCGCCGGCCGCTGCGCCCCGAAGACTTCGAGTTCCTCAAGTTCGCGAAGCCGGTGCGCCCGCATAACGTGAGCCGCCTGCCTGCGCTGGCATCGAACCGTACCTTGCTGTCGATCTACGAACTGGGCACGGCGCGTTTGCCGGCCTCGGCCGCGCCCGCCGACTGGCAACGCTTCGTCGAGTTCTATGGCGAAGAGGCGCAGGTGCTCGGCGCACAGATTGCGCCGTTCCTCGAAGCGTACGCGTTCGAGTATCTGTGCCAGGAGCAGACCGCCGATGCGACGCAAGGACTCGCCCGCATCCTCGATGCCGAACTGCAGTTCTGGGATCAAACGTTTGCGCGGCTGATGCGCAACGATTACCTCGAGGAAGGCTTGCGTTTCATCATGGTGCAGCGCTGGTCGCTGGCGCCGTCGAAGCAGCGCGCGCTGGCGCGGGCGGCGGCGAGCGGCCTGTTCGACATGCTTCCCGCCGACCAGCGTCCCGCACCCGACACCGATGCAACCGATGCCGCGCTGTACGCGAAAGTAGCCGCATCGTGCGGCGTGACGCGTCAGCAGCATGCGTACTGGCAGTTCTATCTGCCGACCAGCCTGGCCAAGTGCAACCTGCTGTATGCGCTCGCGCGCCGGCCGGATCGCGCGTTCGGGCTGGTGGGCGCGGCGTTCGCGGCGGAAGCGGAAGCGCTGGCATTCAGCATCGCGCTCGAACGCGCCTGTGCGCATCTGAAGCCTGCGAACCGTAGCAACGATGATGCGCAGTCGCGCAAGGATGCGCTGTTGCGGCGCGGCGCGCAGGCGCTCGAAACGATCGGCGCGGCCTACGGTGCCTCTGCCGTGGCGATGACCGCGCAAGGCATGGCTGCCGGCGAACGGCTGGCCGAACGCGCGCGCTGGGATCTCGGCGAACAATTGCTGTGGCTGTCGTCGATCCGTCATTACGTGGCGTTCGCGCACCGCATCAGCACGCGTATCGACGCCGAATGTCCGGACATCGATCGCGAGACCTTCATCGAGCCGCATGAGATGTGCTCGACCACGCACGTTCACAACGATCACCGGCTCGTGACCATCCAGGAAGGCGAGATGCTCTTCTGGGGCAATCTCGGCATGCAGCTGAAGATGAACGAGGGCGACATGGTGCTGATTCCCGATGGCCGTCTGCATGGCTCGACGGTGGTATCGGGCGAATGCACCTATCACCAGCCGATCATTCCCGACGACTGGGTCCGCGCGCTGGTTGCGGAGCTCGACGCGAAGGCGTCGGCCTGAACGAAAAGCATCATCCCAGAGCGTCCGGCACAGGACGCCTGTTTCCCTGCAAGAAACGCTTTCATCGACGAGCCGCGGCGTCTGCGGCTCGCGCGCGCGTTCGCCCGTGCAAGAGGCAGGGGCGCGCGTGAAGAACGAGGATATCGACGATGCAAAGGAACGAGGAAACAGTGGACGATCAAGCAAAGAGCGTCAATGCTGAAACGCAAGCGGGCGCGCCCGCAGGCAGCGGGTTCGATCCGGGCGACTGGAAGAGCCGCATCATCGCCGGGCGCGCCACGGGTGCGGAGGTGCAGCCGCCCGCGTGGCTGGATGCCTCTTACGAGACGCTGCGCGCGCAGGTCATGGATCCGGCTTATCCGTGCTTCTTCGGCACGATGGCCGAGAAGCGCGGCGAGATGTTCTATTCGTATGTGAACGGCAAGGACATCGGCCAGCTTGCCGCGACCATGCAGACCTTCGCGGAACTGGTCTCGCTGCCGGAGTATCGCAAGAACAATATTGCGGTGTTCTTCGAGCCGGATGCCGAGCCGCTCTCGCACGACGCCTATCACGCGCTGTTCTGGAAGATCCTCCAGCATCTGCACGATGTCGATCCGGACCCGCACGCGGACGCGCAGCCGGAGCCGTCGAGCGAGGACTGGGAGTTCTCCTTCGCGGGTGTGGAGACCTTCGTGGTGTGCGCGTGCCCGTCGTTCCGCGCGCGGCACAGCCGCAATCTCGGTTCGGGCATGGTGCTGCTGTTCCAGCCGCGCAGCGTGTTCGTCGACACGATCACCAACAAGGTCATCGGCCGCGAGGCGCGCAATCAGGTGCGCAAGCGTCTGGAGACCTGGGACGAGATCGGCGCGCATCCGGATCTCGGTTTCTTCGGCGATCCGGGCAATCTCGAATGGAAGCAATACTTCCTCGACGATGCCAACACCCCCGCCGACGACCGTTGTCCGTTCCTCAAGCGCAAGCGCATGGCGCAGCAGGAAGCGCCTGTCGTGGAGACGCGCAAGCCGCCCGCCGATCCCGCGCGCCCGACGTGGTGGCAGCCGCGGCCCGTGTCGCCGGACGAGGCGCGTTATCCGCTGCGTCCGGTGCATCTCGAAGTGGAGCGGCACGCGGTGTCGTACGGCGAGCGGACGGTGCGCGAGTATGACGAGGACTGAGGCGTAATGGCATCACAGGCACAAGGCGCGGACGGGATGGACATGGCTGAGAACATGATTGAGCGGTTGCGGGCGCTGGCCGCTTCGCGCGGCACGGACACGGCGCTCGTGACGGTCGATGCGCACGGCGACACGCGTTACGACTACGCGCAACTCGACCGCCGCGCGACCGCGCTGGCGCGGCGTCTGCGCGGCGCGGACGGCTGGACCGAAGGCATGCGCGTGCTGCTGATGATGGATAGCGGCATCGACTATGTGGCCGCGTTCTTCGGCTGCCTGTATGCCGGAGCGACGGCGGTGCCGGCGTATCCGCCGGAGTCGCGGCGCGGCCAGCACCTGGCGCGCTTGCAGGCGATTGCCGCCGATGCCGACGCTGCCTTCATCGTCACGACGGATGCGCTCGAAGCCAGCCTGGGCGACGCCTTCGCCGAGATCGCGCCGCAAGCCGTGCGCGTCTTGATGGACGCGCTCGTTGCGGACCCGGATGCGTCATCGTTCGAGCCGTATCGCGCGACGCCGGCGGATGTGGCGTTCCTGCAATACACGTCCGGTTCGACCTCGAGCCCCAAGGGCGTGATGGTCACGCACGGCAGCCTGTGGGCCAACGAAGCGGCGATCCGCGCGGGCCTGAGCGTCACGGGCGACGACGTGTTCGTGAGCTGGCTGCCGCTGTATCACGACATGGGGTTGATCGGCACCTTGTCGCAACCGGTGTTCAGCGGCATTCCGCTCGTGCTGATGTCGCCGCAGTATTTCCTGGAGCGGCCGGTGCGCTGGCTCGAAGCGATTGCGCGGCATCGCGGCAGCATTTCCGGCGGTCCTGATTTTGCGTATCGGCTGTGTGCGGACCGCGTCGGCGACGAGCAGCGCGATGCGCTCGATCTGTCGAGCTGGCGCGTGGCGTTCTCCGGCTCGGAGCCGGTGCGCAAGCCGACGCTCGATGCCTTCGTCGCACGCTTTGCTTCCGCGCGTTTCGATGCAGGCGCGCTGTTTCCCTGCTACGGGCTTGCCGAAGCGACGCTTTACGTGAGCGGCGTGGCGCGCGGTGCGGGTGCGCGCGCGGCATCGTTCGATCAGGCCGCGATGGAGCAGGGCCGCGTTGCCGTCGCGGCGGGCGAGGCCGATTCCGCCGCGCTGGTGTCGTGCGGCAAGGCCGCGCCGGGGCATGAGATTGCCATCGTCGATACGGACAGCGGCGCGGTGCTCGCGCCGGGCCACATTGGCGAGATTTGTGTGAGCGGGCCGAGCGTCGCGGCGGGCTACTGGCGGCGCGAGGACGCGAGCGCCTCGGCGTTCAGGACGCGCGGCGGCGTGACCTGGCTGCATACCGGCGATCTCGGTTTCCTGCACGACGGCGAGCTGTACGTGGCGGGACGCATCAAGGATCTGCTGATCGTGCGCGGACGCAATCTGTATCCGCAGGATCTCGAACTGGCGATTGAACGCGAGGTCGAGCTTGTGCGGCGCGGCCGGGTGGCGGCGTTCGCCGTCGAGATCGACGGGCAGGCGGCGATCGGCATCGCAGCCGAGGTGTCGCCGAAGATGCGCAAGCTGGTTGCGGCGCAGGACATCGCGGCGGCCTTGACGGAAGCCGTCGCGCAGACGTGCGGCGAAACGGCCGGCGCGATCGTGCTGCTCGATCCGGGCGGCTTGCCGAAGACGTCGAGCGGCAAGGTGCAGCGCGCGGCCTGTGCGCTCGGCTGGCGGAAGCGTTCGCTCGACGCGTACGCATGGTTCCTGCAAGGCCGCCGCATCGATAGCGACGAAGCGCCGCAAGCCGCGCCTGTGACGCTGGACGAGATGGAAGCGGCGCTGGCCGCGCTGTGGCGCGATGCGTTGCACGGCGCCGGCGCGCTCACTGCCGACGCCAACTTCTTCGCGCATGGCGGCAGTTCGCTCGCGGCCGTGCAGGTCGCGGCGGCGATCCGCGCGCGCTGGTCGATCGATTTCATGCCGCGCGATGTCTTTGCCGCGCCCGTGTTGCGCGACGCGGCAGCCCGCGTGCGCGAGCGGATGGCACACGTGGCGCAAGGGCAGGCTCAGACTGAAGCACTGCCGCTCCTCGACGACGCACAGCGCGCCCGTTCGCGTGCCTCGGACGCGCAACGCGGCCTGTGGCTGACGTGGTCGCACGATCCATCGAGCGCCGCGTACAACATGAGCGGCGTATTGCGGCTGCACGGCGCGCTTGACGTGGCCGCGCTGCAACGCGCTTTCCAGACCGTCGTGAAGCAGCACGATATCTTGCGCGCTCGCTTCGTGATCGACGATGAAGGCGAGGCCGTGCAACTCATCGACGACACGCTCGATATCACGCTGGGCCACTCGTGCGATGAAGGCACATTTGAAGCACTCGCGGACCGCATCGCCCGCGCGCCATTCGATCTGGAAACCGGTCCGCTCGTGCGGGCGCATCTGGTCAGCGTAAGCGAAGACGAGCATCGGCTGGTGCTGGCGCTGCATCACATCATCGCGGATGGCTGGTCGGTGAACGTGCTGCTCGCAGCGCTGGCCGATGCGTACTACGCGCGTCCCGAACCCACGGCGCGGCGCGTGCAGTCCGCCGATTACACCGCGTGGAGCCGCGCCTCGGCCGATGCTTCCACGCTCGCCCGTCAACTCGACTACTGGCGCGCGCAACTCGCCGCCGACGGCGATCCCGCGCAAGCCGCGCGTCTGTTCCCGGCTGCGGCGGAGGCCACGCGCGGCCGCCAGCGCAGCGCAAAGTTTGCGCTCGAAGCCGATCTGGCCGCCCGCATGCGACGGCTCGCGGGCGAACATCGCGCTTCGTTGTTCATGACGGTGCTGGCTGTCTTCAACGTGGTGCTGCATGTATTGAGCGGCAAGGACGATATCCGCATCGGCGCGCCGGTGTCGTCGCGCAAGCGGCCTGAGGCGCAGCATCTGATCGGCTATTTCATCGACATGCAGGTGCTGCGTTCGCGCGTCGAACGGCAGCAGGATTTCGGCGCGCTGGTCGATGCCGCCCGTGAAACCGTGCTCGCGGCACAGGAGCATCAGGACGTGCCGTTCGACCGGCTGATGAGCGCCTTGCTGCCGAAGCGCGCGCAAGCCGGCGACGCGCTGTTTCAGGTGAAGCTCACCGAACAGCGTCCGTTCGCGGCGCATGGATTCGCACCGCTCGATGCGTCGCTGCACGTGCTGCTGAACGATGCCCCGCACTTCGACCTCGCCGTCGATTTCACCGATACCGGTGCGCAGATCGATTTCCTCGTCGCCTATGACGATGCCGTGTTCAATGCCGCGTTCATCGCGCGTCTGACTCGATTGTTCGCGACGTTGGCACAACGCCTGACCGATGCGCCGCAGGAAGCGATCGGACGCCATGTGGACGAAGCGCCGTCAGCGGACGTGCTGACCATGTGGGCCGACAGCGTCGCGCGTCATCCGGACAAGATCGCCTTGCGCGATGGCGCACGCAGCGCGACCTTCACCGAACTCGACGCCGCCGCCAGCGTGCTCGCCGCGCGTCTCGTCGAGCATGGCGCGGTGAGGGAGGCGCGGGTCGGCGTGCTGGCGGAGCGGTCGATCGAACATGTGCTGGGCATGCTGGCCGCGCTGAAGGCGGGCGCGACCTGGGTGCCGCTCGATCCGGCCGCGCCCGCCGCGCGCCTGAGCGCCCAGTTGCGTGATTGCGGCGCGCGGGTGCTGCTGCATGCCGCCGCGTTGCCCGACGGGCTGGACACGGCGCAGGCCGTGCCGCTCGACGTGAGCTTCGCGGCCGGCGAGAACACGCAAGCCAAGTTGCCGTGCGTGGTTCATCCCGATCAGGCCGCGTACATGATCTATACGTCGGGTTCGACGGGCGAGCCGAAGGGCGTGGTGGTCTCGCATCGCGCGCTCGGCAGCTATGTGCGCGGCATGCTGGACACGCTGCGCGCGAGCCCCGACGCGTCCTTCGCGATGGTCTCGACACCCGCCGCCGATCTCGGCCATACCGTGCTGTTCGGCGCGCTGTGCTCGGCGCGCACGCTGCATCTGCTCGCACCGGAACTGGCCTTCAATCCCGATCAGTTCGCGCGCTATATGGCGGAACATGAAGTGGGCGTGCTGAAGATCGTGCCGGGGCATCTGTCGGCGTTGCTGAGTGCGGCTCGCCCGCGCGACGTGTTGCCGTGGGATGCGTTGATCGTCGGCGGCGAGACGACTTCCGCCGCGCTGCTCGCGCGTTTGCAGGCGCTCGCACCCGCGTGCCGCATCTTCAATCACTATGGCCCGACAGAAACGACGGTGGGCGTCGCGATGTACGCGCAGCGCGGCCCGCTCGACGCACAGCGCGATCTGCCGCTCGGTGCCGCGCTGCCCCGCGCGCGCCTTCACGTGCTCGACGATGCGCTCCAGCCGGTCGAATCAGGTGCAATTGGCGAACTGTACGTGGGTGGGCCGTCCGTCGCGCGGGGTTATCACGGCCGTGCGGCGCTGAGCGCGGAGCGCTTCGTGCCCGATCCGTTCGCTTCGGGCGCGCGGCTGTATCGGACGGGGGATTGCGTGCGGATCCATGCGGACGGCATGCTCGACTATCTGGGCCGTGCGGACGATCAGTTGAAGGTCCGGGGCTACCGCGTGGAACCGGCCGAGGTGGAGCGCGCGCTGCGGCGTGTGGAAGGCGTTCGCGAAGCTGCCGTGCTCGGGCATGAAGCGGCGGGCGGCTTGCGCCTGGCGGCCGTCGTGACCGGCGATGCAACGGCGGACACGGTGCGCGGCGCGCTCGCGGCATGGCTGCCGGAATACATGGTGCCCGCCGATATCGTCGCCGTCGCGGCCTTGCCGCTGAACGCGAACGGCAAGCTCGACCGTGTGGCTTTGCGGACGCTGTTGCCGTCGGTGTCGGAGAGCGCGCCTGCGGACGCCGCCGATGCGCCGCATGGCGCAACCGAAGTCGCGCTCGCGCGGATCTGGGCTGACGTGATCGGCATGGAGCCGGGATCGATCAGCCGGCATCGCAACTTCTTCGAATCGGGCGGCGACTCGATTCTCGGTCTCAAGGTGGTGGCGAAGGCCCGCAAGGCCAAGCTGTCGATCACGCCGAAGCTGCTGTTCCAGCGGCTCACGCTGGCGCAACTGGCGGCGCGGCTCGATGAGGCGTCGGCTGTCAAGGCGGCGCCGCAGAGCACGATTCCGCGCCTGCCTGAGGCATCGCGAGGGCGCACGCTCGCTTCGCATGCGCAGCAGCGTCAGTGGTTCATGTGGCAACTGGCGCCGGAGAGCAGCGCGTATCACGTGGCGGGTGGCTTGTGGCTGAACGGTGACGTGGATGCTTCTGCGTTGAAGGCGAGCGTCGAGGCGATCGTCGCAAGGCATGAGGTGTTGCGTACGCGCTTCGTTGCTGATGACGCGGGTCAGGTGCAGCAGTGGATCGAACCGCAGGGAACGCTTGACTGGCAGGAAGCGTCATTACCGGCGACGCAGATCGATGACGCAGCGCGTATGCTCGCGAGCCGTCCGTTCGATCTGGCGCAAGGGCCGTTGCTGCGTGCAGGGCTTTTTCACACGCAGGAAGCGGGCAAAAGCCTGTTCGTGCTGGCGATGCATCACATCGTCTCGGATGGCTGGTCGGTGCGTGTGCTGCTCGAAGAACTGGTGGCGCATTACCGCGCAGCGGTGTTGAAAGAGCCGTTGAAGCTGGCGGCGCTGCCGGTGCAATACGCGGACTATGCGGCATGGCAACGCGACTGGCTGGAAGCAGGCGAGCGCGAGCAGCAATTGACCTAC
>NZ_JARUXT010000002.1:904822-1169814 GCF_031451075.1 Caballeronia sp. LZ043 | reverse complement strand
ACGCCGCGACGGCAACTTGCCGCCGGTACTCTGGTGTGTAATTCGGTCTGCCTTTGCGGTTCGATGATCGCGCATTCCGTGTGTCCAAAGTAGTCCCCACCACTTGAAGTAACGGACATTACTTTGAACACCGGCTTAAGCTCTGTCCATGCGGCCGCGGAATGACGCTTACGCTAATTGTCAAGAAGCGCTTTTTGGTCACACGCTCAGTAGCGTCGCCGCATTCACGCACGGGATGGCGCAGGGTTCCGTACCTAGGATTAGCACCCACGTGGTCAGTAGTCTGATCCGGCTGCAAGTGAGCAATGAAGTGCTATCCGTCGCCGTCGTCCGTAGGTATGTCTTTTCGTTGCCCAGAACAAACAAGGGCAGTAAGCAGACATACATTCAAACGGGGCCCGGCTTACGGCGGCAATGGACTAGACGTCGTGCGCAACAAACGGCTGCTGCCGGGGGAGGACTTGCCGCTCAAGTGGCCGACTTTGCCACGCACGAAAGGCTGAAACTGGCCGGCAAGGAGCGTTCGGCTTGCCGCGTGCCCCGGAGGCTAATGCCGTTGGACTGGCAGCTTGCCATAAATAGTATTAAAGCATTTTCATATGGACTACTGATTGACAGAGCGGGTCGAGCTTCGTTTAAGCTGTCGTAACCTCTAATGTGAGACCCGGGTGGACCGTGGGTGGCCTTGGCAGACACGTTTGGATGCACCTTTGCGACCGAACGCTGTCATCCGACGTCGACGCTGGCCACAAAAAAAGCAACTCGCACCGACGGCTCAGTCATTCCGGCTTCGAAGCGTTCTCACGTCCACAAGGTCCCGGGGTCGCGTGCTGTCAGACTAGTCCGTCCGACGACGCGAACCAGCGCACGTCGATCGCTACTCGGCGGAGACGCCGCAGTCCCCCTGGCTTGGGGGCAATTTCTCATCTGCGCGGAGGCGACGCCGGTATCACGTTCCCTGACAAGGCGAGCGGTCGGTATGCGGATATGATCGTCTTTGTCGCATGAGCTTCGCCTACGTTTGAACGCCAGCTGGGCGTTCAACACACTTCACGTGATTGAGATATTCACGCGTCGTGTTCTGCGGTCGCCCTATCGAGGGGTTAGACGATACATTGAACTAGGTGCATCGGTTGGCCACATGTTGCAGCACAGCCCGCCCATGTTCCGTCAAGTGAGGGCGCTCCACTCCCGACGCCAATCTCTCCAATAGAACAAGCTGTCGCTCACACAGCGCATGCAGATCTCTATAGTCCAGTTCACTTTGAACCGGATTTGCATCAAGCAGCATCAATGCCGCGATCTCATGCACAAGCCTGACATCGGCGCCAGGCCGGATCCTCGCAGCCAGCCACGATGCTCGTGAAAGCGCTACCAAGGTTACGCTGAAGATTCCGGGAGGCTGGTGGATTTCAATTTGGTAGACGTTTTGAAAATTGGGCGCGCGAGCACTTCGCGGAGTGTCAGTGCCAGCGGCGGTGAGCGTTTTCATGAGCGCATTCGCGGAATTGACCGATAGATTTCAAACTTCCAAAGCCCGATCCACGCATGGGCGGCCAAGATGGCAGCCACGCTGCAGTACGCCCGCTGCTGGCCTGCCATCGGCACGTTAAGGAGAGCGACCCTTATCACAAGGCGCGATGAGTCTTTGCCGAGCGAAGGCCAGCGGTGGAAGTGCGGTCCTAGCGGAGGCGCGGGTCTTGTACGACGGCTGGAGCCTCCGTTCGCTAGTCAGTAAGGAGCCGATTCGCACGAGTACGCGCGCGAGCCATTTGTGTCTGCCAAGGATCAAGCGATGCTGACGTGGTGCGCTTGAAAAGCTCGCCCAACCGAGCCCAAGGCGGGGCGCCTGTTCGCCCCCATGCATACGACCGCGTGCGGCGCGTTCGTGGCGCTCGTCTACGCGCCCACGAACTCCCGGATCATGATGTCCACAGTATCGTGCTCGATCTGTGTGAGCATGTACAGAAGTAATCAATCAAACCGCTTCGCAGACGGCATCGCCTTCTCGCGGAGCTCGTGCGCATCATGCGGTTTCCTTCGTGGTGCGCGCGGCGATGGCCCGGGCTTCATCCCTGCCCTGCTGCGTAAGGGTGAATCGTGCGTAGTTACGCGTGTGACTGTCCTCACGGACCGTCTTCGACTCGCGAGTCGCCTGCCCGCGATCAACAATCTCTGTCAAGTCGACAACCAAGTGGCGAGCGCGCTCGCGCCCGCCGGGCATAACATAAGTCTGCGCGGCTGTTGCGACAATGAAGTCTGCTTCGAAGTCGCGCATGCTCGTATCAATGGACGGGCCGTAGCGACCAGACGCCATTGCGACGAGTAGCCATTCGAGCCGCTCGCGTCGGGCCATGCGCCCGCCGCTCATGCCATACCTCGCATCAGGGTCGCGCGAGCGCTCACCTGCATCTCTGCCAAGGTTTCGCTCGGCGAGAACGCGAAGCGGCTTGCCTGCGCCTTTTGGACGGTCGCGCTGGCCGTGACCGCCCACGCTTTCATCGGATAGCCGCCCCAGCTTTCGTCGGCGCAATCTTTCAGTTCGCCCGTTGCGCGCGCCGCTTCGAGCACGCGACGGATACGTTCATAGGGCACGCCCGCGCGCTTGGTGAGCGTCTTCGCGCGGGTGGGGCCGTACTCCTTCAACTGGGCGATCAGGGTTGCGCGAATTTCGGCATCGCTCGATTGCACAGGTGCGGTGTCGTTTTTCATCGTTGTATCCGTGAGGACGGAGATGCTTATGCGCGGGCGGTCAGCACACCGACGGGCACCGGGCCGGGCGCAAATTTGTCAAACTCGGGCGCGCGACGGCAACCGCCGACCTCGTTCCGCGTAAGGTCGAGCATCGACGCAACTTCGCGCCGCGCGCTCGCACCGGATACGGCGAAGACGACAACGAACCTTTTCCCTAGACCTTCGCCGTGGTCAACCTGATACGCTTTAGGCTTCTGTGGGGTTGTCATTTCGGCTCGATCTTCAGGATGCGCCACTGGTGTTTGATTCGGCGTGGCACTCACGAAGTCAATTCCTGCCCGAATTGATGCGTAAGCCATGCAACGAAGTTATGCTGTCTCGAAGTCGTCAGCGCACATATCGGGCCACTGCCGCAGCCGGTATCGAGAAACGTCACGCGGTTCTTTATGAGAGTCCGCCTTCCTCCGCGTGCGTGTCCGCAGGCGGCCAGATGCGATCTTCAACCAATTCTTGCCATTACTTATGTTCGTCCACGCACTTATGTAAGCATGTTCTACAATGATCTCAAGAATCAATAAGGCGAGGTCGGGCAGATATTTTCCTAGTCTGTCGTCCCCAAAGCAGAAAAATTGGACTCGAACGAGATTGACGACACTGCGTATTTCAAGACGCTGCGCGCCGAACAGGCAGGCGGACCGCCACCGATGGAGTTGAACGGCGGGCCTACCGCGCCATGGACGATTGAGACAAACGCGCGTTATATCGGCCCGCACTTCTGGCGCGCGGTTGGCGTTATCCGCCTTATGTCCGGCGAAGTGTTTTACGACTACGACTTGCCCGAGCAATTCACGACCGAAAGACATGCCTTGGAGGGCGGACGGCAATATGCGCTCGACTGGATAGCGCAACAGCCCGTGTAGTGAGTCGAGTTCGCCGCGCTGCGCGAGCCAACAAGGAAAAATACTTGCTCCGTGGGAAGTTTCAGAGTTGAGATTGGACGTCCGCGCAACTTCGCAGCAGCATCGCCGGTATGGTCTTTTCAATCTCTTCGCTTCGAGGCTTCGAGAACGGGGCGAACTGCTCGTGAAGCAGAACGATGCGAGTTTTCTGAGAGTGGCCACTTTCCTTGGGAGCTTGATGGGTTTATCGAGATTCGTTCTGCCAGGCGCTTTCCTCTGAGAGCTGGATCGTCTACCAGGTGCGGTCCGATGGTCTATACCTTCATCTCATCTGCGGCACGCGGCGTGACTTACAAGCGCTTCCCTATCGCTTCGTTCCTCGTCTGATGTAGCCAATCAAATCGCGCGATGACGGCAAGCGCCGACCTCCGCGCTCCAATGCTTCCGTCAAGGTCCGGCAGTTGACGCGGCTGCACTAGTCCCACGTCGCCCGGTAACGTGCCGATTTTTGCCTTTTTCGCTTCTACGCCCCAAGCGCGCACCGTCGCTCGAACGCAGCGTTGACACCCGCCATGCGCTATCCGCAATCCAAAAACCGAGCGGACACGGCGCCTCCGAATAGATCACATTGACGGCCGAAGGTCGAAATTCATAGAAAATCAAAATCCGGCTATCCCCGGACATCCTTCTACTGTTTAATCCTCGCATGATGGGATCAGCGCAGAGTCGTGCACCTGTCAAATTTTCTTTTCTTCATACCGGAAGGATGCGCCCTTCTCGAATGACCGGCGGCGGGCTATTGTCTGATCCGTGCGGTACATAGGCTCGCGTACTTCAAATCTCGGCGATCAATACCGCAACGGCTTCAGCCCGTTCACAACCCTCACCGGCATCAGGCGCCAAACAGTCTCCGCCCAGACTCTTATGTTCGGATGCAAACATACTGCAACCCATTGGGTTCTCCACAATTCGATCGGGGCTCGACAGATTAAGCGCCTACAACAACGGGGACTCGAGCAACTCTTGATCGGCGAACGATACCGAATCAGATCGCATCCGTTTAGCCAGGTCGTGCAATCACGATCGCAGCCATCGCCAAAATCATAAAAAGCAAGGGAGCTGCAATATGGGAAGTGCGCAACAATCACTCGTCATCGGTGGTCAGGGCTTTTTGGGCGCCGCGATCGTACGCCATCTGATTGCGCGGGGAGATGCAGTCACGATCGCCGACCGATACGCGGATACCGCGAAGTGCGACGCATTGTTTGGTGAGGGTGCGGCCAAGGTCGTCCGGGCCGACATCATGGATGTGCACGCTATGCGCGACCTGACGCAGGGCCGCGACACCGTCTACCACCTGGCGGGCAAGCTGGGGACAACCGAGCTGGATGACGACGTGCTGGCCGGAATCCAGATCAATATCACGGGCGCCGTGAATGTCTTTGCGGCCTGTGTGCAGAACGCCGTGCCCAATCTTTTCTATCCGTCCAAGCCGAACGTCTGGCTCAATACCTACACGATCACCAAGCACGCTTCGGAGCAGTTCGCGAAGCTCTACGCGTCAATGGGCAGCACGAACATCTCGACGCTGCGCTACTTCAACGCATATGGCCCCGGCCAGGCGACTGGTCCGGTGCGCAAGATCATTCCGTCCTTTGCGGAACGCGCGAGCAAGGGTATGCCCATCGAGATCTTCGGCAGCGGAGAGCAGATTGTCGACATGATCCATTCCGATGACATCGGCCGCCTGACCGTGGAGTTCGTCGAGGCGGGCGGCAGCGCGGACCCCGTCGACCTGGGACGGGGCATCGGTCTTTCCGTCAACGAGATTGCCGCTGCGGTGAACGACTATTTCGGCAATGGCGCCGGCGTCGTTCACCTGCCCATGCGCCGTGGCGAAACACCGGAGACCCGGTTGATCGCTGACATCCAGCCGCTCCGAACCGTGCTGGGCGACCTGCAATTCCTGGACTGGACCGAATCGCTTCATGACACGCTGGAATGGTATGCCCGGGCCTTTGCACAACCACAGGCAGCC
Source organism: Caballeronia sp. LZ043 (assembly GCF_031451075.1). Classification (NCBI taxonomy): domain Bacteria; kingdom Pseudomonadati; phylum Pseudomonadota; class Betaproteobacteria; order Burkholderiales; family Burkholderiaceae; genus Caballeronia; species Caballeronia sp. LZ043. Next base: position 1,164,183 of record NZ_JARUXT010000002.1, on the reverse strand, counting down.
TGATGAAGGTTCTGGCTGTCGTCGCTCATCCCGATGACGAGGTGATCGGCTGCGGCGGAACCTTAGCCCGGCTGTCCGAGAGCGGTCATGAAGTTCGGGTGCTGCTGCCCGTGCGGCGCAACGATCCGCGCGGCGTGGCGCACTGGGCGGAACTGGAGCGTGCCTTCAGGCGCAGTTGCACCCACCTCGGGGCGGAAGCTCTAGTGGGCGACCCGCTCATCGACGAAAAGTCACTCGAGGCAGGCGTTCATCATCTGCACGACCTCATCTTGCCGGAGGTCGAATGGGCGGACACGATCTTCACGCATTGGCCAGGCGACTGCAATCAGGTCCACGGCAGCGTCAGCCGTGCCGTGGAGATTGCAACTCGTCCTTTTCGGCGGCGCAAGAATGTCTATCTGTTCGAGGTGTCCACGTCGACGGAACAGGGCTTCTTTCCCAGCTTCGTGCCGAACATGTGGTCGCCACTGGAAGCACGGCACGTTACCCAAAAGTGCGAGGCCATGAGCTTCTATGCCACGGAATGGGCCGGTGGCCGAACACCGGAGGCGCTGGCGCGGCGCATGCAAACACGGGGAGACGATATCGGTGTGCACGCCGCGGAAACGTTCAATATCGCCCGCTTTTTCCTCTAGCTCCTCAGGGCCCGACGATCCGGACGATCGTCAGCACGGCGATCCGGACATCCAGCAACAGGTTGAATGTCCGGATGTACTCCAAATCGTCATTGATCATATCGAACACACTGACGTTCTTTCGCCGCGCGCGCACTTGCCACAGGCCGGTCAATCCGGGCCGGACAACCGAGCGCGCCTGCCGGATATCAGGCAGGTCGGCCAGCATCGAGATCACCAGCGCGCGCGGGCCGATCAGACTCATATCGCCGCGCAGCACGTTGATGAGCTGAGGAAGTTCGTCAATGCTCAGCCGGCGCAGCAGCCCGCCAAGGCGGCCGATGCGCGGATCCGGATCGTAGGTGAGCGTCTCGCCATTCGGCCCCCGTGTCGCCAGTCCATGAGCTTTCAGAACCGCGTCGCCGTCGCGGTGCATCGTCCGCAGCTTGTAGCAGACGAACTGCCGCTCTTCCCTGCCCCAGCGATTAGCCAGATGCAGGACCGGGCGGCCAGAGCTGAGCAGGATCGCGCCCATGGCGAGCAGGAGAACGGGACCGAGCGCGAGCAGAAGCAGCACCGCGCCGGCGATATCGAGCAAGCGCTTGACGCGATACGACCCGCGGCGCTCGGGCGCGGCCGGCTTAATTGACCTGCTCCGGTGCACAATACGTAGTCTCGGGCGCACCGGACATGATGCGGTGGACGACTTCCAGTCCCTGCATGTAGGCATGGTCCATATTCGACACTTCGTAGCGCCAGCCGCCGAAGCGTCCCCGGCTGAAGATGCCGAGTGGTTCCAGTTGCTCGTGAATGTCCGCCAGCGCAGCATCGCGACCTTGAAAAGGCAAAGGGTAGCCGTGAGCGAGCGTTTTTTCGAAGGTGGATACGACGGCCTGATCGTCCATCAGCCCGATGGCACGCAGCCCTTGCAGAACATCACGGCGCAGGTTGTCGTCGATCATCGCAGGTTGGTCAGGTGCACGGCTGATTTCGCAAAGGAGCGAATAATACGGGCCGCCGGACGGCACGTTGCCGGGCGAGAAATTCGAGGGAATCGTCACGCGCCAGAAAGGATGTGACGCGTCGGGACACTGAAAACTATGCACGCCACGATAGCGTTCCGGAATGCTCCCGCGCATACCGAAGCCGAGAAGAATCGCGGAGGATCGGCGCAATCGCTTGCCCAGACTCTGGATATCTGGCCGGTCGATGCAGCACTCGGCCAGAGTGTCGAGCGGAATGGAGGAGATGAGCGCAGTGTAGGAATGATGCGTTTCGTCCGAGAGGTGAATCTGGCGCTTGCCCGTCTCGATGGCCACGATGCTGCGGCCAAGACGAATGCGTTGCGCGCCGATCCGCTCGGATGCCCGTTGCCAGATCGTCCCCATGCCGCCCTCGCGGGGATATGGCACTCGGTCGTTCCGGCTCCAGGCCGGGTCGTCCGTGCGAAGGATCGCATGTTTAAGCATGCGGCGAAGGCGCACCTGCGGCACATTGTGCAAGGGTGAGCCGCTGCGCTGTCGGACCCACTCGCTGCTCATCTCCTGTGGATCGAGCGTCCACATCTTTCGGTTAAGCGGCTCCATGATCCGGCGCGTCAGTTCGCGGCCGAAGGAACGATGAAGATGATGATGGAAGTTATCGGCAGTCTCGGGCACCGCTCGGCGACCGATGCCAATCGCTTTGCCCAGACGGTGCAGCAGCAGATCGGAGAAGATCGGCCATGCGTGTGCCGGCGGAAAGCGGTGCACGTGACGCTGAATGGGCGTCGGAATGAGCTTGCCGAACATATGGACACCGCGAATCGGTTCGGACTCGTGCCACTCGATGTCCAGAGAACGGAGCGTTGCACTGAACGCGGCGTACTTCTCGTGAACGAACAGCACGTGTCCGCCATAGTCGAACAGGAAACCCTCCGGCGTGACGGCGGAGGCTGCGTTGCCGCCAGCGTGGTCGCGCTCGTCGATCAGAATGAAAGGCGTCGAGGAATACGCCTGACGTAGTGTCAATGCAGCACCGATTCCGCAGGGTCCCGCGCCAGCTATGATGATTGACGGACTCGCCATGCCGCTCCAGTAAGCAATGAGTGCTTTGGGTGGCCCTCTCGATAACCTGCCCAAACTCCAGTTTCCAAGATTGCAGTTTTTCGTCGTCTTTCGCAACCGCATGGCTGCTGCTTTCTGGTGTGGCTTGTGGGTTCGGCCACGCTCGACTTTAAGTGTCGATATGACGGCCAGAGAATGGCTCCTTGTTTTGGGGCACCTTTCTCTAGATCTCGATGCGATGCGTGACGATAGGAAACGTGGTCGCGTGCGCGAGTATGCTTCGGCCTTCGCGGCCGTCCGGGCCTAGGCCGCCAGCAGAGGACACGTGAGATCAAGCCGTTTGAACGCTGATGCGCTGCCCGCGGTCCGCTACAGGCACTGGAGCAAGTGCAACGGCATTACGAATGGTCAAGCCGAGCGCCACGGCGAACGGAACTGACTGCACGATAACAAAGGCTGCAAACTCAATCGTGTTCGCCGAAGCCACTAGCGGCGCGCAGGCAGCACCACTTGCTCTGCGTCACTGATCTGCGAGACTTGGGACCTACGGCGACTCGTCCAAAAGCGTTGAGATCAGTTTCGGTGCGACTAAAGCAGGAACCGGCAACCAAGAGCGGTAGTCGTTGGAAAATCGAGTTAGCACAATGCAGACTCGGGCATCCAACGTACGCGGTTCGCTTGTCGAAAGCGCTAAGGACAGAGAGGGCTCCGTCGATGGTTGCCCTTGCAGCCGCGGATTCCGAACGACGGAAAAGTGTGGCCTCGAACGGCCCGCACGAAGTCAACCTTGAATGTGAACTCGAAAGGCCTGGTTTGCTGCTTTATTCGGAGAGATATTGTACGGATTGTGATTCAAGACGGACAGGCGACGCAAGCTGCAAGACGACTTGCGCTCGGCTTCACCTCCAGGTTTCCACTTCGACAGACGATGGACCCCGGCATGTAACATGTTTAGCTGATCGCCCACTTCGGCCCCTGTCCGCCCTCCATGAATGATCCGCTATCTGCACTGTTCTGGTTAGCGCTTGCCGCGGCCTATTCAGCCTCCGTAGTGTGCGCAATTCGCGCTGCCGCACGTCCAGTCAGGACGCTCACGCAGATGCTGCGGCGGGCCTATTACGTGCTGGCTCTGTGCATGATCACGCTCGGCTCGTACAAACTCTACGACCTGTTTCCAATAAAATTGGAGGCGCCTTGACTGGAATAACCGCTCTTGTCGTCATGACCGGCGTGTTGTTGGCGGGTTTTAGAATGATCGCGGAGGGAATCGTGTCATTGTGGTCAGGACGGGGAGGCAGACGTTCCACACCCTAGCTTTCCATGTGCGATAGCCGCCGTTCGAATGACCGCCTGACTACGATGACGAACGGCGAGAATTGGCCGCACCCGATGATCGTCGCTGACTGCTCAAAACAAGAAGCCGACAATTCTGCCCTCTCCACTCGACATACAGAGAATCAGCGCGATCCGCACGGTCTCTCACTTTAGAGGTTTGATCAGACGAAAACCTAGCGAATGCGCTCACTCATACCGCTGTTCAACCCCAACAGCTAATTGGGAGACACAGCTGTTCGGTACAGGCTCACCCAACTGAAGATCGCGTTGAGGTGGGTTTGATCAAGGTGGCTGCAGTTCGCGCAGATTGCGGCCGCGACGTTCGACGCGGTCGAAACCAAAGCCATCGAACCGTGTCTCGTTGTTCGCCGCGAACAGCTTCGTACGCGATTCCATGGCCTCGCATCCGCTCTTGCGCAGCGGCTTGGGACGGGCCACCATTGCGTAGCTCGGACTTGCCTAAGCGGCAAGATCGACCTCCGCAAGTCGGGATTCGATCCTCGTGAAGAGTGTTGAGATTGCGGCTAGTTGCCCGGGGAGCAAGTGTCGAGTGTCCAGGATTTGCGCGACGCGTGTATGCCAGTAGGCAGGCGGAAACACAGGGTGGGAGTCGGCTAAGTCTCGAAATACTGCTAGCCGCAGATGGCCCAGTTCCGCGTCGACGAGGCGGAGCTCATATGCGCTCATGAGGGGATGATTTGGCGTATCCATTCAACAGCTAACGGCATGGGACAACAGTTCTGAACGCGAATGGCTGCGTTTCGGTCACGGCGCGTTGTCACTCAGATCTTCAGAGCCGATCGCCGCACGGATGAAAGGGAAATCGATTGGCGTTCAACAGGCTACCGCGCAGGCAATCTATGCGCAGAAACATTGGGCGCCCGCCTAGCTCCCGTCGATGTGGACGTCGGCCAATGCAGTGACCGGTGAGGGCCACAAGGCGCCGGGCGGCAAGGTATAGGCGAACGGCGCGGGCATTGGCATCGGAGAATCAACTACCGGCGCGAAGCTCAAAGGCGCCAAGTCGCTCGCGGATATGCTGGGCGACCGCACTGGACAAGGAACTCGCCGCTAGGTACGTCAGATCACGACGGCAGTTGCTTGGGAATCACACCAGACACCATCTTCCCTCGCGAGCTCTTAGGAATGCGCCAGGCAAGCCTCACTTGGCGCAAGTCCAGACCGACTCCGAAAGAGGCCGCGAGAAATGATTCGCCAACGTGGCGACTCTGGCCTGCCGGGATGGCGCCGACGGCGTGAAATAAAGTCCGCTCTCGCCCGGTGCCCGTCCGCCGGAATGTCGTCCAGACGCTCGCCCGCCAGATATTCTCCCGCGCGCAGCATGGACAACAGCGCGGCGGCGTCTGTCACCCGCACTGGACCGGCGGGCGTGGACTCAACAAATGTCGCGCCGATAGCGTCCGGCAACACGCAACGCGTCGAGTTCGGCCCACCCGAGAATGTCGGCGAGCGCCGTCTGTACGGAACGGCCCATGCGTGCCGCGCTGCCGCACACATAAATCGCCGCATCGGCCAGCACCCATTCGCGCAGCAGCGCCGCATGGATGCGCAGAGCGTCGTGCACATAACGCAGTCGGGCGCCATCGCGTGACCGCAACAGATCAAGCCGTTGCGGCATGCCGAGGTCCTGCCAACGAGCAAGCTGTTCTACATGGAACGCATCGTGTGCCCGGTTGCGCTCGCCAAAGATCAGCCAGTTCGCACTACAACCGCGTTCGATACGCGACTTGAGATGCGCCCGCAGGCCAGCCAACCCGGTGCCCGCGCCGATGAGCACGAGCGGACCATCATCGGCCGGTGCATGGAATGCCCGATTGATCCGTATGCGCACTTCGACAGACGTGCTCAGCGTCGCGTGCCTGGTCAGCCATCCGGATGCGAGACCCAGCGAAATGTTGTTGCCGCCGGCCGCATCCGCATGCTGCGCCTGACGCAGGAGCAGCTCGAGGCGGCCGTCCGTTGATAGCGAGGCGATGGAGTAGTCGCGCGAAGCCAACGGTTCGAGCGCTTCGATCAAGGCTTGCGGCACGCATCCGCGCAATGCGGTGCCACGAGAATGAGGAATTTGTGCGTTGCACGCGAGTAATGCGGCCGGCGTCGCCGTTGTCCACTTTGATCGACTCGAATAGCGGCTTCGCGCCCTTGCCCCCGCAGCCCGTTTGACTCGCGTAGGCGACCATAGGAAGCCGGCGTTAGGGGCAAGCTTCCTCTCGGTAGGTCATTCTGCCAATTTGGTGTAAAATAAATGCCAAATGGCAGGAGGTGCTTATGACCGTGATCGACAAGATTTCTGCTGACTCGCTCTTGGGTGGCCGCGCGGTGCTCCCAAGTGCACCGCGCTCTGGACTCGATTGGGTCAACATTGTTCGTCACGGGATTTCGTCGCTGGCGCTCGACTCCATTCTGAAATCGATCGAAATCTCGCAGTCAGAGCTAGCGCAGGCACTCGACATTCCAGAGCGTACGTTGGCTCGACGCAAACGCGAAGGCGTGTTCAGCCGCGAGGAGTCGGCGAAATTGCTCAGGCTTGCGCGTGTCACAGCGCGTGCCGCGGAGGTGTTCGAAGATCTCGAACTGGCGATCAGTTGGCTCAAGGCACCGGCGGCGGCACTCGGCGACGCCACCCCCCTCAGCTTGATCGACACGGACATCGGTGCTGAGAGCGTTTTGGATACGCTGGGGCGCATCGAGCACGGTGTGTTTGCATGACTGTAACGGCATGGCGAGTCACCACGGAGCGGTTTGCCGACAGGAGTTTTTCCGGTGAGGGCCCGCGACTGTATGGTGGACGGTGGAACCCCAAAGGACTTGCGCTCGTGTACACGGCGCAGACTCAATCGCTCGCTTTGCTGGAAATGCTTGTCCAGGACTCACCCTTACGAGCCCGCTATATCATGATTCCGGTCCGAATCCCTGAGTCCCTGATCGAGCGCGTCGATTGCGCGAGCCTGCCCAACGACTGGCGCGACCTTGAGGCGCGAAATGAATTGCAGCAGATAGGCGCCGCATGGGCGCGTAACCAGACGAGCGCGGTCCTTGCCGTCCCTAGCTCGGTCGTTCCTGCAGAAACAAATTATCTCCTCAACCCGATCCACCCCGATTTCCCGTTGATCGCAATCGGCTCGCGGGATGAATGGGAAACAGATCCAAGGCTGCTGCGTCGCGCCGCTCGATAGGATGAATGACCCATACTATTCTCAGAATACGAGGGATCGCTCGCATTTGACGGTGACAAATGGGCACGTCGCGGTCCATCCGCAGGCCAATCGCAGGCGCTTGCATGATCTGGAGCCGCCGCGGTCAAATAGGCTGTTCTCGCGACGGTGGAAGGCATGTACGCGATAAGCAAAGCCGCCGCCGGCTCTGCAGAAAGCCGTGCTTACGGGCCCGCCGTTCAGCTCGCGCAAGGCGGCTCGGCGATTGTAGGCGTCTACCTGCAACTCGACGGCGCGGGCGCCACTTTGATGATGTTGTTAGGCACGACGAAATCCGCTGCCAGATTGTCGTCTTCGAACCTATACGGCGCGAGGCTACCGCCCCACATGTTGAAAAAGTAGGACATGAGCCTTGGGAAATCGATGACCACGTCGAACTGCCGGCCGAGCGTCAATTTGCTGTGTGCGTCGCTCTCTGTAGGCCAACCGAAGCTTGCGGGCCAAAGCCGTCGCCCGCGAACGCTTGCGTATCGTTGTTCGAGTTGGAACGCTACTCGAAAGCGAATTAGGCGCGCAGTCCGCCGCCCAGTTCTTCCATACCTTTCAGCTAGAAACCAGTGTTCTGCGTCGAAGCGCTGAACGCCTGCCAGTTGCGATGCCCGCCCTCGTTGTTCGCATAGACCTATATCAACGAATACGAGAAGCGTCACTGCCGATCGGGAGGACTGGCGTGCAAGTAGCCGCGCACGTGCCGCAGCGTCGGCGAGGCACGCAATGTCGACTCAAACATCGACCCGGCACTTTGTATGCTAGACAGAGGGCCCTTCCCCGCATGCGAGTTCTCCTATGACAAACGAAACCTTCTCACTCGATGCCTACGAGGCCCGCGTGACGACACGGCAGGTCGAAACCGGCGACTGGACCTCCGATATCAGCGTGACGCGCGGCGCTCAGGCGGTCGAGCTGCCGCAGGTCGAAGTGCTAGGCCCCAACTGGCGCACAGAAGACGAAGCATTGCGCGCGGGCGTCGAACAGGCTCGACGCCTCATCGACCGTTATCTGCGCGGCCATGACAATCAACATACGAGTGACCCTACAGGCCGACGTTCAGGCTCCGTTCCTGACTGACATGCCACACGACCAAACGGGCGTTGAGCGTGCCCGAGACGGCGCGTACGGCGCATGAGCGGCCAGCGCCTATCTACTGTTGCCTGCGTTGCGCGGGCCTTAGCCAATGCCTCGTCTGACGCTTCGCCCGCGCCTTCCGCCTCTTTGCGAGCCAGTGCCAGTCCCGTACAGGCGCCTGCGCGGCCGAAAGAGCAATCTACGCACGACGACGAGCAGCATTGCGAGCGGAGTGCCGACCATGATACGGACGCGAAAGACACCACCGGCACAAAAGGATGTTGATCGCGCGGCCGCTCCTTAAGGCCGCTGTCGGAAACCGGTACACGCATGCGCGCGACCGTGTTCGCGATCCCCGACATGTAGGAAGTGCGCAGGCATCGCGAGACCCTTCCATCGCGGCGACTGTGGTCGGTGGATGGTTGAGCAAGTTCAGACCGTGCACGAGATCAACGTTCCCAGTGCCACGAATGCGGTGGACACTCATGCACCACTGCGGCACGAGCTTGCGGCCAAACAGCAGCACGCCGAGAAACGCGGACTCGAGAAAGAACGCGGTGAGCACCTTGTAGGCGATCAACGAGCCTGTGGCGGGCGCCGTCGCCGCAATGAAGCGACTTCGGTTGATCCTGAAATGAAACAGCATGGCGATTCCCGACACCTCGCCCATGCCGAACGGTGTGAAGAAGCGCATTCGCGTCAGGAGGCAAAGATACGCCACCGAACGACCGATAATCTCTGCGTCGATCAGCGGTCCCCGGCCAAATCCCCGTCGGCCTGCGAAATCCCGCGCGCCGTGGGGCTCGGCAAGCGCACGTGGACCTTGCCCGCATATGGTGTCACGTCTGGAGACGCTGCTTCAAGAACTCAAGCACCCGATCGCGAACTTCGAGCGTCGGCTCTCCCTCTTTGTCAATCAAATTCTGCGTGAGCACGCTATGAGGCGATGGCACATACTTGGCCACGAATGGCGCGACATCCTTGTTCGCTACCTCGTCCGGCAACACGATGCCTTCAAAATGCTCGCCCAATGCGTTCTGGTAGGCCGTAAACCTGGCAGCCGTACACAGCGGGTCGTCACGGAAACGCAACCCAAGTACTTCCAGGCATTCCCGGTCCAGTCTGGAACGCACTTGGCTCAATTCTTCAGGCGAAATTTCCAAACCACCTGGGTCGTTGAGCGGCAAGGCCGGCTGCGCCAACACAGGCGCAATCAGCGCTGAGTCAAGCATCATCGTCAACGCGAAATTTCCCGTGAAACACATGCCGACGGCACCAACGCCCGGCCCGCCGCATTCTGCGTGCGCATGTCTAGCCAAAGCACGTACCCAGTGCGTCATTTTGCTTGAGCGCCCAGATTGCATAGCGCTGAACTCGGCACTAATGCAGAGGCGCTTCAGCACCGCTGCCCCTTCATCGGCGTCAACCACTGCTCCATCGCGGCCAAACAATGAGGGCATGTATACGCGGAACCCTGCATCCTTAACCCAACGGGCAAAACGGGCGACAGGGGGACTAATGCCCGGCACTTCCGGCATTACGATAACCGCAGGTCCTGCGCCCGCCAGATACACTTTCTTACTATCACCCTCAAATTCAAACTGCCAGGTTGTGAAATCGTCCAAAGGATCATCGACACCGACATCGCGCGGATTCATGCACAACTCCTTTATGCCGATTGCGCGCGCTGATGACTAGAGCTTGCGCGCTTCGAGCTCTCACCTGAAAGTCTCAAACTAATATAGTGCAGGCGCGTTCGAAAAGGAAAATATTGGTTGAGCGGCGTGCATGGACACGACTTGGCACAAGACTGCGTGTCGGTCTGCCACAATCGGCTACGGCCGAGCTATAGCCACTGGACCATATCCATTTGCTCACCGATTCACCGGCGGGTACGAGAGCGAAAAGTGGTCTCCGTTGTTAAAGGATTTTTATTCCGACTGCCACCACTGTTGGTTCAATGAACGGATCGAGCCTCCCAGCTGGATTCTCGGCGATGGAGTCGTCGCGAACGGCGCCAAAGGTATCCTATTCAAATTACGACTGAAGCCTGCCGGCATGAAACTGGTACTGTATACGGAGCGTCTTAACCCGACGGATCGCTTCGACGTCTACCATCCGCTCAACACTGTCCCGTGAATCCGTCTCCTTGGGATTGAGCATCCACGGAGGCTTTAATCTCGTATGTAGATGTCAAAGGCCGAATGCGCCCCTCTTTCATACATCTTGAATGCCTTCGATTCCACGCCGCATCTTCTCCTTCGTGTATGCATGCTCCTGCGCATTGACGATTGCACTGCTTTCGGCGTGCACTCCCGTCGCCCTCGTCAACGCGTTGACCCCTCGGTACGACTATGTTGAGCATTCGGACCTGGCCTACGAAAGCGGAAAACGTCACTCGCTTGATGTCTATGTGCCCCAGGCCGGCCCCCGATCGGGTTCCGCAAGGCCGCTCGTGGTGTTCTTCTATGGCGGCAGTTGGCAATCGGGTGGCCGCAATGACTATCGATTCGTTGGCGAAGCGCTCGCCTCCCGAGGCTACGTCACGGTGATTCCGGATTATCGGCTGTATCCTCAAACGATTTTTCCTGGATTCATGGACGATGCCGCCGCCGCGGTCGCGTGGGCTCGCGCCCACACAGTTGAATTTGGGGCCGATCCCGCAACTGTTCCTCATGGGTCATTCGGCCGGCGCGCACATTGCGATGCTGCTCGCAACCGACGGCCATTATTTGAAGGACCGCGGCGTTGAATCCAGTGCGTTAGCGGGTGCGATCGGACTGGCGGGACCGTACGATTTTCTTCCCTTAGAGGACGACGACCTCAAAGCAGTTTTCCCCGCAGAGCTACGCGACGATAGTCAGCCAATCAACCATGTTTCTGGAGGCGAGCCGCCAATCTTTCTTGGGGTCGGCTCGGCGGATCACACGGTCGACCCGGGCAACACTGATCGCTTCGCGGCGCGCCTTCGTGCGGCGCACGATCGGGTTGTAATCAAACGATATAGCAACATAAATCATGCAATGATTGTCGGTAGCATGGCACAACCGGTTCGCGCTCTATCCGCCATCATCACCGTCGCGCCCGTGCTCAATGACGTTTCCGAATTCATCGATTGCCATGCAGCACGCTGATGCGTGGTTCAGGCATCGGAAGACGCAGCGATCGAATGGATGCAGATCGCGCGCGGCCATAATAGCCTCGAACCTTTATGCGCACTGAGCCGCACGCTCGCTGTAGGCCCCTCCACCCGTCCAAAATGACGTGCTGGTCTGTCCAAAGGTGTCGGCGCACCCAGCGCTGGCGAGCGGATCACTTTGTGACTGGCATGGAGACGAATTGCATAGGGAGATAGCAAGTCCCCGACCTTATTTTCGTTCGGGACAGTAACTCGGAGGCCCGCCAAGCAAAATGCACTTAATCCCGGAAAGCCAAGAATCCGGGTCGCCGTCAAAAGCGCGCCGTCCGGCAAATCGATTGCGATCAAACGCGTAGCCACCGGTGAGAAGCGGCGTACGCTCAGGTGTGCTTCAGCGCCTTGCTGAAATCGCCGCAAGCACATTTTCCAGGCGAGCCAAACCTTCTTTCGCGTGTCCTGCCTGCGCCACTAAACGCGCTTGATCCAGCGCGTGCACTGCGTACTCATCGCTTCGAACGCAGCTAAGTGATGCGTCGATCAATGCCAATGCTACCTTGGTCGCCTCTTCGTCTTTCACAAATATACCGCTTGCAAGTTGCCGCTGAGCGGCAAGACATTCGGCCAACAGATCTGTCACGTCCATGGCGCTCTCCTGGTCGACCAGCGTATCGCACATGTCATACCTGGACGCATATCGCTTCTCACCAATCGCCGGACACTCTCTCCCTCAAACTGCCTTTTCCAGCGCCGAAAGAAAATAAGGCACCACAAAGGAAGGCGAGACACGGACCGCGATTACGCCCACGCCGATCACATACTACTTCGGACTTGGTCGTCCATTGGGCACCATTCTGAATGCGAACGCCAAGCGTCCGACGTTGCGCCATCTTCGAGCAGCGCAACGCCTAACCAAGGAGGCCCAGACACTTGAAACGCAAACTGATCGACGCCCGACAATGCAACGTCATGTACAGCAAGAGAATGCCGAATTATCGAGGTCCTGCTCGAAAGTAAAACAGCAGTAGGGCTGTATGGTCGAAAAGACCGCCGAATGATCTGACAAAATGATTGGAAAATTCACAGGGCCATGGGTATGGTTCATGCGGAGGGCACATGCAATAAAAGCCGCATTGTGATGACCCAGCGCTTCAAACCTCTGCTTTCGATGCCATCAGAACAATGAAAATAGCGATCCTAACTCACATCAAGCATGCAGTTGCTCAGCCGTTCGCGGGAGGGCTCGAAGCGTTCACTTACGAAGCGGTTCGACGCCTGAAGTCTCGAGGGCATGATGTGATGCTTTTCGCCCGCGCAGGCTCCGACCCGTCGCTTCCCGTCAAAGAGGTGAACGTGGCTTCATCGATCGACTACGAGACGGATCGACACAGTCACGACGTATTGAGCGCCGAGTACATTGCTGAGCATCACGCCTATATGGATTGCATGCAATCCATCGACGGCCAGGGCTTCGACGTGATTTTCAACAACTCGCTGCACTATGTTCCGATTACGATGGCGGCGTTGATCACGACACCCATGCTCACTGTCCTCCACACCCCTCCATTCTTCGAGTTGGCGACCGCTGTCACGGCAAGCCAGCTCCGCGGCGCCCATTGTTATGTCACGGTGTCGAAAACAAACGCGGAAAGTTGGGCAGCTCTGATACCGAACTGTCGCGTCATTCCCAATGGGATTGCTTTGGACGCGTGGACGTCCGAACGCAACAAAACAAAATCCTACGCTATATGGTACGGACGGCTGGTCCCCGAGAAAGGCGCGCACCATGCACTCGATGCAGCACGGTCGATCGGCATGCCGATCCGAATTGCTGGATTTGTGTCCGACCAAATCTATTTTGACCGTGAGATTGCACCGCGGCTGGGGCAAGGCGCGACCTACCTTGGCCACCTCGATCAAAGCACATTGGCCGCGACATTACGCCAGGCAAGCGTCAGCGTCATCACCCCGTGTTGGGACGAACCCTTCGGCATGGTGCTGGCGGAGTCGTTGGCGTGCGGAACACCGGTCGCTGCTTTCGACCGCGGCGCTATTCGCGAGCTTGCATCTCCGGACACCGTGGCGCTAGCGAGCGCCCCCGATGCGGCTGCGCTTGCTCAAGCCATGCGCGCTGCCGTCCAATTGTCGCCCGTCGCATGCCGGCAGCGGGCGGAAGCGCTTTGGGACATTGAAGTGATGATCGATCGCTACGAGGACCTTCTTGAAAGCGTTTGTATGGGCGTGCCGGTCATGGACACATTCGCTGACGGTGCATCCACTATCGGAGCGAGCGTCGATGCGTGAAACCGAAGTTGGGTTCTACGTACATCATCAGGGGCACGGTCATTTGCAACGCGCTCGCGCGATCGCGCCCAAACTTACGCATCGCGCGACCCTGTTCAGCAGCCTCGTCGGCGACCAGTGCATCAACGGCGTCGAACATTGTCATCTGCAACCGGACTACCACGAACAGTGCGTTGTTGAGTCGTTTGATCACCTTCACTACGCGCCATTGTGCGTTGACGGATTGCGTCAGCGGGCCAGGCGGCTCACGGCGTGGTTCGAGGAACATTGGCCCTGCATCTTGATAGTCGACGTTTCGGTCGAAATTGCGACATTGGCCAGGTTATGTGGGGTGCCCGTTATCTATGTGCGGCAGAGAGGCAATCGATTCGATGCGGCTCACAACTTTGCGTATGAGAGTGCCACTCGTCTGCTCGCCCCCTACCCTGCAGAGTGGGAAGAACCGGATACGCCGGTGCGGTGGCGCGAAAAAACGGACTACACCGGGTTGATCTCACGTTACGAGCATCTCGCCGAGAATGGCACTGCGCCCGTCTCTAATGTCGAGGAGTCGAGACGGCACGTGACGATCATCACCGGCTTCGGCGGCGCGCCCATTGTCGCCGAGGCAACGCTAGCGGCCGCTCATGCATGTCCACAATGGCATTTCACGGTGATCGGATGCCTCGACCACGTTGCTTTGACATACCCGACCAATTTGTCATTCCTCGGGCAGGTCGACGATCCGTTACGGTGGATTGCTCGATCCGATGTGGTTGTCGGGTCCGCGGGCGACAGCCTGGTCAGCGAGATCGCCCACCTGAAAAAGCGCTTCATTTGCATTCCAGAAGATCGTCCGTTTGGCGAGCAGCGCTCAACTGCTGCAATACTCGCGCGATACAACTTGGCGATCGTTTTAGAAATGCCGCCAGAGGCCGCTCAATGGCCGGACCTGCTACAACGGGCACTCATGCAAATGCCCGAGCGATGGGACCGCTTTTGCTCCGCTGGATCGGACGAAGCGGCACGCGCGATTTCCCGAGTGGTGCACCAATCCCTGCCGGGCAGGAACTGATGGACGTGCTGACACTCGTACATGGTCGTGAGGCGCACCTCGACAACCTGATCGCGGGGCTGGAGCGATCGCGCGTTTTGCCAGAACGTTTGATCGTCGTTCAGATGAACCAGTCAATTCACCCGTGGCGCAGCGAACGGTTTGCGATCGAACACCTTGAGATTTGCACGACCGACGGCAGCTTGCCTTTAGCGAAAGCGCGTAACCTCGCTGCGTGGTCAGCGCAGAGCAATGAACTGGTTTTTCTGGATGTCGACTGCATACCATCAAACGATTTGCTTGGGTCGTACGAGCGATACCTGAAGCGCGACAAACGAACGATCTATCAAGGGATTGTGAACTACCTGCCCCCCGGTCAACTCTCCGATTGGTCTGAGGCGTCACTCGACGCTTGTTCGTCCAGCCATGAAGCCTTCGGTGCATTTGCACCTGGTGACGCGCTTCCACACCCGATGTTTTGGTCTCTCAACTTCGCGTGCCATCTAGAAACGTTCGAACAAATCGGCGGCTTTGATGAGGCATACACGGGCTACGGAGGCGAGGACACAGACTTTGCATTCCGAGCAGAGCGCTTAGCTGTGGGGCTGCAGCTCGTTGACGCACAGGCGTTCCATCAACATCATCCGACCTACTCCCCGCCTTTGAATCACTTCGCCGATATTGTGCGAAACGCAACGGTCTTTCATGATCGCTGGGAGCGGTGGCCAATGGACGGCTGGCTGAATGCGTTCGAAGCCGCTGGATACATCGAATTTTGCGATGGCCGGCTCAAAATTAGACGGCATCCGACACGTACCGAAGTCGAAGCTGCTCGGTGCGCCTGATCCACCGCCGCACACCCCGGCCAGGAGGTGGGGTCGGCGACCGAACTGACCGATCGCGCGTCGCCGGCGCTTAAATCTACATCACCGGCGGCGCAGTATGCAGCCCCAGGCACGAAGCCGACCGCCAATGCTACGTTCGTACCCCCACCGCGGGTTTTGGCACATTTGGGGGAGCCGGGTGCGTTTATCACGCGCGGATGCGCGAACTACATCGTCGGGGCACTGGGCACGTCCGATGCGCGCCAGTTCGCCGAGGTTATCGACCAGGCGCCTTCATCGTGGGGGTGCCGTCTTAAGGAGAAACGTAATGACTGCTTCTTCGAATGAAGGTGTAAGCCCTGATGCTAAGGACACGATCGACCGCAAGCTGGATGAGCTAAACGTGTCAAAAACTGAATCGGGCAAGGACCAAACGCAAAAGCCCGACACGGAAGGTTCCACTTCGTCCAGCAAGAATCTCGACGACGAGGACGACTAGGTCCGACGCCACGAAGATTGCGTGCAAGCATACAGCCCGGCTCTATGTGTCACTCCGAATGATCGATCTCTGGGGCGATTGCCGCATGGTTCACGATTGCAACCAGGGAATTACCGCCGATCATGTTGCCTAACAGAGTCGGCACTAGGAAAACGCTGAAATAGTCACCTAGGCTCGCGGCGTGCGTTAGCACCGCGTACGCCGCCTCTGCTGAACTGGCGATCACATGCGTCAGCTTGGACACACCGACCGTGTAGGTGACCAGCAAAATGTTCAGAAGCCGTGCCGAACGAGCACTCGGCAGCAGCCATACCATCAATGCGATGAGCCATCCCGTGAACACCGCTTCGACGAGCGTGTCGCCGAAGCTGGCACTGAAGGGCGAGCGAGCCACCTCCGCCAGTGCGGCGTTTACTTCGAATCCGAAAGCACCCTTGAATTGAAGGAGCGCCGCGAAGATAGTTGTACCGATCAGATTCCCTATTAGAACGATCGACCACAGGCGAAGCATCTTAATGACCGTACTCCCGTCGCGCCGGGTCAGCACAGGAAGAACTGCGGTCAGCGTACTTTCAGTGAACGACTACTGGCGTCCTAGTATCACGAATACAAAGCCGATGGTGTAGCCGAAGCTTGAAATCAAGTGACGCCAATCTGTCTTGGGGAGGGCGCTTTGAACGATCGCTTCTACGAGGAACGAGACCCCATCGAGAGACCCGCAGCTGCAGCTGACGACGTCAACGCGAATGCGGTGCGTTCCATCGCCGTCTCGCCTTCCTCTCGAACAATTTCATGGACGACGAGCGGATGTGGCGTGGAGTGATCAGCGGCTTGCTCGCGCTGGGCGTCATCAAGATGGGGCGACTCGGCGCCTGCTGATGTTTCGGTCACAAAAGATCTCCTCTCCTACCATCGCTGCATTGGTCGCAACGGCTGTCACAGAAACTCAGCACGACACAGTCCCGCAATGGCTATGGCACACCTTCCGGAACCGAGGCATGCGCGAAACTTCGCATCTGCTACGTGTTTCTCGGTGGTGAAGCGAGCTTCGTGCTCCGGCCCGTTGAAACCGTCCGTCGAGATGCCCAGACCGTGCCATTTGCAGCCGAAGCTAGCTGGATAGCGGCTGCGAAGTTCGAGTGGTTTGGAGAATGGCATGCGAATGCGGGACTGCCCACGGGTACCGTCCTCGTCATACGTGCATTTAGAGTGCAGGGAACGAGTCGGCGAGATCTTCATTCATGTGTCGCACGGCGCACTCGTAACCGGAGGGACCCTCGAGAGCGCTCATTTGTGTCGTAGCGAATATCCTTCTTGCCATGCGGCCAGCGAACAAATGCAGATCCTGGCCGCAAATCGCGCAGGTCGACACCTTGATGATTGCGTCACGACCATTGACGGAACGGCCCTGCGGGCCGCGCTATCGCCTACATAGATCGGCGCATCGCCAGCAAGGATTGTGGCAGCAACGCAGCATCGATGCGCAGGCAAGCTGCGCGTGACGCAGCGGCGTGCCGTCGCGCGATTACTCTAAACTTAGCTATCGCAGCACACGCTGATTACGCTAGCAAGCGGGTTCGTGTGGATGAAACGCGTCACGTGCGCCGCTGCGCTAGGTAAAGATCAGCGATCGCTATTAGAGCCGCGCGATACGCGCCGCGAATGAAAAGCGCGCGGGGCAAGCCGCGCGCCTTTTCCGCCATGTCAACCGCCGGGCGTTATGCCGGCCTGATGTTCGATGCTTGCTTGCCCTTGGGCCCCATCTTCTCTTCGTAGGTCACTTTCTGCCCTTCCGCCAGCGACTTGAAGCCTTCTGAACGGATTTCTGAGAAGTGGGCGAAAAGGTCGTCGCCGCCACCATCAGGTGAAATGAAGCCAAAGCCCTTCGCATCGTTGAACCACTTAACCGTACCAGTTGCCATACTGTCTCTCTAATTAAAGTCACGTGGAATGGCCGGCGCGATCTGCACCCACCAAAAGCCCGTATTGTACTGACAGAAACGCTCGGAATACTTCGAGCACACTCTTATTAGTCCAATTAGACGCCAGTTTGTCATCTCCGCGCATTTCTCGATGTCGGTAAGGATGCGGAGCAGGTGTTTCGATCGTTCACGGGCCGATGGTGAATTCGCTATTGGCGGTCCCAGGTTCGTAGCTTCGCTCATTCAGGGGTGGGAACATCCGGCAGGCTCCCTTGACGCGGGGGCCTTCCAAAAGCTCAGATGCGCGCTTCGCCTCGCGGCCCACAAATTTCTGCTCCCTTAGCATCGTACCGACAGGATTCTCCCTGTCGCTTGGCTGCGAACCATCCAGGTGTCGCTGCGCACTGCCCTATCCCGCCCTACTCGGGTTGCCGTACGGACCTGCACACTATTGCATCGAAGATAATCAGGAGGCGCGGGCAAGCGGCGCGGAAGTACCACCGCGTGGAAGCGAGCGCTGGCGTTCACATACACGTGCAAGAGCGATCTGCTCCGCCGAGGTGCAGCGTCGGCCGATTGTTTTATCCCTCGGCTCTCTCTCAGGTTCTGGCGGGCCGACAATGGTGGTCCGACGCTGCAGAATAAATAATATCGCTGGGACCGGTTCCAAGTCACGCACTGCCCGCGAATTAATGTAAGCAAAGCGCAAGTGGCCGGTAAAGAATCCTTATGTCCAAAAAAAAGCCGACCCGGTTGAGGGGTCGGCTATAAAGTTCTGGCCAATCCGAGGGCCGTGCCAGAACCTGAGAGACGGTGAAGCAATCTGGCTGAGACGACGGAGGGTGCGCGCCCCTGGCATTCGGTCTTCGCAAACGACCGGCCGATCTAGATGAGCTCTCAACCGAACGGTCGTGCCGAGACGATGTGGAGATTGTAACAATATATTGCGCAGAGGTTTCATTGCAAATTTACATGCTTGCGATAGGTCTCAACGTGAGGCAAGAGCAACTTATCGAGTAAAGGACTGCCCGTCGAGCTAACGCCTTCTTGCCAAAAGATCCTCGTCGACTCTACTGAAGGAGAACTTTCCTTCGCTATCCTGGCGCAAGGTCTGCGGCGCTGCGAAGCAAGGCTATCATGCGCGGCGTCTGTCGGGTCGCCTCAACGGATAGCGCCCTCAGGCTTCTTCAGCGCCGGCGATCAATGCGCCTTCGTGGGTGCTTTGCCACACATCGAGCCAGGCTTCGAGTCTGGCGGGCGGAAGCGGCCGGCTCAAGTGATAGCCCTGTGCGAGATCGCAGCGTAGTGCCTTTAGACGTTCCAGCATGCCCTCCGTTTCAACGCCTTCCGCCACCACCTTCAGGCCCATGTTATGGCCGAGATCAATGGTGGAGCGGACGATGATCTCGTCGTCCTTGTGCTGCGACATGCCGAGCACGAACGACTTGTCGCCTTCCCGCATCTGGTTGAATGCACGCGCCAGTTCGCCGATCTCGTCGCTCTGGTGAACGTCGATCGGCTCGGCGTAGTCGCCTCGACCGATCCGCTTCGAAAATTGCGTGAGCGCCGCGATGGGACGCGTGCCCGAGCGCGCCGTCAGCACGCTGCCGACGATCGATACGAGCACGCCTAGCAGCGTGATCAGCAGCAAGGTCGACTGCAGGCTGCGGAACGGCGCGAGCGCCTCCGTCAGCGAGCGCTCAAGCAACACCGCGACCGTCTGGCCTTCCGAATGGAGGCGCACGATACGCGTTGCATAGCCGTCCTCGGCGAGTTGCGTCTGATTCCTGAGCGCACCGCGCGCAGCGCCCGGCAGCGAACTCGCGAGCACCGCCCACTTGCCGTTCGCCTCGACGGTCAGGAACGACACATCGAGCGATGTGAGCGAACTCATCTCGCGCGCTAGCATGTCGTCGATGGCAAAGCCCATTACGACCCATGCAATCGCGACCGGCGCCTTCACGGGAACCGCGACGAGCTGGTAAGCGCGCCCGCCGATCATGCCGAACGAGGACGCATCGCCCTTCTTCGCGACCGTCTTGATAAGCGCCGGGAACGGGAACGCCATGCCTTCGTGCCCCATGTTCGCGCTGTCGGCGATCAGTTTGCCGTCGAGGTCGACGAGCATCACGAGATCCGCATGAATGCGGTCGCCGTGATTCTGCAAGGCGGACGCGACGGTCTTGCTGTCGTGCGTCGCGACCGCCTCGCGAAAGCCGAAGTCCGCCGCCACCACGCTCGCCGCCTGGGTCAACTGATCGCCGTTGCCATGCAGGACCTGCCCGAACACCCGCTCTGCAACAGAAAGCTGCTCCTCGGCGTTGCGATGCGCGTTCTTCAGAATTACCGAGTTGATGACGAGAAACGCCGCGGCTTGCGCGACGAGCATCAGGATCACGAAGACGAGCGCTATGCGTGCGCGCAGGCTATGGAGCAGCATTTGGTTGCTCGTCCTGTTCCGCCGGCTTCAGTTTGAGGGCGAAGGTCGCCGAGCCGTCTCCGCCGACGGCGCTGACCTTGCGCGTCGGCTGCGCATTCGGGTCGCTCTGGCGGAAATGCCAGGCGATCACCGTGTACGAATCGGCAGGCAGATTGTCGATCGTCGCCATGCCGTTTGCGTCGGTTTTGGCGAACCACGGCGTGTCGACGATCAATAGGTACGCGACCATCGCGTCGTGGATATTGCAGCCCATCACGACGAGGCCGGCTTTGTCGAACACCACCGGATTCGCGGGAATGCCGTGATACAGGTTCAGCTCGAAACGCTTCGGGGGCGAGAACGAGTACACATCATGTTCGATGTTGTCCTTGTTCGGAAACGAGACGGCCGCGCCGGTGCGCACGACCGACACCATGGGCACGAACTGACGCTTCACCTGGTCGATGACCGCGCCGGCTGGCTTGGTCGCTGGAAGCTTGCCGTTGACGGGCAGCGCGTAGACAACCGCATCCTGCACCGCTGCGCCGGCCTGATCGACGACGTGAACGCGCACGCTGGCGGCGTGTGCGAACGTGATGGCGAAACCGAACCCGGCCACGAAGACGGCACACGAGCGCATGCAGATGAGGGGCTTCATTCGCGGTCCTGCACCTCGCGATACATGGGCGCGAGCTTCGCGAGCAGCTTGTTCTGCGCGTGAAACGGCACACCGTTCTTGTCCATGGCGGCCTGCAGATCCTCGACCACCGCATTGAAGGCGGCCCGGTCGATCGCGTGACCTTCGTGCGTACGCTTCATCGAGCGGCCGGTATAGACGCATGGACCGTCGAGCAGCACGCAGATCTGCTCGACGAGCTTCCGCTTGATGCGCTTGATCGGCGCGTTCTCGAAATAGGGCGCGGTGCGCGGATCGGCGAGGACGTTGACGTACATGTCGTCGACGATCTTCGTCAGCCCATCCGTCGCTCCGAACTGTTGATAGAGTGCGTCGTCGGCGCGCGCGCCGGCGCTGGCCGACGACACCAGCAACGCGAGCATGAAAGCAGCGAGACGAATCGTCATGTTCAAAACCCCGCCTGCAAGGAAACATAAAGGCCGCGCTGATTCCGCACGGTCGCGATGTCGCCCAGCGCGACATACGCGGCCGTCAGCGACACATGCTTGTTGGGCGCCCATGCGACGAACGCGTCATAGACGTTCTGCTCGCGCGCGAACGACAGGTTGTCGGGCTTCATCCGATATTCGCCGCCGATCGCGATGCTCTTCGACAGCAGATACGCAACCGACGACTCGAACTCGGCGTGATACGCATTGGACCTGTCACCGCCGAAGCCGAGCAAGCCGAACTGGTTCGCCTTGGTGAAACGCACCGTGCCGTTGAGCAACAGGCTTTGCGCGAGCAGCAGCTTGGTCGCGGACAGATAGAAGTCCGTGCCGGAATTGCTCATGGCGCCCACGGCCTTCACAATGTCGCCCTGCTCGTTGTGCTTGAACTGCAGGCCGGCCGAGATTTGCGGAACCCACGTGTCCTGATCGAGCACGGCGTCGCCCAGCACACGCACCTTTACGCCGAAGATGTTTTGGTTGAACGTGAAGTTCTCGCCGAGACCGAGGGTTGCGCCGACATCGCGGGTGTCGAAGCGCTGCCGCGCCAGCGAGAGCTCGACGCGGTTTGCGATGCCTACGGTCACTCCCCACGAGCCGAGCGCATAGTCCTGCGTATGGACGTAGGTACCGTGCACGTTTGCGCCGAGCTGCCCAGCCGTGCCATAGCCGCCGATGACGGCCCACGGTGTGAGACCGCCGCCCGCTGCGCCTTCCAGTTCGGACACGCCGCAGGTCAATAGCAACTTGCCGCCGGTGAGCGGAACCACAGGAGGCTCGTCGGCATGAGCGCACGTCGAAAACGAAGCGAGCATCGTTGCGGCGAAACCGGCGAAACGCGCTTTCTCTCGGAACAATCGCATGCGGAAGGCATTCGAACAGGGTGATGGAGTTTTCCGCGGGCTATCGCGGCCGTGCCACATGGGCACGGCGTCCATGAAAATGTCGTCTCTCGTTTCGGGAAGGCGACTCTGATTTCATTGGTAAACGGTCGCTGAGAAGCGAACTTGACCGCCGTTCGTAAGAAATAAAGCGCCAAACGTTTGCAATCAGGTCTTCAGCGTGGAGCGCGCAAACCATCTTGCAACCTGCACGACACCGGTCCGGACGGCAAGGCGGTCATCGTGCCGGTCAAGGCAGGCGTGATCCGCTCCACGCCGCCCGTGGTTCATGTCTTGCGACAAGCGCAATCTCGACGGCGACGTCTACACGCAAGGCCTCAAGGAAAGCGCGGAAAAGTACGTGCCGCAGATGCGCGCGGAAGGCGCGCAGATCGTGGTCGCGCTGTCATGGCGGGCTGGACGACTCGCCTTATTTCCCTTCGATGGAGAACGGCAGCTACTACCTCTCGACCGTGCCGGGCATCGTGCGAGTGGCCGGAATATGCCTCTAAGGTACCGTTCTTGGGCTCCGTCATGCCCGGCCAATTGCATCCGACGAAGCAACGGGCACGCGTTTTTTAGTTGTCGTTTTTTACAGAAGATCTCGAGCTTGTCGTTTTCGCTGATGCACGGCATGGTCACCCGCGAGCCAAGGATAAAAGGTGCTACCGGAACGAGCAGCTAAGTCGCAGTGTGCTCGCGATGTTAGATACATGTCCGAGCTCGATACCACAATTCCAAACGCAGGCCGCCCCGCGACGCGCTGGCTCGCTACCCAGATCGGATCGTTAGCGACTGGACAAATATAGGACAGCCGCCGAGGAATGTACGAAACCAAAGACGATCTGGATGCGCCTTAGTCAAAAAAATCTCTTATCCTCCGTAGATGGCACCAAATAGGCTATAACAATCTCAACTGACGGGCCCTCGAACCTCGACTGACTTGCCAAAGGTTTGCGCGGTAGTTGTGACTGGAGAATGCGCCGGCGATCGTGGTTACGACTCACCACGGCCTTGTCCGTGAGAGACGACAACAGAAAACAATGCGAGAATATCGATCAGCCGCTTTCCGAGGCGCGCGCTGCAAACGATCATTTCGCACATGGATGACCCGCTAAGAACATCCTTTCCCCACGAGCCTAACGGATCCGCCTTATTCGAAGCCTTGTGCGACGCTTATGTCGTTGTCGACGACGATTTGCGGATCGTATTTGCTAACCATCGGTTCCTTGCTTTAAGTGGACTAACGCGACATGCCGTAATGGGCAAGTCGATCGTAGATTTCAACCCGCACGACACCGATGATCAACGCAAGGCTCGTCATGCGTGGCTCGCTGCTGTCTGCGCCAAATTGCTGCCAGGCACGTCCGCTGAGTCACCCTACCTTCCTGGTAATTTCCAGTTGGATCCGTCGAAGTCCCCCGAAACCCGCGTTTGGGAGTTCGGCGCGAGTGTCGTTGCGCCGGCTGACAGCACTCAGTCCTACATTGCGCTTCGTGTCATCGACGCGACGGACCGAGTCGAACGGGAGGATGCAGACAAGCGGGAAAAAGCGCGTCTGCGATCGCAAGCGCAGTTGCGCCGGATAATCGCGGAAGAAAAGGAGAGGCAACTCGCGGAAAGCCGCGCGCGATTTGCGGAAGCGCTTGCATTTGCCAATGTAGGCGCGTGGCAACGCGACCTCCTCACAGGCGTGGTCACGTGCACCAACGAATGTAAGAGCAACTTCGGTTTGGATCTTGACGACGAGCTAAGCGAAGCTCGATTATTTGAACAACTCATTGATCCCTTGGATCGTGCCTGGGTGCGAACGGAGCTGGACGCAGCCATCGGGAATCACCAGGACTATCGCGTCGAATACCGAATTGTATGGCCTGATCGTTCACAGCATTGGGTCATGGTTGGCGGTCGCGCCCTCTACAATGAAGCGGGTCGCCCAACGCAGATGCTAGGTTTCGTGCTCGATATCACGGCTCGGAAACAGCAAGAGCTCGACCATCGACAGATTGCAGGAGATGAGCGGCTCGCACGTGAACAAAGCGACCGGAACGCGCTTGCAATGGACCATTTCATGGCGGCGGTCTCGCATGAACTCCGCTCTCCAGTAGGCGTCATCTTGAACTGGACGGAATTGTTGCAGCGCCCTGGCTTCAAAAGCCACCTCCCGCAGGCCGCCGCCACCATCCAGCGCAACGCCAGGCAATTGGCGCTGATGGTTGACGACCTGCTCGACAGCGGCGCAATTGTCTCAGGCAAGTTGTCTTTTAGCTTTGCCGCAGTTGAATTGGCCGAGCTTATCGCCGACCTGGTGAGTGACCTTCGGCTACAGGCAGAACACAAAGGCTGGCGGTTTATAACGAGCCGAATGGACCGTTGCGTCGTACAAGGGGACGCCGCGCGAATAAAGCAGATCGTGTGGAACCTGATCAACAACGCTATCAAATTCACTGAAGCGGGCGTGATCGATGTTTCGGTTTCGGCCGAGGGCGACAAGGCCGTCCTGTGCGTGCAGGATTCCGGTCGCGGAATTGCTGCCGATACGATCGACAAGGTATTTGAGCGATTCGAGCAAATCAAGCCGAGTGCATCTGGTCGCGTCGGAGGGCTTGGCTTGGGACTATGGCTCGTCAAGACGCTAGCTGAGCGTCACAATGGATCCGTTGAGGCTCGAAGCGAGGGCGACGGCATGGGAGCCGCGTTTTTCGTGTCGCTGCCTCTAACCGATTAGGGCGACCGTTCAGCAACCAAGAGTCGCTTTCGCGGTCGCCGGATAGCCTTGCTCGTTGACATGAAGCCAGAAAACACCGATGTCGCGAATCGCGTCCATGAAGTCTCGCAATCCGACCGGCTTGACAACGTAAGCATCGACACCGAGATCGTAGCTTCGCAAGAGGTCACTTTCTTCGCGCGAGGAGGTCAGCATAACGATGGGAATCCGCCGCAAATGCTCATCTGCTCTCACGGCTTCGAGTACTTCGTGTCCATCGAGTCTCGGCAATTTCTTGTCGAGCAGAATAACGGCAGGATGTTCGTCCTGACGCGAACTCCATTGATTCTGGCAACGGAGATACTCAAGCGCCTCCACACCGTCTCGCACGACGGAAACCGGATTCTCCAGCCCGGCCTCCGTCAGGGAATGGAGCGTCAACTCAATGTCGTTCTCATTGTCCTCAACCAACAAGACCGCTTTAAGCTTGTTTCCCTTCATCCCCTCTCCTCAACCTTCGCCTGGTCTACCCATCTTCTTTTGCAAGCGGGGGCAGGACAATTGCGCAACGCAACGGCATCCATTGTAGCGTGGGCGTGGCGCCAGAAGAGACACTTCGGACGAGCTGTTTCTGGACATGTGAGCCCTATCCCACCGAAGTGTGACTTCAATCTACCTCTCTTGACCGGCAGTAGGATCGACGCGGTTGTCCGCCTTGCGCCGGCCACGGCACAGTGCAGGCGGCCACTGGTTTCTCATCACGCTAGTTCCCATGCTTAGAAATGCAAGTCCTTGTGGTGATGGTCTTCGGCAGCTGTTCGACGTATCAGGTTGGCACGTGTCGACCACTATGATTGCCCCATTTGGCCACCTCTGAGCCACTCATAGACTGCGGTATTCCGTCAACACTGTCGCGGTGCTCAACTGTCTCCGACGGCAGTTAGAGCCAATCGAGGGCGGTCCTCTTGGATCTTCTCGATCTGATTCTCGCTCTCCCTCGACTAAACCCTCCAACGCACCCTCTGCAGAAATTAGCGCGTGAAGCAACCAATCCCGCTTAGGCTGACGCTTTAAGAATGTCTCTGGAGGAGGCGCACGGGCAGTTTGAGCGCAACGACTGCGCCGGGCGCATACAACGAGATCAGGCTAAAGAATTTCGAGAAGCTCTTCGCCCAAGCTTTCATGAGGATGGTGCTTCGCTGTCGGGACCCGGCATCGGATGAGTTTCGTCGGGACACACCTTGAAGTGGTCTGGGAACGTCCGGCCAACGAGACTGTCGTAATCTTCTGACTTCGCGTCGACGATTGCTTGCAGCATTTTAATAAACGCGTTGCCATCTTCCAGATTGGCCACGATGACCCGTGCGGTCCGCAACGAAATAAATTCAGATAGCGGAGGTGCTGTCCCATCATCGAGCACGAACGTGAACCGGTGTACTTCGACGTCTGCCCCTGTCGGGGGATTTGTATGAGCGACGATTGTGGCTTGCATAGATATGCCGTTCAGAAAGCATGCCGTGACTGCCAGCATACATCGTGCCGTATCATTATTGTGATCGCCTGATCGATGCTTGTTTGCCGATAACCTCGGGTCAGACATCATGCCGCATTCGTTCTTCCGTCGCCTGAAGGCGAAGCGGTGTGTGTGGACTTTGCGCGCAATGCCATCGAAATGACGGCAAGGGCGTGCGGCGGGTGTTTGTGGCACTGGCCGGCAATCAGCCCGTCGTTCGCGATGCCCCGTCTTTGCTCACCGGACTGGTGGCCCGACGCGGCAGCAGTCCCCTGACGACTCAAGGGCCGGCGCGTTAGGCAATGTCGTCGTTTGCCACGCGTCTCATGCTTCACTGGCCGCCATGAGAACCGCATCGTGGCGAATGCCGGTCGCAATCTTCCGCAGGAAGCACCCGACGCCTTCACCGATGCGATCTTCGATATCTACGCCTGGACCGCCTTTAGCATGACCCTACCTGAACGTTCAGCCGAGTGCGGGCCAATGTTGACGGGCGAAGCTCGATCGCCTGGAGACATCACCCGCGCGCGTGCTCCGGCTCGACCCCGAGACGCTGCATCAGCCGCCGTGCGTCGAACGGCGCTCTCACCTTCTGATCGTTGTCGAAGTAGCAGAACACGTCGTGCGATGTCCGTCGGCGCGGCATGCGAGTGGTGATGAGACGGGCATCGCCGGGCGGGCGGCCTGCCGCCCAGCATTCGATGCGCTCTGCCCATGCTTCGATGGCAGCGTCCGTATAAGAGCCGCCATACAACGTCTCGCTGCCATGCAGACGCAGGTATACGAAATCGGCGGTGAGGTCTTCGGCGTACGGCCAGCCCGCCGTAGAGTCCGATACGACGAGCGCCGCGCCGTACGTCCGCAGCAGTTGCACGAACCCCTCATCGAGGAAACTCGGATGCCGTATTTCAATGGCATGGCGTAGCGCCCGCCTCTTCTCGGGCGGTTCGAACCACGGCTCCTTGACGCGCGCGTCATGCTGCCCCGCGAACGCGGCGGCAGCCGTCGTTTCCTTCGGCAGGAGCGCAAGGAAGCGCTCGAAGGCATGGGCGTGAAAGGCGAAGGTGGGCGGAAATTGCCATAGAAACGGGCCGAGTTTGTCACCCAGGCCCGGAACGCCCGATGCGAAGAAGTTAGCCAATGCGCTGGTTGCCGTCTCGTCGCGAAAGCGCAGCATATGAGTCAGATAACGCGGTCCCTTCACACTGAACACGAAGTTGTCAGGCGTGGCATCGTGCCAGGCGCGCCACGTGGATGCGCGTTGCAGCGAATAATGCGATCCGTTGATCTCGACACTCTGCACGGCGCGCGATGCAAATTCCAGTTCACGCGACTGTGCAAGCTTCGGTGGATAGAAGACGCCGCGCCAACCCGAATACCGCCAACCCGATATTCCGATGCGCACGAAACCTGTCTGCACTTAAGCTCCCTCAAGCGGTTTCACGGCCCTTGACGTCGCTTGGGCGTTCACTTCTTGCGGAGGCCCTCGAAGGCATCGGCAATGGCCCGATGGGCCAGCGTGCTCACCCCTGCGGTCATGATGCCTTGCACAGTACGCCTCACGCCAAGAATCACGAACGCGACGAGGGTCCCCGCCATCAGTTCGGCGTTAGGCGACTGCATGAACCATGGCGAAACACTGCCGCGCAGCGCGACCGGACCGCTCCTTTTTAGCCGAGGTTTCCCCTCTTCCGGAGCGCATGCCGCAAGCAAAGCGGTGCGTGTCTCCGCCATCCGCGTCAGCAAGGCCGCTTGACTATTCGAATAGGCGCGGCTCATCGCAACACCTTCCTGATCGCTTCCGCATCGCGCTCGAACTGATCGCGCAAAACCTGAAACGGCTCGGTGGGCTTACGCGTCATGATCACGGCTGTAGCGATCAGCGCGACCGCGAGCCACGCGCCGGCGACACACCATGCGGTCAGTATCAGATGAGGCGTGCCGACCGCGGTCACGATGACAGCGATCGATACGAACGACAGCGTGAACATCGTGCCGACGATCAGCGCCACCATGGCAATCAATTCGTGCAAGACGCGCGTTTTGGCTTCCGCGAATTCGATCGACATCAACTCACCATAGTCGACAATCCGTCGCGCACAGAAGTCCTTGACGCTGCGCCACGCTGAAATTTTTCTTCCAAGCGACATGAACGATCTCCTTTGATCGGGCGGGGCGATTCGACGGCGATCACCATCTGACGAACGTACGACCCGATACTCACTGAGCGTCAGAGCTCGCAGGCATCATGGTTTGGTCGACAAGCATGTCAAATGCCAGCGCCCATGTCGCGCTCTCAGGCGAATGCACGTGCGATAGCTGTCTGCGGCATGACGATTGCAAATCAGCGGTGCGTACGTGCCGCAAGCGCGGCGCCACGATTGCGCGTCCAGCGCCCTCTGGTCTCTTTACGACCGGCAGGAATCGCGCAGGCGCCTCATTATCCGGAAGTCAGCGCAAAGCCGGCCCGACAAGGAGCGCATCATGATCCGCAACTTCACGTTCAAGAGCGCGTCGATTGCCGCACTGTCGGCGTGCATTTGTTTCACCGCAGGCTGCAATCGCAACAGCGGCGAGGCAGGAACCAGCGGCTCAGCGAGCAGCACATCCAGCGCGTCCGCGCCTGCCGCGGTGAGCTTTCCTGCTACCGCTGCCAGCGACACGCCGTCAGGCGCAAGCCAGTAACGCAGAAGCATCGAAGGCCATCGACCGCGGACGGCAGCAAGGATAGGCGCCGCATCCCGTGGGCTGCGGCGCATCGGCGCTTACCTGGACACCTGTTACTGCGCGTGCTTGGCCGCAGGCTTCTCCGCGCCTTTTGCCTCAGGCTTGGCGACAGTCTTCCCGGCCTGCTCTTCTGAAACCTCCTGCTCTGCGAGCAAAGTCAATTTCTCGTCCGTCGCTTTCTCTTCTTTCAAGGTGTCGAGAAGAAGATTCATTGCTTCAGTATGACCAAGCTTTTTCGCGAGCGCCGCGAGTGTGCCGTACGTGGCAATCTCATAGTGCTCGACTTTCTGCGCGGCGGCGATCAAGGCCGCGTCGAGGATCGGCCCTTTCTCGATCTCCTCGATCTGCTCCTGCCCTTCCTCGACGAGCCCCTCCATGGCCACACACTTGACCCGCTTCAGCTTGATTCCGGTGCTCTCGACGACCTGATCGATACGCTCGATCTGCCCCTGCGTTTCCTCCAGATGCGTCTTGAAGGCTTCGGCAAGATCGGGGTTGGACGTCGCCCGCGCCAGCCTCGGAAGCGCCTTGGTCAGTTGCTTCTCTGCACTGTAGACGTCGGACAACGCGTGGATGAACAGATCCTGCAAAGTTTTGATAGCCATGATGCCTCCCGGGTGAATGGATGGTTACGCCGGTCGTCGACCAGCATGGCAGGCCTAGCGCAACGGCCATGCCTTACGCCGGCCAGAGCGTCATGCCACCGGTTCGAGCGCGACCTTGATCCAGCCGGGCTGCCGCTTGTCGAACGCCTTATAAGCATCGATCACGTTCATCAGCGGCTCGCGTGTTGTCAGCACGCGCAACGGGTCGCAGGAGCCGTTGCGCACACGTTCGATCAGCCCGGGTGTAACGGCGCGGTGGTTGCAGTTCCCCATCTTGATCGTGACGTTCTTGTTCATCGCAACCCCAATCGGGAAGAAGCGATCGGTCGGTGGATAGACACCGATGATGCCCAGCGTGCCTGCTTTCGCCAGCGCGCCGATACTCCAGTCGAGCGCCTGCGTAGGGGCATCGCCGGGAACCCAGTTTCCGTCCGATACGTTGGGCTTGGGCGTGACGGTGCGGCTCTCGGCTTCGCCCCTTTCCACGTTTTCTGCCGTGGCAGCGGGACCCTGCTGTGCATGTTGCGAATCGATGCCCACCGCATCGATGGCGCGATCGACGCCGATGCCGCCCGTCAGCTCGAGAATGGCTTGCACCGGGTCCTCGTCGTCGAAATTGACGGCTTCGGCACCCTGCGCGCGGGCCATGTCGAGACGATCGGCAAGCCTGTCGATTGCGATTACACGCCCTGCTCCAAGCATGAAGGCGCTGGCTATCGCGAACTGGCCGACGGGTCCCGCGCCGAACACGGCGACGGTGTCGCCGCGCGTCACTTCGGCGAGCTGTGCGCCGAAGAAGCCCGTCGGGAAGATGTCTGAAATGAGAATGGCGCGTTCATCGTCGATATTCTCCGGCAGCTTGATCAGGCTTGCGTTGGCGAGCGGCGTGCGGGCGAATTGAGCCTGCAGTCCGTTGACCGGGCCGGTGGATTGCGGACCGCCGAAAAACGTGGTGCCGGCCGCCGCGCCATTCGGATTCGCCTCGTCGCATTGCGCCGTATAACCCTTGCGGCAATACGAACAATAACCACACGAAATGGTCGATGGAATCAGCGCGCGGTCGCCACGTTTGAAGTTGCGCACGCTCTTGCCGATTTCCTCGATCACGCCCACGCCCTCATGTCCAAGGATGGTGCCTGGTTTCATGCCGGGCAACGTCCCGCGCACCATGGCAGGTCCGTGCCGCACACGGCGCTCGCAGTGATTTGCACAATGGCGTCCTGGTCGTGCTGGATTGTCGGATCGGCGACGTTGTCGAGCGATATGTCGCCGACTGCGTGGAAAACGACTGCTTTCATGCTGGGCTCCTTTATCGCGTTCGGGAAAGCAGCCATGCGAGCAATCGACAAGCCTGTTTCTTCTTTCGGGCGCCTTCACGGATGCGCAGCATGAGAGAAATCACGGCGCCGGCCTGGGGCACATGCGTTGCTGGCGCTCTTCTAGCGCGAACCTTAATGAAGCGACTTTCTGAAATGTCTGTTCGTTCACGCCCCTCTCGATTTCCCGATCATCATCATGAGTCACTCTGACGAAACACGAGTCCGCACTGCGAAGGGTCGATCACTTGCGCGGGGCCTCGGATGGTTCAGCCTCGCGCTGGGTGCAGCCCAACTGCTCGCGCCGCGCGCGGTTGCCCGCGCGACCGGTATTCGAACGAGTCCGGCGCTGATGCGGCTCTATGGTCTTCGCGAGATCGCAGCCGGCATCGGCATTCTTGCATCACGCGATCCGTCTCCTTACGTGATGGCTCGTCTGGGCGGCGATGCGCTCGATCTGATGACGCTGGGGACTGCGGCACCCGTGCCGGCGCGCGCGGCGTCCACACGCAGAGTGACGGCAATCGTCAACGTTGCAGCCGTCACGGCGCTCGACGCGCGGGCCGCGGTCGCGCTCGCAGCCGACAAGAGCCATCAGCGCCGCGAACGGGCGGAAAGCGCCGTCGCGCTGTACAGCGACCGCAGCGGCTTTCCACGCTCGCCTGAAGAGATGCGCGGCGCCGCCGTTCGCACATGAGCGAGCGGTCCAGGCGTTGCGCGAGCAGGATGCAACCTCTCACGATACAACGCTGGTCTGTCCTGTTCGCCCGGCCCTCGGGCGCGCGCCCGTTCTAGAGCGGCTTGCGCGGCAGCGTCACCTTGAAACAGGTCAAGTGCGATGAAGTCACGCTGATAGACCCGCCGTGCGCCGTCGCGATCTCCCGCGCGATGAAAAGGCCCAGTCCCAAACCCGCGCCCGCGCGGCGCGGCGTCGGCGACCGGTTCTGTCGCTTAAGCGGATCGAACAGCGTGCGACGATCCTCGGGAGAAATGGGATTTCCTTCGTTCGTCACCGACAGCGTGACCGTGTTGTCATGACCGATGGCTTCGAGTGTGATGTTGCCATCCTGCCGGCCATGGTCGATCGCGTTTTCCAGCAGATTGACGAGCATCTCCTCGATCCGGGCTGCATCCCACACACCTGCCAGATCCCCGGAAAACCGCGCGGTCACGGCTTGCTCCGGATGCAGTGCGTCGATCTCCGTGAGCGCATGCTCGCAGATCTGATCGAGCAGCGCGGGTCTGGCCTCGATCGGCAACATGCCTCCAAGACGAATCCGCGTGAACTCAACGAGGTCTCCGACAATAACCTGCGCCCTTTGGCTGCTTCGATGGATGTTCGCCGCAGCACGAAGGGGCTGCTCGGGCAACTCGCCCTTGAGCATCAGATACTGGGCAGAATTGGCAATGGCGCCAAGCGGCGTTCTCAGATCGTGTGCAAGGATACCCACCGAAATGTCCCGGATGCGCTGAAGAGAATGCGAATAGCACGTGATCGACTCGGTCAATGCCTGATCGACCGCTTCGTTGAAACGGACGAGCTGTCGCGTGCTCAGCTTCGCATTGTCCAGAGAGAGGCTGAACCAGTGCCGAACGACGCTCGCACGCAACGCCCGATATTCCGCGACCATGTCGCTCAGCGACAAGCCCAGACTGAGCCGCTGTTCGGCGTGCGCACGCGCGGCGGCGCTCACACCGGGCGCATTGCCCGGCATGTCTCCGATGGCCTTCGCATCGGTTTGCGGCTGCCTCATATCCGCGATGATCTGTTCGACGAGGCGCACTGCTGATTTCCAGTTCATCGGGCCGTGGATGCGGTTCGGCGATGCCCAGGCGACCCGCCTGCATTGCCCAGTCTTCGAGCACGAGTGAGAGATTCGACTCGATGAATTCGGCCAGATCCATGCTGTCCCCGCAAGTATCGTTGGCAGATGCCGGTCGCGATGATGAGCACATGCGAACGATCAGTGCCTCATACGCGCCGGGACTCGCGCTTCAGTAGGCCACAGTTTCGCGCAAGGCAAAGGCAACGGACGCTTCAGCATGGCGTACGAATGGGTTGCCATAGCGCGCTGCGGACGGGCCTAATTGAAGGATCGCCTTACGCCATCGGCATAGCAACTGCTGCACGGAGGTTTTCATGGGTGTCACGAGACGTATGCGGCGGGACGAAAGGCGCCCTCACAAAACGTCATCGTCTCGCCCGGCGCGGCGCGGCGCCCGAGCCTGATGGTTCTCCGCGCGATCCTTAAGCTGTTCTTATCTCAAGAGATAGAAAGCGATGAATACCCGCCCTTCCCCTCTGTCTCACCCGCAAGCGCGCCGCCGACTGAACGCTTCCGGCTGGCTGACGGTTCTGCTTCTGGCGCTTGCTGGGCTCTATCTTGCCATCGGCGGCGGCTGGCTCGTAATGATCGGCGGAACGCCTTACTACGTGATTGCGGGCATCCTGATGCTGATTGTCGCTTGGTGCTTCTGGCGCGCTCGCGTGCTTTCGCTCTGGCTTTACGTGTTGCTGCTGCTCTGCACACTTATCTGGGCCATCGCCGAAGCCGGATTCGATTTTTGGGCGCTTGCACCGCGGCTCGACGTGCTAGTCATTGTCGGCATCTGGCTGCTGTTTCCTTTCGTTCGCCGCTCCTTCGTCGCCTCGGCGCGTACAGCCGGATTTGCGCTGGCCGCGACGCTCGTGCTGTGCGGTATCGCGCTGGTTTATGCGGCGTTCAACGACCCGCAGCAAATCGATGGAACCGTGACACGCGCGACGACAGAACCTGCAGGATCAGGCGATTCACACACCGGACCCACGCATCGCCCTGGCGACTGGCTCGCCTACGGCAATTCGCAGGGCGGCACGCGCTACTCGCCGCTCGCGCAGATCACCGACAAGAACGCGAAAAATCTGCACGAGGCGTGGAGTTTTCGCACCGGTGACATGAAAGGCCCGAACGATCCCGTCGAGATCACCGATGAGGTCACGCCGATCGCCGTCGACGGCACGCTCTTCTTCTGCACGCCGCATCAGAACGCCATCGCTGTGGACGGCGCAACGGGCCGGGAGAAATGGCGCTTCGATCCAAAGCTGCAGCCCGATCCCAGTTTTCAGCATGTCACCTGCCGCGGCGTTTCGTGGCATGAAACTCCTGAAGGTTCCGCATCTCGTCGAGCGGGCAGTACCGCGGCCCTGCCTGCGTGCTCGCGGCGCGTCGTGTTGCCGGTCAACGATGGCCGTCTGTTCGAGCTTGACGCAGACACCGGCAAGCCGTGCGCCGCATTCGCGGACCACGGCGTACTCGACCTGCAACATCTTCAGCCCGTCAAGACGCCGGGCCAGTACGAGCCGACATCGCCGCCCGTCGTGACCGCGAAGGTGATCGTCGTGGCAGGAGCCGTGACCGACAACTATGGCACGCGCGAGCCGTCGGGCGTGATCCGCGGTTTCGATGTCGAGACGGGAAAGCTGTTATGGGCGTTCGATCCGGGTGCGCGGGATCCCAACGCGATTCCCGATGACCAGCACGCTTTCACGCAGAACTCGCCGAACTCCTGGGCGCCCGCCGCCTACAATCCGCAGCTGGACCTGGTCTATCTGCCGATGGGCGTGTCCACCCCGGACATCTGGGGCGGCCATCGCACGCCGGACCAGGAGCGTTACGCGAGCGGCTTGCTCGCGCTCAATGCGACCACCGGCAAGCTCGACTGGTTCTATCAAACGGTTCATCACGATCTTTGGGACATGGACCTGCCTGCCCAGCCTACCATTGCCGACATCACGGACCAGATGGGCAACACGGTGCCTGCCATCTACGCCCCCGCGAAAACCGGCAACATCTTCGTGCTCGATCGCCGCACCGGCAAGCCAATCGTGCCGGCGCCCGAGCGGCCGGTCCCGCAAGGCGCGGCGAAAGGGGATCGGCTTTCGCCCACGCAGCCGTTCTCGCAACTCACCTTCCGGCCGCAAAAGAATCTCACCGGCGCCGACATGTGGGGCGCAACGATGTTCGATCAGTTGATATGCCGCGTGATGTTCCATCGGCTGCGCTATGAAGGGCCATTCACTCCGCCGTCGGAACAGGGTACGCTCGTGTTTCCCGGCAATCTGGGCATGTTCGAATGGGGCGGACTCGCGATCGACACCGATCGCCGCCTCGCGATCGCGAATCCGATTGCGCTGCCGTTCGTCTCGCAACTGGTGCCGCGCGGGCCTGGCAATCCTGTATCGCCGCCGCAGGCGGGACAGGCAGGAACCGGCACGGAGGTCGGCATACAGCCGCAATATGGCGTGCCTTTTGGTGTGGAGCTGAATCCGTTCCTGTCGCCGCTGGGCCTTCCCTGCAAGCAACCGGCGTGGGGTTACGTCGCCGCGCTCGATCTCGATACCAACAAGGTGGTTTGGAAAAAACGCATCGGTACGACGCGCGATGCCTCGCCGATTCCAATCCCGTTCAAAATGGGCATGCCCATGCTCGGCGGTCCGGTCACGACGGCAGGCCATGTCTTCTTCATCGCGGCGACCGCCGACAATTACTTGCGGGCGTTCAGCACCGACACTGGCGAGGCGCTCTGGCAGGCGAGGCTGCCTGCCGGCGGCCAGGCAACGCCCATGACTTACGAAGCAAACGGAAAGCAGTATGTGTTGATCGCGGCGGGCGGACATGGTTCGTTCAGGACGAAGCTCGGCGATTACGTCATCGCCTACGCCCTGCCCTGATCCGGTGACTGCCGCTGGCGCCCTCCAAGCCGAACAGGCTCTGGGGGACGCCGTGGGGCGTTCATTTGCGGATGGCGTAAAGACGCGTCGGCAGCGCTGCGGGGTTCTGCGGCTGGTACCAGCTCATGTCCGGAATACGGGAATCGGTGACATAGATCGTCCCGTCCGGACCCTCGGAGAACGTATCAGGCCAGATCAGCTGGCGGTCACGCACGAGGGTCGCGAAGCGCTCGCCCTGGCGCACCCGGATCGCGTGGTGTTCGACTGACGACACATACAGGCGTCCGCGCGGGTCGATCCACAATCCGTCGGCGGGGCCGTCCACGCCCACCGCTTCCACGCGGGACGCCACCTGGTCCGCGCCGAGCTGAGCGTTCTGCAACGCGTCGGTGGCAATGCGATAGAGCGTCTTTCCCTTGACCGCCTGCCAGTACAGATAGCGCCCATCCGGCGTCAGCGCGATGCCGTCGGCGGCGAAGCTGACGCGTCGTCCGTCCGTCTGCTGCAAGGGCTTGCCGTTCACCGTGACCGTCACGCTCTTGTCGACTTGCGTGCTCGGATCGCCGTCGAGAACGCGGCGCGCGACGCCGGACTCGATATCGACGACGACGATCGCGCCACGCACACCCGAGTCCGTGATGTAGGCCGTGCGTCCGTCCGGACTGATGCGCACGTCGTTCAGATAACTGCCTTGCGGCGCGATGCTTTCGTCAAACGCATAGGTTCGAGCAACACGATTCGACGCGAGATCGATGCGCACCAGCTTCGGCGCGCCCGGCACGATCAGCGACTGGGCGGGCGCGCCGGGATCGATGACCCAGAGATTGCCGCGTGTGTCGGCCACGACCGATTGCACGCATACCCAATGATCGGCGGGCGTGACCTCGTCGCGGCGCGCATTGCGCCAGGTGTTCCACTCGGCATCCGGGTAAGGCCGCAGGTCGCCGCCTGACCCCACTTCCGCCACCGAGAGCGGCGCGTCTTCGGTCCAGCGCGGGAAGTTCACGAACATGCGTCCGTCGGGCGCGACGGTCACGCCCGTCACCTGGTGATCGAACGAAGCGACGAGTTGCAGCCGGGCGTTGCTTGCGTGCTCATCTCGGCCCGTCCGCCACGCGGAATCGTCGGCATCGCCAGCTAATGCGGCGTGCGCGCAAAAGGCAGCGCCAAGTGCGATCAGATAACGGCGATACGGTTGCATGGTTAGCTCCTGGTGATGCCGCGATGCGCGGCAATCGCCAGCAGCAATCATGGTGCCGTTTCGAATATTCGCGAGTGCCGGGAGGCCTGCGTTACGGACAGCGCGGAGGTCTTCCTGACGGGCCGCTGTGGCATGCACGGTGCGCGTGAGTTGGCACCTTTCTGACACGCAATCCTCCGGGGAACCACCATGCCGAACATGCCAGTTGACCAGAACCTCACGCATGACCGATCCACGACATGGTTCGATTGCCTGGTTCCCTCGCAGGACCGATGCGCCCGAGTCGAGGCGCCGGCCTTTGAACCCTGCGCCCGCAAGCACCTGTCGATCACGATTGTCGAACGGCTCTCGCCACACACGGCGCTGCTCTCATGGTCCGATGCGCGACTGGGCTGCATGGCCGAACAGACCTGGACGTTCGGCAGGGCGCGGCAGGAGGACGTCTGCGCGTTTAGCGGCGAACTCATCAAGCGCGGTGATCCGATCTATCGCCCGCGCAAGACAACGCCCCCGGCGCTCAACGCCCGCTGCGTGATTGCGGCGCGCCACGTCGTGGACGCCATGCAGTCGTTCGAGCCTCTCTGAACCGGCTCTCGGGCCCGCTCACGCAAGCGGCCGTATCAGCGCCTCGGCGGGTACGCTCGCCGCGCGCTGTGCAAGACGCTCGAACTCGACCGGATCGTGGCTGCTGAAGACACGTACATCACGTGTCGCGTCAGCATTGCAAAGTGCGCGCAGCCTTGCCTGATTATGCCGGCGGGCTGCGCGGTCCTTGTCCATCATCCATTGATAGAGCGCCAGGCCGGGGGTACAGTGCGGCCGCTCGGCGTCCATCTCCGTGTGATAAAAGTAGGCATCGGCGGCAAGCAGCAGCCAGCCTGATCCGGTGCGCACCGCGATACCGGCGTGACCGAACGTATGTCCGCGCAGCGGCACGAGGGCGATGTCGTCGGCGAAGCGCGCAAGCGGCCTCACGCGATCGAAACCGTGCCAGCGGTCGCCGCCTTCGGCGTGAACCACCCACTTGTCGCGGGTCGACCACTGCTGCGGCCGGAAGCGCTGCCGGTCCAGCCAGGTCCTCTGCTGCAATGCGTAGTCGCGCTCGGTCTGGAGCATATGGACCGTCGCGTGGGGGAAGTCGTCGAGGCCGCCGGCGTGATCGAAGTCGAGGTGACTGAGCAGAATATGGCGCACGTCGGACGCGGCAAAGCCGAGCGCCTCGACCTGTCTGAGCGCCGTCATCGTCTCGCGAAAATCCGGCTTCAGCATGAGGAGAAAGAACGTGCTGAGCCGGCTGCGCGGATTCGCGACATCGCGCAAACCGAAACCCGTGTCCACCAGCACGAGGCCGTCATCGGTCTCGATGAGCAAGCAGTGGCAGGTCAGCTCGCCGCGTTGCAGAAGGCCTGCCGTACGCCCGTCGAAGAGCTTTCCGCTGAGGGGGCAACTCGAAATGCAATTGAGGTGATGCACGCGCATGTCGTGGCTCCGAGAGGACCGTCACGCGCGCGGGTCCGCTTCACTGGACGGCACCCGTGACGCGATGTACCCGCAGGCAGGGTTTGCCGTGGCGAGCCCGCGCTCGTGAGCGGGCAAAGTACGACTTGCCGGTCAGCAGTTCGTATGCCAAAGGCTCGACCGTGCTCCGCGCCTGTGCGCACCGGGAGAGTACGACGTGCCCTTCAGCAGTTCGTATGCCGAAGGCTCGACCGTGCCCGGCGCGATGGACACCCGACGATGATCTCGATGAGGCACGACGAATGCGCAGCGCGATTGTCCCGTGGTTGCCTGGTTCGTCATGCACCCGGGTGCGTCCCCATCCATACCCCGGCGCAGGCGCCAAGGAACGAGCATGGACATGCCCAACTATTCTCCGTCCATCACGACCATGATCCGCATGGACCATACGCACGTGATGGCGGCTTTTCATCGATATCATGCCGCTACGTCCTGGTGGAGAAAGCGAGCGATCGTCGAGCTGGCTTGCACGGCACTGGAAATTCACGCTCAGCTCGAGGAAGAGATCTTCTATCCGGCACTCGCCGGCGTTCTCCACAGCGATGACACGCTCGAAAAGTCGAAGCCTGAACACGACGAAATGCGTGCGGACATCGCGAGGTTACGCGCCATGCATCCGCGCGATGCCGCCTTCGACGCGCGCTTCATGAAGCTCATGCGCGAAGTGATGCATCACGTTGCTGAAGAGGAAACGATGTTGCTGCCCGCTGCGGAGCGTGCGCTTGCGGCCGAGCTTTCCGCGCTCGGCGCGCGCATGACTCGCCGCCGCCTGCAGCTGGTGGCGCAGAAGCGGCCTGCAGCCATCGCTGCGAATACGGTCGGGACTTTCCCGTTTGCGTCGCTCGCGATGGCAACGCTGGGCGCCGTCGCGATCGCTCGCTGTCTGCGGCCCGCCAGGGTCCGGCGCGGGCGCCTCGGATGAACACGCGCGCCGGGAATGAGCTTGCGGCGTGTTCGGCACGTCGATTGCATTCCACGGTGGGCCGTATGCACGGCCTGCTTTGGGAGCGACGCACGTTTCCTTCGTAGCGCTGTGCAGCGTCACATGTTCCCTCATGCCGACAGGAGATAAGGATGACCGACCCCGATCGCACGCACAACCCTGTGGACGCCCTGAAGACCGAGCGCGCCGACAGTGCCTACGAATTCCCTACGAGCGAGAGCGTGGCTGCCGGCGAACGGCACGCGCCGGGTCAGGACAGCGACGACCACGGATTCCGCGATGCGTCCCAGGCATGGGACGCCGGCCATGACGGTCCGTCCTCGGCCGATGCGCGGGCGAAAGCGAAGGCCAGGCTCGTCGGCCTGCAGGATGCGATGAACAGGAAGTACAGGGTGGCCGCCGACACGACAGACGATTTCGTGCATGACAACCCGTGGAAGGCCATTACGTTAGCGGCGTTGGCCGGATTCGTGATGGGGATGCTCGTCTCGCGGTAATCTCGCGGTAAGCGCGCGCACGCCCGGCGCGGCCGTGTTCAGCGGTGGCTCCGGAAACACGCCGGCTGTCGGCCCGCCCGCGCGCACCGGAAGGGAGTGAGCGGTGATCATCGAGGCGGTCTGGTTCATCGTAGTGGGCGCGCTCCTGATCCTCATGACGGTCATGCGCGGGGTGATCGCGCGTCTGCCCATGACGGGCGCCATGGTCTATCTCCTCGCGGGCTTCGCGCTGGGCACGGCCGGCGTCGGCTTGCTCGAGCCGGACATCGAAGGGAACCTGCGCCTGTTGCGTGTGCTGACCGAAGCCGGGCTCGTCATTTCGTTGTTCGCGATTGGCATGCATCTGCGCGTACCGCTCTCCAGCGAACTCTGGCGTCTCACGCTACGGTTGGCCGGCCCGGCGATGATCCTGACGATCGGTCTCATGTATTGCGCCGCGCGCATTGGCCTCGGCCTTGCAGCGGGGCCCGCGCTGCTGCTCGCAGCGATACTCGCACCGACCGATCCCGTGCTCGCCAACGAGCTGCGCGTGCGTCGGGCGGGCGATGACGAGCCGCTGCGCTTCGCACTGTCATCCGAGGGCGGCTCCAACGATGGCGCCGCCTATCCTTTCGTACTGATCGCGCTCGCCCTGTGCGGCAGCGCAAGCCTCGGCAGTTCCCATCCGTGGACCTTCGCCGCCGCCATCGTTTGGGGCGTCGCCAGTGCACTCGTGATCGGCTGGGGCATCGGCTCGGGCGTCGTGCGCGTCATCATCCGTCTGCGCACGCGCTATCGTCAGGCGCTCGGGCTGGAAGGTTTCATCGCCCTCGGACTCATGGCGCTTGCCTACGGCGCAGCGCTGCTCGTGCATGGCTATGCGTTCATCGCCGTCTTTGCGGCCGGCGTGGCCTTGCGTCGGCAGGAGCTGGCCGCCACCGGCGACACTGCGCCCGGCAAGGCGCTCGAGTCGGTCGAGCGCGGCGAACGGGAGGAAGCCGCCAAGGACCCCGAGCTCGCGCACGCCTACATGGCCGAGACCATGATGGCCTTCGCGCTCGAGTTCGAGCGGCTGGTCGAATTCGCGCTGATGCTGTTGATCGGCAGCGTCGTTTCGGCCCATTGGCAGGCGCTGCTCCACTGGCAGGTTGTCTGGCCTGCTCTCTTTCTGTTCTTCGTGGCCCGCCCGCTTAGTGCGTGCCTGTCGCTCGCCGGATCCTGCATGGACCGCCAGCAATGCCTGCTTTCCGGGTGGCTCGGGATCCGAGGCGTCGGTGCGTTCTATTACCTGTTATTCGCCTTTGAGCAGGCCGGCAAGGAGCAAGTCCAGCCGATCGCGCCGATCGTGCTCACCACCATCGTGCTTTCCGTGGTCCTGCACGGCACGAGCGCCACCACGCTTCTGCACCGCTACTTCTCTGACCGGAACGCCGCGTGACGCCCGATTGGAACAACGATTGCTGACCTTGGCAGGCTTGTCCGGTTTCTGTCCATTCGGACGAGATATCCCAGCGCGAATAAGATCCGGCCGCCCCATCATGCAAAGCGCTTTGTCTCCCGCCGGCGTTCAGGCCAGCCGCATCCTCGATCTCTGGCACCTGACGCTAGGGGTATGCTGCGCGGTGTTCGTCGCCAGCCTGCTCGCGTGCTTCTTTGCCATGCTGCGCGCCCCGCGCGCCACGCGCTGGACGCCGCCAGAAACCTCCGGCGCGCACGCTTCGCAGCCTGGCCTGCGCCTTTCCGTGATTCTGGCGACCAGCATCTCCGTCATCCTTCTATTTGGCCTCATTCTCGCGGACGTGCTGACCGATCGGGCGCTGTCCCGCCTGCCGGTCGACAAGGCCCTGCACATCGAGGTCACGGGCTATCAGTGGTGGTGGCAGGCCCGTTATCTGTCCGAGGACGGTGCACCCGCTTTCACGCTCGCCAACGAGCTTCATGTTCCAGTGGGCCGTCCGGTGATCGTCGCGCTGAAGGCCGCCGACGTCATCCATACATTCTGGGTGCCGAGTCTGCACGGCAAGAAAGACATGATTCCCGGCCGCGACGCGACCATCGAGTTCCGCGCGGACAAACCGGGCGTCTATCGCGGACAGTGCGCCGAATTCTGCGGCTACGAACATGCGCTGATGGCGTTTTTGGTCACCGCCGATCCTCCCGCGCAATACGAAGCCTGGGCCGCGCGGCAGCGCCTGCCTGCCGTGGACACCCTGGATACGGTCGCCGCGCGCGGTCGGGAGGTGTTTCTCACGCAGGACTGCGCGCGCTGTCATAGCGTGCGGGGCACG
This sequence comes from Caballeronia sp. LZ043, assembly GCF_031451075.1. Lineage (NCBI taxonomy): Bacteria > Pseudomonadati > Pseudomonadota > Betaproteobacteria > Burkholderiales > Burkholderiaceae > Caballeronia > Caballeronia sp. LZ043. Next base: position 1,121,740 of record NZ_JARUXT010000002.1, on the reverse strand, counting down.
CCAGCGCAGGGAAGCGTCGGGCCCGATCTGACGCACGTCGCGAGCCGGCAATTCCTCGCCGCCGGCACGCTCGCCAACAATCGCGGCAATCTCGCCGGCTGGATCGTCGATCCGCGAACGCTCAAGCCGGGCACGGCCATGCCGCCCACCCGCCTGCCGCCCGAAGACCTGCAGGCGCTGCTCACGTGGATGGAGACCCTGAAATGAGCGATACGCCGCTGACCGACGGCCCGCACGCCGCGCCCGAAGCGCGCAGTACGCTCGCCCAGACCTGGCGCGACCCGGTCGGATTCATCGGCATGTTGAGCGCGATCAATCACAAGACGATTGCGCGCCGCTTCGTCGTGACGACCTTCGTGTTCTTTCTTCTCGCCGGCGTGCTCGCGCTCGCGATGCGCACCCAGCTGGCGCGTCCGGACCAGCGTCTGATCGGGCCGAATCTCTACAACGAACTCTTCACGATGCACGGCACGACGATGATGTTTCTGTTCGCCGTACCCGTGATGCAGGCCGTCGCCGCCTATCTCGTGCCGCTGATGATCGGCGCACGCAGCATTGCCTTCCCACGCATGAACGCCTACGCGTACTGGGTCTTTCTATTCGGCGGCCTGCTGCTGTTCGGCGCGCTCATCGTGAATACCGCCCCCAATGCCGGCTGGTTCAGCTATGTGCCGCTCGCCGGCCCCGACTACTCGCCGAACAAGGGCGCGGACATTTGGGCGCAGATGATCACCTTCACCGAGCTCTCCGGGCTTCTCGAAGCGGTCGTACTGATCACGACCATCTTCAAGCTGCGCGCGCCCGACATGTCGCTCAACCGCATGCCGCTGTTCGTCTGGGCCACGCTCGTGACGCAGTTCATGGTCATCTTTGCGATGCCGGCCGTCATGTTGTGCAGCACGGCGCTGATCCTTGACCGCCTCGTCGGCACGCATTTCTATAACCCGGCGAAAGGCGGCGACGTGCTCCTGTGGCAGCACCTCTTCTGGTTCTTCGGACATCCCGAGGTGTACCTGATCTTCATTCCGCCGCTGGGTTTCATGTCGTCCATCATCCCGACCTTCGCGCGCCGTCCCGTGTTCGGCTATCCGGCAATGGTGCTGTCGCTCATCGCCACTGCGTTCCTGGCCTTCGGACTGTGGGTGCATCACATGTTCGCGACGAATATTCCGGAACTCGGCAAGAGCTTCTTCACGGCCGCGAGCCTGATGATCGCCATCCCTTCGGCGATCCAGATCTTCTGCTGGATCGGCACATTGTGGACCGGCAAACTCAATCTGCGCGTGCCCCTGCTCTTCGTGCTCGCGTTTTTCTTCATTCTCGTAATGGGCGGCATGACCGGGATCATGGTGGCCTCCGTGCCGCTCGACCTGCAGGTCCACGACACGTATTTCGTCGTGGCGCACCTGCACTACGTGCTGTTTGGCGGCGGCGTGTTTCCGCTCTTCGGCGCGTTCTTCTACTGGTTCCCGAAGTTCGCAGGCCGCATGCTGGACGAGCGTCTCGGCAAATGGCAGTTCTGGCTTTTCTTCATCGGCTTCAACGTGGCCTTCTTTCCGATGCATCTGCTCGGTCTGCACGGCATGCCAAGGCGGGTGTGGACTTATCCGCACGGGCTCGGATGGGACGGCATGAATCTCGCCGCGACGATCGGCGCCTACATGATCGCGTTCTCCGTGCTGCTGTTCATCGTCAATGTCGTGAAGAGCATGCGCCGCGACGAACCCGCTCCGGCCGACCCATGGGGCGCGGGTACGCTCGAATGGAGCGTGCCGTCGCCACCGCCCCCGCACAATTTCGATGCGATACCGGTCGTGCACGGCCGCGATCCCTTGTGGGAACCGTCGGCGCAGCCCGCGTTCGTCGCCGGGCTTGCCGTCGATGCGCGCGAGGTGCTCGTCACGAGCGTGCTCGATGCGCAGCTCGATCATCGCCCGCTGTTTCCGAAGCCCTCCGTCTGGCCGTTCGTGAGCGCCGTGGCGACGACCGTGCTGTTCATCGGCTCAATCTATACGCCATGGGCGATCGTCTGGGCCTCGCTTCCGGTGGCCGTCACGATGATCGGCTGGTTCTGGCCGAATCGCTCCGAGAATCGCGCCGCCGTCGCGCGGGAGCGTCAGCCATGAATGCCGATAGCCACAAGGCCACACCCCGCCCGAATCCGGCCGACAGGAGCCAGTTGGTGCTGGACGTCCGCGCGCTGCCCACCTTCGCCTTCAGTCATCGCAGCCTGATGTGGTGGAGCACTGCCGGCCTGATGCTGATAGAAGGAACGGTATTCGCCATTGCGGTGATGATGTACTTCTACCTGCGCACGCGCGCGCCCGCCTGGCCGATGGCTTCGGACGCGCCCGAACTTCTCTGGGGCACGGTCAACACCGTCGTTCTCCTCCTGAGTCTCTGGCCCAATCAAATGGCGAAGAACGCGGCGGAACGCGGCGAGCGCAGGAACGCGGCGATCTGGCTCGCGCTCTGTCTGGCTGCGTCGGTCGCCTTCCTCGTGCTGCGCGGATTCGAATTCGCGACGCTGAACGTAAGCTGGTACACCAACGCCTATGGATCAGTCGTCTGGCTGCTGCTCGGTCTGCATACCACGCATCTGATCACCGATACTGTCGATACGGCCGTGTTGACCGCGCTCCTATTTACTGGTCCGTTCGAGAGCAAGCGCTTCGTCGATGTCAGTGAGAACGCGCTCTATTGGTATTTCGTCGTGTTGAGCTGGCTGCCAATCTACTGCGTAATCTACTGGGCCGCGCGGCTATGAGAGTCTGGCTTGCGCTGCTCGGCGCTCCCTCCATCGTGCTCGGCTGCCTCAGCCTGAACTACGCGCTCGTGACGCCGGCGTGCCGGCTCGGGGGTCAGGCGTTGCTGCACGGTGTGAGCGGCGCGAGCGCGCTCGCGTGCGTGGCGGTCACGCTGCTTGCGTGGCAGCGCTGGCGCGCGGCGCGGCGTGCCCTCGCCCTGCCGACGCCCGATTCTGCCGACCGCCCCGCGCGTCCCGCATTCGTCGCCGTGGTCGCGGCAGGCGTGGGCGCGCTGTCGGTCTTGTCCGTCATCGCCATATCGATACCGCAATGGCTCCTGTCCGCGTGCTGATACCCGGGCCGATTCTCGGCCTTCTCGCATGTGCCGATGCTCACGCGCACGTCGCTGCCGAGGCGGGCGGAGCGGCCGGGGCGTCGCCTCTCGCATGGACCTTCGAGCCGTGGATCGTCATCGTGCTGACGGCAAGCATAGTGCTCTACCTCTGCGGCTACATGAGGCTGCGCAAGCGCAGCACGCACGGTCGCCAGGAACGCACGAGATGGCTCTGCGCGTTCATTGCGGGCTGGCTCACGCTCGTCGTCGCACTGGTATCGCCGCTGCATGCGCTGAGTGAATGGCTGTTCTCCGCGCACATGCTGCAACACGAACTCTTCATGCTCGTCGCGGCGCCGCTGCTTGTCATCGGCCGGCCGCTTGCCGTGTGGCTCTGGGCATGTCCGGCCGGCGCGCGGCTGCGCATCGGCGGGGCCACGCGCGCTCGCTGGATCGCACTGCCGTGGCGCTGGCTGACGCTGCCGGTCGTCGCGTGGCTGCTGCATGCCGCCGCGCTCTGGGTGTGGCACGCACCGCGCTTCTTCGAAGCCGCGCTGGCGCGTCCCGGCATCCATACGCTGCAACATGCGAGCTTCCTCGCCAGCGCATTGCTGTTCTGGTGGACCGTGTTCGGCCGCGTATCGGACGCGCGCGGTGCGTCGAACGCGCACGCGATGCTTTCGCTCTTCACGACCATGGTTCATACCGGCGCACTCGGCGCATTGCTCACGCTCGCACCGGACGTCTGGTATCCGTCGTGCATCGAGACCACGCGCGCGCTCGGATTTGACCCGCTGCAGGATCAGCAACTCGGCGGTCTCGTCATGTGGGTGCCGGGCGGGCTTGCGTATCTGATTGGCGGATTGCTGGTCGGCGCGCGCTGGCTGATGAGACGCCCGCCTTCGCGTGTTGACGACCGCATCGTCCGTGGAGGATGACAGCATGCACAAGCTCATCCTCGCGCTGTCACTGGTCGTTGCGCTCGCGGCTTGCAAGGGTCGGCCGCCATCGTCGGACGCGATCACGGGCGCCAGTCCGCAACGCGGTCTCGAAGCGATCCAGCGCTACGGCTGCGGCGCGTGCCACCGGATCGACGGCGTGCCGGGCGCGTACGGCAAGGTTGGCCCGACGCTGCAAAAGCTCGGCGAGCGCGCCTATATCGCGGGCCAGTTGCCCAATACGCCGGAAAATGTGCAGACCTGGATCCGCTTTCCCCAACGCGTCGTGCCGGGCAACGCGATGCCGGACCTCGGGGTGAGCGAACTTGACGCCCGCGACATCGCTGCCTACTTGTATCAGCCATGACGACACCGGTCTTCCGCCTGTTTCTTGCCCTGCTTCTGTGGCCGCTCGCGGTCATGGCGAAAGATGCGGCGCCGTCGCAGGCATTGATTGCGCGCGGTGCGTACCTTGCGAAAGCTGCGGATTGCGCGGGCTGCCACACGGCGGCCTCGAACGGCGCGCCGTATGCCGGCGGACTCGAACTGACCTCGCCGTTCGGCACCATCGTCAGCAGCAATATCACGCCGGACCTGGAAACAGGCATCGGCCAGTATAGCTTCGAGGACTTCGCGAGAGCGCTGCGCGAAGGGCTGCGTCGCGACGGCAAGGGTCTGTATCCCGCCATGCCTTATCCCGCCTTCGTCAAGATCACGGACGACGACATGCGCGCGCTCTACGCTTACATGATGCAGGGCGTGCCTGCCGTCAACTTCAAGCCGCCCGAGACCCGGGTGCCGTTTCCGTTCAATCAGCGCTGGGCGTTGCGTCTCTGGCGTGCAGCGCTCGCGCCGAAGGAACGCTTCACGCCTCGGCCCGACCGCGATGCCGACTGGAACCGCGGAGCGTACCTCGTGCAGTCGCTCGGACATTGCGGTTCGTGTCACACGCCGCGCGGCCTCGGATATCAGGAGCGCGGCTATGACGAATCATCGCAAGCGTTCCTTTCGGGCGGCCTCAACGACAACTGGTTCGCGTCGAACCTGCGTGCGGACCCCGGTTCGGGTCTCGCACGCATCACAGCGGGAGACCTCGCGGCCTTCATGAAGACCGGCCATGGCGCAGGCATCGCGGCGTATGGCAGCATGGTCGAAACGATCGAGGACAGCCTTCAGTACCTGACCGATGATGACCTGCGTGCCATCGCGGTGTACTTGAAGACGTTGCCTGCGACCGGCGCCGCCGACGGTGTCTTCGATCCAGCACTCGCGCAACCTGGCCGTCTGAAAACGCGCGCGCCGGACGTTCCGCCCGCACAGGGCGCGGCGGTCTACGCGGGCTTTTGCGCGCAGTGCCATCGCGATGACGGCAAGGGCGTGCCGCAAGTGTTTCCGGCACTGGCTGGCAATCCCTCCGTCGTCGGCGAAGACACGACGTCGCTCATACGGCTGCTGGTCGAAGGCGGCAACAGTCCGGCAACGATAAACGGACCGCCGCGCCAGGCGATGCCGTCGTTTGCTGCACGCCTCACGGATGTCCAGATCGCCCAAGTTCTGACCTACGTGCGCGCGTCCTGGGGCAACGACGCGCGCCCGGTCACCACGAACGACGTGGCGTCGCTGCGCAGCACGCTGCACAAATAGGCCAAAGAACAGGTTGAAGGCCTGCGACCGGCTGGCCATGCGTTCGGCATGCCCGGCTTCACGCCGCCCGATCCAGCCGGATCGACGCTTGTCAGACGCCTTGTAGGCATCTATCACACTTCTCGGCGGCTCACGCGTCGTCAGCACGCGCAACGGATCGAAGGAGCCGTTGCACACATGCTCGACAACGCGGGCGTCACAGCCGATGGTTACAGCTTTCCATCATGAACCCCACGCCCACCAGCGCGCGCATGGGGGGCTTCGTCAGGCCCCACAGAGGCTGCACGTCCGCGCCGCCGTCGCCGATCTGGGTGACGAAGCCCAACAGCGATTCATCGGTGTGATCGGAGTCGATCAGCCTGCGGTTGGCGAATCTATACGCCGCTGAAAAGGAGTTCGCAAAGAAGGCCGATGCGGCGTTCGCGTTCGGCATCGAGGTCGATGTGCTCCGCTCGCGAATAACCTCCGCTTGCCAGGCGCGCCAATCGCCATGATGCCTGCTCATCATGTCTTCTTGGCGCATTGCGCCAGATACTGATCGAAATAGTGTTCGACGCGCAAGAGCGCGTACAGCGCCGCCTCGCGCCTGATTTCGTTGCGCTCGCCCTCGAAGTGCCGGGTTTCGGTGAAAGTCAGAACCGCGCCGTCGCGCGCGCGATACGACCACGCGAAACACTGCGTGCCCGGCGGGGGACCACCGTCCGGCACGGTGTCGGCAACGCCGGTATTGGAGACCGCGACATCCGCGCAACACGCTTCCTGCCGAAGTGCGCCCTCGGACATCTCCTGCGCCACGGCTTCGCTCGTCAACCCTTCGCGCTGCATCGTTTCTTCGCGCACGTCGAGGAAACCAGCCTTGCCTGTCGGGGAGTAAGTGACGAAGCCCACGTCGAGACAGCTTCCGCTGCCAGGCACCGACGACACCAACGAGGCAATGTATCCCGCTGTGCACGACTCCGCCGTCGCGAGTTTAAGGCCGCGCGAACTGAGAAACGAAACAACCTGCCTGGGGATGTCCATAGTCGACCTTTCTTGCAAGGCTTGTCCAAGAGCTTCTTCAGCAGTCGTTATGCCGTCCCATTCTTTATCCGTGGAAGTAACGTGCGCATATGTCCACTGGGAGCCTATACGACGAATGTACGACGCGATTGCCCCGCGGTCGCTTGCCCGCCCATGCCCCGGTGTCGTTCCACATGCAAAGCGCACGTCGCCAGGGAGCGAGAATAGGCGTGCAGAAATGGTGTTCGTCTTCCACGACCATGATTCGCATGGATCGCACGCACGTGACGGCGGCCCTCGATCGTTACCACATCAGCGCACACCGTGGCGGCGCAGGCGGGCTATTGTTCAACTGGCCTGAACGGCGGTGGAGACACACGCTCAAAACAAGAGGTAGTCGTCTGTCTGGCGCTCGCATCGGTGCTTCCCGGCGATGACATGTTCGAGATCTCGCCGGCTCCGACCAGCGGCTTGGACGCCAGAAGCAGATCGTCGCGAATTGGGCGTGATCTGTGTCATCACCCACTCCGGGGATCGCAACTCGTCGGAGCGGTCCGACCATGCTTATTCGAATGTATGTGCGAAGGACCGCATTCGAGGCTTGCCGGTGCGCGCAAAAACCGGTGCAATACGTACGCGCCAGGCGTCGACGCGGAAGGCGAGAATCAAGGCTTGTTCGACTATCGAGACCGTCATGCGTCAAACCTTCGGCAAGAGGCCGAAGCTTGTTCTCTTTTCGACCTCGACAACGCCTTGCGCAGGTTCGTCGCCGGATGATTTCCTGATCTACGCGTCGTATCGCGGTAGTCAGACGTCTGGCTATGTTGGCACCTTGAAAGTAGTGCGGAAAACGGATAGTAGACTGCTTTACCCGTTCGAAGGCGCGGAGCAGTTGGGGCCGTTCAAGACGATGATTGAGGCGATTGAAGCCGCTCAAGCTCGGGGAGAGGCTATTGTCAATGGCGACATCGCCAATCCGGAGTTATGAACCGGCTAGACGGGTGGTCTTCGCGTATTGATCTTCGTCGCGTCTTCAACCTCTTCGGTTCTTGAGCGACGCCTCGCGAAGCCCGAGTTGTGGAATTCTTCGCCGCCCATGCGGCCTATGAGCGTTCCCTTCGGCAGAACCGTCACACAGTGCTGCGCGAAGTGCCGCAAAACCGCGTCACCGGTTTCGTGCCCGAAGGTATCGTTCACCAACTTGAAGTGGTCGAGATCCACCAAGGCGATGGACACGGCAGCCGAATCCAGAGACTGATTGTGCAGAAGCGCATCCAGGCGTGCCAGCGAAAAGCGACGATTAGGTATGCCCGTGAGTTCATCAAGCCCACTGAGTATCAGTGCACGGTCTCGTTCGAGCGACAGCGACTGCTCCGTGCGTTTCAACGCCGTGATGTAGGCTCCCGTTAAAACGATCCAGCCATCAGGAAGAAGCGTCTCGGTGCACCAGTACCATCGATCGTCAATGAAGTCGACGGGGAAGGATCGCTGGCGAGGCTCGTCAACTCGGTCTCGCCGACGACTTTGTGCGTCGGCGATGAACGCGATTGGGTCTTGCGACTCGATGCGTAGTGTCGTGCCGCCGTCAATGGCATTGAGGATAATCCCCGCGAAGCTGACTGTCGTGCCCAACTCCACGCCGAAGATGGAGCGAAACGCAGCGTTGGCATAGCGCAGGAAATCATTCTCGTCGTAGATGCCGATGATAGCGCTTCCGACGGAGAATGCTTGTAGCACCGTTGACACAACGCTTGCATGGCCGACTCTTGGCCCGAAGTCCTCGACGACCGGATCGCTGCCCATGCTAGACGCCGAGCATTTCTTCCGATGCCGGAATTTTTAAGCGCACCCAAGCGTGATTCTCGCCTTCGCTGCAGCGACTGATACGCACGGCTCCTCCCCTGTTTCAACAAACGGACTTTATACCCTCACTTCGCCGCCTTGATTTGGTCCGCAACGGGCCGTTTGCGGACCCGTGGTCATTTGTAACTAGTGCGCGGCGGGCGCGAACGCCGCATCTACACCTCAAAGGTCCTTGGCCTCGACAAGCAGATGGGGTGGCGTGGTCGCTGCGCGCGCTGCGGCGCGGTGCCGCGGAGGTTCACTCCGAACGTGGCGGATAAAGACTGCATGATTGAGTCTGTCTTGCGCGAATCTGTCCCGCCTTTTGTTGCCCGCGCCGTGGCGGCGTTGCCGACTTGCCGCTGAACGGGCTTGGGATCGTCCAACGCATGGTACTCGTGACATAGAAGCCGTCGTAAGCCATCATGCGCTCAGCATGGACACCGCGCTCTGTGCAACAAGGCGCGTGGTCAAATCACTTTGTCGGAGCGCGGCGCGACTCGCTGATCCCGCAACATTGCCGTGAACCACCGGTCCTTCTTTGAAACCTGTTGCATGCTTTGCAGTCGATCCGACAGTCGCGGCGTCGCGGGTCATGACTTCCGCAGCGACAGTCTGATCCTTTCCTCCGACTCAGAACTGCCGTTCAAACAGTCAGCAGTCGTCATGCCCCAGGCGAACACATCCGTGCATCAACTGATTCACTCTCGATCTACTTTGACTTCGGACAGATCGTCTTCCCTAACTTCTGCTTCCCGAACGGTTGTACCCTCTTCGTCTGATTCGGACACATCCGTCTGGAAGGTTTCGCCCTCTTCGCCGGGTGGCGTTTTAGTATCCGGCGAACTGTCCCTGGGGTTTTGCGACGCGTTGTTCATGTCTGTGCTCCTGTCATAAAGATGTGCTTGAGGGGGGCAGGCAACGCCTCTGGGAGATCGACGCCGTCCCAGCGAGCCAGCGATACCAACAGCGCATCCGCCATTCCCGGATCCCACTTCCGATTCACAATTTGGATGGTCCATACGGTTGGTTGAATGAGCCGTGAGGAACAATGGGGTCAACAACCACTCCCGGCCGCCAATGAACGTCGTCATCTTTGTACTCGCTTGAATCAAAGCGGTTATTGTGCTGGGTCGGTGTCCGCAACGACAAGGTACGACACGACGCTTTGCATCAGAAGGTGCGTCGGCTGTGCTCGCCACGCGCACCCGCAAGAAGCATGACGACGTCGCCAACGCTCTCCATTTGGTGCGCACGCTCGTGCATCCCTTCGATGCATCGATTTACGACGAAGCGAGCACTTAGTCCGACCTTCCATCGCTTGCGCCGACCGAGCGTGCTCATCACTCGGAGGCGACTGCGGCACGAGGTTTCAGAACGCGTCGCAGAGCGCCGTCATTGGAGCAAGGCGGGCGGTCGCAATGGACCACGGTCGCGACGGCTTGCGAGTCTATGCGGTACTCGTCGAGCCACATCTCGACCAATTTGGAAGCGCATGCTCAACGACGAAGCGCTGGCGGGAAGACCCACGAAGCGCATGTGCCGTCATCGCCTTTCTTGCAAGCGACAACGCTCGCTTCTTCACTGGCGCGAAAACAAGACATGGCGACCTGAACGCTTCCACGGACAACCGCCGCATGTGTTAAATCTGCGGCGAAGGCACACGCGTTGCTGAAAAAGAAGGCGCTCGCTTGACATATGACACGCGAGCGGCTTTCGCAAACGCCCCGGCGCAGAGGCCCTGCGCCAAGGATCGCAGCACGCGAGACAGTAAGTGACAGTTTTCGCTTCTCTTGGTCGTTGCGAGCGTCTTTCGAACTTTGAGCTAATCGCGCGCTGTCCGAAGCGAGGACTTCGCAAGTGCCAACGAAAGGAGTCGTGCTTATGTTTGCCCATAACAAACGCCTGCAATACACCGTTCGCGTCGCCGCACCGAACCCCGGCCTCGCCAACCTGATGCTCGAGCAGTTTGGCGGTCCAAATGGCGAACTCGCCGCCGCCATGCGTTACTTCACGCAAGCGGTCGCCGAAGACGATCCGGGCCGCAAGGACATGCTTTTCGATATTGCGACGGAGGAGCTGAGTCATCTCGAAGTAATCGGCTCCATCGTCTCGATGTTGAACAAGGGCGCCAAGGGCCAACTAGCTGAAGGCGTTCAGCAGGAAGCGGAGTTGTATCGCTCGCTGACGGGCGCCGGCAACGATTCGCACATCACGTCGCTGCTGTACGGTGGCGGGTCGCCGTTGACGAACTCCGCGGGCGTGCCTTGGAGCGCAGCGTACATCGACACGATCGGCGAGCCGACGGCCGACCTGCGTTCGAACATCGCCGCGGAGGCCCGCGCCAAAATCGTCTACGAGCGGCTCATCAACGTTACCGACGATCCCGGGATCAAGGACGCGCTCGGTTTCCTGATGACGCGTGAAATTGCGCATCAAAAGTCCTTCGAAAAAGCATTACATTCGATTCAGCCCAATTTCCCGCAAGGCAAGTTGCCGGGCATTCCGGAGTTCACCAGTGTGTACTTCAACATGTCCAAGGGCGACGACGCGCGCGGCCCGTGGAATGAAGGCGGCGACTGGACGTTCGTCGAGGATCCGCAACCTGCGGTCGACGGCGGCGACGGCACCGCCACCGTGAACGTCTCCGAGCAGGACGTCCAGACATTGCAGTCGATGGCGTCACGCACGGCGTCTGACCCGACTGCGCAGCCGACTACTGGCGCGGATCTCGGCGCAGGCAAGGCGACTAAGGTGTAACACGGGCAAGAGCGTTGCCGCTCCGGCGAGCAGCGCTCCTGCCAGCTACAGGCATTTCTCAATAACCCGACAAGGAGTATGACCATGCCAACTGTGACATCGAAAGGAACCGTTGTAGTTCATCGCAATCCCGTGGACTGGATCGCCGGCGCGCTCGTAATTATCGGCGCATTGAACTGGGGATTGGTGGGCGTTGCTCACTTCGATGTGGTCGCGGCGCTCCTGGGCGCAGGTTCGACAGGCGCCCGGATTGTCTACATTCTGGTCGGTCTGGCGGGGCTTTACGTCCTGTTTCGCGCCTTCGTTCCCGCACGCGGCCACGAACTTGCGCACCGGTGATCAGACTTCCGATCGCTTGCGCAACGCTAGACCGGTGCTCTAAATGGTTCCCTCGGTGACACAACAGTTCGTTCCCATCGAGCGCACCAATGCCAGGACGTGCTTGCGGGTCTCTGAAAGCAGCGATGGCCGAGCGTAATGATCATGTTCCCTCTGTCACGCGCTCGCGCCCTCCGACGCCGCTCCAAGGATTGTGCTCGATCCCGTGAGCGAGCTTACTTTAGACATAGATCGCAAGCCGCGAGTCGTGGCTGCTGGCACGAGTCCATTGGCCCTGCCCGTTAACACGGATGACGAGCGTCATCGTCGACGAAAATAGCAACGTGGTGAAGTGAAGATTGACACAATCCAGCATCCAACCTAACCAACCCGAAGGAGATGCAATGGACGAAGAACTTTCCGACCTGATCGAACGCGCCGACGAACGGCGCGGAATGATCGGCGGCGGCGACGTCAAGCAGAAAAACAACGGCACAATCGAACAACGCGAACGCGGCACCATGGACTCGAGTCTCGCCCCCAAAGGCAAAGATCACGCCGAGGAAAGACCGTATGCGCCCGAGCATGATCATAAGGGTCCGGATCTCGAACTAGATCCGACGGGGACACGCACGAAACACAACAATGCCGCCTGAGTGCGGCATTCATCGCATCAACCGCACGGGAGGCGCCCTTGAAAGCACTCATCTGGAACGGCAAAAAAGACGTCCGCTACGAATCGGTCCCCGATCCCCAAATAGAGCACGGTCGCGACGCGATTATCAAGGTGTCTACCTGTGCGATCTGCGGCTCGGACCTTCATCTTTACGACGGCTTCATGCCGAGCATGGAACAGGGCGACGTGCTGGGGCACGAGTTTATGGGCGAAGTCGTGGAACTCGGACGCGAGAACAGCGCGCTCAAGATCGGCGACCGCGTCGTGATTCCATTCACGATTGTCTGCGGTGAATGCGACCAGTGCAAGCGTGGCAATTTTTCGGTGTGCGAGCGCTCTAACCGCAACAAAGCTGCTGCCGCGAAACTGTTCGGCCATACCACGGCCGGGCTGTTTGGTTATTCCCATTCGACGGGCGGTTATGCGGGCGGACAGGCGGAGTATGTGCGCGTGCCCTTTGCCGACAAGACCCACGTGAAGATTCCGGACGGCCTCACCGACGAGCAGGTTCTGTTTCTCGGCGACATCTTTCCGACGGGCTGGCAAGCCGCCGTCAACTGCGAAATTCAGCCGGCGGACACCGTTGCAATCTGGGGCGCGGGCCCGGTAGGACAGATGGCGATCCGCAGCGCAGTTCTGCTTGGCGCGCAGCAGGTCGTAGCCATCGACTGCGTGCCCGAACGCCTCGTGATGGCACAAGCAGCGGGTGCAATCACCATTAATTTCAAGCAAGAAAGCGTGCTGGACCGCCTTAGCGATCTGACGCACGGCAAGGGCCCGGAGAAATGCATCGATGCCGTGGGCATGGAGTCACACGCCACTCGCTCTTTCGACGCACTCTACGACCGCGCGAAGCAGGCCGTGATGCTGGAAACGGACCGACCTCACGTGCTGCGCGAAATGATCTATGTATGCCGTCCTGCGGGCATTCTCTCCGTTCCGGGCGTGTACGGCGGATTGATCGACAAGATTCCATTTGGCGCCGCGATGAACAAAGGTCTTACTTGGCGCATGGGGCAGACACACGTCAACCGCTGGACGGACGACCTGCTCAAGCGGATCCAGGAAGGCCAGATCGATCCGTCGTTCGTCATAACGCATCGAATGCGGCTGGAGGACGGACCCCAGATGTATAAGACCTTCCGCGATAAAGAGGATGGCTGCATCAAGGTAGTGCTAAAACCTTGAGAGCGCTGCCGCTAAGCGACGAAGCCGGGCTCGCGGTGCGTCGCCGCTCAGCTATCGGCCATGAAAGATCGCGTCCCGGCCGCGCCGGATGGTACGCCGCAGCGCGTTCTCAAGTTGTAGCGTGATCAGCGAGACCGGCCCCCCTACATATCTCGGCCAGCGAATGAGGTAATACACCAGAACGAGCGCGGAGCGCGGACCCTCGCGCCATGTTGGGCCGAGTCCGAGGGATGGATAGCTGTCGAGCGGCCGATGGCCGATCGCCAAGACGCCAGCCGTAAGCCAGGCAATGGCCACCGCGCGGGTCGGCCATGTTGCCGCAAGCGCCAATACTGCCACGAGAGTCGGCAGGTATATCCGCACGGCGGAACGCAGTCGCATCTTAGGCTCCGGCAACATGCTGTCCAGACACTGTACTGCATGTGCTGCGCGCTATGGCAAGGAATTGACCCGCAGTCAGCATAGGCGATGCAGCGACTTCGGCTTTCACATGCCCGTCCTTTTGAAATGCGCAATTGGCGAGTCCTTGCGCAGCGAGCAGATTCACTACATCGCTTAGCGTGATGACCGGGTGTCGGACACGCCGGCGGAAGATGGAATACAACACGAGAAGGAAGACCAGCCCGGTCGCCGCAAGTATCGACTCTGCCATCTTGCGCCATATTCGCCGGACTTCCTCTGCCCGTGGTACTGCTTTATGCGCGAGTTAATCGAGGCGATGTTGGAGACGCTCGACGTCTTGGCGAACTCGTTTGAGCGAGCGTTTAAATTCCGTAGTGAACGCATCGCGATGGCTTTTCGCCGGTTTCCTGCTTCGCGGCAGCGAGCGCGCCTGATGCGATTTCGCGCCTGCTATCCGCCAATCGGATGTGCATAGCCACTAGTTCATCTGCGTGGCCGTCAACGGCAATGTTGAAAGCACGTTTCCTGAGGCCGCGTCGGATACGACCGATCCTGCCGCAGGATCGGCTGAAGTCCACCCGAAAGACGGTTAGTTACATATATGCGTTTGTTCGCGTGTATGCTGTTCGCAGACGTCTTTGGCGACCGACGTGCGCGGGGACGGGGACGGCGCTCGAAAGAACTCGTATCGAGAGCGTCCCTAGCTCCCAATGCAGCAAAATACAGGGCTTAAGCCGATGCTGAACTTCCGGAGCACCATTGGAGAGAGCGGTGGATCTTGATCATGAACGGCTCGAGTTGCGAAGAGCAGAGGCTCACATCGCTAGGACGGACGAACGGATTAGGCTTCAGGAAGATCTCTTGCGAGAATTATTGCAGGACGGTCACGACACCACTTTGGCTGGATTGCTCTTGGACGAGTTGAAAGAAACTCGCCGAGTGATGCTTGCGCACCACACATTGATCGTCGATCAGATCGCTCGACTGCAGGCAAAGGATTGAATTATGCCCCGTTTCGTTAGCGAGTTGGCACAAACTATGGTGGGAACTATGGTATCAATGTCAGCCAAAGGCGCAACGAATACGGGGACGGCCGGAAGAAAAAGGGCCTACTGCGGCGACGCTGAACGTCAGCGAAATTGCAAGAAGACCATCGGGCGACGTTGCGCGGCGTCGGTGTCATATGCGCCGATGATTTTCTTCGTCGCGCTGATCGCGAAACGGGCGGAATGCAGACGGATCGAGCCTGACATGCAGTGGACTAGACTAAATCTGACAGTGGTCGGTTTCTCGTGCTGATGCGCGTTAGCGCGGAGGGCGTAGCCCGAAGCGGTGACGCGCGCGGCGAACCGCAAGGAGTCCACCATGACTCAGGAACAGAAGATCATCCGCGCCAAGGTCGGCATGCTCGAATTGGCCCGGCAGTTGGGCAATGTCAGCCAGGCCTGCCGCGTAATGGGTTATTCCCGCGACAGCTTCTACCGTTTTAAGGAACTGTACGATAAGGGCGGCGAAGCCGCGCTGCAGGAGATGTCCCACCATCGTCCCTTGCCGAAGAACCGCGTGGATCCGCAGGTCGAGGCAGCGGTGGTCGAGCTGGCTCTGGAACTGCCTGCCCACGGCCAGATTCGTATAGCCAACGAAGTCCTCAAGCGCCATGCCCTGAGCGTCTCGCCGCAGGGTGTGCGCAGCATCTGGCTGCGTCACGATCTTGAGACTATGAACAAGCGCCTGAAGGCGCTGGAGGCGAAGTCCGCCCAGGGAGGACTGGTGCTGACCGAATCGCAGCTCACCGCGCTTGAACGTGCCAAACTGGAAAAGGAAACGCACGGCGAATTCGAATCGGAATGCCCTGGCTATTGCGGCGCCCAGGACACCTTCTATGTCGGCACGCTCAAGGGCGTGGGCCGCGTCTATCAGCAGACCTTCGTCGACACCTACTCGAAGGTGGCGTTCGCCAAACTCTACGACCGCAAGACACCACTGCCTGCGGCCGATCTGCTCAACGATCGCGTCGTACCGTTCTTTGAAAGCTACGGCATCCCGCTCACACGCGTGCTCACCGACCGTGGCACCGAGTATTGCGGCAACCCCGAGCATCACGAATACGAACTCTATCTGGCCGTCGAGAACATCGATCACACCCGTACCAAAGCACGTTCGCCGCAGACCAACGGCATCGTCGAGCGGCTTCATAAGACCATGCTCAACGAGTTTTATCGCATCGCATTTCGCAGGAAGATCTACGACTCAATCCCGGCGTTGCAGACCGATCTGGATGAATGGATTGACCAGTACAACAATGAGCGCGAACATCAAGGAAGATGGTGTTACGGCAAGACACCCATGCGCACCTACCTCGACTCTCTCGAACTCGCCAAGGAGAAACTGATTCCTCACTGAGTCAGCTTCTCCGTTTGTTTCCCTGACTACCTGTCAGAAGCAGTCTAAGCTAATACACCTGACAATCGCAAACCACCTCACTAAGCTGCGTTTCCTGCGGCCATCTCACCGGTTTCCATTGAAGCTTCAATATTTGGCGAGATGCGTTGCGACGGCAATTCCGATTTGTTCACCGAGCTCTTGCGCACTGAATGGACACGTTTCGTTGCACCGGCAGTGCTCTTCTTGACAGCCCTGCCCTTCTTCGCTGCGGTGCTCTTCGTTTCTGCATGGCACGGCAAAGGGCGTCATGTTGGTGACGCTCGAAGACGAAACAGGAAATGTCAACGTGATCATCTAGCCATCTGCTGGAGAAGCAGCGTCGCGAAGCGCTCGGCGCAGCGCTGCCAGGCGTATATGGAACGTGGCAATGTGAAGGAAAGGTCCGTCACCTTGAGGCTCAAAGGCTTGTTGACATGTCGCATCTGTAAGGCAGCTTGACAATCGTTAGCCGGGATTTCTGCTGGGAGCTTCCACGTCCCAAGAAACAGCCACATGATGGCGTCTGCTTCAAGTAGAGCGCTGACGCTACGTGCACCTTGACCCTGCTCGGCGACGAACCGCTTCTTCACCGGATGACGGAGCATGCGGCGACTGCTTCGGCGCAGTTTAAACCTAAAGAATTGGTTCAACTGTTGATTTCCATCGAATCCTGACCCACCGTTTTCATCTAAATTTGACCCACCCCGAGACAGCCTAGTACATCTATTTCGGTGTGTATAACTCCTCGTCGCTCGCTGGTTTTGCTGCTTTCTTTCTCGTAGTCTTCGCCTTGGCAGAGCTGGTCTTGAAGCGCCACGATTCGTTGCCCGTTTCGACGATGTGGCAATGATGGGTCACGCGGTCCAGTAGCGCTGTCGTCATCTTTGCATCCCCGAACACGCTCGCCCATTCGCCGAAGCTGAGATTGGTCGTGATCGCGACGCTCGTGTGCTCGTACAGCTTGGAGAGCAGGTGGAACAGCAATGCGCCGCCGGTCTGGCTGAACGGCAGATAGCCCAGTTCATCGAGAATCACCAGATCGACGTACATCAGTTTGTGAGCGATCTGGCCTTGTTTGCCGGTGGACTTCTCTTGCTCCAGGGCATTAGTCAGCTCGACGGTTGAGAAGTAGCGCACTCGCTTGCCGTGGCGCTTTACGGCTTCGATTCCGATCGCTGAGGCAAGATGCGTCTTGCCGGTACCAGGTCCGCCAATGAACACGACGTTGTGTGCGCTTTCGAGGAACGACAGATCGCTGAGTTCGCGCACCAGCGCTTCGTCGACGTGCGCCTGTGCGAAGTCGAAGCCCTTCAGGTCCCGGTGCGCCGGGAAGCGTGCGGCGGTCATCTGGTAGGCGATCGAGCGTACCTGCCGTTCGGCAGTCTCTGCCATCAACAGCTGCTTCATGAAGCGCTCCGGCTCGAATTCCGTGTGACGCGACTGTGCGAGCATTTCCGGCCACGTGCTCGCCATGCCGTGCAATTTGAGTCCCTTGAGCTGGGCCGCGATATCGTTAGACATGACGATCCTCTGGTGGGTTGGTGCGTAGTGTCTCGTAGCGGCTCACGTCGGCCGCTGGCTCTTCCTTGAGCTGGAGTTTGGTCGTGGCAGGACTGGCACTCGTGACCGGCGCCTTCAGCCGGCTCAGCACGTTCAGGACGTGCTCCCCACTGGGACGTCCCGAGTCCAGCGCTGCCTGCACGGCAAGCAGCACGGCATCAAGCCCATGTTCACGCACCGCGGCGAGCACCTGCGTCATCACGCGATCGCCCCCCGGGTGCTTGAGCAGGTGCCGCTGCAACTGCTGCAGCGGCACGGGCATCGTGACGAACGGCGCGCCGTTGCGCAGCGCGCCGGGCTTGCGTTCGACTAGCGTGATGTAGTGCCGCCAGTCGTAGAAGGTCATGTGCCGCTCGAAGCTGCGTTCGTGGCGTGCGATCTCCTGGGCGTCGGCGACGACGCTGAGATACGCCGGATAGCAGCGCACGCTCACAAGTTGGTTCGTGTACTCAGTGGGCACGCTGTAACGGTTGCGCTGGACGTGGATCAGGCTAGTCGATGAGACCCGGAGCGTCTGCTCGACATAGCCGTCGAATGGCCGTGGATTGGGCATCAGTCGGGTGCGCTCGTCTTGCAGCACATCCTCGACCGTCAGCTCGGGCCATTGCGGATGCCGCATGTGCCAGGCCTCGCGACACTGGCCGGCAACCCATTCGTTCAGGATCTCCAGCGTCTCCCAGCGCCGCAGCGCGGCTTCGTGCCAGATCTGGCGTCGCCGGTCCTGCACGTTCTTCTCGACGATGCCTTTCTCCCAGCCGGCCGCGCGGTTGCAGAAATCCGGTTCGAACAGGTAGTGACTGCACATCGCTTCGAAGCGCGCGTTGACCGCGCGCTCCTTGCCGCGGCCGACCTTGTCCACAGCGGTCTTCATGTTGTCGTAGATGCCACGCCGGGGCACGCCGCCGAACGCGGCGAATGCACGGGCGTGCGCGTCGAACAGCAACTCGTGACTTTGCGTGGGATAGGCGACGAGCCAGAAGGCCCGGCTGGCGTTCAGCTTGACGTGGGCCACCTCCAGGCGTCGCCGCAGCCCGCCGATAAAGGCATACTCACAGCTCCAGTCGAACTGGAACGCCTCGCCGGGTTCAAAGGCCAGTGGCACGTATGCCTTCCTGCGTGGCGCTTCGGCCTGCTCCTCGTGCCAGCGCCGAACAAATGCACTGACGCGGCCGTAGCTGCCGGCATAGCCTTCGCCGCGGATCGCCTCGAACATGAACCGCGCGGTGCGCCGGTCACGCTTCGGGCGATGACTGTCCGCCCGTAGCCAGCCCGTCAGCTGTGCGGCCCATTCGTCTACGACGCTCGGACTGACGCGCTTTGGATACTTCGGCTCGATGGCATCGGTCTGCCGCAGCCAGCTGCGTATCGTGTTTCGGGACAGGCCCGTACGCCTCGCAATCTCGCGCAGCGGGACCTTCTCGCGGAAATACATCCGCCTGATCTTGGCCAATATG
The DNA here is from genome assembly GCF_031451075.1 of Caballeronia sp. LZ043. Taxonomy (NCBI): domain Bacteria; kingdom Pseudomonadati; phylum Pseudomonadota; class Betaproteobacteria; order Burkholderiales; family Burkholderiaceae; genus Caballeronia; species Caballeronia sp. LZ043. Next base: position 1,102,454 of record NZ_JARUXT010000002.1, on the reverse strand, counting down.
CCCACCGTGATCACCTTTGTATCCCCTGCTCAAAGATTGAGCAGGGCATTCAATCACGTGGGTCAATATTCGATGAAAATTACAGGCTCAGGTGGGTCAGTTCTGCGTGGACATCAACAGTTCAACCGCTCAATCGACGGTATGCATTCAGATGCCTGATCAGCCCGCGCCGGTCGCCGCCTTTCTCGAGAAGCATAGCGAGATTGTGATGCGCATCTGCGTAGTCTGGATTGAGCGCGAGGCATTGTTCGTAGCTCCTCCGCGCCTCGTCCAATCGTCCGATTGTGTCTAGCGCCACAGCACGATTGAAATGCAGGATTGCGTCATCCGGAAAATGCTGTAACGCATCGTCGAAGACCTTCAGAGCTTCGCCACATTGATGCTCCTGTTCACAAAGAAGCGCCCCCAAATCAACGTAAGCTGCGTAGAACGGCTCAAGAGCGAGTTCAATAGCTCGCCGATAATTGCTCTCTGCAGCAGTTGGGTCACTCAGCATCAGTTGCTCAGCCAACTCATAATGCTCTTGCGCTTGCGCCGCGGCGGTGCTTTTGCGCTCGGGCGATGCATCCAACAGGACAACGTCTCCTCCGATCTCAGCGTTCTCGAAATCAAGGAACATCTGCCCGGTCACGGCATCCCATCTCGAAGGCCCTGTCTTCACAACAATTGCGTCGCCTTCGGCGGCTACTCGAATGCCTGACAGGGGAAGCTCGTCCGGGAGTTCGCGCTTAAGCCGTGCAAGCGCATCGCGCAGCTTCCGTGGCGTTGTTTTCGCTGTTCGTAGTTGCAGCGCCGTGCGCAAAAGGACTACGTCTTGAAACGTGAAGCGCAAGGTGTTGCGTGGCCCGCGAGTCGGCGTCACGAGCCCTAGGTCGATAAGCCCGTTCACCACGCGTCGTGAAACGCCAAGCATCGATTGCAGCTTGGCGAGTGAAACATGATGCGCTACGTCGCGCTTACTCACTTGCGGGCACGCACCCTGGCTGGCGTCTCAGCGGCGACTTTGGGCGCTCGGGCAGCCGGCTTGCGCGTCTTCGGAACAACTAGCTCCTCGACGTCAGCCTTCGCTGCGACCTTTCGTTTCGCAGCAAGCTTTGGCTTGTCGCCGCTTCTGGCAAGGCTTGCCCGCAATGCTTCCATGAGGTCGATGACTTCGCCTGTCGCAGCAACTTCGCCGGCTTCGGGCGCGACGATTTGCTTGCCGGCTATCTTCTGATCGATGGCAGCCAGGATGCGCTTCTTCTCCTCGTCCTCATAAGCCGAAGCGTCGTAATTGTCCTCAGCACCTTGCTCGATGATCTGAACCGCAAGCTTCAATTCAGAGTCGGAAACCGCAACGTCCTCAATGTCCAGGTCTTTCAAAGACCGTACTTCGTCCGCAAAGAGCAATTGCTGGAAAACCATGCCCTCGGCTGTCGGTCGAATCTGAACAATCCGCGTCTTTCCTTTATACGACCATTTCGCAAGCGCACATCGGGCGGTCCGAGCCAGCGCCTGCCGGAGGAGGCTATACGGTTTTCCGCCCCGCTTGTCGGGCGCAATGAAATACGCCTTGTCGTAGAACAGCGGATCGACCGACTTCTCCGGAACAAACGAGACTATCTCGACCACGTGGCTTCCGCCCTCTTCGAGCGCCTTCAGCTCCGCACCGGTGAAGACGACGTATCTGTCTTTCTCGAACTGATAGCCCTTCTGCATGGCAGAGCGCTCGACGAGCACACCGGTAGACTCAGAGACGTATTGCTGTTTTACCCGCGAGCCGTCCGGCGCAAGCAAGTTGAACCGAACCTCAGACGAACTTTCGGTCGCGGAGTACAGCCGAACCGGTATTGAAACCAGCCCAAACGAAAGAGAGAGCGATGCAATCGAGCGAGCTACCATGAGCTTCTCCCAGCCGGCTGGCGCCTCTCGCCGGACAAAGTGGATGCGCTCGTGGTCCAAGAACACTAAGCGCGGATGAAAGCATAGCACTCGGTATGCCGCAGTAATGGCTGCGCGACAGGTTCACCCCGATTTCGTTCGGCGAGCGCCAAGGCACGGCACTTGCTTACACTCCAATCTGCCCTTCGTAAAGCGATCACACAGGAGCGTGCAACTCAACTAGAAAGGCTATAGCTCCCATCGTCGGGTTCCTCGAAGACACCCTTTCAGCGACCCGTCTGCTAGCTAACGGAGACTTGCGCCGACACAGATGGCAATCATGAGTGAAATTCAACGCACGTCAACGTCAGCTGGGCACGCCATGCCGCCTGAGACGAGCAGCCGAATGCACTCCGAGCCTGATTTATACTTTCCTGCGCCACCATTATGGTCTCATCGCGAGAGGCGAAATCTCCACCACTGACCCGCTATCGAAGAAAGCGGGACTTCAGTGTCACAACTGAGCCCTCCGCAACGACGACTGGCCAAAGTGCCGACGCAGGTGGGCTGCGCTTCGTTATTCAGAAGCATTGGGCAAGTCGTCTGCATTACGATTTCCGCCTTGAGCATGACGGTGTACTTCTGTCTTGGGCAGTGCCGAAGGGTCCATGTTACGACCCAAGCAAGAAGCAAATGGCCGTTCACGTCGAGGACCATCCCGTCGACTATGCCAATTTCGAAGGCACCATTCCCGCGAAGCAATATGGTGCAGGCACTGTAATCATGTGGGACAACGGGACGTGGGAACCTGTCGGCGATGTCACCAAAGCGATGACGGCCGGCAAGCTCGTTTTCAGCTTGCACGGTCAGAAGCTAGCCGGTTTATGGGAACTTGTACGCATATCAAAGCCCGACGACAAACAAGACCAGTGGATGCTTTTTAAGAAGCGGGATGAATGGGCACGTGCAATTTCGAAGTACGACGTCATCAAAGCGCTGCCTGACAGCGTCATTGCGAAGCCGCTCGGTCTAGTTGAGGAGCGTGAGCAGGGCTCATCACGTCGGGTTCGGTCGAAAGACGGTGATGCGGACCTTTCGGCGGCCGTGTCTGCACCGCTACCCGCAAAGCTTGAGCCACAGCTTGCGACCCTTACAAGCGCATTGCCCGAGTCGGGCGACTGGGTGACGGAGACTAAGCTAGACGGATATCGGCTGCTTGCCCGTATTGACGGTAAGCGAGTAAAGCTCTTTACGCGCAATGGTCACGACTGGACCGCGAGATTTTCCAAGCTCCAAGTCGAGCTACGGAACCTGCCGGTAACCAGCGCATGGCTGGATGGTGAAATAGTTGTATTAAAAGACGGTATCCCGAACTTCTCGGCGCTTCAAGACGCGATTTCCGGCGCAAACAGCGAGGAAATTCTCTTCTTCTTGTTCGACCTGATGTATCTCGATGGACAAGACATCAGGAAGGTTCCGCTGTGGTCGCGGCGTGCACGACTATCGAAGATTCTCCAAGAGAGCGGCGAGCATCTGATGTTCAGTCAGAGCTTCGACGCACCTCCCGCGCAGGTCTTTGAAGCAGCTGCCGGACTGGGCCTTGAGGGCCTGCTGCTCAAGAGGCGTAACGCGCCATACGAGGCAGGCCGAACAGAGACATGGCTGAAAGCGAAGGCGCGCTTGCGCCAGGAACTGATCATCTGCGGCATGACCGGACGGGGCGGCAACGCCGGAGAGGTAGGTAGCCTGCTACTCGGCTACTTCGCGGGCAAGAAGCTAATCGACGCGGGAAGTGTCGGCACGGGATGGAGCGCAAGAACCGCGCGAGATCTCTGGCGGCAGCTGGAGCCGCTTCGGGTCGATGCTCCTCCATTCGACACCCCGGTCAGAAAGCCAGGGCGTTGGTCTCGCCGAGCCGCGGGCAGCGAGGTGTGGGTGAAGCCGACGTTGATCGCAGAGGTCGAATTCGCAGAATGGACTGCCGAGGGCGTTGTTCGGCAAGCGTCGTTCAGGGGGCTGCGACTCGATAAGCCTGCGAGCAGCGTCGTACGAGAGGGAGGGAAAACCGAGCTACCGAAGCCGCCTCCCGAGCTCAAGATTTCCCATCCCGAGAGAGTGGTCGACGCATCAACCGGTATCACGAAGGCGGACTTAGTTCGCTACTACGCAAGCGTCGCTGAGTGGATGCTGCCTCATTTGAAAGACCGTCCGGTTGCGCTCGTCCGCGCGCCAGATGGAGTGGCCGGTCAACTTTTCTTTCAGAAACACGCGGAGCGCACGGCGATGCCCGGGCTGGCAGCTCACGACCGCAATTTATGGCCAGGTCATCCACCATTGTTGACCGTTGATACACCGGACGCTTTAGTGGCTGCAGCTCAGATGAACTCCATCGAATTCCATACATGGAACTCAGTGGTTTCTCGACTCGACAGGCCCGACCGGGTCATCTTCGACCTTGACCCTGGCGAAGGCGTGAAGTGGACGCACGTGCAAGAAGCTGCGCAGCTCGTTCGAGCATTGCTGTCAGAGCTGGACTTGAAGGCGTGGCTTAAGACAAGTGGCGGCAAGGGACTGCACGTCGTTGTGCCGCTTATGCCGAAGTTGAACTACATGACGGTTAAGGCCTTCTCCCAGTCGTTCGTCCGACACCTTGCCAAAACGATTCCGGAACGCTTCTCGGCGGTCTCTGGCCCGGCGAACCGAGTGGGCAAGGTCTATGTCGACTACCTGCGAAACGGCAAAGCACAGACGACTGCGGTGGCCTTCTCGGCGCGCGCTCGGCCAGGCATGGGCGTGTCTATGCCAGTGAGTTGGGAGCAACTCGGTGACCTTAAGACCGGCGCCCATTGGAACGTTCAGACCGCCCGTGAGTATCTGAGTTTCGAATCCACAGACCCGTGGGGAGAATTCTGGACGAGTGGGCAACTGCTGACTGAGGCAATGCGTCGACTCCCCTAGGCGGTCCGTGCGCGTGGTCCGTTCGTACTCGCTAGCTCAGGAGAAGAAGCCAACCCCTATCGCTAGACGTAACTTGGCGCCAACAACCTTAACTCCAGCTTTTGCTGCCCATGGTCGCGCAATGTGTCGCAGCTACCCATCATAGCCGATGCATCCAAGGCCAAAGCACCGCTCGTTTGCCCGTGTAAGACCTTGCCGGCGGCTTCACCCGCGCGTCAATCCTCAGTTTTAAGGAGATATTTCGGAAAAGTAAGTAACTGCAAATCTCCTGACATAGGAGCCGGAGCGCCAGATATTCTACTTCCGCTGTCGAGTCTTTGCCCTACCACCCTGCGGAATGACGCTATCGCTCGGTGCGAACCCTTTCCCACGTTTTTACGCAGCACCGGGAGAAGAACGGGCAATCATCAGAATGCGCGGTGCTAAAAAAAGCACCGCGGGACAGCGGAGTCTTAGATCTGAGATGAAACCAATACTAACGCGTATAAGGGACGCCTTTTGAGCGCAACCGCCCTTTCGGAGCTCGCATACCGAACGGCGCGCAACGTGGCCGTGGCGTGCTGAGCAAGTTTGCCCGCTCCACCGGGCTTGTGTGCTTTGCGTTCGCCTACGGCATGGCCATTATCAACACCACTGGGCCCCAAAGGACTACCCGCGGCATCACACAAGACGCTCATCGTTTGTCGAACCGCCACTTGCCGATTTGAGCGACCGTCAGCATCTACGGTGCTTACGTTCGTCCTCGCCGACGCGGCGGACCCATTTCGATCGATTCAACGAGGCCAAAATGATCATTTACCATCGTGGAGCTGCATTTCAACCCGCCGCTACCCCCGTCGGCAGCACGTTCGTCGCAACGGCATCCATCCTCGAAGAAGATGGTCATGCAACCTCTCTTGGCGCATTGGGTGTCTTCTTGAACCGGGATGGCGCATTGAGTTTCGCCGTCCGCTGCGCCACTGCGTTTATCGACGGCGACGATCTGCCGTTGCCCCCTTTCCAATTAAAGGCCCGGGCACAGTCAGGGCCCGCACCGGAGTCTCACTGAGCGCGCCGGGTGCAATGCGAGGTGCATGACGTCACCTGACCGGATCGCGGTACCCTGCGCCCGATGCCCGGACGTAATTAAGACCGCAGCCCGCTCCCCGGATAGTGCACCGCACTCCCCGCACACGAACGCGATTCGCGTGAGGTCGATCCAGCGCAGCCCTACGTATCATGCAAGAGTCAGCGATCGACCTCTCTTCTGCGTTTTGAGGACCGGTGCGGGTCGCAGCTAGGGCATCGCCCTCAGGCGGCTCGACTTGCAACCTTGGGCTTGTGCCATGCCGACAAGTAAGGAGCTTTCGGTGCCTGCGCGATTTCCTGCAGAAGACCTCCTGATGGTGCCTGCGTCATTCTATAGCTGATCGCGCGAAACACGAGACGGTCCGTCCGGCTTCAGTAGCGCAAACACACTCGCAGCAAAGACTGCGAAGCTCGGCCATGCCTTACGACACCCCAAGCGCCAGCACGCAGTACGGTGTTGCGACGGCCTCACGCTCGTCGCGACGGGAAACGAACAGCATCTTGAACAAGATGCCGATCGAAGTTTCGTCACGAACCGTGGAAATTCAAATCGTGGCATTACTGGCTGGTGGCTTATTCCATTTCCTCATAACTTGTTCCGCCAACCGGTGGACTTCGTGATTCTATACACGACGCCCTGCGAGTCGTTCAACTTAAAACGGGACATGAGCAAGCACAACGATTGCTTGTTGTCCGACGCCAAAGAGTCCGCCCGATGCAGGGCAATCCGAATGGAGTCCCACATGAAGCGTCGAGCAACGGTCATATGCGAACGCGATGGGCTTGTCCTTCTAGTTGCTCGCGAAGGAGGGCGATGGGCATTCCCTGGCGGCAGGCAGAAGCGAGAAGAAGATCTGCTAGATACTGCGCGCCGGGAGTTGAAAGAGGAAACCGGACTCGATATCAGCAGTGTTCGTTATGCCTTCCAGTTTCTCGGATTGCGCACGCGTCACTTTGTCTTCATTGCTCGAGTCGCTGTTCACGATGACGCCATCGCGTCGAATGAGATCGCACGTTGTCAGTGGATGCGCCTCGATGAACTTGTTCATCTCGAAGCGAGCATTCCCACCAAGGGGATTGCAGCTATTTTCCTGAAGCAGAAAAGGAGTGGGACTTGGACGTCGATGCGTGAGGCCATCGACTCCACCGCCGTTTAGGCGGCACGCATTCGTCACAAGCAGGCATGCTGGTTCAGAAGCTACCTCAGTTGCAAAGGCGTCCTTGAAGTGGACCGTCTGCTCCCCGCCAGTTATCGTAACGTTTCGACCGGCCCGGCTGGCTTGACGTTACCGGTTCCACTGTCCGCGTCGTAATTCCGCAGACCCTTGATCGAGCATGTCACACCCTTGACACAGTAGGTGTCATTGCGGAAGCTCTGCAATGCGCTTCACGTCTGCCCGTGATCAGAACGAGATTGCACTTAGTGGTTTTTGCGGACCTCCCCAGGCATCGGCTGATCCACTGCGGCATCCCACATCCCCATCGCGTCGGTCACCGCCTTCTCCATGACCGCCTGCCGGACGCGATCACGGGCAAGCACAGACAGTCCCTGGAAAAAGCAGTCGAATGCGATGGCCAGTGACGCCAGGTCCGTGCTGCCGCGAAGTTCCCCGCTCTTCATGCCGCGCGATACGCAAGCGCGAAAGCCGGCGCGCGTGCGACCGCGTACCTCGCGAAGCAACTGGGTGACGGCTTCGCTGCCGATAGAACTCACGCCGACCACGCCCAGCGCGACCATACAGCCCTTCGGGTGGCCACTCTCGGTCTGCATCCGTGCCGACCGGAGCAGCGCCAGGAACACACCCTCCCGTGGCGGTAGCGACGTGTCATGGAGACTGCGGGTCACCTTGCCATAAATATCCATGTAGCGCTCCAACGCCTCCTTATACAGCGCCTCCTTGGACTCAAAGGCCGCATAGAAACTAGGTGCGGAGATGCCCCCGCCGATCGCCGCCTTCAGCTGCGACAAAGACGTCGATTCGTAGCCATGTTCCCAGAACAGGTGCATCGCCGAAACGATCGCCGCATCGCGGTCGAACGTTCGTGGCCGACCCCGCTGAACCATCATCATCTCCGTAAGCAAAGATATAGATACTAGTCGATACACAATCTTTGAGCAAGTCTTGGCCTTCAGCTTGCCGCTCATGGCAGCAGGTCATTCAAGAGTACGTTGACACAGTCTTCTACATCGCTTTATATTTGTACCACTCGGTATTCAAATCAAGCTTAGGACGCGGGGTCCCACACGAACCCCGCATTTTTTTAGTCATTTATGTACCAATTGATACGTAAAACTATGTCCAAGGAACTCGAAGCACGTCTTGACGCCATCGAAAGCCGCTTTGCCATCGATGCGCTAATCTCTAACTACGCCGAGGCGTTCGACACCATGAACATCGAGCTGTTGGCGACTCTCTGGCATCCTGAATCGCGATTGCTGCTGGGCGCGAACGGCAATTCCGAGGGCCTGGAGGCCATTCTGGCGCAGGCACGCATCAACATGAAACGCATGCCTCACATGCATCACTGGATGGCGAATGCCCTGGTTACGGTGGACGGTGACAACGGCCACGGTTTGGTAGCGGCGGACTGTCTTTTCTACGATGTCGATCAGGGCCCGCTCCAAGTGAGCGGCCAACCCCGGCCAGTCATGCCGATGCAGCCGCTCACGCGCGCCGGCTGAGAGCGTCACCGTGGGGCACCGTCCAAAGTACACTCCACACGAGCGCTGCAGAGCTGCAACTCGTCATTTCCGGATATGCCGCGGCCTACGCGGTCTTCCTTATCACAGGAGGTCGGCTAGGCGACCTGTTCGGCCGGCGAAGGATCTTCCTGATCGGCGTTACGGGCTTTGGACTGACATCAGTGATCTGCGGCCTTGCATCGTCACCCGCCATACTGATTCTCGGGCGGGTGCTGCAGGGTCTGAGCGCCGCAGCCATGGCGCCGCAAGGACTGGCCTCCATTCATGCCCTGTTCCCGGAGAAGGAGCGCGCGCGTGCTTTGGGCCTCTACGGCGCCGCGGTGGGACTGGCTGCCGTAGCCGCGCAGGCGCTCGGGGGTGCGCTGATCTCCGCGGACATCTTTCACCTGGCGTGGCGCGTCATCTTTCTCATTAACTTGCCGGTCGTCGCCGCCGTGCTGATCTTCGGGCTGCCGTTGCTCCCCGACGTCCGAGGCGACAGCCCGGCACCTGTAGACCGTATCGGGGTGCTACTCTGCGCGCTCACGCTGGGCTTGCTCATCGTGCCTCTGGTCGAAGGGCGGGAGTTGGATTGGCCGTGATGGGCCTGCGCAATGCTGATCGCCTGCCCTGTTGCCGGAGCAGCCTTCTGCAAATACGAGGTGGCCTATGCTCGCCGAGGAGGCGTGCCGCTGATCAGCATGGAGTTGATTCGACGGCCGGGCCTGATGAGCGGCCTTACGGGGGTCCTCTTCTTCTACGTCGTCTCTGCTTTCTTCCTGACGTTCTCCGTCTATCTCCAAGCAGCGCTTGGGATGAGCCCGTTCGAAACAGGTCTGGTCTTCCTGCCGTTCGGAGTGGGCGCCTTCATCGGGCCGCTGACGACGCCTTTGGCCATTCGCCTCTTCGGCGACCGCGTCCCCGCCATCGGCATGATGTTGGAGGTCGCCGGCTGCACGCTCCTCACCGCCCTCGTGGCTCGTGAGCCCGGGCAGATGCCGGCTCAGTTTCCCCTGATCGGGGCGGTGGCACTTCTCGGTTTCGGTCAAGGCTGGGCGCTGCCTACGCTGGTGCGTTCAGTCATCAATCGCGCACCGGTCACAGGCTCCGGGATGATTGCGGGCATCACCAATTCGGCGTTGCAAATCAGTGCGTCGCTGGGTGTGGCGGTCATCGGCGGTGTCTTCTTCAGTGTCGCGGGGACTTCACCAGATTCGTTGACCCTGGCCAAGGCACTGGTCGTCGCAATGATGTGCGTCGGCGGTAGTCTGACCGTGTCCGCCGTCCTGTCTATCGTCGCTGCAAGATCGAGCATTCATGCCGCTGCAAGGGGCGCGCCCCGATGAATCCAACCTGCCATCACTCGCGAGTTGAGCAGACGCTCGCGTGCCGAGAGGTGCGCGGTTTACCGCTCCAAGCAGGGATGTCTTGTTTGAAGAGCACGACAGGTCTAGAACAGAACCGACTGGATGAATCTGTTGTTTTTCCTCGGCTTGCTAAAATGGGCCAGTCAAACGGCCAGCGAGGAGTGAAAGGAATGGCGCGCTTGCGACCGAGCAAACCGGCCGAACTGGCCGGTTGTTGTCCCACCGACGAGTCGACGCTCGCAGCCGCTCTCCGATCCCCTAGGCGCATCACGAGCCCAATGGCGCGCGTCAGGCGGCAGCCGCACCAATTTACGCACCACACATGTCTGCGTCGGTTCAGGCACGAGCAACGATCGCGACAACCACATCGCACAAGCAGCGCCGCCGCCGGTCATCGATCGCGCCGTTCTGTCAACCGACGTCTCCACGCGCCAGCATGGCTGCAGGAATTACACCCAGCGGGCTCGCGATGACCAATCTAAGCGGGGGCGACGCCGCGCACGCTTTGTCGAACAAAAAGCCTGCGGCTGCCAGCCGCGCAGGCTCCAATGAAGTGCAAATGCTTTGAGCAACCGTCTTCTGCCGGCGGGCGTCCGCGCCGGCCTGTTGACTCTGTGCGCAGCCAAACACCGGGTACTAGAACAGGTGTCTGGTATCGGCCCAAAAACACCCCCTGCCCGTCACAGTCCTTCGACCCTCACTGAAAACCCTCGCGAAGGTCCGTTTCCTCAAGGAGCTCGGCGCACATGAGTGGGCGCTTGATTCTATGCCAATTGAAAAGCAGCGTGCGTATGCACAACGCATTCAGGCGCGCCGTCCTGCAAAGGTTCGCGAACTCAAGGCGTCGACCCGCACAATCGAGCTGATCTGTTTCCTGCGTGTGACCCTGCTCGATCTGACTGACGCGCTGCTCTATCAAACGGGACGTCGAATCTCCGATCTTGTGCGGCAGGCTTACGACCGTACCACGGTCCGACAGGCACGATCAGCAATCGAGTACAGGCAGAAGCTGGTCGCGATCAAGGTGCTTGTTCAGGATCACGAACGGGCCGGCAGAAGACCGCATCGCCGAGATTGCCGGGCTGCTTGGTGATGTCACCGACAAACCACCCACGAGCCATGCAGCCAGCGTGCGAGAAGCGCTTACCGACGATCATCTGCGTATGCGCAACTTGCTGGGTCCGTTGCGAGAGTTGCAATTCGCCGGGCGGGATGCGGAACCGAGCCTGCGGCAGCTCGATCTCATCGGCGCTCTATATGATAGCGGCACCACCGAATTGCCGTCCGACTGCGACGTGCCGGTCAGTGTCGGCTGGCGTGATCTAGTCAAGGGCGACCATCGGGCACGTGCACTGCGTGCGCTTGAAGCGTCGGCAATCACGGGTCTGCGAAAGGGACTTCGCCGCGGTTCCGTGTGGATCAACCACAGTTTATCGTTCCGGGAGCGTGACCAGTTGCTGATCCCACCCGTGCAGTGGAAAAAGGAACGAGACCGGTACCTATCGTCGCTTGGCTTGCCGGCAACGGCTGAGCCTTTCCTCGAACGGCTGACGGAACATTTGAAGGCTGGTCTGGCAGCGCTGGAGGAAGCGCGCGAGGCAGGACGCGTAACGATCGACGTCGACGGCGCGCTGCATCTGACGACGATCGAAGCGTTGCCGACCGATGGCATACCGAAACGCACGCGGGATCTGATATTCAAAGAAATTGGCACTGCGCAGTTCGCCGACGTGATCATCGAGATGGACGTCCACACAGCCTTCAGCGAAGTGCTGCTTTCGCGCAAGGCGCGCAATGCGGACGAACTCATCGCGCTGTACGCCGCGCTGATCGCCCACGGCACGGAAGTTGATGCAAAGAACGTCGCTGCAATGATCCCGCAACTGGATCCAACGCACATTTCGACGGCCATGCGCTCCCTCGAGATGCCAGGTCGGCTGCCACGTGCCAACGAGCGCGTCGTCGAATTTCAACGTACTCACGCCATTACGGAACTTTGGGGTACAGGGCGCCGGGCATCGAGCGACTCAATGAGCCTGGATACGTCACCGCACCTCTTCTATGCCCGGGTCGATCCGCGGCGACGGACCCATGCGGTGGGCATGTACACCCACGTGCTAGACCAGCACGGCATTGTCTATAACCAGCCGATCGTACTGAACGAGCGCCAGGCAGGCGTAGCGATCGAGGGCGTAGTGCGTCACAACGAGAGCCGTGATGACGGCAGACTGCTGCGGCTTTCTGTAGACACGCATGGATATACGAACGTGGGGATGACGGTGTCAAAGCTGCTTGGTTTCGACCTCTGCCCGCGTCTGCGCAACCTCTCGGAACGCAAGCTATATTTGCCGAGAGGCGTTGCCGCTTCCAGCAAACTGGCGGCGGTCGTTGCCTACGAGAGCTCCCACAAGGCGATTCGCGAGGGCTGGGACGAACTGCTTCGCCTCGTCGCGTCGATTTACTCGGGACGCCTGAGCGCTATTGTCGCGTTGCAGCGATTCGGCAGCGCAGCGCAGGGCGACCCCGTATTCCGGGCCGCCGACCGTCTCGGTAGGTTGCTACGTACGCTGTTTCTGTGCGACTACTTCAGCAACACGGAATTTCGTCGTGAGATGCACACGTTGCTCAACCGGTGAATCGGTTCATCAGCTGCAGCGCGCGATCTACACCGGCAAGGTCGCGCCAGAGCGTGGACGGCGTCGCGACGAAATGATCGCGGATTTCCGGCTCGTTGACGCTGCTAACGAACGTGGTGATTGCGTGGAACACGCACCGCATGCAGGCAACCCTCGACGCCTGGCAAAAGAAGGGGCAAGGGATTGACGATGACTGGTTGCGGCGATTGGGACCGGCGCACTTCGCGCATTTAAACTTCCGCGGGACTCTGAGCTTTCCGATCGACCGCTACCGCGAGATGCTTCTGGATGCGGCGCCGTGGCAACGCACGGCCGGATCGTGAGATGGGTCTTTGAGGAGGGACGATGGACATCAATCTTGACGCCATTGACGAGGTGGTGCTCGCGCTGCTCCACCTGAATTTGTGCGACGGAAATCGCGCCCGGAAAAGCTTCGACTCGTCTGCGCTGAACCGCTTGCACGAGAAGGGCTTTATTCGCGACCCGGTCAACCGCTCAAAATCGGTGGGGCTGACCGACGAAGGCTCGCGGGAAGCGGAGTGGTTGTTCGCAAAGTACTTTGGGCGCTCGCCAAGCCCCTAATCCGAGGCCAAACCGACGTAATCAACATCAGTGCCCGTCGACAATCGGATCGCGCAGTACCGCTCCGGCCCTGCGAAAGACGGAATTTCGACAAGCAACTCCTCGATGCGCCGTGCAGTTCGAGATCGTACGCCGCTGGCGTGACCGCTAATCGCGTGATGTTCGTCGATGGAAGCGCACCCGGGAACCCAGATACGGCGAGGTACATACGTACACGCGATGCGATGAGTCGCGAGAACGCCAGATTTTGCATCAAAAGGACCAGATTCAACTATACCGACAGTCAAGCAAGCGTTTGAGTTTAAACGTAATTTAGAAACAAACCGCCAGATTTTGCACGAGAAGGACGATTACCCCGGATTCCGCGCCGGCAACGCCCGCCCAAGGTGTATAAGCCTCGCTCGCGCCGCGCCTGTCTGGGCGAGTTGATCCAGATCGATGGCTGCGCGCATCGCTGGTTCGAGGACCGCGCGCCGCAGTGCACGCTGCTGGTGTATGTGGACGATGCCACCAGCCGGCTGATGCAGTTGTACTTCTCTGCGACCGAGTCGACCTTCAACTACTTCGAGGCGACGCGCGCGTATCTCGAGCGTTACGGCAAGTCAATGGCGTTCTACAGCGATAAGGCCAGCGTGTTTCGCAGCGTGGTCGCCCACCAGACCGGACGCAGCGTGACGCACTCTGGCCGAGCCATGTTCGAGCTCAATATCGACACGCTATGCGCCAATTCAAGTCCGGCCAAGGGCCGCGTGGAGCGAGCGCATCTGACCTAGCAGGATCGGCTGGTGAAAGAGTTGCGCCTGCGCGGCATCAGCACATTGGCCGAGGCCAATGCATATGCGCCCTGCTTCAAGGCCGACTACAACGCGCGTTTTGCCCAACGGCGCGGCGCGCATTAGATGCGCACCGCCCCTTGCGGGGCGACGAAAACCTTGACGAGGTATTGACCACGCAAGTCCGCTAGGTGGCCGAAGCCGGCAAGAAGATCCCCACCAACTCGCACGCGAACATGACGCGGGACATGGGGAAAGATCTTGGCGACCTGAACTCGCTCGTGAAAAAGGTGACTGTGGTGGACTGGGACACGATCAACGCGAATCGCGCGCAGTGGGACCAGCGCTGGGATAAGCAGATCGAGAAGTAAGGGCGTTCGGGACGGGCCGGCGCCGGCCCGTCCTGTGTTCACCTGCTTGCTTTTTTCCGCACCGAATCGAAAGGCTGCTGCCGTCGTCCGTCCATGGCTTGAAGCCTCTCTTCGGAACGACCGGTTCCGCATTTCCGTGCAACAGCGGAGGGTTCGGTGTGGTGTCGCTGGAGGAGGCGTCCGCCGCCAGGATGTACATTGCCGGATGCGACGGAAACCTGAGCCTTTGATTCCGATAAAAAGCGGAATGGATTCCGCGAAGTCCGCGAACGTGTCCGCGCCCAAATGGCCACTCTCACGGAGGGGCGGTGCGTCGATTCCGTCACTGATGCAGCAGTTTCATTGGACGCGATAAATTCGGCCACTGACAATGCATCAATTGCGCCTCGTACTTCGCGCGCCCGGCCCTCCTTCATTCCGCCCCACTCCCATGACCTTCCAGCACTCGAATCCCTCGCGCGGCACACGCGGCATGGCCGTCGCGCCGCATTCCCTCGCGGCGCAAAGCGCCCTCGCCGTGCTGCGCGAAGGCGGCAATGCGGTCGAGGCGATGATTTCCGCCGCCGCCACCATCGCGGTGGTCTATCCGCACATGAACGGGATCGGCGGGGATGGCTTCTGGCTGATCTCGCGTCCGGGCGAGCAACCCGTCGGGATCGAGGCGTGCGGGTCCGCCGCCGCGGCCGCGAGCATCGAACGATATCGGGCGCTCGGACTCGAGCGCATTCCGCATCGCGGCGCGCTCGCGGCGAATACGATGGCCGGCACGGTGTCGGGCTGGCAGGCCGCCTTCGACTGGTCCGCGAAGACGCTCGGCGGCCGCCTGCCGGTCTCGCGCCTGCTCGACGATGCCATCGCCTACGCCACCCATGGCGTGCCCGTCACCGACAGCCAGGCGCGCTGCGTCGCCGCCAAACGCAGCGAACTGGAAGACGTGCCGGGCTTCGCCGAGACCTTCATGCCCGCCGCGCACGATGGCGCCCCGCCGCGCGCCGGCGATCGCTTCACGCAGCCGCGCATGGCCGCGACGCTCGCGCAGCTCGTGCACAACGGTCTCGATGATTTCTATCGCGGCGATCTCGCCCGTACGCTCGCGCAGGAACTGGGCGCGCTCGGCAGTCCGCTGGCGCTGGCAGACTTCGAGCGCCATCGTGCGCGCCTCGTGACGCCGCTCGCGCTCACGCATTCACTCGGCACGGTCTACAACATGCCGCCGCCGACGCAAGGTCTCGTGTCGCTGATGATCGTCGGACTGCTGGACCGCGTGTTGCGCGACGACATGGATCCGCTCGGCCCGGAGTATGTGCATGCGTGCGTCGAGGCGACCAAGCTCGCCTTCCGGATCCGCGACGCGCACATCACCGATCCCGATCACATGGACGTCGATCCGCAATCATTGCTCGATCCCGCGCGCCTCGATGCCCTTGCCGCGCAGATCTCGTCCGAGCGGGCCGCGCCCTGGGGCAACGGACGCGGTCCGGCGGATACCGTGTGGCTTGGCGTCGTCGATGGCGACGGCGTCGCCGTGAGCTTCATCCAGAGCATCTATCACGAGTTCGGCAGCGGCATGGTCCTGCCGGGATCGGGCGTGAACTGGCAGAACCGCGGGTGCAGCTTTTCCCTCGACGCCGCCTCGCTCAATCCGCTGATGCCGGGCCGGCGTCCGTTCCACACGCTGAATCCCGCGCTCGCGCGTTTCTCCGACGGCCGCGTCATGGTCTACGGCAACATGGGCGGCGACGGCCAGCCGCAATCGCAGAGCGCCGTGTTCACGCGCATCGCGCGATATGGCTGGAATCCGCAGACAGCCATCGACGCACCGCGCTGGCTCCTCGGCCGCACGTGGGGACAGGCAAGCGAGTCGCTCAAGCTGGAAGCGCGTTTCGGCGATGCCGCCGTGGCCGCGTTGCGCCGCCTCGGCCATGATGTGGATGTCCTGCTGCCCTACGACGAAACGATGGGTCACGCGGGCGCGATCCTCCGCTACCCGAACGGCTGCTTCGAAGGCGGCCACGATCCGCGCAGCGACGGCGCGGCGATCGGCTGGTAACACTTGAAGGCGCATCCTTCCCGAGGGTGCGCCGCTTACCTTGTTCAGTCGAGGTCCTCGTCCTGCACGCCGGTCTGGATCACGTGAAAGCGCATCGCGTGATAGGCCATCTCTCCATCGCCTTGCAGCAGCGCGGTAATCAGCATCTCGTGTTCGCGATGCGACACCTGGATCTGCGTCTTCTCGCTCATGTGCGAAGCCCGCGTGTACGGGATGATCCGCAGCCGCATGCTGGCGATCTGCTCCGCCAGCAACGCGTTGTGCGCCGAGCGGTGAATGCGGTTGTGCAACTCGGCGTTGAGTTTGTCGAACGCGACCGTGTCCTCGTCGCGCACCACCTGGTTCATGCGCGCGCGCAGTTCGATGAGCGCGCGGCGTTCATCCGGGGTCATGCGCGTGGCCGCGTAGCGGGCCGCGGACGCTTCCAGATCGGCCACCACTTCCAGTGTCTCGCGCCGCGTGTTGTCGGCGGAATGATCCGCGACGATGGCGCCCCGGCGCGGCGTGATCTTCACGACGCCAATGGCTTCCAGCTGGCGCAAGGCCTCTCGCACCGGCGTGCGCGATACCTCATAGCGCGCCGCCAGTTCAATCTCTTCCAGATGCGCGCCGGGCAGGAGCACGCCTGCATGAATCTCCTCGAGGATCCGGCTTTGGATCTTGCTCGATAGCGTCGGAAAGCGTTTGTCCACGTTGGTTCGCTGCCGTTTCAAATGTCGTGCGGCATTGTCTCATGTATACCTGTAAGACGCTAAGTGCCGTGCATCTTGACGCATGCACCTCCAACGACCTCCACCATAAGCACAGAAACCGTGCTCGAAATTCTCCATACGAGTGCCATCTGCACTGGTATTCACCGCGCGCCCCGCCAATACCTCGGTGAAATCGCCCGCAAGGCCGCATTTAAGCGATGGCATAGTTGATGCATTATTCGTGTATACACAGAGCCTAAAAATTAGGCAGTGTTTTTGTCCCTGGTGACCTCTCGCATATGGATATGACGCTCACGGCTGTACCAACGGATGAACCCGGAGCACGCACGGCGGCACGCGTCGCCAGCTCGCCCGGCATCGTGGCAACGAATCTGACGCTTCGCTTCGGCAAGCGCACGATCTTCGAGAATCTCAACTTCGAAATCAAGAGCGGCGAATTCGTCGCACTGCTCGGCGCAAGCGGCGTCGGCAAGAGCAGTCTCGTGAAGATCATCGCGGGGCTTGCGCGACCGACCGAAGGCCGCGTGCTCGGCAGCGACGGCAAGCCGCTCGATGGCCGCATCGCCTACATGGGCCAGCACGATCTGCTGTATCCGTGGCTGACCGTGCGCCAGAACGTGACGCTCGGCGCGCGCCTGCGCCGTGAAACCGCCGACCGAGCATGGGCCGATCACCTGCTCGATCAGGTCGGCCTCCTGCCGCGTGCCGATGCCCTGCCCTCGACGCTGTCCGGCGGCATGCGCCAGCGCGCCGCGATTGCGCGCACGTTGTATGAACGCCGTCCGATCGTTCTGATGGACGAGCCCTTCTCCGCCCTCGACGCCATCACGCGCGCCAAGGTTCAGGACCTCGCTGCGAAGCTGCTGGTGGACTGCACCACGCTGCTGATCACGCACGATCCGCTCGAAGCCTGCCGCCTCGGCCATTACATGCAGGTGCTGTCCGGCCATCCCGCGCAGCTCGGCGCACCCGAGACCATTCAGGGCACGCCGCCGCGCGCCCCCGACGATCCCAACGTATTGCGCAGCCAGGGTCATCTGATGCGCCTCCTGACGGAGCAACATCGATGAACGACATGCTGCACAAGAGCCGCCCGCTGGTGATCTTCGCCGGCCTGCTGGCCGTCTGGTATCTGGTCACGCTCACCGGCATTCCGGCGTACATGCTGCCCACGCCGATGTCGGTCGCGCACGCGCTGTGGACGCAACACGCCTATCTCGGCGAACACACGCTGACCACGCTCGGCGAGATCCTGCTGGGGCTTGCGTCGGGTCTCGTGCTCGGCGCGCTCGCCGCGCTGGCGATGATGTTCTCGCCGCGCCTGCAACGCTGGCTGATGCCGGTACTGATCGTGAGCCAGGCGATCCCGGTGTTCGCGCTGGCCCCGCTGCTGGTGCTGTGGTTCGGTTTCGGCATCGCGTCGAAGGTGGTGATGTCCACGCTCGTGATCTTCTTTCCGGTCACGGCCTCCTTCTTCGACGGCCTGCGCCGCACCGACACCGGCTGGCTCGACCTCGCCTCGACGATGAGCGCGAGCACCGCTTCATCCCTGCTGCACGTGCGCCTGATGGCCGCGCTGCCCGCGTTCGGCTCCGGCCTGCGCGTGGCGGCGGCGGTGGCGCCCATTGGCGCGATCATCGGCGAATGGGTCGGCTCGTCCTCGGGCCTCGGCTTCGTCATGCTGAGCGCCAACGCGCGCATGCAGACCGAGACCTGTTTCGCCGCGCTGTTCATCCTCGCGCTGATGGCGATCGCGTTGTATCAGATCGTCGATATCGCGCTGCGCCGCCTGCTCTACTGGGTTCCCGATTCCAACCGCCTCGACTGACCACACTACCCCTTCACGCTCATCATGCTCAAGAAAATCATCAGTGCTGTCGCGCTCATCGCGACGACGGCGGCCCCTGCTTTCGCCGACGAAAAGGTCAAGGTATTGCTCGACTGGTTCGTCAATCCGAATCATGGCCCGATCATCGTTGCGCAGGAACTCGGCGAGTTCAAGAAACGCGGTCTCGACGTCGAGATCGTGCCGCCCGCAGATCCCAGCATGCCGCCGCGCCTGCTGGCCGCCGGCCAGGCCGATCTCGCGCTCAGCTTCCAGCCGCAGCTCTATCTGCTGACCGACAAGGGCCTGCCGGTCGAGCGCGTCGCCACCGTGATCGATTCGCCGCTCAATACCATCGCCGCGCTGGAAGGCGGCCCCATCAAGTCGATGAAGGATTTCAAGGGCCGCAAGATTGGCTATTCCGTGAGCGGCATCGAGGACATCACGATCCAGAACATGCTGCGCCACAGCGGCGTGGATGTCTCGGACGTGCAACTCGTCAACGTCAACTTCCAGCTCGTGAGCGCGCTGCTGTCGCATCGCGTGGACGGCGTGATCGGCGCGTTCCGCAATTTTGAAACCACCGAGATCAAGGAAAAAGGCGCGACGCCCGTCGTCTTCAAGCCGGAAGACAACGGCATTCCGAAGTATGACGAGCTGATCGTCATCTCGACCCGCGACCACGCACACGACGCGAAGGTCGAAAAGTTCGTGCAGGCGATGTCCGCCGGCACCGCGTATATCAAGGCGCATCCGCAGGAAGCCTGGAAGTTGTTCATCAAGCATCACGCCGATCTCGACAACACGCTCAACAAGACCGCCTGGGACACCACCGTGCCGCTGTTCGCCGCCGAGCCGGGCAAGTTCAACAAGCCGCGCTATCAGGCGTACGGGCAATACATGGCGGACAACAAGCTGATCGGCGCGCTCAAGCCGGTGGACGACTACGGCATCGAGGTCAAGTAATGACGTCCTCCACGCAGGCGCCGCGTTTTCCGGAGGGCTGGACCCGCCATACGGATCGCGTCGCGGGCATCGACGCCGTGTCGTGGTCGCGCGGCGCGGGACGGCCGCTGATCCTCTTGCATGGCATCGGACCGGGCACCGTCGGCGCGGCGAATTTCGAGCCGCTGCTCGCCACGCTTTCGGCCGCGCATGAAGTGCATCTGCTCGATCTGATCGGCTTCGGTGCCTCAGGCCGCAAGCAGGCAACGCCGTTCTTCGACGTCGAATTGTGGAGCGCGCAGATCGAGGCCATCACGATGCGGCTCGATGCACCGGCGGTGCTCATCGGCAACTCGGTGGGCGGCGCCCTCGCATTGCGTGCGGCGGCGCGTCTGCCGGGGATCGCGGGCGCGGTGGCCATCGGATCGCCGCTGTGCGATCCGGTGGTCACGCCGGAACTGCGCGGTTTCTGGTCGGCGCCGGCGGATGCCGCGCAACTCGCCGCCGCCATGCAGCCGATGACCGGCGCTGCGCGGCCGCCCGCCGAAGAACGCGTCGCGGCCCGCTATGCGGAGTTCGCGCGCGACCCGTCGTACCGCGCGTACTTCGCGTCGATGACCGAGGACGCCGCGGTCGCGCTGAACACGGCGGCGCTCGACCCGGCGCTGATCGATGCGATCCGCTGTCCGCTACTCGTCGTGCACGGCACCGCGGACCGCGCGTGCCCGCTCGACATTGCGCTGTCGTTCATCCGGCGACGCCCCGACGCCGATCTCACGATTTTCGGCGACTGCGGCCACAACGTCACCTGGGAACGCACCACGGACCTGCTGGCCGCGCTCGACGCTTTTGTACATCGCATTCAAAAAACCGAAGAACCGAAGACCTGAAGAGTTGAGTTATGCCCAAGACATGGATTCACTGCGGCACGCTGTACACCGGCATGGGCGACGGCGCGTCGTCCGGCCAGACCCTCGTGCTCGACGGCGACACGATCCGCTATTGCGGACCCAAGGCGGAGGCGCCGCGCCCCGGTCATGACGATGTCGTGATCGATCACGGCGAACGCTTTGTGATGCCCGGCATGATCGACGCGCATACGCACCTGAGCTACGGCTGCGCCGCCTCGGAAGAGGAAGTCGATCTCTACGCGACGCTTGAATACCGCGCGATCCGCGCGCTGCGCGCCGCGCAGGACATGCTGCGCGCTGGCTTCACGACGCTGCTCGATCCGGCCTGCTCCGGCATGGTGACGCCGGCCGCGCGCGATGCCATCGAATGCGGCCTGTACAGCGGCCCGCGTATCACGACCGCGGGCCCGGCGCTGACCTCGCATCAAGGCCTCTACGACTACTATCCGAGCTGGATCGGCGCGCCGGCGGTATCGAGCGGCCTGCTCGTCAAGTCGCGCGAGGACGCGATCATGGCGATCCGACGCCAGGCGAAGGACGGCGTCGACATGATCAAGATTGCGATGGACGGCATCATGGGCGACCGCGAGCGCGGCCTCTACGCGGCCTTCGATCAGGACGAGATCACGGCAATGGTGCGCGAAGCGCATCGGCTCGGACGCAAGGTCGGCGTGCATGCGCGCGGCACCGAAGGCGCGTTGTACTCCGCGCGCGCCGGCGTCGACATCATCTATCACGGCTCGCGTATCTGCGAGGACGGTATCCGCGCCGCGCTCGATGACGGCACCGCATTGAGCCCGTCGCTGCTCATGCTGGTCAACAACATCCAGTACGCGCAACCCGACGATCCCTCGTACGGCTGGTGGCCGAACATCCAGCGCAAGGAAC
This sequence comes from Caballeronia sp. LZ043, assembly GCF_031451075.1. Taxonomy (NCBI): domain Bacteria; kingdom Pseudomonadati; phylum Pseudomonadota; class Betaproteobacteria; order Burkholderiales; family Burkholderiaceae; genus Caballeronia; species Caballeronia sp. LZ043. Next base: position 1,080,824 of record NZ_JARUXT010000002.1, on the reverse strand, counting down.
TGAAGGCCGCGCGCGAATGCATCGCCGCCGCGAAAGCCGCCGGCGTGCCCATCCTGAACGGCTCCGAGAGCGGCTTCGCCATCACGCTGTACGGCGAATGGGCCGCGAAGGAACTGGAGATCAGCGTCGAACTGCTCGGCATGACGCCGGCCGAAGCGCTGCACAGTGCGACCGCCGCACCCGCGAAGTTCCTGCGCGAGCAGCGCGTCGGCACGCTCGCGGCAGGCAGCAAGGCGGACCTGCTGGTGCTCTCGGCCAACCCGCTCGAGGACATTCGCTGCTTGCAGCAGCCTGAATGCATCAAACAAGTCTGGCTCGGCGGCAAGCCGGTCGATCTCACGCCGCCGCCGCCCGCGCGACGTCATCCTGCCGAGGACTCGCAAGGCATGTGGGCCCGCCGCTACACGCGCTCCGTGGTGGCCGGCATCACGCCGCAATCGCTCGAACTCGTTCCGGAGCAACACTGACATGATCGAAATTCATCCTATCGAGATGGCCGGCGCAAATCCCGCGTTGCGCTATGCATGGCCCGCCGCGGATTGCACGCGCATTCCCTACGGCATGTATCGCGACCCCGACGTGTTCGCGCTGGAGCAGAAGCGCATTTTCCAAGGCCCCGTGTGGAACTACCTCGCGCTCGAAGCCGAGATCCCGGATGGCGGCGACTTCCGCACGATTGCCGTCGGCGACGTGCCGGTCATCGTCAACCGCTCGCGTGACGGCACGATCCACGCGTTCGTCAACCGCTGCGCGCATCGCGGCGCAACCGTGCAACGCTCCACGCACGGCAATACGCGGGCACACGTGTGCTGCTATCACCACTGGGGCTATAACCTCGAAGGCAAGCTGATTGGCGTGCCGTTCCAGCGCGGCGTCGACGGCAAGGGCGGCCTGCCCGAGGACTTCGACAAGAGCCGGCATTGTCTGCGGCCGATGCGCATTGCCACGCTCAACGGCGTCATCTTCGGCACGTTCTCCGACGCCACCGAGCCGCTCGAGGATTTCCTCGACACCCCGTTCGTCGCGCAGCTGAAACGCCTCTTCAACCGGCCGATCAAGGTGCTCGGCTATCAGCGCCAGCGCATCCGCGGCAACTGGAAACTCTACACCGACAACCTGCGCGACCCGAATCACGGTGGTCTTTTGCATGCGTTCCAGGTGACCTTCGGCATTGCCCGCCTGAACCAGACCGGCGGCGCGAAGCTCGACCGCCGCGGCCGCCACAACATGTCGTGGGCCGCGCAGGAGATGGGCCGCGATCACAGCGACCAGGAATACTCGACGCCGCGCGACGCCAGCAAGATCGCCCTACGCGACGCCACGCTGCTGCAGTATCGCAAGGAGTTTCCGGACAACTACAACCTGACCATCGCGTCGATCTTCCCGAACTGCATCTTCCAGCAGATCGGCAATACGCTCGCGGTGCGGCAGATCCGCACCACATCCGTCGACGAGTTCGAGATCTTCTGGACCTTCTACGGCTACGAGGACGACGACCAGTCGATGACCGATCACCGCCTGCGCATGTCGAATCTCGTCGGACCGGCAGGACTCGTCTCGATGGAAGACGGCGAGGCGATCGAGATCGTACATCGCGCAATTGCCGCCGACGAAGACAAGCATGCCTTCGTCGAATTCGGCGGGCGCGGCCCTGTCGGCGATTCGGACACGCTGATCACCGAATCCCCGATGCGCGGCTTCTGGATGTACTACTGCGAACTGATGGGCATCGTCCCGGGAGAAGCGGCTCATGGCGCTGCCTGAACGTTACGAAGCGCTCGAAGCGCTTTTGGAGACCTATACGCGGCTCATCGACGACGACCAGCTCGAAGCCTGGGTGGATCTCTTCGCCGAGCATGCGCGCTACGAGATCATCTCGCGCGAGAACCTGTCGCAAGGTTTCGCGCTGCCGCTGATGCTGTGCGAGAACCGCAACATGATCAGCGACCGCATCATGTCGTTGCGCAAGGCGAATATCTACAACATCCATACGGACCGCCACATCGTCTCGCAGATCCGCATCGTGCCCGAGGGCGCGCAATGGCGGCTCGGCGCCAACTTCGCACTCTACCAGACCGACCAGACCGGCCGCAGCGCGCTGTTCAGTGTCGGACGCTACGACGATCTGATCGGCGAGATCAACGGAGAACTGCGCTTCATCAGCAAGCGCGTCATCGTGGATACGGGCGCGGTGGTGTCGCTGCTCGCCACGCCCATCTGAGGACGACACCATGACACCGATCCGCCAGGAAATCGACGTGCCGGGCGCCGGCGCGCCGATCAGTCATTACTGCGACGCCGTCGTGCACGGGAACACCGTGTATGTCTCCGGCATTCTCGCGCTCGATGCCGACGGCGCGCTCGCCGGTGACGGCGACGTGGAGGCGCAGGCCGAACGCGTCTTCGCGCGCCTGAACGACGTGCTGGCCGCCGCGGGCGCACGCTACGCCGACATTCTCAAGGTCACGCTCTATCTCACCGACATCAACGACCGCGCGCTCATCAATCCGGTGCGCAAGCGCTGGTTCGGCGCGCACCGGCCGGCCAGCACGCTCGTCCAAGTCTCGAAGCTCGCCGTGCCCGGCGCCCGTCTCGAAGTCGAAGCCATCGCGCAACGCGCGGTCTGAAACAGGGAATACAAAAAACCATCATGTCTAGCATTCAATATCCAATTTCCATCGACGGCGCATTGACGCGTGTCATCGAAGCCGGCAGCGGTCCCGCCGTCGTGTTCGTACATGGCCTCGGTGCGCGTTGCGACCGCTGGCGCGGCACCGTCGAACGCTTCGGCGCAATGGGCTATCGCGCGATCACCTTCGATCTGCCGGGCCATGGCCTCTCGCAGAAACACGCGGACGCGCCTTCGGACGTGCCCGCCTTCGCCCGCTATCTGCTCGGTCTGATGGACGCGCTCGAGCTTGATTCGGCCGTGCTCGTCGGCACCTCCCTCGGCGGCCACATCAGCGCCTATGCGGCCACGCTCGCGCCGCAGCGCGTGGGGGGGCTGATGCTGGTGGGCGCGCTCGGCATCGCCCCGCTCGATGCCGCGAGCGCCGAAGGCATCCGCCAGAGCGTCAAGGCGACCAGCCGCGAGGCGATCGTGCGCAAGCTCAATGCCGTGATCGCCGATCCCTCGCTGATCACCGATGCGCTCGTCACCGAGGAATGGCGCATCAACAACTCGCCGGGCGCGAACGAGTGCTTCGTGCGCGTGGGCAATTATCTGGTCGACGGCATCGAGCATCACTATGTCGCGGAACAGGTCGCGGCGCTCTATCCGCCGGAGAAAATCCGCCTGGTCTGGGGCGAACTCGACAAGTCGGTTCCGCTCGCGGTGGGCACGGCCTGCCAGTCGCTGCTCGGCGGACCGGAACTGGTCCTCATCCCGGACGCGGCGCATGCGCCCTACTTCGAGCGGCCCGCAGCCTTCGATCCGCCGTTGCAGGCTTTCCTGCAGTCGATTCAATCCTGACGCCGCAAGGCACTCATTCGAAACGGGGAAACGATGCAGACGTGGCTTTGCGTGGTATGCGGCCTGATCTACGACGAAGCCCAGGGCTGGCCGGACAGCGGTATCGCGCCGGGGACGCGCTGGGAAGACGTGCCGGACGACTGGCTGTGTCCCGATTGCGGAGTCGGCAAGGCCGAGTTCGAAATGGTCGAGTTCTGACTCTGATGCGCCCGTAAGCGGGCGCGTGCGGCGGACCTGTCACACCGGTCCGCCGCGTGGAAAAGGTGGTACGACGCGATCAGCCGTTCGCGGGGATTTTTGCATTCTTTATTTTGCATCACTGATTTCATTCGCATACACAACACGACAACTGGAGTTACGAAGATGGGGAACAGAATGATCCGCAACGCTGCCCTGGCGTTGTTCGCCGCCGTCAGCGCGCCCGCCTGGGCACAAAGCTCGGTCACGCTGTACGGGGTGATCGACGAAGGCCTGATGTATGTGCATAACAGCGGCGGACACAGCACCCAGCTGCTGATGTCGAGCGGCAACCTGTACGGTTCGCGCTGGGGCCTGAAGGGCACGGAGGATCTGGGCGGCGGGCTCTCGGCGATCTTCAGACTCGAAAACGGCTTCGACATCAACAGCGGCGCGCTCGCGCAGGGCGGACGCGAGTTCGGGCGTCAGGCGTATGTTGGTCTTTCGCATGCAAAATACGGCACGCTCACCCTCGGCCGCCAGTACGATCCGTTGCTGGATCTGGTCCAGCCGGTGCAAGGCGATTACTACCTCGGCAGCAACTTCTCCACGCCGGGCGACGTCGACGCCGCCGACTGGAACACGCGTTTCTCCAACACCATCAAATGGGCGAGTCCGACCTGGGGTGGCGTGAACATCGAAGCGATGTACGCGCTGGGCGGCGTGGCGGGCGCGACCGGTTCGGGACAGACCTATGCGGGCGCGGCGTCGTATGGCTACGGCCCGTTCCTCGCCGCTGCCGGGTATCTGCATATCGACAATGGCAACGCGCAGTTCGTCACGCGCGGCACGAGCACTGCCGATGTCAGCAGCCTCACCTACAGCGCGGTCAACAATGCGTATGCGTCCGCACGCAGCATCGATATCGCGCGGGGCGGCGCGCATTACGTGGTTGGCCCGGTCACGCTCGGCGGCTATTTCAGCCACACGGAATACAAGCCCGACAGCGCCTCCACCTACACCGTCACCGAGAAGTACAACGACGTCGGCGTGTACGGCTTCTGGCAAATCCGCCCGGATACGTCCCTCGAGATTGGCTACGACTATCTGAAGTCGAGCGGCGACTCCTCGGCACGCTACCACCAGGTGGGCGTGTCAGGCGACTACGTCATCTCCAAGCGCACCGACTTTTATGCGGTCGTCGGCTATACCCACGCCAGCGGCAGCAACGGCGCGGGCGCTGCGCAGGCCGTCGTCGGCGCCTACGACATCAACTCGGGCAAGAACTCGCAGGTGCTCGCGATCGTTGGCATCAAGCACGTGTTCTGACGCATGCAGCAGTGCCGCTGTGATTCCCCCAAAGTCGTGCGGTATCACAGCGGATGAGCTTGCTCAGGTGTTCGCCCCGCCATCGACGGTCAGCGTTGCGCCGGTGATATAGTCGGCATTCGCGCTCGCCCGGAAGACCACGGCCTGGGCGATATTCTTGCCGGTGCCGTAGTCGCCGGTGGCCGTCAGCGTTACCCGCTTGGCGACTTGGTGCCCCGGCGCTGCGGGACGCTCAATCTGATCGGCGGGCGACGATGCTTGTTTTCGTACGCTGAGCGCTGGCTGAGTGACCGGCGAGCCTTCCCGTTGTCGCCGGATTTGCCACTGCGCGCGGGTGCCTTTGAGCCGGAGACAGGGCTCGACCTACATCCTATCTTTGAGGACGCTGGCCCCGACCGATGGGGACGGCGCGTGATCGATACGGCCTTCCGACCGCAACGCAAATCGCCGATTGATTATCTAGCGCTCGCTGGCGAGGACCGCATCGGTGCGCTGGGTTTCTCGTGGTCAGCCGAGAACTATGAAACGCCCAAGGATCAGGCGTTCTATGCCGCCGATCTTGAAGCGTTGGTCAGTGCCGCCCATGCGGTTGAGGTTCATGAACCGATCGACGAACGGTTGCGACGACTCCTCCAGCCTGGCCGAAGCGTCGGCGGAGCGCGCCCCAAGGCAATCATTCAGAACGATCGCCGGTACTGGATCGCAAAGTTTCCCGCCGCCGGCGATGAGGTCGACGTCGGCGCCGTCGAGCACGCTTCGCTGCGCCTTGCGCAAGCTTGCGGCATCGAAGTGCCCGATTCGCAGCTGGTGACGCTACGCGGCAAAAGCGTGCTACTGGTCGAGCGCTTTGACCGCGCAGCCTCCGGCGTACGGCGGCACTTCGCGAGCGCGAAGACGCTGCTCGTCGCCGAAGGTCATGAAATCGAAGACGTCGCCTATGGCGATGTGGCGGAGGTGGCCCGACGCTTCTCACCTGATCCTCGCGCAGACAGTCGCCAGCTTTTTCAGACGCATGGTCTTCAACGTGTTGATGGAGAACACGGACGATCATGAGAAGAACCACGCGTTTTTGAACGACACGGCAAGTGGAAACGCTCGCCTGCCTACGACCTGCAGCCTCAGCTTCAGGGCATCGGCTATCAGCAATTGATCGTCGGCGCTCAGGCGCACGAGCCCTCGATTGAAAACGCCCTGTCGCACGCCGGTCGCTTCATGCTTACGAGCGCGGAGGCGAATGCCGAAGTCGAGCACATGCTGGTGGTGTTGTCGCGCTGGCCGGAGGCGTTTAGGCAGGCGGGCGTCAGTGACCGCGACATTGACGCGTGCCAACGGTTCGTTCTGGTTGATCGGCAGCTGGAAGCAGCATATGGAAGGCGCCCAATGCAGCAGTACCACCCAGCACTGCTCACGGCCAGTACGACGGCCGGATTGTCGCGCTGCGTCCAGATACGGTGTTTCAGGCATCCGATGACGGAGAGACGGTGGCCCACGCTCGCGACGCGCTGGCGAAGCTCGCGGATCTGAAGGTGGGCGCTGAATTACATGTGTCGTATCGAGATGGCCATCTACACAATGCGTCGATGGGCCGACCGGCGAAAACTCGCGGGGGCCGTCGGGGAGGATAGCGCGCCAGCATCCGATCGGTGGCGATACGCAAAGTCACTGCGGCTAATACACCTCGACATGATCAGGAAACACGCCGGTTTCCCGCGCCGCTTGCTCGACTGCCGCGGGACTGTCGCACCCGGCAACCGCGCCAATCTCCACCTCTCCGGCAAAGATGCGACCAGCCCATTGGCCCGAGGGTGCGCGGTAGATTCGTAAGGTGACGGTCCCGTCTGGGTCGTGTTCCATTCGAAGCTCCTTCTATAGGAAACGCGGCGGACTTCAATCGGAAGGGTAGCAAATGAAAGCGCCCGCTCAAAGCGGGCGCTGAAGGCGTCGCGCGCCAGACCACCGAGGCAGCTCGGCGGCTAGACGCAAATTGGATTACGGCTTCGCCGTATCGTCAGTGGCGTCTTTCAGATCCTCCTTGGCATCGCCGAGGTCCTTGCGCACTTGGCCTTCCACCTGTTGCGCGTCGCCCTTCGCTTCCTGCGCGGGATCGTTCGTCATCTTCCCGACGCCTTCGTTGATCTTACCTTTGACCTTCTCGCCGACGCCCTTCACCTGATCTTCGTTCATGATCGCCTCCGTTTCCCCTGCGGCATGCAGGTGTAACAAAGACAGCGCAAGGACGATGCCGCGTCGCGGTGGGTAGCTCGGACGCTGTGACCAGGGCCATTTTTACCGGTGAGAACGCCTCTCTTCCCGCGGTCCCGAAAACCGCACCGTTGATGACGAGAGAGTACTGATGCAAAGTAAATCTTATTGGTAGGTGTGTTGATTTGCACCGAAACCTGACCCACGGGCTGTTCGGTATAGGCTCACCCATTTGATGATCGCGTCGAGATGGGTTTGGTCGAGCTGGCTGCATGCAGTTCGCGAAGATCGCGGCCGCAACGTTCGGCGTGGTCGAAACCAAAGCCGTCAAACCGTGTGTCGTTGTTCGGTTTAAAGAGCTCCGTATGCGATACCATGGTCTCCCATCCGCTCTTGTGCAGTGCACGCGTCAGGCCACCGCTGCGTAGCTCGGATCTGCCTAAGCAGCAAGATCCACCTCCTCAAGTCGGGATTCGATCTTCGCGAAGAGTGTTGAGATTGAGGCTAGTTGCCCGGGCAGCAAATGTCGAGTGTCCAGAATTTGCGCGACGCGTCTATGCCAGTAGGCAGGCGGGAACACAGGGTGGGAGTTTGCTTAGTCTCGAAATACTGCTAGCAGCAGATGGCCCAGTTCCGCGTCGACGAGGCGGAACTCATATGCGCTCATAAGGGGATGATTTGGCGTGTCCATTCAACAGCTAACGGTATTCGACAACAGTTCTGAACGCAAATAGCTGCTTTTCCGCCACGGCGCAGTTGTCAGCGCGTTGATCAGTGCAGATCTTAGGGGCTGATCGCCGCACGGGTGAAAGGAAAATCGATTGGCGCTCAACAGGCTACCGCGCAGGCAATCTATGCGGAAGAACATCGGGCGCCCGCATGGCTCGCGTTGATGTGGCCGTCGGCCAATACAGTGACCGGTGCAGGCCACAAGGCGCCGGGCGGCAATGTGTCGGCGAACAACAGCGCGGGCATCGGCATCGGAAAATCAACTACCGGCGCGAAGCCCAAAGGACGCGAAGTCGCTCGCGGATATGCTGGCGACCGCACTGGACAAGGAACTCGCCGCAAGGTACGTTCGATCACGACGGCAGTTGCTTCGGAATCACACCAGACACACCATCTTCCCGCGCGAGTTCTTGAGACTGCGCCAGGCAAGCCTTACCTGACGCGAGTCCCGACCGACTCCGAAAGAGGCCGCGCGAAATGATCTGCCGACGTGGCGACTCTGGCCGGCCGGGATGGCGCCGACGGCGCGAAAATGAAGTTCGCTTCTCGCCCGGTGCCAGTGCACTAGAATGTCGTCCAGACGCTCGTCCGCCAGATATTCTCCCGCGCGCAGCGTGGACAAAAGGGCGTCGGCGTCTGTCGCCCGCAGCGGACCGACAGGCGTGGCCTCAATAAATATTGCGCCGATAGCGTCCGGCAACACGCAACGCGTCGAGTTCGGCACGCCCGAGAATCTCGGCGAGCGCCGTCTCCACGGAACGGCCCATGCGGGCTGCGCTGCCGCACACGTAAATCGCCGCATCGGCCAACACCCATTCGCGCAGCAGTGCGGCATGGATGCGCATAGCGTCGTGCACGTAACGCAGTCGGGCGCCATCGCGTGACCACACCAGGTCCAGCCGTTGCAGCATGCCTAGGTCCTGCCAGCGAGCGAGTTCGTCGACATGGAACGCATCGTGTGCCCGGTTGCGTTCGCCGAAGATCAGCCAGTTCGCGCCCCAGCCGCGCTCAATACGCGACTTGAGATGCGCCCGCAAACCAGCCAACCCGGTGCCCGCGCCAATGAGCACGAGCGGGCGATCATCGTCCGGCGCATGGAACGCGCGATTACTGCGCACGCGCACCTCGACGGATGCGCCCGGTGTCGCGTGCCGGGTCAGCCAGCCTGACGCGATGCCAAGCGAAACACCGTCGTAGGCGTCTGCGTCCGCATGCCGCGCCTGCCGCACCAGCAGTTCGATCCGCCCGTCCTCCGGTAGCGAGGAAATCGAGTAATCGCGTGTCGCAAGGGGTTTCAGCGTGTCGACCAGTTCCTGTGGCGTGTAACCGCGCAGTGCATCGACATCGGAGGGCAAAACGCGCGATGCCAGCGCGGCTTGCAGCGTCGTGAGCGCGCCTTCGCAGCGGATCGGCGCGTGCGCGTCGAGTGGCAAGCGGCGCAGCCAGGCCGACACCACCCCGGCCGCATGCCGCGGACGAATCTGCGCGATGTCTCCGGCCTGCCAGTCGAGCGCGCCGGCATTCATTGGCGTGAGACAGACGTGATAAGCAGGACCACCTACGCTGCCCGGGTTGAGCAACGTTCGCGCCTCGAGGGTCCAGGGGGAGAAGCCCAAGCGGTGCGAGGCCAAGTCGGGCTGCGCAAGGTTTCCCGCCAATGACGAGACCTGCGTGCTCCATCTGTGCAACGCGCCGGCATCGTTGTCGTCCACTTCGATCGACTCAAACAACGGCTTCGCGCCCTGCCCGCGCAGCCAGTCTTCGACCCGATGTCCGAACTCGCAAAACCCAGCATAGCGGCGGTCGCCGAGCGCGAGCATGGCGTAGTGAGGCATCGGTGGCATTGGCGGCGACGGCGGCGTCGCAGCGTCGGACGCGATTGCGCGGCCAGGAAAGCGCGCGGCGTGATCGGGCGCGTCGCCCTCCCCCGTCGTGCTGACAATAAACAGCGCGCGTTCATAGCCGCTCAGCCGGGCTGCGTCGATCACCTCCAGTGGTTCGAGGTCCACGGCAAGGCCCGCATAACGCAACGTCGCAGCGGACTGAGCGGCCAGTTCTTCCGAGCGGCCCGTCTGGCTCGCGTAGGCGACCAGCACGGACGCTGGCGTCTGTGATCCGTCGTTGGTCGCATGCGTCCGCCGATGCGTCGCGCGAACCGCCATGCACATTGCCGCGTACGAGAGGATCACGCCGCCTGCCATCGCCATGCGCGTCGGGCCGCAACACGCACCGACCGCGCCGCCGAGCGACACAGCGCCCCACGCCAGCGACGCCCGCATCATTCGAGCATCGCCGCGTAGGCGGGACTGACGCTTTCCGAGAAACCTTCGGGCGTACGCGCCACGCAACGCGCCGCCAGCCCCTCGCGCGCAGCGAACGCCATGCCCGCTTCGCGCCCGAGCACCATGAGCGCGGTCGAGTAAGCATCGGCGAGCATGCATTGCGGATGCAGCACGGTGACCGAAGCCAGTGCGTGACTCGCCGGATAACCGGTGCGCGGATCGACGATATGCATCTGCCGGCGCGCATCGGCGTCGAGGAAATAGCGGCGATAGTCGCCCGAGGTCGCTACCGCAAGCCCATGCAGCGCGATCAAGTCGTGTGCCGTCGTGCCTTCGCGTGCGCCGTCGCCAGGCGGCGTTTCGATTTCCACCCACCAGGGCATGCCGTCCGGCTTCACGCCTTCGCCGCGCAACTCGCCGCCGATCTCCACCAGCCGGTGCGCAATACCGATCTCGCCAAGCGACTCGCTCACGGCATCCACGGCATGGCCTTTCGCGATCGATCCGAGATCCAGCGATGCGCCGCCCGGTTGCCGCACTGCTTGCGCCGCGTGGTCCAGTTCAATGCGGCTCCATCCGCAGCGGCGTCGGACAGCTTCGACGTCGTCGGGACCGGGCGCGCGTATGCGCCGTCCCGACGGCCCGAAGCCCCACAGGTCAACCAGCGGCCCGGCGCTCGGATCGAATGCGCCGCCGCTCAGGCGCGCGGCGTTCAGCGCGGCCTCGACCACCTTGAAGCAGGCTGGCGGCAGGCTCACCCAACTGTCGAACAACGCGCTGTTGAAGCCGGAAATGGCCGAATCCGCGCGCCAGTTGCTCATCTGCGCAATCACCGAGTCCAGCACGGCGCGAATGGTCGCATCGATGACGTCGATCCGCTCCTGCGCCTCGCCTGCATCGACCACGCACGACACGCTCCGGGTCGTGCCCATCGTGTCGCCGCCGAAGCCGGCGATGCGCCCGTCCTCCGCCGGCGCGTCCGCACCGTTCATCGTCATCCAGGGCACGACGACTCGCCGTGCGTCCTCTGCTGCGTGTCGCCTCATCGCAACCTCATTGCGGCATCACTTCAAGCGTCGCCGCATAGGTCGCGCGGCGCGACGTGGCGCCTTTCACGTTCGTCTGCGCATCCTGCGTGCTCGCCTCCAGCCAGTACATGCCCGGTGCGGGCCACTTGACGGTGAAGCGTCCGTCCGCGTCCGTCGCGGTTTCGATGCCGCCCAACTGATCGCGATAGCGAATCCCGCCCGGCACCACCGACACCTTCACGTTCGCCGCCGGCCGGCCGTCGAGCAGAAGCCGGAAACGAGCAGGCGTCTGCGCCAGCAGGTCGTCAGGGTGCGTGTCCGGCGCCAGTTCGAGTCCATGCCCCGTGTTATGCAACGCGACAGTGGTCGGCTTGCCGCGCGTGACGAACGATTCGACGCGCGTCTCGCTTTCCGTCACCTTGAGTTCGTCTGAATTCGCGGGCACGTCCTTCGCGAACGATTCCGCCGTGCCGCGCCAGCGCTTCGTTTCGCCGTTCACCTTGTAGCTCGCGAACAGCGCATGCCCCGCGACCGCGATCCGATAGGTGCCTTCCTGCGTCAAGTGCACGTCGAATACGCTGCGATAGCGCAACGTGCTTGCGTTCTCCACCTTCACGGCGTTGCCATCGGGACCGGTGACGACAAGACCATCCAGGCGCAACGGAAAATGTTCGAAGTAAAAAAGGTCGTTCGAGACGGCAGCATCGACCGTGATCCACGGATCGTTGCCGGACAGGACTGTCGCGGACGGTAGCAGCCACATGCGATGCGCCTGCCCGGCGAGCGGCGCGAGCAGCGCTGACGCCAGCGCCGCCGTGAGCGTGAGTTTCTTCAAAGCAAAGTTCATGAGTTGACCTTGTCTACAGAGATGCAATTAAGGTTTGACCACCAGCGTGACAGGGCCGAGTTCATGCTCGCCCCGCGCCTGCGCGCTCGCCGATGCCGCTGCCGCTGCCGGCGGCCACGTGAACGGCACGCGCACGACTTCGTGTCCGCCGGTCTCGCGTGCCGCTTCCACGACCAGTTGATAGTCCCCCGGCGCCAGCTTGCCGAGCGGCGCGCGGCCGTCGCTGAAACTGATGACCTGTTCGGCGGGCGCGCGTGTTGCGCCGGAGATGCCGTCAGCGGGCATGTTCAGGTCGCGGCCCGCCTTGCGCCACCACTGACGCATGTCCTTCAGCCACTTGGTGCCTTCGCCGCCCTTCTTCTTGCCGTCGTACCAGACCGCGAGCGTCGCGACAGGCGTCTGGTCGGCTTTCTCGATCCACATCGATACATACGGCCGGTGATACTCGGCCACGCCGAGTGAAGGAATAGTGACCGTGACATTCATTTCAACCGCATGAGCGGCGCCGGCGAGCGGCGTGGTGGCCGCGCCCACGAGGGAGACGGCGAGCAATCGACGCATGTCGAACCTTTTTTCTGACTGAAGGGTTAGTGGATGAAAACGATGGCAAGCAGCAGCGGCACGACCACGCCCAGCCCGACCAGCGGCCACGTTGCGCCGCGATTGCGCGCATGCAGCTTGAGGAGGAACAGTCCGGTGACGCTGAAAACGAGGCAGGCGAACGCGAAGACGTCGATGAACAGATTCCACGCGCCACCCGTGTTGCGGCCTTTGTGAAGGTCGTTCAGGTACGACAGCCAGCCGCGCGTGGTCAGTTCGTATTGCACGTCGCCGGTCGCGCGGTCCACGCTCAGCCAGGCATCGCCGCCGGGCCGAGGCAATGCGATGTAGATCTCGCCGTCAGACCATTCGGCTTCATGGCCGGCGATATCGACGTTGAACCGACGCTCGATGAAGTCGGCCAACTCGGCCGGCACCGCACGCGGCTTTTGCCCGGTGTCATTGCTCATCGCATGCAAAAGAGCCGTCGGCAATCGCGCCGAACTGCGTGTCACGCGCGGATGTCCTTCGATACTGCTCGCGTGATTCAGCGTGAAGCCCGTGATCGCGAAACCCATCATGCCGATCAGGCACACCGCGGAACTGATCCAGTGCCAGCGATGAAGGTGACGCAGCCAGAATGCCCGGCGTTGCGAAGCATCGGCGCGTGCAGCGGTTTGCAGACATTGGGCGTTCATGATGGGCTTTCGAAGCGGCGTTCCGCCGGGTGTCATCTTGCTTCCGCGAGAGATGATAATCGTTCTCATTTGTAAGAACCAGACCAAATGATTACGAAATTTTTCGAAAGCAGCGCCGCTCAGCACCAACTGCGAACCCGCCAGACATTCTTGGAACTTTTCTTTTAAGGAGCTATTGACTTGCAAATGAGAACGACTTACATTTGTCACGCTTTCTTACAGCATGTTTCTGCAAGCATCGTGGGCGAGATGAAAGCGCTTCATCGTCGTCCGATGGGTGGCCGTTGACCGGCTACCAGGACCTGAATCACACCCGGACCCGTCTCGCATCGTCCGCACGCGTCCGGTCGCGCAGTCAGTTCTTCTGACGCCGATTCGCCGTTCAAATCCGGTCGCCAGCCATCGCGCGAGGGAACGCATCGACTGATCGCGCCCGGCCGCTTCAGCCAGCCACGCCGTGCCGGGGCTTATCCGGTCCATTGTCCTGCTCCCGCAGGATGACTAATCTTTCGAGCTGAAGATGGCCTACATTCGTAGTCGAAAACTCGCGCCCTGCCGCGCGGTTCCCACTGGTACGACCCTGAGCGGCGCAGCGGCACGCGCGACGATCGCAAGCGGAATCGCGCTCGGTTGCGCGCTGCCCGTCGCGGCTCAGACTGCGGACACGCAAACCCAGACGACCCTTGCCCAGTCCCAGGCAACAACGAGCCAAAACGCGACCCTGCCCGCCGTGCGCGTGACGGCGCAATCGAACAGCGACTACAAGAGCGAAACGTTGGCGTCGCCCAAGTTCACGCAGCCGATCGAAGACACGACGCAGACCATCACGATCATCAACAAGGACGTGATGCGCGATCAACAGGCAACCACGCTCACGGAAGCGCTGCGCAACGTGCCGGGCGTGGGCACCTTCTACGCGGGCGAAAACGGCAGCACCAGCACGGGCGACTCCATCTATATGCGCGGCGTGGATACGTCCAACAGCATATATATCGACGGCATCCGCGACACCAGCACGGTCTATCGCGACATGTTCAACTACGACCAGGTCGAGGTCATCAAGGGCCCGTCCGGTTCCGACTACGGCCGCAGCGCGCCGAGCGGCTCGATCAACCTGGTCACGAAACAGCCAAACCTCGACAACACTTTCGACGCCAGCCTGTCCGGCGGCACGTCGAACTACGCGCGCGGCACGCTCGACTGGAACCAGAAGCTCAACGACACTTCCGCGTTCCGCCTGAACCTGATGGGCCACAAGGCGGACGTCGCGGGCCGCGACGAAGTGGAGAACCAGCGCTGGGGCATCGCGCCCTCGCTGGCTTTCGGCCTGAACACGCCGACTACCGTCTATATCGATTACCTGCACGTCAAGCAGGACAACATTCCTGACGGCGGGGTGTCGACCATTGGCTTGCGGGTTATACCGCCCCGAGCGCGGCGCTCGGCGTGCTCAACACCGCGCCGAAGGTGAACACGCACAACTTCTACGGCACGGCATCCGATCACGACGATTCGACCACCGATATGGCGACGGTGCGCATCGAGCACAAGCTGAACAACGCGACGACCATCCGCAACATCACGCGCTGGGCCGAGACGAAGCAGGATTACATGCTGACCTCGTTCATGGCGGCGGCGACGAACCTGAGCTTGCCGAATCCAGCCAATCCCGCCACCTGGACCATGACGCGCACGCCGAATCTGCGCGACAGCAACAACCGCATCCTGACGAATCAGACGAACGTCACCAGCACGTTCAATACGGGTCCGGTCAAGCACGATGTGAGCGCGGGCTTCGAACTCACGCGTGAAGAACAGACCATCTACGGGCACACCACGCCGACCGAGCCGGCAGTCAGCATCTACTATCCGAACAGCGATGTGTTCGCGACTAACTACAGCCGCAACGGCGCGAATGCTACCGGCACGACCAACACCGTCGCGGCCTACGCGTTCGATACGATTTCGATCGGTAGCCGCATCGAGTTGAACGGCGGGCTGCGCTGGGATCACTACAACACCGACTACAACAGCGCGACTGCCTGCGGCGGCACGGGACGCACGGTGGTGGCTTGTCCGGGGGGCGCGGCTGCGGGCACGCCGGTCACGACCATTGATACCTCGACGAACGGCAACCTGATCGACTGGAAAGCGGGCGCCTTGTACCGGATCACGAACAACGGCAACGTCTACTTCAACTATGGCGTGTCGCAACAGCCGCCGGGCGGTTCGAACTTCGCGCTCGCCGCGGGAGGAACGGGCAACAGCGCGAATCGGATCGATTTCGCGCCGCAGAAGGCCAAGACCTACGAAGTGGGCACCAAGTGGGAGCTGTTCGGGCGCCGCTTGCTGGCGACCGCTGCGCTGTTCCGCACCGACATCACCAACGAAGTGCAGCTGCTCGATGACGGCACGTATGGACAGATTGGCAAGAAGCGCGTGCAGGGTGTCGAGTTGAGCGCGCAAGGCCAGATCACGCCGGCATGGTCGGTGATTGCCGGCTATACGTATCAGGATGCGAAGGTCGCGGCCGGTAGCCCCATCTCGCAGGACGGCTCCACGCTGCTGACCTACACGCCGCGCAATGCGCTTTCGCTGTGGACCACCTACAAGCTGCCGTACGGCTTTACGCTCGGCGGCGGCGCTCGCTACGTGAGCGGTTTGCAGCGCGGCACGGACGGCGCGGTCGGCACGCCCGATCACACCGATGCGTACTGGGTGTTCGACGCGCTCGCCACTTACAACGTCACCAAGCATCTGAACCTGCAACTGAACGTGTACAACATCTTCAACCGCAGCTATGTGGCGTCCATCAACAAGAGCGGCTATCGTTACTTCCCGGGCGCGCCGCGCACGGCGGTGGTCACGGCCAATCTGAGCTTCTGAGGCAGCACCCTCTCGTCGCGCATGCAGGCGCGCGGCGGGAGATGAAACATCGAACGGAGCAACGCATCATGATGCTGCATATCCCCGAGGTCCTGAACGCAGGCGAAGTGCAGCATCTGCGCACACGGCTCGATGTCGCGCAATGGGTCGACGGCCGCGCGACCGTCGGCTCGCAAGGGGCACAGGTCAGGCAGAACCGGCAATTGCCCGAAGACGCGGCCGACATGCCGCAACTGCGGCGCATCGTCGAAGACGCGTTGAAGCGCAATGGCTTGTTCTTTTCGGCGGCGCTGCCGTTGCGCGTGTCGCCGCCATTGTTCAACCGCTACGGGGGCGCCGAGCGTGAACACTATGGCTTTCACGTCGATGGCGCCGTGCGCGCGACGCCAGCGGATCCCGGCTGGATGCGCACGGATCTCTCGGCGACACTCTTTCTATCGGAACCCGACGAGTACGAAGGCGGCGACCTGACCGTACGCGATACCTATGGCGAGCATGAAGTTCGTCTGCCGGCGGGAGATCTCGTGCTGTATCCGTCATCGAGCCTGCATGGCGTATCGCCGGTTACGCGAGGTGCGCGCGTGTGCTCGTTTCTGTGGATTCAGAGCATGATCCGCAACGATCAGAAGCGCACGATGCTGTTCGAACTGGATCAGACCATCCAGACGCTGCGCAGCCGGCATGGCGAGAGTGAGGAAACCTTGTCGCTGTCCAATCATTACCACAATCTCTTGCGCGAGTGGTCGGAGATTTGATCTTGCTCGCCCGTCGCGGCATCAAACACGCACAACGCGCGTGTTGAGCAGACAAGCGCGTGCCCCCGTTTATCGCGACAGCAACCCCGAGCGCCTCCCGCTGGCTTTCAGTAAATCAACGGAAGATCAAAATGGACCCGTCGCAAGGTGCTCGGTTACGGTGACCTAAATCGAGTTGAACTGTCGTGTTGTTACGTGGACTTCGCGTAGATAAATGCCGTCTGCAGGCTTTCGCCAGAAGCAAGGGCTATCTCTGCATACGAAAGCTCCGCTGACTCCACGCCGCCTTGGCATGCCGCTCGAGAATCGCACTCGACCCTCCACCGCTCGAGCTGTCGGCCGTCTCAGCATCGAACGTCAGGGTCCGAGAGAAACCGCAGCGGCTGCCCAAAGGGTTATTGAGCCGGCCGATTTCCCGAAAAATACAGGAGGACCACCGCGTGCAGGCACCTTAGCGCGTGGCCACCGCCTGCTGCTTATGAGATATCCTCGATTCCAGATCCTCCAAGCTTGATTGCGACTTTGACTCGTTGTCGGCGCGCGCATGGGCTGCGGACAAAGCCACTGAGATTGTCGCGCAAACCGCGAGTGCGAATGTCATCCACATGAAGCTCAGGTTGCGAAGTTCGTCTCGGTAGCAGAAAGCGATGAATAGCGGCACGGTCAGGACGATACCAATCAAACCCTGCTGCCGAGCATGTCTCGGCAGACCCTGCCAGCCTGTCTTGAAAACCAGAGCGAACAATAGGAGATTAAGGAGATTGAATCCTTTGGTCGTCAACATTCCGTAGTTGATCTCCGTTCTCAGATAATTGCGCGGGTTGAGCAAATACTGAAGGTGTGACGACAACTGAAACTCAATGACGCCGCCGTTATTGAGCGCGTACTTGTGCTTGATTGCCATGTTCACCAAAGCCGCCAGGACAAGCAATCCCCCCGTAGTGACCGCCGTGCGTTTGATCGAGAAGCGCGTCATCATGAGCGGCATCAACGTCAGGAGAAAAAGGAGGTAGGATTCCTTGTTGAGCGTGGCGACGATCGTGACGATCGCGAGCATGACGGTCTTCCCCCTCGCGGCGAGCAAGGTACCCAGTGCCATGAACATCAGCTCCGGCATGTCATAGAAGTATCCGCCCTCCGTCTGGATGAGCGGAAAGATCAAGGCAATCACGAGCGGAGTCAGCGTCGCGGCCGTCTTGTCGAATTTCATTTCCAGACACACCGCGCGGACCAGGAACATGGCCATGAACATCGAAACGAAAGACAGCGCATAGACGACGAAGTAGCGCAGTGCGTAACGCGGATTCGCTGCATCGCTGGCATTCGGAAAGTATCGATGGATCGGGTTCGACACGGGCGGATCTTCTGCAAGCTTGTTCAAGAAGCTCGCTTGTACTCGCTCCGGAATCAGCGCGCCGACCTCATTGGCGACCATGGGCAATAGCTGGCGATAGACGAAGGGACGGTCCGCTGTTCCGTCGAGCATCATCGGGAGGGTGTAGCGTGTGCCTTCCGAGAATTGCCACTTCAGCATGAACCCGCCGAACGACGACGCGGCGGCGATGTAGTAGATGAAAACTAATAAAATCCAACCGCTGAGACGCGAAAATCTGGATTGCTGCAACATTGGAACGCCCTCGTTTTCTGTTTGTTATTCAAAGAAAGACGTGAAACGGCTTGCCGGGATAGGCTAACGACGCGTCATGCCGTCGCGGAACTCGGAGCGTAAAGCAACAACACGCTCACGATGAGAAGCGCGGCGCCGGCGAGTGTGCGTGGCGAAGCGCTCTCCCCCAACGCCGTGCCCAGCAGCATGATCTCGAGTATCGTGACAGCGACCATCATCGGATACGCGACGCTCAGTTCCAGGCGTTTCAACGCGATAGCGTACAGAATGAATCCGGCTCCGTAAGCACCAAGTGCGCCCAGTCGGTACAGCATCGGCCGAGTGACGAGGTCGAAAAACATCGTGCCACTATTCGCCGGCAGTTTCCCGGCAACTCGAAGAAGAATACTGGCGAGCGCACTGCAAGAGCCGCTGAGTAAGAGCGTGATATATGGCATGGTGATTTGGATCGGCAATTAGGCAGCCACAACGACCGTGGCGACGCACAGGAAAAAAACGAGCAGACTCAGACGGTTCTTGACCGCGTAGACAATCGGGTCGTCATGCATCTCGCCGCGGAATGCGAGCATCCACGCACGACTGATCCAGTACAGCAACAGGCCGAAGAGGATCCACAGCGCATGTGGGTGGTGATACAGAATCCGCACATCGGATGAGTTCACATAGAGCGCGAGAACGAGCACTGCGACATAGCCCGATGCAGTTCCAAATGAACGCAAGATGCCGAGGTCCTGCGTAACGTAGGCCCGGCCAGAAGCAAAGACCTTTCCGTTACGGAGCAACGCATCGAGTTCGGTGTAGCGTTTGATCATTGCAAGGCTGAGGAACATCAGCACGGAGAACATGATGAGCCAGTCCGACAACGGAATGTTGCCTGCAGAACCGCCAGCGACAATGCGGATCGTGTAAAGGCCGGCAAGGGCGAAGACATCGACGAGCAGGAGTCGCTTGAGTTTGAGCGAGTACAGAAGCGTGGCCGCGAAATAGCCTGCGATGACAAGCTGTAATTCCTGATCAAGCAGCAATGCAAGCGCCGCAGCAACGGCCAGCAACAGCACGGTGAGTACCATGCCGTATTTGAGCGGCAATTGCCCCGATGCGAATGGCCGGTTTCGCTTTTTCGCGTGCCGGCGATCTGCGTCCAGGTCGAGCATGTCGTTCAACAGATAGACCGCCGAAGCGCAGAAACTGAAGGAAAGAAAGGCGATCACCTCGGCGAGGACTGCCTTTGAGTCCGTGAAGCGATGCGACGCGAGCAGTGGAACGAAGATCAGCAGGTTCTTCACCCATTGATAAACGCGCATCTCCTTCAGAACAAGCCAAAGGAGCGAGCGTCTCTGTTCAAAAAAGACAATCCTAGTGTTTACTTTTTTAGCCGCTGCGGCGATATGACGATTACCGACTACGATCGCCTGACGTGCCTCTTTCCAGACCGGCAAGTCGGCTTTCTCGTTGCCGCAGTAGTCGAAGCCGCGCGGGCCGAATTTTTCAGTCAGCGCATGAGCCTTCTTTGAACCCTTGAGGTTGAGCTTTTCGCCGCTTGCGAGCACGCCCTTGAACAAGCCAAAATAGCTTGCGATCTGATCGACGAACTGTCGGTCCGACGCGGAGCAAAGGTAGAGATCCCGTCCGCTTTGACGTTGCTGTTGAAGATACTCGATGAAGGTCGCGTTGTAGGGCAGCACGGACACATCGATGGAGATGCGCCTTGCAATCTCGGATTTAAGGTAAGCCTTGCCGCGTAACAGCCAGACGACGCACAGAAACACGTACATCGGATTCTTCTTCATCAGCACGAGGAAGGACTCAACCAGCAAGTCAGTTGGTGTCAGTGTCCCGTCCAGGTCCACGCATAATGGAACGCCTGCTCCCGCCATTTCAGCTCCGTCTCACGAGTTGTGACACTCACGACATGGTCCGCGAGTCGTCTGATTGCTATTCTTTAAATTGATGCCAGAGGTCTCGCCGGCATCGGGATACCTTTCGGATCAAGGCGTCCGCGAGGAAGCCGCTAGGCAGGAGGTGCGGCCTTATAGCGGAATAGGGTCCTGAGAATCACAAGCGCGGCCAGCAGCCAGATCCAGCTCCCGACAAAGCGCCATGCGGGAATCCTTAGTGCCTCGAGAATCGTCAAGAATGTGGCGACCACAAGTAATACGTCGACGGCGCTCGATAGGCCGGGGGTGATTGACCGGGCTAAGGCGTGGCAGGCATATGCTGCGAATAAAAGTATTGCAAGGCTAGCAACTCTTAGACGAAGCGCCGTGGTAGTAACCCGCTGCGCGATGAAGCTTTGACTTTCCGTCGGCGCAGCAAAACCGTCTATCACCTGCCGCGAACGTTGCAGGCACTCCCCGTGATCTCGCCTCATATTCTTTTATCTCTTTCTTTTTATGAATTGTGTGCTTACCTATTTTCTCCATCAGCGCGCTGGCGCACGTTCCAGACATCAATATTCGCAGGCGTTGGCGATTGCGGCTGGCTCACGCAGAGTCAGCGCGTTCGTTCTTGAAAGCCACAGCAAGTGGCACGGCGTCGCGCCACCAAGCAGGTTGTTTGCAAATGAGATTTACAAGGGTGTCGTCAGACCCGGCTCCGCCAGCCTTAGACTTGCCCAGCAAATCCGTCGCGCTCGACAAGCGTCTAGAACGGAACAGCGGCTGAAGCAAGCGCACGGCGGCCGCGCGAGCTTTCTGCGCACGACGTTCACGCGCGCGATGTTATCTAGCGCGCAGTTCGGAGGGAGCTTGTTCGAAACATGCAATCTGTCGGGCGTGCGCTTCGACGCAGCGCGAGTGTTCCGTTGCGACGCAGTCGATTGCACGTTCGAGGAAACGAACTCAAGCGATGCGGATCTCACGCGCTTCACCGCGCGCAATGCCTCTCTGACGGGCGCGGTGTTCTCCGGCACGGCGCTCGCCCAGACGCTCTTTCTCGACGCCGACCTGAGCCGCCAGCGCTTCCCCGACGCGATCTGTCGCTGTGCCAGTTCACCGGCGCGACGCTTACCGGCGCGGACTTCAGGGATGCACGTCTCGTCCAGACACGCTTCGAAGGCGCTGTGCTCGAAGGCGCGTGCTTCGCCAACGCGACCGGCCGCTATGCCCGCTTCGGCGGCGCGCTGCTCGCCGCCGCCGACTTCACCGGCGCGGTCTTCACGGTGGCCGACTTCAACCGCGCGATCCTGACAGGCGCACGCTGCGACGCCGTGCAATGGGAGCAGGCCAATTTCACAGGCGCGCAATGTCAGCGGTCCACGCATGCGGGCGCGCGTTTCACTCCTCGCCCGCATGGTGCTCATTGTGTCACGTAAACCTGCTCGCCTGATGCATTGACCTCTACTCGCTGCTGGTTCACCCTCTACTCGTCATCCTGCGCAAGCGCCGCCTCGTAGTCTTGGCCCCCGTAGAAGACACCCACGACAGAGACGAGCTCCCTCTCCAAGATATAGGCGACGATCGCCTGCTTGCGGAGATGAGTGATCCGCAGTCCAGGCAGCAAGTCGTCGCGCGCAACACCTCGCGCTGCAAACGTCTCGAGCTTCATGCAGAAATCGACAATCGAATCAACGTATCGTGCGGCGGCCATCGGAGCGCCCGCGTCGACGATACGCTTTTCAAGTTTACGCAGTTGATCTAGCGCTTCGGGTGCAAACTGGACGCGCCAATTCATTCGTGGCGGGTGCGAGATTGTTTCAGCTCGGCACGTACCTGGTCGCCTGACAATGCACGGCTTGGATCGTCTCGAAGTGCTTGCGCTGCGGGAACCACTTCGTTTTGCAACCACGCTTCAACGGCACGGTCACGCTCGCGCAGCGCGCGAAGGGCATCTCTCAGCACTTCGCTGTCTGACGCATAGTCGCCGCTTGCGACTTTTGTGCGAACGAACTCAGCCATCTCGTTGGGCAAAGTGATGCTCATTTGCTGCGTCGTTCTCATGGCGGCCTCCAATCAGTAGGATTCAATCCTACTCGCTTCGACTAGGGTCTGCAACCGTCTTGCGCCGCGAACCCCTCCTCACCGAACTCCCGCAACCGTCGCTCGAAATGGGGTCAAATATCATCACTGCGGGCCGTTTTTCTCCCGCTAAAGTCGTTCGATGATGAACTGGCGGTGTTCGACCATCGCTGTGGCGGCACGCACACAGTTTACAGTTGCCGACGCGCATAGCTTCGCAACTGCTTAGTAGCCACAATCGGAAACACTGATAGTCGTTGGGCTCACCCTTTCTACGTCGTTCGTCGGCTCAGACGACATGCATTCAGACGCGCGGACGCATGAAATCTTCGAATCGCGACGGAATAGCCTACTGATAACCCTTAGCCTGCAGGCCGAATAAGTGCGCGTAGCGGCCGTTCCGGGCAAGCAGTTGCGCGTGGCTTCCACGTTCGAGTATCCGCCCTTCGTCCAACACCACTATCTGGTCGGCGCCTCGCACGCTTGAAAAGCGATGCGAAATCAGAATGGACATTCGCTGTCCGGACTGTGCCTGAAATTGCGCGAACACTCCGGCTTCGGCTTCGGGATCGAGTGCGGCGGTCGGCTCGTCGAGGATCAGGATATCGGCGCTCTCACGCATGTATGCCCTCGAAAGCGCAATCTTCTGCCATTGCCCGCCCGACAATTCCCGGCCGCCCGCGAACCATCGTCCAAGCTGGGTCTCATAGCCGTTCTCCATCTGCTCGATGAATGCGGCGGCCATCCCCTTGCGAGCCGCCTCACTCCAACGCGTCTTGTCCGAGAACGCTTCGATATCACCGACGCCTAGATTCTCCCCCGCCTTGAACTGATAGCGAATGAAGTCCTGGAAGATGACGCCGATCCGTCGGCGCAGCGCATATTCGTCCCACTCCCGAAGGTCTGTCCCATCTAGCAGGATGCGCCCGGAAGACGGGGTATAAAGTCGGGTCAGAAGTTTGATGAGCGTCGTCTTGCCAGAACCGTTCTCACCTACGAGGGCGAGAGTCTGCCCATGCTTCAATTCGAAGCTGATGTCCGTGAGCGCGGGGCGCTCGACTCCAGGGTAGGCAAACGAAACCCGGTCGAACTTGAGTCCCGAGCCCGGATGAAGCCCTCGTGTTAGATGCCCGATGCCAATGGTTTCCGGTTGCGCAAGAAACTCGAACAAGTCGCTCAGATACAGCCCATCTTCGTAGAGCCCTCCAATTGACGACAAACTGCTGCTAACCGCACTCTGTCCTTGTCTGAACAGAACCAGATACATCGTCATTTGCCCCAGCGAGATCGCTCCGTTGACGGTCTCGAGGACGATCCATGCATAGGCCGCATAGAATGCGATTGTCCCCAGCACGCCGAGGAGGAAGCCCCAACCGTCGCGCCGCAGTGTCAGCGCGCGGTCTTCTGCGTAGAGCTTTTCGAAAGTGTCCCGATAGCGTTGCAGAAGAAGCGGCGCGAAGCCGAAGAGCTTGACTTCCTTGATGTTGGCTTCGTGCGAGAGCAAGGACTCGATGTAGTTTTGTTGCCTGCTCGCGGGCGTCCGCCGCCCAAACAAGCGGAAGGCGCTTCCCGAAAAACGGGCTTCGGAGATAAAACTCGGAATGGCGCCCACCACCAATATCACGAGCGCCCACGGTGAAAACCTCACGAGCAATACCGCAAAGCTCGTCACCGCGATGACATTCTGAACCAGTCCGAGTGACTTCATTACGAGCGATAGGGGACGTGATGACGCATCGCGCCGTACCCGTACAAGGCGATCGTAAAACTCTGCGTCTTCGAACTGAACCAGGCTCAGCTTCTGAGCCTTCTCCAGGATGAGGAGATTGACTTTCTGCCCGAGGCGCGCGCGAAGTAGATTTTGCAGCAACGACAGAGCCCGCTGACTCGCCGCGAGGGCGACCAGAAGCAATGCCTCGAGCAGCAGATAGCGCGCGACAGGCCAGTGTAGGCCATGTACTGAGCCACGCGTCGCCGCGACGACGGCGTCCACGATCCGCTGCCCAATGACCGCCGCCACGGCAGGCAGCACGCCGGCGATAAGGGTCGCGATGAGCAGCCCAACGAGAAATGCGGGCGACGTGGCCCAGACGAGCAGGAGCGCTCGCCCGGCCCGCTTGAAAAACTCGCCAGTCTGCTGGAGAAGTTCCATGATGTCAGTCAGCCACAGCGACGGAGTGCGCCCGGATGCCGCCTACACCTCTTGCTCAAGGAGCTAGCGATGATGCCGGTGATGCGGATGGTGACGATGATGCGGGTGCCATTATGATGTCGGTGATGAGGGCGAGCCATGGCCACTGCCGTATCCGCGCAAACGGCAACCAGCAAGGCTGCCAAGCAGGTTTTCAAGGCGTTCTTCACCAGGCTGTACAGGACGAGAAAGATGTTGCGCACGATGCTTCGGCGGAGGCTTTACGTAGTCGCCGAATTCAGTCGTCGACCCGGAAGCCGAGCTTCAAGGTTACCTGCCAATGGAGAATCTTGCCGCCCTCGGTGTGTCCCCGGGTTTCCGTTACCTGGAACCATTCGATGTTCCTCACTGTGCCCGACGCCTTCTCGAGCGCCACCGCGACAGCGTTATCGGACGAAATGGGCGATGAGCCCGTGACTTCAAGCAGTTCATAGACGTGTTCGGACATGGAGCCTCCAAGGGGGATGTAGGGATCCGACGACTTGACCGGGTTCGCCGGGTGCCGGAGCAAAAGGTGTACCTCGCCAGTCTTTCGGATGGGTTCTGCGCGTTGACGATAAATGGCCTGCACGGCTGCGCAACCGCGCCGTTCGCGAGAGTTTTACTGGGATGACGCGCAAATCTTCTCGTTTGATGATCCCTTATGGAGTCGGTACTCTTCTCCACCATGCTCAAACACATCACCACCGATCTGCTGAAAATCGCCTACGACGAGCAGGGTGAGCCTGACGGCTGGCCAGTCATCCTGCTGCACGGTTTTCCATACGATGTCCACGCGTACGAGCACGTGGCGCCTCGCCTGACAGCACAGGGCGCTCGCGTCCTCATCCCATTCCTGCGGGGATACGGGCCCACGCGTTTCCAGTCCTCTGCCACGCTGCGTTCGGGCCAGCAGGCGGCGCTCGGCGCGGATCTGCTGGCGCTGCTCGATGTAATCGGGATCGAGCAGGCGATCATCGGTGGTTATGACTGGGGTGGCCGGGCGGCATGCATCGTGGCGGCGCTCTGGCCGGCGAGGACGCGCGGGCTGGTGTCCGTCAACGGCTACAACATCCAGAACATCGCGGCTGCTTCGCGGCCGGCCGATCCCGAGAAGGAACATCGGCTGTGGTATCAGTACTATCTTCATGGAGAGCGCGGCAGGACCGGGCTCGAAGGCAACCGGCGCGCATTCTGCCGACTGCTGTGGACACAATGGTCGCCGATCTGGTGTTTCGACGACGCAACCTTCGCACGCTCGGCTGCCGCTTTCGACAATCCCGATTTCGTCGATGTCGTCGTGCATTCGTATCGGCATCGTTTCGGGCTGGAAGACGGCGATCCCCGCTACGACGATATCGAGCGCCGCCTGTCCGTCCTGCCGCCCATCGCCGTGCCCACCATTACGCTCGAAGGCGAGACGGACGGCGTCTCGCCGCCCGGCGGCCGGTTGACGAACGCGACGCGCTTCACCGGCCGCCATGAGAACCGAGTCGTCGCCAATGCTGGTCACAATCTTCCGCAGGAAGCACCCGACGCCTTCGCCGAGGCGATCCTCAACATTCACGCCTGGACCGCCTGAGCGACCGCATTCGGCAATGACACTATTTGAACCTCCGGCCGAGAACCAACGGCTATGCGACGCACGTTGATGCCTTTAACTGTAGTTCAGAGATCACGCCTACGCGGGTAGCAAACGGGCCTTGGCATAATGGGGACGACGCAACAGCATTGACTGGCTATGCTCTCTTCGACCGAACGTCGCCCCATCAAGCGGAAGCCGCCGCGCGGCACCATCGCGCGTTATCGTGATCGCATCGTCGAAGTGCTGGGTGAAGCGCGCGGACAGCGCGTCATGATCAGGTCCATCCACGCAGACGGATCCGAACGCCTCACCGCGGTCAAGCTAATCAACCTTCTGCCGCTAGAAACTCAGCTTTTTTGACGTAGCTGGTTGGCAAACGCCTTTATTCTAGGAGTGGTTGACTGCGTCCTTGAACGCCTTGCCTGCCGTAAATTTGACTGTCTTAGCCGCAGCAATTTCAATCGTCTCGCCCGTCTGCGGATTTCGACCAGTCCGCGCGGCGCGTTCGCCGGTCCCGAACGATCCAAAACCGATCAGCTGAACAGCGTCTCCTGCGGCCACGGTTTTCGATACTGTCTCGAACACCGCATTGACTGCCTCTTCGGCTGCGATCTTGCTCATACCCGACTCGGACGCAACCGCGTCGATCAGTTCCTGTTTGTTCATTGATCTCTTCCTTTCTCTGTTGAAAACGAACGCGATCGTACCGAATTGCTTAAAAAAACTGAATGACCGCCGCTGCTAAGAAGCCGCGTCAGTCGCATTCAGGTCGAACAGATCTGCTGTCGTGCCGTATGCAGCGAGCAGTTCGGGCAAGTCACCCTGGCGAACCTTGGCCAGCGTGTCTGGCGCCAGCCACGTTTCTTCCATCGCTTCAATGCCTTCTTCGATCATCCGTTGCAAAAAGAACGACTGTTTGCGCCCTGAGGCCTGTGCCAGCACGCGCAACCGCTGTTCGATGACAGGGTCGATGCGTACCGCAACCACCTTCAACTTGTTCTCTGCTGATCTTCTCACCTGTTCCTCCTTTCGACCGTCGGCGCGGCTGGGCATCAGCCCGTCGTGGGCTGCGCCACTCGCCGGCGCCACTCGGTCATTATCTACGTGCGAGCTTTCGTCCTCGTCGTCTTGCCGACGACGGCCTTTCGGGCGGCTCGCCTGACTGGCGGACTCGATTCTGTCGTGGGCGAGCGCCGCGCCGACGGCCGCGCCGTTCCGTGCAGCGACTTCAACTGCGCTTGAAGCGACTGGTGAGCCGCTTCGAGCGCGCCGAGCTTGCCCTGCAGTATTCCGGTCTGATGGCGGGCGTCGCCCTGCTGCGCCTGCAGCGCTTCGATGGTGCGACGATGTTCGGCCTCTCGCTTGTCCGCGCGTTTGCCTGCCTCCGCCAGTTCTTTTTGAACCATGGCCACCGCGCCGCGTTCTCGATCGATCTCCAACAGCGCACGCTTCTCCGAAGCGCGTGAGCGCTCTTCGGCGCGGTTTGCCGTCTCCCGAAGTTTTTCCAGATCACGCGAGAATGTGTCGCGCACTTTCTCCAGTTCTCGCTCGCGCGCCACGGCCTCTTCGCCGAGACGCTTGATCTCTGCCTCCAGCGCTTTGCGCGTGGCGACCTCTTCCGCCTGCCGACGCTCCAGTTCGCGGATCTCGGCCTGGGCCGTCAGCAAAGCCGCGGTGCGCTGCTCGAGCGCCGTCTCGGTCCGACCTAACTCCTCGCGGGCTGCGATCAGCCTCTGTTCGGATTCAACTCGATGCGTTTCGACTTCGTCTCGCAGCGCGGTCAGCTCGGCGTGGGCGGACGTGGTCGCCCGCGTCCACAGGGTTCCAATCAGTTCGCCTGCGGCGGCGCTCAGATCCGTGGGTAGATCCGGATGCTCGATACGCACCCGGCTCTTCTCGCGCAGCTCCGCCCAGAACTCGCTCAATACCGACGCTGGTGTGCTCATCGTGCCGCGCCGCACCAGGTTGTAGAGGCGATTGGCGGTCGGCGCCACGCCGAAGCGGAAGAACAGCAGTGCGCACACCTCGCGATAGAGCTCCCGCGTCTTGGGGAATTCGACCTTGAGGCGCGCGATATCGGCCGCCAGGCGGGTTTCGTCGGAGAGAACGTCGGACATAAGCGCAAAAGGAGGACCCAATGTTCACATACTACAACGTATTCCAGCATGTATCTGACGCCGTTGCCGGCACAATTTGACATTAATCCTATAATGTCGAGGCTAGCGGTTTAGAATAGCGAAAACAAATGAGGTGATCTTGAGGCCCGCCCTCCCCCCGCCGACATCCCATGCACTGCAGCCTGCGCCGCTCGAAACGCTCGTCATCCCGCATGATTTGGATGGCAGCGCGGGCTTGAACCGCGCTTCGACGGGGCGCGCGCAGATCGCCGCGAACAACGACCTCGATGCGATTCGCGCGTGGCTGTCCCGCTTCGTCGATACGAAAACCACCTTCGAGAACTATCGCAAGGAAGCTGAGCGGCTTCTGCTGTGGTCGGTCGTCATGCTCGGCAAGCCGCTGTCCTCACTGACGCACGAAGACTGCCTGCGCTACCAGCAGTTCCTCGCCGATCCGCAACCGGCAGCCACATGGGTCGCGGGCCGCGGCCGCAAGCACGCGCGCAGCGACGCGCGCTGGCGCCCGTTCTATGGGCCGCTCTCGCCCGCCAGTCAGCGTCAGGCGATCGTCATTCTGAATGCGTTGTTTTCGTGGTTGGTCCAGGCAGGCTATCTCGCGGGCAATCCACTCTCGTTGTCCCGACAGCGCGCCAAACAGGCCGCGCCACGTATCACCCGTTATCTGGAGCCCAGCGTCTGGCAGGAGGTCAAGGACACCATCGCGGCGATGCCGCGCGACACCGATCGAGCAACGGCCCATGCGGTCCGGGCGAGATGGCTTTTCACCCTACTTTATCTGGGCGGCCTGCGCATCGCGGAGGTCGGCGCCAACACGATGGGGCAGTTCTTTGTCCGGCGTGATGCAGATGGCGCAGTTCGTTGGTGGCTGACCGTGCACGGCAAAGGCGGCAAGGAACGGCTGGTGCCGGCCACCCAGGAAATGATGACGGAACTCTCGCGGTACCGACAGCACTTGGGCTTGAGCGCGCTTCCGTCTTCGAACGAAGATACACCGCTCGTCTTGCCCATTGGCGCCACCGCAGCGAACCACGGCGCGCAGACCTGTGCGCCGTTGACCCGGGCTGCCTTGCACGCGATCGTGAAAGCGGTGTTCACGAGCGCGGCGGCCAGACTGCGTGAGCGCGACCCGTCTTCTGCCGCACGGGCCGAAATGCTCGAGCAAGCGTCGGCTCACTGGCTGCGTCATTCCGCGGGCTCTCACATGGCGGACCGCCAAGTCGACTTGCGGCTCGTGCGCGACAACCTCGGGCATGCGTCGTTGACGACGACAAGCCTTTACCTCCACATCGATGACGACCGACGTCATCGAGAGACCGACGAAAAGCATCGCATTGACTGGTGAGGTCGCTCGCAGCATCAACGAACGTATTCCCAAAACGTGCGACGCCATGCCAAAATCGTTTGCCCCCCGAGTCCGATCACTCGCCATGGAATCACTCGACCTTGACTCTCAAATTTCGGCGAATCAACGCGGCGTGAGTTTCGTTCTCGCCTCCAAGCTCGGCGCCATCGAATGCCTGATTTCGCGGGCTGTCCTAGAGGCATATTTTTGGCTGCCGGCCCAAGCGGACGATGCCAGGATGCTGAAGACTTTTCACGATGGCGAAAACCGCATCCGCGCGATTGCCCATCGAAAGCTGCTGGCACATCCCACGACGCGCTTTGAGCTAACGACGGCTGACTTCTCGCGAGGCTAGGTCAAGTGGCGTTACGGCGTCAACATTGCTTGGCGCGTTGCTGACGGCGCATTCGGTGAGGAGAACTTCGGATCGACAGTTAGTTGCGCAGTTTCGCTTCGGACGTTTTTAGCGCGGCTCATACGAAAAAGCGCAGCGAGGGGCAGTCCGTTGAATGCCGACCCGCCCGATTGCTGCGTTCGACGTGATAGCGTGCGTCCGCGGGCGGGCTCGACGCATCCACGGAGACCATCACGCAGCACGATCCCGATCTGCGTCGCGCATTAGCGCGTGAAGCGCGCCACCGCCCACGGTATGGACGAACCCGTCGGCCGCGACGAAACGCCGGATACGCCAGCCTCGCCGACCACCGACACGAGGCAGACGCAGTTAGACCCGGCGCGTAAAGCGCGCGCATGAGGCGGCGGACAACGAGTTGCCATCGACGCAGGACAAGAATCCGCATCCGCCCGGCTCCACGAAGCCCTAACCCTGATCCGACGCCGTGATCCCATGGCGGGACCTAGCACGCGAACGCGAAGGCCGACGCTGCGCTCCGGCAGCGCGGCGTGACGCAACGGCGTAGCGAGCCCGCCTCATCACACGCTCTCCGGCCGCGCCCGGTTCGGTGGATCTCCGATCGACGTACAGCTGCCTGGCCAGATGAGCGGCGTCGATCTGGCCGAGCAGATCCTGAAGCGCCTGCCATCAACAAGCATCGTGCTGATGACCGGCTTATGCGGACGAGCTCCAACGCGCGAAGCACCTCGGCATGCTGATACTCGCGAAGCCCTTTGAAATGGACGACCTGATCGCGCCGGCGTGCCGCATTGATGCATCGATGATGTCTTCAGCGCTTGCCTAACCCCAACGCGCGTGCGCCGACGAGCGGATTGAAAGCCTCCAGTCGATGCCGCTGCCCGCATAGGCCGCGACGACATGGTGCAGTACGGCGGCGACATCACGCCTGCATCGTAGAGCGCGACGATCTGTCGTTCCGCGAGCGCGGCCATCGGATCAACCGCCGCCGATGCCCTGTATGACCTTGCCCGTGCCGCCACAGGTCTTGCACTCGCTGCCATCGAGCTTGCCCGAGCCGTTGCAGTCCGGACAGATACCCTCGCCTGTGCTGGGCGCGCCGAGCTCGGCCTCGTCGCCGGGATTGAGTGGAGGTTGCTGCGCCATGGCCGTCTCCTTGCTCGAAGAGGTTTGCATCGCGTTCCGACGGCAATCGGCGTTCCTCGTCCCATTGCAAGGCTTACAGACCGGTGACATTTTTAGGCGAACAGTGCGATGGCCTGTACGCTGGAGCACGGCCAACGAGAAAGGTCACCGGGGCAATCGCAACAACAAGGCCAGCAGACCGGCCAGCGACAGGAGAATCAGCGGCTGCCACAGCATGAGGGCGGCCAGCGTCCGCCTTGATCAGTTTGAAAAGTGGGAGTAAGCAACGCGCGCGGTCTCCCTTTGTGGGCCGTGCGCGATTCGCATTCAGGGCTTGCGTCCGAACGCCTCGCGCAAGCGCTTCTTCGCGCGCTCCGACGTGCTCTTGCGCGACTTCGGCAGATTGCGTCCCGCGCGATTAATATTGAAGTTCAGCATCGACATCGCCGATTGAAACGGAGAGCCCTTGCGGCGCGTGCTGCGCGTCGCCGAGCGCTTGAGCGAACCCGTGATTTCCTATGCACTGCCGGCCGATATCGCGCTCGATATCCATCGCATCGCTCGTTTCCATCACATGATGCGACCAACGCTTCGGCGTCGATTGGCTCGCCTTCTTGCGGTCGCTCGCAAGCGTGTGCCGTTGCCGCGTGCTCGCATGCTTGCCGCCGCGTGTCTTGCGTGACGCGCTCTTCGTAGCTCGGGTGCTCGTTGCCATTGCTTGCTTTTCCTCAACGCGCTTTGTGATGACGCGAAACGAGCCGATGCGCCTCGCGCAACGCATCGACGATCGCCTTGTAGACCCGTTCGCGCGTTTCGGGGTCCGGTGCGCGCAACGCGAAGGAAGGGTGGTAGGTCGCGACGATCGCGTGGCCTTCATGCTCGACCGCATGACCCATCGTAGCCTGCAGCGTCGCCTTCGAGTTGCGCAGCACGGACTTGAGCGCGGTCGCGCCGAGCGCGACGATAACCTTCGGCCCGACATCGCCGGTCTCCTGCTCGAGCCAATAGCGACACGCATCGATCTCGCGCTGCGCGGGCGTCTTGTGCATGCGCCGCTTGCCGCGCGGCTCCCACTTGAAGTGCTTCACCGCATTGGTGACATACACCTCCTGGCGCGCGACGCCGGCCTCGACCAGCGCGCGATCGAGCATCGCGCCAGCGGGACCGACGAAGGGCTCGCCCTGCAGGTCTTCCTGATCGCCGGGCTGCTCGCCGACGATCATCATCGGCGCATGACGCGGCCCCGCGCCCGGCACGGCCTGCGTCGCATCTTTCCAGAGCGCGCAGCGCCGGCACTCATCGAGCGATTCGGGCGTCTGATCCGGCTCGACGCCGGGTTGCTTCGTCGCCATGTCCGATCATGCGTTGCCGACGCGCCGCGCCGCGCCCAGGCGCGCGACTCTTTTCAAGGTGGGGGACATCGCACTCTCCGCTGGGTGAAAGCATTGAAGCCAAACGAAAGGCGTATAGCAATTATCGGGCCGTGAGAAAGCGTTTTATCAAGGCACGTGTAATGATCGAGCGCCAGCAAAGACACCTCAGCCACGTCGGGCCTTACGAAAAAAGACGCTTCACGCCACCGGTTCCAGGGCAACCTTGATCCAACCAGGCTGGCGCTTGTCGAAGGCCTTATACGCGTCGATGACATGCTTCAGCGGCTCGCGGGTGGTCAGCACGCGCAGCGGATCGAAAGAACCGTTACGCACACGCTCGATCAACGCGGGCGTCACGGCGCGGTGGTTGCAGTTGCCCATCTTGATCATTACGTTCTTGTTCATCGCCACGCCGATCGGAAAGAAGCGATCGGTCAGCGGATAGACACCGATGATGCCAAGCGTGCCCGCTTTCGCCAGCGCAGCTATGCTCCAGTCGAGCGCTTGTGTGGGCGCGTCGCTGGGAATCCAGTTTCCGGCGGACACATTGCGTTCGGGCGTGACGGCGCGGCTTTCCGATTCACCCTGCGTGACGTTGTCAGCCGACGCGGCCGGGCCCTGCTGCGCGTGCACCGCATCGACTCCGACGGCGTCGATGGCGCGATCGACACCGACTCCGCCCGTCAGCGCGAGGATCGCCTGCACCGGATCTTCTTCGTCGAAATTCACAGCTTCCGCGCCTTGTGCACGCCCCATATCGAGCCTGTCCTTCAACCTGTCGACGACAATCACTCGCCCCGCGCCTAGCATGAATGCGCTCGCCACCGCGAACTGGCCGACGGGCCCCGCGCCGAACACGGCGACCGTATCGCCTTTCGTCACTTCGGCGAGTTGCGCGCCGAAATATCCGGTCGGGAAAATGTCTGACATGAGAATCGCCCGCTCATCGTCGACACCCTCCGGCAGCTTGATGAGACTCGCGTTCGCATGCGGCGTGCGCGCGTATTGCGCCTGCAAACCATTGATTGGATCGGTCGATTGCGGACCGCCGAAAAACGCCGTGCCTGCCGCTGCACCGTTCGGGTTCGCTTCATCGCATTGCGCCGTGTAGCCCTTGCGGCAGTAGGAACAAAAGCCGCATGAAATCGTCGACGGAATCAGCACGCGGTCGCCGCGTTTAAAGTTGCGCACACCTTTGCCGATTTTCTCGATAACGCCTACCCCTTCATGACCGAGAAGCGTGCCGGGTTTCATGCCGGGTAACGTTCCGCGCACCATATGCAGGTCCGTTACGCAAACCGCGCTGGCTGTCAGACGAACCACGGCGTCCTGGTCGTGCTGAATCGTCGGGTCGGGAACGGTGTCGAGCGAGATGTTGCCGACTGAGTGAAAAACGACCGCTTTCATCGCGTGCTCCTTTGCTCGGTGTGGACATGGTGCGCTTCGAGCGAGCGCTACGCCCGCGTCTGGACCCGCCTGCCTGCCTGAGTTCTCAGTTCGAATCTACTTGGACCTCGGCTGTTCAAGATGCTCATCAGGCTCGAATTCTCCTCTGCGTATCTGCGCGACTTTCGCAGCCAACGCGAAAGCGACGTTGTCCACTTCCGCTTGCACGCATGTGTCGGCGGCGAGTGATTGGTGAATCGTCGCATACGGCTCGTAGTACCCGATGAACCGATCCAGACAAGAGAGTGCGCCCGATTCGACGAAACCCATCCAGTTCAGCCAGTCCGTCAGCGAGCGTCGCGATCCCTCGATACCCGCGACGTCGCCGTGAACAACAAGTCCATAGGCGCGACCCGCTAAATGCTTTGGATAGTCCCAACCGTCGAGTTCGAGTTTCTTGGCTTCCGCTGGCGTCTTGCCGTGCGTCGAGCTCGAATCGGGATTGCCTCCGTCGGCGCACACGAGTCGATCCATCATTAGCTTGATCAGACTGCTTACCTGGTACCAATAAACCGGCGTAACAATTAGCAAGCCGTGGCACGCAGCGATTCGCTCGTAGATCTCGTTCATCCAATCGTTCACAAGCCCGAGGGAATGATTTGGATACTAACTGCACGGCCAGTGGCACAGCGGCATCGCGGTCGAAACACAGCCTTTGCACGGATGGATGTGCAGGTCGTGCTCGGAGTTCAGACGCGAAAGGTCAAGCATGTCGACTTCGTAAGAGGCGCGGTGTAGCGCGGCCTCAGCACGTTGCCCCAGGCAGCGGCACGGGGTGAAGCGTTCTGCTCTTTCGACTTGACCATGATGTTCCCGCTCAAGTGATGCAGCAGCGAAGCATGCCGCGTTCCTCCGTGCGGGGCACGTGCGTTGCGCTTTTCTCGACCTCAACTCGCAAACGCGCGAAGCTGGACGACTAAGGATGCGGCCATGAACATATATGACGATGATCAGCACGTGAGGCGAGTATCGGCCGAGATTGCGGTGTTGGCCGAGCGCATCCGACGACAGCTCGGGGACGTTGAGGTCATGAAGC
The DNA here is from genome assembly GCF_031451075.1 of Caballeronia sp. LZ043. Classification (NCBI taxonomy): domain Bacteria; kingdom Pseudomonadati; phylum Pseudomonadota; class Betaproteobacteria; order Burkholderiales; family Burkholderiaceae; genus Caballeronia; species Caballeronia sp. LZ043. Next base: position 1,045,708 of record NZ_JARUXT010000002.1, on the reverse strand, counting down.
TCGACAGTCGGGAACGCGAGATAGCACTGAGGCGCCTGTTCGTACTACGCGAATATCATTACGTGCTGGTCGAAGACAAAGCGATGATGCTTCGGCGCATGGCACTCGGCGCAGTTCAATCACACGCGATCTTCGACATCAGGATCACTGAATGGCGATGCGGACTGAAGAGAACAGCGCGTCTGCGGGGCATGTCGATTGCAAGGACGTAGCGCTTATCTGATGGTTCATGTTCCGGAGAGCGAAAGATGGAGAGCGGAAGTGCGGGATATGTGTACCTCGGAATCCCAGAACGATTAGCCGAGGTGCTGTGGACAACGGTACATGAGATGCAGGGAAGTCTGTCTGCTAAGGACGATCGAGCCTCACAACTGGCCGGCGCAGCGCTCAGTCGCTGCGTGCAACACTTTGCCTGCGTGCATCGCGAGCATGGCGAAATTGACCTGTACCCGGAAGTGTCGTGCTCTGAAGTCTTTCACTTGTTTGCCGAACAATTGATGCAAGACACGACCGCGGACGAATGGTGCGTACCGCGTCACATGGTTCCGGTGGTGTCGAGCATTCTGGTCGCCTGTGGGCAGCTCGTCGTGGATCGAATGAGCCACGACGTGAAGTGAGCCGTACTGCACTAGGACGACGCGTCGCTCATGGTGAAATGCTGCTGGCTCGCGGCGGCAGCGACATAGGGCAATGGCGCGTGCTATAGGCGGCCGTACACGGGCGCATCAATAGCGGACTAGCCGAGCGAAAAAATCGAGACGCTTTTTGATCGGGACGCTAAACAAAACGGGGCGAAAAAACCGCAGCAAAGACAAACTAATGACCGCAAGACAGCCATATCCATGAAACGTTAGATCGGTGCCTAACTTCAGTTAAGCCTCATCCGGGAAACGGATGCCGCCCTAGCTCTCGCCTGCACGCGCTACCTCAGAGCTAAGCGCTTTCTGTCCTTCGGTTTGTTCTATCCCGTATTCGATCGCGAAACGCTTCGCTTCGCACGGGCTCTCGAAGATGCCAAGTACACCGCTAGCGCGCTGAATACCGCTCGGAAATTTTATGATCAACATCGCAGCGAAAGCGTTGCCCTCGGGCACGGCGAGCCCTGTCAGAACGTGTTGCCTGAAAGCGAGCTCATAACAGCCTTCCATAATCTTTCTATCGCTGGTCACCCTTGCGATCATTGTTCGCGTCATGACTGACGATAGAAAGCGGGTTTACCGCCGTCGGGAGGCGTACTCTTACCATGGGTTTTTGAACGCCCTCATCGTCAAGGCGGCCGGTGGACGGCTGCGGCAATTCAACGCCACGGCGTCCGGTCGGTGGGCTTTTTAGCCAGCCGGCCTATCAGGGTAACTGCGCGCTATAGGGCGACGCTGCCGACTGCTCAAGGCAAACCAAATCGAATAGCGGCTCTCGCGCCGCCGGCGGCCGTGCCGTGACGGCTGCGTCGCCTCAGACCATTCGACGTCGATGAAGAGATCGACCCGCGCAAACTGGCGGACGCCGTTTACTGACAGCACCGTTTCTCTCCGACATCGATCGAGTTCATCGGGCGCCGCGAGCAGTTGAACGAACTGTCGTCCACGTTGCGGCGCCAACGCAAGGCGGGCACCATTGTGGCGGCTTGTTGCACGGCCAACTACCTGCTCGCCGAGGCCGGCCTGCTGGATGGCCGTGCCGCAACGACGCACTGGGCGAGAGCGTCGGACTTTGCACGCCGTTATCCGCCGGTCGAAGTCCGCGCCCGCGAACTGCTGATCGAACAAGACGGCATCATCTCAGGCGATTCCGTGACGTCGTACCTGAACCTCGCGGTGCGGCTCGTGGAAACATGTGCGGGCGAAAGACTCGCCACGACGACCGCAAAGGCGCTGTTGATCGACATGAACCGGACTTCCCAACGTCTTTTGCCACCCTTGTCGACAACATGGGCAGACCGACAAGCTCGTCCCACCGCCCAGCAGCAGATGGAGGCCACGCTGCAGCAAGGGTTCCGGTTGAGCGATCTGGCAGCCGCCCTTGTGGAAGCGAACGCACGTTCAACCGTCGTTCCAAGGAAGCCGTCGGGATCCCACGCTCGCGCATCTGCCGAATCTGCGCATCGAGGTCGCGAAGCGCTTGCTGGAAACGCGGCCAATTGGACCCATCGCCACGTTTCATCAACGTTCCGGTCAGCGCGCACACGTCGCTCGCCGCGCGCGAGTGCAGGAACGGGAGCAGGCCGCTCAGATCGGTGCCTATTGCCGAAAAGGCAAATCGCCTAAGTTGGCTCCTGAGATTGATCGAGCACCTCGCGCCAACCCGGCACTAATTCGGTAGTTTATCCAAACGCTTGCCGCGGCGCGATTGCGGGACTATGCGTCACTGGATCGGCGGCACGACGCCGTGCTTTTCGGCCAACATCCGCTCGTAGACACCGCAGTGCAGATCGACTTCCTCTTGCGTGACCACGGTCACCGAAATCTCTATCAGCGCGGGCTGTGGCTTTTTCCGAGCGGGACGCAAAGGTGCTATGGCCCTCACGCACAGCTTCCAATCCGACGGTCGACCCGCCGAATGGTGCGCATATAGGGCGTCCTGTCCCGCGGCCCCCGAGTCCATCGGCGCGCGTGCCGCAATCTCAGTTGGCGTGCGAGCCGTTCATGCGAAGGCTGCGCTCGAGCACCTTGCAGGCAACAGAGATGTTTGGTCGATCCTGGGGACCCGCTAACGAGGACTTCTAACCGACGGACACAACGACTGCTTTGGCAATTCGTGCGTCGATCTTTCTTCAGGGAGCGAAGACCATGGCAAGCGGAAGCGGAACATCCCGCGCGGCTCCAACAGTGTTTATCGAGATGCAGAAGGCATTGAAGGGCGTTGACTATCCCGCGGACAAACAGACACTCGTCGAAATGGCGCGCAGCAATGGCGCAAGCGACGATGTCCTTTCGGCGCTTGATGGGCTGCCTGAGGGGCAGTTTCAGACCCCCGCCGAAGTCTCGAAGGCAGTCGGCCAAGAAGAAGACTGAGTCAAATTTTGGCCATCGCGGTCTCTTTAGCCGGCGGCACGCCTGCAGTCGGCGTCCGCACTTATGGGTTACCGAATGAACAGTTCATCTTTGCCGCCTCACGCACGGCCGCACGCCCCGTTTCCTGTGGCGAAGTGGATCACCTTCGCTTTCTCCGTGCTGTCGGGTGCTTACATGATTATCGGCGGCGGGTGGCTCGTGGCCATCGGCGGTTCGCCGTATTACGTCATTGCCGGCATCATGATGCTGGCGATCGCCCTCCTCGTCGGGCGCAACGATCGCCGTGCGCTCTGGCTTTACGCGCTGCTGCTGCTCGGCACGCTGATATGGGCGCTCGCCGAGTCCGGGTCTGATTTCTGGGCGCTCGTTCCGCGGCTGGACGTCCTGATCGCCGTCGGCATCTGGATGGTTCTGCCGTTCGTCTGGCGCTCGTATGCAGCACCCGCGGCAGCGCCCCCGCGGGGCGGTCTTATCGCAATCGGGGTGACGGTCGTGCTGTGCTGCATCGCGTTGGCCTATGCGTGGTTCAACGATCCGCAGCAGATCAATGGCACCGTCCAGGCGGCCGCATCGCCGTCCACGACGGCGCCGGCAGCTTCCGTTGCGCGTCCGGGCGACTGGCTCGCCTATGGAAACACGCAGGCGGGCACGCGCTATTCCCCGCTCGCGCAGATCAACGACAAGAACGTGCACGAGCTGAAGGAAGCATGGCGCTTTCGCACCGGCGATATGAAAGGCCCGAACGATCCGCTCGAAATCACCGATGAAGTGACGCCGCTTGCCGTCGACGGCGCGCTCTTCTTCTGCATCAGAACGCGATCGCGCTGGATGGCGCGACCGGCCAAGAACGGTGGCGCTTCAATCCGGAGCTCAAGCCTGACCCAAGCTTCCAGCATGTGACCTGCCGCGGCCTCTCCTACTTCGAGACGCCCGCCGCAACCCACGCGCGCAACGCCGGCAATGTCGCGAATCTGCCGCTGTGCGTGCGCCGCGTCCTCCTGCCCGTGAACGACGGCCGCCTGTTCGAGCTCGACGCCGCCACGGGCAAACGCTGCCCCACCTTCGGCGCGAACGGCATGCTCGACCTGCAACATCTGCAGCCGGTCACGACGCCGGGTCAATACGAGCCGACATCGCCGCCCGTCGTCACCGCGAAGGTGATCGTAGTCGCGGGCGCGGTCACCGACAACTTTAGCAATCACGAGCCTTCCGGCGTGATACGCGGTTTCGACGTGGACACCGGCAAACTGCTGTGGGCCTTCGATACGGGCGCGGCCGATCCGAACGCGATTCCCGCCGATCAGCGCAGCTTTACGCCGAATTCCCCAAACTCGTGGGCACCCGCGGCCTATGATCCAAAGCTCGATCTGGTCTACCTGCCGATGGGCGTGAAGACGCCCGACATCTGGGGCGGCGACCGCATGCCCAATCTTGAGCGCTATGCAAGCGGCCTGCTCGCGCTCAATGCATCGACGGGCAAGCTCGCGTGTTTTATCAGACCGTGCACCACGACCTGTGGGACATGGACGTGCCCGCGCAGCCGACGCTCGCCGATATCCGCGACCAGAGCGGCAACATCGTGCCGGCGATCTATGTGCCTGCAAAGACCGGCAACATCTTCGTGCTGGACCGGCGCAACGGCAAGCTCATCGTGCCCGCGCCGGAGCAGCCCGTGCCGCAGGGCGCGGCCAGGGGCGATCGTGTGTCGCCGACGCAGCCTTTCTCGCAGCTTACGTTCCGCCCCCAAAAGAACTTGACTGGCGCCGACATGTGGGGCGCGACGATGTACGACCAGTTGATGTGCCGCGTCATCTTTCACCGGCTACGCTATGAAGGACCGTTCACGCCGCCTTCTGAGCAGGGCACGCTTGTCTTCCCAGGCAATCTCGGCATGTTCGAATGGGGCGGCCTCGCCGTCGACACCGACCGGCGCCTAGCCATCGCCAATCCGATAGCGCTGCCGTTGGTCTCGAGCCTCATCCCGCGCGGGCCGGGTAATCCGATCGAGCCGACGCATGCGGGACAGGGCGGCACCGGCACTGAGTTGGCATCCAGCCGCAGTACGGCACGCCGTACGGCGTGGAGCTGGACCCGTTTCTTTCGCCTGTGCGCCTACCGTGTAAGCAGCCGGCTTGGGGGTATGTGGCCGCGCTCGATCTGAATACAAACAAGGTGATCTGGAAGAAGCGCATCGGCACGACGCGCGATTCATCGCCGATTCCGCTTCCGTTTAAGATGGGCATGCCGATGCTCGGCGGACCGGTGACGACGGCGGGCCATGTGTTCTTCATCGGTGCGACGGCGGACGACTATCTGCGCGCATTCAGCACCGATACGGGCGAGAAGCTTTGGCAGGCCCGGTTGCCCGCCGGCGGACAGGCGACGCCGATGACGTATGAGGCGAATGGCAAGCAATACGTTGTTATCGCGGCGGGCGGACATGGATCGTTCCTGACCAAGCTCGGCGACTATGTCATTGCCTATACGTTGCCAGCGACCACTGACAGCTCTCGCTGAAATGACGGGACGAAGGGTAATCAAAGTCCCATCGCTTGGGCTGTCCCCGATCCGGGCCTAGTGCTTGCTGGACGAGGCCAAGCCCCGACTCTCTCAGTGAGAACATCCATGAACGCCGATGCCTATCCGACCCCACCTTTTGCCGAGCAGCAGCAAAGCCGAATCCCCGGTCTGACCGAACCGATGGATCCCAAGCCCGACCACGGCGAGCGGACCTACAAGGGTAGCGGCAGGCTGACCGGAAAAGCGGCGCTGATCACGGGCGCCGACAGCGGCATCGGGCGCGCGGTCGCGATCGCCTATGCGCGTGAAGGCGCGGATGTCGCCATTGCTTATCTGGACGAACACGACGACGCGAAGGAAACCGCGCGCTGGGTCGAAGAGGCCGGGCGCAAGGCGCTGCTCCTGCCAGGCGACATCACCGATCGCCAGCATTGCAAGACTCTTGTCGAAAAGACGGTGGAAGCATTCGGGCGCATCGACGTGCTCGTGAACAACGCGGCGTATCAAATGACTTACGACCGCCTTGAGGATATCAGCGACGACGAATGGGACAAGACCTATTCGACGAATATTGGCGCGATGTTCCGCATCACCAAGGCGGCGCTCGCACACATGAACGCAGGCGGGGCGATCGTCAATACGACGTCCGTGAACGCCGACAATCCGAATCCGGGCCTGATCGCATACGCAAGCACAAAGGGCGCGATCCAGAACTTCACGGGCGGCCTTGCGCAACTGCTGGCCGAGCGCGGTCTCCGGGCGAACTGCGTCGCACCGGGCCCGATCTGGACGCCGCTCATTCCGTCGACGATGCCGCCGGAAAAGGTCAAGAACTTCGGCTCGCAGGTGCCCATGAAGCGCGCTGGCCAGCCCGCCGAACTCGCCGCCGCCTATGTGATGCTCGCGTCGGACGAGGCCAGCTACATTTCGGGCGCGACCGTCGCGGTGACGGGCGGCAAGCCGATCATTTAAGAGGTTTGCCGAAATCTGCCTGAGCCCTATATGCTCGTGGCGCCATGACTTGCTAAGGCCTTCCGGCCTGACGTGCGAGCGTCCGCCCGTGCTATCGCACAGCGACTGAGCCCTTTCATCGCCGCAGAGGTACTGCGCGCACTGAACCGTGCACTGGGGGCAATTTGACCGTTGAAGCCGTTTGGTTCCTCATAGTCGGGACCCTACTGATCTTGATGGCGGTCGGCCGTAAGATCGTGGAACAATTGCCGATGACCGGCGCTATGGTCTATCTCGTCGTCGGGTTTCTGCTTGGACCAGCGTGCGCGAATTTGCTCGCGATCGACACTCAACGCGACGTCACGCTGTTGCGCATGCTGACTGAGGCGGGACTGGTAGTCTCGCTGTTCGCGATCGGCATGTACCTGCGCATCAAACTTTCGGATCCGCTTTGGCGACTGACTGTTCGACTCGCTGTTCCCGCGATGCTTCTCACGATCGCTATTATGTTCGTCGCCGCCCGGTGGGGCCTTGACCTCCCCGTCGGTCCGGCCTTGTTGATGGCCTCCGTTCTCGCACCGACCGATCCGGTTCTGGCCAACGAACTCCGGGTCGAAGAGGCGGGCGACGATGAACCGCTACGCTTCGCCTTATCATCGGAAGGCGGTCTGAACGACGGCACCGCGTCGCCGATGGTCTTTGTTGCATTGGCGCTGTGCGGAGTCGAAAGCGTAGGCAGCGCGAATCCGTGGACGTTTTCGCTGGCGATCGCCTGGGGGCTAGTCAGCGCGGTGTTCATCGGCTGGGCCTTGGGAACGGGCATCGTAATCCTGGTGACCTGGCTTCGTACGCATTATGACCACGCGCTCGGGCTCGAGGGCTTCCTCGCGCTGGGCCTCGTTGCGCTGGCGTATGGTGCGACGTCGATCGTCGATGGTTATGCCTTCATCGCGGTGTTTGTCGCCGGCGTCTCCCTTCGGCGTCAGGAATTGAAGGCGACTGGCGAGAAACTGCCGAGCGAGGCGCTCGACTCAGTAGAACGCGGCGAGCGGGAAGAAGCGGCCAAGGATCCCGAACTGGCTCACGCGTACATTGCCGAGAAGATGATGGGATTCTCGGTCGAGGTGGAGCGCTTCATCGAGTTGGGCCTGATGGTCATCATTGGCAGCATCGTTTCGGCTCACTGGCGCGATCTCATTCACTGGTCGATCGTCTGGCCGGTCCTATTTTTGTTCGTCGTCGCTCGTCCGCTCAGTATTGGCGTCTCGCTCATTGGCTCAACGATGCATCGTCACCAGCGTGTGTTGTCCGCCTGGCTGGGCTTACGCGGCGTCGGAGCGTTCTACTATTTGCTATTTGCGCTGGAGAAGGCGGGTAACGGCATCGTTGGCCAACTCATGCCCGTCATCCTCGCGGCGATCGTAATGTCAGTTTTTTTGCATGGCGCCACTGCTACCACCCTGCTCGCCCGGTATCTCAAGGCGAGATAACACACTCGAACCGTCAGTCAACGCTATTCTCGGCGACCAGGGCGCCCATAGCTTCTCGAAGGCGCTGAATTTCGCGTGCTCTCGACGCGATGTTCCGCCGTTGTTTAAGGCCAACCGGCTTATGAAAGCGCGCCGTCTATTGAGTCGGCAAAAACCCGGCACACTCAATGCTCCAAACGTTGGTGCGAGCCGACCGGAACCAGCGTGACCGTCGGTCGAAGAAAAATTGCGAAGTGAAGCACTTCGCTGGGAGCGGATGTACAGGTGAATTCGCGCAAGTACGCCATCTAATGTTGTGGAATTGAGATCATTGGCCTCAGAAGCATCGCGAGTTCCGTCCAACGAGCGCTTCAACGACATTTCAATGCTCGCCCCGCAGAGCGCTGCAGAAGGAAGAGTCCACCGATGAGACGTTAACGCAGTTCGCCAAGCAGGCAGTCCCCACGAGGCGAAGGCGTCGACATTGTTCCGAAGTTGCTAAAAGGAGTTATCGATATGAGTACCGCACCGAACAAGCCCGACGCGCAAGACGAATCCGCCGCGAGCGACGTAACCTTCACAACCGACATTTCGGAAAACGACGACGAAGGCACGTCAGTGCGTCAGGCCGAAGTCAGGACCGACGATCTGTCGGAGACGAAGCAAACGGAGGGCGATGCCAATTCCTAACGCGGGGCTTCGGACGCGGCATCATGATTGCTGGCCTCGCACATCGCCGCCACCGGAGCCGGTCGAATGCCCATGAGTCCTGCTATGGCAACGGCGTCCGCGCTGCATCTCCCTTCAACGTCGCTGGAGCACTCGCCATGACCATTCAGAAAAGGATCTCGAGCTGGCGCAGCATCGGCCGTTTCTGCACGGCGCGTCTCGTCGATTACGGCGAGCTGATTCCCATCGAGCTTGCCGAGACGAAGAAGCGCGTGCTTCACGAAGTGGTCGCGATGGTCGCACTCGCGATCGGCGCGCTATTCTCGCTGTCGTTCGTATCGATCGCCGTGATCGTGACGGCGGTCGGCACGCCGCATCTAGTGCTGGCAGCGTGGTGCGTGGCGGGCGTGTGGCTCGCCATCGCCGTAATCGCGGTTATTGTGATGATGTCGCGCAAGCCGGCCGAGCCCTTCCAGTTGCTGCGCGATGAGTTGCGGCGCGACGTCGACACGATCAGGGAGGCGGCGCAATGAAACATTCCGCGGCTCAAGACATGACCCTTGCACGGATGGCGGAAACACGCGCGGAACTGGTGGCGGCGCATGCGCTGGAAGAGCCCGTGCGCGTCGCTCGTGTGCCTCGCACCCGAACGCTGACCTCGACAAACGCCGCGCCGTGGTTTCTCCGCACGCCGAATGCCGAGCTGATCGCGCTGGCGCTCATCGGCGTCGCGATCCTCGGCTTGCGGCGCACGGTGCAGACGGCGGTAAGCGCGGGATTGAGCGCGTCGACGCACCGCGTGTTCGGCGATTTCCTGAACAGCTTGCGCGGATAACTTCGCGCGAGACGCTTGCGGCCTAGCGCTTGCTGAGGGCTGTTTCGGCTTGCCCCGCGCGAGCGCGGTCGACCGGAAGATAGCGAGCCTGCAGCTCCGCCAGCGCTGCAGCACGGCCACGCGGCAACACGGGAAAGCGACCTGCTCGGACAGAGGCTTCCCGAGCCATGGATTTGTCAAATTTCGCCTTCGGCATGCGTCGCGCGATGCGAGGCCTCCTCGGTATCTTGGGATTCTCGCTGCCCCCTCGCTGTATCAGCTTTTCTGCCGAGCGCATCCACATCCCTAAGGACTTGCGCCACTCCGACAACCAGATTGAATTGTGCGCCCGTCAACGCATAGGGAACGACATCATATGCATGCGCGTCCCGATTGCATGCCTTTCGTCGTTTCGGGACGGGCGCTGCGACTCCATCGCTGGGCGGCGCCCCCGTGGACCCCTCGTCCTTCGCATCGAGCCGCCATGTCGTATTCATCCGCAACGTCCGCAGGGATGACGAGCAGAAATTCGAGGCGACTCCCGAGAACATTCATCACGAGAAAGGAGTGGATGTGCGCCTAAAATTTGGTTCGCTTTGTAGCGAACCGCACTTCGTTTCTCACTTCGCCAAAGGAACGAAACGAGCGGCACGACGAATGCTGTCCCCTTGAAGATTAGAGTTCTTCGCCGTACCGTTCGGGGAGCCTTTCGTGAAAATCGCATTGATCAGTGAACACGCGTCGCCGCTAGCCATCGCGGGCGGCGTAGATAGCGGCGGGCAGAACATCTACGTCGCGAATGTCGCGCGTCAGCTCGTGGGCATGCGTCACGATGTCGATGTCTTCACGCGCTGCGATCGTTCCTTATTGCCGCTCGTCTCGCGCTTCGACACCATCCGTGTGATAAACGTACCGGCCGGGCCTCCCGTGCAACTGCCGAAGGAGCAGCTTCTGCCGCACATGGATGCGTTCGCGCGCTTCATGATCGAGTACATGAAGCACGAAGCCGTGCCACATGACATCGTGCACGCGAACTTCTTCATGTCGGGACTCGTGGGCCTGCGCATCAAGGACGCGCTCGGCGTGCCGCTCGTTACGACGTTTCATGCGCTCGGGCGAGTGCGGCGCTTACATCAGGGAGAATCGGACGGCTTTCCCGATGCGCGCTTCGATATCGAAGACGAGCTCGTGCAGCGTTCCGACTCGGTGATCGCGGAGTGTCCGCAGGACCGGAACGATCTCATCAATCTCTACGAGGCCGATCCCGCGCGCATCGATCTCGTGCCGTGCGGCTTCGATCGCGCGGAGTTTCATCCGCTCGACAAGGCGCGCGCCAGAGAGATGCTCGGCTGGCCGCAGGATCGCTTCATCGTGCTTCAATTGGGGCGTATGGTGCCGAGAAAGGGCATCGACAATGTCGTGCGCGCGCTCGGCTTGTGCCACGGGGAACATCGCGAAAGCGCCGAGCTTTATGTGGTCGGCGGCAACTCCGACGAAGCCAATGAGATCGCGACGCCCGAGATTGGCAGGCTGCGTGGCATCGCGCGCGAATGCGGTATCGAGGAGCACGTGCATTTCGCGGGACGTCATGGGCGAAACGATCTGAAGCTCTTCTATAACGCCGCCGATGTGTTCGTGACCACGCCGTGGTACGAGCCCTTCGGCATCACGCCGCTCGAAGCGATGGCGTGCGGCACGCCCGTCATCGGCGCGGATGTGGGCGGCATCCGCTATTCGGTCGCGCACGGCGAAACGGGTCTACTCGTGCCGCCGAAGCATCCGGCCGCGCTCGCGCACGCGATCGCCACGCTGAAGCGCGATAGCGCGCTCGCACGACGCATGGGCGCGGCGGGACTTATGCGCGCGCAAGCGATGTTCACGTGGTCGAGCGTCGCGCAGGCGCTCGCGCAGGTCTATGAGCGCGTGAGCGGCCCGCAGTTGCAGGACGCAGCACGCGCAGCGATAAGCGGAGGATCGCGATGACGGACGTAACACCGACGTCGCGCGCCGCCGTCTTCATCGACAAGGACGGCACGCTGCTCGATGATGTGCCCTGGAATGTCGATCTGCATCAGATGCGTCTCGCGCCCGGCGCGCTAGATGCTTTGCGCCTGTTCGCATAGTTCGACGTGCCGCTTTTCATCGTCAGCAATCAAAGCGGCGTGGCGCTCGGCAAGTTCGCGCCGCATGCGCTCGATGCGGTCGAAGCGCGTCTGCATGAACTCGCCGCGGAAGCAGGGGCGACGTTCGCGGATGTGTACTGGTGCCCGCATCATCCGCAAGGCATCGTGCCCGAGTACACGCGCCCATGCGATTGCCGCAAGCCCGCGCCGGGGATGCTGTTGCGCGCGGCGCATGAGCATGGCATCGATCTGTCTCGAAGCTGGTTCATCGGCGACATTCTCGACGACGTCGAAGCGGGCCACCGCGCAGGATGCCGCAGCGTGCTCATCGACAACGGCAACGAGACCGAATGGCTGGCAGGCGCTGGACGCGCGCCGGACATTGTTGTCAAGAGCATGCATGACGCGGCGATTGCGATCATCAACGCGGAGTGTCCCGCATGAAACGCGATCCGGTGAATCCATCGGCGCTGCCGCCGGTCGTCGAGGCGCATGCGCGCAAGAGCGCGGCGAGCACAGCGCGCGACTGGGGCGCGGACGTGAAGCGCATTCTCTGCATCCGTCTCGACAATCTCGGCGACGTGCTGATGACCACGCCCGCGCTGCACGCGTTGCGCTCGGCGCAGCCGGGCCGGCATCTCACCTTGCTCGCATCGCGCGCGGGCAAGGCAACGGCGCCCTTCATCGATTCTATCGATGACGTGATCGAATACGACGCGCCGTGGGTCAAGCAGGATGCGCCGATCGACGCACTCGCCGATCTCGCGATGCGCGCGCGCCTCGCCGCATCGCACTTCGATGCCGCCGTGATCTTCAGCGTCTATAGCCAGAATCCGCTGCCCGCCGCGATGCTGTGCCATCTCGCGGGCATACCGCTGCGGCTCGCGCATTGCCGCGAGAATCCCTATGGTTTGCTGACCGACTGGGCACAGGAAACCGAGCCGCAGCACGGTACGCGTCATGAAGTCGAGCGGCAGCTCGCGCTCGTTGGACGAGTCGGCGCGCGCACGACGGATACGCGCATGCGCTTCAACGTGCGTTCTGAGGACGTGGCATCGCTCTCGCAAAAGCTGCATGAACGCGGCGTCGATCCTGACGCACCGTTCATCGTCGTGCATCCGGGGGCGAGCGCCGAGTCGCGTCGATATCCGGTCGAGCGCTTCGCGCAATTGATCGAACGTCTCGGTACGCATCTGCAATGGCCGATGCTCGTGACCGGCTCGCGAAGCGAGAGCGCGCCGTGCCGCGCGGCATGCGGCGCGAGTCCGCATGCACACGATCTGTCGGGCGCGCTCGAACTCGGCGAACTCGCGGCGCTCATCGAACGCGCGCGCGGGCTCGTGTCGAACAACAGCGGACCGGTGCATCTTGCATCGGCGCTGAACACGCCTGTCGTCGATCTCTACGCGCTCACGAATCCGCAGCACATGCCGTGGCAAACGCCGCATCGCGTTCTTTATCACGACGTGCCGTGCCGCTGGTGCTATCGCAGCGTGTGCCCCGAAGGGCATCACGCGTGTCTCGCGGGCGTCGGCGTGGAAGAAGTCATCGATGCCGTCATGGAACTGATCGACACAACCATAAAGGCCAGTTAGTCATGTACACATTGGGAATCAATGCGGTTTATCACGACAGCGCGGCCGCGCTCGTCAAGGATGGCGTCGTCATCGCGGCGGCCGAGGACGAGCGCTTCACGCACGTCAAGCATGCGAAGCGTCCCGTGCCGTTCTCGACATGGCAGCTTCCCTTCGACGCCATCGACTATTGCCTGAAGGAAGCGGGCATCGAATTGGCCGACATCGACTACATCGCGTATTCATACGATCCGCATCTTTTCTCCGGCATGCTGAAGGACGCGAAGGCGACCATCGCGCTGCCGATGACGCCCTCTGAACAGGCGATCAGCAATCCGTCGGAATCGCCGTGGGACCCGCTGTTTCTGAGCTATATCGTCAATGCGAAGGGGCAGTTGATCGACGGCGCGCCGCATCATCTGAGGAAACGCTTCGCGAGCGGCGGGCGCGCGCCGCGCTTCACATGGCACAACGTCGATCATCATCTGTGTCATGAAGCGAGCGCGTTTCTCGCCGCGCCCTTCGACGATACCGCCGTGCTCACGATGGACGGTCGCGGCGAAGGCGTCACGACGAGTCTCGGGCAATTCGTGAACGGCGAGTATCAGCGGTTGAAGCAAGTGGAATTGCCGCATTCGCTCGGCCTGCTCTATGAAGCCGTGACGGGTTATCTCGGCTTTCTGCATTCGTCGGATGAGTACAAGGTCATGGCGCTCGCATCGTTCGGCAAGCCCGCCTATGTCCATCAATTTCGCGAGGTCGTGAAGTATCGCCACGATGGCAGCTATACCGTGGAGGCGCCGCGTCTCGTCGAACGCTTCGGTCCCGCGCGCGAGCGCGGCGGCCCACTCACGCAGCATCACTTCGATATCGCGCATTCGCTGCAAGTGGTGCTCGAAGAAACCGCGCTGGAACTCGCGAGATGGCTGCATGAAAAGACGGGTCTTGCGAATCTCGCGATGGCCGGCGGCGTCGCGCTCAGTTGCGTGATGAACGCGCGGCTGCGCGATCGCGGACCATTCGAAGAAGTGTGGGTGCAGCCCGCCGCGGGCGACGCCGGCACCGCGCTCGGCGCCGCGTTGTGGACGGACTATCGCGAGCGCGCGAAGGCGGGCGATCGCAGCCGCAAGTGGCAAATGAATCACGCGTATCTCGGCCCCGAGTTCGGCGACGAAGAGATCGAAGCGTTTCTCAAATGGACGCGCGCGCCGTATCGCAGGCTCACGAATATCGCGGATGAAACCGTGGACATTTTCGCGCAGAACCGCGTGATCGGCTGGTATCAGGGGCGCACCGAATTCGGGCCGCGTGCGCTCGGCGCGCGCTCGATCCTCGCATCGCCGATTCATGCGGACATGCAGGCGCGTACGAACGAGATCAAGGATCGCGAGGACTTTCGTCCTGTCGCGCCCGTCGTGATGGAAGAGCACGCGGCCGACTGGTTCGTCGATGCGCGCGTCGCGCCGTTCATGCTCTTCGTGTTCGATGTGCGTCCCGAGATGAAGGCGCTCATTCCGGCGGTCACGCATATCGACGGCACCGCGCGCGTGCAGACCGTCAATCGCGCGCAGCACGCGCCTTACTACGATCTGCTGGCCGCGTTCAAGGCGCGTACGGGCGTGCCGGTGCTCGTCAACACGTCGTTCAATACGCGCGGCGAGCCGATGGTCAACACGCCGCGCGATGCGCTCGAATCGTTTTGGACGTCGCCGCTCGATGCGCTCGTGATCGGTTCGTTTCTCGTCGAAAAGCCGGGGGCGCGCACATGAGCACCTATACCGGCCTCTTCGTAAACGGCGAGATGAGCGCGACGGATGCGTCCGCTTTCGCGCGCGGCGATTTCATTCCCGACGTGTCCGTGATCGTGCCGACGTATCGCCGCCCCGCGATGCTCGAACGTTGCGTGAGCGCGATCGCAGCGCAAGCCTACGATCCGGCGCGCTATGAAATCATCGTATGCGACGACGGCCCCGACGATGCCACCAGGGCATGCGTGCAACGTCTCGCCGCATCGCACGCGCAGCATGGGCCGAACATCCGCTACGTGCCGGTGACGGGCACACAAGGCCCGGCGGGCGCGCGCAATGCGGGCTGGCGCGCATCGCTGGCACGACGCATCGCCTTCACCGACGACGACACCATTCCCGATCCGCAATGGCTCGCGAACGGCATGCGCGCGCTCGATGAAGGCGCGGACGCGGTATCAGGGCGCATCGTGGTGCCGTTGCCGAAGCGTCCGACCGATTACGAAGTCGATGCCGCCGGACTCGCGCACGCGGAGTTCGCCACCGCGAACGCATTCGCGACACGCGCCGCGCTCGAACGCGCGGGCGGCTTCGATGCGCAATTCACGTCCGCATGGCGCGAAGACTCCGATCTGCAATTCGCGTTGATGCGCGCGGGACTGTCGATTGCCCGCGCCGAAGACGCGATGGTGCTGCATCCCGTGCGCCCCGCGCGCTGGGGCGTGAGCATCGCGCAGCAGAAGAAGAGCCAGTTCGATGCGCTGCTCTACAAGAAGCATCGCGCGCTCTTTCGCGAGCGCATCCGGCGCAGTCCGCCGCTTCTTTACTATGCGATGCTCGCGGCGCTCGTCGCGGCGATCGTGTCGATGTTCGCGGGCGCGCCGCGCGTTGCCGCAATCGCAGCACTCGCATGGGCCGCGATGACGCTGTGGTTCAGCATGCAACGCCTGAAGACGACATCGCGCGCGCCCGCGCATATCGCGGAAATGCTGTGGACATCGACGATCATTCCGACGCTGTCGATCTACTGGCGCATACACGGCGCGTTCAAGTTCAGGGTGCTCTTCCTATGATCGAACGCATCGTGATCTTTCGCGCGCTGCAAATCGGCGACATGCTCTGCGCCGTGCCCGCGTTGCGCGCGCTGCGGCGTGCGAATCCGCGCGCGCATATCGCGCTGATCGGCTTGCCGTGGGCGCAGCGTTTCGTCGAGCGATACGCGCATCTCGTCGATGAACTGATCGTTTT
This sequence comes from Caballeronia sp. LZ043, assembly GCF_031451075.1. Classification (NCBI taxonomy): domain Bacteria; kingdom Pseudomonadati; phylum Pseudomonadota; class Betaproteobacteria; order Burkholderiales; family Burkholderiaceae; genus Caballeronia; species Caballeronia sp. LZ043. The sequence goes on along the minus strand of NZ_JARUXT010000002.1, from coordinate 1,029,584 downwards.
TCCGGGCGCTATCGGCTTTTCCGAGCATGAAGAAACGAACGCGCATCTGCCCGCGTTTCTTCATGCGTTGCGCGAGCGCCGCCTCGATCTCGCGATTCAGTTGCATGGCAGCGGCGGCGTGGCGAACGATATCGTCGAAGGCATGGGCGCGCGTCTGAACGCGGGCTTTCTCAAGCACGGCGAGCGCATGCGCGAAGGCGTCTTCATGCCGTGGCCCGACGATTTGCCCGAGCCCGCGCGATACGCCGCGCTGATGCAGCGTCTTGGCATCGACGTGCATGACCTCGATCTCGAGATTCCGCTGACACAAGACGACAGGCACGAATGCAATGCGCTCATCCACGCCTGCGCGCTCGATTGCGACAAGCTCGTGCTCGTGCATCCCGGCGCGCTGTTACCCTCACGCCGATGGCCCGTCGAGCGCTTCGGCGAAGTAGCGCGCGCGCTGTCGCAAGCGGGCTGGCAGATCGCCGTCACCGATAGCGCGAGCGAAGCGCCGCTCACCGCGCGCATTGCAGGCGATGCGGGCGCGCATGCCATCGATCTCGCCGGACGCACATCGCTCGGCGCGCTCGCCGCGCTCGTCGCGAAAGCGAGGCTCGTCGTGTGCAACGACACGGGCCTTTCGCACGTCGCCGCCGCGATGCGCACGCGGAGTGTCGTGATCGCATCGGGCAGCGATACGCGCCGTTGGGCGCCGCTCGATCACGCACGGCATCGCGTGCTCGCGGACTGGCCCGCGTGCCGCCCGTGCGCGTTCCGCGAATGCCCTTACAGCCACGAATGCGCGTTCAATATCAGCGTGCAATCCGTGCTCGATGCGGCCTTCGGACAGCTTCAGGAAACCGTTCGAGAGGAGACGCCTGTTCATGCCCACGACTAGTTCCCGGCGCTTGCGTGTGCTCACGTGGCATATCCACGGCAATTACCTGTATTACCTGAGCCAGGCGCCGCACGATTTCTTTCTCGTCACGCGTCCCGGTTATCCGCCGGGCTATGCGGGCACGGCCGGCGCTTTGCCGTTCGGCTCGAACGTGCATGAAGTGCCCGCGAGCGAAGTGCCGTCGCAGAGCTTCGATGTCGTCCTGTTTCAGCACAAGCATCAATGGGACGACGACCGCCTCAATCTTCTGACCGATGCGCAACGCCGCCTGCCGTGCGTCTATATCGAGCATGATCCGCCGCAGGAGAATCCCTTCGGGCAGAAGCATTGGGTGCAGGAACGCCACACGCTGCTCGTGCACGTCACGCACTTCAACCGGCTGATGTGGGACAGCGGCGAGACGCCCACGCGCGTCATCGAGCATGGTGTCGTCGTGCCGAAGGACGTGCGCTACAGCGGCGAGATTGAACGCGGCATCGCAGTGATCAATCATCTCCGCCAGCGCGGCAGAAGGCTCGGCAACGATGTCTACACGCAAGCGGCCGCGCGCGTGCCGCTCGATCTCGTCGGCATGGATGCGCAGTCGGCGGGCGGCATCGGCGAAATCGGCAATCCGGACCTGGCGGCATTTGTAGCGCGTTATCGCTTCTTCTTCAATCCGATTCGCTGGACGAGCCTCGGCCTCGCGATCGTCGAGGCGATGACCATCGGCATGCCGATCGTCGGGCTTGCGACCACCGAGCTTTCCACCGTGATCCGCAACGGCGAGAGCGGCTACATCGATACGAATGTGCAGGCGCTCATCGACGCGATGCAGCATCTTCTGCGCGATCCCGCCGAAGCGCGGCGGCTCGGCGAAGGCGCGCGGCGGACCGCGCTCGAACGCTTTCACATCGCCCGCTTCGCTCACGACTGGGACGAGGCGCTGCGTTACGTGTGCAGCTAGCGAATAATTCCGACAGGACAGAACGACATGAGAGAAGCGTATAGAAAGCGGATTCTGGTGACGGGTGGCGCAGGCTTTCTCGGCTCGCATCTGTGCGAGCGGCTGCTGGAACGGGGCCATGACGTGTTATGCGTCGATAATTTCTATACCGGCACGAAGGACAACATCGCGCATCTTCTGGACAGCCCGAACTTCGAACTGATGCGGCACGACGTTACCTTTCCGCTCTATGTGGAAGTGGACGAAATCTATAACCTCGCGTGCCCTGCTTCGCCGATTCACTATCAGCACGATCCCGTGCAGACGACGAAGACGAGCGTGCACGGTGCGATCAACATGCTCGGCCTCGCGAAGCGCGTTCACGCGCGCATCTTTCAGGCATCGACGAGCGAAGTCTATGGCGACGCCAACGTGCATCCGCAGCAGGAAGCGTACTGGGGCAACGTGAATCCGATCGGTCCGCGCTCGTGCTACGACGAAGGCAAGCGTTGCGCCGAAACGCTCTTCATGGATTATCGGCGGCAGCATGGGCTTTCAATCAAGATCGCGCGCATCTTCAACACGTATGGGCCGCGCATGCATCCGTCGGATGGGCGCGTGATATCGAACTTCATGATGCAGGCGCTTTCCAGCCAGCCCATCACCGTGTACGGCGAAGGCACGCAAACGCGCTCGTTCTGCTATGTCGACGATATGGTCGATGCGTTCATCCGTCTCATGAATACGCCCGACGAACTGACCGGCCCGATGAATCTCGGCAATCCGCACGAGCTTTCGATGCTCGATATCGCGCGGCGGATCATCGAACTGACGGGGTCGTCGTCGGAGATCGTGTTCAAGCCCTTGCCGTTGGACGATCCGTGGCATCGTCAGCCGGATATCTCGCTCGCGCGCGATGCGCTCGGCTGGTCGCCCTCCACGCCGCTCGACCAAGGCCTGATGCGCACCGCGCAGCATTTTCGCCGGGTGATCGAAGCCCTGCAAGTGCGCAACGCTCAGTCCCCTCAGGCCATGGCGCAGGCGCCCAGCACCCGGTCGGAAGGTGTCCATGTCTCCCAAATCGCGGATGCACGACGCGCGAGGCATATCGATTGCTCGAATCGTCGGCAATCAACCTCAACAGTTTTGAAGGACCCAGCGATGCAAAACGAACCATCTGATCCCGTCGAGCGTGCGGACGAACGCCGAAAGGTGCTTGGCGGAGGCGATGTCAAGGAAAAGCGCGACGGCCCCATCGAGCAGCGCGAGCACGGGAACATGGACTCGAGCCTTGTGCCGAAGGGCAAGTATCATCCGGAGGAAGGCCCGGACGTCCCCGAACACGATCATGTCGATCCGGACGTCGAGCCCGCGAGCCGAAGCGGCAGACCGGGCAAGTCCGACAACGAAGCCTAGGCTCACGAGCGCGCACCACTTATTGCAGCAACACCGCACGAGGCGTCCATGAAAGCACTCATCTGGCACGGCAAGAAGGACATTCGATACGACACGGTTCCCGACCCGCGCATCGAGCATGGCCGCGACGCGATCATCAAGGTTTCGACCTGCGCCATCTGCGGCTCCGATCTTCATCTGTTCGATGACTTCATGCCCGGCATGAAATCGGGCGACGTCATGGGTCACGAATTTATGGGCGAGGTGGTCGAGGTAGGCCGCGACAATTCCGCGCTCAAGATCGGCGACCGTGTGGTCGTGCCGTTCACGATCATCTGCGGCGAGTGCGACCAATGCAAACGGGGCAATTTCTCGGTCTGCGAGCGCTCCAATCGAAACAAGGACGCTGCCGATAAGCTGTTTGGCCACGCTACGGCGGGCTTGTTTGGCCACACGCATTTGACCGGCGGCTATCCCGGCGGGCAGGCCGAATACGTGCGCGTGCCTTTCGCGGACAAGACGCATGTGAAAATCCCGGACGGGTTGAGCGACGAGCAGGCGCTGTTTCTCGGCGACATCTTCCCGACGGGGTGGCAGGCGGAGGTGCAATGCGAAATCGAGCCGACCGATACCGTCGCGATCTGGGGCGCCGGTCCCGTCGGACAAATGGCGGTACGCAGTGCCCTGCTGCTCGGCGCGAAACAAGTCATCGTGATCGATCACGTGCCCGAGCGTCTGGCCATGGCGCGCGCGGCCGGCGCAATCTCGATCGACTTCAAGGAAGAAAGTGTGGTCGATCGCCTGCGAGACCTGACGCAGGGCAAAGGTCCGGAGAAATGAATTGACGCTGTGGGCATGGAATCGCACGCGACGCGCTCGTTCGACGCCCTATACGATCGCGCCAAGCGGGCGGTCATGTTGGAGACCGACCGGCCGCACGTGCTTCGCGAAATGATTTACGTCTGTCGTCCGGCTGGCACGCTGTCGGTGCCGGGCGTGTATGGCGGACTGATCGACAAGATACCGTTCGGCGCCGCGATGAACAAGGGCCTCACTTGGCGCATGGGTCAGACGCACGTCAATCGCTGGACCGACGATTTGCTGCGCCGTATTCAGGAAGGACAGATCGATCCTTCGTTTGTCATCACGCACCGCATGCGTCTGGAGGACGGTCCCTCGATGTACAAAACGTTCCGCGACAAGGAAGATGGCTGCATCAAGGTAGTCCTTAAGCCCTGACGGCGGCGCAGCCCACCATGTTCACGGAAAGCCGATCGCTAACTCGAAAGTCCCCATTATCACAGCAGCCCCGCCATGCGGCTGAGGAGTCACAGTGGACATGCTATCCTGCTCCCCTTCCATCACGACGATGATCCGCATGGATCACACCCATGTGATGGCGGTTTTTCATCGCTACCACGCCGAAATGTCGTGGTGGAGAAAGCGCGCCATCGTCGAGCTCGCCTGCACGGCGCTGGAAATACATGCGCAACTCGAAGAAGAGATCTTCTATCCCGCGCTTGGCGAGGCGATGGCCGGAGACGAACGCCTCACGAAGAGTAAGCCCGAGCACGACAAGATGCGCGAAGATATCGCCAAGCTGCGCGCGATGTTACGACGCTGCCTACGATGCGCGCTTCATGCAGCTCATGCGTGAAGTGATGCATCACGTCGCGGATGAGGAAACGGTGTTGCTGCCCACCGCCGAGCGCGCGCTCGCCTCTCGTCTATCCGAGCTCGGCATGCGCATGACGAAGCGGCGTATGCAGCTCGTCGCGCAACGCCGGCCCGGCGCGATCGCGGCGAATACCGTGGGCACGTTTCCGCTCGCGTCGTTCACGTTGATTTCCATCGGCGTGCTCGCGCTCGCGCACTGTCTGAGGCCTGCTTCCGCGCGCCGCGGATATCGCGCGTAACGGCGCTCAAGGCTCGCGCGGCGTGCCGTTCACCTCGACGATATGAACCGGGATGGACTTCGCGCCGGGCACCTTGCTGTCCTTCGCGTAGTGCCATAGCGGCATCAACGGATTGCACTCGGGGTAATAGCCGGCAATGCATCCCTGCGGTATGTCGTACGGCTCGATGCGCAGGCCCACGACGCGCCGCTCGAAGCCGTCGTCGGCGATCGTTCGCAAAGTCACGCGATCATTTTTTTTAAGACCGTGGCGCGTCATGTCCGCCTCGCACATGAGGATCACCATGCGGCCGCCGCTGATGCCGCGAAAGCGATCGTCGTGGCTGTAGATCGTCGTGTTGAACTGGCTGTCGCTGCGCAGCGTCATGAGCCGCAGCGATTGCGGCTCGCGCTCGGGAATGTCCGGATCTTCACCGATGGTCTCGGGCACGAAGAACTCCGCCTTGCCGCTCTTCGTCTTCCACTTGCGCTCGCGCGCGGGCAGATCGCGCGGGAAGCCGCCAGGGGTCCACATGCGCGCATTGAAGTCATGAAAGGTCTCCGGATGCGTTTTCGCGATCTCATCGCGTACGAGCGCATAGTCGTCGCGCCAGCGTTCCCAGTCGACGGTCGAACGCTCGCGGAGCGTATGTTTTGCCAACTCGGCGACGATATGGGGCTCCGAGCGCGCATCGGCCGATGCGGGCTCGGCCACGCCGCGCGAGCCGTGAATGCAGCCCGTGCTGTCTTCCATCGACACCGCCTGGGCGCCGCTTGCCTGCGTATCGATCTCAATGCGGCTCAGGCATGGCAGAATGTAGGACTTCTCGCCGTGCACGAGGTGACTGCGATTGAGCTTCGTCGCGACATTGACCGTAAGCTTCAGATTGCGCCACGCTGGTTCAATGCGCAGACGGTCCGGCACCGATCGCACGAGATTGCCGCCGAGATTGACGACCGCGCTCACCTTGCCATCGAGCATTGCTTCGAAGGTCTCGACGATATTCATGCCTTTCTCGCGTGGCGGCTCGAAGTTGAACTGGCTCGCGAGCTTGTCGAGCGGCGCGAGCTCCGGCTTCTCGGTGATGCCGACCGTGCGCTGTCCTTGCACGTTCGAATGCCCGCGAACGGGCGAGGGCCCCGCGCCCGGCTTGCCGATGTTGCCGCGCAGAAAGAGCAGATTGCATAGCATGCGCACGTTCTGCACGCCCTGCCTGTGTTGCGTGATGCCCATGCCGTAATGCGCCATCACCGCGTTCGCGCGCATGTACTCGGCGGCGGCGGCTTCGAGATCGGCACGCGGCAAACCCGCCACACGTTCGATATCGTCCCACGACGCGGCGCGCACGTAATCCGCGAATGCTTCGAAGCCCACCGTATGCGTTTCGATGAACTCGACATCGAGCACGCGGGGCTCGACGAATTCCTTCGCGCGGTCGTCGGCGTGAACGACGGCCTTGCACATGCCGAGGATCGCGGCCGTGTCGCCGCCGGTCTTCACCTGATGATATTGCGTGCTGATCACCGTATGCGCCGGTGTCATCATCTCGAGCGGCGATTGTGGATTGGCGAACTTGATGAGCCCCGGCTCGCGCAAAGGGTTAAATGTAATGATCGGCACACCGCGCTTTCTTGCGTCTTGGAGCTGATGCAGCATGCGCGGACTATTGGTCCCGACGTTCTGCCCGAAAAAGAACATGAGATCGGTCTTCTCGAAGTCCTCGAGCCTGATCGTGCCGACGCCCACGCCGATCGCGGCCTTCAACCCGACGCTCGTGCTTTCGTGACACATGTTCGAGCTGTCGGGCAGATTGTTGGTGCCGTACATGCGCGCGAAAAGTTGGTACATATACGACGTTTCGAGCGATGCCCTTCCCGATGCATAGAACGACACGCGCTTCGGATCGAGCGCCCGCAACTCGCGACCGATGTCCTCGAATGCTTCGTCCCAGGTGACGCTCACGTACTTGTCGGTGGCGGCGTCGTAGCGCAGCGGCGCGGTGAGACGCCCCGCGTCTTCGAGATCGTGGTCGTGCCATGCGCATAGCTCCGTCACCGTGTGCAGCTCGAAGAACTGCGGCGTCATGCGCTTCGCGGTCAGGTCCCACGCGGTCGCCTTCGCGCCGCTCTCGCAGAACTCGAAGGTATGCGGGTCCGCCGGCTTGGCCCAAGAGCAGCTCACGCAGGCGAAGCCATCGGGCTTATTCTGCTTGAGCAGGACCGTGCTGTCCTTCAGCGGCACCTTTTCCTGGACGAGCGCGCCCGCAACCGCTTTCAGCGATCCCCATCCACCCGACGAATACGGGTATGCGGCGCTCTTGCGAACGCCGTTGTCTGATTGGGCCATGTTCTTTGCCTCCCACGTGTTCGATGTGTTTGCATCACGCGCGAGCAAATGGCGTTCCCTTTCGAGGGCCTTCGGCAAAGCGACCCGCTTGTGCACGATATTCGCGAATTTCCGTTGGAACAACGATTGCTTGGTCGAGCGTGGCTGTCGGGTTTCTGTCCATTTCCGACGCCGCGCACCCCCTTAGGACAATGGCCGACGTACCATGCAAAGCGCCCTGATCCCCGCCGGCATCCAGGCCAGCCGCATCCTCGATCTCTGGCATCTGACACTGGCAGTCTGCTGCATCGTCTTCGCGGCGATCCTGCTGGCCTGTCTGATCGCGATGGTGCGCGCCCCGCGCGCCACCCGCGCGACGCCAGCGGACGCATCCACGGTGAATCGGCCGCAACCGCGCACGCGCTTTTGGATGACTGCGGCGACCGGGCTTTCAGTCCTCCTTCTGTTTGGACTCGTACTCGCTGACGTCCTCACCGACCGTGCGTTGTCCCGTATGCCGGTCGACCATGCGCTGCGCATCGAAATGACGGGCTATCAGTGGTGGTGGCAGGCGCGCTATCTGTCCGACGGCGGTGCGCCCGGCTTCACGCTCGCCAACGAACTTCATGTTCCCGTGGGTCGCCCGGTCGTCGTCGCGCTAAAAGCTGCCGATGTCATCCACACGTTCTGGGTGCCGAACCTGCACGGCAAGAAGGACATGATCCCGGGACGCGACGCGACCATCGAGTTTCGCGCGGACCAGCCGGGCGTCTATCGCGGTCAGTGCGCAGAATTCTGCGGCTACGAACACGCGCTGATGGCCTTCTCCGTCACCGCCGAGCCGCCCGCGCAATACGAAGCATGGGCCGCACGGCAGCGCGCGCCGGCGGCGGAAGCGTCGGACAGTCTCGCCGCGCGCGGCCGCGACGTGTTCTTGACCCAGGATTGCGCGCGCTGCCATAGCGTTCGGGGCACGCCCGCGCAGGGAACCATCGGTCCGGACCTGACGCACGTCGCGAGCCGCCAATTCCTCGCCGCCGGCACGCTCGCGAACAATCGCGGCAATCTCGCTGGCTGGATCGTCGATCCTCGCACGCTCAAGCCGGGCACGGTGATGCCACCCACACGCCTGCCGCCCGACGACCTGCAGGCGCTGCTCACGTGGATGGAGACCTTGAAATGAGCGATACGCGACTGACGGACGGTCCGCGCGCAGCGCCCGAAGCGCGCGACGCGCTCGCGAGAACCTGGAGCGATTCGCCCGGCTTCATAGGCATGTTGAGCGCTAACAATCACAAGACGATCGCACGGCGTTTCATCGTCGCGACGTTCGTGTTCTTTCTGCTCGCCGGATTGCTCGCGCTCATTATGCGCACGCAGCTCGCGCGTCCGGATCAGCGCCTGATCGGACCGAACCTCTACAACGAGCTCTTCACGATGCACGGCACCACGATGATGTTCCTCTTCGCCGTGCCGGTGATGCAGGCGGTCGCCGCCTATCTCGTGCCGCTCATGATCGGCGCCCGGAGCATCGCGTTTCCGCGCATGAACGCCTATGCATATTGGGTGTTCCTGTTCGGTGGATTCCTGTTGTTCGGCGCGCTCGCCGTAAACACCGCGCCCAACGCCGGCTGGTTCAGCTACGTGCCGCTCGCCGGGCCCGACTACTCGCCCAACAAGGGCGCGGATATCTGGGCGCAGATGATCACCTTCACCGAACTGTCCGGCTTGCTCGAAGCGGTCGTGCTCATCACGACGATCTTCAAGATGCGCGCGCCCGGCATGTCGCTCAACCGCATGCCGCTGTTCGTCTGGGCTACGCTCGTCACACAGTTCATGGTGATCTTCGCGATGCCCGCTGTGATGCTGTGCAGCACCGCGCTGATTCTTGACCGGCTCGTCGGCACGCATTTCTATAACCCGGCAAAAGGCGGCGATGTCTTGCTATGGCAACACCTCTTCTGGTTCTTCGGTCATCCGGAGGTGTATCTGGTCTTCATCCCGCCGCTCGGCTTCATTTCGTCGATCATCCCGACCTTCGCGCGCCGTCCGGTGTTCGGCTATCCGGCGATGGTGCTGTCGCTGATCGCCACCGCGTTCCTCGCGTTCGGGCTGTGGGTGCATCACATGTTCGCGACGAACATCCCCGAGCTCGGCAAGAGCTTCTTCACCGCCGCCAGTCTGATGATCGCGATTCCGTCGGCGATCCAGATCTTCTGCTGGATCGGCACGCTCTGGACCGGCAAGCTGAATCTGCGCGTGCCGCTGCTCTTCGTGCTCGCGTTCTTCTTCATCCTCGTGATGGGCGGCATGACCGGCATCATGGTCGCGTCCGTGCCGCTCGATTTGCAGGTTCACGACACTTACTTCGTCGTCGCGCATTTGCATTACGTGCTGTTCGGCGGGGGCGTATTTCCGCTCTTCGGCGCGTTGTTCTACTGGTTCCCCAAGTTCGCGGGACGCATGCTCGACGAGCGTCTCGGCAAGTGGCAGTTCTGGCTCTTCTTCATCGGCTTCAACGTGACCTTCTTTCCGATGCATCTGCTCGGGCTCGAAGGCATGCCGCGACGCGTATGGACCTATCCGCACGGGCTCGGCTGGGACGGCATGAATTTCACCGCGACGATCGGTGCGTACATGATCGCGCTCTCCGTGCTGCTCTTCATCGTCAATGTCATGAAGAGTGTGCGCAGCGACGAACGCGCTCCTGCGGATCCATGGGGCGCGGGCACGCTCGAATGGAGCGTGCCGTCACCGCCGCCGCCGCATAACTTCGATGCAATACCGGTCGTGCACGGCCGCGATCCGCTGTGGGAGCCTTCCGCGCAGCCCGTCTTCGTCGCGGGGCTCGCCGCCGACGCACGCGAGGTGCTGGTCACGAGCGTTCTCGATGCGCAGCCCGATTACCGTCCGCTGTTTCCGAAGCCATCCGTGTGGCCGTTCGTGAGCGCCGTGGCGACGACCGTACTTTTCATCGGTTCGATCTATACGCCGTGGGCGATCGTATGGGCATCGCTCCCCGTTGCGGTCGCGATGATCGGGTGGTTCTGGCCGAATCGCGCGGAGAACCGGCTCGCCGTCGCCCGGGAGCGCCAGCCATGAGCGCCGAAACACGCACGGCCACATCGCGCCCCGAGGAGAACGGCACTGGCCAGCTCGTGCTCGACGTACGAGCCCTGCCCACCTTCGCCTTCAGTCATCGCAGCCTGATGTGGTGGAGCACGGCCGGCCTGATGCTGATCGAAGGCACGGTGTTCGCCATCGCGGTGATGATGTACTTCTATCTGCGCACGCGCGCGCCGGCCTGGCCAATGGCCGCCGACGCGCCGCGCTTGCTGTGGGGCACGCTGAACACGGTGGTGCTGATCGCGAGCCTCTGGCCCAACCAGCTGGCAAAGAACGCCGCAGAACGCGGCGATCGCAGCAAGGCCGCGCTCTGGCTGACGGTCTGCCTCATCGCGTCGCTGGCGTTTCTGGCGATACGCGGACTCGAATTCGCGTCGCTGAACGTGAGCTGGTACACGAACGCGTATGGATCGGTCGTCTGGCTGCTGCTCGGGCTGCACACGACTCACCTCATCACCGATACCGTCGATACGGCCGTGCTCACCGTGCTTCTCTTCACCGGGCCGTTCGAAGGCAAGCGCTTCGTCGATGTCAGCGAGAACGCGCTCTATTGGTACTTCGTCGTGTTGAGCTGGCTGCCGATCTATGGCGTGATCTACTGGGCGGCGCGGCTATGAAAACCTGGCTCGCGCTGCTCGGCGCTCCATCGATCGTGCTCGGCTGCCTCAGCGTGAACTACGCGCTGGTGACGCCCGCATGTCGGCTCGGAGGGCAGGCGTTGCTGCACGGCGTGAGCGGCGCGAGCGTGATCGTGTGCGTGGCCGCGACGCTGCTCGCCTGGCAGCGCTGGCGCGACGCGCGGCGTGCGCTCGCCCTGCCGACGCCCGATACCGCCGCTCGCCCCGCGCGCCCCGCGTTCCTCGCCGCGGTGGCGGCAGGCGTGGGCGTGCTGTCGATCTTGTCCGTCATCGCCATATCGATACCGCAATGGCTTCTGTCCGCGTGTTGAAACTCGCGCCGCTCTGCGCCCTCCTCGCGTGTGCCGATGCTCACGCGCATGTCCTCGCCGACACGGCGGAGGCGTCGCCGCTCGCATGGACGTTCGAGCCGTGGGTCGTCATCGTGCTGACAGTGAGTGTGATGCTTTATCTCGTCGGATATGTGAGGCTGCGCAAGCGCGGTGCGCAAGGCCGCCGCGAGCGCGCGACAAGGCTCTTTGCGTTCATCGGGGGCTGGCTCACGCTCGTGGCCGCGCTCGTGTCGCCGCTGCACGCGCTGAGCGAATGGCTGTTCTCCGCGCACATGCTCCAGCACGAACTCTTCATGCTCGTCGCGGCGCCGCTGCTCGTCATCGGTCGGCCGCTCGCCGTGTGGCTGTGGGCGTTCCCGGCGGATGCAAGAATTCGCATCGGCGCGGCGACGCGCTCGCGCTGGATAAGACTGCCGTGGCGCTGGCTCACATTGCCACTCGTCGCGTGGACGCTGCACGCCGCCGCGCTTTGGATCTGGCATGCGCCGCGCTTCTTCGAAGCGGCGCTCGCGCGCCCCGGCATCCACACGCTGCAGCATGCGAGCTTTCTCGCGAGCGCATTGCTCTTCTGGTGGACCGTGTTCGGCCGCGCATCGGAGACGCAAGGCGCGTCGAACGCGCACGCGATGCTTTCCCTCTTCACGACGATGGTTCACACCGGCGCGCTCGGCGCACTGCTTACTTTGGCGCCGGGCGTCTGGTATCCGTCGTGCATCGAGACGACGCGCGCGCTCGGCTTCGATCCGTTGCAGGATCAGCAACTCGGCGGCCTCGTGATGTGGGTGCCGGGCGGGCTCGCCTATCTGATGGGCGGCTTGCTCGTCGGCGCGCGCTGGCTGATGCGACGCCCGCCGCCGCGCTTGGGCGAGCGCATCTCCCGCGAGGGATGACAGCATGCGCCAGGTTCCGGTCGCGCTGTTGCTGATCGTCGCGCTCGCTGCTTGCAATGACAAGCCGCCGTCATCCGATTCGATCACCGGCGGCAATCCGCAGCGCGGACTCGAGGCGATTCAGCGCTATGGCTGCGGCGCGTGTCACCGAATCGACGGCGTGCCGGGCGCAATCGGCAAGGTCGGACCGACGCTGCAGAACATCGGCGAGCGCGCTTACGTAGCGGGCAAGTTGCCGAATACGCCGGAGAACCTGCAGACGTGGATTCGCTTCCCGCAACGCCTCGTGCCGGGCAGTGCGATGCCCGACCTCGGCGTGAGCGAGATCGACGCGCGCGACATCGCCGCTTATCTGTATCACCAATGACGATGAACGTTTCCCGCTTCCTCCTCATCCTGCTCCTGTGGCCTCTCACTGTCATGGCGGACGACGCAGCGCCCTCGCCCGAACTGCTTGCTCGCGGCGCGTATCTTGCGAAAGCCGCGGACTGCGCGGGCTGCCATACGGCGCCATCGAACGGCGCGCCGTATGCGGGTGGACTCGAGATGACGTCGCCCTTCGGGACCATCGTCAGTAGCAACATCACACCGGACCGTGAAACGGGCATCGGTGGGTACAGCTTCGAGGACTTCGCAAAGGCGTTGCGCGAAGGCGTGCGGCGCGATGGCAAAGGTCTGTATCCGGCGATGCCCTATCCCGCCTTCGTCAAGATCTCCGACGAAGACATGCATGCCCTTTACGCCTACATGATGCACGGTGTGCCGTCCGTGGATCATCGGCCACCTGAAACGAAGGTGCCGTTTCCGTTCAATCAGCGCTGGGCCTTGCGACTATGGCGGATGGCGTTCGCGCCGAAGCAGCCGTTCGAGCCGCACGCGGACCGCGATGCGGCGTGGAATCGCGGCGCGTATCTCGTGCAGTCCCTCGGGCATTGCGGCTCGTGTCACACGCCGCGTGGCATCGCCTATCAAGAGCGCGGTTATGACGAATCATCGAAGACGTTTCTTTCCGGCGGCATCAACGACAACTGGTTCGCGCCGAACCTGCGCGCGGATCCGGGCTCGGGGCTGGACCGCGTCACGGTCGAAGACCTCGCCGCGTTCATGAAGACCGGTCACGGCGCGGGCATCGTGGCGTACGGAAGCATGGTCGAAACGATCGAGGACAGCCTGCAATATCTGACCGATGACGACGTGCGCGCCATTGCCGTCTATCTGAAGACGCTGCCCGCGACGGGCGCCGCCGACGGCGTCTTCGATCCCGCGCTTGCGCAGCCCGGCCGCCTGAAGACCCGCGCGCCCGACTTTCCGCCTGCACAGGGCGCGGCCGTGTATGCGGGCTTCTGCGCGCAGTGCCATCGCGATGACGGCAAGGGGGTGCCGAACGCGTTTCCGGCGCTTGCCGGCAATCCGTCCGTCATCACCGAGGACACGACTTCGCTCATACGGCTCTTGGTCGAAGGCGGCAACAGTCCGGCGACGATACACGGCCCGCCGCGTCAAGCGATGCCGCCCTTCGCCGGACGCCTCACCGATGTCCAGATCGCGCAAGTGCTGACCTACTTGCGCGCGTCGTGGGGCAACGATGCGCGTCCGATCACGACCAACGATGTCGCGTCGATGCGCAGCAATCTGCATAAGTGACAGCTCTCCGTGCCGGCCGCGACACAGAAGTGGTCTCGTGGTCCGGCTATAGCGAGTGCCCTCGTACGTCTCACCGGGCTTGGATCGCGCGCGGTCCGTCACGTCGCGCCGCTTCACTTACCGGCGCAGCCATATCAAGCTCCGGCCCGCTTCGCGGCCGACGGGCCAATCGGGTCTGCGAGTGCGTTCGTCTTTTGTGAGCTTCTCTCGCATACCCGGCGGCAGCGCGTAGCGACGCGTCAGCGGACCGCGCGTCGCGCCAACGCGGCTATGGCGAACCCCGCAGCCAGCGCGACATAAGCCATCGCCAGCGAACGCGTCGACACATGCGCTTCGAATCCCGGCGTGAAGCGTTTCGGAACCACGTGGTAATCGACTACATAAGCGATGAGCGCGGTCGCCGCCGCAGCGCTCACGATGCCTGCGGGACGGCTCCGTCGTCCGCACAGCGATTCGAACAGAGCGCCCCAGAACAAGTGCGCTGCCCATATGAATCGTCGCCCCGAGCGCCGTGTACTTGATGCTCGGCGTCTCCTGCGACGATGCATCGGGCCACAGGCAGTGCGTCACGGCATTCAGCGCGGCGTACGACGCATGCCCCGCGCGCAGCGCCCCGGTCGATGCCGCCGAGGCCATTGCGAGCCCCGCTGCCGAACCCGAACAGAGGGCGCGAACGATCCGATCGTCGAATTGCTGTTTCATACGCTGCCTTCCTCTTTCTAACGTTTGCGAATCGCATACAGCCGCGTCGGCAACGCGATAGGACTGTGCGGATCGAACCAGCTCATCTCTGGGATGCGCGAATCGGTAATATAGATCGTGCCGTCGGCGCCTTCCGAGAATGTGTCGGGCCAGACGAGATTGCGGTCCCGCAGCAGCGTGTCGAAGCGCTCGCCGTCACGCACGCGAATCGCGTGATGCTCGACCGACGACACATAGAGACGTCCATGCTCGTCGAACCAGAGTCCGTCCGCGGGTCCATCGATAGCCACCGCCTCCACGCGCGCCGAGACCTGTTGCGGACTCAGTTGCGCGTTCTGCAGCGCGTCGGTTGCGATGCGATAAAGCGTCTTGCCCTTCACCGCCTGCCAATAGAGATAGCGTCCGTCCGGCGTCAGCGCGATGCCGTCCGCCGAAAAGCTCACGTGCCTGCCGTCCGTCTGTTGCAGCGGCTTGCCGTCGACCTTCACGGTGACGGTCTTGTCGGCCTGCGTGCTCGGATCGCCGTCGAGCACCCGTCGCGCGCTTCCGGAGGCCGTATCGACCACGACGATCGCGCCGCGCACGCCGGAATCGGTGATGTAGACGAAACGCCCGTCCGGACCGATACGCACGTCGTTGAGGTAGCTTCCTTGCGGCGCGATGGTTTCATCGAACGCGTAGACATGCGCGACGCGATTCGACGCCAGATCGATCTGCACGAGCTTCGGCGCGCCCGGCACGACGAGCGATTGCGCCGGCGCGCCGGGATCGATCACCCAGAGGTTTCCATGCTTGTCCGCCACGACGGACTGCACACATACCCAATGATCCTGAGGCGTGACTTGATCGCGGCGCGCGTTGCGCCAGCTATTCCATTCGGGATCGGGATAAGGACGCAGATCGCCGGACGCTCCGAGCTCCGCGACGGAGATGGGCGTGTCTTCCGTCCAGCGCGGGAAGTTGACGAACTTACGGCCATCCGGCGTGACCGTCACGCCCGTAACCTGATGTTCGAACGTAGCGATGAGCTGAAGCTGCGGACCGCCGCCGGCGTGATTGCCGCGCGCGTCCGCGCTCTCCTGCGCGACGCCCGCTTGAGCGAACGCGGCAAGGCTCAGTGTGAGAAAAAGAAAGCGGCACAGCGGCTTCGAGACGAGCACCATGATCGGCTCCAACGGTGGCATTGCGCGATGACAGCAATCGCGATGCCAAAATCGTTTGAAATCCCGCTTTCCTTTTCATTGACCTGCCTGGTGACGCGTAATGGCTGTCCGAAACGCTAACGTGGCGAACATGCAGCAAATCCTTGCTGCCTGGCGATGCAAACGCCCTTGCCAGCGGGGTTGTTAACTTGCGCAGTTACCAGGAAACGGTATATACCGTTATTGCCTACACGACGAACGCGACGTCCGCCCTCGGCGCCGCACCGCTCCACGCTGATCATGAGGGCGTGAAACAGGTAATCGCCATGCCAGACAAGCATCTCTCACGCGCCTTTGACGCCTCGCTCGATGCGCTCTCGACCCATCTTCTGGAGATGGGCGGTCTGTCGAAATGCAGATCGAACGCTGCCTGCGATTGCTGGACGCCTACGACCCTGCGCTCGCGCTGGAAATTCGCGCCGGAGAGCGGCTTCTCAACTCATGTGAAATCGAGATCGACGATGAAATACAACATGTGATCGCCCGACGACAGCCCGCTGCCTGCGACCTCAGGCTGCTGATGGCCATGTCCAAATGCGTGGCGAACCTCGAACGCATGGGCGATGAAGCGCGAAAGATGTGCAAACGGATGCGGCGCATTTCCGAAAGTGGTGAAACGGCAAGCTTCCATGTCGCCGAACTGAAGAAATGGGGCGAGATGGCTCACGTCATCCTGCATCGGGTGCTCGACGCATTCGCACGAATGGATACCATCGATGCGGCGCGCATCGTACGCGACGATAAAGCCATTGACACAGTGTTCCGCTCGTTTTCCCGCAGCCTCGCCGTGCAGATGCATGCAGCACCCGGAACCATCCCGGTCGCGCTCGAATACCTGTTCATAGCCAAGGCTCTGGAGCGGATCGGAGATCACGCCAAGAATATCGCTGAGTTCCTCGTGTTCGTGGTCAAGGGCCGGGACGTGCGTCACATATCGCTGGACGAACTCGAACGAGAGGCCTTGGCGAATTGACGGCGCCTTCTCGACGATTGTTTTATCGCGACGAGCCGCTGAAGGACCCTTCCTGGAGACGTTCTCGCAGCCGCTTGGCATCGAACGGCGCCTGTACTTTTTGATCGTTGTCGAAGTAACAGAATACATCGCGCGATGCGCGGCTTCGCGGCTTGTGCGCCGTGATTAGCCGGGCATCCTCGGCCTGCGTTCCCTTTGCCCAGCACACGATGCGATGCGCCCATGCGTCGAGTGCCTCGTCGGTATACGCGCCGCCGTAAAGCGTTTCTGTGCCGTGCAGACGCATGTACACGAAATCGGAGGTCAAATCTTCCGCGTATGGCCAGCCAGCCGTGGAGTCCGATACGACCAGCGCAACGCCGTGTTTGCGCAGCAAGCGTACGAAGGTCTCGTCAAGAAAGCTCGGATGTCGAATCTCGACGGCGTGCCTCAACACCCGGTTTTTCCTTGGCGCATCGAACCACGGCTCCTTTACTCGCGTGTCGTGCCGCTGAGCGAACGCAGCGGCGCAGGCCGCATCCTCCGGCAAGAGCGCGAGGAAGCGCTCGAAGTCGTCCACATGAAAGGCGAAGCTCGGCGGGAATTGCCAGAGAAACGGGCCGAGCTTTTCGCCAAGGCCCAGTACGCCGGAGGCGAAGAAGTTCGCCATCGCGGGGATGGCCGTTTCGTCGCGAAAGCGCAGCATGTGGGTGAGATAGCGAGGGCCCTTTACGCTGAAAACGAAGTCGTCTGGCGTCGCGTCATGCCATGTACGCCAACTCGATGCGCGTTGCAGGGAGTAATGCGAGCCGTTGATTTCAATGCTCTGTATCCGGCCCGACGCAAATTCGAGTTCGCGCGCCTGCGGGAGTTTGGGCGGATAGAAGACGCCGCGCCAGCCCGTATATGGCCGGCCCGAGATGCCGATGCGCACGCGGCCCGTCATGACCCGCGCTCGTACGCATTTTCACGCGGCGGACGCGTATTTGCGCAGGCTGCGCAGCAGCCTTCGTGGACATCAAAGGCATCGCCCATCGAGACTGCTTCCTCCTTGCATGAGGCGCTCATGCTTTTAGCGCAGGAAGCGGGGCAACCGGCGTCCCTGTGTCTCGCGCACATAGCGCCGCGCCGCCGCGACCAGCAGCACGCCCGCGACTCCCATGAGCGCCGCACGCGCGCTCATGGGATGGGTATGCGCATCGGTGTAAAAGCTGCGTTCGCGGACCCGGCCGTGCCGTCCGGACCGTTCGCTCAGGCCTGTGCCGCTCTCATGGAGCGCATCGCCGTCGCGCCGGGGCTCGCTCGTGAGCTGGGCCTTGACGCCGAGCCGGCGCATCATCGCGTCGTACACGCGCGGCGCCGAGCGCCCGAACCACGCCATGCCGCGCGACGCGCCACCCGCGTAGACATCGCGCTGCGGATGAGCCGCCGCGTGCAGTATTGCTCGCGCGACAACATCGGGCGCATACACCGGCTGCGGCAGCTTCGGCTGGTGATCGAGATAGTTTTTCGCATGCTCGACGAAAAGCGTGTCGATGCCCGCAGGCTTGACGAGGGTCACCGAGACCGGTGCGCGCTCGTCGGCGAGCTCGATGCGCAGTGCATCGGTGAAACCCTTCACGGCATGCTTCGATGCCACGTAGGCACCTTGCAGCGGAATGGCGACATCCGATAGCTCGCTTCCGAGATTGATAAGCGCGCCGCCCCGTTCCCGCAAATGCTGCACGGCGACGACCGAGCCGTTGACGACGCCCCAGTAATTCGTATCGAAGAGCTTGCGCTGGTCCTCCAGTGGTACATCGACGCAGCGGCCGTACAACGAGACGCCTGCATTGTTGATCCAGGTGTCGAAGCCGCCGAAACGCGAGATCGCCTTATCGGCCGCGACCTGCAGCTGGGCGCGGTCGCCGACATCGGCGACGGCGTACGAGACACTGTAGCTTCGATCTCGCGACAACTCGCTGGCAAGCTCGGATAGCGCCTTTTCATCGCGCGATATGAGCATAAGCCTGGCGCCGCGTCGGGCAGCGGTGCGCGCGGTGACGAGCCCGATTCCACTCGTCGCGCCCGTGATGACGATGACCTGTTCGTGTAGAGGTTTGAGTCTGATTCGCATGGTGCACTCGCTGCGTGAGAGGAATCCATGCGCTCAAGCATTACGCGTTCCTCAGCACACGCAGGCGGGCGCCACCGCGGCAGTTCAACGCGATGCAAGCATCCCGACGACCAGACCCGCGACCGCGGCCAGCGCGATCGCTTTCCACGGATTGTCGTGCACGAAGTCATCGGTCGTTTCGGAGGCCGCGCGGTATCGAGCCGCCATTCCGTCCCGGACGTTGGAAAGCGTGTCTTTGACGGTCGAGCGCATATCGCTGCCGGACGATGAAGCGTTATCGCCAGAGTCCCACGACTGAGACGCCGCGCGAAAAGCACCCTCGCCGCCGCTTGCGAATGACTCGCCGCTTTTGCGGGAAGAATCATGAGTCGCGCTTGTCGGGAACTCATCAGCAGTCTCGGCCCTTTCGGTGATGAAGGAATAGGCCGGGTCGGAACCGTGAACCGTGTTAGCCATGAACGTCTCCTTGCGTGTTTAAGGTATCAGGCCGGCGAAACGCGGGTCGCCGCGCATCGACGCGGATCGCGCAATTCGCATGCCGTCGGACGTTCGCAGTCCGGCCATTGTCGACGTCAATGCGGCACTGGCCGAGCAAGCGTCAGGTATCGACGAGCATTTTTTCGAAGCAGCGCGCATCCGGCTGACCGATGTAAGCGCCGTATCGCTCCATCGGCCTGTAACCGTTGCGCTGGTGGAAGTCGATCGCACGCTTGTTGACCGCCCGTGTTTCCAGAACGAGCCTCGTGTAGCCACACGCTGCGGCGTCGGCCTCGAGTTGCTGGATGATTGCAGTGCGGACCCCGGACCCACATTGCCGGCTATAGATTCTTTTGAGTTCGGCCGCGGACGCGTCGAAATGCCGGAATGCGCCGCAACCGACGGGTTCCCCTAGGGCCGTTCCCGCGACGTAGAACATGCCGTTCGCCGATCGGAACTCGTCGATATCGAACCTCGACTGCCCGCCGTCGCCCGAGAATAGCGCCAGCATGGCGCTGAGTTCATCGAGCAAGACTTGTCCGTCGGTCGAGGCCGGATCTTCACGCCGCACGGTTATCGCAATGGATGACTGAGTCATTCGCCACTCCCTGTTGTTTGCATGCGTTTTCACTCGCTCAGCAAGTCGGGGACCTACAGAGCGCGCTGATCCTCGGAACGGAGTTTGCTGAATTTCCCGCACGACTCACTCGACGCTTGAATCGCCATGACCAACACATTCGATGTTCAAGGTACGTCCGCCGTGCCTGCGCACTTCTCCCTGATGTCCACACCGCCCGACCCCTCGACCGAGGGCAAAGGCGACGGCCTCGATGATCTTCTCGATGAAACCGGCGCAACGACCCATCGAAGCACCGGCAAGGTCGGCACCGACACGAAGGCCGAGCCCGATCCCAAGCCGAAGCCCTCGTCGTCGGCGCAGCCGGAGCACATTGAGCAACAGCCGGTGCCCGGTCACACGGAGAACATTCCGGCGAATCCGGCTGAACCCGCGCCACGTGGACCGAATGAAGACCGCGCGTCCGATGCCCGGCCCGACGACAAGCCGGGCACACCACCGGGCACGCAAAGCGGGCGCGACCGCAACAAGTCGCCGGACTGAGCCGGAGAATCGCAGTTGCGTCAAGCTTGCTTGCCACTTCTCATCGACCGGAACGCCACAAAGAGCACAACAACGAGCAAAACAAGGAGCGCACCATGAAGTCGTCCATCACGTTGAAAGCCTTGCTGATCGCCGCAATGTCGGCAGCGCTTTGCCTCGTCGCTGGCTGCAACCGCGATCACACCGGCGCGAGAAGCGCGGCCGGCGACACATCGGCTGCCGCGCCCGCGTCGGTCACATCCGCGCCGGCTGCCGCCAGTTTCCCCGCGACGGCGGCGAGCGATGCGCCTTCGGGCGCCAGCCAGTAACGCGGCTACAAAGCAAGGCGAGAAGTCTGAGAAACGACGGCGCGCACATTCACGCGAGTCGCGACAGCAGGGCTTCGGCGGGAATGCTCGGCGAGCGTCCCGCCATGCGCTCGAACTCGATCGGGTCGTGACTGCAGAAGACCCGCACGTCGCGCGCAGCGTCTTCATTGCACAGCGCCCGGAGTCGCGCCTGATTGTGCCGCCGCGCTGCGCCGTTCTTGTCCATCATCCACTGATAGAACGCAAGGCCGGGCGTGCAGCGAGGTCGTGCGGTATCCATTTCAGTGTGATAGAAGTACGCGTCCGCCGCCAGCAGAAACCAACCCTCATTCGCCCGAACGGCGATACCCGCATGACCGAACGTGTGGCCGCACAAGGGAACGAGCGCGATCTCGTCAGCGCAGCGCGTGAGGGGGCGCACGCATTCGAATCCGTACCAGTGGTCGCCGCCGCTGTGATGCACGAGCCAGTTGGCCTGCGTCGACCACTGCTGCGGCCGGAAGCGCTGGCGGTCCAGCCAGGTCTTCTGCCGCAGCGCGTAGTCCCGCTCGATTTGCAGCATGTGGACGTGCGTGTGCGGAAAGTCATCGAGACCGCCGGCATGATCGAAGTCGAGATGGCTCAGCAGAATGTGACGCACGTCCGCCGCCGAAAATCCGAGCCGCTCGATCTGCCGCGCCGCCGTCATCTCCACGCGGAACTCGGGCTTCAACATCAACAGGAAGAACGCGCTCAGGCGGCTGCGCGGATCGGCGACATCGCGCAGACCGAAGCCCGTGTCGGCCAGCATGAGGCCGTCATTTGTTTCGATGAGCAGGCAATGGCACGACAGCTCACCGCGTCGCAGCAGGCTGGCCGTGCGTCCGTCGAAGAGCTTGCCGCCGAGCGGACAGCTAGAGATGCAATTGAGATGATGAACGCGCATGCCTATGTCCAGGGAACGCCCGCCGCTGCATTCGCAAAGCGGCTCGCATTCGCCCTCACCGCATCGAGCATCTTCGCGAACACCGGCGTGCCGCCGGACCGAACATGCTTATCGGACAGCACCGTAGCCGTGGACACGTTCACGTGTGCAGCACCCGGCGTGACCGGCGCACGTGTGTTCGCTGGCGCGCTCGCCTGCGTGATACGAGGCCCACGCTCCTCTCGAGACGCTTGCCCGTCGCCTTCGCGCGCCTCGCCTTCACGCGCTTCGACTCGCGTTGCAGCGGCTTCCGCGCCGAGCAGCATGACAGCGGCGGCGAAATACAGCTACATCAGCAACACGGCGAGCGAGCCGGCCGCGCCGAACGCGCTCGCGGTCCCGGCGTGCGTCAGATACAACGCAAAGAGCTTCTTTCCGACGGAAAACAGCACTGCTGAAATGAGCCCGCCCACGAGCGCATCGCGCCACGGCACGTGACCGTCCGGAAGATACTTCAACAGCGCGGCAAACGCGCACGAAAGGATCACGCGACCGAGCACGAACCGCACGATATCGCCGATGATAACGAGCGGCGAATCTCCGAATAGCCATTTGCCCGGTGCTGCACAGCTGTGTCCAGCACGAGCGACACGATCAGCAGAAACGCGACGCCCATGACAAGGCCGAACGAAATCAGCCGCACCTTGACGAGCGTTGCGACGCCCGATGCTTCCTTGCCGCGCTTCGGCCAGATGATCGACAGCGCCGTGTTCAACGACGAGAACGTCGCCGACGCGCTTACGGCCAGCAGTACGAACGACATCGCCGCGGCAAGGCCGTTTCCGCGGCTGCGGTGCGCATGCTCGACGATCGCCTGCACGCTCGCGGCCGCATCCTTTCCGAGCATGCCTTGATCTGAGCAAAAAGCTGTCCGCGAGCGGCCTCCGCGCCGAACACGAGCCCGGCGACGGCAATCACCATGACGAGCGTCAGTACGAGCGCAAACGCGGAATTAAACGCAATGCTCGCGGCCATCGGCGCGGCGCGATCGGCGCCGAAACGTTTGAATGTCCGCGCGGGCCATGCGAAGGCCCGGCCCCTCAGCTATCTGACGTTCATGGCTGTCTCCGGTGGTCCATGCGCCACGCATCGAGCATCGAAGATGCCCCCGCCGGAAACAGCCGCCTCGCATGGCATACGCGTTACTGAGTCGCATTCAGGCCGGTGTCGCGGATTCGATCCGCACAACGGCCGTTCCTATCACGACGCGGCTTCCCCGCGATACGCCGGCGCGCTTTCTTCGCGCCGAGGCTCGCAGCAGCATGACCGTAAGCGACGCTTTCGATGTCCTCTTGGTCGTTGCGAGCAAAACCGTTCAACCTTTGTGATTCGCGCCGAGTCCGTGAAGGGTTTCGTGCGCCCAAAAGGAGTCGCCCAAATGTTCGTGCATAACAAGCGTCTGCAATACACCGTTCGCGTGAGCGCGCCCAACCCCGGCGTCGCCAATCTGCTGCTCGAGCAGTTCGGCGGCCCGCAGGGTGAACTGGCGGCAGCATGTCGATACTTCACACAAGCCGTCGGCGAAGACGATCCGGGCCGCAAGGACCTGTTGTTCGACATCGCGACCGAGGAACTCAGCCATCTCGAAGTGATCGGCTCGATCGTCGCCATGCTGAACAAGGGCGCAAAGGGCCAGCTCGCGGAAGCGGTGGAGTCGGAAGCCGAGTTGTATCGATCGCTCACCGGTGGCGGCAATGATTCGCACACAACCGCCCTGCTCTATGGTGGCGGCCCGGCGCTCACGAACTCGGCAGGCGTGCCCTGGAGTGCTGCCTATATCGACACCATCGGCGAGCCGACGGCCGACCTGCGTTCCAACATCGCGGCGGAGGCGCGCGCGAAGATCGTCTACGAACGTCTCATCAACGTGACTGACGATGCGGGCATCAAGGGAGCGCTCGGCTTTCTGATGACGCGCGAAATCGCCCATCAGAAATCCTTCGAAAAAGCGCTTCACTCGATCCAGCCGAACTTCCCCCAAAGGCAAGTTGCCTGGCGAGCCCGAGTTCACGAGCGTCTACTTCAACATGTCGAAGGGTGACGATGTGCGCGGGCCATGGAACGAGGGCGGCGACTGGAAGTTTGTCGAAGATCCGCAACCGGCCGTCGACGGGGGTGACGGAACGGCTACCGCGAGTGTGACTGAACAGGACGTCGAGGTGCTGCAAGCGATGGCATCGCGCACGGCCTCGGATCCATCGGCCGCGCCGACGACCGGCGCCGATCTGGGCGCTGGAAGGGCCAACGAGGTGTAACACCGGTCGGCGCCGCCGAGCTTCGGGGCGGCGCCTGTCCACGCCGGGCCGAGGTCGTTCGCGTACTCACCTCGGATCGGCCGAGTGGCGAACCCAAGAGCGTCGGCCCTTGCGCAACAATGCCGTTGCTCGCCATAAAGCCCCTACCCGCGACGAACTGTTCCGGCATGAGGAACGCCCGTGATGAGAACGTGTGCGACGCGCGCCGAGATCGACGGACCGACGCAAATCACACGATCCCGAGAATATCGCCAGTGTCGGGAGTCTATGGCGCGCGAGCCACAGCGGAACGACGCTTCCTGATTCCCGCACATTCAGTTTGCGGTGCAGAGCAAAAAAGTACGGGGTCGCCACCGAATGACCGACGACTTCGTGCATGAAAATTCCTGAAGGCCAACACGATGTCCGCACTCATGGCATAGTCGTGGGACTGCTTGCTTCACGTTGATATCTGTCCGTCCCACGTAAGAGCCCAGACCATCAACAAGGTTTTCAAAGGAGGAGAGAATGGATACCCCGCCCACAGAAGAGCAGATCCGTGCACTCGCTTATCGCCTTTGGGAAGAAGCTGGCGGTCCAGAAGGCCGCTCTGGCGATTTCTGGGTCATGGCGCAACGCCAACTGGCGAGCGAACCGGGCATGGGCGATGGCCTATCCGAAATCGCGCGCCCCGGCGGAGAAATCGGCGACCGATCTGGTTGAAACTGCGGGCAGGCTCATCCACCGGCCCACTTATACCCGGGAGCGCGCTGGCTGCTTGATTGCCTCGGCGGGACCGCCCGCCGAGCGTCCGGCAATACGCTCGCTGTCGATCGGTTCACGACTGCAGAACAAGTCCACTCGTTCGGACCAGTCGTCACCGGCACAAAGCCCGCGAAGCCTCGCCGGGTTCCATCGACGCGCTACGCGATCTTTGTCCATCATCCATTGGTATAAAGCCAGTCCTGGCGTACAGCGTGGACGTTCGACATCGATTTCCGTGTGAAAGAAATACGCGTCTGTTGCCAGCATTAGCCAGCCGCTAGCCTTGCGCACCGCGATGCCGGCATGACCGAAAGTGTGGCCGCCAAGCGGAACCAACGCGATATCGCCCATCGACAGCGATAGAGGCGTCACGCATTCAAATTCATGCCATCGGCCACCGCCGGTAGTGTCACGGAATTCCCATTTTCGCTGTGTCGACCACTGTTGCGGCCGGAAGCGCTGTCAATCGAGCCACGTTCGCTGCTGGACCGCGTAGTCGTGCTCAAGCGCGAAGCATATGCACTTTCGCGTGCGGAAAGTCATCGAGGCCGCCCGCCTGATCGAAATCCAGATGGATAAGCACGATGTGCCGCACCTCGTCAGCGGATAAGCCCAGCCTCTCGATCTGACGTATCGCGGTCATCTCTTCGCGGAATCTGGGCTTCAGCATCACTCGAAAGAATGCCGACAGGCGACGGCGCGGATCGGCGACATCGCGCAGTCCGAAGCCCGTATCGATCAACAAGAGTCCCTCGTCGGATTCGACCAGCAGACAATGACACGTGAGTTCGCCTCGGCGGAGAAGGCTTGGCGTGCGGCCGTCGAAGAGGTTTTCGCCAAAGATGGGGCTTTCCGGTGCGGTGATCGTGGGCCACTCGTTCGGCTTGATGAGGTCATTCGCATTTTCCCGTGGCGGAAAGACCGGGTGTTCTGCCACGCCGATTGAGGCAGCGAGCGCGCCGCCAATCAAAGCGTACCGTGGAAGCAGTGATCGGTTCCCTTCATCCTTCATGGTGTCCCTATGGAGTTCGATGCTGAGGTTGAGCAGTGGAACGCGACCCGTCGAGGACCAAGGTTCGACTCCTCAATGCCGGAAATGTCTCGCCCACCGCTAAGCGGCCGATTTGTAGCTTGCAAGCCCTCCCCGTTCCCGTGGCTAGTTCGGAACAGCGCAACGCTGCCTTCCAACCGTTCCAAAACCGAGTACAGCACATGCGCAAGCTGTATCGCATTGAACTATCAAGGATAAATTCAAAGCCATCCGCGAAGCAGGGAAATGCCAATCCCACGAAGCCAAGGAACGATCAAGGCACGGCGCAAGGCCAGCAGCAAAGGAATCAACAGAACCTTGCATCAGGGCGGTCAGCGTCAGCCGTAAATGATGCGCGATAAGCGTAGATGTAGACGCGCGTGCAGCACGCACGTCTGCGTTTCTTCAATTATCGAGCTTTCACACCTGAGCCGCTGGTTGCAACAATCACTGCACGCCCTTTTTGGCAGCGAGGTCCTGCGCCATCTTCAGATGTTCTTGGATCGTCGGCAGCGCCTTCTGTGCGGTCTTTTTGAGGTCGGCGTTCTGACCTTCCTGCGCCTCCTTTTGGAATGCCGCCACCGCCTTTTGATGCCCTTCAACTCCGACCTTCTGGATGTACATCCTGTCGAACGCCCGGCCCTTGAGCGGCTTGAGCGCATCGATGACCGACGTGTCAGAGTTATCCTTCGGCACTTCGATGCCGTGCGGAGCCGCCATCTTCAACTGCACGGTCAACTTCGTGTGGTCGACCATCATGTGATGGGCGAAGCTTTTGACGTCCTTGTCCTGCGACTGCTTGGTCGCAAGCTTCGCTGTGTCGATCTCCGTGGAGCTCGATTCCGTCGCGGCCTGAACGAAAGCCTTGTCGACCGCGGGTAGCTCGTTAGCCTGGGTTGTGCTCGCCGCCTGCGTCTGTGCGAAAACGCTGAGGGGCGCACCGCTCATCAGCACAGCGCTGAATACGGTGGCTAAAGCCGAGGTTGCCTTCATGATAATCTCCGTGATAAATGAGCCAATAGCGCCGGTTCTTTAGCAATTGCGATACCGTGCCGGCTACAGCGGCTTCCGCGGCTTACCCCTACCGCCGAGCCTTCGACCCGTCGTCCGATTTTGCGGGCGGTTCGTCGGCTCCCGGTCGTGCGGCGGAAAGGCTGTGCCCACGACCCCGTCGCCGTCTTGTAATCGGGATGGGGCATTTCTAGCCCTGCGTTCCTATGGATCATTGCCCCCGTCAGTATCCTAAGTACCGCAGACTCTCGTCCATCATCGGTCGAACTGGCTCGTCATAAGCAGCCTTTCCGGCCATTAACTTCTCAAATCGCCCGCCGTCACTCACCTTCAATCTCACGTGGATGCACAACACTGCCATAGCTCATAGATGTTCCGCCGTCTTGGAGCGTCTCCTGACCGCGCCGCACGCGCCCGGCGGACGCGTGGCACTTCGCTTCGCGCTACCCGAACATGCGCGTGAAGTGCCAATTATCCCGTTAGGAGCCGCGGGTCGCCGTGGACGATCCGAAACCTGCTAAAAGCGACCGCTCATTTCCAGCGCCCATGCATCCGGGGGCGCAGTTTCGCAACGCTCGGCGCCAAACTGAGAACACAGCTGCAGTAATCCGGGTATGCTGGCTGCCGGCAGAGTGACAAACCAGAGTCTCATTGGGCGCAGGACGCCTTCGTCAGATAATGCGTCGTAGGCGTAAGCGATAGTTCTCAACTTCACCGCGAGCCCTTCCACTGCGCATCTCAAAACAAGGGAACGCTCGCTCGATGGATGCAGTCGGCATAGAGCCTTCATCACCCGGTTCCGCTCAGCGCTAGACACGCCGAAATCAAGAGCATCTGCTGGAAAACGAAGTACAGAGGCACCCGGGAATCCTCTGGGATTCAGGTCAGAAGCGGAAGGAGCGTTGGACCGGCGCCGGTCAAGTTCGCCGCGCCGACCATCACGCAGGCCAGGCGTGCCCACTCACGCTTTGAAGGACCGAACCCTGCGCCCTGCATGCTTCCCGACGCCAACTGGATGACATCTCGATAGCCCTTGGCTCCCTTGGCTCGATTTGCCTTGACGCACATCACCATCAGGTTTCCCGGCGCGTACGCTCCATCGTTACTGATCCTGTCCACCGACCAGTCGCTTTCGGACAAGGCAGCATGCGTCATGGCGATCAATGTGATCGGACACGTCGCAAGTCGATCCTTCTTAGATGCGCAGGTGTGACTTCGGGGTCGAGAATTCGGCGGCGACGAAACGCGTTCAGTCGAAGTTGCAACCACTTCGAGACGAAGCGATCGGGAAGGTGTTGCGGAACGCGAAAGTGCTCACGTCCGGCACGGTATCCGGCGAGTACACTTTGTTCGCTGGATGAGGCGTCCAATACGCGGCCAAATCGTGCGAAATCCCAACCGATGTCAACCCCGGTCTCCGCAACGTTGACAGCTTGCATTACGTTGGCCCCCGGCTATAGGCTCGCCCCAAATACATGGCCTCAAGTGAGACCGCCTCGTGCGGTGGCGCGCCCTTGCGACACGTCGCCGTGAAGTCACTAAAGCAATGCAAGCGCCGCCCCAAGGCAGCACGCCGACGGAAACGAGCAGCTTGCTGACCGGACACCTGCCCGCCGTCGGGAGCCGCACGCTCCTGCTCCCGAGGCGACGGTCGAGTCGATATTGAATGACCGGAGGCCTGCGATGCCGGGAATAATGGGCTAGCCCTTTTGTAACAACGGCCGCGACGTTCCCATAGGCCCATAAGCAGCGGAGCGAAGCCGGCATTCGAGCCTATATAACAAAAATCGCTCTCCCGTGGACGGCGGCGCAACCGCCCCGCCAACTTTCGAAGCTCAAGCAGAAGGGCAGTACCCCGGTCCTGATAAGGAGGCTTTTCTTTTTAATGCCTCCGCCGCGTCGGCTCCATTTGATGAAAGCAGTTCAGAGCCGTCTATCGGACACGCGAGAAGTGGCTCGCCGCTCGCCTTAGCACTGAGCGACTAATTCCACGTCGGCGTCGTTCGACTAGTTTCAGCTGACGAAGTAGGGCGAGCACTGAGAAAGGCTTGCCCATAAAACAGGCACAAGGTAGGCTTGGGCGCCGCAGGTATCGGAGATGAGAATCACAGGGATTTGCGCAAGCTTCGGGTCCGGAAGCATTGAACAGATTAGGCAGTATGACTTCTGTGAGGTAATGGCTGGCCCGCCGTGCTAAATCGGGCGCGGGTTAGCATTGCTGCCAGAGCCGCATGGTGTGCACGAGGGCGACACCCGGTGATTTCCAGCACGGAGGCCAGCATGGGACACGATAGCACGGTGTACGTCGGTCTGGATGTCCACAAGGAATCGATCACGACAGCCTACGCTGTCGACATAGGCGAGGTCGAATTGCTGGGCAAAATCGGCACCTCGAAAACAGACATCGATCGCCTTTGCCAGCGCATGCAGTCCAAGGCGACGCACGTTCGCATCGTCTACGAAGCGGGGCCGTGCGGCTACGGCCTTTACCGGCAATTGGCGCAGAAGGGGTTCGACTGCATGGTATGTGCCCCGTCGCTGATTCCCAAGAAACCGGGCGAGCGGGTCAAAACCGACCGCCGAGACGCGATCAAACTCGTGCGCTCGTTGCGCGCAGATGATCTCTCGCCAGTCTACGTACCTGGTGTCGAAGATGAAGCATTCCGGGACTTGGCCCGCGCATGGGCCGCCGCCAAAGCGGATCTCAAACACGCGCGCCAGCGGCTCAAATCCTTTCTACTCTCTCATGGTATCCGTTACACCGGCAGTGCAAACTGGGGACCGGCACATCGAACGTGGATCAGCACCTTTGCGTTCCCAAACCACCGGCAACAACTTGCCTTTGACGAGTGCCGCCGTACAATCGAAGACAGGCTCGGGCAATGCGACCGCCTTGAGGCGGCGCTACGCGAGGCTGTGGTCAACTGGCGCTTCTATCCGGCCGTACTGGGACTGCAGGCAATGCGGGGGATCCAGTTCACCACAGCCGTAGGCATGCTCGCCGAACTCGGCGACCTGTCGCGATTCGAGCATCCTCGCCAGCTGATGGCTTGGCTCGGCGTGACGCCCTCCGAACACTCTTCAGGAGATCGCCGTCGTCAAGGCAGCATTACAAAAAACGGAAACAGCTATGCAAGAAAGCTGCTCGTAGAGGCTGCGTGGAGTTACAGATACCCCGCTCGGGCGAGCCCGGACATCCAACGCCGCCATGAAGGAATCCCGAGACCGATCATTGACCGTGCATGGGATGCTCAACTGCCACTGTGTCGGCGATATCGCAAGTTCGCAGCGCGCGGCAAGAATGTAAACATCGGCGTGGTTGCCGTGGCGCGAGAGCTCGCGGGGTTCATTTGGGACATCAGCAGACTGGCGATGTCCCCCGCCATACCGATGGATGCTAGACCTTGACACCACGATACCTTATCGAGAACACCGAGAGTTTCCTGAAGGCGGCGAGGGCGGACCACAGTAATGCGGTAACCAACCCGCGGATATCAGTGTGACCCACCGTCGAGACGTACTGCTACGTCGCCCTCGGGAAACTCAGATGCACAAAAACCGAGAACCAATCCCGATTGACACGGGAAGTCATATCAGTCCTACGCCATCTAGGCCGGGCATAGCACAGTCGGTTACCACAACGTCAGGCGGCGCAGATTTCGCGAGCAACAGAGCGTGTTCGCTGTCGGTTGCGGTTCGGACAGTATGACCTTCCGCCGCAATCGCAACAGCGAGAGAACCCAGCCACTCCATGTCATCATTGACCAGTAGGATGGACGCCATGGCACGTCCCTCCCTGTCGCTTATCGCAGACCGTTGCGTTTTCCCTTTCACCGAACGAGTGGAAGCACCCGGGATTAGCCGCGCGGTCAGCGTCGACTGACCTCGACGGGAAGTGAGCGCTTGTGACGGGTCGCTGTATAGAAGCGGTGTATTGTTGTCAGCACCTCTTCACTGACTTCTTTGCCCTCGAGGAAATCGTCGATGTTTTCGTAGCTGATTCCGTAACTGTCTTCATCGGGCCGCTGCGGGGTGAGCGTCTCCAGGTCGGCAGTGGGCACCTTCATGACGAGCCGCTCCGTCGCCCCCATGGAGCGCGCTAGCGCGCGCACCCGTCGCTTGGTTAAGCCGGAGAGTGGCAGAACGTCGGCGCCGCCATCACCGTACTTGGTGAAGAACCCCATCAGCGACTCCGCAGCGTGGTCTGTGCCGACCACGACCCCCACACGCGCCCCCGCGATCGCGTACTGCGCGATCATGCGCTCGCGCGCTTTGATGTTGCCCAGCACGAAGTCCTTTTGAAAATCACCTGTGTACTGCGCGCCGGCGCGCTCAAGGGCCGTGAGCATTTCGTCGGATGCCCCTTTCATGTTGACCTCGAAAGTCTCGTCCGGCCCCACGAATTCCAGCGCGAGACGCGCATCGTCCTCGTCGCGCTGCGTCCCATAAGGCAATCTTATCGCGACAAAATGCGCCTCGTACCTGCGCGCCCGCAGACGCTCGACGCTCAACTGAGCAAGGCGCCCTGCCGCCGAGGAGTCAACGCCTCCGCTGATCCCGAGGACAAGGGTTCGAAGACCCTGTGAGAGGAGGTAATCGCACAAGAAGCCGATTCGCCGCTCGCGCTCGATGTCCACGTCGAAATGCGCGCTGACGCCAAGTTCGTCGATGATCTGCTGCTGCCAAGCTCGCCAATCGTTCGGATCGTTACTCATCGCTCTTCCCTCCGTGATTACGAGACCATTGTTGGTCGAAGTAATGTTCGATACGTGAGATCGCGTAGTGCGCTGCGGCGTGTCGCACCTCGTTTCGATTCCCTTCGAATTTTTTCGTTTCGCTGAAGGTCACGACGTGTCCGGCGGGTGCACGAAAGGACCACGCAAAGCACTGAGTGCCTGCAGGCGGTCCACCGCCCGGTGCGGCGTCGGCGACGCCCGTGTTGGAGACCGCGACATCTGCGCAACATGCCTCCTGCTGCAGCGCGCCCTCGCTCATCTCGCGTGCAACGGCCTCGCTCGTCAGGCCGTAAAGCTCCATTGTTTCCTTTCGTACCCCCAGAAAACCGGCTTTGCCAGAGGGCGAATAGGTAACGAAGCCCACGTCGAGGCAGCTACCGCTGCCGGGAACGGACGATATTAAGGATGCGATGAACCCTGCGGTGCAGGACTCGGCCGTCGCCAACTTTAGACCCCTTGAGGTAAGGAAGGAAACCACTTGCTGCGGTAGGTCCATATCCGTCTCCTATTCCCGTCACAGCCATGAGCCGGCAGACGCCGGTGCTCGCCGCACGCCGCGCCGATCGGCGGCATGACCTGCGTCCTCCAGCGGCGTAGCGGTCATGGGAGGCTCTTCGTCTCTTAGAACCACGGGCAACAACCTCGCGCTGCCGCGCCAAAGCAATAAACTCAGCCAAAAGTAGGCCGACGGCTCGCAGCAATGTCGCGAGCAACTAGGGCACCACGGTTTCGCATCTTTTAATCCGCGGCTCATCGCCCGTGGCCGTAGCGCATTATTTGCCCACCTCCTCCTTCGACAACTCTTGCTTGGCCAACATGGTCAGCTTTTCGTCCGTTGCCTTTTCCTCTTCCAACGTCTCCAGTAAGAGCTTCATACCGTCGGTGTAATCAAGCTTTTTCGCAAGCGTCGCCAACGTCCCATACGCAGCGATTTCGTAGTGCTCGACTTTCTGAGCCGCCGCGATCAACGCCGCATCCAGAATCGGGCCTTTCTCGATTTCCTCGATCTGCTCTTGGCCCTCTTCGACGAGTCCCTCCATGGCGACACACTTGATACGCTTAAGCTTGACCCCAGTGCTTTCGACTACTTGAACGATACGCTCCACTTGTCCTTGCGTCTCCTCCAAGTGAGTCTTGAACGCTGCCGATAATCCGGGATTGGTTGCGGCCCGGGCCAGTCGGGGCAATGCCTTGGTCAGTTGTTTTTCCGCACTATAGATATCCGAAAGTCCGTGAATAAAAAGATCGTTTAGGGTTGCGACGGGCATGGCGTTTCTCCATAAGAGGTGACGAGTAGAGGCATAGCTGCGCGCAAAAGCTATGCCGCGAGTACAGCTTCGTTCCTTTCGGCTGGAACACGCCCCGGGCACGTCGACCTACCGACCGGTCGAGCAAGATTCCCGCTGACACGAATGCCCCGCCATGCTCCATTCATGAAATAGCGTGCCCTCGAGGTCTTGACCATATATCGCCAGACGAATGCCACGCGCGCTCAGTGCTAGTGAGCAATGAGCGGCCTAATGCCATTCGTCTACTGTTCTGACGGTCCTGAAGCGCATTTATTTTTGTCGTCTGGTCCTGCTCGATATACGTGGACGCATGCCGAAGCTGCCAACTGGAGCGTCGCGCCGAATGCACAAACCCAAGCCCGAGAGTTCGGAAGCGTCAGCAATGCCGGTTCCGCCAAGCCCGGTGTAAAAGGCGGCCCCACTGTGCTGTCGACGATCGAGCGCCGTGCGAACGGCAATGGATCGACGGATTCAATCGAGCGTGCGAGCCGGCGGATCATTGGGACAGGCAACGCAGGCATGGAGTTGACCGACAACACGGTTGACGCTGACGCGAAGTCGCATGAAATACGTCTTCGAAACCTATAATCGCGTCTCCTGCACGTCGCTCATTGCGGCGGCCGTCCGCTGCGGCCACGCGCTGACCAAAACAGTGTGTGAGCTCATTTTGCCGCAGGAACAAGCGATGGCCAGATGGCTGATCGAGCAAGTTCAAGCGATCTCGGTGGGCTATCTCCTGCGCGCCACCTCGGGCGTTAAGGCGAAGAAGTGAGCGACGACCAAGTGGCATAGGCGTTGCTCACTTTAAGCCAACCGCGCTTCCATCCGCGAAGCGTCTATTCCTAGCGGCGGTGCCGCATCACGCCAGCGCGCATCCGTAGCGCTGAGACTCGAAGCAGACAGACCGAAAGTGACGCCAACGCGCTCCTCCCGGTCGCTCCGAGTTTGCCCCTTGTCTTCATTGCGTACGCGGTGCCGCGATGGCCTGCGCACGCCTCAACAAAAGGAGCCGTTGACATGTTCGTTCATAACAAGCGCCTGCAAACACAGTGCGCGTGGCTGCGCCGAACCCCGGCCTCGCTAACCTGTTGCTTGAGCAGTTTGGCGGGCCGCAAGGCGAATTGGCTGCCGCGTGTCGTTACTTCACCCAGGCGGTGGCGGAAGATGACCCAGGCCGCAAAGACCTCCTCTTTGACATTGCAACGGAGGAATTGAGCCACCTCGAGGTGATCGATTCGGTCGTCGCAATGCTGATTAAGGGTGCAAAAGGCGGACTTGCAGAAGGCGTCCAACAAGAAGCAGAGCTTTACCGCTCGCTGACCGGGGCGGGGAACGACTCTCATATCACATCGCTGCTGTATGGCGGCGGTCCATCGCTGACCAACTCCGCTGGCGTGCCCTGGACCGCGGCCTACATCGATACGATCGGCGAGCCCACAGCCGATTTGCGCTCAAATATCGCCGCTTGAGCGTCTCGAATGCATTGAGCGCCGTGCCGAGCGTCGGCCCGCCTGCGAAGCGCGCGCGAACACGCGTTTCGCCGGAGACGGCCTTCGCATCGGCGAGATGTCGAAGGAAGCGTTCGTGGAGCGCTGCTTCCCGGCTATCTCGGTTGAGCAGCCTCTTATGGGTTGCCCGGCGTCCGCGAGAATCAGCGGCCGAGCATTGCCGATTGGAATCGGAGGAAACCATGAGCCTGATACTTATTCTCTTCGGTGAGGGGCGAGACCTCAACTCCGTGCAGATGGCGGCACGCGCTATCGCGGTCTTCCTCGGCGCGCTGATCTTTATCCGCATCGCAGGCCGGCGTTCGTTCGGACAGCGTTCGCCCTTCGACTACGTCGTCGCGATATTGCTGGGCGCAACGCTTAGCCGCGTCATCGTGGGCGCATCGCCCGCCATACCGACGGCCGTCGCATCGCTCGTGATCGTTCTGCTGCACCGCGTCCTCGCCTGGGCGTGCGTTCACTCGACCAAGCTGGAGAGAATCATGGTCGGCGCGGAAAGAGAAGTTTTCAAGGATGGCCGGTTCAACGACAAGCAGATGTCAGCCGCTCTGATCACAAAAGAGGATGTGTTCGAGACCGCCAGACAGGAACTGCACGTAACCGGGCTGGAAGAAGTGAAGGCAGCCATTCTTGAGCGCAATGGGCAAGTGAGTCTCATTAAAAAGCCTAAGAATGCGCCGGTTGATGGATGACTCGACGAGCGGCAGCGCGACTTTGCAAGAACGAACGCCGCGTTTGCCACGGAAGAATACGTCCTTCTTCGCTTTCTCGAACGCATCGAACAGCTTTTCGACGGCGCGAAGGACGCGGGCGATAACACATCACGCCTGCACTGAATCACCGGCGATGAAATCAGCGACGCGATAGATCGCCGTGCATCACCTGGCAGGGAATATCCACGCGTACCGCTTTCTTGACATTCAGCGCGCCGTGCAGAGATGCGCATTGACCTGCACCGGCGAGGCATAGTCGTCATAGGGCGGACGGCGCTCGAAGCTTTCGATGACGCCCGGCCTGAAGATCAGGCAGTACGTTGAGCCGCCGTACTGGAAGTAGCCAAGCTCTTCACCCTTGCACACACGCTGGCCGGGCAGCGCCTCGATCATGCATGACGAGACTTCCGCCATGCCGACGAACACGCACGCGACTTCACCGATGTCCGGATCATCGCAATCGATGACGATCACCGCGCGCGCCGCGACGGCAGTGATATAGCCTTGCGAATCGTTGAGACCGCTCGGGTCTTCGCCCTCCGAATCGGCGTCCGAGTAATAGGCGCCGTCGACGAGATACGCATTCGTGATCGTTCCACTCACGGGCGCGTGCCAGCGGTGATAGAAGAACGCGCTGAGATAGGCCTGATACACCGTCCCACCGACGAAGCGGCCCGCGAGCGCTGCTTCTTTCGCGGTGAACATTTCGAGCAGCGAATAGGGCTGCGACTTGATCCAGAACGAATCTTGAAGCTGCACGTCGTACTGGACGTTATACGGCGACGCTTCGCACGCGCGGACGACGGTCGTATTATCGTCAGGGCATGCGACGGGACGCGCACCGGCTTTGAATTCGCGCGTGAAGAAATGATTCCACGACGAGAATCCCCAATAAGGCTTATGCGGATCGCACAGAAACTGATCCAGCCCGATCTTCGCATCCGCTTCCTTGCTGAACCAGCCGTTCGGCGAGGCCGTCGTCAAATGCATGCGTGAATACGGTCCGCTCAGGAACCCGGACCACACGTTCAGTACTTTCTTCAAATGCGCATTGAACGCCGGATCGCGAAAGAGCGCGTAGCCCGATGGCATGACCATCGGCCAATCGAGCAACGCGTTCAGTGGACAATGAATCAGGCTCGATTCGCTGAAAGGCGGCGCATAAGTCAGCATCGCATCGAGCAGGACGATGAACTCGTCGATGCCGGAGTAACCGAGGGTATAACCTGCTTCGCGCGCCTGCCGGATCGCACGCGTAAAGTCCATGCGCACGACGGGATCGTCGCGGATAAATGCCGCGAATTCTTCGACTACGCTGTTCATCTTCGTCGTCGTCGCGCGCTGGCGAGCGTGGTCCGCGAAGGTTTCGCGGAAGCGGGCGATTACTTTCTCTTCGCACGGAAGCCACTCGCCGAGGCGGCGGCGTTCGTCAGTCGCCATGTCTTCTCCGATCGGTCGGTTCGATGCAGGATGTGAAGCAGGTTATATTCCCCCGCTGCTGCTACCGCGTCATCCGTTGGCCGATGTGTCCATGACAATCCGGCCGCGCTGCCCGCCGCGCCGTGTCTTGGCGGAGTAAGGCGGCGCCCGTCGCGCCTATTTGGCATTGCCGGGTTCGCTCACGTGCAACGTCGTTTTTCTCGCCTGCGCCTTCGCGAGACGACGCGCAATTTCCGCCGCTGCCCCCTCGTCACGCGTCGGCTGCTGGCCATCGCGATCGCGCTCCTCCGCAAGCTGCAGATAAGCAGCGGCAAGCTTGCGCAACTCGTCTTCGGTCGCGTCTTCGATGCCGATCAACTGGTTGCTCGCTCGCTTGTTCGAGGCGAGCAGTTCGTTCAGTTTTAAATGAAGCGCGACGCTGTCCTTGTTCGCGCTCTGCTGGATGAGAAACACCATCAAGAATGTGATGATCGTCGTGCCCGTGTTGATGACGAGCTGCCAGCCATCGGAAAACTTGAAAATTGGACCTGACACGAGCCACACGACGATCGCGATGACCGCGAGCCCGAAGGCGACGGGCGATCCGGCCCAGCGCGTGACAGCGCTCGCGAAGGCATCGAATGCGCGCGTGACGGGATGCGCCTTCGCATAGCCCGGGCTGGACGTCGATGGGACGGTGTCCATGGGCGCGGCGTCGGGGAAAGGATCATTCTCGTTCATGTTTGATGCAGGAATGGCGAATAAAGAGAATCTAGCAGTTTCAGCTTTCGAAGAACATACGGCCCTGATCGGCATTCGACCGGATGGAATGGATAAGCACTGGCTTAACGTTGCGCCGCCGCGGCACGTTGCTTTCACATCTCGCTTTGCGTGTTGTCAAAAGCCACACGATCCGCGAAAGACCTTCGCAAGAACAGTGAAAAGCAGGCCAATGGCGCAACTCCCGCCAATGATCGCGCTGCACAGAGCAGCCGAACGTTGGCGCCTCGAGCGACTTACTTTCCCGGACGGCACAATCCCGGCGGCATCGTTGCCTTCTTCCGCATCGTCCGGTATCTGCCGGATGTTCGCGAGAACAAACCCGCGTGTCGCGCGCACCGCACACAGTAAGCCGATGACAATCGCGGCGCTCGACGCGAGAAACGCCGCCGTGCTCATCGAACCGGGGCCGGCGGCGACCTTTGTGAGGTCACTCGCGCAACCTTGCGTCAATACCAGGCGGTCAAGATGATTTGCAGAACCCATACGCCTGGCACACCGACGAGTCCTGCCCACATCGGCAGGTCCAGGCGAGGCAACTTATCCTCCGCGTTGGCAACGTGGGTGTTCAGGAGTCCTTCTGGCGTAAGGGCGGTTACGGCAAGTTGTATGTGCCGCCCGTGGCGCGCCTGATGCGGAGCGCATGCGGCGACGACATCCGTATCCTAGCAAAGAGCGTTCCGGCGAACCGTCGTCACGCTTGTCCAATGCTAAGCATGATCAAGGAGTTATTCATCCTTCGCTGCCGAATCCTCAATTTCTTTCGCGCGCCGCCGGCGCTTTAGTTCTAGCTTTACGACTGGCGATGCCTCTGGCGTCGCCGCACTGGACGGCGCGACCGGCAAGCAGAAATGGCGCTTCGAACCGCAACTGTAGCCCGATCCGAGCTTCCAGCATGTGACCTGCCGCGGCATGTCCTACTACGAGACGCCGGCCGCCGCACAGGCGCGCGACAACGGCAATTCATCGAATCTGCCGATGTGCGCGCGGCGCATCATCCTGCCCGTCAACGACGGCCGCCTCTCCGAGCTCGACGCCGCCACGGGGCGACGCTGCCCGAACTTCGCCGTGAACGGCATGCTCGATCCACAGCACTTGCAGCTCGTCAAGACGCCGGGTCAATACGAGCCGACATCGCCGCCGGTGGTGACATCGAGAGTCATCGTGGTCGCGGGCGCGGTGACGGACAACTTTAGCAATCATGAGCCGTCGGGCGTCATACGCGGCTTCGACGTGGATTCCGGCAAGTTGCTGCGGGCGTTCGATCCGGGCGCGGCCGACCCAACGCCATTCCCGCCGATCCTCAGGGCTACACGCCGAACTCGTGGGCGCCCGCAGCTTACGACGCGAAGCTCGATCTCGTCTATCTGCCGATGGGCGTAAAGACGCCGGACATCTGGGGCGGCGATCGTTCGCCCAATCTCGAACGCTATGCGAGCGGGCTGCTTGCATTGCATGCATCGACGGGCAAGCTCGCGTGGTTTTACCAGACCTGCATCGACCTGTGGGACATGGACGTTCCTGCGCAGCCGACGCTCGCGGATATCCGCGATCAGAGCGGCAACACAGTCGCGGCAATCTATGTGCCCGCGAAGACCGGCAACATCTTCGTGCTCGACAGGCGCACCGGAAAACTCATCGTGCCCGCGCCGGAGCAGCGGGTGCCGCAGGGCACGGCCAATGGCGATCATGTTTCGCCGACGCAGCCGTTCTCGCAGCTCACCTTCCGGCCGCAAAAGAACCTGACCGGCCGACATGTGGGGCGCGACGATGTACGACCAGTTAACGTCGTGTGCCTGAGCGGCCTGTTGAATGACGATTTGGTCGTGGATGTGCCGCGTGATGTTTCACCGGCTTCGCTACGAAGGGCCCTTCACGCCGCCGTCCGAGCAAGGCACGCTGGTCTTTCGCGGCAACCTCGGCATGTTCGAATGGGGCGGCCTTGCTGTCGATACCGATCGACGCCTCGCCATCGCCAATCCGATTGCGCCGCTGTTCGTCTCGAAGCTCGTGCCGCGCGGGCCGGGCAATCCCGTCGAGCCGCCGCAAGCGGGGCAGGCCGGCACCGGCACCGAGGTCGGCATCCAGCCGCAATACGGCGTGCAGTATGGCGTGGAATTGAATCCGTTCCTCTCGCCCGTGCGTTTGCCTTGTAAGCAACCCGCATGGGGCTATGTCGCCGCGCTCGATCTCGACACCGACAAAGTGATCTGGAAGAAACGCATCGGCACGACCCGCGACTCGTCTCCGATTCCCATTCCATTCAAGATGGGCATGCCGACGCTCGGCGGACCGATGACGACAGCAGGACATGTCTTCTTCATCGCGGCCACCGCTGACGACTATCTGCGCGCGTTCAGCACGGACACCGGCGCGAAGCTATGGGAAGCGCAATTACCCGCAGGCGGCCAGGCAACGCCGATGACCTATGAGGCCAACGGCAAGCAATACGTGCTCATCGCGGCGGGCGGACACGGTTCGTTCCTGACGAAGCTCGGCGATTACGTGATCGCGTACGCCTTGCCCGACAATCACTAGGCCACCCGCCAGAACGGCTCCCGCGCGACGCCTCTGCGTTTAAGAGGCTATTTCGCGCGCGGTTGCTGAAGGTTCGAATCCGGCTCGGTGAATTTTTCACGCACTTGTGCCACCTTGGCCGCGAGCGCACGCGCGACGTTGTCGACTTCCTGCTGAACCGGCAAGTCACGATCGAGCGTCTGATGACTCGTGGCATACGGCTCGTAGTAGCCGATGAATCGGTCGAGCCGAGACTTTGCACCCGACTCTACGAGGCCCATCCAGTCGAGCCAATCGGTCAACGCGCGGCGCGAACCCTCGATTCCGGCTACATCGCCATGGACGACGAGCCCGTATGCACGCCCTGCCAGATGCTTTGGATAATCCCATCCGTCCAGTTCGAGTTGCTTGGCTTCAGAAGGGTTTTTGCCGTGCGTGGATGACGGATCGGAATTGCCGCCATCCGCGCAGACCAGGCGATCCATCATTAACTTGATCGGGCTGTTGACCTGATACCAGTAGACAGGCGTGACGATCAGCAAGCCGTGGCAGGCGGCGAGCTTTTCATAGATCTCGTTCATCCAGTCATTGACGAGGCCTAGCGAATGGTTCGGATAGCAGCTGCACCGCAGTGACAAAGCGGCATCGCCGTCGAAACACAGCCTTTGCACGGATGGATATGAAGATCGTGCTCGGAGTTGAGCCGCGACAGATCGAGCACGTCGACTTCGATCGACGCGCTCTGGAGGATAGCTTCCGCTCGCTTCGCCAGCCGGAACGACTTCGACATTTCGCCCGGACATGTGAAATCGTTGCGCGACGAACCGATGACGATGACGACCCGCGAGGGCGCCTTTGGATCTCGCTGCCGCGCCTGCGCCGCGGAAATTCGGTCGCTTGCCTCGCGCCACTCAACCGATAGTTCATATTCGGGGTCTGCGAAACGCGGTCCGGCCTTTTCTGTGATCGGCGATTTTCTGCCTTCGAGATACGCGTCCCACGCGATCGCTTCGAGCCAGTCGATTGCCTCATCCGCT
This sequence comes from Caballeronia sp. LZ043, assembly GCF_031451075.1. Taxonomy (NCBI): domain Bacteria; kingdom Pseudomonadati; phylum Pseudomonadota; class Betaproteobacteria; order Burkholderiales; family Burkholderiaceae; genus Caballeronia; species Caballeronia sp. LZ043. The sequence goes on along the minus strand of NZ_JARUXT010000002.1, from coordinate 988,651 downwards.
ACGCGAAACGCCGGATCGTAAAAGCGCGCCATGAATCGCTGACGAAAGACATCGCGCCCGATTTTTTCCGTGACCTGCCCCTGGCGAACGTCGATCTGGTCGAGGGCCACGGTGTGAGTGACGGAGCCATTGCCGGCTTTTGGGGTCGCCATGGGAATCCACCTCTTTCCGATGATTCACGGAACAGCAGTTCCCATGCCCCGATCCGGTCATGATCGAGACCGGCCGAAATCACCGGATCAAACGGGCGCGGTCATGCCACCGGTTCGAGCGCGACCTTGATCCAGCCGGGTTGGCGCTTGTCGAACGCCTTATAGGCATCGATGACGTTCATCAACGGCTCGCGTGTGGTCAACACCCGCAGCGGGTCGAATGATCCGCTGCGCACGCGCTCCACCAGCGGCGGCGTCACCGCGCGGTGATTGCAGTTGCCCATCTTGATCGTCAGGTTCTTGTTCATTGCGACGCCGATAGGAAAGAATCGATCATTCGGCGGATAAACCCCGATGATGCCGAGCGTCCCGGCCTTGGCCACCGCGGCGATGCTCCAGTCGAGCGCCTGGGTTGGCGCATCGCCGGGAATCCAGTTGCCGTCCGACACGTTGCGCTCGGGAGTTATGGACTCGCTTTCCGATTCGCCCTGCTTCGCGAGGTCGTCAGATGATGCCGGGCCCGCCTGTGCGTGGACTGAATCCACGCCTACCGCATCGATCGCGCGATCCACACCGGTGCCACCGGTCAATTCGAGGATAGCCTGCACCGGGTCCTCTTCATCGAAGTTGACCGCTTCCGCGCCTTGCGCACGGGCCATGTCCAGGCGATCTTTCAGACGATCCACGACGATCACGCGCCCTGCTCCGAGCATGAACGCGCTTGCCACGGCGAACTGACCGACCGGCCCGGCGCCGAACACCGCGACCGTATCGCCTCGGGTGACCTCGGCGAGTTGCGCGCCGAAGAATCCCGTCGGAAAGATATCCGACATCAAAATGGCACGTTCGTCGTCGATATTCTCCGGCAGCCTGATAAGGCTCGCGTTCGCGAGCGGCGTGCGCGCGAACTGGGCCTGGAGGCCGTTGAAGGGTCCCGTCGATTGCGGGCCACCGAAGAACGCCGTGCCTGCGGCAGGGCCATTCGGGTTTGCCTCGTCGCATTGGGCGGTGTATCCTTTTCGACAATACGAGCAAAAGCCACAGGAAATCGTCGATGGGATCAGTACGCGGTCGCCGCGCTTGAAGTTACGCACACCCTTGCCGATTTCCTCGATCACGCCGACGCCTTCATGGCCGAGAATCGTTCCCGGCTTCATGCCGCCCAGGGTGCCGCGAACCATATGCAAATCGGTCCCGCACACGGCGCTCGCAGTAAGGCGAACGATGGCGTCCTGATCATGCTGAATCGACGGGTCGGGAACGTTGTCGAGTGATATGTTTCCGACTCCGTGGAAGACGACTGCTTTCATGCTGTGCTCCTTCGCTGGTTTCTTAGTAGAACGAGAGGGAGCAAGCGTCGCACCCGCGAGGGCATGGCTCGGTGCGGTTTTAATCGGAGCCGCGTGGATAGCTGTCCAAAAGGCTCACCTCATATACGCTCGAGTCGGTCGCGGTTCCTAGTGGCACGCTCCGCTGATGGAGAACTCCTGGCGTGCGGGGCATCCGCCGACATAGCTATCAAGTCGCCGAGTTCAGACGCCTGTATGCGTGCCCGGAGTTCGAAGGGTATGGACTTCGCCATTCTGTCAGCGCTCGGACAGAAAGCCCGTCTGCTAGCGTACCGCTCACTGCGGCTGACTCGCGAGAGCCATTCGAAGGCACGTCGGACCATCAGGCCGAAGTGAAGGCGGACGCGACCTGTCGGAGACGAAACCGGCCGAGGGCGATTCCAAATCTTGATGCTCATGCGCGAAGTCTCTCTCCAACGCACGGCGCAACGTCGCACCGCGGATCGTCGCGATGAGCTTCGGCGCGAGCACCGGGCTCGTCAGATGCGCTTGAGAGCCGGCCGCCGGCGCACGTGAACGCGCGTCCGCCTGCACGGGCGCCCACGGGGCGGCCCGCATCGCACAATGCGCCCGAACGGCCCATTCACGATTGACGGTGACGGATTCGCTAACCGCTTGCCGCGGATTGCCAGCAGGGTAGCGCACTTCGAGAACCGCGCGCGCCCTCCGTGCTGACGCCCAGCGACTGCTCGTTCGGGAGGCGAGACGACTCAGGCCGGCTTGATATTCGACGCCTGCTTGCCCTTCGGGCCCATCTTCTCGTCGTAAGTCACTTTCTGCCCTTCGGCGAGCGACTTGAACCCGTTCGACTGGATTTCCGAGAAGTGTGCGAACAGGTCATCGCCGCCTGCATCCGGAGTAATGAAACCAAAACCCTTCGCGTCGTTGAACCACTTAACCGTACCGGTTGCCATTTTGGTTTTACCTTAAAAGTTAGAAACATGGCGCCGCCCTCGCGAACGCCGCCGCTATCTTGACCGCGCACGGACGCCAATGCAACAAAGAATGTCCCCAATAGCAACTGTGCGCAGTCACCCACGTTACACGTCCGCATACATTAAGACAGATACACACGTTACTGTCGAGGAATAAGGCGGGTGTCGCGAATCGATTTATCAGCGCGAAGTGCTCCGCATCGCGCGATGCGCCAGAAGGCCGTTACTGACAAGACCTGCAGCGCCTAACACGAGCAGCGCTCCTGACGGGCTCAGTACTTCAGCAATGAGACCCGCCAACATCGTTCCAATCGGCCAGCATCCGATACCGACCGTCACGAGCCCGAACACGCGGCTACGCATGGCGCTGGGCACGGACTCGATAACGATAGTCGTCTGGTGGATGTTATAAGCCGCGGATCCGAATCCGCCGATGAAAAAGATGAGGAGCAACCACGCCAATGAGACTTTGACGAAGCTCGCGGCTCCCGCAATTGCTATCGCAGAGAAAAACAACACCGACCCGGCTATCAGGCAGTTGAGGGCGCGTACTCTCATCTGAACGTTTCCGATGATCAAGCCGGCGAGAAACGACCCCGCCGGTTCGGCCGATGACAGCACGCCGATCATTAGCGCCGACAAGTTGAACGTCTCCCTCCCGAGCGGCGTCAGCAACACGTTATAGCTATAACCGCACAGGTTCGTGATGATCGTCACGAGAAGCAGCGTCATGATCATGCCGTTGCCGCGCGCGTATTGCGACGCTTCCACAAGGTCTTTGCGGATCCTTGCCAGGGAGAGCCGTTCTGACGGCATCTCGACCGACGATAGTCGCCCTATGAACGCGGCCGCACAAAACGATGCCGCTGCGGAAAGCAGATACGACGCGGAGACACCGAGCGTTCCGTAGATCCAACCACCGAGCACAGGACCGACACTTCGTGTCGCGTAGCTGGTCATACTGTCGATGGCGACGGCGCGCGAGGCCATCCCGGCGCCCGCCGCTTCCGCGATCATGCGCCGACGCGCGGGCATCTCGGTCGCGTACACCACACCGCTCACGAGCGCGGCGACGCAGAGGTGCCACGTCGACAGCACCTCGAAAATCGACAAAACGGCGACGCTTGCCGACGAAGCGCCCGCGAGCAGCAGACCGAAGAGCACGATTTTCCTGCGATCCAATGCGTCGGCCAACACGCCCATGACCGCGCCGCTCAACAGAAGCGGAACGCTCCTGCAAGCGGAAACCAGCGCGACGTCGACGGACGAATGCGTCGCCTTGAACGTGAACAAGGCAGCCGCGAGCATCTCGAGCCACATCATCGAGGTTGACACCGCGCCGGCCGTCCAGAGCGGCACAAAGCCTCTCGCGCGCATCACGCCGGCTTCACGCGTCGCGCGTTTGAGGGGATTCACATTGTTTTCGATATCTGCGGGCATGCGCTTGTTCCGCGGCTGTACAAGATTCGCGCCTGGGCTTGAGATGAGAAAGTATCGGCGGTAGTCGATCGCTCGCGGGACGCCGCTTCTGCGGCACGCCGACTGCGCCGTTGTGGCGGAGCGACCGTGATTGCCTTCCACGGATTCTCGTGCACGAAATCGTCCGTCGTGTCGGAGGCGACTCGGTACTGTCTATCTAACGCATCCTGTACGTCCCCGCCGCCGACGCGTTATCGCCTTGACTCGCAGCGACTACGGACCGCCTGCGCTTCCGTGCTCTTGATCGGACGCGACGACACGGCGATGTAGAACAATCGGAGCGGCGCCAAGCTCGCCGGAGGCGATCCGCTGCATCATCGCGGTCCAGCTGCCGCCGGTCCGGATATCGCGCGGAAACGGTAGTTAGCGCTTTCTCCCGGGTGAACGATGGTTTCCCTTTGTCAAAACGAACAGTCCCGCGCCCGCAGCCGCGATGGCGACACGGCTCGGATTCGCCTTCGCAGCGCTGATTCCCTTCGCCAGAAGACGACTCCACGTAGTGCCGCCTGGTTCTACCGTGCGGCGCGCGACCGGTGCCGGCGCAGGCTCGAGCGTGCGCACAGTCACGTGCGGCCGCGCGGACGCGCTGGCATCGTTGGCCCCGGGAATGGCGCGGGCTAGCGCGGGCATAGGTTGCATTGGTTGGGAAGCGTCCGGCGCGCGGTCGGTGGCGCCCTCGCGCTGCTCCAGTCGCGACGCCGCCGCCTCCGCGCCCAGTAACAGGACGGCGGCGGCGAAATACAGCCACATCAACAGCACGGCCAGCGAGCCTGCCGCGCCGAAGGCGTTTGCCGTTCCGGCCTGGGTGAGATACAACGCGAAGAGCTTCTTCCCCACTGAGAACAGCACCGCCGAAATGACGCCGCCGACCAGCGCATCTCCCTAAGGCACGTGACCATCGGGCAAATACTTCATCAGCGCAGCAAAAGCGCAGGAGAGAATCACGAGCCCGAGCACGAACTGCACAATGTCGCCAATGATCACAAGCGGTGAGTCACCGAACACCCATTTGCCCGCCGCCTGAACGGCAGTGTCCAATACCAGCGACACGATGAGAAGGAATGCGATGCCCATGACGAGGCCGAACGAGATCAGTCGCACCTTCACGAGCATAGCGACGCTCGATGCCTTCTTGTCGTCCTTGGGCCAGATCACCGAAAGCGCAGTGTTCAAAGAAGAAAACGTCGCCGATGCGCCGACGGCAAGCAGCACGAGCGACAACACCGTGGCAATGCCGCTACCGCCGCTCTGATGTGCGTGCTCGACGATCGCCTGCACGCTCGCGGCCGCGTCCTTACCGAGCATGCCGCTGTCTGATGGAACAGTTGTCCGCGCGCTGCCTCCGCGCCGAATACGAGACCGGCGACGGCGATCACCATCACAAGCGTCGGCGCGAGCGAGAACGCGATGCTCGCTGCCATCGGAGCAGCGCGGTCGGCACCGAACCGTTTGAAGGCGCGAACGGGCCATGCAAAAGCGCTGCTCGTCAGTGATTTGACGTTCATGGCTCCCTCCCAGTGAGTGGTGTGCGTTGCCTGAAGTATCGGGAGTGCCAGCTTTTGCTTCGACCGTTCGTGGATATCATGAGCAAGACGCTCCGGCCGTGAGCGGTGGCAATGTCGGCCGCTTACCACACGGAGCCGCGGAAGCGGCGCGATAAGACTTTGCGGATCGAACCAGCTCATGTCGAGGATTCGCGAGTCGGTGACGTAGAGAGTGTCATCCGGACTCTCGGTGAAGGTGTCGGGCCAGACCATTTGTCGGTGGTAGTGCATCACTGTCGAGAACCTCGCGCCTTCTCGCCCGCGGACCGCGCGATGCTCGACCGGGTAGACGTAGAGCCGATTTGCTGCGGGTCCAGTCGCGCGTTTGCAGTGCATCGCCGGCGAAGCGAACGTTGAGCGAGTTGAAGTCCGACACGAATCATGCCGATTCGCTGCTCGTCGTCGCAAGCTTTCTGAAACCCAAGTACGAAAAATGCTGGTCGCTCAGTATCAACAACGTTGAAATCAGAGCCATGGAGAGAGAACTCAAATCACAGGTCAGCCGGTAGAGCCACTCAACTCCGGCATGCACCTTCGATAAGCCGACTAACGAACGGCTCTGCGCATATCGAAGAACTCGTGAGCACGTACTTCGACACGCCCGCGATGGACCTGCGCGGGAAGGGCGCTTCGTTGCGCGTCCGTGCCACTGGCGAGCAACGGATCCAGACTTTGAAGCTGGACGGATCGATGACCGCCGGGCTGTTCGAGCGGGATGAATTTGAATGCGCAATCAACGGCGACGTACCCGACCTCGAGGCGCTGCTTCGAATCGTCCCCAAGAGTTCCAGGCGGCGGATATCCTGACCGCCGATAGGCTTGCCCAGCAATTGCAGCCTCTTTTCCTCACACGGATCGATCGCTGTGCCGCGTTAGTTCAAATGAACGAGGGCACCGAACTCGAGCTGGCATTGGATGACGGCTACGTTGAGGCAGGCGTTGGTGCATCGGCTCCAATACACGGTGTTGAACTTGAACTGAAAAAAGGCGATCCTGCGCAACTTTACAACTTCGCGCTGAGCATTTTGCATGAGGTCCCGCTGCGTCTCGATCATCTCGGCAAAGCCGATCGGGGATACGGGCTGCTCGTGCAGGAACCCGGCGCTCCGGTGCGGGCCGAGCCGCTGAAACTCAGGAAGCGCGCTTCCGTCGAAGATGCGTTCCAGGCCATCGCAAGAAACTGTCTCGCTCAGATCCACGGCAATGAACGAGGCGTGGTCTTCGGACAGGATCCGTCGAGCGTCCATCAAATGCGTGTGGGGCTTCGTCGCCTGCGTTCCGCACTCGATCTTTTCGCGCCTGTCATCGCGACACCCTCCGATTTCGACGGCGAACTGCGTTGGATTGCCGGCGAACTGGGCGCGGCGCGCGACTGGGAAGTGCTTTCGGGAACGACATTGGAACAAGCCATCGGCGCCGTTGACGGCGACAGCGACGTCATCGCCGTTCGGCAAGCTGCAAAGGATGTGGCCATCGCGAACCGCAAGGCTGCCGTTGCTGCCGTCAACTCCGTCCGTTACACGCGATTGATCATTCAGTTCACGCTGTGGGTAGAACAGAGGGGTTGGCGGGATGAACAGCCCGAAAAGCGTCGAGGAGCATTAGAAAATTCCATCACAGGCTTTGCAACCGAGACCTTGCTACGTCGGCACAAGAAGCTTCTTAAGCGAGGACGCGGCTTGGCCGAGCTTGACGACGAAACGCGCCATCGTGCGCGCATCGCTGCCAGAAAATTCCGTTATGCCACCGAGTTTTTGCTTCACTGTTCGAGCGTCGCGCAGTCAAGCACTATGTCAGTGTGTTGAGCGATTTGCAAGACGATCTAGGCTGGCGCAATGACGTCGTCGTCGCAAGCGAACTTCTTCGATCGTTAGGGGAATCTAACCCGCAGACGGCAGCGGGCGCGGGCTTCGCGCGCGGTTTTTAGCCTCGCGCGACGTATCGGATCATGATTCGATGAAAGCCTTGTGGAAGAAGTTCAGCCGCCTGACGCCACCACAATAAGCTGCGTGCAGGTGTTTGCTTTGAGAATGCACTGCGTCGCGCGAGAACTTCACCTCGGTCGCGACCAAATCGGTTAGGAAGATGCGCCGCAGACCATCGCGTCTGCGGCGCATCATCATTTCACTTGGTCACCTGCTTTGTCGGCTCCCTCGCAGCCTGTTTCGCAACCGGCTTGCCCGCCTCCGCTTCCGACACCTCCTGCTCAGCAAGCAGCGTCAGCTTCGCGTCGGTCGCCTTCTCCTCCTTCAAGGTTTCGAGCAGCAGGTTCATCTCGCATCCGCACTACTACTCGACGATGAGCGATTGGGCGCGCGCCTTTGAATGCCCTGTATGGATTCACGAAGCCGACCGCCAATGGGTCTTTTGTGAAAGTGATGCCGTGCGCTTCTGGTCTAGCGAGACATAGCCAATTTCATCTGACATGACCCTTCCGACGCTTGGGGGCCATTTCCCGGGCGGCGCCATCCTTCACTGGAAGGCCGGCGCCGGTGCATTGCTATCTGGCGACATTTTGCAAGTGACGCCGGACCGGTCGCACGTATCGTTCGTGTACAGTTACCCAAACTACCTACCGGTTTCCGCCTCGACCGTCCGTGCGATAGCGACGGGCCCATCACCTTGGTGAAGATAGTGCAGCCGCACGCCAACGACACGAACTGTCCAACCGGTGGATGTTGACGCTCGGCCCGACGGGCACTTTACGCCGTCCGTGCGGCGACGGTGAGCGAGGGGCGTAAAGTCCACTACGAGTCATGCGTTCGGTTCAAGTTATGGAGCGGGTCGAAACGCGCTGGTGACTATGGATTCGCCCGCTGCCTTATCGACGAACGCGCCGCATTCCCGGTCATCTGCGGCGCGTGAGCATTTACTTAGCCGCCTGCTTTTCTGCCTGTTTAGCGGCAGGCCTCTCGGCTTGCTTGACGGCGGGCTTTTCTGCTTCCCTGGAGGCGGGCTTCCCCGCCTGCTCTTCCGAAACCTCTTGCTCGGCGAGCAACGTCAACTTCTCGTCGGTCGCTTTCTCTTCTTTCAACGTGTCGAGAAGCAGATTCATCGCATCGGTGTAACCAAGCTTTTTCGCGAATGCTGCCAACGTGCCATAAGTCGCAATTTCATAGTGCTCAACTTTCTGCGCTGCGGCGATCAACGCCGCATCGAGAACCGGTCCCTTCTCGATCTCCTCAATTTGTTCCTGGCCTTCCTCAATCAACCCCTCCATGGCGACGCACTTGACGCGCTTGAGCTTGATTTCTGTGCTCCCAACGACCTGGTCGATACGCTCGATTTGCCCCTGCGTCTCCTCGAGGTGCGTCTTGAATGCGTCGGCGAGTTCAGGGTTGGTCGACGCACGCGCGAGTTTCGGAAGCGCCTTAGTCAATTGCTTTTCCGCGCTGTAGACGTCCGAGAGTGCATGAATGAACAGATCTTGCAAAGTTTTGACGGCCATGTTGCCTCCGGTGGATGGTAATCGCGCTGAGAGTCGCTCAGCTCGGCAGGTCTTGCGCAATACCCGTTCCACAGACGCGAAGGACAAGGACCGCACCAAGTCGCCTATCCTATAGGCGGTTCTTGCGTACCTGAGGCGCCGGGTTGATCCAGAGGATGTGGCCGTACGGTCCGAGATGCAGTCCGTACCGAAGAATAAACGAAGCGATCTCGCACTCCACCGACGGCGCCAGATCAACAAGCGCGCGCCAGGAACTAATGCGCTTCCGGCTGCGTTCGCTGGCTTGGTATGAGGGCCGATTGCATTCTCACGCAACACCGGCTTGTGAGAAGTCAGTCCTGCGACTCGTTAAAAATTTCAGGCGCAATTGCGGCGTAATTCACGAGTGGCAACCATGGCGATTCCGCCAATCATGTTGCCAAGCAGGGTCGGTAGAAGAAAGGCAAGGAAATAACTGGCCAAGCTGGCCGAGCCAGTCATGACGGCATATGCCGCTTCGACAGAACCAGCGATGACGTGCGCGAGTTTGCTGACCCCGACCGTATAGGTCACCAGCAAGATCGTAAGTAGCCGGGCGGCACGAGCACTCGGCAAAAGCCAGACCATCAACGCGATTAGCCAACCGGCAAAACCGGCACGCACCGTCGTCACACCGAAACTCGACGTGAACGGTGCCTGGGCGACATGAATCAGCGCTTCAGTTACTTCGGGGGAGAATGCGCCCTTAAGCTTACCTCGGTTGCCGGCTTCGTTTCGTACACCTGTTCCCAGTGATTTTTTGACTGCATAGGCGTTGACGGCTCTGGCGCAGCGCTATGCACCCGGCGAGAACGCCTCGATGATGCGACACTCGGCGACCGTGCCACAACTGCGCTGGTCGATCAGACTGTCCAGCTCCACTTTCAGCGCCTGCAGGTCGCGATCTTTCGTTCGACTTCGACGCGATGCGCGGACGCAATGGCATCAATGGCTCCGCAAGGCCGATCGCGATCATCGGCGAGTTCGAGCAGCTCGCGCACCTGGTCGAGCGAAAAACCCAGGTCGCGCGCGCGGCGGATGAAGCTCAAGCGGCCAAGATGCTCGCTGGAGTACGCTCGGCAATTCCCTTCAGTCCGTGACCCTGCCTTGTTTCCACGTACAGCAGATTATGCAGCGATCATCCTAGCCTCGTAATCGACGGGAGCGGAGAAATCGATAGAGGTGTGCAGGCGTTGTCGATTGTAGTAGCCCTCGATCCAGTCGACGATATCCAGACGGGCTTGAGCGCGCGTTTCGTAGAGAACTTGATAGATTCGCTCGACTTTCGTAAGCACCTCGCGGCGGCCGTCGTAGACGCCGGCGCGGCACGAGATCAAAGTAGTGCCCATCATTTTCGATTTGATGGACACCACTGTGACAGAGGCGGAAGCCAAGCCGGGTAGCCGCAAGGGACGCCCGAACCATGATCCGGAATTTCGACGCCGGCTTGCGGCCGTGGCATGTGAGCCTGGCGTGTCGGTCGCGAAGCTGGCCCGGGAGAGTGGCATTAATGCAAACATGCTGTTCTCATGGCGGCGTCGGTATCGCGAGCAATTGCAGGCCGAAGCGACTTCCATGATTCCAGTGGCAGTGGTCCATGAGACGCTGCCCGCGCACGTGGCGATGACGCCGGAAGCACGGGACGTTGGCAATCGGACGCCACTCGCCGGGGCGATCGAGATTCGAATCGGCAGCGTAGTCGTCAAGGTCGACGGCGTCGTCGATGCCGATACGTTACGGAGCGTACTAGCGAGCGTGCGATCGTGATTGCGCTGCCTACGGGTACACGCGTCTGGCTGGTGGCAGGCGTCACCGACATGCGCTGCGGATTCCAGGGACTGGCGGCGAAGGTACAAACGGCGCTCGAGGAGAATCCGCTGGGCGGCAACGTGTTCATCTTCCGCGGTCGTCGCGGCGATCTCGTGAAGGTCCTGTGGGCGACCGAGGACGGGCTCTGGCTCCTCGCAAAACGGCTTGAGCGAGGCCGTTTCGTCTGGCCCCAGGCCGATGGCGGCAAGGTCTATCTGACGGCGGCGCAACTGTCGATGTTGCTCGAAGGCATCGATTGGCGGCAGCCGCGTCGGACCGCTGCAATGTCGATGTTGTAAACCGCCCGGAAGGCTCGTAAACTGCGCCGCATGTCGAACGCCGCCGAACTCCCTGACGATGTCCAAACCCTGCGGGCCTTGCTGGCCGAGGCCCGTGCCCAGCTTGCCGAGCGCGATCTCGAGATCGAGCAACTCAAGGCGCAGATCGACAAGCTCAAGCGCATGCAGTTCGGACGCAAGTCCGAGCAGTTGGACCGCGAGGTCGCGCGGCTCGAGACCGCCCTTGAGGATCTGACCGGTGAGCGTGGCGTCGCTGATGTGCGACGTGCTCGCCAATCGAGTGCGAGCACGCCTGTTGGTGACGCGTCGCCGAAAGAAGCGCTGCCGGCGCATCTGCCACGCGAAGAGCGCGTGCTGGAAGCCGACGCGACCTGCCCGAAGTGCGGCAGCGCCATGCAGCCGCTCGGAGAAGATGTGTCCGAGCAACTCGCTCGCGTCTCGGCGATGTTCAAGGTGATTCGCACGATCCGACACAAGACGGTCTGTCCGTGCGGCCACCACTTCTCGCAGCCGCCTATGCCTGGCCTGCCGATCACGCGCAGTATCGCCCATCCAAGCCTGCTGGCCGACATCCTCGTCTCGAAGTACGCGGACCACACTCCGTTGTACCGGCAGTCGCAGATTGCCGCGCGCGATGGCGTGAAGCTCGACCCGGCCAGCATGGGACGCTGGGTCGGCCAGTGCGAGGCGCTTTGCGGGCCGCTGACCGAGGCGCTGCGCCGCTACACGATGGCAACGTCGAAGCTGCACGCGGACGACACGCCGATCCCGGTGCTCGCGCCGGGCAACAAGAAGACGAAGACCGGGCGACTCTGGGTGTACGTGCGCGACGACAGCCGTTCGGGCTCGAAGGAGCCGGCTGCGGTGTGGTTTGCCTACTCGCCCGACCGCAAGGGCATCCATCCACAGACCCATCTCGCCGGATTCGAGGGCATCCTGCAGGCCGACGCCTACGGCTGTACGAGAGCGGCAAGGTCCATGAGGTTGCATGTTGGGATCATGCGAGACGGTACATATACGACGTTCACGCCCGCACGCCCACCGAAGCGACTCGGCAGGTGCTCGAATTGATCGGCGAGCTCTACGGCATCGAGGCTCACATCCGTGGCAAACCGGTCGCTGAACGGCTGCGAGTAAGACAGGAGAAAAGCGTGCCGCTGCTGGCGGCAATCAAGGCGTGGATGACGGACAAGCTCACGACGCTGTCGAAGAAATCCGAGCTGGCGAAAGCGATTCGTTACTCGCTCAACCAGTGGGATGCCCTCCTGCTGTATGGCAAAGAGGGCCGCGCCGAGATCAGCAACGCCTTGGCCGAAAACGCGCTGCGTTGCGTGAGTCTGGGCCGGAAGAACTTCTTGTTCGCGGGCTCCGACAGCGGGGGCGAGCGGGCCGCCGCTATGTACGGTCTGATCGGAACTTGCAAGCTCAATGGGATCAACCCGCGCGCCTACCTCGAACACGTCCTGACTCATATCGCGGACCATCCCATCAACCGCGTCGATGAACTGCTGCCCTGGAACATGGCCAGCAAGCTGCCCTCGCACCCTGACTTACCCGCGTCTACTGCCTGATTGCCGACCAGTGAGAAGCCCGTAGCCTGATTCCCCGATCATGCCTCACGCGAACGTCCCGTTGCGAACGGCCGTCGCGAGGTGCTTACCGAGGAGCAGCAGGATCACCGTCATCACTATCACTTTGACACCATCAAGAATTGGCCGAGCGGCCTGCCGTAGATAGGGTCGCACATGAGACGGGAAAAAGGGCCCCGAAGAATTGGCGGCTTGGCTGGTTTTCGTCGCCACATCCGCCCATCGTCTCTTTCTCGCCCATAAATGCGGCAGATTGCCCAGTCGTCCGAGCGAGACACCGTGTCACTTCCTGCTCGAACCGCTCGGGCTACGGGCAAATAGGAACAGCCCGGCTCCCACCAACGCCGCTACCAAGCGGACAGGGTTCGCTCTCAGCAACTGCAGAACGTGTGAAGCAGCGGGCGAGCGCAGGGTGTCGGAGGCGCGTCCAGCCGTGTTCAAACGTTTAGCGCGTGCGGGGGGCTGCGGATTCGACGGCGCAGAAACGGGGGACACTACCGCCCGGCCGGAAGTCGAAGTCTGGGGAACGGCATCTGCAGTAGCACCGCGGGTCTCCCCCGATTTTTTTGCTGTGCCCCCTTGATATTCTTCGCCACGTTGTTCGACCCGTGATGCAGCCGCCTCTGCTCCCAGCAAGAGCACCGCAGCGGCAAAATACAGCCACATGAGTAGAACAGCCAATGATCCGGCCGCGCCGAACGCGCTTGCGGTCCCGGCGTGCGTGAGATAAAGCGCGAAAAGCTTCTTACCGACCGAGAAGAGAACCGCAGCGATGCTGCCGCCTACCAAGGCGTCGCGCCATGGCACATGACCGTCGGGTAGGTACTTCAATAGCGCAGCGAAAGCGCATGAAAGGATCAGTAGCGCGATCACAAACTGCGCGACGTCGGTGAGAACGACGAGGGGTGACGCGCCAAACGCCCACCTTCCCGCTGCCTGCACGGCAGCATCCAAGACCAGCGATATGACCAGCAAGAATGCGACGCCCATCACGAGCCCGAAGGAGATAAGGCGGACTTTGACAAGCGTCGTGACGCCGGACTTCGCCTTGTCTTCAGACGGCCAGATGATCGAAAGAGCGGTGTTTAACGACGAGAACGTCGCGGAGGCGCCAACGGCTAACAACGCAAATGAAATCAGGGCCGCCAAGCCGCCGCCGCCACTCTGATGGGCATGTTCCACGATTGCCTGAACACTAGCCGCTGCCTCTTTTCCCAGCATGCCACTGATCTGCCCGAATAGCTGCCCGCGTGCTGCTTCCGCTCCAAAGACAAGGCCGGCTACGGCGATCACCATGACGAGCGTCGGCGCGAGCGAAAACGCCGAGTAGAACGCAATGCTGGCGGCCATCGGCGCGCATCGGTCCGCAGAGAAACGTTTAAACATCCGGACCGGCCAAGCGCTTGCTCGGCTTATAAAAGACGGCGAGGTCATTGCAGGTCTCCGTTTAGGATTCCCCCACATATAGCATCGATGATGCCTAGAATGAATGCGCGGCGCCGATCGATCGCATGCCGTGCTTAGAATGCGGCGTGCGAGCGCAGTTAGCGTGATGAACAAGCGTTCCGAGTCGCTGCTCGACTATTCTGAGCGGCTGTCCCCTATCTCGGGTCGCAACGCCGAGTTGAGCAAATAAGCGGCGCAACGCCCTTGGCACACGCATTGCTCGATGAATAAGACCGCGCGCTTGATGTTTGAACGCGAAGCGGTCCTGTCAATCAGCGGCGGTGCCGCATACGTCAGCGCACGTTCGTTGCGCTGAGACTCGAAGCGCGGAGGCCGTAGTGACGTCGAGGCGCTCTCCGGCCGCTTCGAGCTATACCCTCCATCACTTTTGCGTACACGGTGCCGTGATGGCCTGCGCGCGACCTCATGAAAAAAGGAGCCATTGATGTTCATTCATAACAAACGCCTGCAATACACCGTCCGCGTTGCAGGGCCGAACCCCGGCCTTGCCAATTTACTGCTCGAGCAGTTCCGTGGGCCACAAGGTGAACTCGCCGCCGCGTGCCGCTACTTCACTCAGGCGGTTGGCGAAGATGACCCTGGTCGTAAGGACCTGTTGTTCGACATCGCCACTGAAGAATTGAGCCACCTCGAAATCATCGGTTCGATTGTGGCGATGCTCAACAAGGGTGCGAAAGGTAAGTTGGCCGAAGGCGTCGAGCAAGAGGCGGAGCTTTACCGTTCGCTCACCGGGGCCGGCAATGACTAGCACATCACCTCGATTCTGTACGGCGGCGGCCCCCCGCTGACGAACTCGGCAGGCGTGCCTTGGACTGCGGCCTACATCGATACGATCGGTGAACCCACCGCCGATTTGCGTTCCAATATCGCGGCTGAGGCCAGAGCGAAGATCGTCTACGAACGGCTTATCAACGTCACTGACGATCCGGGCATCAAGGACGCACTCGGCTTTCTGATGACGCGTGAGATTGCGCACCAGAAGTCCTTCGAAAAAGCGCTGCATTCTATTCAACCGAACTTTCCGCAAGGCAAGTTGCCGGGCAATCCGGAATCACGAACGTGTACTTCAACATGTCCAAGGGCGACGACGTCCGCGGTCCATGGAACGAAGGCGGCGACTGGGAGTTCGTCGCGGACCCGCAACCCGCTGTCGACGGAGGCGACGGAACCGCTACCGTTACAGTGTCTGAGGAGGATGTGCAGACGCTGCAGTCGATGGCGTCGCGCACTGCATCCGATCCGACTGCCGATCCCACGACCGGCGGAGACCTTGGATCTGGCAAGTCCGTCTGACCGTCGGACAAAGCGTCTGATAAGCAACCGCGCTCCGGGCGCAGCACGCCCATCTAGGCAGGAGGACGTCCCGAATGCCCGCTGTTATCGGTGGAAAATCGTTTTAGGTCATCGCGACCCGGTTGACTGGATTGCATGCGCACTGGTCATCATCGCCCAACTGGGGCCAGACGGCGCCAGTTTGACCACGGTGCAGCGCTATCTGGCGCAGCCGTCCGCTTGCACGCATGGGGTACGTGCCGGTCGGACACGCGGGCTTCTGTCCCCCCTTACGCGCGCATCTCGCTATGGGCTTGCGCGACACTAACGAACTGCAGGAGGTAGAAATGAACAGCGACCAAAAAGAAGGCATCAAGGAACGGATTAAGGGCTGGACCGACACTGCGATTGGTACCCTGACGGGAAATGAAGATCGCAAGCTAAAGGGCGACGTTGAGATCACGAATGGCGCCAACAGGAAAGACTACGGCGACCAGAAGGACAACATTGGCAAAGGTGTTGAAGACCCGGGCGAGCCAACGAATCAGTGATTTAAATTCAGTGGTCTGTCACCTTGCGACAATGAGCGGGCGGAGCCCAACGCTTACAGAACTTCCTGATCATCCTTACTACGGATGCGGCTCTATGCATAACGATGACAAGACGTCTACACGAACGCGCACGCCGCTAGATCCGCAACTGGAAAGCGCCCTGAGGAGTGTGTTTGGCTTCCCTGATCTGCGGCCCGGACAGGAAGAGGTTGTCCGCAGTGTCCTCGAAGGACGCGATACACTGGCCATCATGCCAACGGGCGCGGGCAAATCGCTCTGCTATCAGTTGCCGGCGCTACATCTCGATGGCATGACACTGGTTGTATCGCCGCTGATATCGCTGATGCGCGATCAGGCCAGCAAGCTGATGGAAGCTGGCATCGCGGCAACGGTCATCAACAGCACGCTGTCAGCAATCGAGGAGCGCGATGCGCTGCGGGCTTTCTCGGACGGTGCGATTCGCATCCTGTTTGTCACACCCGAGCGCCTCGTTACCAATGAGTTCGTCACGATGCTCACGGCCGACGGCATGCCTGATGTGCCGCTCGTCGTCATCGATGAGGCACACTGCATCTCGCAATGGGGACATGACTTCCGTCCCGCCTACGTCGAGCTAATACATGCAGTGAAAAACATCGGGCACCCGCCTGTGCTTGCGCTAACCGCGACCGCGACACCGGCCGTCGGCGCGGACATCGTGCGCGAATTGCAAATGCGCGATGCAAACATTATTAATACCGGCGTCTATCGCGACAACTTGCACTTCGCCGTCGAACAGATGACAAATCTCGATGACCGGCGAAAGCGCGCGGTCGAACTGGCGAGAGCGGAGGAAGGCAGCGGCATCATCTATTGCGCGACCGTGGCGGAGTGCGAGACGCTGCATGCACTGCTCCTTGATGCAGACGTCCACGCCGAGCACTATCACGGCAAGCTGTCGGCCAAGGCCCGCTCGGAGGCCCAGGACGCCTTCATGGAAAACCGCGCACGCGTGATGGTAGCAACGAACGCGTTCGGCATGGGCATGGACAAACAGGATATTCGCTTCATTATCCATGCGCAGATGCCGGGCAGCCTCGATGCGTACTATCAAGAAGCAGGCCGCGGCGGGCGCGACGGCGAAGCCGCGCGCTGCATTCTTCTGTTCGAGTTGAAGGACAGGCAGGTCCAGCAGTTTTTCCTTGGCGGACGCTATCCAACTACGGAAACCATCCGCAAGGTGGCCGAAACGGTGCAGATGCTCGCGCGGAACAGCGAAAGAAAAGTCCTCGAAAAACCGCTTGAGCGGTTACGACAAGCGTTGCCGAACGTAGGCATCAACAAGCTACGCGTGGCGACAACGCTGCTCAACGATATAAAAATGACCCGCCGCACGCGCAACGGTGGCTTGAGGCTCATCGACGACGGCGGCGCAATGGCGAAAGTCGACGCGACCGCCGAACAATTCGCAGCACGCGCCGAGCGCGACCAAGCGGTGCTTGACCGCATGATTACCTACGGGCAAAGCGCCCGCTGTAGATGGCGGATGTTGCTCGACTACTTCGCCACCGATGTCGCAGGTATCGTAGATGCGCGATCTCAAGTGTCATCAGGCGATCGAAAACCGATCGATGAACTCGGCGGCGAAAGCTGTGGCGTGTGCGACAACTGTATGCACCCGCCCACCGTGCAGGAGAGTCCGCGTGAAATCCAAGTGCCGGCGCACGCGCATGAGCTCACGCGCACCTTCGCGGTAGGCGACGTCGTCCGCGTGCGCCGTTATGGTGAAGGGACGGTAGAAATGGTCAGCGGCGATCGCGTCGCCGTGCGCTGATCGGACGACGAGACGCGGACGTTCATCGCCCGCTATATGAAGCGGGCTGCCTTCCCCCAGGGGATTAACGCCCGTGGAATTGAGGCGGAGCACTGCTTTGCTGAGCCCGCCCGGCGATAGCCTTTGTGCGAAACCATCGTTCACTGACACGGTTTGCCGCCACTACGAAGCACGAAGGCGCAGGGCGGAGCGAGCTGGAGCGTGGCTCCGACTGATGACAACGCACGGCGCTTGCTCTTACGTCGCGACGACTGCGACACGAGTTTGAGTTTCTCGTCGTAAGGACCGGTGTGTTTGACTACCGGGCCGAATCGACGCTCATTTAAAGACTTTTCCTAAATCGGCATTTGCGAGGCTCTATGAATCGTCCGTCCCGCCAGAACCCCACCGTTGGGCGCGTCCTCCCGTCATTGGCGCTCGCCGCCGGTGCGCTTGCCTCGCTCGCAGTTTGGAACCTCTCTCACGCACGAAAGGCGGAACGACGTAACCCACCCGCCGGTCGGTTTATCGAGGTCGACGGGGTGCGCCTGCACTATCTCGAAAAGGGTAACGGTCCTGCCGTTGTGCTCCTCCATGGAAACACAGTCGCGCTGCAAGACGGACTTTGTAGCGGTCTGTTCAATCGGCTGGCGGAACGGCATCGTGTCATTGCGTTCGATCGCCCCGGCTTTGGTTACAGTGAGCGGCCGCGCGACCGACTTTGGACGTCACAAGCGCAAGCTCAGCTATTGCATGAGGCGCTCGACAAACTGAGCGTCGAGCAGCCCGTGGTACTCGGCCATTCGTGGGGCACGCTGGTGGCCCTCGACCTGGCGATGGGTTTTCCTGCGGACGTGCGGGGCCTGGTTCTGATTTCCGGCTATTACTACCCTAGCGCTCGACTGGACGTCGCGATCAGCGCTCCAGCGGCAGTCCCGCTCCTGGGCGATGCACTGCGTTATACGGTGTCTCCCCCCACCGCGCGGCTGTTGCTCAAGCGCACAGCAGAGGCGATGTTCGCGCCCACGCCTCTGCCCGAAGATTTCTTTGTTGCCATGCCTCGAGATTTCTTATCCCGTCCGCTCCAGATTCGTGCCGAAGCGGAGGACGCAGCGTTTATGATTCCGGCAGCGGCGCGGCTCCACAAACGCTATCCTGAGCTAGCGCTGCCACTCGCTATCTTCGGAGGTGCCGACGATAAGGTCGTCGACGTGGAGGCCCATTCGGTCCGGCTGCACCAAGATGTCCCGCAGAGCGCGCTGAACGTCATTCCAGGTGTGGGCCACATGGTGCACTACGAAATTGCCGAGCAGATCGAGCGTGCGATACGACACATGACGCGCGCAGGAGACGGCACACAAGGACGATTCGCTGTGGCGTCGTAGCTTGCAATCATTTTGGGGCTCTGCGAAGAGCGTTAATCGACGACGTGCGCAGCGTTGAGGCGCGCCGCGCTCTGCACTGAACTGCGGCTCATGTTTTACCCGATCTGCTCCCTCTCTCAGAATCGTCCGTGGGTTTCGACCGACCAAGCAGCCGGCAGCGTCGGCTCACAGCGGTAAGCCCCATGGCTCGCGCATAAGCCGAGAAGTTCTGGCACGTGCGTGCGCGGGATATCTACAAACCAGCATCGCAATTGGCGTTGGAACAGTTCGTCGTCAAGCGCGTGGTAGGGATAATCAGACGTTTTCAGTAAAACCGATAGCCGCTCCGCGGCGAAACGGAGCCCCAGACACCTTTCGTAAGATGGCTGGACACGATTGAGCGCCTTGACTAACCGGTTACGCGCCGATGCCCGAGTGACGGACTGCAAGAGCATCTGCTGGAGAACATAGTAAAGCGGCGCTCGGGAATCCTCGGGGATCCGGGTGAGCAACGGGGTCAGTGTCGGCGCCGCGTCAGAAACGTCCGCCGCACCGACCATGACGCACCTCAGGCGTGACCACTCGCGCTTTGAGAGGTTCTTGCGCTCAGCGTCCTCTGTCTGCCCGTTGGCTGTCTCAGAAGCGAGAAGAGCCACATCGCCGTAGTCTTTTGCACCCTTCGCGCGGTTCGCTCGAACCGACATGACGACCAGATTGCCTCGCGCGTAGGCGCCATCGTTATAGATGCGATCCACGGACCAGTCGCTGTCACATAACGCGCCGTGCATAAGCGTCATCAAGGTTATCGGGCAGGTCTCGCAGTCGATTTTCTTGAGGTACGCCGGGTCGACGTCAGCGCTCAGGATCCGACGTCGTTTGAAGGCGTTCACACGGAGCTGCAGCCATTTCGAGACGAACCGGTCGGGGCGGTGTTGAGCGACAAGGAAATGTTCGCGCCCGGCGGCATATTCGGTGAGAAGATCCAAGTCGTGGGCTGCCGCATCCATCGGGCGGCCAAACCGGGCGAAATCCCATCCAATATCAAAACCGATGGTGCTCGCTTCATCCGGTGACATGGCTGGTGACCCTCCCAAAGCATGCTTCGACGGTGCAAGCGTCGGGTTTGCGAGCCTGCTTGCCCGATCTCTTACTATTCGAGCCGTCACCACATCGTCGAGTATTGCGCAATCAGGCTGGTGGCTATTGAACACCCTTCTTAGCCGCCAGCGCTTGCGCCATTTCTAGATGATGCTGGATCGTCGGCAGCGCCTTAGCGGCCGCTTTTTTCAAATCAGCATTCTGTCCCTCCTGAGCTTCCTTTTGGAAGGCCGCAATTGCCTTTTGATGCCCCTCGATACCAACGGACTTGATATAGGCCGTATCGAACGCCTTCCCCTTTAATGGTTTCAGCGCATCGAGCACTGCGGGGTCGGAATTGTCTTTGGGGACCGCAACACCGTGCGGGGCCGCCATCTTGAGCTCGACAGTCAGCTTGGTGTGATCGACCATCATGTGATGGGCGAAGTCTTTGACGTGCTTATCTTGCGACTGCTTCGTGGCGAGTTTCGCGGTATCACTTTCGGTCGAACTAGATTCCGATGCGGCCTGCACGAACGCCTTGTCGACCGGAGGGAGGTCGTTGGCTTGCGTCGTGCTTGCAGCCTGAGTTTGGGCAAACCCGGATGAAAAAGCGCCAAGTAACGCAACGCTCAACGTTACATGGACAGTCAGATTTCGCTTTACGGGACGCTCCTTCAATTTTTTTGTGGGCACGGTGTATGAGCAACCGCTGTGCCGGGGAGGGCCCCTCGGTCCGATGCCGGCCGCGTCCCGCTCGGCTGTTGCGCCGGCACGGCCGATGCTGCCCAAGGTTGCGCGAACGCCGGACAGGCTCGTTTCCCTCCACACCGACCCAACCAAACAGGCAAACTCATGAACAACGCCGAGTCCAATCCCACTCAGGCGCAACAGAGGGAGATCCAGGCCAAAACGCCTTCTGCGACACCGGCAACGGAGACCGCCCGCGCCAATCCCGAGGTTATGGCACGAGATCACGTTGGAGCGAGTCCACCACCGACCTCATATCAAACCGGAGCAAGGGACCGAGATCCGCTGCCGCCCATCGATCTGAATGCTTCGACTTCAGCCTCGCCGGACCCGCTCAAACGGGCCAAGTCTCGTATCGTCTCACTGGACAACGCCAATATGGAGGCGTCCGATGACACCGTGGACACGGATGGCAAAGGGCTCGAGGCGAAACGGGATCTGCCAATGCAGCACGATAACGTGGTCGGCACCAACGCAACGCTCGTCAACCACGTACCGGCGCCTGCAATGGGGCTGGGCGGCATTGACAGCCGAAGGGAAGGCAATCGCCCATCGATCCAACTGCGAGCGGGCTGGACCATGGACTACCACGGACGCATCGAGACACCGACACGCAATGGCGGACGCGTCGAGCACCTTATCGCCATTGTGCGGAGAGAATCGTGATTCCACGCGTTTGCCATTTCTATCAATTCCCGCGTCGGCGACCGGGTCCTAGCTTCGTGGACGCGCTCCGCGCACCGATGGTCTTATCCATTGTCGCGGGCCTTGTCGGATGTGCCCCCTCGGGTGATCCCGGACGTCGAGCGGTGGAGCAGGACAGCCAGGCGTATCGATGCGCCGGGTTCAACCCTGTCGCCGACGAAACGAGGTATCCCTCAGATGTCGAACTTGCCAGTAGGACGCTCCAGCATTCGCCCGCTTGCTCCGAAGCGACGACGGGCCTGACATCGGGCCATAAGCCATGAAGAGCTTGCCGAAGAAGCGTCCACGAAGCCTGATATTGAGCCCTGCGTACGATTGAACGATGTACGGCGCGTGGATTCGCGTGCTCGACAACAAATTGCAGTACCGACAGACAGGAGGCGGCGTGCGTGCGACCCTAATAATCCGTGGATGCGGCGTCCCGCTGATCGAACCAGCCGATGTTCTCGCACTCATGGCGGCCGAGGGCCTTGTCTGCAGCCAGGACATTGGCCTGCGGCGTCTCGAGTTCGTCTGCTATGGTCAAGCCGCTGCGTTTCGCAGGTTCGCGTCAAGCGCGTTGATGCTGTCGGGCGTCACTTCAGTCACGTTGCAGCGAACCGATTGTACCGAGCAACGCAGCCCCAGCGCATCGAATTAGTAGTTAACCCAGCCATCTTCGTCTCGGTCGAGGGGTGAGCGACTCTCTGTCTGCGTTGGGCGCTTTCCTGTTCGGCCGTCTCCGCACTCGGCGACGGTGCAACCGCACGGTTACTACGCATGCTTTAGCCAGGAAGCGGCATCAGGTCGCGCTGCCACGTTCTCGAGTCATCGCTGGTCCTGTTCGGTTCGGTCGGCGTGCTGCTCGGACGCGTGTACGAGATGATAAAAATGGTGCTCGATATGCGACAGCGCGTATTGCGCGGCTGCATGCCTGACTTCATTGCGGTCGCCGTCGAACACTTTAGTCTCAGTCGCACTGATAATCTCGCCACTTCGCAATTTGAACGACCAACCAAAGCACTGGGTTTCGGGCGTGGGAACACTCCCAGCGTTGCCGTCCGCAACGCCGGTGTTGGAAACCGATACGTTTGCGCAACACGCTTCGTGTCTCAGCGCGCCTTCGGACATCTCGCGTGCGACCTCCTCGCCTGTCAGCCCATTTCGGTTCATTGTTTTTTCCTGAACGCCTAGAAAGCCGGCTTTTCCGGAAGGCGAAGACGTGATGAAGCCCACGTCCAGGCACGCGCCGCTGCCTGGAACTGACGAGATCAACGATGCGATGAAACCAGCCGTGCACGACTCGGCCGTAGCGAGCTTCAATGCTCTGGAACTCAGGAACGACACCACTTGCGTCGGAATGTCCATATCCGTCTCTTGTCTTAAACCGGCTAGTGATTACGATAAGCAATCCGTAATCCCGACTTACAGCTTTCGACCGTCACGGTCAGCGACGTCGGCCCTACCCTTTGCGCCTCCTTTCTTAAGGGCATCGGGCTCTCGCTTGGTGGCTCCGCTAGCATTCGGCGCGTGCACGGATAGCTGCGGGGGCCGATGATGAGTCCACGCGTCGGCCTTTCCAGAAGAAACAAGTCAAGCAGTCGAACCGAGACGGCTTTTTGGCGGCTCGGAACTGCAGTCCTGACGCGATGGGCCTCTTAGGAAGCGCTCGCCAGCGTCGCTGCGCACCGGGTCCGCTTTTACGCAACGGATGCCCGTCCGACGCCAACTTTTCGCTTGGTTGAGACGCCGAGAAACGCGCGGTATTGATCGGTTCGAGTACCTCGTTCTGATGCCCCATAAGCTAGCGCGCAGCGCGTCAGCGAGTGCGCCGTCGCCGACGGTTTCTCCGCCTTCTCCGCGACAACATCAAGGGCCTGCGGAAGGCAGGCACGACCTGCTCGTCGGTTGTTCATCAACCCAGGACACGCGCACCATTGAAGCCTCCGGAGATTCGATTCAGCCGACTCCTGTTCGGATTTGCAGGCGTGAGCGGGCGAGGGTCTCTGTTGCTGCCGGCACGGAACGCGAGTTGCTCCAACTAGCGGGCTCCTAAAGATCCCATCGACGGTTCGATGCCAGCACCGATTGAGGGCGATTCGATTGACGTTACAGTGACTGAAAAAGGTAATTGATCACCTGAATACCGACCCGTCCGCGCTTGCCCAGCTTTCTGACCGCGCGTCTGACGTTCCATTGCACCCTCGCGAGCTCGATAAGTCGCCCCGCGCGCCGCGCAGACGCTGGTGGTCGTTCGTCGGCGCGGGTTCGCTTATCGCAGTCGGCTATATGGACCCGGGAAACTGGGCGACCGCGCTGGCGGGCGGCGCCCGCTATGGTTATCGGTTACTTTTCGTCGTTCTGATCGCCAGTCTCATGGGCATGCTGTTGCAATGGGTGGCATCACGCGTGGGCTTGGTTACCGGACGCGATCTAGCGCAGCTTTGCCGTGAACGGTTCAGTCGGGGGACGACGCTCGGGCTCTGGGTGGCGTGCGAGATTGCGATCATTGCATGCGACGTGGCGGAGGTCGTAGGCAGCGCGGTCGCTCTGCAGATGTTGCTCGGCCTCTCACTCACCGCCGGCGTTCTGTGCTCGGCAGTGTGGACGTTTGTCATGCTCGCGCTGCAAAGCCGTGGCAAGCGGCCCTTGCAATGCGCGATTACGGCGCTGATCCTCTTTGTCGGTCTTTGCTTCGTGGTGGAACTGGCGCTTGCGCATCCCGATTGGGCTGACGCGCTGCGCGGCTTTACCCCGCCCCCCGCGTTGCTGCGAGACGCCGGCATGCTGTGGCTCGCCGCGGGCATTCTGGGGGCGACCGTGATGCCGCACAACCTGTATCTGCATTCGGCGCTCGTTAAGAGTCACGCGCCCAATCACGATGATGCCGCCATCGGCCGCGCGCTCAAGGGGGTGAACATTGATACTTTTGCTTCACTCGGTCTAGCGTTCGTGGTCAACGTCTCACTACTTGTCGTCGCGGCAGCAGTATTCCACGCAAGCGGCCATCGTGAGGTCGACGATCTCGCCGATGCGCATCGGCTGATTGCGCCGCTCTTGGGAAGTCACTGGGCCGGCGTTGCGTTCGCCTCTGCCCTGCTCGCCTGCGGCCTGAATGCGACGGTCACGGGAACGCTCGCCGGACAAGTGGTGATAGAAGGCTTTCTGAATCTGCGAATCGCACAATGGGCACGTGCCCTCCTGACGAGGTCGCTTGCGATCGGTCCTGCGCTGCTCGCCGTAGGGTTTTATGGGCAACACGGGTCGAACGCGCTGCTCGTTTCAACGCAGGTTGTGCTGAGTTTGCAATTGCCACTTGCAACCCTTCCGCTGGTGCGCTTTGCTTCGGACGTCGGCCTCATGGGCCGCTGGCGAGTGGCTCGTACGCCACTGCTCGCGGCGTGGGGATGCGCGGGCCTCATTGTCGGTTTGAACGCCGCGCTTTTATGGCAGGCCTTGGTCTGACAGGCATCGTGATCGAAAACGGCAGTTGAACCGCCGGGCAGTCGCCTTTTCTAGTCCGTTGCCAAGCATCATCCCACCTACGAAGCGTGCCGCCGGGTAACGCCAGTGCGAACTGGCGCGATGCCTGCGCGCGGGGCGTACGCGACCACCGGCGCGACGCAATTCTTGGAAAAGGGGCTGCAAACAGGTCGACAATATTGGCGGAACGCGATTTGCTGTGCCCGACATGCGAACCTCCTTGTCGAAGTTTTTCGTCACCACGCACGGGGCTTCGGGTGAACCCGAGCGACATGCATATCATGCAAATCGCGTTGTTCCCGGCAGTCATTCAGACCAGCCGCATTCTTGAATTGTGGCACCCCACGCTTGCGGTGTGCTGTGCAGTCTTTGCCGCGATTCTGCTGGCGTGCCTTGTCGCGATCGTGCGTGCGCCACGTGCCAATCGCGCGACCGCCGTGGATCTAGTCAGCATTGACCTTCCGCAGCCTCGGGCGCGTTTCTTGGGTCGTCGTCGCGACGGGCGTCTCGACGTTGCTTCTGCTCGGACTCTTGCTCGCGGACCTCATGACCGACCGCGCGCTGTCGCGCCTGCCGGTCGATGACGCGTTGCGCATCGAGAAGACGAGTATCAATGGTGGTGCGAAGCGAAATATCGGAGCGATGCAAACACGCCCGAATTTACGCTGGCCAACGAACTACACGAACCGGTGGGTCGGCCCATGATTTTCGCGTTGAAGGCGGCTGATGTCATCCACGCGTTTTGGGTGCCGTATTTGCATGGCAAGAAAAAGATGATTCCCGGGCGTGAGGCGACCATCGAGTTCCGCGCGGACAAGGCGGGCGTCTACCGCGGGCAGTGCGCGGAATTCTGCAGCTACGAGCATGCGCTCATGGCGTTCTCCACCACCGCCGACCCACCTGCGCGATATGCGGCGTGGGCTGCGCAGCAGCGCCAGCCGGCCGCGGCGCCCGTCGACGCCCTCGCGCTGCACGGGTGCGACGTCTCTATTAGCCAAGATTGCGCGCGCTGCCATAACGTGCGCGGCACCGATGCGACTGGCACCATCGGTCCCAACCTTACGCATCTGGCGCGGCGTCATGATTTCAGCACGACTTTGATACAGCCATCTTCCTTGTCACGGAACGTTCGGGCACACGATCGATCACGACCACCTGCTTCGCCCCAAGCAAAAGCGCGCTGCGCGCGGCCATCTGTCCGACAGGGCCCGCGCCCCAGATTGCGA
The DNA here is from genome assembly GCF_031451075.1 of Caballeronia sp. LZ043. Lineage (NCBI taxonomy): Bacteria > Pseudomonadati > Pseudomonadota > Betaproteobacteria > Burkholderiales > Burkholderiaceae > Caballeronia > Caballeronia sp. LZ043. The sequence continues at coordinate 962,363 of NZ_JARUXT010000002.1, read as the reverse complement.
CTGTCGGTCGGTTCGATCGCGCATTGCACCGCCGGCTGCCAGTCAGTGAAGAAGAATCCGCTGAGCCTTCTTTCCCTTGAATACGCGCTGATTCCGAGGTCACTGCCGCACGGCGGTTGAGGAATGGCGCATCGAGTACAACGCTGAGCGGCCCCATAGCTCGCTCGGCTATCTGACGCCGATGCAGTTTGCGCAGGTGCATGCAGCGGAGGAATTAACCTCGGACTCTAACTACACTTCCGGGGCAGGTCACTTGGCCCCAACCATGGCAACGCACCCTCTACGTGTTCTGCCGCAAGCACTACGTAGTTCGCTTCCGGTGTTAATGACCGATGGCTCGGTAGCCGGCAGCAAAGCGCGCTTGTATACGTTCGGTTTCCCACAGGCGCTGTGCCTCTGATTTGGTCCCCTCTGTTAGAAAAGGAGGAAAGGATGGAGCGTAGCGCTACGATACGGTTGACCTTGGTTCGCTCGAAGGACGACGAGGCAACATTCAGCCCGAATTATCAACGCGAACTCAAACAGTTCTATCAGTTGGTGCGTGCGGACGGCACTCGAATGAGCGCCGTGTCATTCACTATGGCTGGCGTGGCGGAGGATCGAGGCCTTACGGAGAGTTCGTCGTGCGGCTCGCGCAAGAAGTCGGAGCAACCGCTTCGCGTGCCGCACATGCCTGGCAGCAAGGCCGAGCTGGACGCACCGTGCGGGTGGTGCTGAACAAGCTTGAATTCGACATCAGTACGGCGGCAGAATTCGAGGCGCTCCTTCGGCGCGCGCATGCCGACAAGGCATGACGACGCATCGGGCGTTCAGCAAGGTTTAGAGTCACGCTTCTCGTGGCTCTACACCAGGTTGTTAAGGGTTGTGAATTACAACGGAAGCACGCCAAGACCAGCGAGAGGGGCGCTTGCACAGACGTATCGGCGCGACGCATCGAAACCGTGGTGCGCGCGCCGCTCGGTTGGTGAAGGGTAGCGCTACTTCCCGCCCACATCGAGTCGTTTATCACCGGCAAGGGCCGGTGAGAGACGAATTCGAGACGCCGCGCTGTGACGCGGGCCATTGGCAGGGAACTGTCCGACTATCGCAAACCGCCGCCTGACCACAGGATGGCCAACGCGAGCGCGGCATAAGTTCCAGTTCAGCTTGCCGCGACTATCGAAGCAACTTCACGTCGGCATGCTCGATACAGTACCGATAGAAATCTTATTATTCTTCCTGGTGATGCTAAGACGGCCTTATACCGCTTACCTTGCTAAACACGGTCTAATACACCTCAACATGGTGCTTTCCCGTTTTCCTGTCGCACGACGTGTCTCCCAAGCCGCGGCGCCGGCCGTGCCGCCGGTATCACGACGGGCACGTGGCGAAGCTCCGTTATACTGCTTACGCGGCGGCTCGAAAAAGTTTGCTTTGTCGCTGCGGTCGTTGGCTCGTATCAACTAAGGATCACGCAATGTCTGATGACAAAAGAACCGCGGACGGGCTGACAGACGAGGAATCAACGTCAATGAAGATTACGAACTGCGCTATTAGAGCGGCAAGTCTGGCTGTACCCATGACGAGCTGCAAGCGGCTGCGAAGAAAGTGGGCGTGACGGCGGCCTATCTTGAGGCCTATCTGAAAAAGAGCAAGTAGGACCAGGCCACGTAGGGTTATTCGGCCCTGCAATGGTCGCACCGATTCCCGTTGCGGCATCGCACTCACCGCGCCGCCCTGGCGACAGTGCGGGTTCGTGGCCGACCGATGCCGCCGCTCGAACCACAGAACGACTTAACGCTCGGCGTTTTGCCAGCCCGTTGAGTCATCGACACGATCGGTCGGACCATTCTCGATGAAATCGTCTTCGAAGCTCTGGCCGATCAAATTATCGTAGTTCGCTTGCTCGCTACTGACGATGGCTCGGAACATTTGGATCAACGCGTTGCCATCTTGAAGGTGGGCGACGACTACACGAGCGGTGCGCAGCGAAACCGATTCCCGGACGGGCGGCGCCGTACTTCCATCATGCAATTCGAATGCGAAACGATGGACCTCCTCATGCCCTTCCGGCAGTTTGGTGTGGCCCCATATTGTTGCTCTCATGCGCGTACGAATGTATTTTCGGAGCATGACGCAAGGCGTGTGCTTCTACCCAGCTTCGTCCCCGTGACGTAAGCTCGACGGCAAGGGCGCGAAAAAGCCCGCGCGAACAGCGCTCGTGACTTCAATCTGATGCCTACGCGCGCGTACGCATCTTCAACCGGTCGCCGGCAAACAGCTCTCTGGACCATTGCCCGTTCGGCGCGCGGTAGATGCGCAATGTGATCGTGTCGTCTGCCATGGCTGCCTCCCGTGGAACTCCTGCACGATACACCCGCGCAGGCACGCGTCAGTAGCGCCGCGTGGTGCGGGCGTACGCCATATGTCCGCTTGTGATGCGGACAGGGCGTCAGGGCCCTGTCGCGGCGAGCATCAGGCGCGTACGCTTCATGTGATCGAGCTTGAGGACGTCAAGATAACCCCGGTCGACAATCTTCACCAGTGAGAATCACCTCCTCCGCACTCGCCCAAAAGCCTCACCGTTGATAGACGGGAGTCCACGGGTGCTATCTTCGCGGAGGGCGCCTCTTCCTCTTCGGCCCTACCCGTCAAAGGCATGCCTTATAGGCACCGTCAGACACCGAATGGGAAACGCCGCCTGCGATCTCGCTCGTCCGCGACAGGCACATCCATTGCGCTAAATGAAAAGCGCTGCAGGCGCTCCTTTTACGTTCATTGATCCTGGGATATTTCCGTGAAACTGCTAACCACTCGAGACGGTCTGCCCCGTTTGTCATGGGGCGCAATTTTCGCCGGCGTCATTCTCTCTATGGTCGTCTACCTGATCATGAGCGTGCTCGGAACGGCCATTGGCGCCTCGCTGCTGTCGCCCATGTCGAAGCCTGATCCGTTGCGTGGGTTCGGCTTCGGGTCTGGGGTGTGGGTCATCGTCACCACCGTACTGGCGGTCTTTGTCGGCTCGTACTACGCAGGCCGCTGCGCACCGGTGCTCGGATGGCTGCACGGTCTGTTGTCTTGGGCCGTGATGACGCTGCTTGTCGTGTACGGCATGACCTCATTGATCACCGGCGCGGTAAGCACGGCGGGTAGCGTCGCAGCGACGACCGCACAGGTCGGCGCGACCGCCGCAAATCAATCCGCCGCGACCCCGTCGATAGTTGACACGGCTAAGCAGCAGGTCCAGGCAGCAGTCGCGTCGGCGGCGTCGGCCGCTTCAAGTCCGCAAGCCGAACAGACGGCGCGTGAGACGGCAGACACCGCCGCACGGGGCGTGGCCCGGGCGAGCTGGTACTCGTTTGCCGCTCTCATCGTAGGGGCCATCATCGCCATCGTCTCGGGGGGCGCCGGTTTTCGCCATCAGCCGCCATTTGAGGAAAGCGGTGGTACGGCGACTGGTGACGGCACTCCGGTACGCAGCCGCGCAGTGCCCGGAGGCGGTCGTCTTTGAGTGAACCGGCACTTTCGACTGCCGGCGCAGCCGGCCGTCGTGCGCCTTAGGAGGAACGGATGCGAGAGGACGAGAATACCGGCGCTATTACAACGCCTGATTCACTCAGCGAAGTGCGCGTCGCGGCAGTCCAGGAAAAGATTGCGGTCGGAATCGAGACGGTGGAAACGGGTGCCGTTCGAGTGCGCAAGGTCGTCCATGAAGAAGAGCATCCTGTCTCGCTGCAACTCCGTAGTCAGAAGGTCGAGATTCAGCGCATACCAATCAACCGGCCGGTCGAAGAGAAAGAGGAGCCACGGCGCGAAGGCGATACCCTCGTCATCCCAATCTACGAATATGTCCCAGTGGTCCGGATGCAGCTCACCTTGAAGGAAGAGGTGCGCGTCAGGACCGCCGAAGCGCAAGAAGACGTGACGTCTCGCGTGCTGACAAACTCAGAAGAACTCGTCGTTGAGCGTCGCGAAGGCCCGAACGGTCCATGGAAAAAAGACTGCTCATTCGACTGAATCGACCAGAGGAAAAGCGGAACATTTGTTGCAAGACTGCCAGACCCTCAGACACATTGGTCCTTTAACTTGTTCGGAGAACTTGAAATGGCACAAACGATAATCGGCGTATTCGACACGTTCGAAGCGGCGGAGCGCGCTCAAACGCGACTTGAGTCGGAAGGCATCGCTCGCGCGGAGATGGAAATTCAACGTGCGACTACCGGGGACATTTCGGCGACGGGCAGTGATCCGACGGCCCGGCCTGTCACAAGTGAGGTTGCGGACGACGGACGTCACGATGGACCCATAAGTGGCATCGAACACTTCTTCAAAAGACTGTTCGGCGGCGACGACGAACCTGAGGAGATCGGCCACTATCACGAAGCAGTTCGTCGAGGGGGCGCATTACTTTCCGTGGAGGTCAAGGACGAAGCATCTGTGGAACGCGTGCGGGACGCACTGTATGCATCGGGCGCGGTCGACATCGACTCGCGCGTCGCGCAGTGGCGCAGTGGCGGATATACGGGCTATGACCGCAACGCACCCTCCTACACCGCAGACGAAATCGCGGCAGAACGTAAAGCTTTTCCGGTCGTCCAGGAAACGCTGGAGGTCGGCAAGCGCGAAGTGCACACAGGCGGCGTTCGCGTATATTCCCGCGTGACCGAAACGCCGGTCAGTGAATCAGTCAATCTGCGTGAAGAACGCACGACCATTGAGCGCAGAGCCGTGGACCGTCCAGCGACCGCAGCTGATCTCAAGGAAGGCTCCGTCGAAATTCGTGAAACACAAGAGCAGCCCGTGGTTGGCAAAACCGCGCGTGCTGTTGAAGAGGTGGTGGTGGGCAAGGAAGCGTCAACCAGGACGGAAACAGTCAACGATACGGTACGTGGCACGGAGGTAGACGTCGAAAGAACGGCGGGTACGGACGACAGCCCCGCTGTCGACCCAGTTAATAAGCCGCCGCTTTAAAACCGGTAAGTGGGGATGAGCGCGAAAACGGCCGCGCCGTCCCCTCTGTTTCTCGTCTACATCAGCTCTTGCGTTTAGAGGAAGCCATGGCGGACACGGTCCACGAACCGGTCGACTCCCTGATCGGAGAAGGCCGACCCAACCTATGAATTTCCGACCAGCGGGAACCACGGCGCGTCCGAAGGAGACACTCAGCCGCCTGCGACCGGTGGGGACGGCAATCAACGCGAAGCTTCACAGTCTGGAAACAACCAGTCATCAGGCGACGACGCGCGCGCCAATATGAAAAACAGGCTCTCGGACGTACAAGATACTGTCGTTCAAAAGTACAGGCTTGCGACGGAGACGACTGACGATTTTGTGCATGACAATCCTTGGAAGGCGATTGTCACCGCCGCGCTCGGAGGCGTGATCATTGGCATGCTGGTTTCGCGGTAGGCAGATGCGAACTGCAGCCTAGACGATCGTCGAGCGACGTATCGCTCGACGTGGCTGCAGAGAGCGCCGCTGACGGTCTGGCGGACGGGTCCGACACGGTCGGCACACGAGTCCGCCAGCATAACTGCTAAGCGTGCTGCGGGTCCGCCGGCCGCTATAAGACGAACCGATTGCTCTTCTGTCCGCGCTGCGCGATCTGCTGCGCATGGATGCGGTCAACACTCAATGGCCCCTCCCACCGGGCCACGTCGGGGAGGGGACTGGAGCTACTGTTTTATTTTGCCGGTCGCCTTTCCATTTCCGTCCGCCCCCGAAGCGCCATCCGGCGACATGCCCTTTTCACGTTGCTGCATCAGTGTGGGGCCGCCTGGGGTGCTTGCCCCCCTAGAAGCGCTGTCGGCCGCTTGATTCGTCGTGGCGCCGTTCTGAGTCGTTGGTGACGGCGCCTTCTGCGTGGTTTGCGCGAACGCGCTCGCGCTGGTCGCTACAAGAAGGACGCTTAATAAAGCTGAGATGCGATTCATGGCTGTCTATATGAACGCGTCCCGCTTGCAACAGTTTTCGAATGTTTTGACGGACAGGATGGGTTGCATCTCTATATCCAGCCTTGATGCAGACGTTACAGCCGCTGCGGGCCCTGATGAAATCCGCCGACTCGCACCTCATTCTCCTGACGAGCTCGAAGCTCTCTCAGCCATACAGGTTTAGCGAATCCCGGTCCTACCTGGTTTGTCATCACGCTCGATTACTGCGCAACCTTTCGACGTTCGCCCTGTGTTAAAGCATTGATCGTTCACGCAAGCGTTGACCGTTCAAGCAGATTTCACGCTCACGTAATCCTTCTGATACTGCCGTTCATGGCCGATACGGCCCAGATCGTCCTGGCTATCTTGTTGGCCAGAGCAACTACCACCACGTTGACCGGTCGCCGCAGCTTCATCTGCTCGACCCAATGTCCAGGCTCCTTCGCATGCGTCAATACGCTGCACGCACCGTGAATCAGCAACGTGCGTAGATACGTGTCTGCACGCTTGCTGATGCCCTGCAGACTCGCCTTGTCGCCAGAACCTGTCTGCTTCGGCACCAGCCCGGCCCAAGCGGCGAACTCCCGCCCGCTATGGAATGCCTTGGCATCGCCCATCGTCGCCACTGCCGCCGTTGCCGTGAGTAGCCCAACACCCGGGATCTCGCTGATCGCTTTCACCGCACAATCCTCTTTCTGCCAGTCGCGCATGCGCCGCTCGATCTCGGCGATTTGTGCGTCGATTCTCTTCAACCCATTCCACTGTTCGCGCAGCGTGTCGATCAACGCTGCAGGCAAGCGCTCGGCAAGGCGCCCCAGTGCCGCCGGAATCTCCGCGTCCAGTTTCGCCCGGCCCCGGCTCAACACCTCGTCGTATTCCGTCAGTAGCCCACGCAGGCCGTTGATTTGCATCGTGCGGAACTTCACCAACTGCTCGCGCATCCGGTGCAGCGCCAGCATGGCCTGCTGCACTTCTGTCTTCACCGCCACAGGCTTGCCCGGCTGCTGCACTGCCAGCCAGATCGCGCGCGCATCCGCCGCGTCGTTCTTGTTGCGGATGTTGAACGCCTTCACGAACTCTGCAGGCATCAGCCTCACCTCGTGTCCCAGCTTGATCAACTGCCTTGCCCAGTGGTGTGCTCCGCCACAGGCCTCCATACCGACTACGCACTTCGCACGATTGGCAAAGTGCTCCAGAAACTTCGCCCGCTTGATCGGCTTATTCACGATCTCGCCCGTTTCCTGATCAACGTAATGCACCTGGAACACGTTCTTGGCGATGTCCACCCCCACTGCCATACTGTTCATCGTGGATCCTCCGGTTGCCTGGAATATGCGTGCATTTTCCACCTGGGCACATCGATGCCGTCGGCGCGTGAGGATCCACCCTTCCTATACCTCTCGCTCAACCTCAGGGCGGGACGGGTTCATTTCATTCTCCGGAGCCTTTCACGGCTTCCCTCATTCTTGGACCAGATAGATTACGGCGCGACGGAACCCGGGTCGCGGTCACGATCCGCCGCCCCACTGGCTGCGTCTTTCGCATCCTCTTCTGCGTTGCCGACTTGTTTTTTTGCCTCGCCAGCAATTTGCTGAGCGCCGCCCTTTGCCTCTTGCGCGGGATCGTCCGTCATCTTGCCGACACCCTCGTTCATCTTCCCCTTCACCTTCTCTCCGACGCCTTTCACCTGATCTTCGTTCATGGCCGTGCCTGACGCGCCTGCGGATCGCAAGCGCATATAGCGGCGCAAAAAAGATGCCTTCAAATACCGGCCGCCTATAGTGAGACAAGGAAGCGAGAAATGTCGCAATCGTTCGAGATCATGGTGGAACGCTAGTCCGGCGGCTGGGTCTGGGCAGCCTTCTAGCGAAAGCGGAAGACGGCACAGCTATCATGGTTGGTCAGTCTTCGGAAGCGTTTGCTGCCGAAGAAATGGCGCGTCTTAACGCAGAGCACTCGTTGCACGACCTCTACGACAAGCCTATCGCGGACGGGCGACACGCCTAGGGGCATGGCCGTTGCTCTAATTGGACCATGAAACGTTCGAAGACTGTCATGGTTGCGACGCCTGGATTATGGACCGATCGCCTGTTTGACCGCGTGTTGCCGCCGGTCGTCGTGCTCATTGTCGACGACGATATGGCCGGCGCGCAGGCACTGGCTGCGGTTCTTGTGATTGAAGGTTTTCGGGCGACGGTCGTTGAGAGTGGCCCCGCCGCCTTCCGAATGCCGCTGGCGACAACGCCTCACGTCGTGATTCTCGATATGGAGATGCCCGCGTGCGATGGGTTCGCAGTGGCTTCAGCCACGCGAGGCTCCAGCCGCTTCGCGAACACGCCGATTATCGCCTATACCTCGCTGGCGGAAGCGGATGTGGAGGAACGTGGGAAGCAGGCGCAAATCGATGCTTTCTGCCGCAAAGGCATTTCGATCCAGCCGCTGCTCGATCTCATCGTACACGTCGCACCCGTCTAACTTCCGAGCGTGTCAATGGCTCATCCGCTGCAGCGCGCAGGGCCGCCTCGGTTGACCGAAAGCTTCGACGGTCGTCACTCATCGCTTGCTGCGGTTCGGCGGCTTCCCTCGATCCCGAACCGGTCGCTGAAAGCACGTCGGCCGGAGGATCCTGATTATCTTCGTAGGGACCGGTCGAGCCAAGCGACACCGGGCGACAACCACGTTGCGTCGGACACAAGTCTCGCGTGAAAAAGAAAAACCCGCTCGATTGAGCGGGTTAAAGCCATATCGGTGGACATGGAGGAGACAAACCCAGCATAACCCCCTAAGGGGTAAATGCAAGTCCTCATTTCACCTGTCTCACATAGGCAACGGCTTGCCTTTCCTGATTCCCCCTCCGGGCGCATTGCTTGCTGGTTTCGAACGGGAGGTGCCCCATGAAAGCGACAGCGTTCTTGGAACAAGCCGAACGGAAAGCGCAGGTCGTCGATGCGCTTCTCGTCGCGCGCTATGCGCTCGTCATCCATGACGGCATGACGCTGTTGGGCGATGACGAACCACCCACGCGGTGGCGAGCCAGTTTCAAGGCCGAGCTTCGGCGCATCGACGCGGCGCTCCAGATGGCGGGCATCGACACGCAGCAACCGCTCCGTCCGCCGATGATCGGGAACGACGCAGAACACAATGGCGACGGCTTGCCACCGGACGCGGACGACGAATGACATGGGGCGATGGAATGGTTCGCGCGCCACGCGCGCACGCCCTCCCGAGACTGCGCCAGGCGAAATGCCAGCGCTCGTCGAGCCACAACTCGCCACATTGGCGGAGCGACACCCTGCGAAGGGAGACTGGTCCTACGAGATCAAGTTCGACGGCTACCGAATGCTCGCGCGCATCGAGTTGGGCGACGTCAAGCTGATCACTCGCAACGGACACGATTGGACCGAGCGCATGCCGCGACTGCGAGACGCATTGGCGAGCCTGTCGCCCGATAGTGCCTGGATTGACGGCGAGGCGGTCGTGCTGGACGCCAGCGGTAAGCCCAACTTCAATGCGCTGCAGAACGCGTTCGACCGGCGCAGTACGGCAGACATTGTTCTTTATGTCTTTGATCTTTTGTGGCTGAACGGCACTGACATCCGCGAGCAGCCGCTCCGGTCGCGCCGGGCCCTCCTTCACGAGTTGATGCAGGGCGTCGCGAGCCCTCTCCTTCGCTACTCCGACGCTTTCGCCGAGGACCCGGCGTCCCTCGTGGCATCCGCCTGCAAGATGAAACTCGAAGGCATCATCGGCAAGCGCGCCGATGCACCGTACCGCTCGGGACGTTCACACTACTGGGTCAAGCTTAAATGCAATCTCAGACAAGAGTTCGTGATTGGGGCCTTTTCGCGCGTGAAGGGCGCCAAGACGGGCGTGCGTTCGTTGTTGCTGGGCGTCTATGAGCAAGACGGCACGCTCAGGTATGCGGGCCATGTGGCGCCTCATCTGACGCCCTCGCGCAGCGCCGCGTTCAGCAAGCGCGCTCAAGCGTTGCTTCAGGCCACGCCCGCCTTCTACAACCCGCCTCAACCCGAGCGTGATCGCGAATTCCACTGGCTCGTGCCCGACATCGTGGCGGAGGTGTCCTTCCTGGAGTGGACGCCCAACGGCGAAATCCGGCATCCCGTGTTTCATGCCTTGCGCGAAGACAAGCCCGCACGGGCGGTCACGGAAGAAAAGGTCGTTGATGATCCACAAGTAGGGGATGTGGGCTCCACGCGGGAACGATCCGATCCCCGCGGCACAGTCATCGTGGGCGACATCAAGATCAGCAACCCACAGCGCGTGATGGATCAGGCCTCAGGCCGCATCAAGCTCGACATCGTGCGCTACTACGACGCGATCGCGGAGTGGGCACTGCCCTATCTGCACGGCCGGCCGCTTGCGCTCGTACGTGCGCCTGACGGCATTGCGGGTGAACTGTTCTTCCAGAAGCACTTCGAGCGTGCCCGCATTCCGGGCGTGGAAGAGTTGCCCGAAAGCGTTTATCCGGGACATAAACCGCTGCCGGTTGCCGACACGGCTGACGCGCTGGTCGGGCTCGCTCAGATGAGCGTCGTCGAAATTCATTCATGGAACGGCGTGGCGCCGGCGCTAGAACACCCCGACCGTGTCATCTTTGATCTCGATTCCGATCCCGCGCTGCCCTGGTCCGCGATGCTGGAAGCCGCATCACTCGTCAAGGTCGTGCTCGACGAACTGGGTCTACGCTCATTGCGAAGACCAGCGGCGGCAAGGGTTTTCACATCGTCGTGCCGTTGACCCGCCGGCAGGGGTGGGAGGACGTCAAGCTTTTCTCGCAAGCGGTCGCACAGCACATGACGCGCGTCGTACCACAGCGTTTTTCAGCCGTGCTGGGCCCGAAAAATCGAGTTGGGAAAATCTTCATCAACTATCTGCGCAAGGGACGAAGCGCCAGCACGGTGGCCGCGTTTTCGGTGCGCGCCCGCCCGGGCATGGCGGTATCAATGCCGATATCGTGGGATGAGCTAACGGATGTAAAAAGCGGCGACCAATGGCCGATGGCGCAGGCTATCCACCGGCAACGCACGCTTGCAGCGGACCCATGGGAAGGCTACTGGCGCACGCGGCAAGGCATCACTGCCGCGATGCGCCGCGCGGTCGGCATGAAGCGTTAGACACGTAGCACTTCATGCCGGTCGATCACATCACGGTTTGTCACCCACGCGCCTCGGTGCCTGTCAGTTCACCGTGCTTGTGTGAGTGTGTTGCCGCATATTTCAGTTCGAAGTGGGCGCCCTTGCCGCTTCTCGTCGGCGGAAAATGCTCGCCCTCGACACACGTGACTTCAAACGTATCCTTGCCATCGTCATGAACGACGGAATAGATGCCGGACACCTTGACGATCTCACCGGGCTTATACGAGTTGTCGCCTGCCATCGTTGCACCTCCTTAGTAAAGAACACAAACAGCTGAGCAAGACACGTTCCGAGTGGCGTCCGGTAAGCGGCTGCCGCTGTCCACGATTTATGCGGCGAGTCGATGCTCGTAGTAAGGCCGGTCCCGATCCTCGAGAATTGCATCGAGTGCGGCCAGGTCGGACGCCTGCGGGTTCAACCAGGCGTCGACGTTCTCACGCTTGATCGGGACGATGCAGCGATCGTGGCCTGCGGCCTCTACTTCGGCGGGCGGCTCGTCTGTGATGACGGCAAAGGAGAGGAGATCGGTTGACCGGGCGCCGTCCACTTCGACCAGAGACATGCGACCATCAGCAGCTGAGCGTTACCAAGCCGAAACTCGAGGACGACGTTTTCGCCGGGCGCCTGCGGCCCGTCATGCGTTTCGAACAGCGTGTTCTCGCACTTCGCTCGCATGACGTTCTCGTAGAAGACGTCAACGAGCATCAGCCCATGTGTGTAGCCAAAGCACGGCTTCCAGGATTTTTCCAGGCTATCTCGCCGCGCGTTGTATGTTCCGGGGTATTTGAAATCGTAGTTCGCGGGCTTCCCGGCGATACGACACTGGTAGCGCATCGGCTTGACAACATACTGCCCGTCTTCGACTACAAGCACGGGCGCGTAGTAGCCGGGAAAAATGCGTGAATCGCGCGGGCTTCTGCTCAGTCCGCCCAAAGTCCGCAAGTCGGCGTAGCGCCGCATCGATCTTGTCCGTCGCGATGCGCTTGCTTTCAGTAGCTGCTTTGGTCGTCTTGATCTGCAGCGTGCGCTCTGCACCGGCCAGCCGCGTGCGCTGTTTGAAAAGTTCCTGCTCGACTTGGGTCGCCTGTTGCGCGTTGTACCGGTCGATGAAGGTCTTGATCTGGCGCTCGTCATCCGTCTGAGGCTCTCGGAAGGCGTCTTCCATCGCCTTTGGGATTTTTGCCTTGCTGCCTTCGGCGCGCTACCAGAACCATCGCGCGAACTCGACGCGCTTTGGATACTTCGGCTCGACGGCATCGGTCTGCCGCAGCCAGCTGCATATCGTGTTTCGGGACAGGCCCGTAAGCCTCGCAATCTCGCGCAGCGGGACCTTCTCGCGGAAATACATCCGCCTGATCTTGGCCAATATGCCCACCGTGATCACCTTTGTATCCCCTGCTCAAGGATTGAGCAGGGCATTCAATCACGTGGGTCAATATTCGATGAAAATTACAGGCTCAGGTGGGTCAGTTCTGCGTGCACATCAACACGTGACACAGAGCAGGTAAGTAGCGACCGTCTTTGCAGCGTACCGGCGTTGGCTCAGGTACTGCTTGAACGCATCAACGTATGGCATGATCCGCCCGTCGGCGATAACGTTTATGTCGGTACGGTGGAGGCAGTGAACGATGTCCATAATGATCTCCAGAAGTGAGACCATCACTGCATCACAGGTCGAAACTATGTTCAGATCCTTGCTCGCCTACCTTGCCAGAGCCTCGCTATGCTTGAGTCGGCGCCCTCAGCGACCGATCACCTGCGCATAGTCGCGACCTGAGCATAGGGATCGCTATGCAGAGGTTTACATAGCGACCCATTGCTGACGGTCGCGCTTGCAGGCGTTGAAGGGCGGTTATCGGGGTGATACGGACAATTGGTACATGTGGCCTAACTGCGCGTCGCCCTCGTCGACCGTTCCGCCGGCCTTTGTTTGCCTTTGTTGAAGTCTGGATTTGATAAGAACCTTCTTCCTATCGTCTTTGGCTTTTGGTCAGTTAAACCAATTGTTTACTCACCTTAGCATCGTAAGACGCTTGTGCAGCCGCTATCGTTCTGAGGTTTTCAAAAGCCCAATCTCCCAAAGCGCGGACTGGGTCTGCTAACGAATGTCCGATCTTCGTAAGTTCATAGTCGACCCGGGGTGGAATGGAAGGTGTGACTGTGCGCGTAACCAACCCGTCTCGCTCCATATTCCGCAGCGTCAGAGTAAGCATCCGCTGCGAGATACCGTCGATGCCGCGTTTCAGTTCATTGAACCGATGCCCGCGCTCACGAAGCAGGATGATGACCATCACTGTCCATTTGTCGCCGATGTGGCCAATCACCTGGCTCACCTTTAGGCAGGCAGCGGGTTCACGGCTAGCTGGTATGTTTTGAGAGTTGGGGTTAGTCACATTCATGTGCCCTAGGTATCAAACGTGTGCGTTCTTGTGGGCGGATTTGGGTAGGCACATACTACCACTTGGTAACCAAACGGAACCTAATTCCACCATGAAGCTCTTGCACGTAGATAGCAGTATTACTGGCCCGCGCTCGGTCTCCCGCGAGCTTTCATCGCTGATCGTTAAGAAACTTGGCGGTTCGGAACAGCACGACATTACCTACCGCGACATCGTGGCGGATGACCTACCGCATTTCACTGCCGTGACTGCCCCTTCCGCCCACCCTCTCTCCAAGGCAGCGCCGATCTTAGACCCGCTTCAGCAGTCCAAGCGCGACACGAGCGACGCAGTTCTTCGCGAGTTTGTCGACGCCGACATCGTCGTCATCGGAGTACCGATGTACAACTTCACGTTGCCGTCTGAGCTGAAGGCATGGATCGATCGGCTTATCGTGCCGGGAACGACGTTCCGTTACGGGTCGAACGGTCCCGAAGGGCTTGCGGGCAATAAGCGCGTCATTCTTGCAATTGCTCGGGGCGGTGTCTACGGCGAGCAATCGGCCTTCAGGTCCGCTGAACACGCAGAGTCGTTTCTGCGCGTAGCGCTTGGATTCATCGGCGTTAAAAACATCGAAACGATTGTGGCCGAGGGTCTCAACATGGCGGACGCAAGAGAGAAAGCCATTCTATCGGCCCGCGAAGCCGTTGAACAACTCGCGGCGTAGACCAAGGTTGGACTACAGCTCGCCTGTGAGGCAGCTTTGACCCATCCATTCCAATCAGCAGGTCATAAAATGCTTCATCGACTACCAACATATTTCCTCTCACATGGAGGCGGCCCTTGGCCGTGGATGAAAGACTACCGGCCCGGCGTTTATGATCAGCTGGAAGAATCACTGAAGAGTGTGCGGCGCGAACTGGGCGAGGCCCCCCGGGCGGTGCTGATGATCTCAGGGCATTGGGAATCGGACCGTTTCTGGCTGTCGTCCGCTGCTCATCCGCCGATGTACTACGACTACTCCGGCTTTCCCGAGCATACTTACCGCATTCGCTATGACGCGCCTGGTGATCCCGAGCTAGCCGAACTCATCCGCGATTTGCTTCAACAAGGAGGCCAGCCGACAGGTCTGGACCCGCATCGCGGATTCGACCATGGCACCTTCTCTCTCATGCACACTCTTTATCGTGAGGGTGAACTGCCGCTAGTCCAGCTTTCCATGAAGGCGGACTTCGATCCGGCCGAGCACATCAGGGTAGGAGAGCTACTTGCCCCATTAAGGGATCAGGGCGTCCTCATTATAGGTAGCGGATTCAGCTTTCATGATACCCGTAGCATCATTAACGGCGCAGGCCAGCAGTCGACCGCCAAATTCGATGGATGGCTCGGTGAGACGTTGACGAGTTCGTCACCGCAGGAACGCAGGCGGCGTCTGATTGACTGGGTCAACGCACCGTCCGCAAGGGCGGCTCGTCCTCGTGAAGACCACCTTATCCCGTTGATGGTCGCCCTAGGTGCCGCCGGAGATGACCGCGGGCATCGCGTCTATCACGAGAGCGCCTTCATGGGTTCCATTACGGCGTCCAGCTATCGTTTTGGTGATCCCGTGATTTGCACGCCGCACTCCGAGACGGCGCTTCAAACAGAAATTCAGCGCAGTTAATAGTGAAGCTTATGATCTTTCTCGCGCTACGAAAATCTTGCGGCGTTGCGTAGCTATTGACCAAACCAGACGGTCTGTCGCGCCGTGATGCTATCTATTGGGCGGAGATTGCGGGGGGCATCGCAAGCGACGCATGTCGGTTTTGCCGTACTTGATCATGAAATCGCGTTGACCGCGTCCATGTCGAGGAGAGCAAGTGGCTAAGAAGCGCAACTTGGAACGGCCCCGCTATCCATAAGCAAGTGTAGGATCAACAAACAGAGAAGAGATATGTTCGAAACTGCGGGCCAGCTGTCACGCGTAATCGCAATTGAGGAGCACGTCTGGACTGCTGGGCTCCGCTCGGCGCTGCTCGAGTTGGGCGGTGACGAGACCATTAACTGGAGCAATCAACAGACAACCAACCGTCAGCTGCTCGATGTTGGAGAGGAGCGGTTGGCACGAATGGATGCCATGGGCGTGGATTTCCAGGTGCTTTCGATCACCGCGCCCGGGACGCAGCAACTGCCCCCTGCGCTGGCAGTGCCTCTGGCACGCGATGCCAATGATTTCCTTGCCGATGCAGTCCGGCGCCGGCCTGATCGCTTCGCCGCATTCGCCACATTACCTACGCCCGCCCCGGAGGCCGCCGCAGAGGAATTGCGCCGCTGCGTCGATGAACTGGACTTCGTTGGCGCGATGCTGTTTCCTCGCACCGGCGAAAAATATCTTGATCACACCAGTCATCGGCCAATCTTCGAAGCCGCCGCGGAATTGGATGTCCCCCTCTATATCCATCCTGGCCTCCCAATCGCGGCAGTGCGCGACGCCTGCTATAGCGGCTTTAGTCCCTCAACGAACCTGATGCTGGCGACCGGAGGGTGGGGTTGGCATGCAGAAGCGGGACTGACCGCCCTCCGGCTGATTCTCGCCGGAACCTTCGACCGCCACCCGAGCCTACAGCTCGTTCTTGGCCATATGGGGGAGATTGGAATAGCCCCACGTATCTAAGGACACAAGGACTCTCTTAAAATACGGATAGTCTTGTGACCATCACGAAGCCTAGTCATTACGTGGAAAACATCGAAATTCTGAGCGGGCCGGAGCGTCGTCGGCGACGCGCGGTGCAGGAAAAAGTCGCTATCGTGCAGGAGACGTTAGCTCCCGGCGCGTCGGTATCGGCAGTAGCGCGACGGCACGGCGTCAATCCGAACCAGGTGTTCGGCTGGCGCAAGCAATACCAGGAAGGCAGTCTGGCGGCAGTCAAAGCGGGTGAGACAGTCGTGCCTGCGTCAGAACTGGCCGCTGCCATCAAGGAAATAAAGGAACTGCAACGACTGCTCGGGAAGAAGACTATGGAGAACGAGATTCTCCGCGAGGCAGTTGAATGGGGCCGCTCAAAAAACCTGATTGCGCGCTCGCCCTTGCTGCCGGGGGACGACCATTGAAAACGGTCTGTGAAGTTCTCGGCGTGGCGCGCTCTGGTGTGGCGGTGAAGCAGGTTCGTGAAGCAGGCTGGCAGGATGGCCGCCGCGCTCGGATGCCTGACGACACGGGCCTGCTCGACGAAATCCAGATGCATGTGGCTGGTCTGCCGAGCTACGGCTACCGACGAATTTGGGCACTGCTGCGGCGCAGCCGCGAGATGGTCGGTGCGCCGTGCGTCAATCACAAAAGGGTCTACCGAGTGATGCGCGAGCACCAGTTGCTGCTGCGTCGGCCTGGTGTGCGGCGAGACAAGCGACGGCATGAGGGTCGCGTGGCCGTGGACCGGAGCAATACGCGCTGGTGCTCTGATGGCTTCGAGTTCCGATGCGACGATGGCCAGCCGCTGCGCGTGACGTTCGCGCTAGACTGCTGCGACCGGGAAGCGATTAGCTGGGCAGCGACGACAGCCGGCCATAGCGGCGATGTAGTACGCGATGTGATGCTGGCTGCTGTCGAGCAGCGCTTCGGCACAATGCAGGCCACGCAGCCTATCGAGTGGCTGACGGACAACGGTTCGGCCTATATCGACCATCGCACGCGCCGCTTCGCGCGAGAGCTGGGTCTGGAGCCGCTGACCACGCCTGTGCGCTCACCGCAGAGCAACGGCATGGCCGAGCGGTTCGTGAAAACGATGAAGCACGATTACGTCGCCTTCATGGAAAAGCCCGATGCGCCCACGGCGCTCACGCATCTGGCCGCTGCCTTCGAGCAGTATAACGAGCGCCACCCGCACAAAGCCCTGAAATACCGCTCGCCTCGCGAGTTTAGACGGGCTGCGGCATCATCAACCTAACGGTGTCCGTGTGTCCTGAGTTGCAGGGGCAACTACAGAGATGTTGGTCTCCTTCGCCGATCGAGCCAATGCGCTCACCGGAACTGCCAAGCTCGAACGGTCGGTACTTGACTTCATTACAGGAAACATCTACGCCACCCCTGGGGACGTGTTCAGTCACCGCATGCTGCGGCAGAACCTCGATGTCCTGGGTCCGGATCGGATCATGTTCGCGGTGGATGATCCCTTCAAAGGGACTCTCGGACAGCAAGGGAGCGATGCTTTGGGACGTGGCTTCTGCCGCGCATTTTATTGAGTCCGCGCCCATTAGCGCCGAAGAAAAGCCGAAATTGGCGCATCGGAACGCAGAGAGACTCTTGTTCTCGCACGCCTGAGCAACGTCAGGTTCGCCCGATCCCGTTGGCGCTCACTGAAAGCACCTTTCCGCCTCCCGCTTCAATGCATCCAGCCAGCTCTGAAGATGGTCGGCAAGCTTTTCGTTGCGATACAGCATACGGATCGAAAAACCGGAAGAACATTCACTAAACGCGACGCGCGCTTTTCCATTGTTGGTCTTACCAATATCCCAGCGCGTGATCCCCTTGTAACCTGCCATCGTTCCACACAGCATGACAAGCTCTTTATCGGCTACTTTAGCAATTTCTAGGTGATGCTTGATTAAACCGCCGTATGTTAATTTTGACCCTGCGACGAAGGGGCCTGCCAGTGCCGCGTTCGCCAAATAAGGATGCCAGTTTTCCCAATGGGTAACATCGACCAGAATTTCCCAGATCTTGTCTAGCGACGCGCTGATTTCAATGAAGCCGGTGGCCGCTATAGGCGCATCGGGCATCATCTGTCCGCGCGACGCAAGCCGCACTAATTCAGCCATTGTCATGACTAATTTCCCGACTTCTCGTAAGCGAGTAGCTTTAGCAGTAGCGTGACACCGTCGTCCACTGTCATAAAGCCTTTCTCCGCCCTCATGCGCCCGCTGGCTTGGAGATTGATCAATCCATGTACCGAAGCATAGATAAGTCCGGCCAGTGCAGGTGTCTCAACGCCAGGCAGGACATCAGCCGTTTGGCACTCGGCAATGAGAGCTGCAAAGGCCGAAAAAGACGCCATAGCTGCCTGCTGCAAATCGCCACCCTGCTTCGCTATATCAGGATCGCTGAACAACAGCTGGTAACGATTTGGATAGTCGCGGCCATATCGTGAAAACACTTGCAACGCCTGTTTCAGTTTGGTCAAAGGCCGTACCCGCTCCTGGCGGGACGCCCTAAATGCTGCGGCGAGCCTTTGAAACTCCTGGGTGGCGATAGCACCCAGGAGGCTGTCCCGATTGTCGAAATGCTTATATGGCGCGTTGTGCGATAGGCCACTTGCCTGACCCACGGCCCTGAGCGTGACGGCTGACATACCACCGCTATCAAGCAGAGCAATCGCCGAGTCGATAATGCGGTCGCTGGTCTTCACTGGATGACCTTCGGCATTTCGTTAGATTGCAATTTCACTAGCGCCATCGAATCATTCCAGAGCTTGGCTGCAGTCTGTTCGTCATAAGACGCTTTCGACGACTGCGCAGGCACCAATGTACTGTCTTTTGATTGCAGGTACTGGCCGGAGGCACGCGCGAACTGCGGATCTGTGGCAATCCGCGCCGAGGCATCGCCCGAAAATGAGATGCTCCCCATGGTCACTCCCAGTTTGCGCAGCAACCATTTCATTCCGTTCGTGCGTAGGAGGCTAACAGCGAATGCAGGTGAGGTGCGAGCAAGGCCTGTTTCCGGAATAAAGCCGGGGTCAAATGCAATCGAGGTCAAGTTGCTGCGGTGTTTCGCCAAGCGACGGCTTAACTCATAAGCAAAAAGCAACAAACACAGCTTGGACGTGGCATAAAGTACGCCTCCTGCGCTGGCTTTCCCTTGCCGCCCTTCATGCGCAAGGGCCATAGCATCGGCTGCAATTGCTTTCCCCACCATTTTTCCGTCGATGGTATCTGGGTCATGGGTGCCGCTTGCCGTGAATACGATCCTGCCGTCTTGGGCAAGCGTGTCCAGAAGAAGGTTCACGAGAAGGAAATGACCAAGATAGTTGGTCGAAAATGTCAACTCAAACCCATCAGCGCTGTACTCAATAGGTCCTCGAAATTGTGCGCCTGCATTACATATCAACGCGTGCAGATCGTTGAACGTGCCAGCGGCGATGAACCGTTTGATTTCGGCCGCGGCTGAGCGTACCGAACCAAGCGAGGATACATCAAGTCTTACTGTAGTTACCTGTACGCCGAACCGTTCGCGCAGCCGTTCAGCGGCAGCTTCGACAGCTGATGAATTTCTGCCTGCAAGTATAAGGTTTTGCTTTTTCGCTGCCAGTTTTGCTGCAGTTTCAAACCCCAATCCGGTATGTCCACCCGTAATCAGCGTCGTTCCCATATGCACCTCAAAGAGCCAAGTTTCTTTTGTTGACACTGTACACTTTTAAAGTTGACGCTGTCAACTTCTCTTGTGGCATGGATTTGCTTCTGTCGTGGAGTTGCGGAAAGGCCGCATTACTTGGCTGGTTCCGCCGTGGGATGCGACATACAAGTTGATTTGACCGATCCGCTTCCTCAGGGGCCGCTTTCTGGACCGGGTCGGACGTCGGCAAAGGAACTGAAGCGCGTCGGCCAAGCCGCGATGACGCGGCGCCAGCTCCTCCGCCATCGAATGACCGCTTGCTGAGTGGCGCTGCAGTCTGAATGTCTGAACGACGCATCGGACGGATGTCGCTTCATGGCCGCCTACGGAAGTTCGAACGCCTCTCACGTGAGGCACCAAGCGCTAACGGACGCTGAACGTCAGCAATTCGCGGCGCCGACAACAGCGTTCGCGGTGAGTGGTGAGCCAGACGATGCCCTGCTTTGTGGTTAAAGGCGTAAAGGAGCATCCCATGTATATTGACCGAGCACGTTTTCGCGTAGAGTGCGCACAACACAAGACCGTCGAGCGTGCGCGATGAAGTGGAGACGCGCATATCAATCGTCGATGGTCGTTGCTGAAACCGATCGCCCGGCCCCGCGGCGGATAAGCGGTTCACGTCGATCGACGCAAACTGCTGCGGGAGCGCGAGATGCTCGTCGCAGTTCAGTTGCTGATCGTAAAATATAGCGCGCCGCAGTCGCCGAGCGACCGCTTGAGCGAACCGGCTTCATCTGCGGCGAGTGGTTTGTGCAGGTCAATGCCGGTCACGTGCGTGCCCAGCGGGTTAGACGCCAGCACGATTCAAAGACTTACACCTGCCAACTCCCCTTTACTCCCATGCGGTGCTACGCCGCGCGCGCGTATGTTGATTATCGGGGTGAATAGCGAATAGTTTGAACAGCGACTCTACTTACGTCAGGCTTGGGTGCTACCATCGAGGACAGCGTTTCTACCGCACTGCGACAACCAATATTCCTTTCCATCCGCCTCCTTATGCCAGCTGCCCGCCGCGCTATACCGCACTTCCCCGGCGCATCGGCTGCTGCCTCCCGCAGCGATCCGACCGCGTCATCGCTGTACGTGCGGTCGATCGAAAAAGCCATGTCGGTGCTGACCGCGTTCGACGGTACTAAGCGCCAGTTATCGCTCTCCGAGATCGCAGAACTCGCCGCGCTCGACTTGAGCGCCACGCAGCGCTTCACCTACACGCTCGCCACGCTTGGTTACCTAGTGAAGGACGCGGCAAGCCGCAAATACGAGCTGTCGGTACGTCTGCTCAACTTCACCGACCACTTCCTGTCGTGCAACGACCTCGTCATCCGCGCGACGCCATATCTGCAGCAACTTGGACTCGAAACCGAAGAAGCCACTAATCTGACCGTGCTCGACGGCACCGACATTGTCTTTGTGCTGCGCATCGTCAGCCGCAACGTGCTGAACCCGAACGTGCATGTCGGCACCCGCCTGCCGGCCTACTGTACCGCACTGGGCCAGGCTATCCTCGCCACCTTCGACGACGGCGAGATCGACGATCTGCTCGCAGCCAGCGATCTCGTCGCGCACACGCCGTCCACCCGCACCACGCCGCACCGGATCAAGGCGCGTCTCACCGACGTGCGCGCGAAAGGTTATGCGCATACGAAGGATGAGTTCTTTCCCGGCGACATCTCAACCGCCGCCGCGGTGCGCGGCGCAGGCGGCCGTGCGATCGGCGCAGTCAACGTCGCGATGAGCCCTCCGCGCTGGGACGGCCGCAACGAGCACCGCGTTGCAGGCCTAGTGATGTCGACCGCCGAAGCAATCTCGCCGCATCGCAAACCCTGACTCGCTCGCACCCTTGCGCAGCTCTCACACGAACACGTCGCAATGCGTCTCACCATTGACTCAAAGATGCAACTTGGAAACCAGCTATGTGGTCAGAAGCGTGTCGATCGCCTCCTTGCCGACTTCCGACCCCTAGTCCGATCCCTTCACGCCGTTGAACGGCACCTCGGTATAAGCAAGGCCGTCATCGTTGACTGACACCATGCCGCATTCGAGTTCGTCGCCCAGATGCACTGCATCGCGCTGCCAACGCTTGAACGCATACGCGGCAAGTCTGCATTCGAGTCGTATCGCTTCTTCGAGCGAAGTGGAGCCATTGATCGTAGTCAGCGGACCGAATGGCTCTTCGTTCACCAGCCGCGTTTCGACGGGCGCGTCGGCCTCATGAACGAACCTCGGACGGGTCGATATGGGATCCGCCTTAGCAGCCGGGCACGGCGCTCACGCGCATTGCTCCCGGCACCGGGGATGTCGTGACGATGACCCGCGCCTCGTCGAATGATTTCCCACCCTTGCATGCGACTCAAGAAGGACTGTGAGTTTGCAGTTCGCCCCGTAGCACGTAGAAGATTCTCACTGCATGCGTTTCCGGTCTGGCCCCCATGTCCGGGCGAAAGCGCAAAGGCCGCTTCCGGAAAGCCAGCCTCCCCGCCGCGTCACGCCGGACGGCGCGGCGTACCCGTATTGCCGACCGGCGCGCCCTGCCCGACGAATCCAAGCGTGCTTTGCCGAAGCACATGCCCGGGACGGCGCGCGAGCACCTCTTGCGTGGCATAGGCGCCGTCGACCGAATGCATGAGCGCCACCACCTGTCCAGCTTCGACGAAATCATGCAGCGCGACCGTGTGCTCGATGACACCTGTCACCGGCGCGAAGTATTGGTTGTCGTCGGTCACGTCGAGATGGATGACGGGGTCGGCCTTCATCGCATCCGCCGCCGCATCCGCATCCGCATCCACATCCGCCGCCGCCTTCAGCACGCCATACGCGCGCAGCCCGCGTCGCAGGCCCGCCAGCATCAACTCCAGTTCCGACGCCGAGAGGCTGCCCCCGCCGCCTTCGATCTCGATCGACGGTATCCTGGCGATCAATGCCGCGCCGCATGACGTCGTGTCGACGACCGGCACGTGCTGCACGTACGGATAGCCCCACGTCTCCATCAGGCCGTCCAGATCACGCTCTGTCATGCTGCATTGCCCGGAGGTCCAGCCGAAGACCATCGGCACGACGATGCAGCCGCTCCCGCCCGCATGCACGTCGACCAGCAGGTCACAGTGCGGAAACAGCGCGTCATTCAGGAAGGCGGAGAGCCGCTGCGTCACCGATCCGTTCCGATCGCCCGGAAACGTGCGGTTCATGTTCAGCCCGTCTTTGACGGACACGCGCCGGCCGTCGTGCGCCGCCGGGAAATTCAGCGAAGGGATGATGATCAGGCGGCCTGCGACATCGGTGGCATCGAGTGATGCAATCAGGCGGCGCAACACGATCTGAGGCTCGTATTCGTCGCCATGAATGCCGCCGCACACCACAACCGACGGTCCCGCGCCGTTCGTGATGCAAGTGAGGGTGTCGTCGCCGCTGTCGCGGTTACCGAGAGCGAGTTCTGCCAGGCTGTACGTGTGCTTGCCCGGACGGTTCACATCCAATGAATCATTCATGCGGTATCCTGATTTCCATGCATGTTGTGCGAGCATTCCATCTTGCTGCATGCCCGTATCAGTTGATGAAGCGCGCCGGGCTGAACGCGTCGAGCGCGGCCGGCTTCTCGCCGGTCAGCAGCCATTCCCTGAGGTAATGCGTGAAGCCGAGCGAGATCGCGAAGCCGTGTCCGCTCCACGCGAAGCCGTAGATCGTGTTGCCCAGCGCGTGCGGCCGGTCGATGATCGGCACGCCGTCGAGCGCGACGGTATCGGTGCGCGACGCATCCACCTTGACGAACGACGAATCGTCGAGAAACGGCAGTGTGGCGATCGAATCCGTCAGGTTGATGGCCGTCGAGCTCAGCGAGCCGTGCCACAGGTCCGGTTGGGTATAACGCACCGATACGCCGCCCGACAGCATGAGCGTGCCGTCCGGAATCTGCTTGATCGCGAGACGCCGATGCGCGTGCGACAGCAGATGGTTCACCTTCTTGCCGTGAGGGTTCGTCACATACATCATCTGCGGATGAATGTTCCACACCGGCATGATCTCGTTCGCCCCCAAAATGGGCTTGAGCAGTGACAGGGCGCCCGCATTCGACAGGATCACCAGCTGCTCGCCCACCTGCACGATCTCCCCGCTATCGAGCTTGACGCCGGTCGCACTGCGGCCCTCGTAGACGATTTCGGTCACGAACGCCTTGCTGCGGATCAGCGCGCCAGCCTTCGCAGCTTCCTTCGCGAACTGGCGCGTTGCATAAGTGTGATCGCCGACGCCGTCTTTCGGGCAGTAGAGCGCATGGCGCACGCCCTTGAACAACTCCGGTTCCTTGTCGAGCGTCGCTTCGCGGGACAGGATCTCAGTGGACACGCCCATCGCGTTCTGGACCGCCGCGCGCGCCTCCATCTGGCCGAATACCTCGTGTTCGCGCTGCCCGTACGGCAGGTCGTAGACTTGCAGGCCGCCCAGGCGCCGATAGCCCACGCCGCCTTCGAAGCGGTTCTGGAAGTCCTGCCACAGATCGATTGCCTTCGCGACGATCGGCAATTCGCGCAGGTCGCGATTATTGGCCCGCACACCCCGCTCGCCCGGACCGCCCGACGCGCCGCTGGCGATCTCCGCGCCTTCGAGCAGCGTCACCTTCTTGCCCGCGACGGCAAGCTCGTACGCGAGACTCGCACCATAAATCCCTCCGCCGACGATCACGATATCGGCTACGCCATTGACTGTATTTGACATTGCTTTCGACCTTTCCTCGCTGTTGAACTCAGACGTGCTCGATGGTTTCCGCGCCCGCGAAATGACACGTCACGACGGTGTGTTCCGTCGCGACCCGCCTGGGCTCGGGCGTGTGGTGTGCGCAGATGGCTGGAACGGCGGGTCCGTCGCCGTCGGCCGTCACGACGTCGCCGCCCCGTTGCGCGAGCCTGCGCGCAGCAGGGCAACGCGTATGGAAGGTGCACCCGCCCGGCAGCGCCAGCGGGCTCGGCACCGCGCCTTCGAGCGGGCCGTCGCATGGCTGGCCGCCGACGCTGCCATACACGGAGGCAAACAGGCTCCGGGTGTACGGATGCTGCGGGGCGCGGCATACCTGCGCGGCCTCGCCCTGTTCGACGAAGCGCCCGAGATACATCACGCCCACGGCGTCGGCCATATGACCGACGAGACTCAGGTCGTGCGTGATGATGAGATACGTGAGCCCGAGTTCGCGCTGCAAAGACATGAGCAGGTTGACGACCTGCGCCTGCACGGAGACGTCGAGCGCGCTCACCGGCTCGTCGAGGATCAGGACCTCGGGCTCGCAGATGATCGCGCGCGCAATCGCGACCCGCTGCCGCTGACCGCCCGAGAGTTCGTGAGGAAAGCGCCCGGCAAACGAGGCGCCCAGCCCCACGCGGTTGAGAACCCGCGCGATCCTCGCCGACCGGTCGCTGGCGCCGTCGCCGAGCGCGTGGACCACGAGCGCCTCTTTCAGGATCTGCTCGACGGTCATGCGCGGATCGAGCGACGCGTGCGGATCCTGCAGGACCATCTGCACGCGGCGCCGCATGCGCCGCAACTCGCCGCGCGTGCACTTCGAAAGCGGTGCGCCGTCCAGCCAGACTTCGCCCGACGTCGGCGCGGCCAGTCCGACCAGAAGACGCGCGAGCGAACTCTTCCCCGATCCGGATTCGCCGACGACCGCGAAACAGCTGCCGCGCGGCACCTCGAAGCTGATGCCGTCCACCGCGCGCACCATGGCTGCGTCCTTGCCGCGAAAGAGCCTGGCTTGCACCGGAAAGTGCA
Source organism: Caballeronia sp. LZ043 (assembly GCF_031451075.1). Lineage (NCBI taxonomy): Bacteria > Pseudomonadati > Pseudomonadota > Betaproteobacteria > Burkholderiales > Burkholderiaceae > Caballeronia > Caballeronia sp. LZ043. The sequence continues at coordinate 936,799 of NZ_JARUXT010000002.1, read as the reverse complement.
GCTTGACATCGACGACGCGCAGTACCGGATCATGCGGGGCGTTCATGCGGTTTCCTCGGCGAAATGACAGGCCACGATGACGCCGTCGACCGGCCGGGGCAGCGGGCGGATCGTCCTGCATTCGCTGCGCGCCTTGCTGCGCGTGCAGCGCGGCTGGAACGGACAGCCCACGCCGGGCGTGTCGAGCGACGGCGGCTCGCCTTCGATCGCGTCCAGCAGACGGCCGCGGGTGCCGTCGAGCGCGAGCGTGGAGCGCCGCAGCGCGACGGTATAGGGATGCAGCGGACCCGCGAACACGCGGCTCACCGCACCCCGTTCGACGATCTCGCCGGCATACATCACGGCGACGTCGTCGGCATGGCGCGCCACCATGCCCAGATCGTGCGTGACGATGACGGTCGTCATGCCCGACGCGCCGGTCAGCTTGCGCAGCAAGTCGAGGATCTGACGCTGGATGGTGACGTCGAGCGCGCTGGTGGGCTCGTCGGCGAGCAGGATCTGCGGGCGCTGCGCCAGCGCGATCGCAATCACGATGCGCTGCTTCATGCCGCCCGAAAACTGATGCGGATACATGCGCAGCCGGCTCTCGGGCGCCGAGATGCCGACCTCGGCAAGCAACGCGATGCAGCGCTGCCTGACGGCGTCGCGGGACAGGCTCGTGCCCAGGCCGACCGCTTCGGCCAGTTGCGCGCCGATCGTGAGCACCGGGTTGAGCGCGCTGCCTGCGTCCTGAAACACATAACCGATGGCGGTGCGCCTGAGTTCGAGCAAGGCCGGGTTGGAGAGCCGGGTCACGTCCTGTCCGGCGATCGACACGACGCCTTGCGCAATGCGCGCGCGATCCGCCGGCAGCAAGGTGCCCAGCGTGCGCAGCAGCGTGCTCTTGCCCGAGCCGGATTCACCGACGACCGCGAGCGTGCGGCCGCGTTGCGCGGTGAGATCGACCGAGCGGATGATGCGGCGGCGCGCGCGGCCCGCCATGAAATCGACGCTCAGATCGCGCACCGCGACCGGCGCGGCGGGCTCGCGCAAGTGCGCTTCTCGCGACGGATTCGCCAGCGCGTCCGCGTCCTTTGCCGCGCGCGTGCGCAGACGCTCGGCCAGCGTGCGTACCGACGACTTCCTGGGCGCATGGCGCGCAGTCGGATCGAATACGACGCGCAAGGCCTCGCCGAGCAGATTGAACGCGAGCGCGGCCAGTGCGAGGAACACGCCGGGAAAGGCCGCCATCCACGGCTGCGATTGCAGATAGGAACGGCTGTCGCCGAGCATGGCGCCCCACTCCGGCGCGGGCGCCTGCACGCCCAGTCCGATGAAGCCAAGTCCTGACGCCGTCAGCAGCGTCGAGGCGAACAGCAGGCTGGACAGCGTCAGCACCGCGCCGCTGATATTCGGCAGCACGTGGCGCAGGATCAGCCGCAAGGGTCCGCAGCCAAGTGCGCGCGCGCCTTCCATATACGGTTCGGCGAGCACGCTCAAGGTCACCGCGCGCACGGTTCGCGCATAGACCGGAATGGACACGAGACCCACCGCGACGATCACGTTCTTCGTATCCGCGCCCAGCAGCGCCACGATGGCGAGCGCGAAGATGATGTCGGGAAAGCTCAGCATCACGTCGATGCCGCGCATGATCACCGTATCGGTCTTGCCGCGTTGACAGGCGGCGATGATGCCGAGCGGCACGCCGCACGCCAGCGCGAGCGCCACGCCGCCCATGCCGATCGCAAGCGAGATCGACGCGCCCGTCAGCACGCGGCTGAAGATGTCGCGGCCGAGCTGATCGGTGCCGAACCAGTGCGCCGCGGACGGCGGCTGCAAGGTGTCGGAGAAGCTCTGCGCGAGCGGATCGAACGGCGCGAGCGAAGGTCCCAGCAGCGCCAGCAGCACGAAGCCGAGCGCCAGGGCCACGCCGATCACGCCCTTCGGCTGCGACAGGATCTGCCGCAGCAGCCTGAGGCGCATCTTCGCGCGAGGCGGGTTCGTCACCGCGCCCGACAGACCGGTCACGTTCGCCATGTTGCGCGCTCCTTGTGTTGGGGTGTCCATGTCAGCGGGTGCGAGGGTCGAGCCATTTCGTGATGCCGTCGGTGAGCAGGTTGATCACGAGGAAGAACACCGCGAACATCAGGATCGAATATTCGATCACCGGATAGTCGGCGGCCGATACGGCGTCCACCAGCAGACGTCCCACCCCTGGAATCCCGAACACGGTCTCGGTGACGACCGCGCCGCCGAGCATCGCGCCGAACTGCACGCCCGCCACGCTTACGGCCGCGACCAGCGAATTGCGTAGCGCATGGCGCACCATCACGCGCGACGCCGACAGTCCCTTAGAACGGGCGAGGTCCAGATAATCGCGCGACATCACTTCGGACAGGCTCGTGGAGACCAGCTGGCTGAACATCGCGGCCGGACGCGTCGCCACCACCAGCACGGGCAGGATGAAATGCGCGGGCGTCGACGCGCCCGCTGCCGGCAGCCAGCCGAGCGACACCGCGAAGAGCCAGATGCACAGCAGCGCGAGCCAGTAGATCGGCATGGAGATACCGGCTAGCGTGACCACGGTGATGACGACATCCAGCATCGAGCCGCGGTTGAGCGCGCTGAGCACGCCCGCGCCGATACCGAACAACAGCCCGACGACCAGGCCGCCCGCCGCGATGATCAACGTGTTCGGCAGGCGCTCGCGAATCTCCACGGCAACGGGACGCCGCGTCTGGTACGACATCGCGTAAGCAGGCTCGTAGAGCCCGGCGACGAAATGCACATAGCGCGCGAGCGGCGGCTTGTTCAGTCCCAGTTGCTCGCGAATGGCCTCGACGTCGCGCGTGGACGCCATCGAGCCGGCCAGGATGCGCGCCGGGTCGCCCGGCATCAGGTTGGCGAACGCGAACACCAGCACCGAGACCGCAACGAGCGTCATCAGCGAGGTCCCAAGACGGGCAAGCGATCTCATGATCATCTCCGGTCAGGAAACCGCCACGCTCACTTGAGTGTGGCGCGCTCGAAACTCATGGTCTCGTCGGGCCGCATGACGAAGCCCTGCACTTTCTTGCTGATGCCGTAGGCCTGCATCGGATACCAGAGGAACACATACGGCTGCTCTTCCCAGATGATTTTCTGAATCTGGCCGTAGAGGTCTTTTTGTCGAGCCGGATCGGTCGACTGCCGCCCTTCTTCCAGCAACCTGTCGACTTGCGGGTTGCTGAAGCCGCTCCGGTTGCTGTCCACGCCCGTGTGGAACAGGCGGTACAGCGTGTAGTCCATCCCCGCCGTGCCGCGGCCGACCATCGCGAAGTTGTCCTTGCGCGCATCGACCGGCGAATTCACGATGACCGTCCAGCTCGCCCGGTCGATCACGTTCGCCTTGACCTTGACGCCGATCGCCGAGAACGAGCCTGCCAGCGCCTGGCAGATCTGCGCATCCTTCACATAGCGTCCGTTCGGACAGGTCAGCGTCAGCGAAAGCTGGCCGGGCTTGATGCCGGCCTCCGCGAGCAGCGCCTGCGCCTTCTTCGGGTCGAACGGAATCGGCGTGAAGGTGGTGCGGAGCGCGTCCTGCGTGCCGGGGCCGGGCATGCCCACCGATGGCGTCGCGAGGCCGCGCAGCAGGCCCTTGATGATGCCCGCGCGATCGACCGCAAGGTTCAGCGCCTCGCGCACGCGCTTGTCCGCGAGCGGCCCGCGCAACACCATCTCCAGGTTGAGCGAGAACATGTCCGGACCCGTCACGACAGTGGCATCCGGCAGGTTCCTGATCGCGTCCATCGACTCGGCGGGGACGCGCTCGGCGATCTGCACGTCGCCCGTCTGCAACAGCGCCATGCGCGAACCGTCTTCCGGCGCGATCACGAACTCGATCGCGTCCAGTGTCGCGGGCGCGGGACCGTTGTACTTCGGGTTGCGCACGAGCCGGTACGATTCGCCGCCGATGAAGCGGTCCACGAGATACGGCCCGCTGCCGACCGGCTTGCGGCCGAACTCCGTGCCCGCTTCCGCGACCTGTTTGACGTCGACGATCCTGGCCGGCGAGCTCGCCAGCAACGTGACGATGTGACCGTTCTTTTGCGCGAGGTGAAACACCACGGTATTGCTCGAGGTCGCCTCCACCTTCCCCAGCGCGCCATAGAGGCCGCGATAGATCGAGCCGGTCGCCGGCGACAGCAAGCGTTCGAAGGAAGCCGCGACGGCAGCCGCGTCGAGCGGACGACCGTTGCTGAACACACGCCCGCGGGCAATGACGACCGTGAGCGTCAAGCCATCGTCCGAATACGTGTACTGCTCGGCCAGATCCTTCTGCACGATGTCCTGATCGTCGAAGCGGAACAGGCCGTTGAAGACGAGCCGGTCCACGGTGTCGCCGGCGGGAAGGTCGTTGAAGGCGGGATCGAAGGTGGTGGCGCCGGTGCCGAGCGCGACCCGCAACGTGTTGGCCGGCGCCGCGTGGGCATCGTGCGCGGCAAGGGACGAGATGACTACGAGCGCAAGCAAACAGGACGTCAGGTATCGCTTCACTGCGTTCTCCACGTTGGTGTGCAATGGGTCGAATCCGCACGCCAATATTGGAAAGTCATAATGCAGTCGTCAAATTCATATTGCTCGTAGGTCCATAACCTGAGGCTATGTCGCGATGAACTTCCGCCAGACCGAAGTGTTCAAGGTCATCATGGAGACCGGCTCGATCACACAGGCAGCCGCGCGGCTGTATGTGTCGCAACCGTCCATCAGCAAATCCCTGCATGCGCTCGAACGCGACCTGCGCCTGCGCCTGTTCGAGCGCACCGGCCGCGGCCTCGTGGCCACGCTCGAGGCGCATGCCCTCTACGCGGAAGTGCAGCGTGCCTACGACAGCATCGAAAGCCTCACGCGCTTCGCCAGCGGGCTCACCAGCATGAAGCACACGCGCCTGATCGTGAGCGCGATTCCGGCGCTGGCGTCGGACTGGATTCCCGCCGTGACCGCTTCTTTCATGAGGGATTTTCCGGAGGCATCGCTGACGATCCAGTCGCACGATTCGTCGCGCACGCTGCAAATGGTGGCGGAGGGACGCATCGACATCGGCATCGCGCAGTCGAAGACCGGCGAGCATTCCGTGCTGCGCCGGAAGCTGTTCGATCTCGCGACCGTGTGCGTGTTACCGAAGGGACATCGACTGTGCGCGAGGAAGCGCGTCAAGGTCGCCGACCTCGCTGGCGAAGCGCTGATCCTGCTGTCATCGTCGGGCGACGAGATTCGCGCCGGACTCGATCTCGCCCTGCGCGAGCATCAGGTCGCGGCAAAGTCGACGCTGGAAATCGGGCTGGGACTGGGCTTGTGCGCGCTGGTCGAGAACGGTCTGGGCATCGGCCTCGTCGATGCCGAAACGGCGCGGCTCGCGAAGAACCGTGCGATCGTCTTCCGGCCGTTCAGCCCCACCGTGACCATGCCGATCTATGCGATGCGCAGTGCCGGGCGCGCGCCGTCCGCCATCGCCAGCGCGTTCGAAGACACGCTGCGCCGTCTGTCTCCGCCGTTGTCCGGACAGTAGTGCCGCGCGCACGGGCCGCGCTCTGCGCATGCGCTTGCCATCAAGCCCGACACAGCATGACGCGCCTGAATCTCCACGGCCTTGAACCGTCGCTCAATCCGCATCCTCGCTGCCACGCGATGAAGCATGCGGCTTGCAAGCGCGTTTTTACCATGCTAAAAAGATTTCACAATCTCTGAAATCGAGTTTGCGCCTTTTGCAATTTTTTGCGTAAGTCCCTAATTTAGCTAAGTTTAAATCACCTCCAGCACACCACCAGAAGGGTCGCCCGCATATGCAAGAGAAAGCCGTCTATCTTCAGGAACCGACGGTCGCCCGACCTGAGCGTCCCGCTGAGCCCAGCGCCGAACTGCGCATTTACCCGCGACCCAAGAAGTCCGACTGGCTGTGCTACGCGCTTCTGATCGTGGCGCTCGTGCTGTTCTATGAACTGGTGATCGATAACCCGCGCTGGCAGTGGGACGTGGTCGCCCATTATCTGTTCAACAAGCGCGTGCTCGCCGGTCTCGGCAACACGCTCATTCTTACCGCACTCGCGAGCTTGCTCGGTCTCGCGTTCGGTGTGGTGATCGCCGGCTGCCGCATGGCGCAGAACCCGGTGCTGCGCGGCGCGGCCTACCTGTACATCTGGATCATCCGCGCCACGCCGACGCTCGCCATGTTGCTGTTCCTGTTCTTTCTCTCCGCGCTCGTGCCGCGCATCTATCTGCCGCTGCCGTTCCTGCATGTCAACCTGTTCGACGTCGACACCAACAACCTCATCTCGCGCTTCAGCGCTGCGATCATCGGGCTCGCGCTCTACCTCGGCGGCTATAGCGCCGAGATCTTTCGCGGCGGTCTGGCGGCAGTCGACCAGGGCCAGCGCGAAGCGTGCAAGGCCATGGGCATGAGCGACTTCCGCATGATGTGGCACGTCGTGATGCCGCAGGCGGTCCGCATCATCATTCCGCCGCTCGCGAATGAACTCATCACGATGTTCAAGAACACGTCGCTCGTCACCGTGATCGGCTACGTCGAGTTGCTGACCACCGTGCAGCTCATCTATTCCGCCAACTTCGAGACCATTCCGCTGCTGACGGTGGCATGCCTCTGGTATCTGTTCCTGACGAGCCTCGCCATGATCGGTCAAAACCTGCTCGAACGCCGCTTCGGCAAAGGAGTGCAACGATGAGCCATCTGCACGCGATCGGCGCCGCCGCCCCGCTGCTCGAAATGCACGCGGTCACCAAGCACTTTGGCGACTTCACCGCGCTGCACGCCGTCGATTTCTCGATGCAGCGCGGAGAAGTGGTCGCCGTGATCGGCCCTTCCGGCTCCGGCAAGAGCACGCTCCTGCGCTGCATCAACATGCTGGAGCTGATCGACTCCGGGAGCATGGCGTTCCGGGGCGAAACCTTGGGCGTCGAAATGCGCGGCGCACGCCGGGTGCGTCTGCCGAAGAAAGAGCTGGATCGTCAGCGCCGCTTCTTCGGCATGGTGTTCCAGGGCTTTCATCTCTTCCCGCACTACACCGCGCTCGACAACGTGATCGCCGGGCCGCGCATCGTGGGCGGCGCGGCGCGGCGCGATGTCATCGAGAAAGCCCGCGCGCTGCTGTCGCGCGTCGGTCTCGCCGACAAGATGAATCACTATCCGGCGCAGCTTTCCGGCGGGCAGAAGCAGCGCGTCGCCATTGCGCGCGCGCTTGCCATGGAGCCTGAAGTCATGCTCTTCGACGAGCCGACCAGCGCACTCGATCCCGAACTCGTGAAGGAAGTGCTCGACGTCATGAAGGAACTCGCACTGGGCGGCACGACGATGATCGTCGTCACCCATGAGATGGAGTTCGCGCGCAAGGTGTCGAACCGGGTCGTGTTCATGGACGGCGGGCGCATCGTCGATCAGGGCACGCCTGCGCATATTTTTGAAGGCGGCGGCACGGAACGCTGCCGCCGCTTCCTCTCCAACCTGCGCGACTGAGCTCACGCGCGGCTGAGTGCTTCACTCACCTTACGAACTACGGGACCTTTGATGAAGAAAGACGAAAAGATGAGAGTCGGTCTCTCGATGCGCTATCTCGGTTATCACATCGCCGCTTGGCGGCACCCAGATGTGCCCGCCGCTGGCGCGATCGATTTCAATCACTTCCTCGCGGTCGCCAAACAAGCGGAAGCGGCCAAGCTCGACATGATCTTCTTCGCCGACGGCATCGGCGTGCGTGCGTCCGATGAGCCGCGCGGGTCGCTCGCGCGCGATTACAAGAATGCCGAGCTCGAACCGCTCACGCTGCTCGCGGCGATCGGCGCGTGCACGTCGAACATCGGACTGGTGGCGACCGCTTCGACCACTTATAACGAGCCGTTTCACGTCGCCCGCAAGTACGCTTCCATCGATCACATCAGCGGCGGGCGCGCCGGCTGGAACGTCGTGACCTCGTGGTCGCAACAGGAAGCCTGGAACTTCAGCCGCGACGAACACATGGGCTACGAGGAACGCTACGAGCGCGCCGACGAGTTCGTCGATGTCGTGCGCAAGCTCTGGGACAGCTGGGAAGACGATGCGTTCGTGCGCGACAAGGCAAGCGGCGTCTACTACGACGAGTCCAAGCTGCACACGCCGCATCACAAGGGCAAGCACTTCAGCGTGCGCGGGCCCTTGAATTCGGCGCGCACGCCGCAGGGCCGGCCGATCATCGTGCAGGCCGGCGCCAATGAATCCGGCCGCGAGATCGCCGCGAAGAACGCGGACGTGGTCTACAGCAACGCGTTCGACCTCAAGGCGGCGAAGGAATACTACGACGACGTGAAAGGCCGCATGGAGAAGTACGGCCGCACGCCGGACCAGTTGCTGATCATGCCGGGCCTCACGCCCTATGTGGCGAAGACGCGCCAGGAAGCGCAGGACAAGTTCGAACAGTTGCAGGACCTGATCGATCCGTTGGCCGGCCTCGCCATTCTCTACAGCACGCTGGGCGACCTGTCCGGCTACGATCTCGACGGCCCGGTGCCGGACCTCGGATCGCAGCGCGTGCGCAGCATCGCCGCGAACCTGCTGAAGATGGCCGAGCGCGACAAGCTCTCGATCCGCCAGCTCTACAAGCGCATGGCGGCGGGCAACAGCGGGCGGCTTTTGATCGGCACGGCGGAGGATATCGTCGACGACATGCAGGCGTGGTTCGAGGCCGGCGCGGCCGATGGCTTCAACATCTGCCCCGCGACGTTGCCGCAGGGCGTGGACGACCTCGACCAGTTCATCCTCCCCGAGTTGCGCCGGCGCGGGCTGTTCCGCACGGAATACGAAGCGGCGACGCTGCGCGGCAATCTCGGCCTGAAGCCGTTGCGTTACGGCGATTGAAGCGCGAGCCCTGGCGCCTGTTCGCCGCCGCGCGCGATTGCGGCGGCGCTTGCAACCCCTGAGAGTTCCAGCGATGTCTATCGAAACCAACACTTCCGCCGAGACCTTCCGTCACGCGATGGCGTCCTTCGCCAGCGGCGTGACGGCCGTCACCACGTGCGAGCATGGCGTGCCGGCGGGTCTCATCGCCACGTCGGTGTGCAGCTTGTCGGTGGACCCGGCTACCGTGCTTGTCTGCGTGAACAAGACGGCTTCGGCCCATGATGTCATTCTGCGCAGCCGCATCTTCGCGGTGAATCTGCTCGCGGCCGGCCAGAAGGCGGTGGCGCAGCGCTTCTCCAGCGCGCGCGGCGCGGAGCGCTTCGAGCCGCAGCTATGGCGCGCGGGCAAGAGCGGCGCGCCGATGCTGCCCGGCGCAGCCGTCGCGTTCGACTGCACCGTGCTCGCGGTACACGATGGCTTCTCGCACAGCATCATCGTCGGACAGGTGATCGACGCCATCGTCAACGACGAGGCCGCCGTCAGTTGCCTGCTGTGGCATCAGCGCGACTTCGCTCGCAGCGCGCTCGAAACCGCCTGAACGCCAGGCCTGTCATGCGGGCCGCGTCTTCCGGCGCGGCCCGCATGCCGTCAACGGCGGCTGCCGAGCTGGGGCCGCACGTCCCAGCCGCCATCCCGCGCACGCACGACGGCGCTGTCGAACAGATACGCGGTCGTACAGGCGTGACGCGGCATCAGCATCACCTGGTCGCCGACGCGCAGTCCTTGCCCCGCGCTCTCGACGACCACATGCTCCTCGCTCATCAGACGGATCGCGCCCGGCCACGCGAAGCGTTCGCGCAAGGGCTTGTCCGGCGCGATGGCCTTCGCGCCCGCGTCGAGCGTGACAGTGCCGCCGTTCTGCGAGATCACCGTGGCAAGCACGTAGGCGCTCGGCGTCCAGCTGAGCGGCGCGAGGTCGGCGTCATGCTCGGAACTCGAATACACGAAGCTGCCCGGCGACACGAACGTGGCGAGCTCGCGCGGCCAGACGTCGAAGCTGTAGCTGCCGCCCGCGATCAGTTGCGTCGAGAGGCCGCGCGCGCCGGCTTGCGCCAGCAGCCCTTGCACGGCCTCGATGCCTTCTTGCACGCGGGTGCGCCGCACCGCCGGATCGCGGTCATGGATATGGCCGTCGTAGGCATGCCAGCCGCCGAAGCAGCCGAGCGCCTGCAGTTCGCACGCGAGCGTGAACGCCGTGCCGTCGGCAAGCGACGCACCGGTGCGTCCCATGCCGACGTCCAGGTCGACGATCAGATGCAGGTTCGGCACGGTCTTCTGCGCAAGGAGTTCGGACCAGGTGCGCAGTCCGTGCAGCGAATCGACGAGAGCGGCGATACGCGCCTCCGGATGCCGTGCGGCGAGTGCCAGCAATTCGTGCAGGTTTGCCCGGTTGACCGTGGGATAGGCCCACACGACATGCCGCGCGCCGGCCTCGAGCGTCATGGCGACCTCGGCGACGGTCGCCGCCTTGAAGGCCGTGACGCCCTGTTCGAGCAGCAAGCGGACGATCCACGGCGCGCGATGAGTCTTCACATGCGGCATCAGCCGCCCGACGCCGCCGCAGGCCTGCGCGGTGCGTCCCAGATTGGCGAGCACGCCCGCCTCGCTGACGATGAGCGCGGGTGTGGGGACGTCGTCCGGCAGATCGCTGGCCCACGCGGGCGCGTGCTTGAGGGCGGGCTGCTGCGGCGACGCCGGATGGCCGGCGTGAACGGACGAGGATGACGCATGGGCTGTCATGAGCAGAGGCTCCGAAGATGATGAGCGAACGGGGATGGCGGAAGCGCGGCACGCGTCCTGGGGCGTCGAGGCCGTCAGGGCTGGTCGCGCGAAAGCAGTTCGGAGGCGATGTCCTTGCAGGTCAGCGTGACGTCGTCCAGCAGTTCGAGCAGGTCGGAGAACGGCATCACGGGCGCCGGCGCCGATACGGACAGACCCGCGAGCAGGCGCCCGGCCGGATCCAGGATCGGCAAGGCGATGGCGTTCATGTAGGGTTCCTGCTCGCCGACCTCGGTGGCATAACCGTTCTCGCGCGTGCGATTGATGTCGGCGCGCATGGCTTCGCGCGTGTGAATGGTGGCGGGCGTGAAGCGTTCGTAGTTGATGGACTCGACGAGCGCGTCCCGCTCGCGCTTCTTCAGATACGCGAGGATGACCTTGGCGATGGCGGAGGCATGCATCGGCGCGGACAGGCCGATGCGCGAATGGGTGCGAAAGCCGTGTTTTGCTTCGAGCTTGTCGATATACATGGCCTCGCCGGCGTCGAACACGGCGAGATGCACGGCCTGCATGGTGCGGTAGTTCAGACGCACCATGAATGGCCGCGCGACCTCGATGAGTATGTTGTTGCCCATGAAGGTGGACGACAGTCCGAGAAACGCCGGCCCCAGACAGAACTGCCGGTTCTCCATCTTCTTCACGAAGCGGTGCTCTTCCAGCACCTTCAACAGGCGGAAGGCCGTGGTCGCATGGACGTCGAGATCCGCGGCGATTTCATCGACGGTCTTCGGCGCGCTCAGCAGCGACTTCAAAATTTCCAATCCGCGATCGAGGCTTTGACTCATGCGTTATGCACAGGAAGTTGAACGAGGCATACGGAAGACCATGCACGAAGGTGAGAACGTGTTGCGCGTACGCTTTTTGACATGGTACAACAAGCTCATGGGATCTGCATCGACGATTGCACCATGTGCAGTTTTTTATTTAACTCATTGAATTGCAATGACTAAATAATGGTAACGCGCGTGCTCGCCGCACTGTGCAGCAAGCACTTTTCCAACGACATGAAAGGCTGAAATGGGAAGCGCAAGAGTCATCATCGTCGGCGCGGGCGTCATCGCGGCGGCGCAGGCATACGCGTTTGCGGCGCGCGGCGCGGAGGTCACGATCGTGTCCGCCTCGCCGTCGGGGACGCCGAGCTTTGGATGGGTCAACGCCAACACGAAGCTGCCCGCATGCTGGGGCGACCTCCATTTGCGCGGGCTCGATGCGCATGAAGACTGGATGCGGCGCATTCCCGGTGCAAGCTGGTTTCACCAGACAGGCAGCATCGAGCTGATCGCCGATGACGCCGACCTCGCCGGCGTCGCGCTGAAAGTGCGGCGCCATCACGCGCGGGACTATCAGGCCGAGATGCTCACGCGCCAGCAGATCGCCGAACTGGAGCCGGACCTCGATGTCTCGCGCATCGTCGGCGGATGCTGGTTCGCACGCGAGGGCTGGACCGATGTCCCGGCCATGTGCGACCAGCTGATCCAGGCAGCCGTCGCGCTCGGCGCACGCTTTCATCCGCATGAAACGGTGACGGGCTTCGACAAGACCGGCGTGGTGACCATCAACGAAAGCCACGAGCGCACGATCCATCACGCCGATCACGTCGTGCTGGCAGCCGGCAATGGCGTGCGCGCGCTCGCCGCGACGCTCGGGCGCGACTACCCGTTGCTCGAACCGGTCGCGCCGCTTGCCAGCCCGGCATCGCCCGCGCGCGGGCCGCATTCTCCGACCGTCGGACTGCTTTGCACGACCGCGCCCACGCTGGCTCGCGTGGCGCACGTGATTCGCGGCGAAGGCATCTCCATCCGGCCCGACCGCGGCCGCGGCGTGGTCTTCACCGATCACCCGACCGGCGGCAGCTGGGACCGCAACGATCCGCACATCTGGTCGCTGCCGCAGCTGTTTCACGCGCGTGCGCAGCGCCTCTTTCCGAAGTTGCGCGACACCTGCGTCGAGACAGTGGGCATCGCCAACCGCGTGCTGACCGACGATGGCCTGACCATCGCCGACTGGCTCGATGCATCGCGCCGGCTTTATGCGGTCACGACGCATAGCGGCGTAACGCTTGCACCGTATCTCGCCAACGCCGTGGCCGACGAAGTTCTCGGCGGCGTGCGCGCGCCCGAGCTGGCGCCCTTTGCGCTGTCGCGCTTCACTGCCGGCCACGCACGAACCGAATCATCCGCCGCACACTGACTGCCTTTCGCGGTCTTCACTCCACCCCCACGTAACCACGACGATGAACGACCACGCTCCGAAATCCAAGCCGCCCAGGCGTCCCACCTTGCTCGCTGTCTCGCTTGCCATGGCGGCAGCGGCCACGCTTGCGCCAGGCTTCGCCGCGCACGCGGACGAAGCGCCGAAGGTTCCCGGCATCAAGGCCGACACTGCGCTGTCGGCGCTGGTGCCGAAGGCCTATCGCGAGCGGGGGACCATCACCGTCGCGGTGAATCCGGATGTCGCACCGGTCAAATTCATCAACGACGACGGCAACATCGCAGGCTTCACTCCGGATCTGCTTTCCGCCGCCGCCGACGTGCTCGCCATGAAGCTGCAACTCACGCAGACATCGTTCGATGCCTTGATCCCCGGACTCACGGCCAATCGCTTCGACGTCCTCCTCTCGCTGGCGGACTTCCCGTCGCGACACAACATGGTCACGTTTGTCGATTATCTGAATATCGGCGAAACCATCGTTGCGTCGCCGTCGCGCAACCTCGTGGTCGAATCGCTCGACGATCTGTGCGGTCTGCAAGTCGCATTGCCCCGCGGCACCGCTACCGTGGAGGAAGCGAACAAGCTCAGCGCAAATTGTGTAGCACAAGGCAAAAAGCCACTTTCACTCGCGACCTATCCCGACACGAACATGACGTTGCTCTCACTGACCACCAAGGCGAGCGACGCTGCGTGGGTGGACTCTCCAGTCGCGAACTACAACGCCAGCAAATTTCCTGAGAAGTACAAAGTCGTCTACTTCAACTACATCGCGCCGTATGGCATTGGCTTCGGCACCGATGAGAAAGGCAAGCAGATGGCGGCCGCCGTCCAGCAGGCACTGCGCAAGTTGCAGAAGGACGGCGTGTACGGCATGCTGCTCAAGAAATGGGGCCTGTCGACTAAAGATTCGAGACCCACGTTCCCGATCAACGACGCGAAGTTGTAGGATTTGAATCATCCGACGAGATGTCGTTCCCTTTCGATGCGCTGCCGGCAGTCATCCTCGCGGAAGCCAGCATGGACGGATAGCAAGTCGGGAAAAGCGGATTCGAAGGACAGCAGGCCGCTCACCTGCCAGTCAGACCTGTCTCTGCGGCTATGTCTTCTCGAAAGTGCGCGGATATGGATTGTCTGGCGGCGTTCGCCCTGCTCGAGTCGTTCGAAGGGCCATTCTTGATCACTATGATCGTGCAGATAGTGTCCTGCACTCTTGGGCTTGGTATTCGGCCCTAGAACATCTCTTATCTGGATTGGACGGCAGTTCGAGCGACCGTGCGCGGGCTCTCGCAAGCGGCTGAAACTGGCCGCACACAATCATCCACACAGTTGCCGGCGGTGTGGAGTTTCCCGCGACGCAGGGAGGTCTCAGCCTTCGACAATCAATGTCCTCACATGCTTGGCCTGCAGCAAGATTTTGGGCCACTTCCATGTGCATCGAGACACACTGAGCATGCACCACGCGTTGCCGAGAGTGCAAGCCACCTTGCATGCATTGATGTGCGTGGCGTCGACGGCGGTCGCGGTCCAACGGGCCTTGTGCGTGCGCTGCAACTCATCTAAAGCCATCGCATCCCGGCACTTCATCATAAGACGACTCCTCGGTTAGTTCAGGTTGGCCGGAACGGCGATACGAACGACTGTCTGAATCGATCAATGCAGACTTCGTGGGGTGATCCGTAAGCGCGCAGCGAACCCATCTTGATGGGTCGGGCTAATCGGCGATCAACGTCGGTTGCCAGCGATGCGGCAACAATGCCAAGATGCCGCTGGCATTATGTGTCGGCAGCCGCGTGAGAATGTCCTCAGAGAGGCGTGTGGGTCGTGTCCGTTGAGCTGTGCTGATCGAATCAGGCTCATGATGGCGGCAGCGCGTTGGCCTGCCCGTAGTGAGCCGGCGAACCAGTTGGCCCTCCCGATGGCCCATGGGCGGATCTCGTTTTCCACCCAGTTATGCCGACTCCCCGATTATCCCGCGTTATGAATCAACTTACAGAACGATTGGGTGGATCCCGGTTCCACGTTGGGTCGGATTGTCCGCATTATCAGAGAGCCTCCAGGAAGGAGCAGCGGGTCTGGGGGGGTTGTAGCGTGTTGATGCGATGCCACTCGCTGTTGCGTGCGCGAGCGCGCGCTCCTTGAGTTGCATGTCGGCAAGCAAATAGATCTGAGTAGTCTCGGAGGATTCGTGCCCCGAGGCAGAGCGATCACGGATAGGTCTACGCCGTGATGCAACAAGCTCATCGCCGCCGCATGTCGAAGCGTGTGAGGCGTTACGGATTTTTCTTCAGCGAGGGACACGAGAGGCTCCCGATTTCGGCGTTGCGCGACACGAGTCGCTGAAGGGCATCGGCAGTGAGATGACCGCCACGCGAACTAGAGAAGACCGGATCACCTGATTCGCCTGGTTGATACGACAGCCATCCTTTCAGGACGGCAATGACATCCGGTCGCAGCGGCGTGCATCTCATCTTTCTGCCTTTGCCAAGGCAACGAACGTGGGCGCCTGTGCCGAGCATCACATCCTGACGCCGGAGCGCGGTCAATTCGCTGTTGCGCAGACCCGTTTGAACCGCTACGAGAAGCGGTATTCGATCGCGGTTGCCGATTCATGTTCGTACGTCAGGCGCCTCTACGAGAGCGGCTGCTTCGCTCTCTGTAAGAAACTCACCAGGGCCGTGTTCGCAACGTTTAGAAGGAATAGCAAGAATGCGCTGACACTGCAGGTACAACGCTGGTTTGCTGACGGCGACGAACCGGAAGAAGGCATGCATCACGGCAAGCCGCGTATTACGTGTCCGCACCGAATTGCCTCTGCCATGTGCGAGGCGCTGTAGGAATCTCTCGATCAACGACACGTCGAAGTCTTCGATTCGCAGCTTTGACGGCGCGCGCCCAATATGCTTCGTAGCGAACGCTAGCAGCAGCCGCAACGTGTCACGGTAACTTGCCACCGTATGCGAACCCAGACCTTGCTGCTCGAGCAGGCGTTGGGTAACGAACCTTTGAACCAGGGAGGGAAGACTGGCGGCGCTCACGGCCGTTCTCCCGGACAATTCTTGTTGAGATAGCCTGCAGCGAGTTCAAGCAACTCAGGAACCGCTTGGATGTACCCGTACGTAAGACCGATGTTGACATACCCGAGGTAGGTGGCAAGTTTCGGCAATTTCCGACTGACGTCCAGACCGGCGCGATACCACTCGACCAGCCTCCCAGTCGCGAAGGTATGCCGGAAGTCCTGGAGGCGCGGGCCGTAGCCATCGCGCCCATCCTCCGTCGCCAATCGCAGACCAATGGCGCGCGACATTCTGACGAACATGCTTCGTGCACTGCAGGCCTTCAGTCGGTTGCCGCGCTCATTGGCGAGAAACGCCTCGCTCAATGGTAAAGGACAGTGTTGATTGCGTTTCTAGGCATAATGTTCGAGTGCCGTCCGGGTTGATTTTGCGACAGGAACAAAGCGCGACTTCCCGAACTTCGATTCCCGGATGGAGATTATCACGCTGACGAGGTCAACGTCAGATCGGTCGAGTCGAAGCGCTTCACTTGGCCTGAGGCCGGTTGCTACGAGCAGACCTATGAGCGTCAAATAGGTCAGTGCTCGCATGCCGGTGCGGGAGCGCAATTGGGCGGCCTGAGTCATTAGCAAAGCAATCTCATTCTCAGTGTAAATATGCGGAGCATTGCGCCGTCTGCGGGCGCTCGGGAGTCCTGCTGGTGGAACTTGATTTCGACTGTCAATGACGTTCATCCATCTGGCGAATCCTCTTACCTGCGAAAAACGCCGCCCCCTGAGCTGCGCCCCACGAAGGCACCCACCATCATGAGCAACGAGTTGCGTGGGTGCGACGGTTCACGAGTCGCCCTCACTTATGTTCCGCGATCGGCGAAGTCGCAATATTGTCTGCCGTGATGTGTTCAAGGCGCGGGCGATGTCCGAGACGGTGCTTCCTGCTGCCAACGCATCGAGCGCCTGACGCTGCAATTCCGCGCTCAGCGACTCAGGGCGACCGAGTTTCGCTCCAAGGTCACGCAACCGCCGAGAGGCGTCTCTCGCTCGTAGTGTTCTGACCTTTCGATCTAGGTCCGCAACTAAAGTGAGCGCGGCGAGCAACGTTTCGTGTCGAACGACTGCCCATCCTGCATCTGTCCGGCTGAGGCAGGCTACTGCCGCGCCTTTCTCCGCGATCATCCGTAACGTATCGAGAACGTCACAGTAGCCGTTGCCGAGAGACGCCAAATCGAAAACGACAACGATGTCGGTCGGCCATAGTCGATCAATGACACATCGCAACGTCGGCCTTTCGCGTGCGGGCGTCGCCGCCGAAGAAGCGCCTACGAATACATCATCCTCGCAAACTTCGAGGTCGATCGAGCGTAGGGCTTGAGTTGCGCACTCGTGGCCGACACTTCCCTCATTTTGGAACACAACGATGATCGTCATTGTTAATCGGAAATCGCCGCGATCTCAGTCAGGCCTGTCAGCCCATGACCATTCCCGCACGACACCATCAGCGGCAGAAGAAAGCGCACTTGCATGTCAGGACCTAACGACCGCGCTAAGGCGAGCGCTTCTTGTTCCGTATCCCTCCGTCGTGATGCGAACCCCGTGGACGACGGAAATCCGACCTGGAAGCCGCCACCGGTGCGTGGCCTGACGATAATTTCGGCGTCGTCCGCGCCCTCTGGCGTTTGCACTCGAACCCCTCGCCGATGCATTTCCATTGATGACATTCTAGTAAGTTGCGAAAAGGGTTTTATACGTACGCCCCAAGTTTGGGTCATTCCGTCGACGAGCGTCTTTGGGTCCGACGTATGCTATTTGCAATGAACTCACCTTTCGCCTTGATTTGCGGCGATCGCGGCGCATCAACCCGCAACCGATGGGGCCCTGAGCTTCGCTCGTTGATTTTTGACGTGGACGGAGCAGGGTTTTTAAGGTCGGTATCAAGTTTCGGTTTGCCCCGCTCGAGTTCTGGCCCGCGAACTTGCCGGCCGCACGGCGCTTGACGAACTAATGCGAGGGACCGTCGCGGCCGAACCGAAGGAGTACGATGCGCTGGTCGGTCTCCCAGTTCCACGGGGAGCGAGTCGTAAAAGTCGCACGTCTGCTGACGGCTATGGGCGCCGAGGTGCCGACGTTTAACCGAAGCGCCTGCCTCTGTCCAACGATGCGCCAGACTTTCACCCAAAGGTGGCCGAACTGCGAGACCTGGTGGAGTGGTCGGAAGGCATGCTCTGGTGCTCGCCGGAGCGCCGCGGCGCGATGGCCGGCATCCTGACGGCGCAGATCGGCTGGAGTCCGTTATCGGTCGGCGCGGTCCGGCCGACGCGGGCAAAACGCTCGCGATGACGCAGATAAGTGGCGGCTCGCAGTCGTTCAACGCCGTCAACCAGATGCGCACGCTCGGACGCTGGATGCGCATGCTGACCATCGGACCAGTCGTCGGTGGCCAAGGCGGTCATGCAGTTCGATGAAGCCGGCCGGATGAAACCCTCGGCCTACTTCGATCGGGTCGCCGTCGAATGGAAGAGCTGGTAAAGTTCATGCTGCGCACTCGTTATATCAGCCCTACCTGGTATACCGTCATACCGAACGAAAGGAAAGCGCTGCGGCAAGAGAACATGAGGCCACGGCACGTCCCTACGCCTGCATTTGGTTGCTCACCACGAGCGCATCGGATTTTTCCGAACGTCCCGGTTACAGCGCCGTCGCCATATCAAGTGCCATTGCGGCCGCCCTCGGCCGTCGTTCGATTCGGGGAGCAGCAGCTGCTTGAATGACCGCGCGATGGTCCCGACGAAGAGCGGCAAGTGGCCGCGCACTGCCTGCTGCGGGCGGTGTAATCAACCTCAACTCAGCGATCGGCGTTTTGCGAATGCGGTGAGTCCTCGATACGATCGCTCGGTCCATTTTCGATGAAATCATCCTGAAAGCTCCGGCCGATCAAGTCATCGTAGCTCGCCGGCTCGCTACTAACGATAGCGCGGAACATTTGAATCAGCGCGTTACCATCTTGTAAATGCGCGACCACTACACGAGCGGTACGCAACGAAATGGATTCGCGGACGGGAGCAGCAGAACTTCCGTCGTGTAACTCGAACGAGAAACGATGGACCTCTTCATGCCCTTCCGGCAAATAGGTATGTCCCAGACTGTCGCTTTCATACTAGTGCGTCGAAGAGTATTCCTGCGAGCCAAGCAAGATGAGCGCCCATACCCTCCCCAGCATGCCTCGAAGGGACTCGATACGCGGGCTCGCGCCGAATCCATCGGTGCGCCCGGCTTCGCCGCCTCGGCCCGCATTGTGGACTGAGCGCACGATGTATGAAGGCCTCCAAAGGGGGCATGTCGAGCTTACTTCCTGACGTCTTTTATAAAGTATTTTACGGAAACATGCCGCAACGGTAGCTAGTTGCCAAACCATCCCCGGGTCCGTCAATGGGCGCGCTAGCGTAAACTTCGTTCATGCATTCGGGTTTGATCATCCGTGTGGCGCTACGTTGCGCTGGTGTATGAGGTCGTTACCGATCGATGCTCTTCGATCTGGCAATTCGCGGAAGGAACAGAACGCACTTAACTCGCGGTGAGGAGGGCAACTTCCGGGCAACGCGATTGACTTGTCGCTCGCGCTTGTACAATTGACGACGTCCCTGAACAAAAAAATTGCACAACATGTCTCGCACCAAGAATCCAGATGGTCCCGCCGCTGAGTATCGGATAAAGGAGTGGGCCAGGTCCGTCACCGAGCTCGCAGTATTCGCCATAACGCCCGATGGCTTTATCTCGACCTGGAACGTCGGAGCAGAGGTCATCTATGGCTACCGCCCTGACGAAATCATCGGAATGCGTTCGACCGTCTTGCTGCCCGATGATCCAAAGGATCGAGGGGCATTTGAAGCCGAACTTCGTCAGGCGCGAGAAAAGGGTAGCTCCACGATCGAGGGCTGGCGTAAGCGAAAAGACGGATCGGTGTTGTGGGCGAGCGTCGTGACAACTGCGCTCGTAGATACAAGCGGCACCCAAGTTGGTTTCGTAAAACTGGTACGCGACGAGAGCGAGAAACGGAAGGCTCACGAGGCGGTAATCGAAAGCGAGCAACGATTCCGATTACTCGTCGACGGCGTTTCCGACTACGCGATCTACATGCTGTCGCCAGACGGTTTTGTCACCAACTGGAACAACGGCGCACGGCGCATCAAGGGTTACAGCGCGCAGGAAATAATGGGCTCGCACTTTTCCCGGTTCTACACGCCAGAAGACGCAGCCGCCGGCCTTCCGCAGCGTGCACTCGAGATTGCAGCCCGTAATGGACGTTTCGAATCAGAAGGATGGCGTGTGCGCCGCGACGGGACTCGATTCGTCGCCCACGTAATCGTCGATGCGATTCGCGGCGACTCCGGCGACCTGCTTGGATTTGCAAAAATTACTCGAGACGTCACTGAGAAGCGAGAAGCCGACAAGCTCCTCGAGGATACAAAAGCCGCGCTTTTTCGGGCGCAAAAGATGGAGGCGATCGGCAGGATGACAGGAGGCGTAGCCCACGATTTCAACAACGTGCTGCAGGTATTGCGTGGCAATCTCGAACTGCTCCAAACCCGTTGCGCCCGGGATCAATGGTCAATGGAGCGTTTCGGAAACGCGATCCAGGCGGTCGAACGCGGCGCAACGCTCGCCTCGCAGTTGCTGGCGTTTGGTCGGCGCCAGGCGCTTCGGCCGGAGCCCGTGAACCTCGCAGCTATGGTCCGCGGCACGGATGACCTGCTGCGTCGAGCACTAGGAGAAACCATCGAGGTCGAGACGGTGGTCTCCGGCGGTCTTTGGAATGCGTTCGTAGATGTACATCAGCTTGAAAACGTCCTCTTGAATCTCGCAATCAACGCGCGCGATGCTATGCCCGACGGCGGCAAGCTGACGCTCGAATTGTCGAACGCGCTGCTTGACGACGACTACGTGCGCTCGCTGTCGGACGTGCCGGCTGGTCAATATGTGATGCTTGGCGTGACTGACACTGGAAGCGGGATGTCGGCCGATGTGCTCGAGAAGGCGTTTGACCCGTTCTTTACCACGAAGCCTGAAGGTCAAGGAACTGGACTGGGCCTAAGCATGGCATACGGCTTTGTGAAGCAGAGCGGCGGACACATCCGGATGTACAGTGAGCTTGAGCACGGCACTACAGTACGCATCTACCTGCCGCGAACGTCCGCCGAAGCACGCGAAACAACAACTAGACTCAACGCTCCCGCCATAGGAGGCAGTGAGACAGTGCTTATAGTCGAGGACGACATCAAGGTTCAAGCGACTGTGACCGCGATGTTTACCGACCTTGGTTACACCGTTCTGAAGGCAGACAACGCTGACCAGGCGATTGCAGTGCTCAGCAGTGGCGTTCACGTAGACCTTCTCTTCACAGACGTCGTGATGCCGGGAACGTTGAAGAGTCCTGAAATGGCAAAACGTGCCGTTCAACTGCAGCCACATTTGCGCGTTCTCTTCACCTCGGGCTATACGCAAAACGCAATCATTCACGGCGGCCGCCTGGATCCCAACGTTGAGCTCATAAGCAAGCCATACGGCCGCAAGGAGCTCGCGGCCAAAGTCCGACAGGTCTTGGGCTCCGAGGGACTGCCTCTGAAAGACGGCGTAGACGCTCTCTCCGCAAGCACGTCGGAAGTCGCGGAGCGCATAGCTCTTTGTGTGCTAGTTGTAGAAGATGACGAGCCGACGCGCGATGCGGTAAGCGAACTGCTGCGAATGTTAGGGCATTGCCCGACAATCGCGTCCAGCGCGCAGTCCGCGCTCGACGCATTCGACAAGGCCCCGTTCGACGTGCTTCTCACCGATGTGCACCTGCCCGACCTTTCCGGTATCGAGCTAGCTCATCGCATCGCGACGGTGCACAGGGGCATAGCGGTCATCCTCGCATCCGGCGATACCGTTCAAGACATCAACCCAGGCGACTTTCATTGGCAAAGCCTTCGCAAACCCTATGCAGTCGACCAGTTGGAGGCAGCGCTTCGTAAAGCGCGGAAGGATAAAGCTTGACGGGGGTGCTGGCACCAGGAAGGACGCAGGCAGGACGGGACGACTGAGCCGTGCGCTGCGCTCTGCCGTCCATGTGGACGCTTCGTCGCAGTTGCTGTGCGCAGCTAGATATTAGCGCCGATGCAAAAATGACACTGGGGGGTGCGGCTAAATTCTTGGACTGATTTATGCCGCGATTCCGTGACTGCGCCGGTATTCGACCGGACTAAGAGAGCCGAGCGAGTCCTTGATCCGCGTTGGGTAGTGGGTAGCCCCACCGTCTTACGACGACGGGGCCCCCGAAGAACGCAGCATGCGACTTTCACCGCACTGCGCTCGAGCACAGCATTAAGCGTCGCGCTGACGCCAGTCTCGCTAACGGCACGAGCCCTTCGCAAGCATCACATCGTTGATTCGTCTCATCGCTGAGACGAAGGGCGCTGAACCGTGACGATACCGGTCTCTCACAAGCTTCCCCTCGATGAATCTCAAACGTGGACCTGCGACAACTGCACCACGCGGAAGTCTGCACCCTTTCGGGTTAGGGCAGTTGAGGCGGGAAATTGAAGGCGGTGGTGGTTTCGGCTGAGAATCTGATTGTGATCCGCCAAGGGGCGCAGCAAGTGATTCAGCAAGCGATTGAAGCGGAGCTGGCAGAATTGCTTGAACGCTTCACGAACGTGAAGACACTGCATGGGCAACGTGCGGTGGTGCGCAAAGGCTACTTGCCCGAACGCGAGGTATTGACGGCGGCCGGGCCGGTTCCCGTGAGGATGCCAAAGGTACGCGATCGATCAGGATCAGGGGTGAAGTTCAATTCATCGATCGTCCCGCCGTACGTCAGGAAATCGCCCCGTGTTAGCGCGGCGCTGCCGTGGCTGTATCTGAAGGGCATCTCGACAGGCGATATGGGCGAGGCGCTGCGTGTGCTGCTCGGCGAAGACGCGAAGGGCTTGTCGGGGAATGTCGTGAGTCGGTTGAAGGCGCAGTGGGCCGACGAGCATGCCGCGTGGAGCCGGCGTGACCTGTCGAAGTCGTACTACGTCTACTGGTGGGTCGACGGCATACACACCGGCCTGCGCAGCGAGAACTCCGATGGCCAATGCCTGCTGGTGATCATCGGCGTGAAGCCCGATGGGAGCAAAGAGCGGGTGGCGATCGGTGACGGGTATCGGGAAACAAAGGCATCGTGGCTTGAGCTGCTGCTTGATCTGAAAGCGCGGGGCTTGCAAGCGGGTCCACGGCTGGCCGTCGGCGATTGTGCAATGGGCTTCTGGGCGGCTCTGCAAGAGGTGTTTCCAGCGACGCGCGGCCAGCGCTGCTGGTTTCACAAGATGGGCAATGTGCTCAATGCACTACCCAAGTCGCAACAAGCACGCGCAAAGGCGGACATGCAGGCGATCTGGATGGCTGCCACACGAGCCGACGCGTACGCCGCTTTCGACCGTTTCGTGTCGATTCATTCGGCGAAATATTCGAGGGCAACCGAGACGCTGAAAAAGGATCGCGAGAGCCTGCTGGCATTCTACGACTTCCCCGCTGAGCACTGGCAGCATTTGCGGACGACCAACGCGATCGAGTCGACGTTCGCGACGGTACGTCATCGAACGACGCGTACGCGTAACTGCGTGTCGCGGCCTACCTTCCTCGGTCTGGCATTCAAGCTGATCGAAGAGGCGGAGAAAGCCTGGCGCCGCATCAACGGACCAGAAAAGATCAAGCTGTTGCTCGAAGGCGTTCCCTTCAAGGACGGCGAACCGGTGCAAGACGATCGACCGGTTCAGCAGAAACTCGCCGCTTGAAATCGACCGTCACGATGCTGCTCATACACCACTCTTGACGTTAGCTCCATCAAACGTCGCACAACCTTCTCTGAGATAAATACCTGCTGCCGGCTCAACGCCGCACGGATTCGACGATAGCCATAGCAACGGTAATTACATTCGAAGATGTCTGCCATCACGCGACGCGCGTCAGCATGCCTGTCAGCGATAAGCAGACGTGCACGGTGGTAGAAGTAGGAGCTGCGGGCAAGCATCAGGGCGGATAACAGTTCTGGCAACGGATAGGTCTGTTTCAGGGCATCAACCAGCATCGTTTTCTCCCGGTTGCTCAGGAGATGCGGGTCGATGCCCATCCCTTTTTTTACCAGTTCGTTCGCCTTCTTGAGGATATCGCGCTCGAGCTCCAGCTTGCGGATGTCGCGTCGAAGCGATTTGACCTGCTGCTCCAGCTCCGCACGCTCAAGGTTCGGTGCTGACTTCTTCGGGCGCTTCATGGATGCGGGAACCTCCCGACCAAGTAGCTGGTTCTTCCAGTTATACAGCAGAGGCCTGCTCACGCCCGCTCTCTGCGCAATCATACTTGCGCTTCCGTGTCTGGTGCACAAATCAATGACCGCCGCCTGCCTGGCCTCGCGCGATTTCGGTACACTGCCAGCCACTCTGCCGACAATACGCTTTCCGATCTCAGGGCACAATTCTTCGATCCATTTGGCAAACGTCCCACGACTGGGTAGCCCAAAACCTTCAAGGTCGCAGCAGCACATCGGTCATGGCTCAGATAGTAATCGACGGCAGCCTGTTTCTCTTCGGTCGAATACCTCGGCGCGGCACGAACATAGCCGGTTCGCAAATCATGGCACTGTTCGTATTCGCGATGCCACGCCTTCAGAGAATTCTTTGTCGGGTAGCCCAGCTGTCTGATGGTCGCCTTGATACGCTTGCCCAACTTTAGATAAAGCTTGACTGCTCGAATGCGGTCTTCGTACGAGTACACGGACTACCTCCAGGTAGTCCAAGATTTTGTCCGCACCCCCGGTGGGTCAGTTCTGCGTGGACATCAACAAGCGTGTTCATCATGCGCTTTGTCAATTGCACGCCGGCAAAGCGCGATCGCGGTCAATGCCTGAAAGTCGGTTACGGTCAGTCGGGCGGTCCATGTTTCACACTATCAAGCAAACTGCGAATAGTTCCATTCCGCACGGACTGCAAGTCAGCTGAAATGATCCGAAGATATGCGCTCTGTAGAGTCGCCCATGCGACGATCCAGCGCGCCAGCAGCGACCCTCAATCTTCGCAGCGTCGAGGTCGATCGTCACCCGTTCAACCCGCTGCAATGCTGCCAACGGCCTGCCCACGAGCGCCATGGACCGCACGAGCAACAGACCGTAGTGCAACTCCTTCGTTGGCTCCAACCATCGTTCAGCTTGATCGGCGATCCACACAACCTCATTGCGCAGTTGCATGCTCGTCCATTCCGACGAAAAGCGTAGCCGCCGCTTGAGCGACTCGACCAAGAACAAGACGTCTAATTCCTTCATTGCGGCACCGTGCAAATCGCGACTCTCTGCCGTCGCACAGTCCCACGCAGCAACGATCATGCTCAAAGCGGCGAAACGGCATTAATAACGAAATCTGCAGCAGGCAGCAGCCTGACATCGGCGCCAGCCCGGATTCGCTCAGCTAGCCACAATGCCCGTGGGAACCCGACCAAGATTACGCTGAAATTTCCGCAAGACTGGCGGAATTCAGTTGGTAAACGTTTTGGAACATCGGGCGCACGAGCACTTCACGGACGTCAGTGCCTTCGGCGGTGAGCGTTTTCATGGGCGCGTTCGCGGAATAGACCGTTGGATTTTAAGCTCTCAAACCGATCCGCTGCATGACACTCCAAGGTGGTCACGCAGGCTGCTAATCGCCCCGCTACTGGAATGTCTAAGCACGCTCAATCGGAGCCGCCGTCATCCTCAGGCGTACCGCCTTCCCTTTTGCTCGGATCGTTAGCTGCTTGCGTCAATCTGATCGCCGCAGCGATGGCCAATAGCATCGGGGACTGGCAGGCAGGACAGTAGTCGTCAGCGGGCAGAACGTTGTCACGGATAAAGGACCCTCCGCAACTCACGCAATATTGCACGATTCCCATGATTTTGATTATCGGGATGGCGGATCGCGATCCGATGCCATAGCCGTGACAATCGAACGATTCATTATTGTCGGGGAGACCGTCTTAAGACATGCTTAAGCAAAAGAAGCCCGCGCATCGGCGGGCCTGAAACTTCCGAGGTTTCCAAAGCGCCGTGCGACCGGCGCAGATGAGATTATAGACAAAACTTGGACATGAGCAAATAGTACGGAACATGCGCCTTAGGGAACGGGGTTCAGTGCCGCCCCCATCCAGCCGCAAAGAAAGGCGAGATTGCGGCGCGGGTCGAAATGCAAGGCACTGCGGCTGCGCCAATTGGGTATGCTCACGCGCGACAGCCCCATGATCTGCTCGAATCCTGCGTCCAACTATGATTGAGCGGAACACAGTCATGACCCTTGAAGACAAGAAGCAGCATCTAGCCGAGGCGGACATTGACATGGCGCAAGCACGCGCGCGTATTGAACCGCCCCGGGAATCGTGGAGGCTGGTTGGTTTAAGTTGATGCGGGTTCAGTGGCAGCTGTTTCAAGTTGCCGATAGTAGTTTGCCTCAGCTTCGGCGGGCGGGATATAGCCGAGGGGTTCCATCAACCGATGATGATTGAACCAGGCCACCCACTGCAGGGTTGCCAGTTCCACGGATTCCCGCGTTTTCCAGGTGCGGCGATAAATCAGTTCAGCCTTGTACAAGCCGTTGATCGTTTCAGCCAGGGCGTTGTCATAGCTGTCGCCCCGGCTGCCGACCGACGGTTCGATGCCCGCTTCGGCCAGCCGTTCGCTGTAGCGAATGCTGACGTATTGGGACCCTCTGTCCGAGTGGTGTATCAAGGTTCCGTCGTCGCCCGGGCGTCGCGCGTAAAGCGCCTGTTCAAGTGCATCCAGAACGAAATCAGTGGTCATCGAGGAGCTGACGCGCCAGCCGACAATACGGCGAGCGAACACATCGATCACGAAGGCCACATACAGCCAGCCCTGCCACGTCGAAACGTAGGTGAAATCCGAAACCCAGAGCTGGTTCGGCCGTGCCGCCCTGAATTGGCGATTGACCCGATCGAGTGGGCGCGGGGCTATGGCATCAGGGACAGTCGTGCGAACACGCTTGCCTCGCATCACGCCGCGCAAGCCCAGTTGCTTCATCAACCGTTCGACCGTGCAGCGCGCCACCGCGATACGCTCCCGGTTCATCTGCTTCCAGACTTTATCCGCGCCGTAGACCTGCATGTTGGCCTGCCACACACGCTCGATCTCCGGCCGCAGACGTTCATCGCGGATGGCGCGAACAGAGCGCCGCGACGGATCACGAAGCTGCGCGGCGTGGCGTCGGTAACCCGACGGGGCAATCCGCAAGGCCTTGCAGATCGGCTCGACCCCGAAGGTGTCGCGATGCTGATCGATGAAGGCCTTCAGGACTTGAAACGGCGGTCGAGCTCCGCCTGGGCGAAAAACGCGCTCGCGACTTTGAGAATCTCGTTGGCACGACGCAACTCCTTGACTTCGCGCTCCAGGGCCTTGAGGCGCTCGCGCTCGTCTGTGGTCACGCCATCGCGCTCACCGTGGTCGACCTGGTCGCGCTTGACCCACTCGTGCAGTGTCTGCGGCGTGCAGCCGATCATCGGCGCAATCGACTCGACCGCCGCCCACGTCGACGGATGTTCGCTACGCTGCTCGCGCACGAGGCGCACTGCGCGCTCCCGGACTTCCGGGGAAAACTTCGTTGCCTTCTTGTTCATGGCTCCATTCTCAAGAGTTGGAGCCTCCACAAAATCCGGGGCGGTTCATATCGTGCGCCAGGGTGAAATCATCGACAGACTTCAGCGGGCGGCCACAACACGGACACGGCTGACAAAACACTGGCGACCTTTCCAGGCGCGCTGAATGCCATGACCAAGCATCGCCGGCTCATTGACGAGCGCATCGATCTGCTTGAACGCTATGAAAATAGCCCGCCAGCGATGACGGGCCAAGACTTGAACAGTGAGAGTGCACCGTGCGACCGCCGCCACTCCAGCATTGGCGACGCGTCATCTGACCGCTAGATCGAATTCTGAAATTCTGCGTGCCAGGATTTGTCACACTTGCTGCTGTCAACCGTACGCGAAGGCAAGTAAGTCCGCGGCGTTCCAGCCGTGGTCTCGCATCCGCGAGTCATCTTCGAGTACGCCGTCGAGATTGTGAACGAACGCCCGGCAGTGCGCCATATTGGCGGCTGCGCGTCGGCGCGGCCGTCACTTTTGCCAGGCTCCATGTGATCCCCGCGCTTGGCGCGTTCCTCGATCAACACCCGAAACTCGATGTGGAGGTCGTGATGGACGACCGTCCGATCGATCTGCTCGAAGAAGGCGTGGACGTCGCGTTGCGCATGGGACGGCTCGACGATTCAGGGATGACCGCTCGTCGTGTCGTGAGCGGAAGACGGCTGGTGGTCGGCACCAGTGAGTACTTCGCACGGCATGGCATGCCTCATGCGCCAGCTGATCTCAGCCAGCATCGGGCGATCGTTCATGCGATGCGCAGCGGCGGCGATTCGTGGGCATTCGGTCACGCAGACGGCACTGAAGCAGCCGTCACCGTGTCGGGTCGCGTGCGCGTCAGCGCCGCCGAAGGGATGCGCGCGGCTGTGCTAGCAAACATAGGTCTTGCCGTCGCATCTGAATGGATGTTTGCGCCAGAACTCGCGGATGGCTCAGTGCAGGCCGTGCTGACGGACTGGACGCTGCCCGGCGTCGATGTATGGGCCGTCTTTCCGTCGGGACGAATGGCGACGACGAAGGCGCGCGCCTTCGTCGATTTTGTTGAGGGTCTCTTTGCTTCGAAAATCGTCATGCCCTTAAATACCGGCCTTGCCGATTGATGCACCGCCGTCGACGAAGAGGGTCTGCCCGGTGATGAAGCCGGCATCATCGGAAAGCAGGAATGCGATCGCTGCGGCAATCTCGTCCGGCTTGCCGAAGCGTCGCATCGGCACGGCCGACAGATAGCGCTGCTCGCCCTCGCTTCCCGGTGGGCTGTTGGCGCGGAACAGCTCCGTTTCGGTGGGTCCAGGCGCGACAGCGTTGACCGTAATGCCCGTCGTGGCCAGTTCAAGCGCCCAGCTGCGGGCGAAGCTTACCAACGCGGCTTTTGCAGCGGCGTAGGCGGTACGCTGGGTAATGCCAAGAATCGTTAGACTGGAAATATTGACGACGCGCCCCCAGCCTCGTTCGAGCATGCCTGGCAGACATGCCTGCACCGCCTGGATGGCCGGATGAAGATTCACGGACAAGACCTCGTCGAACGCATCAAGATCAATTTCTCCGACGTGTTGCGGCCGGACCAGTCCGACGTTATTGACGATGCCGTCGATCCGGTAGCGCTGTGTCAGTTCATCGAGTGCCGTGCGGGTCGCGGTGCGATCGGCGAGATCCAGCGTGAGCAGTTCGCCCGGAAACGCCGCCTGCGTGCGAGCAATGCCGACGACCTGATGCCCCGCCGCGACGAGACGCTCGCTGAGCGCGAGGCCGATGCCTTTGGTGGCGCCCGTCACGAGAAAAGTGCGTTTTGTCATGTTGGTTATTGTGAAGATGAGAGGATAGGAAAACAGAAGCCGCCCGAGGGCGGCCGACAAGCTGCAACGTTCGCTCAGACCTTCGCGCTCGCGCGTTCCAGCACCGGGAACATGTCGACCGGATCGGGACGATGCGTGTAGTCGGGATTGACTTCCGAATACAGGACGACACCGTCTTGGTCGATCACATAGCGCGCCGGCATCGGCAGCGTCCATGACGGATCGTCGTTGAACGCCGGCAGATCGTTCTTCAGCGCTTTGTAGAGATCAATCAGATAGTCGGGCAGCGCGAAGCGCAGGCCGAATGCGGCTCCGACATCGCCATTCGCATCGCTCAGTACCGGGAAGCCGAGCTTGTTATCCCGGACCGACTTGCGGCTGTTCACTGCGGTCTGCGGCGAGATCGCGACGACGTTCGCACCGTAGGCTTCGATCTGAGGCAGCACGTCGTTGATCGCCTGCAACTCAATGTTGCAGTACGGGCACCATACGCCGCGATAGAACGTGATGACGAGCGGACCGCGACGCAGCAGGTCAGCCGACGACACGTCGTTGCCCTCCTGATCCTGGAGCGTAAAGCTCGGCGCCCGATCGCCAGCCTTGATTGCGCGGCTAGCCTGGCCGCTCCCAATCAGCTCGGCGGTGGCGCGTTCCATGATCGGGTGAATCTCGGGCGGTGCGTAGTACGGCGGTTTGCCGCCTTTGAAGTCCGCCTTGAATGCATTGAGTTTTTCTTGCAGTGACATGTCGTTCTCCATCGATATAAGAAAGTAAGCGATTCTCATCAGGCCGCGGGCTGCGCCGCTGCCATACGGGCCAACTCGGCCGCGGTAATGCCTTCGAGCGCAAGGCCGTAGCCAATGCCCTCGTGTATCACCCGACGCAGCCGCTGGGTGAGGCCGATGCGCGTGTATTTGGTAGTAAGCGGCGGCTGCTTCGCGATGGCCGAAGCGATCGCATGCGCACGATCCAGCAGTCGGTCCGCAGGGACGATCTCGTTGACCACACCCAACGTCTTCGCCTCGTTGGCATCGAGCTTTTGCTGCGTGAGTACGAAGTACCGGCCGCGAATGCTGTCGATCATTTCCGGCCAAAGCAGATGGATGCCGTCGTTGGGGGCGATGCCGAAGGCGGCATGCGGCATGTCCTGGAAAACCGTCTCGGGCGTAGCAACCACGATGTCACACAACAGCACGTATTCCGAATGGAGCAGGACCGGGCCGTTCAGCGCCGCGATCATCGGGACTTCGATGTCCAGGATGTTCATCAGGATCTTGCGGCCCTCGCGAAAGATCTTGTCGTATCCGCGCGGGATGAAGAAATCAAAACCGTCCGGCGAGATCGCGTCCATGAACGCGTCGCCGCTGCCGGTCAGGATGACCACGCGGTTTTCCGGGTCTTCGCCGATCTGATGGAATAGGTCGGTGAACTGCTAGTGGGTATGGCCGTTGAAGACAAGCTTCTCGCCGGCGGTACGAAAGCGGACTTCGAGCACGCCGTCCGGCGTGCGGGTCAACTGGGCGTTGGGGTAGGCGGTTTTGTAGCGGTGGAACGTGGACATTGCGGTTCCTCTGCTCAGGCTTGTCGGGGATGCCGGAAGCCCGCGGGCTTCCGGAAGCGGCTTAAGCGGCGACAGCCGTCTGCGGCTTGGTCCACTCGTTGCCCTGCATGAACGCGTCGTAGGGCGTATGCACGATGTGATTCGTGTAGTTGCTCATTACCTTCGTCGCGACGCCGAGAATCACTTCGAACACGTTGCGGCGGGTATAGCCGGCGGAGAGGAAAGCGTTGACTTCGGAATCGGACGCGAAGCCGCGTTCACGCACCACGATGGTTGTGAAGCGATGCAGCGCTTCGAGTTTTGCGTCGGGCAGCGCGGTACCGGCGCGCAGCGCACCGATCACGGCCGGGTCCATCTTGATCATTTTCGCGAGCGTGCTGTGTCCGGCCATGCAATAGTGGCAGTCGTTCTCGAAGTTGGACGTCAGATAGACGACTTGCTGTTCGTGCGGCGTCAGCGTGCTCTTTGAAAACAGGTCCCAGAGCGCGGAGTAGCCGGCCAGCAGCTCGGGCGATTCCGCCATAAAAGACTGCAGATTCGGGACGAAGCCGAAGGCGGCTTTCGTGCCTTCGAGCAGGGGTTTCGATTCGGCCGGTGCGGTGTCGATCGTGTAGGTGTTGAAGCTGTTCATCGTTGTTTCCTCAGTGGGTTGACGGTGAACAAATGATCGGGCAGCGGCCGCGCTGCAAGAAGACAGGCGACGGTGATAGAAGTTATTCCCTCATGGAATGGACTGTCGTATCGAGTGTGCGGTGTCGTGGCGTCCGACGCACGTTGCTTCGCGCGATACCGGGATTAGCGCAGGCCACAAGCCGCATTGTCGGATGTCGGTTTCTGTGCGGATTTCGGCCATCGGTTGCGAGCGGTGCTGGAAGACCGTAAGCGGCCAGCCAATCCGTCTTGAGTTTGGTCGAGGCGCTTGGGAGTATCGTGCCCACCTAACGAATAAGCGGACACGTGAACACTATCGAATCGGAATCACTCCCCGAGCGTCGTCGTCGACAACGCTATAGCGAGGAGTTCAAGGCGCAGG
>NZ_JARUXT010000002.1:532345-904722 GCF_031451075.1 Caballeronia sp. LZ043 | reverse complement strand
GGCATATCGGCGGCGATGGCGAACGCGCACGGCGACGCCAACAGCGACGCGGCAATTCAGAACGCGTCGCACGTTACGGGCGCGAATAGCGTCGCGATCGTCTCAGGCGGTGATACGAACGTCATCGGCTCGCAGATCGCCGGAAGACAGATCGCGGCGGACGTCGGTGGCAATCTGAACATTGCGAGCGTGCAGGATACGACCGTCAGCGCGGCGCACCAGAGCAGCGCCGGCGGCGGCTTTGCGATCAGTCAGAGCGGCGGCGGCGCGAGCTTCAGCGCACAGAACGGCCATGCGGATGGCAGCTACGCGCAGGTCAAGGAACAGGCGGGGCTGGTTGCGGGCGACGGCGGCTTTGACGTGTCGGTCAAAGGCAATACGGCGCTCACGGGGGCGGTCATCGCGGGGGCGGATGACGCGGCGAAGAACAGTCTGTCCACCGGTACGCTGACGTTCGCGGACGTCGGCAACCACTCGCACTACTCGGCGAACAGTGTCGGCGGATCGGTGGGTCTGTCGCCAGGTCCGAGCTCCGACAAGGCTGTCGGTCCTGCTTCAGTGCCGGGATCGGGCGGGCTGGTGCCGATGATCGGCCAGCATGAGAACGGCGACCAGAGCGCGACGACACGTAGCGCGGTGAGCCCGGGCACGATTACGCTGACTGACGGCGATCATCAGGCGCAGGACATCGCGAGCCTGAGTCGCGACATGACGAACACGAACGGGACAGTCGCAACCACGCCCGACGTGAACGAGATCCTGAACAAGCAAGCCGACACGATGCAGGCGGCGCAGGCGGCCGGTCAGGTGGTGGCGCAGGGAATCGGTGCGTATGCGGACGGTAGGCGCGATGAAGCGATCGAAGGCGCGAAGTCGGCGTACTACCGCGGCGATCTTGATGCGATGCAGAGCTATCTGGATACGGCGGACGCGTGGTCTGACGGAGGTCTGAACAATCGTGCGGCTTTACATGTAATTGGTGGCGGTATGATTGGCGGGCTGGGCGTTGGAAGTATCGGAGGCGCCGCAGGCGGTGCGGCGGGTGCGGGGCTGTCGTCATACATGGGAGGCCATACCCGAGCGTTTGCTGACAGCGTAGGCGGTGGGTTGGTCGGCAACTTGACGGGCAACGTAGTGAACGGCGTCGGCGGCGTTCTCATCGGCGGACCGGCAGGCGCGGCTACGGCGTCGAGCCTGAACCTGTACAACCAGCAGAACGACAAGAACGAGACGCAGGCGGCGAAGGACCAGAAGGAACTTCGCAAGATTCTGGACCAAGAGCGGGCGGCGCTTGGGCAGAGAAGCATTCAGCAAGCGGACAATGGAGCGGCGACCTTGCGGCCGCCGGTTGGGGCGCTTGGCGGAACGCCGAAGATTCCAGTAAATCTGCAACCGTTCTCAAATCCGCCGCAAGCACCGATTATCCCTTCAAGTTGGGAAAGCCGTGACGGTAGATCGCCCGGAAGTACCATCTACTACCCGCCGGGAACAGACCCGAGCGCGCCGGGAAGTACGTACATTCGCGTAATGCCTCCGGGAACGACGCCCGTGCCCGGCCTGCAAGAAGGTTACTGGATTTCGGTAAGGGACGGCCAACCGATCAATCCCGCCACAGGCGGAACAGGAACGAAGGGGGACACGCATATTCCGCTCCCGCCCAACTCATTGCCGCCGAAACGCTAGAGAGGACATCATGATAGAAGAGAAAGATTTGAATGAGTTGCGCGAAGGCCTGCTTACTGGAGTGACAATTGGTGTTGGTTCGATGGTGCTTACTTTCTCTAACGGCTCGCAAATCCTGATCCAATGCCCGTTCGAGCGAATTCATGGTTCAGACCTGCAACATGGACACGGCGAGCATCTTAGGAGCTCAACGCTGCTATTCGACATGCTAAATCATCGAGTTTCCAGTGCTGAATTCGACAGCGAATCGGTTCTATCAATTTCTTTCGACAACGCGCTGCGACTTCGAATCCTGCCGGAAGTCAATGGATTTGAGTCATATGTCGTTACGACGAAGTTCGGTCAATGCCCTG
This sequence comes from Caballeronia sp. LZ043, assembly GCF_031451075.1. Taxonomy (NCBI): domain Bacteria; kingdom Pseudomonadati; phylum Pseudomonadota; class Betaproteobacteria; order Burkholderiales; family Burkholderiaceae; genus Caballeronia; species Caballeronia sp. LZ043. The sequence goes on along the minus strand of NZ_JARUXT010000002.1, from coordinate 902,686 downwards.
TGATGGTCTGCTGAATTCTGAACTAGCAGGCCGACACGATTCGAGCAGCAGCTACAGCGTTTCGAGTGAGACGCAGACAATCCATCGCGGCTCAACCGTGAACGCCGGCGGCTCGGCGGCATTCGTGGCAGCCGAGCGAAACCTGAACATCGCCGGCTCGAACATCAGCGCAAGCGACGTGTTGCTCGCCGCGCAGGATCAGGTGAACGTCGTCAACACGACCGACACGGCGTCGACGCGCAGCTCCAACAGCAGCAAGAGCGCGAGCGTCGGCGTGTCGGTCGGTACGAACGGATTCGGCATATCGGCGGCGATGGCGAACGCGCACGGCGACGCCAACAGCGACGCAGCGATTCAGAACGCGTCGCACGTAACGGGCGCTAATAGCGTCGCGATCGTCTCAGGCGGCGATACGAACGTGATTGGCTCACAGATCGCCGGAAGACATATCGCGGCGGACGTCGGCGGCAACCTGAACATCGCGAGCGTGCAGGATACGACCGTCAGCGCGGCGCACCAGAGCAGCGCCGGCGGCGGCTTTGCGATCAGTCAGAGCGGCGGCGGCGCGAGCTTCAGCGCACAGAACGGCCATGCGGATGGCAGCTACGCGCAGGTCAAGGAACAGGCGGGGCTGGTTGCGGGCGACGGCGGCTTTGACGTGTCGGTCAAAGGCAATACGGCGCTCACGGGGGCGGTCATCGCGGGGGCGGATGACGCGGCGAAGAACAGTCTGTCCACCGGTACGCTGACGTTCGCGGACGTCGGCAACCACTCGCACTATTCGGCGAACAGTGTTGGCGGATCGGTGGGCCTGTCGCCGGGTCCGAGCTCCGACAAGGCTGTCGGCACTGCTTCAGTGCCGGGCTCGGGCGGCCCGGTGCCGATGATCGGCCAGCATGAGAACGGCGACCAGAGCGCGACCACGCGCAGCGCGATCAGCCCGGGCACGATCACGTTGACCGATGACGCTCATCAGGCGCAAGACATTGCGAGCCTGAGCCGCGACACGACGAACACGAACGGCACGGTAGCGAGCACGCCCGACGTGAACGAGATACTGAACCAACAGGCCGACACGATGCAGGCCGCACAGGCGGCGGGTCAAGTGGTCGCGCAAGGCATTGGCGCGTACTTTGATATAAAGCATGCGCTGGCAATCACCGATCACGATCAGGCGACAGCCGATGCAACGGCCGAGGGCGGAAGGGACCGGGTGATCGCGCACGTCATCGGCGGCGGCTTGATTGGCGGATTGGGTGGCGGCGGCATCGACACGGCAGCAGGCGGGGCCGCGGGCGCGGGAGTGGCGGCGGGATTCGCGCCACAGCTAACTAAATTGGCCGAGAGCGTGGGAAACGCGACCGGCTCGAAGACGCTTGGAAATTTCGCGGCGAATGTAGTCGCGGGCGCGGGCGGCGCGTTGGCAGGTGGCGAAGCAGGCGCCGTGACCGCCAGTAACGCGGATTTGTACAATCGGCAGTTGAACCAGAAGGAGAAGGAGACGATCGCGGACCAGGCGAACGGAGACGCGGCCGAGGCGAGTCGGTTGACCAAAGCGGCGTGCTATGCGGTGAAATGTTGGGCCGAATACGCGCCGGGCAGTGAGCAATACAACGCTAACTTTGTGAGTCAGCTTGAGGCGTCACAGCTCGGGCCGGAACTGGCGTGGGTGAACAATCAGAAGGAGGCGGGATTGTTCAATTACACGCCCGGGCAGAAGGTCACGGATATAGTGAAGAGCGACCCGGTCGGTGTGGCAAAGGATCTTGCGAAGACTGGACTGGGAATAGTCACTGCTAACACCGGCGGCTCATTGTGTGGCAGCGGTGTTGGCTGCGCGATCGGGGGATGGATGTTCGCCTTCGGCACAAGCGATGCAATTGAAGGGGGATCGAGTTTGCTCAACCGATACGATGCAACTGCGACCTCCGGCTGGAATCCGCTGAGATCGGGGTTCAACAGTCTCAATTCAACATGGGGTGACACTGCCTATGATGGCTTGAACTTAGTGGCGGCAGCTCTGGCTTTGAGGGTTTCGGTTCCGCTCAAAATGGGCACTGCGGACGGTCTGAATCGCCCCGGCTCAATGTTCGGAGTTACAGTGCCGCGCATCAACAACAACACGTTGATTCCCTTTGTCGGCCAGGCCGCTCCTTACGGAACAAATCAAGCCATCTTGTTCTACGGAGTAACCACGAAAGGCATTACCGTCTTCAATGACGTTCAAAATGCTGGTAGCAAAAAATGAACTGGAAACGACTTTACGCAACCCTGCAAATCTGGTTTACGGTGTGCTTAGCCTCCCTCTTTGGCGCGGGGTGTTGGTCATTTCTTATTGCAGGGCTATGCCGATTAGCTTTTAAGCTCGGTGAAAATGAATCAATGTTGGTAATTGGCGTGCCGTTGTTTCTGATGTTTTTTTTGTTTTTGCGAAGCGTCTTCCGAAGCCATTACGAAAGGCTGGCATGCTGAGCGATGACCCTGAGAAATTTGGTCCTTGGTTTAAGTGAACTGGAGACGTCTCTATGCGACCCTGCAGACTGCGTGCGTAGTCTGGGGAACGGCCATTGGATGCGGAATAATGCTCGCTATGCTAATTACCGGAGCATGTCGCTTTGCATCCGGTCTTGACGAAAATGCGGCAATGCTCTTCGTGTTCAGTCCTACCTACCTGGGGCTGATCTTCTATTGGGTGAGAAGGCTGCCGCCGCGCCTAAGAAAGGCTGGCATGCTGAGCGATGACCCGGAGAAATTTGGTCCTTGGTTCAAATGAACTGGAGGCGTCTTTACGCGACGGTTCAAATTTTGACAATGGTCTCGCTTGCTTCAACGATTGGTGCTGGCTGTTGGTCCTTCCTCGTCGCGGGTCTATGTCGTCTGGCCTTCGATATGAATGAGAATCTTGCGCTTCTGTCGATAGGGGTGCCGTTATTTCTTGTGCTCTTCATTTGGCTTGAAAAAACTTTGCCAAGCCATCTCCGCAGGGCTGGGATGCTAAGCGACGACCCTGAAAGCTTCGGACCTTGGTTCAGATGAACTGGAGACGTCTCTACGCCGTTAATCAGATACCTAGAATGGGGGACCCCCATCATCGCGAAATGACGGTAGCACCTTCAATAATCGGCCAGTTGACGGAGCGCATCTTTTATCGGCACAGTCCTCCGGATACTACACGGAGTATGTAGTTTTTACTTCGGGCGCGAATGGGCCAGGGCTTCAGCGTCTTGTGGTAGGCAAGAACGGAGAGATGTACTACACCCTGGACTACTATCAGACATGTGTGCCAATAAGGAGGTAAGGAAGCTATGACGATCAAGGAAGCCTTTGTCTTTGTGGACAATGCTAATCAGTTTAATGACGAAAACGCTCTCGTAGGTCGGATTGACGAATGTTTGCGGACCCCGAAGGAACTGTTCGACGTGCTTTATCAGTCGCTGTCGTTACCAAGTTATTTCGGGTTGAACTGGAATGCGCTCTTCGATTGTTTGAGAGACTTCCATTGGATTAGTCAGGAGCGAGTCATCATCGTGCATGAACGGTTGCCTGAACTTGAGTCGTCTGAGATGAGGATTTATCTTGAAGTTCTGCACGATGCAATTCTAAATTGGCAGCCAGGAGAGGAACATTCTGTACAGGCGGTCTTTAACGCATGCGATCGAAATAGAGTTGAAGCGTTAATGGCATAGCCAAGAGACAAAAAGTTAACTTCGATCGGTGGCGCATGCGATCAACAACGCGTACTCGGAAGGCAAAACTATCGGCCATTCCACGAGCACGGGTAATTAGCGCGCGGCGACCCTGCACGCGATCGCGGCCGCGGGGAATGCGACGATGGCCGTCGCCGGCGCGCTGATGCAGAACCCGAGCATTGCCGTTCAATTAAGCGTCGAGTCGAGCAACAGCCGCAGCGATTCAAGCGAGGCGCAGACGATCCACCGCGGCTCATCTGTGAACGCGGGCGGCGCGACTGCATTCGTGGCAACGGGCGACGGCACGCCCGGCAGCGGCAATCTGAACATCGCCGGCTCGAACATCAGCGCAAACGACGTGTTGCCGGCGCTCACAGGCGCGGTCATCGCTGGGGCGGATAACGCAGCGAAGAACAACCTGTCGACCGGTACGCTGACGTTCGCTGACGTCGGCAACCACTCGCGTTACTCGGCGAACAGCATCGGCGGATCGGTGGATCTGTCGCCGGGTCCGAGTTCCGACAAGGCTGTCGGCACTGCTTCAGTGCCGGGATCGGGCGGGCTGATGCCGATGATCAGCCAGCATGAGAGCGACGACACGCAGCGCGATCAGCCCAGGCACGATCACGCTCACCGATGGCGCTCAGCAGGCGCAGGACATCGCGAGCTTGAGTCGCGACACGACGAACACAAACGGCATCGTGACGAGCACGCCCGACGTGAACGAGATACTGAACCAACCGGCCGACACGATGCACGCCGCGCAGGCAGCGGGTCAAGTGATGGCGCGGAGTATCGGCGCGTATGCCGATATGACGCGCGAAAGTGCGCTCAAGGACGCAAAGGCGACGAAGGCGCGCGGCGACCTTGACGCCATGCAGACATTTCTCGATACCGTCGATTCGTGGGATGAAAGGTGGGAGCAATCGGGTGGCGCTCCACGTGATTGGTAGTGGTCTGATTAGTGGCCTTGGCGGTAGTGGCATCGGCACGTTCGTGTTGTGATCGAGCCCGCCAGCAAAGGTGGTGGAATCGTTACAGCGTTTCCAACAAATGTTCGCAGAAATCCGAAATGACGATGAAACTAGAATGCTACGCCGAGATTGAGCGATTGATGCGTGAATCGCTCACACAAGTTGAGGGCAAGTTCGCCGATCAAGACCGCAATGACGTTGCGGAATACATTGAATTCGGAGAGTACGGTGTGGCTTATGAACTCCTTACCTGCATTCCTGATAAGCAGCACATCGCCTACCCAGATGTGTTGAAAGTCGCCGGGACAATGATGGGAATCAGCAGTTAATGGAAAAACGAACCGGGCTTTTCCGGGTTCGTTGTTTGTGGCTCGCTCAAGCGGGCGTAATGATGATCCAAGGCAGGTTTAACAATCGCACAGCTCTGCACGTGGGCGGCGGCGGTTTGATCGTAGGCTCGGGCGTCGGCGGCGCAGCGGCCAGTGCGGCGGGCGCCGGCATGCCGTGTTACATCGCGAACCATACGCAGCATCTCGCGGAGAGCATTCAAGATGCGACGGGCTCGGAACTCGCCGGCAATCTGGCGGGTAACATGCTCATCGGACTGAGCGAGAACGTCTCTGTGTTTTGCATTGGTATGTCGCGCTTCCTGCTTCTGCTAACAGTCTTTGTTCGGTACTTGCCAGCTCACCTTCGCAAGGCTGGCATGCTGAGCGATGACCCTGAAAAATTTGGTCCTTGGTTCAAATGAACTGGAGACGTCTCTATGCGACCCTGCAAACTACGAGCGTGGTCTGGGGATCAGCCGTTGGCGCCAGCATCTTCTTCGCGATGCTGGCGACCGGACAATGTCGGCTAGCGTTCAAGCTAGACGAAGGACCTGCAATGCTAGTTCTTTTCTGTCCGCTGTGCCTATTGCTCGTGGTCTACTGGGTTAGAGCATTGCAGCCCCGTCTACGAGCAGCTGGAATGATCAGTGACAATCCCAGCCGCTTTGGACCTTGGTTCAGGCATTGACACCGCGTGCCGCAAAAAGCCGATGGTTGCGCCTGTTCGATCAGCACTTTCAGACATTGCTTGTTACGTGCTCAACGCCGCTTCGTTAAAGTAGTTCTCGCGCATCCCACGGAAAGCGCGACCCCGAACTCTTTGCCTCGCCGCGCGCCCGGTTTACCAGTCCGAACAAGCCACATGAAGGTAATCAACCGCCTGACGGCCCTTCCCCTCACCGCCCTTGTGTCATTCGCCAGTCATGCACAGCAAGCTCCGGCGATCGCGGACGAAGCGGCGGCCGTACGCGCCAACGCCGAGCAAAACCAGCAGGTACAACAGCAACGCGAAGCGCAGCAACGTGACGCGGCCATGCGCGCGCCGGTCGTGCGCTCGACGGTGCCGGCGGTCACGGCCTATCCCGACTTGCCGCACGAAGCGCAGTGCTATCGCATCGACACTTTCGCGTTGATGGTCCCGGATACGCTATCAGACAACGCGCGCGCGCAAGGTGCATCGGCGTTGCCGTTCGATCCCTTCGCATTCGCGCGTGAGTGGGCCGAGCACTACCGCGGACAATGCATCGGGCACGATGGTATCGCGGTGCTCACGAAGGGTCTGCAGCAGGCGATACTAAGCCGTGGCTACGTGACAACGCGGGTGCTCGTGCCCGAGCAGGACATCGCAAGCGGTACGTTGTTGTTCGCGCTCATGCCCGGCGTGATTCGCGAGATTCGTTTTGTTGAACCCGTCACGTGGGCCTCGTGGCGCTCTGCGTATCCCGCACGGCCGGGCGACCTGCTCGACGTGCGTGCGCTTGAGCAAGGCATCGAGCAGATGAAGCGGCCCGCGAGTCAGGACGCCGACATGAAAATCGAGCCGACCGACCGGCCCGGCGAGAGCGACATTCTGATTTCGCTCAAGCGCTCGAAGCCGTGGACGCTCGTCGCCTCGATCGACAATTCCGGCAGCCGCGCAACGGGCAAACTTCAAGGGAATGTCAGCCTCGGCCTGGACAACCCGCTCGGGCTGAACGACGTCCTGACCGTCGGCGCGTCGCAAGACCTTTACTTCGACGACAAGGGACTCGGCTCGCACGGCTTCACCGGCTCGTATGCAGTGCCGTGGGGCTACTGGACGGCGTCGCTGTTCGGCTATTCGAGCACGTACTACCAGCAGATCGCGGGCGTCGCGCAAACCTTCGTGTCGAGCGGCAACTCGCAGACGGCAGGGATCAGAATCGCGCGCGTACTGCGGCGTTCTCAGAGCGACGTGCTCGGGGCCTATGTGCAGCTCTCGAAGCGGTTCGGCGCGAGCTTCATCAACGACACCGAGATCGAGATCCAGCGCCGCAATAACACTTTCATCGAGGCCGGACTGACGGACCGGCACTACTTCGGCGGCGCGCAGCTTGACGCCTCGCTCGGCTACCGGCAAGGCGTGGGCGGCCTCGGTGCGACGCCCGACCCGGCGCCAATTCCGCAGATTCCGGCGGCCTCGACGAGCCAGCCAGGCGGCCCGACCTATCGCTACCGGATGGCTGTGCTCGATCTCAACCTCTCCATGCCGTTCGTTCTGGCGGGGCAACCCGTGCGCTACGTGACGAGCTTCCGCGGCCAGTACTCGGCTGATCGGCTGTTCTACGTCGACGACCTCGCGATCGGCAGCCGCTACACGGTGCGCGGCTTCGACGGCGCGCAGATGCTCGCGGCCGAACGTGGTTTCTACTGGCGCAATGAGGTGCAGGCGCCGCTCGGACAGACCCGCCAGTCTCTTTACACCGGCGTCGACTATGGGCGGGTTTTCGGGCCGAATACGGCGTTTCTGGCCGGCACGCAGTTGGTCGGCGCCGTGATCGGGATCCGCGGCGGCGTACCGTTCAACGCCGGCGGTTTGAGTTATGACCTGTTCGCCGCCACGCCGATCCATAAGCCGGCGTCGCTTGTCACGGCGCACGTCACGTTCGGTTTTCAGCTGACGGCGCAGCTTTAGGATGTTCGAGACGCGTGGTGTCTCGCCTCAACACGATAGTCGGTCCCGGCCTGAAGCCGTATCGGGCGTCGCGCGCCGCCGTCGAAAGTCACGGAAAGCGCAGGCTGAAAGAAACCTGTGCCCCCTCACCCGCCCTGCGCAGCCAGCTTCGAAACCTCCCCTTGCAGGGCAGCAAGAAAAACATTCACCCGATTCGGCACATACCGCCGGCTGGGAATGACGGCCCACACCGACAGTTCCTCCATCGCAGCGTCCTTCAGCCGCACCTCAACGAGCGAATGATCATTGAGCTGCCTGAAGACGTCCCAATAGCTCAACATCACCAGCCCGAGCCCTTGCACGGCTGCAGTCCGCGCCGCTTCCACGCTGGTCGTCGCCACAGGCCCATCAATGCGCTTGCGAATCCGCACCCCATCGACGATGAGCGGCCACATTCCCACCGAATCGAGTCGAATGCAGCGGTGCTGCTCCAATTCCGCCGAATTCGCAGGCTGCCCATGCCTCCGGATATACCCAGGCGACGCACAGATCATTCGTGGATTGGGAACCACCAACCTGGCCACCAGTTCCGAATCCTCCAACGGCGCAATCCGCAATGCAAGATCAAGCCCCTGCCCTACGATGTCCAGCTGGCGATCGGACAGATCGAGATCGACACGAAGCTCCGGATTCGCTTCCAGCAGGCCCGGAAGCATCGGCAACACGACGGATTGCCCGAATCCGCTCGGCGCCGTGATGCGCAACACGCCGGACGCCTTGCCCGGCAGCGGACTCAGGTCGGCTCGCGCTCCCGCTTCGGCATCCACCATTGCCTGTGCATAGGGGGCAAACGCCTCACCCTCGGCTGTCAAGGTCAGTGAGCGAGTCGTCCGATGAAACAGACGCACGCCCAGATCGTCCTCGAGCACGGCAATCCGGCGCGACACCTGCATGGGCGCCACATTCAGCTGACGGGCCGCCGCAGAGAGGCTTCCCGCCGAAACAACGGCGAGAAAGGTTCGTATGTCAGGAAGGAACATCGTTTATATCCGGAAGTGTTACGGCGGCTTCACGCTTCGAGCTCTGTTTCCTGCGACGGGCGACGCCTACCATGCAGTCACCTTCCCCACCGAACGAGCAGCGACATGAACCACTCGACCTCTGCCATCCATTCCCCGTATAGCGGCAACGGCATCGCGGTACGTAACCGCATCGCCGTGGCTCCAATGACGCGCATCACGGCCACCGAATCCGGACATCCGACGCAGACCATGTTCGACTACTACAAGCGCTTCGCGATGGGGGGCTTCGGCCTCGTCACAACCGAGGGCATCTACACCGATCAGGCGTTCTCGCAAGGATACCGGTTCCAGCCGGGCCTGGCCGACGACGAACAGGCAAAAGCGTGGTCGGCGTTCACGCACGACATGCGGAAGCACGGCACCCCTGTCTTTGCCCAGCTCATGCATGCGGGCGCGTTGAGTCAAGGCAACATCTATCGGGATCACACGGTGGGGCCGTCGGCCATTCGCCCGACAGGCGAACAGATGCAGTTCTACTTCGGTCAGGGGCGTTATGCCGAGCCGCATGCAATGACCGATACCGAGATCGACGAGGCCATCCAGGGCTTCGTCAGTGCGGCCCGACGTGCCGTGAATATCGCGGGCTTCGCGGGCGTGGAGATTCATGGCGCCAACGGCTATCTTCTCGATCAGTTCCTCACGGAAGGTACGAATCATCGCACCGACCGCTGGGGTGGCGACACGAAGGCTCGGGTGCAATTGCTCGTCGATGTCGCAACGGCCGTCAAGCGCGACATCGGAGAGGCTGTCCCCGTGGGTATCCGGATCTCGCAAGGCAAGGTCAACGACTTCCATGCGAAGTGGTCAGGCGGCGAGGCGGATGCCGAAGCGATCTTCAGCACCCTTGCCGATGCAGGCGTCAACTTCATTCACGTCACCGAGTTCGAGGCCTGGCAGCCGGCATTCGAAGGCACGCATGAGAACCTTGTCACACTGGCACGACGCTACGCGCCTGCCGTGACGATCATTGCGAACGGCGGCTTGCACACGGCGGAGCGCATCGAAAACGCACTGATGTCAGGAGCGGATCTGGTGACGGTCGGACGCGGCGCACTGGCGAATCCCGACTTGCCGAAACTGCTCGAACGCCACGGCGAGCCGCGGTCATTCGACAGTTCCATCCTCCATCCTGTCGCCAGCATCAAGCCTGAAGAACTCGCGATGCAGACCGTAGCGTGAGAGCGTGTCAGTCTATTGCGCCTCCGCTGACGGGGGCGCCGCGAGTTGCTTCTCTTGCTGCGCACGCCGCCAGTCCGCTGGCGTCATGCCGAGGCGCTGGCTGAACGCACGGCGGAACGCGGCGACCGACTGATAGCCGACTGCTTCGGCCACGGCCTCAGTCGAAACGCCTGGCCTCTTCAGTCCGTTGGCCGCCAGCGCCATGCGGATGTCCGTCAGCAGGTCATTCGGCGAACGGCCCAGCTTGTCCTGGAAGTGCCGGATCAAGGTCGCACGCGACATGCTGCAAAGGCTCGCCAATTCAGGCAGCGTCCATGGCCGAGCCGGGTCGCCGGCAATCGCGGCGAGCGCGGGAGAGAGACGCGGATTCCCCGCGACCGCGAGCAGACCGACAGGCGCCTCGCCCGACTCGCTCGCCACGCGCAAGGTCAATGCGAACAACGCCGCCGACAGCGCGTTCATCATCGCAAACCCACCCAGATTGTCCGCGCTGGCCTCTGCTCGCATGAGCGCCACCAGACCGTTCAACTGCTCCTGTGCGCCATGCGTGCCTTCGCCAACGCTATTGTTGACGGGCGACGTACGCGTGACGAGGCGCGCGGGCAGATAGGCACTGATCAGCCTGTCGTGCGGCGGCGCGAGAATGATCCGCCCGCAAAGCATGTCCAGCCGGGGTCCGCTTCCCTTGTTCTCGCTGATGGTCAGATTCATGGCGGCCCGCTCGCGTGCACGCTTCGGCCGCGCACCACTGCCGTCGCGCAGCGCATGAGCGGAGCCGTGGGCCAGCATCACGATGTCGCCGGCCGTCAGTTGCTGCGGTGTGCCGCGACCCGGCGTCTCCAGCACGGCCGACCCGCTGAGCACGATGTGATACGGCATCTCTCCCGGATCCGACTCCCCGTAAATCACTTCCCAGGGCGCGCCATACGAGCAGCGCAATTCGAGTTGGCCGCGCACGGTCATCATGCCGAGCAAGCGGCTCAGCCAGTCTTGAGAAAGTGCCATCACCACCTCGAGTGAAACTTTTGAGCATCTTATTGCGAATTTAAAGACTCAACAAGCTCGCCAGCCAAAACTACGATGGAGGCTCCTGATCACCACTGACGAGGTTCCAATCATGAGTCGCATCGCCATTCCTGCAATCGGTAACGCCACCGGCGCCACCGCTGACGTGTACGAACGGGTTCGCAAGATCGCTGGCGGCGGCGTGCCGAATCTGTTTGCGGCACTCGGCCATCTTGCGCCGGAAACCTTGAACGCTGCACTCGACGCCGAGGGTGCGCTGGCATCGGGCAGCCTGAGCAAGCAGGACCTGGAAACCATCAAGTTGCTGGTGAGCGAGCAGACAGGCTGCGACTACTGCGTGGCCGCGCATGTGATGCTCGGCAAGATGACCGGCCTTGCGCCCGAAGCGCTCAAGAAGATTCGCGCAGGTCAGCCAACCGGCGACGCACGCCGCGACGCCCTCATCCGCTTCGTGCTGAATCTGCAGACGACACGCGGCACGATCCCCGAAGCCGAACTTTCCGCCATTCGCGCAGCAGGTTACAGCGACACGCAACTTGCCGAGATCTCGCTGGCGATCGCCATGACGATCTTCACCAACACCTTCAACCGCATCAACGATACCGACGTCGATTTTCCGCGAGTCGGTTGACACGCTCATCCAACGTGCGCACAGGCGGCCCGGGCTCGAGCCGTCTGTCCCGCACTCATCCATCGCAGGCTTGGAGAACATCATGTCTCAAATCGAACAGTTCGATACGTTGATCCTGGGTAGCGGTCAAGGCGGCAAGCTGCTGGCCTGGCATCTGGGCCGATCCGGTCAGCGCGTGGCGGTGGTCGAGCGTCAATGGGTAGGCGGATCATGTCCGGCGGTCGCTTGTTTGCCGAGCAAGAACGAGGTCTGGAGCGCGCGCGTGGCTCACCTCGCGCGCCATGCCGCCAACTTCGGCGCGATCACGGGCCCGGTCGACATCGACATGACGAAGGTCCGCGATCGCAAGCAGAAGATGGTGGAACGCGAAGCCGCGTTCCACGTCCAGGCGTACGCCGAAAGCGGCGCCGAGTTGATCATGGGTGTTGGCCGGTTCGTCGCACCGAAGACGATTCAGGTGCAGTTGAACGATGGCGGCACGCGCACGCTCAGCGGCAAGCAGGTCGTCGTGAACGTCGGGACTCACGCGGCCATTCCCGACATAGCGGGACTGCGCGCGGCCGAACCGCTGACGCATATCGGCGCGCTCGATCTCGACCGCGCGCCCGCACACCTGATCGTGCTGGGCGGCGGCTATATCGGCGTGGAGATGGCGCAGGCATATCGACGCTTCGGCAGTCGCGTGACCATCGTCGAGCACGGTGCGCGACTGATGGCGCGCGAAGATGCGGACGTCGGCGCGGAGATGCTGCGCATCCTGCGTGCGGAAGGCATCGACGTGGTGCTGGAAGCCCGGACCCTCGGCGTCACTGGGCGATCCGGCACACAGGTCCGGGTGACGGTGCAGACGCCTTCTGGCCAGCGCGAACTGGACGGGAGCGACATTCTGGTTGCCACGGGTCGCGTTCCCAACACGGCGGACATCGGGCTGGAACACGCAGGCATACAGCTCGACGAGCGCGGATACATTCGCGTGAACGAACGGCTGGAGACGTCGGCGCCCGATGTGTGGGCCATTGGCGAGGTCGCGGGTAGTCCGCAATTTACGCATGTGTCGGTCGATGACTTCAGGATCGTGCGCGACAACCTCGCCGGCGGCAATCGAAGCACGGCGGATCGACTGATTCCGTACACGCTGTTCACCGATCCACCGCTCGCACGCGTCGGCATCAACGAAGGCGACGCGCAACGACAAGGCGTTCAGGTGCGGATCGCGACACTGCCGATGAACAACGTGCTCAGGACCGAAGCTACCGACGAGACCCGAGGCTTCATGAAGGTCATCGTCAGCGCGAGCGACGATCGCATACTGGGCTTCACCATGATCGGCTCCGAAGCGGGCGAAGTCATGGCGACGATACAGACAGCGATGATCGCAGCGCTTCCCTACCCCAAGCTTCGTGATGCCGTGATCTCTCACCTGACGATCGCCGAAGGACTCGGGCCGCTTCTGTCGAGGGTGCCTGCACGAGCCGGCGAGTGAATGAAGCGTAGTCAAGCGCATGGTGCCCGACGCGCATCATGCGCCGCACTGCCCCGCTCTAAAGCCGGAACTGCTGCCGTAGCGCCGACATGAGCAGGTCGATCGCCTCGGTCGCGCGTCCGGTGTCATTGCGCATCAACACGACTTCGTGGTCGCCTACAGGTGGAAGGCCGTCCAGCACGCGCATGTCCGCCGTGACGCGTGCACGGTCGAGCAAGGTCACCGCGAGCCCGGATTCCACGCATGCCTTGATGACGTGCGTCGATCCGCTTGCGAGCACCACACGCCACTTGCGCCCCGCGGCTTCCAGTGCCTCTGTCATCGCCAACCGGTAGGGACAAGGCTCGGCATAGAGCGCCAATGGGACTGGACGGGTATCGTCGAGAGCAAAGGTCGGACTGCCGACCCAGACGGGCGTCGTGAGGGTCAGTACGTGCGCGGATCTGCTTCGGTGCGCGGGTTGAACGAAGATCGCCACGTCGAGCTTGCCGCGCGCGAGTTGATCGCGAAGCTTGTAGCTCGGCGCGGCCATGACTTCGAGCACCACGTCAGGCCAGCGGGTCGCGAAGTCCGGCAGGATGTCGTGAATCACATGAGCCGCATATTCGTCGGGGATGCCGAGCACGACGCGACCCGCCAGCCGCTTTCCCTTGATCTCGTCGACGATCCGGTCGTGAGCCGCCAGCAACTCGCTCGTGCTCGACAGCAGCCGCTTGCCCAGCACGGTCAGCGTGACCGACTGGTTGTCCCGCTCCAGCAGCCTGCCGCCCGTCGCCGCTTCGAGGCGCTGGATGTGCAGGCTCACCGCCGCCGGGCTCCGGTTGACGTGCTCAGCCGCGGCCCGGAAGCGGCCCAGCCGCGCAACCGCATGAAAAGTCCGCAGCAGTTCGATGTCTAGCACCGTGGTCATCGCAAGGTCCCGGGTGATTTAACGTTCTTGAACAACCGGATCAGTATATTTTAATTTTCGAAACGACAGCGGCGCGCTAATGTGGGCGCATGGAGACCACCTGTACGAACGAACGCGCATCGCAACGAAACTCCGTGCCGCTTCCGTTGCTCGAAGCGGCGATGGTGCTCACATGGAGTTCGGGCTTTATCGGCATGCGGTTTTCGGCGGATTACGCGCCGGTCTATCTGGTCACGTTATGGCGCTTCGTCGCGCTCTCCATCGCCCTGCTTCCGTTCGTGGCGCGAGAGATGCGGCGCACCGCGCGGCCCGTGCTGGTCCGCCAGGCCTGTATCGGCGTATTGGCGATGGCGGGCTATCTTGCAGGCGTCGCGGGCGGCGTTGAGCTTGGCGTGCCCGCCGGTCTTGCTGCGCTCATCGCGGATCTGCTGCCGGTGGGAGTGGTGCTGATTTCCACTTGTCTGTTTCGCGAGCGGAGTCCCGCTATCGTCTGGGCGGGCCTGGGACTCGGTCTCTCGGGGACGCTGGTCGTCTGTCGCGATGCTCTTTCGCTCGGTCAAGCGCCTGCATGGGTCTATGCTCTGCCGGTCGCGGGAATGCTGTCGCTCGCGGCGGGCACCGTCTGGCAGCAACGTTCCTCGCGTGACGGCACCCTGAGTCCGCTCGGCATGCTCTGGTTGCAGAGCGTCGTATCGTGCCCGATCTTTGTCGCGTTGCAGGCATCTCAAGGCCCGATCACCCCGATCCTGTCCGCCGGGTTCGCCGCGAGCGTCGCGTGGACGGCTATCCTCGCGACCCTCGGCGGCTGCGGCCTTTATTGGGCATGTCTGCGGCGGTCCTCGTCTGCGCGCGCAACGAGCGTGCTGTTCCTGAGTCCGCCCGTCACGCTGATCTGGGCACATGTCATGTTCGGCGAGCCGCTATCGTGGCTGATGGGATTGGGCACGCTGATGTCCGGCGTGGGAATACTTCTTGTCGTCAATCGCCGCAGCGGCAATGCCGCCTGACCGGACATGACATTCGTTCACGCATAACGCCACTCGAATCCTTGCGCGGTTCGCGTCACGGTTCCCGCTGATGTCTCGGCGAAATGTGCTGCGAATACGGTGGCGTCCGTCTCCGCTGCATGTTCCAGCAGACGCCTGCGCGAGGCACGCGCCTGCTGCCGGTCGAGACAGAACATCGAATCCCATTCCGGTCGATGCACCTGCACCGCACTGTGCATCACATCGCCGGAGAAGAGCGCCGTTTCACCGCGCGAACGGATCTCGATCGCCATATGCCCGCTACTGTGTCCGAAGGTCGGCAGGAAGCGGATGCCGTCGAGAATCGCATCGCCCTTGTCCGGTACGACACGCGCCTGACCGGACTCGATGACGGGAAGCACGCTGTCCTCGAACACCCTGCGGCGCGATTCGCCTTCGGGCCCGAGCAGAAAGTCACGTTCTCGCTCGCCGAAGACGTACGACGCATGCAGAAACACCGGCGCCCAGCGGCCGTCCTGCCAATGCGTATTCCAGCCCACGTGATCCACATGCAAATGCGTGAGCAACACGTAATCCACCTTGTCTCGCGAAAAGCCCGCTGCTTCGAGTCGTTCGAGCACGGGGTTGTCGAGCATGTCGAACAGCGCGCTGAATGGCCGCGACTTGCCATTGCCGATTCCCGTATCGACGACGATCGTCATGCCATCGATTTCGACGACCCAGAGATGGGTCTTCAGCGGCACGCGCGCATGGGCAAGGTCGAGCGTGTCAGGGGAGAAGCGCTCGGCCAGTGCTCGTCCGTGGTCCGCATTCCACGCGGGAAACAGCAGGTCCGGAGCGAGCGCGAAGCGGGTTTCATCGACACGCGTGATGGTCGCCGCGCCGACATGATGGACTTGCGAAGCGGGTTTCATGGCCTGTCGTCCTCCTGTTGGCAATGTGAAAGCCTGCCTGTCACTCTGCGAGTTGCCACCGCATAGAGCATGGCGCTCGCAAGCGCCGATGCGCCGCCGACGATCGCCAGCGACATGCCGAGGCTGGCGCCCGTCGCTCCCAGATGCTCGTTGAGATAGCCAACCGACAGCGGCCCCACACCGCCGCTGATCGCATTGGTCATGAAGACAAGCAAGGCAAGCGAACGGCCCCGCATGCGATTGGGCATGGCGATCTGCAGCGGCACGGGCGCCAGTCCCATCGCGATACTGGCCGTCAATGCGCTTACGCCATAGAGTACGAGCGCAAGCTCGCTGCTGGCGACGAGCGGCATCGCAATGGCGGCAGGCGCCAGCAATGCAACGGCGCATGCGGAGAAGCCGAGCACCTTGCGCAACGCGGTGTCGTCGGTGACGCGGGTCGCGAGCAGACCCGCACATCCGACGCCGAGCATGCCGCCGATCATGTACGCGGGCGCCGCCATCTGTCCGACTACTTTCGGTGCGAGGTGAAACTGCCGCATCAGCAAGGTCGGGAACCACGCGGCATGCGAATAGAACAGCGTGATCAGCGCAACATAAGCCGCAAAGTACGGCAGGCAGAAGCGATTGCGCACAAACAGTTCGACAAGGACGTCGCGCAGCGAGGGCATCTCGTCGTGCCTATGCGCGCCGTGCGGGCCCGCCTCGCGTCTCGCCGGTTCGCGGACCGTGAACGCCACGAGCGCGGCCAGCAACAGACCTGGCAGACCGACTGCAACGAACACCGCTTGCCACGGCGCCAGGCCGTGTGCACTGAGCCATGCGTTGCGATGATCCGCCGCTGCCGACAACAGCATGCCCCCGCCGAACAACGCAGCGCCGCCGCCGACGTACGGCCCGAGCATGAAGACGCTGCTTGCGCGCGCGACACGGCGGGGTGCAAAGATATCACTGAAGATGGACAGCGCGGCGGGGCTCAACGCGGCCTCTGCGACTGCGGTTCCCGCCCGCGCGACGAGCAGTTCCGTGAAGTTGCTCGCGAAGCCGCACGCCGCCGTCGAGATTGCCCAGATCGCGATGCATGCAGCAATGAGCTTGACGCGGTTGCCGCGATCGACGAGGCGCGCGACGAACACACCTGCCGTGGCATAACAGATCGTGAACGAAAACCCTTGCAGCAAGCCGATTTGCGTATCGGTCAGCGCAAGCGACTGCTTGATGGGCTGCACGAGAATGCTGACGACCTGGCGGTCCAGATACGAAAACGCGAAGCAGACGAAGAACAGCAGCACGATATACACGGGATGGCCCACGCTGACGGCGGGCGTCATGCGTGCGGCGTCGGCAGCGGACTGGCTCGACATGGAGTGATCGCTCATATACGGTTCCTGGGGTTGATGAGCCTGGCTCAGTCGGCATTCGTTTCGGAAGCGAGCAGCGCGATGCAGTCGCCGGGTTCGACGCGTGCAAAAGTCCGCAGGCACATCACGATGCCATCGCCACGAAACGCGAGATCGAGCGGGGCCTGCCACGGGCGATGCGGATCGAACAGGCGTCCGGCGAGTTGACCTTCGCGCACCTGATCGCCGAGCCTGAACGCCGGTTCGAAAACACCGGCAAGCGGCGCGAACACGTAATGGCGTGCCCCGTCAACTCGCAGAAAGCGCGTGTTGCGGGGCGCCGCGACCGCGGCATCCGGTATCACGCCCAGCCGCTGCAACACGCGCTGCAAGCCGCTTTCCACAAGCGCAAGGTTCGCCGCATCGCAGCCGGCATGTCCACCGAACTCCCCGCACAGGAAGAGCTTGCCGTGACGTTCTGCAGCCGCTGCCATGGTGCGGTCCTCGCCGAGCAGGTCCATGATCATCGTGTGCGGTGCGCCGAATTCACGGACCAGATCCATATACAACGCGCGCCGTTCGGGATCGGCGGGCGGCGACGCAAGCAGCGTCGGTGCGTGTTCGAAAGATGCGCCGCCGGCATGCAGGTCTATCGCGACATCCGCGCGCGACAGCAGTTCGGTCTCCACGTAATGCGCGATCATTTCCGTAGGCGAGCCGTTGCGCGCGCCAGGGAACAGCCGGTTCAGGTTGCCGCGATCGATCGGCGACGTGCGTGTGCCGTTGATGAAGGCCGGAAAGTTCAGCGCGGGAATCACGATCAGGCGGCCACGTATCGACATGGACGGCATGTGCTGCATCAGCTTCATCAGTGCGACGGGGCCTTCGTACTCGTCGCCGTGACTACCGCCTGTCAGCAGGATGGTCGGACCCGTGCCGGCGCCGGCGTTGAGCACGGCGAGCGGAATGGGCACGTGTCCGTATGCCGAGCGGTCGTGTGAGTAAGGCAGACGCAGCGTTCCCGTCTGGAAGCCCGTTCGTTCGAAGTCGACGTCGGTGGCGATGAGCGAGGCGGATGTGGACATGGCGCGATCGGTAAAGAGCTGGGGTGTCTTTACTATCGGCGATGAAAAAACGTCCGGCCAATGCCGTTTTCTGCGGCGAGTGATGCTTCCCAGGCATCACTCGCCGAACGGTCGAGCCACTAGCCCAGCAGTTCGACGAACCGCCTCAGCGCGGGATTGCCTTCCTGCGCGATGAAACAGAATTCGAGCGGCAAGGACACGGAGAGATCGCGCAATTCGACGAAGCGCACACGCGCGGGCGGCCGGTCGCGATTTGCGGCGTTGACGATGGCCGCGCCCAGTCCCGCCGATACCAGCGAAAGAATCGCCGTTTCCGTCGATGCCTCCTGGCGGATATCGAGCGTCAGTCCCCGTTCGGCGCATGCGGAAAGCAGGCGGTCGTAATAGGCGGGATAGACGCGGCGCGGAAACGCGATGAACGGTTTGCCGGCGAGCTCGTGCGTGTCGACGGCGCCCGCGCTGCCCTGCGGCCACGATTCCGGCACTGCGAGCACGACGCTCTGGTCGAGCACATGCACGCTCCCGATGCCTTCCGGCAGCGCGCCGAAGCGATAGGCAAACCCGCCGTCGAGGCGTCCCGCCGCCAACGCATCGAGCTGTTCAGGCGTGTTCATCGGCGTGAGTTCGAGCGCGACATCCGGGGCGGCCTGTTCGAATTCGCTCAGCGCCCGCGAAACGATGCCGCTCCACGCAGCGTTCTCGACAAAGCCGATACGCAGATGACCTTGCACGCCGGACGCGATGCGGCGCGCGAGGCGATTGGCGGTATCGACGCGCGCGAGAATGTCGCGCGCCTCGGAGAGATACGCGTCGCCTGCCGGCGTCAGCTTGAGGCCACGCGATGTCCGCTCGAACAGCGTTGCGCCAATCGCGTCTTCGAGATCCTGGATTTGCCGGGATATCGCCGGTTGCGTCACATGCAGGTGCTCGGATGCGGCCCGCACGCTGCGCAGCTCCGCGACCGCGATGAAATAGCGAAGATGCCGAAGCTCCATGTCATTTCCTGCCCGATCCGATAGTTTCGTTTTGCGAGCCGCGAGCGCTCAACTCCCGCTCCATCAGCGCCCGGTGCAAGCGCTCGGTTTCAGCATCGACCGGCAGCATGCACTCCAGCCTCAACTCCTGCCCGGCGACGGTCTGCGGCGTTCCAACCGTGGTAACCATAGAAAAGAATCGCAGCGTCCGACCGTCTTTGGTGAGCGCAAGCGGCACAACAGGCGACGTCATCACCGACTCGAGCCCTCGTGGGTTCTTCCATTCCGCAGGCACACCGGGATAGCCGAGCAAGCTCTCGAGCAACGCGAGTGTCTGCTCGTCCACATGCCGCCCCACTGCCTCGCGATACACGCGCTGAATGAGGCTGATCGCCAGATCGTTCCATCCCGCGATATGCGGCCGAAGCCGCGCGGGATCAAAAATAGCATGCAGAATGTTATGAGGCTCGCCCCAAGCCGAAGCATTCGTGAAACAGTTGAACAGGCGCGGCAGTGCATCGTTGGTCATGAGCACGTTCCAGTAGCGGTCCATGACCACAGCCGGATACGGTTCCGCGTAATGCAGCATCCGCTTGAGCGCGGTCGTCACGCCCATCATGTCCTCGTCTTCCCAAGTGCCCTCCGGATACATCGGTGCAAAACCCGCCGAGAGCAACAGGCTGTTGCGATCCCGCAAAGGAATATCGAGCGATTCGGCGAGATCCAGAAGCGTGTGCCGGCTTGGAGAACTCCGGCCACTTTCGATAAAGCTGATGTGCCGCTGCGACACGCCGCTCATCAGCGACAGGTTCAGCTGCGTGCATCGACGAACATCGCGCCAGTATCTGAGCAGTTCGCCCGTGCCCAATCGGGTATTCCTGGATGCCGGATTCGCTTAGACCATCTCGATCTCACTCCGCGTTGACTGGGCGCCTTGATTACCCGCCGGGTAATTGAGAGGACCACCGTGAAAACGCCAGAATGGCGGGCACGTATTGTATTGAGGATGCAATGGAAGAACCCGTCACGATCGGCGCATTCACCGCTCCGGATTCAGAACATACGCGCCACGCCAGGGCGCTCGTCGAGCGAGTCCATTCAAGGGCGATGATGGCACATGTCCATCGCACCTGGTGGTTCGCGGAATATCTCGATGGTGATCTGCTGGTTCGACCCGCGTGCGAGCGAAGTCCCGCAGATCGTGGCCGAACACTTCGGCGACGAGGTCTGGCCCGGACAGAATATTCTCGACGAACAGGGCAACAGGGTCGGTCACACGCGCACGCTGTTCGCCGTGTACTGTGCCGCGGGGCGCGCTGCATCGGCATTGCAATCCGTCGCGACCATGGACTATCTCTTCAATGTCCAGAAGGTCGTCGTGGTGCATCACTCCTTCTGCGGCGCGACGGGTTTCAGGCCCGACCAGCTGATCGGCAAGTTCCACGCGTGTCATCACGCCGACATCTCAACGATGTTCGATCACGAAAGTCTCGCGATCATGAACTTCGAGGATTCCCTCAAGCACGATGTGAAGCTGCTGCGCGACAGCCCCGCCGTGCCCAAGCACGTTCAGCTATACGGCTTCTTCCATGAAATGAACGGCGCCGATCTGATCGAAGTGGTGCGCGACATTCCTGCCTGAAACAAGGCCTGTCGCGTTACGTTCAGGCCGCCTCTTCGCGCATCCGCCGCGCTTCCTCGCGCAGGAACTGCTGGTAATCGTCGAGATCCCCGTCGAAGGGCTCGACGCCGCCCTTGGTGACGAGCCAGAACTCGTCGCATACGGCACGCAAGAGCGATCGATCGTGACTGACCAGCATCACCGTGCCTTCGAACTCGTTGAGCGCCATGCCCAATGCTTCGCGCGTGGCGAGGTCGAGGTGATTGGTCGGCTCGTCGAGCAGCAGCAAGTTGGGACGCTGCCACACGATCATGCATAGCACGAGGCGCGCCTTTTCGCCGCCGCTCATCGTGCCGACCGCCTGATGCACGGTGTCGCCGCTGAAGTTGAAGGTGCCGAGGAAAGTGCGCAGCGATTGCTCGGTGCCGCTCTGGCCGGGCGCGCGCAGATGCGGCGGCGTGTCCCGGGCAAGACGGATCATGTGTTCCATCGGCGTGTCGAGCGGGCGCAAGACGTCCAGTTCCTGCTGCGCGAAGTAGCCGATGTTCAGGCCCTTGCCCTCGCTGATCTCGCCGGCAATCGGCGCCAGCTCGTGCGCCAGCGTCTTAACCAGCGTGGACTTGCCCTGCCCGTTGGCGCCAAGAATGCCGATGCGTTGCCCGGCCAGCACGGAGCGGTTGATGCCTCGCACGATGACCGTCGGCGCCGTGCCGGTCTGCGCCGGATAGCCGAAGCTCGCCTCCGACATCGACAGCAACGGATTCGGAACATTGAGCGGCTCCTTGAATTCGAACGTGAACTCGGCGTCGGCCAGGACGGGGGCGATCTTCTCCATGCGTTCGAGCGCCTTGACCCGGCTCTGCGCCTGCTTTGCCTTCGAGGCCTTGGCCTTGAAACGGTCGATGAACTTCTGCAGGTGGGCGATCTTCTCCGCCTGCTTCGCCATCGCGGCCTGCTGCAACTCGAGCTGCTCAGCGCGCATGTCTTCGAACTTGCTGTAATTGCCGCCGTAGCGCACGAGCTTCGCATTGTCGACGTGCACCGTCACCTGAGTCACCGCGTCGAGGAATTCCCGATCGTGGCTGATGACCACCAGCGTGCCCTGATAGCGCTTGAGCCATGCTTCCAGCCAGACCAGCGCGTCGAGATCCAGGTGATTGGTCGGCTCGTCCAGTAGCAGCAGGTCGGACGGACACATCAGTGCGCGCGCGAGTTGCAGCCGCATGCGCCAGCCGCCCGAGAAACTGTTGACCGGCTGTTCGAGCTGCGCAGCCGTGAAGCCCAGCCCCAGGATCAGCGCCTGCGCCCGTGCGGGGGCATCGTGTGCACCGGCGTCGTGCAAGGCCATGTAGGCGTGCGCCATGCGCATGCCGTCGTCGTCGGCCTCGGCGGCGGTGACTTCGGCTTGCGCGGCGAGCAGCAGCGTGTCGCCTTCGATGACGAAGTCCGTTGCGCTCTGCTCCGTTTCCGGCATGTCCTGCGCGACCTGGCCCATCTTCCATGCAGCCGGAATGGAGAACTCGCCGCCGTCTTCGTGCAGCGTGCCGTTGAGAAGACCGAAGAAGGACGACTTGCCGGCGCCATTGCGGCCAACCAGACCAATCTTCTCGCCGGGAGTAAAAGTGACGGATGCGCGGTCGAGAACGACATTGACGCCGCGGCGGAGCGTGACATTACGGACGGAAATCATAAGAGGCAACTTCGGAGGGGACAGGCATGATAGCCGACCGGGCGTACCGACCGGTCAAATTCCTGACTTGCGCCTGGGCACCGAATCACGGGTGCACCGCGGCCTGACCTTGACAAGGGTGGATCGCAAGACTAGTTTCGAACCGGCTCGAACGGTGCGCCTTCGCAGCGGAGAATCCTTGAGATGACTCGACACCTGATCGCCCTGACGTTGATATCGACGTCGCTCGCCGCTTCGTTTCCGCTATCGGGCACGGCCCAGGAAAGCACCTCGCCGGTGTTCGGCGTTGCGCTTCCTCCAGGCTATCGCGACTGGCAATTCATCAGCGTTGCGCATGAAGCCGGCAACAACAACGATATTCGCGGCATCCTCGGCAACGACATTGCGATGAAAGCGCTCAGGGAAGGAAAGCTGCCCTTCCCGGACGGCTCCATCATCGTGCGGCTCGCCTACGAGTATGTTTCATCCGATCGAAACAACGCCATCTTTGGCCGTGAACAGTCGTTTGTTGCAGGCGCGCCCACCAACGTCCAGGTCGAGGTCAAGGACTCGAAGCGCTACGCGAGTACGGGCGGATGGGGCTATGGGCAGTTTGAGAACGGCAAGGCCAATCCTGGCGTGAAGATCATCAATAGCTGCTTTGCCTGCCACGCGAAATTGCCGGCCGCCGCGGACCAGGTCTTCACGACTTACTCGAAGTAGATCAGCTCATTCCCGCGATGACCTCGGCAGTGGGCGCCACCGCGTGGGCGAGAAACGCGTAGTTGATCATCGCGGCCTTGTAGCCATCTCCCCACACGGGATGACGCGGCCCCGCAGTCGCATCGGCGACGACGCACACCTCGAAGCCCTGTTCGAGCAGATCCCGCAAGTGCGCCTCGACACACATGTTGGCGAGCATGCCGCCGAGGATCACCCGGCGCATGTTGCGTTTGCGCAGTTGCAATACGAGGTCGTTGGTTTGCGGCCCGAAGACCTTGTGGGGACTCACGACGACAGTACGCCCGTCATCGATGTAGGGTTTGAATTCGTCGAGCCAGTCCGCGCCGGATCCCTGGAAACCCGACAGGTTCAACGCACCTTCGCGTGAGAACGTGCCGGTGGCGAACTCGTCGGCTTCCAGCGGACCATTGAAGTTCCACGCACGATCGGTCGGATAGAAGTAATGCGGCGAGATGAAGACATTGAAGTCTGAAGCTTTTGCCGTTGCGAATATCTTCAGCATGTTCTCAACGGTCTTGTTCTCTGTGACGCTTGCGCCTACCGCGCCCCAGTTCTTGCCGGAAGGACTCAGAACGTCGTTCTGCGGATCGATGAAGACCACCGCCGTATCGCTTCGATCGAAATTCATCGCAAGGCCTTTTCACGAGGGTTGAAGGGGCCGCTCGGGCGCTCTCGCCGGAATTGTTCAGATCACGTCTTCGAAGGAAAAGGTTCGACGCTCCGGCTGAACAGGGAGCGGACCACCCGCCGCACGCTCGACCGGGAGCAGCGGATGCGTATTCAGTTATAGCAAAGATTCTGGGGCGCGCTGAGGTATGCGCCATGCGCTCCCGTTCACAACGCCACCGCGCTTGCCTGATGCGCAATCAGCCGCGCATACGCCCCTTGCCGCGCAAGCAACTGATCGTGCGTTCCCGCTTCGATCACGCGGCCGTTCTCGATCACCAGAATGGCGTCCGCATTCCGGATGGTCGAAAGCCGGTGCGCGATGACAATGGACGTGCGCTGCACCATCAATTCCTCCAGCGCCGCGCGAATCTGCTGCTCGCTGACGGTGTCGAGGTGCGATGTCGCTTCATCGAGAATCAGGATCGGCGCATCTTTCAGGAAGGCACGCGCGATCGCAATACGCTGACGCTGGCCGCCTGACAACTGTACGCCGCGCTCGCCGACGCGCGTCGCCAGTCCTTCCGGCAAGCGCTCGATGAAATCGCCCAGCGCCGCACGCTGCACCGCGCGCCAGACATCCGCGTCCGATGCATCGTTGCCCGCCAGGCGAATATTGGCTTCGAGCGTGTCGTTGAACAGATACGTATCCTGCGCGACCAGCGCAATATGCTGGCGCAACGCATCGAGCCTGAGCGCGCGCAGGTCCGTCCCGCCCAGCGTGATGGCGCCCTGTTGCGGATCCCAGAAGCGCAACAGCAGATTCGCCACCGTCGATTTGCCCGCGCCCGACGCGCCAACGAGCGCGATCGTGCTGCCCGGCGCCACGTCGAAGCTCATGCCGTCGATGGCGGGCGCCGCGCGGCCCGGATACGTGAAGCGCGTGTTGTCGAAACGCACGGTGGCATCGGCGGGCATGTCGAGATGGCCGTCGGTCACGGCCGCCGGCTCTTTCTCGATGGCGCGCAGGCGCCGTGTCGACGCGATGGTGTCCGCGAGTTGACGGGCCACCTGGCCGATCTCGCCGACCGGCATGAACGCGGCGACCGCCACGAGCACCAGCAACGGCAAGGTTTCGTGCGGAAACCAGCCGCGCAGACACAGCCAGCCGCCGAGCGCCGCGACCGCGAGCCCGCCGAGACCGCTCGCGGCCTCCAGCGCGGCGCTCTGCAGGGACAGATCGGCGAGCAGTCGGGCGCGCTTATGCCGATACGTATCGACGTCAGCGCCGAAGGCCGCGCGGCGTTGCCCGAGCGCCTCGAATGCAGTCAGTTCCGCGAGCCCCTGGATCGTCTCCGTCAGATGCGCGCCGAGCTGCCCGAGCGCTTCGCGGGCCTCGGTGCCGAGCGAATCGATATCGCGCCGCGCCAGCACCGGCGCCAGTCCCGCCCACAGCAGGAACGGCAGCAGGATCACGGCGAGCGGCCACGCGACGGCGGCAAGCAGCGCCAGGACGCCGAGCGGCACCAGCACGGCGACGAACGCAGGCGCGAGCGTGTGCGCGTAAAAATACTCGATGGTCTCCACATCCTGCGTCGCGAGCGCGACCAGATCGCCGGAGCGGCGGCGCAGCAGCCCGGCGGGCGCGAGCCGTTCGAGCCACCCATAGAGTGCGATGCGCATTTCAGCGAGCAGCCGGTACGCCATATCGTGCGCGAACCACGATTCCAGCCAGTGCAAGACCGCGGCGAGCGGCGCAAGAATCGCGAGCGCGACGAGCATCGCATGGAATGGCTGCCCGGCCGACACTTCCGCCACCACCAGCGCGCCCACGATACCCACGCCGATGAAGGCCAGCACCCGGCCGACTCCGCACAGCACGGTCAGCGCGACCTTCGGTTTCCACGGCGCGACGAAACGCAGCAGGGTTTGCAGGGTTTCGGGCCAGCCGATCTTCGCGGCATCTTCGTCGAGCGGGCGAACCGGCAGTCCGGATGCGGCACGGGCGGCGGTCTTCGCGGGGGCCGCCACGACCCCTGCTTCGCCCGCCGCTTCCATCTGCGGCTGCATCAGCCGGCGATACGGCCCGTCCTGCCGTATCAGCGTGGCGTGCGTCCCCGCTTCGGCGACGCGGCCATGGTCGAGCACGAGAATCCGGTCCGCGCCGATCACGCTGGAGAGCCGGTGCGCGAGAATCAGGGTCGTGCGTCCGCGCGTGAGCCGGTCGAGCGCCTGCTGGATCAGCGCTTCGTTTTCCGCATCCACCGATGACAGCGCCTCGTCGAGCACGAGGATCGGCGCGTCGCGCAGGAGCGCGCGGGCGATCGCGATACGCTGGCGCTGTCCGCCCGACAGCATCAGTCCACGCTCGCCGATCCGGGTCGCGTAACCCGCCGGCAACGCGGAGATGAAGTCGTGGGCGTTCGCGGCGCGCGCGGCCTCGAACATGTCGGCATCGCTGGCATCGGGACGGCCGAGACGCAGATTGTCGGCGATGGTGCCGTCGAACAGCGTCGCATCCTGTGCGACGACCGCGATCATCGAGCGCACTTGCCCGGCATCGAGCGAGCGCACGTCGTGACCGCCGATGCGGATCGCACCATGCGCCGCATCGTGCTGCCGCAACAGCAGGCGCACGACCGTCGACTTGCCCGCGCCGCTCGGGCCGACGATCGCCACTTTCTCGCCCTCGCCGATCGTGAACGTCAGCCCCGTGTGGGCATCCACGCGGCGCCCCGGATAAGAGAACGTCACGCCGTCGAACGCGATCTCGGGCTTCAGACCGTCGACACGCGGCGCAGTGGCGACAGGGGATTGCGCCCCACGCGCATCGAGCAAGGCGTGAATGGCATTCGCCGCCGACTGACCGATCATCCCCTGATGCAGCACGCCGCGCAGATCGCGCAGCGGCCGGAAGATCTCGCTGCCCGCCATCAGCACGATGAGCAGCGCCTCCAGGCTCATCGCGCCGTGTTGCACGCGCCAGGCGCCGAGACCGATGGCCGCCGCCGCGCCGAGGCCGATGCCCAGGTCCGTGAACAGCCGCGTCAGCAGCCCCAGCGCGAGCACCCAGAAGGTGCTGTCGGACAGCGCCCGGGCCTTGTTCGCGAGTTTCTCGCCGAACGCGCCGCTCTGGCCGAACGCCTTGAGCGTCGGCAGGCCTTGCACGGCATCGAGGAACTCTTCGCCGAATGCCTTGAAGGCGCCGGCACGCGCGAGCGCCGCCCGCTTGTCGGCGCGGTGAATGAGTTGCGGCAAGGCAAGCGTGACGAGCGCGGCGACCAGCAGCACGGATGCCGTCGGCACGTCCCACCACGCCAGCACCGCGAAGATCATCACCGGCGCGCAGGCCGCGATTGCGAGTTGCGGCAGATAGGCGCCGAAGAAGGTCTGCAACTGCTCTACGCCATCGACGACCGCAAGCATCACGCCGCCCGTGCGTTCCGCGCCAAACCAGGCCGGCCCGAGCGCCGCGATCTGGTCGAACAGCCGCTCACGCAGCCGCGCCTGAAGCTGGCCGGCCGTGCGCTGCGCGAGTGTCGCGCGGCAGTGTTCCAGCCACGCGCGCAGCAGCACGCAGAGCGCGGCCGCGCCGACCGCGAGCGCCAGGCTGCGCAGCGGCGCGCCCGCGAACACCAGCGCGAGCACGCGCCCGAGAAACACGAAGCGCAGGATGCCCACGCCCATCGCGAGCAAGCCCAGCCCGATGGCCGCCGCGACCCGCCAGCGCAAACCCGCCATCATGGCCCACAGCCGCGCATCGAAATACATTGCTCTCTCCCCTGTCCGACAGCGTGGCGACACGTTACGCGCGGCGCGAGCCGCCGGCAAAAGATCATTTCTCATGGGGGTGTTGAATAACTTACACTACCCCCATGACCCGTCTTCCTCCGCTCAACACCCTGCGCGCTTTCGAAGCAGCCGTCCGGCTCGGGGGCTTCGCACGCGCGGCGGCGGAGCTGAACGTCTCGACCAGCGCGGTCAGTCATCAGATTCGCGCGCTGGAGGAAGCACTGGGCGCGCGGCTGCTGGAACGCAGCACCGGTCTGGGCGGCATCCGTGTCACGCCTGCGGGCGCGCGGCTCTTGCCTGCCGCCAGCAGCGCGCTCGCGCTCATCGGCGACGCCTGCAACGACATTCGCGGCGCAGCGCGGCAACTCACTGTGTCGGCGAACGCGCCGTTCTCCTCGATGTGGCTTGCGCGGCGGCTCGCCCAGTTCTCGTCGATGCATCCGCATTTCCCGATCAACGCGGTCGTGCTCGATGGCGAACCGGAGTTCGTGCGCACCGGCGTGGATCTCGCCATCGTCCACGTGCATGAAGGCAATCTGAAACCAGACGACGACGTGCTGCTGCGCGAGACGGTATTCCCGGTGTGCAGTCCCGAGATGTATCCGTTCGCGTCGAAGTCGGTGTGCCGCAGCCGCTTGCTGCAGGAGATGCACGAGGCAAGCCCGGAGATCGAGTGGCGCAACTGGACCTCCGCGTTCACCCTGCCGGCCGATTTCGAGTCGAAGATCGTCCGCTACAGCAGCTTCAGCCAGGTGATCGGCGCGGCGCTGGGCGGTGCGGGCATAGCGCTGGGCCGTGTTCCGCTGATCGATCCCGAACTGCGCAGCGGCCGGCTCGTACCGCTTCTGCACGGCGGCGCGAAGCTGGCGTCATGGCGCTTCGTGGTGCGCCGGAACCCGCACGAGCCGCATCCGCTTCTGGAGCCGCTGATTCGTTTTCTGCATGCGGAGGCGGCCTCTCCCGGCACCGAGGAAGTCGTAATGGCGACTCCTGCACGGGCGGATGATGTCCGGTCGATGCATGTGGCTCAGGAAGGGTTGTGAGTTCGGGGATCGCACTGCCCTGATGGTCCAACGAGATATTGCTCGTCCGTCACCGGTTCTAACCACTCGACATTTTTCCCGTCGAGCGCCTCCTGAATGGCGATGTGCGTAACCGACGTGGTCAACGACGCACCGTGCCAATGCTTGTGCCCCGGAGGACACCAGATCACGTCGCCCGCGCGCATCTCCACAATGGACCGCCTTCACATTGCGTCCAGCGCCTCGAAGAGATCGAGAGTGAACTTGCCGCAGTGATCGAAACGCGCGACAAGCCCGCCGGGACCATTCGCATCACCGCCACCGACTATGCAATCGATACGATTCTCTGGCCGCGCATCGCTCGCGTGCTGCCGGACTATCCCGACGCTCACGGCTGCATCGTTCACTGCAAGCCGGTTCAGCGGGTGGATGTGATTGAGTCCGTTACGTGCGCGCGGGCCGAGCAGACCTCGGCCTGTCGCATTGAGATGTGCGGGCACCCGATCGCCGGTCGCCAGCACGCACTTCTGGATGGTCGGGACGCCCACGCTCTCGATGAGCCTGATCGTTGCAGAAAGCTCGCGCGCCCGTACCAGCCTACCGGGCTGCTGCTCCAGCTTCTCGACCGCGTGACGAATCCACCACGCCCCCATCCATGAACAAATTTGATGCTTGCATGAAATAAATCCATTTTTATTCATGCGTCTTAAACTATATCATCGCTGCCAGTCAGTTCCCTTCTGAAGAGATGCGCGAAGCATTGAACCAGCAACGGACAGATGCGGGTTTCAAATCAGAAATCAGGGTGCAGGTCACGATGAGTAAAGAGATCAAATTTGCCATAAACAGCATCCGCTTCGATGAAGACTATCATCCTGCGGACAATACGCGAATCACGACCAATTTTGCCAACCTGGCGAGAGGAACGAGTCGCCAGGATAACTTGCGCAATACGTTCACGATGATCGACAATCGTTTCAATGCACTGGCGCATTGGGACAATCCTGAAGGTGATCGGTATTCCGTCAAGCTGGATATCATTTCCGTGGAGATGGACCTTGGCGGTGAAAGCAGGTCGAATGCGCTGCCTTTGATCGAAATACTGAAAACGAGCATTCTCGACCGGAAGACCCATAAGATCATCGAAGGCATCGCGGGCAATAATTTTTCGTCTTATGTGCGGGATTATGACTTCAGCGTGGTATTGCTGGAACATAACAAGAGCCGGACTGGCTTCAGCACACCCGACAATTTCGGCGACCTGCATGGGAACCTGTTCAAGAGTTTCATCAATTCACGCGCTTACAAGGCGCACTTCGCCAAGCCGCCCGTGATATGCCTTAGTGTTTCGAGCAGCAAGACGTATCGGCGGACTGCGAACCGGCACCCTGTACTGGGCGTCGAATACCAGCAGGATGCCTACTCCCTGACGGACGAATATTTCGAAAAAATGGGCTTGAAGGTTCGCTATTTCATGCCCGCGAACAGCGTTGCGCCTCTGGCCTTCTACTTCACTGGCGATCTGCTTTCTGATTACACCAACCTCGAACTGATCAGCACCATCAGCACGATGGATAGCTTCCAGAAGATTTATCGGCCCGAGATCTACAACGCGAATTCTCCGGCAGGAAAATTCTATCAGCCCAGCTTGAAACACCAGGATTTTTCCTTGACTCGAATTGTCTACGATCGGGAAGAACGCAGCCGGCTGGCTATCGAGCAGGGACGGTTTGTTGAAGAGCAATTCATCAAACCTTACCAGGCCGTCCTCGAGCAGTGGTCCGCTGACTACGCTCTTTGAATAACAACAACGCAAGATCGTCTACCGTGAAAAAACTGCTACCCACCTCCACTGCCGGCAGCTTGCCCAAACCCTCCTGGCTTGCAGAACCCGAGAAACTCTGGTCACCCTGGAAATTGCAGGAACAAGGCTTGATTGAAGGCAAACAGGATGCCTTGCGTTTGTCGTTGCAGGAACAGCAACATGCGGGCATCGATATCGTCAGTGATGGCGAGCAAACGCGCCAGCATTTCGTGACCACGTTTATCGAGCACCTCAGCGGCGTCGATTTCGAAAATCGCAAGACCGTCCGCATTCGTGATCGCTATGATGCCAGCGTGCCGACGGTCGTTGATGCAGTCGCCCGGCAAAAGCCGGTTTTCGTTGACGATGCCAGGTTCCTGCGCCAGCAGACCACGCAGCCCATCAAATGGGCGTTGCCAGGCCCGATGACCATGATCGATACGCTTTACGACGATCATTACAAGAGTCGCGAAAAGCTCGCCTGGGAGTTCGCCAAGATACTGAACGAGGAAGCCAAAGAGTTGGAGGCCGCCGGCGTCGACATCATCCAGTTCGACGAGCCCGCCTTCAATGTGTTCTTCGATGAGGTGAATGAATGGGGCGTCGCCACGCTGGAGCGGGCGATCGAAGGTCTCAAGTGCGAGACCGCCGTGCATATTTGCTATGGCTATGGCATCAAGGCCAATACGGACTGGAAGAAGACACTGGGATCGGAGTGGCGGCAATACGAGGAAGCCTTCCCGAAGCTGCAGAAGTCCAGTATCGACATGGTTTCGCTGGAATGTCACAACTCGCACGTTCCCATGGAACTGATCGAGCTCATTCGGGGGAAGAAGGTGATGGTGGGCGCCATCGATGTGGCAAGCGATACCATCGAAACCGCCGAAGAAGTCGCCAGCACGTTGCGCAAGGCGCTGCAGTTCGTGGATGCCGACAAGCTCTATCCCTGCACTAACTGCGGCATGGCGCCATTGTCGCGTGCTATCGCGAGAGGCAAGCTGAGTGCCTTGAGTGCGGGCGCGGAAATCGTTCGAAAAGAACTCACGAACTAAGCGAAGGCCACAGCACGAAAGGCACCCTTCGCAAGGCTGCCGCTATGGAAGACACATGTTGAAGTGCGCAGGTGCGCGGTTCAACACGAAGGCGCCAATTTCGTACGAGCCTGCAGGTGCGCCTTCGTAGATGATCGTACCGTTGTCCCCGCTGGCGCCGGCGCTCGTGCAGTTCTCGAAGAAGGAGACCTGGCACGGGTGGGGGCCGAAGATCTGGTGGCCTACCTTGGCCGCCTGGCCTGAAGCGCCGCTCGCAATCGGACAGGAACACACGATCTGGTCCTGTCCGAGCCGGCCGAGGCCCGGGAACGATTGGCCTCGTGTGCTCGCGAAACAGATGCCGCCATCGCATGAGGCATAGGCGCCGGACTTTGACGATGGGGGGCAGAAGTAGAGCGCTCGGGTTCCGGAGGGCCCTACGCTTGCCGGGGGAACGCTGAACGTGCTCACGACGAAACCGTTGCTGGAACCCTCGGCATTCACATTGCAAACGTCCCCGCCGGAATAGGACAAGCGGCGGCTCACGCTGTCGCCATACAACACGTTGCAGCGGCAATAGGCCACGCTGTTGTACACGAAGCATTGGACACCCGCGCATAACGCGTACTCCTGGTTGCGGCAGATCGCAAGCCCATTGTTCGCCAAAGCAGCCGCGATGTTATCGGCGGCGCCGGCAGTGAGCGAGGCGCTGGAAGCAGCGGCGGCAGTACTGCTTGCAGCCCGGCTTCTCGACCCGAGCGAAGTCAGGAACGCCCCAAACAAACCACCGCCTATCAGTTGCAAGGTTCTGCGCCGGGCCGGCTTGCGCGCCACGGCCTTGGTCCAGGCATCGAATCGATGGTCCGTTGCATTTGAATTGGCGGGGCGGGTTTTCATGGCGGCGTCCTGGAATCGGTAGGCATTGCGTTCCGAGAATTCAATCGCTCAATCACAAAAGACTTTCAGCGCGGTTTGAAAGCGCGCTCTGGCTGTCTGCCAGGGCCAATATGGCATCGGATCCTTCCGCGACATCTGATTCGAGTACTCCACGCTCATCGATGAGATAGCCCACCGGCGTAGCGAAGGTCGCGTACTGGAGCGAGACCTCCCAGTTTCTCTGCAGCACCACCAGGAACGTCAATCCCAGCTTGGCCACCTTCTGGCGGTTGGTTTCTGCGTCCTGCCGGCTCACCATGAGCACCAGCACGTCTTTTTGCTCCCGATGCACGCGTTCCAGATGCGGCGCCAGACGCTCGCATGGGCCACAAGCCGGGTCGGTGAAGACCAGCAACACGCGCCTGCCCCGGAAATCCTCAAGGGCTCGCTCCTCTCCATCGAGGCTCGGCAAGCGGAAATTCGGCGCAGGCGTTCCGGCTTTGAGGCCGCTGCGGTTGAGCCGGCTTTTCTCCAGGGGCTTGTTTCCCCGAGCGGCCGGATGCCCGCTGTCCGGCTCCTCAACGGCTTGAGGGGTCGCTAACGCCAGCAAGGCTGCCGCGCCCATGGCCAATTCGCTGGCGACGCTTCCCGCCTCGTCGATCAGGTAGCCCACCGGCGTACCGTGCGCGCGATACTGCGCGGCCACTTCCATTTGTTCTTGCAGCAGCACCGGGCCTTCGAAGCCGTGGGTCCGGAAGATCTGACGGTTGACCTCGGCTTCTCCTGTGGTTATCACCAGCGGCATTGGCTTGCTGCCTTCGCCCTCACGCGAGAAGGCACTCAGCTCCGGCATCATGCTCGTGCAGAAACTGCAGGCCGGATTGAAGAAGATGAGCAGGACAGGACGGCCTCGAAACGCCGAGAGCCGGTGAAGCGTTCCGGAAAGATCAGGCAATTCGAAATCCGGAGCGATGGAGCCCGGCGAGAGGCCGTTCAGTGCAGCCGATGCGGGACCGGGCGGCTCAGCGAGTCCGCCCTGAAAGCCCTTCTCGAGCGCTTCCAGGCTCAGCAAGATTCGTCCGTGTTGACGCAGCAGCTGATAGCCAAACCAGCAGCCAAAGACGATGAGTAACCAGGGCAAGACTACAGCGAAGACCAGGAGTGTCGTCATGGGAAACTCATTCGAGGCTTCGGCTACAAGAACCGGCTTGGATGAGATGGTAATAGTCCCACGAGGCGACGTCTGTCAAGCCTTATCGGCCGTCTTTGAAGTCCACTCACAAGCGTCTTGCCCCACAACTATTCGAATTGAATCGCGGTTCGCTATCGCCGGATTGGTCGAAGGAATTTTTTGTCCATCCTGACCGGTCGATGCCCTGAATACTAGGAAGCGCGCATTCGAGATGATCCTTCGATTCGACGAAGATAAGCCGCAATCTCGCCAGTGTCCTGAGACGAGCACGCCAGATAACCATCCGGGCGCACGAGCGAGATCGTATCGGCGTGCAGCGGCGGCTTGATAGTTGCGTCGAGCAGGTCAGGGAATGTGCTCACGAGACTTTCGACCTGACTGCTTTCCATTCCACACAGAACGAACACAGGCCGTGACCCCGAGCCAGCCGCAGCCTGCCCTTCGACTGGCGCCACTCTCTGTCCAGACTTCAGACTGCCATGATGCGGGCCATTGAGCGGACTATCGGCGTAGTGAATGTCGACCTCCGACATCGTTTCGGCAACGCCGCTGGAAAAGTGCGTCAGTCCCAACGCAAAATGCGCGGCGAGATTGCGCAACTGCTGTGCCACCGGATTACGAATCGTGGCGACGGCGGTCAGCCGTTCAGCCGCCTTGAGTACCGTATCTCCCACTGAACTCCGTTCGGGACTATAGCTGTCGAGCAGGGATTCGTCGGCATCACCTCTTATGACCAGGGCAAGCTTCCAGCCGAGATTCATGGCATCCTGCATGCCCGTGTTCATGCCCTGTCCGCCTGCAGGACTGTGAATATGAGCAGCGTCTCCGGCAAGGAACGTGCGCCTCTGTCGATAGCTTGCGACTTTGCGGCCGTTTATCCGGAAACCGGACAGCCAGATCGCGCCGTTCAAGCGGGTTCCGGCGGGGCCACGCTGATCCACGAGATCCTGCACCTGATCGAGCGTCGGTGTCGGCGGAGTGGCTCCTTCAGTGGCTGGCAGATCGCCGATGATTCTGTAACGCCCTGGCTGGATCGGGAAGATAAGCAGGACGCCGTCCTTATGCCAATGAATGGAAGCGTCAGTGTCCGGCCGAGGGTAGCCGCTCATGTGTACGTCTGCGAGGAACCAGTCGCTCAACAGCGTCTCCCCCGCGAAAGGAACGCTCATGGCATGGCGTACTGTGCTGTGCGCACCATCGCACCCGATCATCCAGTCAACGCGCACGGTTTCCTTTCGACCATCACCATGGACCAGCACCGTGTCCGCCCCTGAATCGTCAGGCGCGATCATCGTCGCCTCGACGTCGCGCTCGACGCGGACTCCCTGCTTGACCAGCCGCTCCTCCAGCAGTCGCTCCGTCTCTGACTGTGGCAGCGCCAGCGCGTAGTTGTGCAAGCTCGGAATCGAATCCATGGCGACTCGACCCACGACTCGATCGCTCGCAATGAATGTCACGCCCTCGAGTTTGAAGCCGGCATCGACGAACGGCGCCGCGCCGCCAACGCCCCGGTCAAGCAGCTCCAGCGTCCTGCTCCAGAGCACCATGGCCTTGGATTTGTCGGTTCGGTGCGGCGCCTTGTCAACGATACGAACAGGAATGCCGTAGCGATCCAGTTCGGATGCCAGCGTCATCCCCACCGGGCCGGCCCCAACAATGAGCACAGGAATCTTCATACACGTATCGTCCCAGGCAAAGTAATCTAGGTGAGACTCTCAGGGTAGGCCAATGCTATGGCAGAAGCCAGACAGCAACCAAGCAGTAAGCAATAGTATCCTCACGCAACCATCTGCTCATCCTCAACGCGTTTTTCCGCAGCAGGTCCTTGAATCGCAGAACTGTCCCCCGCACTCGCGAACCCCGGGTGCACAGGCGCATCAGTCTCGTTCCACGCATAGCGTTTCAGCAACTCCCAATACCCGCCATGGATCACGAACGCGCCGTTTCTCGCAGCGTAAGCATTGCGGCGCATCCGGTACACGCGCGGCAGGTGATACCACGGCAAATGCGGAAGATCGTGATGCACGAGATGATAGTTGTTGTTCAGATAGAGCAGCCGCATGACCCATCCCGCTTCGTTGATGGCGATGCGGTGTTTCGGCTCCGGGTCCGCACGGTGATCATAGAGCGACCGGATCATGGCCAGGGAAAGCGCAGGCCATGTCACGACCAGCAGGTAATACCACCATGCGATGCCTTCGAACCGTTGCAGCCAGAAGAGCAGCGCCGCCACGACGACGGCATGCACCGCCCAGACCCGTGCGTAACGCCATTCGCCGTGGCGCCAGTCATCGAACGTTGCCTTCAGCATCGAGAAGACACTGAGCGGCGGCCCGACCAGAAGCCGGCCGATAAAAGTCTTCCGTGCCCGCCACAAATCGCGTTGCAGCGGCGACGCCGCGCCCCATTGTTCGCGCAGCACGTAATTGCTTTCCGGATCGAGACCGGGCGCGGTCAGCCGGGCATCGCGATGATGCGCAAGATGCGTGTCTCGATAGATCCGGTAGGGATACCAGACCGACAAGGGAACACTGCCGAGCAACTGGTTGATGCGTACGGAGCGCGTCGGATGTCCATGCAGCAGTTCATGCTGGAGCGACATATGCCACGCACAAAGCAGGATCAGCAACGGCGTGCCCACGACCAGCGGCAAGCGCCCTGCGTGCACCGCGAGAACGACCGCGAGCCAGCCGCCGTGGATGACCGCGATCAGAATCCAGGTCGGCCACTCCGTGCGTTCGGTAAAGGTCCTGCTCAGCGCGGCCACTTCCTTGACTTGCGTCTTGTCGATATAGGCGGTCATTTCGCTCGTCCGCAATGCTTTGATCACGGGACGTAATCTAGGCCGCGACAATGAGCGAAGAGTTACGACAGGATTTGCCGCGCCAGGACGACGTAATTCACCCCTAAGTGGCGCGGATCACACTCCTCTCATACGGCGGGCTGGCCGCCGTGAGTGTCTCGCAGGACGCGAAGAACTTACTCGCGCTCGAAGAAGCGGTTGCCCGGCCTCGGCAAGCCGAGATGCTCCCGCAACGTCGTGCCTTCGTAGACGCGTCGGAAGAGGCCGCGCCGTTGCAACTCGGGCACCACCTTCCCGACGAAATCATCGAGCCCTTCGGGCAGGAACGGGAACATCACATTGAATCCGTCGCTGCCCTCCTCGACGAGCCATTGCTCCATCTCGTCGGCGATCTCCTGCGCAGTTCCCACCATCTGCAAGCCGGAATAGCCGCCGACACGCTGCGCCAGTTGCCGGACGGTAAGCCCTTCCGTGCGCGCCATCTCGATCACGCGTTCACGCGCGCTCTTGCTCGCGTTGGTCTCGGGAATGTCGGGCAGCGGGCCATCGGGATCGAAGGACGAGACATCGTGGCCTAGCGCAATCGACAATGAAGCGAAGCCGCTGTCGTCGTGCACGAAGGTGTCGAGCAAGGCGCGCTTCTCCTGCGCTTCGTCGCGCGAATCGCCCACGACGACGAACGCGCCGGGCAATATCTTCAGATGCTCGCGCGCGCGGCCGGCGCGTTCCATGCGGCCTTTGACATCGGCATAGAAGCGCCTGGCCGCTGCGAGATTCGGCTGCGCGGTAAACACCGCATCGGCCGTTTCGGCGGCAAGCTGCCTTCCCGCCTCCGACGACCCCGCCTGCACCACCACCGGCCAGCCCTGCACCGGCCGCGCGATGTTCAACGGCCCGCGCACCGACAGATACGGCCCCTTGTGGTCGAGCACGTGCAGCTTGTCCGGATCGAAGAAGAGGCCGCTGGCGGTGTCGCGCACGAAGGCGTCGTCGGCCCAGCTGTCCCACAGACCCGTCACGACATCGTAGAACTCGCGCGCGCGTCGGTAGCGCTCGTCGTGCTCCATGTGGTCTTCGCGGCCGAAGTTTCGTGCGGCATCCGGATTCGACGTGGTGACGAGGTTCCACCCCG
Source organism: Caballeronia sp. LZ043 (assembly GCF_031451075.1). Classification (NCBI taxonomy): domain Bacteria; kingdom Pseudomonadati; phylum Pseudomonadota; class Betaproteobacteria; order Burkholderiales; family Burkholderiaceae; genus Caballeronia; species Caballeronia sp. LZ043. The sequence continues at coordinate 865,160 of NZ_JARUXT010000002.1, read as the reverse complement.
CGCGCCCCTCGCTCAGATGATCCAGCGACGCAAAACGCCGTGCAATGTGATACGGCTCGTCGAAGGTGGTCGACGCCGTCGCCACCAGCCCGATGCGTTCCGTCACCGAGGCGAGCGCGGACAGCAACGTGAAGGGCTCGAACGATGTCGCGGTGTGGCTGCGCTTGAGCGCATTCACGGACATGTTGAGCACCGCGAGATGATCGGCCATGAAGAACGCATCGAAGCAGGCTTGCTCGAGCTTCTGGACGAACTGCTTCAGATGCCGGAAGTTGAAGTTGGCATCGGGGTACGCGCCGGGATAACGCCACGCGCCGGTGTGCAGGCTGACCGGACGCATGAACGCGCCGAGATGAAGTTGGCGGGAGTGTGGCATCGCGTGGATGAATGAAGGAGTGAGGTATCGCGCCAAGTTACTTCAAGTCGCGGAAACACGCTCGATCGCGCCGGGCTTCATGAACCATCGGCGTTCAGGCGCAAGCCGCCGGCATCCTGATCAAAGCCGTCCCGGCCGCGGGTCCGGAACGAATCCATCCCGATTCGGCATGCGGATGGCAGCCAGCGAATGGGCATCGAGACGAGCATCGTCGGGAACGATGCCGTTCTGGTTCAGGATCCACGCGCTCAGCGCATACACCTCGTCCGCGCTCAACGACTGCGGCGCGTTATACGGCATCGCGCGGCGGATGTAGTCGAAGAGGGTCGTCGCGTACGGCCAGTAGCTGCCGACCGTGCGCACCGGCTTCGCACTCGCGAGCGTGCCGCGGCCACCGACCAGCTGGTCGCCAAGCACGCCCTCGCCCTTCGCACCATGGCACGCGGCGCACTTCGTCGCGAAGATCCGGGCGCCGGTCGCCACGTCGCCGCTGCCCGCAGGCAGGCCGTGGCCGTCGGGTGCGACGTCGATGTTCCACGCGGCGATGTCCGCGGCGCTCACCGGGGTGCCGATGGCCTCGATGGCGGCGCGCGGCGTCGCATCAGCCGCCGTGCCATGCGAAGCACGTCCGTCTCGCGACGGACCTGAGCAGGCGGCCAGACAGAGCGCAGTCAGGCCCACCATCATCGGGCGCAAGGAACGCCGGTTTCGAGCGATGTCGCTATGCATTTTTCACGCTGCCATCGGCGCCGATGCGCCATTGCTGGATGCCGTTGTAGTGGTAGTTCGAGTTCAACCCGCGCGCGGCAACCAGCGCCTCGCGGGTGGGCTGGACATACCCGGTCGAATCCGTCGCCCGCGAAAGTATCGTGGCCGGCTCGCCGTTCCACACCCAGCCGAAATTAAATCGGGTGAGCGCGCGATCGCGCACCGGGCCATCGAGCCGCGCCGCTTGCCAGGATCGCCCGCCATCGACGGACACGTCGACCCCGCGGATAGCGCCGCGTCCCGACCACGCCAGTCCTGTGATCGGGTAATAGCCGTGAGTCGTCAGCGCGTGCCCGGGCGATGGCCGTGTGATGACGGATTTCGCGTCCATCTCGAACACGAACTGACGCGCGCGGCCATCGGCCAGCAGGTTCGTGTATTTCGACGTCTCCTCGCGCGTTTCGAGCGGCGCATCGACGAGCTTCAGCCTGCGCAGCCACTTGACGTGCGTGTTGCCTTCGAAGCCCGGGATCAGAAGCCGCAGCGGATAGCCGTTCTCCGGCCGCAGGCGTTCGCCGTTTTGCGCGTACACGACCAGCGCATGATCGAGCACGCGGTCGAGCGGCAGGCTGCGCGTCATGGCCGCAGCATCCGAGCCTTCCGCGAGAATCCAGCGCGGTTCCTGACCATCGTTCGTCACGAGGCCGCCGGCGGCCTCGATCAACGTCGAAAGCCGGACGCCGGTCCACTCGCAGCACGACAGAAGACCATGCGTGAGCTGCACGGGCAAGCCGCTCGGCCCTTTCCATTCGCTCGCGGTGTTGCCCGAACATTCGAGAAAGTGCACGCGAGATTCGGAAGGCAGGCGCAGCACGTCGTCCATCGTGAACAGCTTCGGCTCACGCACGAGACCATGGATCACGAGCCGGTGCTGATCCGGATCGATATCCGGTACGCCGGCATGATGGCGCTCATAGACGAGTCCGTTCGGCGTGATCGCGCCATGCAGATCGGCCAGCGGCGTCAGCGACGAAGCCGCGCCCGGCACCGGCCATGCACGCGCCGCGCGGCGCACGACGCCTGATTCGTGCGGCGACGGCTGGCCATACGGATGGTCGAGAATAGGAGCGCCGGGTACGCGCGTCCAGGGCTCGACGCCGAGCGGCTGCAAGAGTGTGGAAGCGGCCTTCGCGCGCGGCGTCACGACTGCCGACAGCGCGAGACCGCCCAGCAGCCGTCGTCGCGGCGAAGCGGGCGATTGCGGGTTGGCCTTCGCGGAGTCGCGCGACCGGTTTGCGGAGAACGATGAGAAACGCGGGATTTTCGGCATGCTCGATCAGTCAGATGTCCGGTCATGCGTCGCTGTTTCACGAGGCACGATCGGGATTGCAACTATGCTGACGACGGCGATTGCGCAGGGGTCCTGGCGCCGCAAGAGACGCGTCGAAATGCGTCGCACGATGTGCCATGACCGCCTGGAAACGCTCGCCGATTCAGCGGAAGCTCGCGCCCACATGCGGCGCTTGCAGACAAGGGCCCGCGCCCAGCAGCTTCTCGCGCAGCGTGCCTTCGGCATAGGCGGTCTTGTAAGCCCCGCGCCGCTGAAGCTCGGGCACGAGATACTCGACGACATCGTGGAAGGTGCGCGGCGACTCCACCCACGCGAGATTGAACCCATCGATTCCGGTGTCTTCCATCAGCGACTGCAATTCATCGGCGACTTGCGCGGCGTCGCCGACCACCACGGCGCCTCTTCCGCCGATGCTCACGAACTCCACGGCATCGCGCACGGTCCATTCGCGTTCCGGATCGAGCTTGCTGAAGGAAGCAAGCGCCGACTGGCCGGCGTCCGTATCGACATAGCTCAGGGTGTCGTCCGGCCGGTAGCGCGACAGGTCGATCCCCGTCCAGCCCGAAAGCAACGCGATCGCCCCGTCATAGCTCGCCCGTTGCCGGTACGCTTCGTAGCGTTCCTGCGCCCGTTCGGCGGTCTCGTCGACGATCACGGTGAGCATCGCGAAAAGCTGCGCGCTGTGGGGCGCGCGTCCTGCCTGTTCCAGCGCCGCACGCATCGCGCGGGCCGAAGTGCGCAGGCCATTGCGCGTCGGCGCCCCGAGGAAAATGCACTCGGCGTGGCGTGCGGCAAAGCGCGTGCCGCGCGCCGAGCCACCGGCCTGGAACAGCAAGGGCGTGCGTTGCGGCGACGGTTCGCACTGGAAGATCCCTTCACTCTCGAAGTAACGGCCCTTGTGCGCGATCGGGCGCACCCGTTCGGGATCGGCATACACACCGCGTTGCCGGTCGCGCCTGAGCGCGCCCTCCTGCCAGCTTCCTTCCCAAAGCTGATAGCAAACCTCCAGGAACTCGTCGGCGCGATCGTAGCGCTCATCGTGGGCGCGCAGTTCCGTCTGACCGAGACTGCGCGCGCCGCTTTGCAGGTAAGACGTCACGACGTTCCAGGCCACCCTGCCGCGAGTCAGATGATCGAGCGTCGTGAAGCGCCGCGCGAGCAGATAGGGCGCCTCGTAAGCGACGGACACCGTGACGCCGAAGCCGAGATGTCGCGTTGCGTGCGCCATCAGCGGAATCAGTGGAACGGGATCGTTCATCGGCACTTGCGCGGCGGCACGGAGCGCCGCCGCGGGGCTGGCGCCGAACACGTCGTAGATGCCGGTGACGTCGCCGAGGAACAGACCGTCGAACAGGCCCTGCTCGAGCACCTTCGCGAGATCGACCCAGTAGTCCGTGTCGAGATAGCCGACCGAGCGGTCGTCGGGCGCCGTCCACTGACCGGGCGCGAGATGCCCGACGCAATTCATCATGAAGGCATTCAGGCGGATGTGGCGAGGCATGGCGGAGCGGATGGCTTGACGTGACAACCTGCGATTCTAGAGTTCGCCACGCGCGCTCTTAAACGCGCATTTGTCACACGCTTTTCAGGGCGCACATGGAAAGGAAAGCTTGAGCGCCGATATAGCCCGCCGCGCGTGATGCGCGATATCCATAGCGCTCGAAGTTATTTGCGACCCCCTGCGCGCCGCACTAGGATCACGTCTTTTCCACTGACTACGCTCCGCTATGAAGATCACCCCGCCGATGAAGTCCGCCTTGCTCCCGATTCTCCTTGCCTGGGGTGTGGCCTGCATACAGCCGGTGCAGGCAGCGGGCCAGACCGTTCGAGTCGGCATCATGTCGGGCGAGGACGAAGACGTCTGGCGCACGGTCGCGGCCAATGCGGCGAAGCAAGGCATCACGATGAAGATCACGACCTTTGCCGACTACACCCAGCCCAACGAGGCGCTCGCCCAGCACGACCTCGACGCCAATTCATTCCAGCACAAGCCGTATCTCGATGCGCAGATCCAGGCGCGCCACTACGACATCGTGCCGGTCGGATTCACCTATGTGCAGCCGATCGGACTCTATTCGCGCAAGGTGAAATCGGTGGCGGAGCTGCCGCAGAACGCAGCCATCGGCGTGCCGAACGACCCGAGCAATGAAGGCCGCGCGCTGTTGCTGTTGCAGGCCAATGGCGTCATCAAGCTGCGTGACAAAGTCGGCCTGCTGCCGACCGCACGCGATATCGCCAGCAATCCGAAGCACGTGCAGATCAAGGAGCTCGACGCAGGCATCGTCGGACGCGCCATCGGCGACCTCGATGCCGCCGTGGTCAACACGGACTGGGCCATCAAGGCCGGCATCAGGATTCCGCAGGAACGTATTGCGCAGGAGAGCGTGCCGGGCAATCCGTATCGCAATTTCATTGCCGTGAACGCGAAGGATGCGAAGGCGCCGTGGGTGAAAACGGTGGTGGACAGCTATCAGCAAGCCGATGTCGCCTCGACCATTCTGAAGGTCTATCACGGCGCCACGCTGCCTGCGTGGGAGGGCGCGCCGCAGAAGTGAGGCTGCGAGGGCGCGCGGTCGACCTCGCGCTAAAGGTTACGCGCTCTTCACCCGTGCCTGATCGCCACCGTTTTCAGGTTGGTGAACCCGAACAGCGCCTCGAAGCCCTTCTCGCGCCCATGCCCGCTCGATTTCACGCCGCCGAACGGCAATTCCACGCCGCCGCCTGCGCCATAGTTGTTGATGAACACCTGTCCCGCCTGCAGCTTCCGCGCGAGACGCAGGCCACGTGAGGCGTCCTGCGTCCATACGCCCGCGACCAGACCGTATTCGGTGCCATTGGCCAGCCGCACGGCATCGGCTTCGGTATCGAAAGGCATGGCGGCGAGCACCGGGCCGAAGACTTCTTCCTGTGCGAGACGGCTGTCCGGCGGGACGTCGCGGAACAACACCGCCGGCTGATAGAAGCCGTCATGCGATGCCTCCGCCGCAATCCTGCCGCGCGCGGCGACGCGAATCCCCTCGGCCTCCGCGGCCTCGACGAAGGCACGCACACGCGCATGCTGCTTCGCGTTGACGAGCGGCCCCATGTCGAGGTCCATCGAGGGCGGACCGGCGCGCATCGCGGAGAAGCGTTCGCTCAGTCGTTCGATCACTTGCTCATAAACGCCGCGCTGAACCAGCAGACGGCTCCCCGCCGAACAGGTCTGCCCCGCGTTCTGCACGATCGCGTTCAGAATGACGGGCAGTGCCGCATCGAGATCGGCGTCGTCGAAGACGAGTTGCGGCGACTTGCCGCCGAGCTCCAGCACGACCGGACAATGACGCGCCGCCGCCGCTTGTGCAACGAGCGCGCCGGTCACCGTCGAACCGGTGAACGAGATATGGCGGATCCCCGGATGCGCCGATAACGCCGCCCCCGCTTCGCTGCCGAGCCCCGTCACCACGTTGACCGCACCCGCCGGCAGTCCGGCCTCGGCGGCGATTTCGGCGAGACGCAGGATCGACAGGCTCGCGTCCTCGGCGGGCTTGACCACGCAGGCATTGCCCGCCGCCAGCGAGGCGCCCACGCTGCGCCCGAAAATCTGCATCGGGTAATTCCACGGAATGATGTGGCCCGTCACGCCGATCGGCTCGCGCACCGTCAGCACCGTGAAGCCGGTGGTGTACGGCAGGGTTTCGCCGTGCAGCTTGTCGACGCAACCCGCGTAGTAACGCAGATAGCGCACCAGCACGGCGGCGTCGCTGCGCGCGGTCTTGAGCGCCTTGCCGGTGTCGCGCGCTTCGAGCTGCGCGAGTTCATCGGCGTGCCGGGCGACGGCGTCCGCATAGGCGAACAGCAGGTCGCTGCGTTCGACCGGCGACAGCCGCGACCACGGGCCGTCGAGCGCGTCGCCCATGGCGTTTTGCGCAGCGGCGACCGCGCGTTCGATGTCGTGCGCATCGCCGCGTGCGATGGCGGCGAATGCTTCACCCGTGCTCGGATCGATCACGTCGAGCGTTGCGCCGGTTTCCGGCATGACGGGTGTGTTGCCGATGTAGTGCCGATATTCCATGACCTGGCTCCAGTTCGCTCAAGCCTTGCCGACCGCTTCCGCGACGGCGCTGCCCAGTTGCACGGTGGTCGAAGCGCCGCCCATGTCGGGCGTGCGCGGACCGGCTTCGAGAACGCTTTCGATGGCGCTGACGATGGCCTGCGCCGCCTGTTCATGACGCGCGTCGCCGCGGCCGAGGTGTTGCAGCATCAGCGCGGCCGACCAGATCTGCCCGATCGGATTGGCGATGCCGCGCCCCGCGATATCCGGCGCGGAACCATGCACCGGCTCGAACAGCGAAGGAAAGCGCCGCTCGGGGTTCAGGTTCGCGGACGGCGCGATGCCGATGGTGCCCGTACACGCCGGCCCGAGATCCGAAAGAATGTCGCCGAACAGGTTGGAAGCCACGACCACGTCGAAACGATCGGGATGCTGCACGAAGTGCGCGCACAGAATGTCGATGTGAAACTTGTTGGTCTTGATATCCGGATAGCGCTTCGACGCTTCCGCCAGGCGTTCGTCCCAGTACGGCATGGTGATCGAGATGCCGTTCGACTTGGTGGCTGCCGTGAGCTGCTTGCGCGGCCGGGTGCGCGCGAGTTCGAACGCATAGTTCAGGATGCGGTCCACGCCGGTGCGCGTGAACACGGATTCCTGCACCGCGAATTCGCGTTCGGTGCCGGGAAACATGCGTCCGCCGACGGACGAATACTCGCCTTCGGTGTTCTCGCGCACGACCAGGAAGTCGATGTCGCCGGGTTTGCGGCCCGCGAGCGGCGCGGGGATGCCGGGCATCAGCCGCACGGGGCGCAGGTTCACGTATTGATCGAATTCACGGCGGATCTTGATGACCGATTCCCACACCGCGGTATGGTCGGGTACGACATCGGGCGTGCCTACCGCGCCGAAGAAAATCGCGTCGTGCCGGCCGACCTGCTTGTCCCAGTCGGCGGGCATCATCGTGCCGTGGCGCAGGTAGTGTTCGGTGCACCAGTCGCCGAACTCTTCGAACTTGAGCGCGATGTCGAAGCGGTCCGCCGCCGCGCGCAGCACGCGCAATCCTTCGGGCATCACCTCCTTGCCGATCCCGTCGCCCGCGATGACCGCTATGTTGTGTACGGCGTTCGCCATCTTTCCTGTCTCCTGTCGATCGTGTCCGGTGTCCGCCAATCTACCGAAGGGCCGCCAACGGCGGAAGTGCGAATGCCGGAACGGGCCCTTCGAATTCATGCAAGATGCAGCGCGTCGTCACGGGACACCTCCGGCATGACCGACACCGGCTTCGAGGCGAACGCACTCAGGAAGTCGAAGAGCTTTTGCGTCGGCAGCGGCGCGGCGCCGGCGCGCATCGCGACCGACATCATGCGCGCCGCCCACGGATGACTCAGGCGCACAGAGCGCAGGCGCATCGGTTCGAGAAACAGGCCGACCGCGCCTTCCGGCAGAATGCCGATGCCCTGCCCGCTCGCGATCAGCCGGCACATCGCCTCGAAACTCTGCACCTGCACGCGAAAGCGGATCGACCTGCCGAGTGCAGCGGCTTCGCGCACCAATGAACGCGTGATCTCGGACTTGTCATCGAGGGCGACGAGATCGTGATCGAACAACGCAGCGAAGTCCACCGACGGCCCGCGCAGCGCGTGATCCTGCGGCACCAGCACGCTGATGCGATCGCTGCAATATGGCGCGAGCCGGAGCCCTTCGACAGGCTGCTGCGTCGTCACCACGCCGATATCGGCGCGGCCATCGCGCAGCGCCTGCAGGATATCGACGCTGCGCATCTCGCTGATATGCAGGCTGATGTCGCCGTAGCGCCCGGAGAATGCACGCAGTTGCTCGGGCAACTGCTGGGCGATCGCCGAGATATTCGCGTACACGCGCACGCGTCCGACCGCGCCGAGCGCATAGTCGGCCATTTCGCTGTGGATCGCATCGGTGCGGACCAGCAGATCGGTGGCATGGCGCGCCAGCGCTTCACCCGCCGGCGTGGGCTCGACGCCCGCCGACGAGCGGTTCAGCAGCGTCACCCGGAAATGATGTTCCAGCAAGGCGATGCGCCGGCTCGCCGTGGACAGCGACATATGCGACTGCTGCGCGGCGCGCGACAGGCTTCCGGTTGCCACTGCGCGCCCGAACAGCGCGAGTGAGGTGAGATCGAACATGCCGGGGCTTCCAGGAAAGAGGATGGTTTCGAGTTCTTCGAAGAGACGATTTCATGAATTCGCATTCACAGCATCGCCGCGGGGCGTTAGATTGCACACTATCGCGCGCGTGACAGGCAAGCGCGCGCGGCCACTCCATGCAACGGGACAGACATGAAACAACGAATCGGCATGATCGGCATTGGTTTGATGGGCCATGGCATTGCTCGCAACATCATCAGGCATGGCTATCCGCTGACGGTGGTGGAGCATCCGGGCAACCAGCCGCTCGATGAACTGATCGCGGGCGGCGTGAAGACGATCGGTTCGGGCGCGGCGCTGGCGGAGCAGGCCGACATCGTCATCCTGTGCGTTACCGGCTCGCCCGAAGTCGAAGCCGTCCTGACGGGCCCGGACGGCGTGCTGGCAGGGCTCAGGCGCGGCGCCATCGTGATCGACTGTTCCACCGCGGTGCCCGGCTCCACGCTGCGCATGGCCGCGCAGGTCGCGGAAGCGGGCGGCCTGCTCGTCGATGCCCCGATGACGCGCAGCGTCAAGGAAGCCCACGATGGCCGCCTGAATCTGCTGGTCGGTGCGGATGCTGCGACGTTTGAAACGATCCGCCCGCTGCTGGCGTGCTTTGCGGAGAACATCGCGCATGTGGGCGGCACGGGCGCGGGCCACACCATGAAGCTGCTGCACAACTACGTGTCGCTCGGATCGGTTGCGCTGATTTCGGAAGCGGCGGCGTGCGCGAAACGCGCAGGCGTCGCGCCCGAGGTCTTCGCCGATGTGCTCGCCAAAGGCGGCGGGGGCGGCGCGGCGCTGGAACGCGTCAGGCCGTTCCTGCAAAGCGGCGAGACCTCCGGTTTGACCTTTCATATGTCGAATGCGCTGAAGGACCTGAGTTACTACGTCGATATGACGAAGGACATGACCGCCACGCACGCCATTGCCGACTCGGTGAAAGCGACCTATGCGAAAGGCGTCGAACTGGGCGGCGCGCATTGCCCGGTGCTGCGCCTGTCAGACCTGATGGGTGGAGACTCGTTCCTGTAAGGCCGGCCGGCCGCTCAGCCGCGCGCCGCGGCGCCAATCAGACCGTCTACCGAAAACTGGTAGACGGCATCGCTGTTGAGCGAACCGAGGTAGGCCGTGCGCTGATCGCCCGAGAACGTGAGGCTCGTCAGGTGCTTGAGGAAGTTGGCCTTCGAGCGATAGAAATGCGTGCGATGAAACGCATCGCGCTGAAAGGCTTCTTCGGCGGTGCGCAGCGATTCCTCGTCGTAGTCTTCGAGAATCACGCGATAGCGGCCCGTCGCCGTGAAGACCTGCACGACGCGGTTCGAGATCGGCGAGGTGATCCATGCGTCACCGGCCGCGTCGAGTTCGAGTCCGTCGGGCCAGATGCCCGACTCGAATTCCGCGACCGTCTGCCGGTTCGACAACTCCAGCCGCTCGTTCACATCGAAGCGGATCATGCGCCGTCCGATGGTCTCGTTCACGTACAGCACGGTGCCCGTCGGATCGAGCCGGCACTCGTTGGTCCAGCCGATATGATCCGCGACGATGCGGCTCGACCCGTCCGTGTCCACCACGGCGATGTAGCCCGTCGCTTCGGCGCGATCGAAGTGATAGCCGGGCGCACTGCAACCGGGCGTCGTGCTGCTCACGCAGATCCAGAGGCGGCCGGCTTCATCGAGCAGGACGAAGTTGGTGCTGGGAAGATCGCGGCCATCGACCGAACGGACCAGCGGCTGCACGCGACCGGTGGTATCGACCGACCACACGCCGCCCTCCTCGCCCAGGTTCGCGAAGATGAACGAGCCGTCCGGACGTCGCGCGATGCCGTTCGGGCGCACGCCGTCCGGCAACGCGCCGGGCAGGCCGAGCAGACGGGTGGCGCCGTCCGCGCGCACGTGCGCGATCGCGCCCTTGGCGTCGCTGGTGTAGAGATCGCCTTCATGCCACCACACGCTTTCCGGTCGCGTGAGACCGGAGCCGGACGTGGTGACGGCATCGAGAGACAGTACGGTTTTCTGGCTGAGCGTGTGCATCGTTGCGCCTGAAAAGAATGAGAGATAGTCGGCGTCACTCGGTGACGGGACCGGCATGACCGCGCGACATGCGCCTGCCGAAGAGCATCGCGGCGAGCAGCAGGCCCGACAGCGCGCCGAGCACCGCAAGCACTTGCAGACCGCCATCGAATGTGCCGGTGAGATCCTTGATCTTGCCGATCACATAAGGGTCGATGAAACCGGACAGGTTGCCGACGCAGTTCACCATCGCCATGCTGGCGGCGGCCGCCGTTGCCGGCACCATGTCCGAGACCAGCGCCCAGAACACGACGATCGAGCAGAACGCGCCCGCGCAGGCGGCGGTGATGAGCAGCAGCTTCAGCGTGGCGGTCGCGGCGAGCGTCGAACCGCCCAGACCGATCACGGCGATGGCGAGCGGCGCCAGCACATGGAACGCGCGCTCCTTGCGCACGTCCGAGCGGCGGCCCCACAGCGGCATCGCGATGGCGGCGGCGAGGAACGGCAGCGCGCTCACCACGCCGGTCATTTGCAGGCTCAAGTGAAACGCGTGCACGATCTGCGGCAGGAAGAAACTCATGCCGTAGTTCAATCCGACGATGCCGAAGAACGCCAGACCGAGCGCCCACAGATACGGCGCGACGAGCACGCGGGCATTGCCGTGGCTCGCGACCAGGCGGTTCGAACGCTCGGCCGCGAGCGTGTCGATCAGCCAGCGTTTTTCCTGTGCGCCGAGCCAGGTGGCCTGGTCAGGATTGTCGGTGAAGACGCGCCAGATCACGCAGCCGAGCACCACGGAAGGAATCGCCTCGATCAGGAACATCAGCTGCCAGCCCTTGAGTCCGAACAGTCCGTGCAGCCCGATCAGATACCCCGACACCGGTGCGCCGATGACGCTGGCGACGGGCATCGACACGAGGAAAAACGCCAGCGCCCGCGCCCGATACGCGGCGGGGAACCAGAGCGTCAGGAAGAACATCGCACCGGGACCGAAGCCGGCCTCCGCCGCGCCGAGCAACATGCGCACCGCATAGAAGCTCGTCGGCCCGGTGATGAAGGCCGTCGCGCCCGCGACAATGCCCCACGTGATCATGATGCGCGCGAGCCAGACCCGCGCGCCATAGCGTTCCAGCGCGAGGTTCGACGGAATCTCGAAGAGGAAATACGTCAGGAAGAACAGTCCCGCGCCCAGCCCGAACACGGACGCGGAAAAGCCCAGATCGCGGTTCATCGTGAGCGCGGCAAAGCCGACGTTCACGCGATCCAGAAACGCCGCGACGAAACAGATGAACAGCAGCGGCATGAAACGGCGCGTCACCTTGCGCATGGTTGCGCGTTCGAGCGTGTCCATCGCGGTCTCCTGTGCGGACGCACGCGGGCGAACGCCTGCGTGCTGGAAGAGCTTCGGAAAGCGGGAATGGAGGCGCGCTCAGCCCACCGCCGCGCACTGCGCTTCGGTCGAATAGCGGCGCAGACGGTCGCCGGACTTCATCACCTGACCGGGCAGCGTGCGGCCCAGCACGGCTTCGAGCCGGTGCGCGGCGTCGAGCAACCGATCGAGATCGATACCCGTGCGGATCCCCAGGTGATGCGCCATGTGAACGGCGTCTTCGGTACTGACATTGCCCGTCGCGCCGGGTGCGAACGGACATCCGCCGATCCCGCCCAGCGACGATTCGAACGACGTCACGCCGACGTTCAGCGCTTCCAGCATGTTGGCAAGCGCCATGCCGCGCGTGTTGTGGAGATGCGCGGTGAGCGGAACGGGACCGAAGGCCTGACGCAGACGCAGGATCGTGTCGCGCACGATGGGCGGCGTCGCCATGCCGGTGGTGTCGCCGAGCGTGATGCCCTGGCAGCCCAGTTCGAGGTAATGTCCGGCGATACGCAGGATGGTATCGCCATCGACTTCGCCTTCGAACGGACAACCGAACGCGACGGCGATCGCGCCTTGCATCGGCATGCCGGCATCGCGCGCGAGTTGCGCCGCCTCGCCGATATTGCCGAGCGACTGCGTGATATCGCAGTTCAGGTTCTTGCCGTTATGGCTTTCCGAGGCCGACACGAAGAACACCACGGAGTCGATCTTGCAGTCGATGGCCCGCTGCACGCCGCGTCGGTTCGGCGTCAGGGCGGCGAGATGCACGCCACGGTCACGCGGGATGGCGTTCACCAGCGCTTCGGCGTCGCGCAGTTGCGGTACTGCGCGTGGCGATACGAACGAGGTGATTTCCAGATGGCGCACGCCGGCGTCGATCAGCGCGTTGGCCAGTTCGAGCTTGGTTTCGGTCGGCACGAAGGCCGCTTCGTTCTGCAGGCCGTCGCGCAGGCCGACTTCGGTCATGCGGATGCTTTCGGGATACGGCTGGGATTGCGGGGCGGGCATGCTGTCTCCATCGTCGTCTCTGTCTTTGTGAAGAGCTTAGACGCGCGACGATCGGGCACACGATCTATTTGGCGATTGAGACATGGCGAAACGCGATGGCTGATGCTTCAGCCGCTTCACGTCCCCGCCACCCGCGGCAGCCACGCCTGCGCCGGCGCATCCTGCTCCGCTTCGCCCCGCAGATGTTCGAGCAACTTCCGGCAGGCCGGCGACAGCGCCTCGACTGAACGCACGCACAGGCACAACTGCCGCGCGGCCCATTCGTCCTTGAGCTGGATCACGGCCAGCCCTTCCGATGCATACAGCTTGACCGACTGGTTCGGCATCATCCCGACGCCCAGGCCGGCCTTGATCATCGCGATCATCGCGTCATAGGACGTGCACTGAAAGCGCAGATTGATCTGCTCATGCGCCTCACGCGCCACTTTGCGCAGCAGCGTATTGGCTGCGCTGCCCGGATGCATGCCCACCTGTTCGTAAGGCAGCGTCTCGGTGAAATACACGCTGCGCTGCTGCGCCAGCGGATGCCCGACCGGCGCGACCAGCACCATCCGGTCCGTGCGATAGGGAAACGTCTCCAGCCCCGCGTCATTTTCCGCCGTGTTGTAAATGCCGATATCCGCCTCGTTCGTGCTGACGCGCCGCACCACTTCGGTACTCACGAACTCGTCGAGATCCACGCGCACGAACGGATGCGCCTCGCCGAACGCGCTGAGATCGCGCGGCAGGAACTGCGTGATCGACGACAGGTTTGCTGCAACGCGGACCTGCCCGGACAGCCCGGCCGCAAAGTGCGAGATCTCTTCGGCAAGGTCGTTCGCGTTGCGCAGCAGCAGACGCGCGCCGCGTGCGAGCACGACGCCCGCCGCCGTCGGTTCGACGCCGCGCGCCTTGCGCAGCAGCAGCGGCGTGCCCAGTGCCTGTTCGAGCTCGGAAATACGCTTGCTGAGCGCGGAAGTCGCGATGTGCTCGCGCTGCGCCGCTTCGGCGATGGTTCCGGCATCGACCACCGAAACGAACACCTGCAATGAGTAGAGACTCAGACGCATCGTCATATGAGGGAGGATCGAGGGGTCCGCCCATGCTAGGGAGCGCCGCGCAGGCTGTCCAGACGAGATGGCGAGTAAGCAGAAACCCTGATGCTTCACCCGGCATCCACGCGCGGCGTCGCAAAGCGCGATGGAACCGCGAGAAATGGTGATGTCTGAGTCCGCGTCGAATACCGCATCATGAGCGCTCGACGTGAACACGGAGCTTCACATGCAACTCGACGGTGTACGCGTGATCGATCTCACCCGCGTGATTTCGGGTCCGTTCTGCACAATGCTGCTGGCCGACCTGGGCGCCGACGTCGTCAAGATCGAAACCCCCGACGGCGATCCGGTGCGTCAGCAGGGGGCGATCGTCAACGGCATGAGCTGGTATTTCGCGGCCTTCAATCGCAACAAGCGTTCTATCGAACTCGACTTGCGCTCGGAACAGGGCAAGGCGACCTTGCGTGAATTGCTGCGCGATGCCGACGTCGTCGTGGAGAACTTCCGGCCCGGCGTGATGGAGCAGATGGGTCTGGGCTGGGACGCGTTGCAGGAGATCGCGCCGGGCATCATCCATACGAGCATCAACGGCTTCGGCACGACCGGGCCGTACGTCAAGCGGCCCGCCTTCGATTTCATCACGCAGGCGATGAGCGGCTTCATGAGCATGAACGGCACCGCCGAAACCGGCCCGCTGCGCACCGCCCTGCCGATCAGCGATCTCATCGCCGGCAATTATGCGGCGCTCGGCACGGTCGCGGCGCTGTACCGGCGCAAGGAGACCGGACGCGGCGAGCAGGTCTGCGCGTCGCTGCTCAGTTCGATGATCAGCCTCGGCGCGTTCGTGAGCGCGGACTATCTGGCCACCGGCGAACAGATGCCGCAGACGGGCAATGACCATCCGCTGGTCGCGCCTTACGGGCTGTTCACGGCATCGGACGGCGATATTGCCGTGGCGCCGTCGAACGACGCGATGCTGCGGCGGCTGTTGCAGGCGCTCGGCCTGCTGCATCTGATGGACGATCCGCGCTTCTCCAGCAATGCGCAGCGCGTGGCGCGGCGCGCGGAGATCAACGCGCTCATCAACGCGGTGATGTCGAAACAGACGCGCGAACACTGGATCGGCGTCATCAACGAAGCCGGCGTGCCCTGCGGTCTCGTGATGGATCTCGCCGATGTCTACCGCGACCCGCAAGTGCGCGACCAGGAGATGCTGCTGGAGGTCGAGCATCCGGGTCACGGCGCGGTGCGCATGACGGGCTTTCCGATCAAGTTCCGCAACGAACCCTGCGCGCTGCGTCATCCCGCGCCCGAACGTGGCGGCAATACCGACGAGATTCTGGAGGAGGTGGCGTCGAAACTCGCCGCCACGGGCGAATGATGCTGCCGGGTTTGCCGGGCCTTTCCGATCTGAGGATCGGCTTTATCGGCGGCGGCCGGCTGGCGCTGGCGCTGGCCATCGCGTGCCGGAGCGCCGGCTTGCGCGTCGCGTCAGTGGCGAGCCGGCGGCGCGAATCGGCGGAGGCGTTTTGCGGGCAGGTCGAAGGATGCCGCGCGTCCGGTGCCCAGGCGGTCTCCGCTACCTGCGATCTCGTGTTCATCACCACGCGCGATGACATGATCGAATCCATCGCCGCCTCGGTACGCTGGCGCCCGGGCATGGCGGTCGTGCATTGCAGCGGCGCAACGAGCCTGTCGGCGCTCGACAGCGCCGTGCGCGACGGAGCGCTGACCGGCGGCTTCCATCCGATGCAGTCGTTCGGCGACCCGCTCGCGGCGGTGCGCTCGCTGCCGGGTTGCGTGATTTCCGCCGAAGCGCCCGATGCGGAGCTTGCCCGCGTGCTCGGCGAACTGATCGAGCGGCTCGGCTGCCACGCCAACTGGCTGCCGCCGGGCGTGCGGGCGCGCTATCACGCGGCGGCGGGCTATCCGTCGCAGTTCATCAATGTGCTGCTCAGGGAAGCCGTATCGATCTGGAGCACATGGGGCGTGGCGCCCGAAGTCGCACTCAAGGCCTTCTTGCCGATGGCACGCGGCACGCTCGATTCGATCGAAGCGCGCGGCCTTGCCGACAGCATGCCGGGACCAGTGTCGCGTGGCGACGCGAAGACTGTCGCTGCGCACGTCGCCGCGCTGGATGCGCTCGGCCCGGCGCATCGCGCGTTCTACACGAGCTTGTGCGGCCGGACCGTCGATCTCGCGATGGAGCGCGCGCAAGGACTGGATGACGACGCCTGCAGGACGATCCGCGCGACGCTCGCAGA
The DNA here is from genome assembly GCF_031451075.1 of Caballeronia sp. LZ043. Lineage (NCBI taxonomy): Bacteria > Pseudomonadati > Pseudomonadota > Betaproteobacteria > Burkholderiales > Burkholderiaceae > Caballeronia > Caballeronia sp. LZ043. The sequence goes on along the minus strand of NZ_JARUXT010000002.1, from coordinate 848,834 downwards.
AGAGTCGTCGAGCGGCTGATCGAGCCATCGTGTTTCGGCATGGGCGACTCGTCAAATGCGCCGGATGCACGCGGCGCAAGTGATTAAGCTGGATCGAATATAAAAAATAGCGGAGACACTTCATGAAGCCCTCTTTCGGCCGTATGGCATCCGGCTAGGTCCCGCGTCCGCTTCCCTTCGCATTTCTGCGCCTGATTTCCGGCGATGCCGCCGTGCATCGCGTATTCACGCTCATTCGAGGAGACGCACCGACATGACCCCTGTTGCCGCCCTGAACATCGATTCCGTCTCGACCCTGGGTTCCGGCCTCACCCGCCCCGAGAGCGTGCGTTGCTGGAACGGCCGCCTGTATTCGTGCGATGCCGTCGGCACCGTGGCCGTCACCACGCTCGACGGCGCGACGCGCTTTCTCTGTCAACCGGAAGCGCTGCCCGAAGGCGTGCGTCCGAACGGCATTTCGATACGGCGCGACGGCAGCATCGTGTTCGCCAATGTCGGCCATGCGGGCGGCGTGTGGCGGATCGATGGCGAAGGCCAGGTGCGGCCGCTGATCGAGGAAATCGACGGCGTGCGCCTGCCGAGCACGAATTTTGTATACGCCGATCGCGATGACCGCCTGTGGATCTGCGTCAGCAGCACGGCGGCCGATTGCCACGATCCGGAGTTCCGCTTCGATCGTCACCGACCGTCCGGCTTTGTCGCGATGGTCGATCAGAAAGGACAAGGCCGCATCGTCGCCGATGGTATTTCGTGGACCAACGAATGCCGCATCGATGCGACGGGCCGCGCGTTCTACGTCAACGAAACCATTGGCCGCCGTCTGTTGCGCTTCGATCTCGCGGGCGACGGCACGCTGTCGAACCGCACCGCCGTGACCGGATTCGGCGACGGCTCCTGGCCCGACGGCATGGAGATCGACCCGTCCGGCGCGATCTGGATCACCTCGCCGATCTCGAACCGTGTGATCAAGGTGCTGGCGAGCGGCGAGCAGATTCCGGTGCTCGAGGATGCGGACGAAAAGTCGATCGAGATCACCGAAGCCGCCTACCGCGCCAACGACTTCCGTCGCTCGCACTTCTATCAGGTCGCGTCGAAGAACCTGCGCCATGTGACCAGCATCACGTTTTCGCTCGAGCACGAACTGGCCTTCCTCGGCTCATTGCGCAACGACGCGCTCTACCGCTTTTCGACCGCCGGACTGATGTAAGCGCGCAAGCTCCGCCTACCGACTGGAGATCACCGTGAACCCGTCAGCACAAGACCACGATACCGACCGGCTGATGTCCCGCGCGATGTGGCGGCTCGTCCCGTTCCTCTGCCTTTTGTACTTCGTGTCCTATCTCGATCGCGTCAACATCAGCTTCGCCGCGTTGACGATGAACGAAGACCTGAAATTTTCATCCGCGGTGTACGGCGCGGGGGCGAGCATTTTCTTCGTGGGCTATCTGCTCTTCGAAGTGCCGAGCAACCTGATGCTGGCGCGCTTCGGCGCGCGCCGCTGGATCGCGCGGATCCTCGTGACGTGGGGCGCGTTGTCGGCGTGCATGGCCTTCGTGTCGGGGCCGACGAGCTTCTATGTCATGCGCTTCCTGCTGGGCGTCGCGGAAGCAGGCTTTTTCCCGGGCGTGATCTACTACATCAGCAAGTGGTTCACCCAGCATCACAAGGGCCGCATCACCGGGGCATTCTTCGTGTCGCTGCCGCTGTCGAGCGTGATCGGCGCGCCGGTGTCCACGTTCATCCTTGCGCACATGAACACGGGCAGCCTCGCGGGCTGGCAGTGGATGTTCATACTCGAAGGCATTCCCGCCGTGATCCTCGGGCTGCTGTGCCTTCGCCTGCTTCCCGATCGCCCCGCGCAGGCGCGCTGGCTCAGTGCGGACGAAGCGCAGCTGATCGAGACCACGCTCGAACGCGAACGCGAGAACGTCAGGACACGCACCGGAACGGACGCGCCGATGCGCAGCTGGCAGGCGGTCGGCATTCTCAGCATGGTGCTGTTGCTGCTCGCCTCCGGCATCTACGGACTGGGCTTCTGGATGCCACAGCTCCTCAAGCTCAAGTTCCCCGACAATACGACCGTCGGCTGGCTCACCTCCGCGATCTATCTCGTGGGCGCGACCGGCATGATGGGCTGGGCGCGCTTCTCGGATCGCGGCGGCCAGCGCCATGTGCACCTGGCGATATCGAGTCTTGTGGGCGCGTTCGGGCTCATGCTGTGCGGCGCGTACAGCGGCTCTTCTTCGCTCACCGTGATCGGTCTCGCGCTCGGTGCGGCGGGCATTCTCGGCTCGCTCGTCGTGTTGTGGACCATTCCCGGCCTGTACCTGACCGGCACCGCGCTCGCCACGGGCGTCGCTGTCATCAACAGCGTGGCGCAGTTCTCGGGGATCATCGTGCCGTGGGTGATCGGCATCGCGCGCAAGTCGGGGTACGACTTTTCGATCGTGCTATACGGGCTGGGCGGCTTGCTGGTGCTCGCGGCGATATTGGCGCGGTTCGCGCTCGCCGCGCAGAGGCAGACGGCCGAGATACGCTCCGCACAAGCCGATCAGGTGACTTAGCCGACGTCGGGCGACCCGTCGGGCGACCGCTACGCAGGGAGCCCGCCGCAAAAAATCACCTGATGCTGTCGGTCTCCTGTCACAAAGCTTTCGTAGTCTCTCTGCTTCGACGACAACGAGTGGAGAACCTGGAATGACGACGGAACGCAACGCGCTGCTGGCTGTGGCCCTGACCTCGACGGCCCTGCTTGCCGCCTGCGGCAGCAATGAGGACAACAGCCCGCCCGCCACGCCCGCCGTCGACGACGGCAAGAACAGTCGGCGTTGACAGGCGGACCGAAGTGCATGGCCAACGTGTGAACGTCGACGCCCCGCACGCGCGACAAGCCGCGTGGCATGTGCACCAGCGCGGCTGACAGCGCATTCCATCCTCGATCCGCGCTTGACTGAATGACTTTGGGCACGGGCTGCAGTGTGGTCTTCATGCTTTACCTCTGCGTGAAACGGCGCGCGGTCGGGCCACCTTCGGCAACCGCCGAGCATCGCCAAGACTCTCGACCAGCCGGATCTCGCATTCGGAAAGCGAGTATCCGCGCCGCTGCGAGACCATGAAAGTGAGCGGACGCATATGCCATGCACGCCGTTGAAGTTCGACGAGTGTTCCATTCGCGAGATCGTCTGCGACCATATGATGCGGCATGTGCCCCCAGCATAAACTGCCCCGCAGCAGATCGTGCTTCGCGCCGAGATCGTTCACCCACCACTGGCGCACGCTCGCGACCCCTTGCTGGCTCTTTTCCGCATCGGGCTGATTGTCGGTGACGACGAGCTGGATGTGCCGGCCGAATTCCTCGCGTGGAATCAATCCCGCGATGGCGGCCAGCGGATGCGACGGCGCACAGACGGTCACCATCTGCGTTTCGCATAAGTGCTGCCTTTCGATGGTGTCCGGGCTCAGCTCCGGCACATCCGCGATCGTCACCGCCAGCCCGCACGTCCCTTCGAGAACCCTACGCTCGCCGCCCTGCATGGTGGTCATGCGCAGATTGATGGCGATGGTTGGAAAGTTCGTCTGCAGGGTGCGCAGGCAGTTGATCAGGTGCGTACGCGGAAAGTAGGTATCGACGGCAATCGAGACCTGCGGGATCCCTGCTTCAGCAATTGAAGCAGCGCGCATCTTCATCTCCTCGGTGCGCGAGATCACTGCACGAGCGTCAGGCAGGAGGCTGCGCCCCGCCGCCGTCAGCGTCGCCTTGCGAGCATTGCGCTCGAACAGCACGCAGTCGAAGGCACTCTCGAGCGCGCTGATCGCGTGGCTGATCGCCGACTGCGCACGCCTCAGCTCCCGCGCAGCGCCGGAAAAGCTTCCGTGGTCACACACGGCGACGAAGGTCCGCAGCTGGTTGATGGTGACGTTGTCGAGCATACGTATCCAAAGAGTAGATGGGAATTATAGATATTTAGTGAATTGGCTTCATGCATCGGACGCTCCAGAATGGCGTGGTCGCTTTTCATTGAGAACGCATGACATGAACAGACTGAAAGGAAAGACCGCCGTGATCACCGGCGGTGCAACCGGCATCGGCCGCGCCGCAGCACAGCGATTCATCGACGAAGGCGCCTTCGTCTTCATCTTCGGCCGCCGGCAGGAAGCGCTCGACGCAGCGGTGGCCGACCTCGGGCCCTCTGCCCACGCAGTGCGGGGCTCGGTCTCCGATCCGGCCGACCTCGACCGCCTCTACGCTGCGGTGAAGGCCGAGCGCGGAACACTCGACATCATCTTTGCCAATGCCGGGACGGGCAGCCCGCTTCCGCTCGGCGAGATCACGACCCGGCACATCGACGACACGTTCGACACCAATGTGAAAGGGACCATCCTGACGGTCCAGAAGGCGCTGCCGCTGATGCGCGACGGCGGCTCGATCATCCTCACCGGATCGAGTGCGGGCACCACGGGCGCTCCCGCAATGAGCGCCTACAGCGCGAGCAAGGCGGCCGTGCGCAACCTCGCGCGGAGCTGGGCGGAGGACCTGAAGGGCACCGGCATCCGGATCAACGTGCTGTCTCCCGGCGCGACGGCGACCGAACTCGCGAAGCAGGCGCTGGGCGAGGAAGGCCAGAAGGTCTTTGCCTCGATGACGCCGCTCCAACGTATGGCTGATCCGGCGGAGATTGCCGCTGCGGCGGCCTTTCTCGCGTCGCCGGACAGCAGTTTCATGACTGCCAGCGAAGTCGCCGTCGACGGCGGCCTGGCGCAACTCTGACGCGCAATATCGAAGGAAAAAACATGAGCTATGCAATTGTTGGATTCGGCAAGATCGGCCAGGCCCTCGCCAGGGCGTTCGCCCGAAGCGGCATCGATGTATCCGTTGCAACCACACGCGACCCGGCGAGCTTCGCAGCGGATGCCGCCGCGATCGGACCCGGGATCGTTCCCAGGACGCTGGCGGAAGCCGTCAAGGCGGACATCATTTTTCTGGCGGTCCCTTTCGGCTTGCACGCCGATGTCGCGAAAGCGCTTTCCAACTGGCAAGGGAAGACCATCGTCGATGTCACCAATGCCTATGGCGTGCCTCCCGAGGCACTGGGAGGACTGCCTCCTTCCAGGTTCGTTGCACAGGCCTTCACGGGCGGACGACTCGTCAAGGGCTTCAACCACTTGGGGGCCTCGGTCCTTGCACAGGATCCGGCTGTCCACGGTGGAAGAAGAGTCGTGTTCCTGGCAAGCGACGATGACGGCGCCGCGGCGGACATAGCCGCGCTTGCGGAGCGCCTCGGCTTTGCGCCGGTCGAACTCGGCGGGCTTGCAGAAGGCGGATTGCTGGTCCAGGGGCTCGGAGACAGCTGGGGTCCACTGATCTTCAAGGACTTGCACAAGTTCGATCGATGAACATTGAACAGACCGCAAGGTCGATACATCCGGATCTCTCATGACTCCGCGACCGAGTAATCTGGCAGCGCCACGGCGATCGGCAATGCGCAAATCCAGTCGATCAAATGACGCGACGAAGCCGAACTCGATGCCATGAAAGACGAGTTCGGGCTTCAAGAACTGGCTGTGGAAGACGTGCGAACGCATCATCAGGCCGCAAGCCATGCGAAGGCATGACGACCTGCTTCAAGGCGGTGTACTTCCATCTGGAACGCATCGTGAGCGGCATCGGGGGACGGCGCGAGATGGTCATCACCGCGGTCCAGGTCAGTCTGAGCATGATCGCTGGGATCCACGACGCCTCGCTCACTGCAAGATCGTTGAGCTGCCCCGGCTTTCCCCATCCCGATGACAACCGCTCGATCGGCTTGTCACGATCGCCCTTGCCGCCCGGCTGAAAGAATTCAGCCGAGGTGTCGAAGACTTGACAGGGCGACGGAACACGGCCCCTCGCCTCTCACATTTTGCTGAACGATTTATGTCAGGCGCATCAATTTGGGGGCCCGTCGTTCGATAATCATCCGGGGGAGCTACACGCTTCGATCCATGAGGAAGCCCGCGCGCATCCGGATGGGAAGTGGCTGACGATTCCGATGCTGTCCGCTGAGGACCGGGATGAGGTGACGGAGTTGATGAGCTTGGAGCGCCCTGCCCTTTCACGCCGTTGACGTGCGTCGCAACGAAGGTGAATCTCGCAGCATCCCGATGCACACGTCGCTCAGATATTCTGCATCGCGCGGCAGCTCGATGGAATCCTGATCCATCAGCCAGTCGCGCAGCACACCGCCCAGAAACGCATGCACGACGCTTGAAGCGCGCGCGGTATCGAGTTCGAGCGGCAACTGTCCGCGTGCGATTGCGTTGATGAGCCCCAACTGCAGTTGCTTGCGTCCCCTGCGGGCTGCATCGCGCTGACGCTCGAACACGATGTCCATATCGCCCATGTTGTGCGTGTGCTCGTAATTCGTGAACAGCACTTCGAACACATGGCGGCTGTGCGGTTCGATCGCCACCGTGCCCAGGCAATACACGAGCAGCGCGCGTATCTTGCCGAGCGGGTCCGGTTCGGCTGCATCGACGGCGGCTGCGACGAGCAACTCCATCGGCAAGCTCACGCGGTTCGTCACCGCGACGAACAGATCACCCTTGTTGCGGAAATGCCCATAGACCGCGCCGCGCGTAAAGCCCGCGCGCAGCGCAACCGCCTCCAGCGTCGCATGAAACACGCCGCGCTCGGCGAACACGCGCTCGGCCGCATCGAGGATCTGGTCGCGCGTACTCTGGGCCTGTTGCCGCGTTCTCTTCATCCGCCGCGTCCCCGCTGCTGGTGTCGCCATTACACCGGCTTGTCCTTGCCTGTACCTTCAGGAGGTCCGCTGGCATCATGGCCGCCGTTCTGTCCGTGATGCGGCATCTTGCGCGATACCTCGTCGAGCTTGTCGCCGAGCAACTGGCGCACCACGACATAGAACACCGGAATCAGCAGCAGGCCGAGGAAGGTCGCGAACAACATCCCGCCGATCACGCCAGTCCCGATCTCATGGCGCGAAGCCGCGCCCGCGCCCGACGAGATCACGAGCGGGAACACGCCGAGAATGAACGCCATCGACGTCATCAGGATCGGCCGCAATCGCAGTCGCGCCGCGGTCAGCACGGCATCGCGCAGCGTCATGCCCTTTTGCTGCCCCTCCACGGCGAACTCGACGATCAGGATCGCATTCTTCGCCGCCAGCCCGATCACGGTAACAAGACCGATCTTGAAGTAGATATCGTTCGGCACGCTGAAGCCGAGACAGAACACCAGCATGCCGAGCATGCCGAGCGGCACGACCAGCAGCACCGAGACCGGAATCGACCAGCTCTCGTAGAGCGCGGCGAGACACAGGAAGACGACGACGATCGACAGCGCCATCAGCGTCGTCGCCGACGAGCCCGACAGCAGTTCCTGGTACGACTGTCCGGTCCAGTCGGCCGCGAAGCCGCGTGGCAACTGGTGGTTGACGATATCGTCGAGCGTGTCGATCGCCTGTCCGGTGGAATAGCCCGGCCCCGAGTTGCCGACGATCTCGATCGCCGAGAAGCCGTTGTAGCGCGGCAGCACCGTCGGCCCGAAGGCCCATTTCGCGTTCACCACGCTCGCCAGCGGCACCATGTTGTAAGGCGCGATCGACGTATTGGCCGGCGACGGATCGACCGGCGTGACGAAGCCATTCGACGCCACCGTCGTGACCGTGCCGCTCTTCGAGGCGGAAGCCGTCGAAGTGAACACGCTCGGCGTGTACAGATGCTGAAGCGCATCGAGACTCATGCGGAACGGCGCATCGGCCTGTACGTAGACACGCTTGACGCGCCCGCCGTAGGTGAACTGGTTGATATAAAACGGCGCGAGCTCCATCTCGAGCGTCTGGTACACATCCGAGAGCGAGAGGCCCATCGCCTGCGCCTGCGTGCGGTCCACGGCGATATCCAGTTGCGGCGCATACGGCAGCGAGTTGGGCCGGATGCCGAACAGCACCGGGCTCTTCGCCGCGCTCCCGAGCAGCACGCCCTGCGCCTGTGCAAGCTCTGCGCGTGACTGTCCCGCGCGTGCCTGCAAGTACATGTCGACACCGCCGAACTGGCTCAGGCCGCGAATGGTCGGCAGGTTCACCACGAAGATCTGCGCATCCGGAATGGAAGACAGAATGCGGTTGAACTGCGGGATCAGCTGCATCGCGGTCTGGGAGCGCTTGTCCCAGTCCGACAGCTTGATGAAGGACATCCCCACGTTCTCGCTCGTACCGACGAAGCTGAAGCCTTCCGGCTGGAAGATGCCGACGATGTCCTTGCCGACCGCGCTGTGCAAAAGCTTCTCGCGCAGTTCGCCCATGACATGATTGGTGCGCTCCAGCGTGGAGCCGGACGGCAGGTTCACGAGCGCGAGGGCGAAGCCTTGATCTTCATCGGGCACGAAGCTGGTGGGCAGCCGGGTGTACAGAAAGCCCGTCAGCACCACGACCAGCACGAAGCCGATCATCCAGCGCGGCGCATGCCGCACCGCCTTGCCCGCATGGCTCAGGTAGTGGGTGGTGGTCCAGTCGAAGGTCCGGTCGAACCAGCGATAGAATGCGTTCTTCCTGACCTGATGCTCGGGCTTGAGGATCGCGGCGCACAGCGAAGGCGTGAAGGACATCGCGAGAAATGCGGAAAAGCCCATGGACACTGCGATGGTCAGCGCGAACTGCGCATAGATGATGCCGGTCGCGCCCGGCTGCAGCGCGGACGGAATGAACACGGCGGACAGCACCACGGTGATCGCGATGATGGCGCCGGTGATCTGCTGCATCGCCTTGCGGGTCGCGGCGCGTGGCTCCAGATTCTCCTCGGTCATGATGCGCTCGACATTCTCGATCACGACGATGGCATCGTCCACCACGATCCCGATCGCCAGCACCATGCCGAACAGCGTCAGCTGGTTCAGCGTGTAGTGCAGCGCCGCGAGACCGATGAAGGTGCCGAGCAGCGCCACCGGAATCACGAGCGTCGGGATGATGGTCGCGCGCAGGTTCTGCAGAAACACCAGCATCACGAAGAACACCAGCACGATCGCCTCGACCAGCGTGCGGATCACATCCGCGATGGAGGCCGTGATGAACGGCGTGGTGTCGTATGGGATGCTCCACGTGACGCCTTCGGGCAAGTCGCGCGCGAGCGTGTCCATCGAGGCCTTGACCGCCTTTTCGACCGTCAGCGCATTCGCGCCCGGCAGCAGGAACACCGCGAGGCCGCCGGCGGGCTTGCCGTTGTAGACCGGCGCCTGGCCATAGGTCTGCGAGCCGAACGAAATGCGCGCGACATCGCTCAGCCTGACTGTGGTGCCGTTATTGTTCGCCACCACGATGATGTCGCGGAACTGCTGCAGCGACGAGAACAGGCTGTCGCCTGACACGGTCGCGGTGAACACCTGCCCCTTGACCGCCGGATCGGCGCCGAGCGAGCCGGCCGCGAACTGCGCGTTCTGTCCGGTGACGGCGTTGAGCACCTGCGTCGTCGAGAGACCGTAGCTCTGCAGCTTGTCCGGGTCGAGCCAGATGCGCACCGCGTATTCCGAACCGAGCAGGGTCGTATTGCCCACGCCGGTCACGCGGCCGATCACCGGCTGGATCTGCGACGCGAGAATGTCGGAGAGCCGGCCTGCATCGATCGCCGCATTGTCGGATTGCAGCGCGATGAACAGCAGGATGTCCGGGCTCGACTTCGCGACGATCACCCCTTGCTGCGTGACCTGCGACGGCAACAGCGGTTCGGCGAGCGTCACCTTGTTCTGCACCTGCACCTGTGCGATATCCGGATTGGTGCCGGTCGCGAACGTGAGGATGATCTGCGTCTGGCCGTTGGCGCTCGACGTCGAACTGAAGTACAGCAGGTTGTCGATACCGGTGAGCTGCTGTTCGATCACCTGCGTGACGGTCGATTCCATCGTCTGCGCGCTCGCGCCCGGGTATTGCGCGGTAACGGTCACCTGCGGCGGCGCGATATCCGGATACGAGTCGATCCCCATGGTCCGCACCGAGAGAATGCCGAACAGGGACAGCAGGATCGCGATGACCCACGCGAAGACGGGACGGTCGATGAAGAAACTCGGCATGGGCGCTCTCCTACTTCGCCGCGCCGGCCGAAGCCGCGCCCGGTCCCGACGCAGGCGGCTCCCACGCGACCGCCTTCACCGGCGCCCCGACGTGCGCCATCTGCACGCCGATGACGACGATCTCGTCGCCGTCCTTGAGCCCCTTCGTCACGACCCAGTTGTCGCCGAGGCTGTCGGTCGTCTCGACATCGCGCCGCGCCGCCTTGCTGTCCGCGCCGATCGTGAGCACGTAGGCCCCCGTGGTGTCGCGCAGCAGCGCCTGCTGCGGGATCAGGAACACATTGTTCTGGCGGCCGAAGTCCACTGTGAGCGACACGAACATGCCGGGCAGGAGACGCCGGTTCGGGTTCGCGACCAGCGCGCGCAGATTGACCGCACCGGTGGACGAGTTCACGGTCACGTCGGAGAAATCGAGCCGGGCCACGCTGCCGTACGACGCGCCGTTCGGCAACGCGATCCGCACCGTGGTCTGGTTCTGTTGCGACAGTTCGATCCCGCCGCCGTTCTGCGCCTGCTCCAGCGTCGCCAGGTCGGCCGCGCTGATCGTGAAGTTGACGTACATCGGATCGATCTGCTGGATCGTGGTCAGCAAGGTGCCGTTGCCGCCGCTGTCGGCCGTGCTGCTGCCCACCACCGCGCCCGCCGTGACCTGCTGCTGCCCCGCGATGCCGCTGATCGGCGCGGTCACGCGCGTGTAGTCGAGCGACACGCGCGCGCTCTGGACCAGCGCCTCGTCGGCCTTGATCTTGGCGGCCGCGCTGCGCTCGGCGGCATCCGAATTGTCGACCGTCTGCTGCGACACCGATCCCACCGGCAACAGCTTGCGATTGCGCAAGGCGGTCACATGATCGTTCGTGTAAGTGGCCTGGTCCTCGGCGAGCACCGCGAGGTCGTTGTTGAGTTGCGCGCGATAAAAGGTCGGATCGATCTCGAACAGCAACTGGCCCGCATGGACCTGCGAGCCTTCCACGTAGTTCCGCTTGAGCAGCACGCCGGACACGCGCGCGGTGACGTTCGCGCTGTAGTACGGCGACAGCCGGCCGACGAAGCGGCGTTCGAGCGGCACCGTCTGCGCGTGCACCTTCGTCGTCGAGACCTGCGGCGGTGGCGGCGGCGACGTGCTCTTGTGGCAGGCGGCAAGGACGATCAGACACAAATACGAGAGCGAGACGCGCCAGGGACGTGACTTCATGAGAGCTCCGTTTTTGCTTGCAACCGGCTCGCGCGCCGCCGGGTTTCAGGCGTGGCGCGTCATACAGCGTGCGACTGTCAATCCGATGAAGCGACGGGCCGTTGCGCGGCCACGCCCGGTGCCGATGCCGCCGACGCCATGTCGGCGTCAGCGCGCTGCCAGCCGCCGCCGAGATTCTTCACGAGCAACACGTGGCTTTGCGCGAGCAGCGCCTGCGTGTCGCGCAGACTCTGTTGCGCCTGGATCAGCGTGAGGCGCTGGGTCAGCACGCTTTGCTGGCTGGCCGCGCCCGCCTTGAACTGCGCCTCCTGACTCGCGAAGATGCGGCTGTTGCTGTCCAGCACCTTCGCGTACGCGCCTTCCTGTGCGCGCAGATGATTCATCGAGGACAGACTGTCATCGACACTCTGGAACGCCGTCAGCACCGTGTTGCGATAGTTGGCGACGTTCTCGTCGTAGTTCGCGCGGGCCTCGTGCATTGCGGCCGTGCGCGCGCCGCCGTCGAAGATGGTTTGCGCGATGTCCGGCCCCAAGGTCCAGAAGCGGTTCGGCACCGTGAACAGATGCGCGATGGTGTTGTGCGCGAAGCCGCCTTCCGCCGAGAGCGAGACGGTCGGAAAGAACGCGGCTTCGGCCACGCCGATGCTCGCATTGGCCGCCGCCGCCGAGCGCTCGGCGCTGACGACGTCATAGCGCCGCTCGAGCAGTTCCGACGGCAGCGAGGAAGGCAGCGCAGGGGCGATGAAATGGTAGTCGGGGTCCGGAGCGATGCTGAGCGACGCGGGCGGCACGCCGGTCAGCACGGCGATCGCATGCTCGTCCTGCTCGCGCCGCGTGGCGACCGTCTGCAACTGGGCAATCACCGTGTCCAGTTCCTGATACGACAACAGCAGGTCGTCGTTCGACGCCTGGCCCGCCTGATAGGCGGCCTGGGTCATCGCGAGGAGGCGCGTGTCGATGTCCTGCTGCTCCTGCAGCGCCCGGACATCGAAATCGGCCTGACGCAGTTCGAAGTAGTCGGTGGCGACGCTTGCCGCGATCGACAGGCGCTCACCGGCCAGCTGTGCGTCCGATGCCTGCGCATTGGCCTTCGCCTGCTCGATCTGCCTGCGCACGCTGCCCCACAGATCGAGTTCCCAGCTGACTGAACCCAGCGCCACCACGCTGTTGCCCGGCGCGGCGATGGTCGATGAACCCGCGCTGCGGCCCGCGCTCGCCGACTGGATCGCGCCGCCCGAACGCGCGCCCGACAGCCCCGCCGTGACGATCGGGAACAGCCCCGCCCGGTTGCTCTCCACGGTCGCGAGCGCGACGCGATAGGCCGCCTCCGCCACCGCGATCGATTGATTCGCCTGTAGCGCCTGCTCGACGAGGCCGTTGAGCGTGTCGTCGTGGTACATGCGCCACCAGGTGCTGTCGATGGCGGCTTGCGGATTGGCGTCTGCGCGCTGCCAGTCGACGCCTTCCTTGAAGCCTTGCGGAATCTGTACTTCGGGCTTGCGGTAGTCGGGGCCCATCATGCATGCCGCAAGCGATACGACGACAACGAACCCTGAAGTGGCGCGCGCGGCATGACGCCGTTGCGTGCGCATGCGGCCGGCGCGTGGGGAATCGAAGCTTCGCGAACCTGCGGTCATGCGCATCCTCCTCTACCGAAACAGGATTACGACATGCTTGTTTGGTATTACCTGTTAATTCATGGCTATCGCAAGATAACTACTCTATCTCTTGATCAGGATAACCAGTAAATAAGAATTTTTAATCGTTCCATTCCCGCCGCGATCGGTACGGTATGCGGAATATTTCGTGTCAATCGTGACGTACCGGATAGCTGAAGATATCTTGACGACGTTCTTACAAATTGCTTGTGCTTCGATTGATCTCGCGGCTTGCGTCGGTGCGCCCGTCGCCTCCGGGTCAAGCTCGTCGGAAATCGGCCCTTGAACTCATCTCCACAGGCATCCTTCCTTGATGGTAATTCCGGGCTAAGTCTGCGCCGATACGATGCGCAGGCAGTCTCGAACTTCACCTCTTCACCACCATCAAGGATGTCCAAATGAACCTCGCAAAAAGCCTCGCAGCCGCCCTGTGCGTCCTCACCGTCGGCGTGTCCGGCATGGCCCACGCAGCTGAAAAGATCGCTCCCGCCAAGATGACGTGCGCCGACTTCGTTCAGGTTGACGACGCATACAAGCCGGCGCTGGTTTACTGGGTGGCGGGCGTCGACAAGCTCGGCGTGTCGGGCACCGAAACCACGGTCGTCGATACCATGCAGCCGGTCGCCGCGACCGTCGCGCAGGAATGCCAGAAAGACCCGCAGACCAAGTTCATGACCAAGGTCCGCTCGATGATCAAGTCGAAGCAGATTGCCCTGTTCGACCATCATTGAACGCATGCGCTATCGACGAAGGACCGACATCATGAAGCCGCACCTCATCGACGACTATCCGATCGCGGATAGCGCCATTCACATCCCTGCGATCGGGCTGGATCTGTCGGTCTGCATCGAGCCTTCGGAAACGGAGGGGCGCGCGACGCTCATCGAAACACGCGATGCACCGGGCTTCGGCCCGCCGCTGCATCGGCACCGGAACGAAACTGAAATCTTCCATGTGCTGCAAGGACGCTATCTCTTCGAAGTGGATGGCGTGCTGCGCATCCTGCAGGCAGGCGAGACGCTGACGGCGCGGGCCGGCACCACGCATCGCTTCATCAATATCAGCGAAGGCACGTCGCACATGCTGGTGCTGATCTCGCCAGGATTCGACGCCACCCGTTTCTTCAGCGAACTGCGCGACGTCATGGCGCGCGGCATTCCGGCCCCGGACACGCTTGCGAGGCTGGGTGCGAAGTGGGACATCGAGTTTCTCGGACCGCCGTTGACGGTCGAGCCATGATCCGCTGGACGTGGTGTTGGGGAGATGCGCCATCATCGTGATGGCGCATCTCTCTTTTCAATCGGCTTGAGACAGGCTCGCGCCGCGGCCATGCAAGGCCGACGCCGGTTCCGCGTGAGGCGCATCCTTCGGCTCGATGTCCTCCAGCGTTTGGGCTCGCGTGTTCACACCGAGCGCGAGCAACGCGAGTACCTGCAGCACGATCAGACCGATCAGGAAATTGGTCACGCCGAAGATCCCGCCCATGCCGAAAATCATCACGATGCCGCCCTGCGCACCCGCCGATGCAAGACGCCCCACGGCGGCGGACAGCGATGACCCGCGCATCCGCAACTCGGTCGGAAAGAGTTCCGGGATATAGACCGCGAACGCCAGCGACGTGATGCAGGACGAACACATCATGATGACGGCGCCCGTCGCCATCAGTTCGACCGGCGAGTGAACCATCGGGTAGAGCGCCGTGGCCACTGCTTCGAGCACCAGCACGCAGACAATGCTCACGCGGCGTCCGATGCGGTCCGTCAGCGCCATGCCGATCAGGCAGCCAACCGGCGTGCCGATGCCCATGACCGCCGTGTAGCCGAGCGTCGACGTGACCGCGATGCCCTGCTTGACGAGAAAGGTCGGGAACCAGGCGATCAGTCCGTAGAGCACCGACATGTTCACCGCCGACATGATCATCGTCAGCACGGTCCGCGACAGCAGCGGCTGGCGGAACAGTTCGCGATAGCCGGGTTTTGCCGCGACCGGCGCGGCCTCGCTCGCTGCCGCCGTCACGGAAAACGACACGCTGTCCCACGCCGGAAGTTCCGGAAAACGCGCTTCAATGGACCGCAACAACGCGTCCGCTTCTTCGTGTCGACCTTGCGCCTCGAGCCAGCGCGGCGATTCGGGCATCGACTTGCGCATGAACCAGATGCCGATGGCGCCCAGGCCGACGAGCGCGAACATCGAGCGCCAGCCGAGCGCGGGAATGGCCCAATAGCCGATGATTCCGGTGGCCGTCACGGACAGGTTGGTGAGCAAGGCGAGGATGGCGCCGAAACGCCCGCGCGCGAGACTCGGCACGAACTCGCCGAGCGTCGCATAGCCGATGATCAGCTCGGCGCCAAGGCCGACGCCCATCACGAAGCGCAGCGCGATCAGCACCGTCATGTTCGGCGCGAACACGGCGGCGATCGAGGCCAGCCCGAAGACCGCGAGATTGAACTGGTAGGCCATGCGCCGCCCATAGCGGTCGCCGATATAGCCGCCGATCAGCGATCCCAGCCACATGCCGATCAAGGTACTGGAGATGAAGGCCGCGTTGCTTTGCAGCGTCGACCAGCCGCCCTTGACGAGCGTCGCCAGCACGCCGCTTTGCAGGTAGATATCGAACGCGTCGAGAAACAGGCCAGCCCCGATCATGCCCACGAGATTCCAATGGAACCGGCCGATCGGCAGCCGGTCGAGGCGAGCGCCGGAATGGGCACGCAGCGTAGGGGATTGGCTCAAGAAACGTCTCCTTTTTTGGCCGTCGGAACCTGGCGGGCGTTCTCGTGGAATCGCTCTCTGTGTCGCTCGTCATTGCTACCGTTCAAGACAAACGGCGATGACGGGCGCCCCACCCGGTCCGCTTGCGAGGCTTTCACGCCATATTAAGGTGCTCCCGCGAAAACTTTTATTGAATAATCGTTAGATTTCACGTCAATTTTTTTGACTTAGCGACGGCGCCTGCAGACAGGCTCAAGGCTTGTCCGAGGCGGCATCCCTGTCAGCGGCGCGCGTGGCGGCCAGCAGGATTTCCTGCAGTGCGATCAACTGCCGGCTCTCGACGTCCGTCTTGCGCGTGACCAGCGAGAACTGGAGCACAGGCGCATCGCGCAACGCGATGACCGTGACGGGATAGAGCGTGCAGATGGCCGGCTCCATCAGCGGCACAAGGGAAATCCCTAGCCCCGCGCTGACCAGCGGCGCAATCGCACGGACGCTGTCGAACTCCAGATCTCCCGCCGGCTTGCCGCCGAAGCGCTGCTGGATATACTTGGCGGCCATCGCGCCGGAGATGGTGTTGCGGTCGTAGCGGATCCACTCGTAGCGTTTGAGCAGTGCGCCCAGCGAGCGCTCGCGTTCCTGCGGCGGCACCATCAGGGTCAGCCCGCGTTTGATCAGCGGCTGCCAGTGCAGCCGAGACAAGCCGCGCTCGGGCTGCGCGACTACTGCTGCATCGAGATCGCCTGCCTTGACTGCATTGGTCAGCTCGATGCTTTTGCCGCGCCTCGTCTGAAGATGCAGAAGCGGATAGCGTGTCTTCAGCCGCTTGAGCAGTTCGGGCAGCACGACGGGCAGCATTGATTCGAGCATGCCGAGCTGCACATGGCCTTCAACCTGAAAGCTGGGCTGACGGCGGAACGCATCGAGCCGCGACAGCATGCCGTGCAGCAACTCCGACAACTCGTACGCAGCAGGCAGCGGGCGCACTTCCAGCCCCGACCGATCGAACAGCTGACGGCCCACGTAGGCCTCCAGCTGCTTCATCTGCATGCTGACCGCGCTCGGTGTCAGATGCAGGTTCTTGGCCGCGCCCGCGAGCGACCCGACGTCCAGCACAGCCTGCAGGGTATTGAAGATTTCGATCTTCATCAGATTTTTTGTCGAGTTTCGTCAGCAAAACTCCATTTTATCTTACGAAGCGTTGCTCTATCCTTGCAGTCAAAGGGACTCTATCCCTGCGACAAGGAGATAAGCATGAGCGAAGCATCGGTGAAGCCAAAAATCTGGTACAGCGCGGACCTCGAACGCGACACGTCGTGGACCCTGCGCATGAGCGACGAAGCCGCGGAGGGCTTCGACCGTGCCATGCGTCATGCCAAAGCGCTCGGCAAGCCGCTGCTCGACATGACATCGGAAGACTTTCCGCTCGAACCCGCATCCGCCGAGATTCTTCATCGCGCGTTCCGTGCCACGCAGCAACGCTTCGGCATGTGCCTGCTGAAAGGCTTCCCGGTCCACAAGTGGTCCGTGGAAGAAGCCAAGCTCGCTTATTGGGGACTCGGCTTGCACGTCGGCGTCGCGCGCACGCAGAATCGCGCCAGCGAGATCATGAACGATGTCCGCGATTCGGGCGCGACCTACAAGTCGAAGAACGGCCGTGGCTACAACACCAACGCGGCGCTCGACTTCCACGCGGACTCATGCGATGTCGTCGCCCTGCTCTGTCTTCATGAGGCCAAGTCGGGCGGGCAGAGCAAGATCACGAGTTCGTTCGCATTGGTCGAGGAGATCCGCAAGCGCCGGCCGGAATTGATCGATGCATTGAAGGGACCTGTCTATCACAGCTATCAGGGCACGCAGGCGCCCGGCCGGCCGGGTTTCTACAACTGCCCGGTGATCGGTTCGCTGACGGATCACTTCGCGTTGCGCGCCAATCGGAAGAACACCAACGCGGCGCAGGCGGATTTTCCGGAAGTGCCGCGCCTCACGCCCAAACTGACCGAGGCGCTCGACTTGCTGGATGAGCTTGCCGCCGATCCGCGCCTGTGCTTTTCCATGTGGCTCGAACAGGGCGATCTGCAATTACTGAACAACTACGTGATGCTGCATTCGCGCACGGAGTTCGAGGACTTCGAAGACGAGGCGCGGCGTCGCCATTTGCTGCGCCTGTGGATGTCGGTGCCCGATTCCGCGCCGCTGCCGCCCGAATGGGAGTATTACTTCGGCGACGCGCGTCCCGGTTCGGTGCGCGGCGGCGTCCGTGGCAGCTATATCACCGAGGCTTTCGTCCGCTTCGAGAAACGCCAGGCCGAACGCATGCACATGCTGCTCAAGCCCGGTCTCGACGGATCCGTGCCAGACACGTCGACAGCGGAGGGAGATGCCCATGTCGCCGCATGAGGACGCGTCGCCGTCCGGTGCCTTGAAGCGCCGTCTCGCTGCGGGCGAAACCGTGCTCGCACCCGGCATCTACGATGCGCTTACCGCGCTCATCGCGGAACAGGCCGGATTTCAGGCGCTGTATCTGTCGGGCGGAGCGGTCGCGTATACTTCGCTCGGGCGCTCTGATGTCGGCCTCACGACGGCCAAGGAAGCAGTCGACACGCTGTGGCGCATCACCGACCGGGTGCGCACGCCGGTCATCGTCGATGGCGATACGGGCTTCGGCAACGCGCTGAACACGCAGCGCACCGTGCGCGACTTCGAGCGTGCGGGCGCGGCCATGATCCAGCTCGAAGACCAGGGCTTTCCCAAGCGCTGCGGTCACCTGGCGGACAAGACGCTGGTGTCGTCGGCCGAGATGTGCGGCAAGCTGCGCGCCGCGCTCGATGCGCGCCACTCTTCGGACACGCTGATCCTCGCACGCACCGACGCCATCGCGGTCGAAGGCTTCGACGCGGCCATGGAGCGCGCCGAGGCTTATCTTGAGTGCGGCGTCGATGCGCTGTTCGTCGAAGCCGTTCATACGGTGGAGCAGATGGACATCGTGTGCCGGCGCTTCGGCGAACGGGTGCCGCTGCTGGCGAACATGGTGGAAGGCGGCAAGACGCCGGTGCGAAGCGTCGAGGAATTGCGGCAGCGGGGTTATCGCATTGTCATCTTTCCGGGCGGTACGGCCCGCTTCGTGGCGCACGGGCTGCAAGGGTACTACGCGAGTCTGCTGAAGCACGGAACGACTGAACCGATGTGGCCGGAGATGCTGACGTTCGACCAGTTGAACGAGCTGATCGGCACGCCGGAGCTGCTCGCGGCGGGGAAGCGGTACGTTTGAGCCCGAGCGGTCTTCAGCACGCTGGAAAGAACGCCATTACCTGGCGTAGAGACTGTCGAGACTCCTGAACCCCTTCACCTCGATCGGATTGCCGCTCGGATCGAGGAAGAACATCGTGGCCTGTTCGCCGGGCTGGCCTTCGAATCGCAGTGTCGGGGCGATCACGAAGTCCACTCCGCCGGCGCGCAGACGGTCGGCGAGCGTACGCCAGTCGGGCATTTCAAGTACGAGTCCGAGATGCGGCATCGGCACCATGTGGTCGCCCACACGGCCCGTGTTGGTGACCGGGAAGGGTTCGCCCAGATGCAGCGAAATCTGATGCCCGAAGAAATCGAAGTCGACCCATGTATCTGTGCTGCGGCCTTCCTCGCAACCGAGCAATCCACCGTAGAATGCGCGCGCATTGTCGAGATCGCGCACGTGATAAGCCATGTGAAAAGCACTTCGCATCGTTTGTTCCAGTCTGTTCAGGTAAGAGTCAGGCGCTCGCCGTCACCACCACGCCACGCGCTGCACCTGTTTCCTCCAGCAGCGCGCCCCGCAGATACACCGCCTTCAGCGCCCAGGACACGTGCAAGCCATCGAACGGGGTATAGCGCGCTTTTGAGCGCTGGTCACCGTCACGCAAGGTCATCGAGCCCTTCGGGTCGAGCAGCAGGAGGTCCGCATCATATCCCGGCGCGAGCAGGCCCTTCGTCTTCGCAAGACCGAACCGTTGTGCCGGATTGCAGGCGCAGAGCCTCGCCAGGTCGCGCAAGGTCAGATCGCCGTTGTCAACGAGATGCAGCATCGTCGCAACAAAGGTCTGCACGCCCGGCATGCCGCTCGGCACGTCGCGAAAATCGTCGTAATGCGCGGCTTTCTCCGCATGGGCATGCGGCGCGTGATCGGTCACGATCATGTCGATCAGCCCTTCCCGCACCGCCTCCAGCAACGCCGCGCGGTCGCCTTCCGGTCGCAGCGGCGGCAGTGCCTTGAAGAAGTTGCGCCGTTCATCGTAGGCGTCTTCGGTGAGCAGCAAGGCTTGCGGCGTCGTTTCGATGCTGACATCCGCAAGATCACGCAAGCGCCGCCATGTGTCGATGCCGAGCTTCGAATTCCCCTGCCGCAGATGCACGCGCGTGCCGGTCGCCGCAGACGCCAGGACCGCATGGGCGATTCCCGCCGCTTCCGCCACGGGCGGACGGCTTGCGAGCAACGCATCGAGGCCGGCTCTGCCGGATTGCGTTTGCGGCGCGCTTTGTAACGCATGATCGCCCGGGGAAATACACGCCAGCGTGTTCAGCGGTCTCAGAGCCGTGAGCGAATCGACGAGCGTCTTCTGCGTGTCATGCCGATACGCTTCCGGCACGCCCGCCATGAACAGTTCGAACGACACGGGGTCGAGCGCGCGCACGTCGTCGAGTGCCGGGTGATCGCGCAGCTTCGCAACCTGGAAGCCTACATCGACATGAATACGGCCGCTCGCCAGCGCCATCTTCTCGCGCAATTCGGCGGCGTGCGTCGTGATCGGCGAGTCTGTCGGCATGTCGAGCAGCGTCGTCACACCGCCAAGCGCGGCTGCGCGCGTGCCCGACTCGAAGTCCTCCTTGTGCGTGTAGCCGGGATCGCACAGGTGGACATGGGTATCGACGAAACCGGGCAGCGCCACGAGTCCGTGCATGTCGCGGGTTGCGCGCGTCTCGGCCGGCGTATCCGGTGCGAGCAATGCGGCGATCCTGTGACCGACGATGGCAATGTCCGCATGACGCTCGCCGTTGGCATCGACGAGCATCGCGCCGCGCAGAATGAGATCGAACATGGTCAGTCCATTCGAATGAGTTGATCGCGTGCGATAGCGCCGGGCGACGCCGCTCCCATCCACGCGCAAATGGCCTGCACCTCGCCGATGAGACCGCGCAGCAGCGCGTGCACCGCCTCTTCGCCGCCCGCCGCGAGCGCATGCACGACCGGCCGCACGATGACCGAGAGATGCGCGCCGAGCACGCGCGCGGCGATGATATCGGCGGCCTGGCGGATCCCGCCGTCGACGAGCAGCGCCATGCCGTCATCAAGCACCTCGCCGATGCCTTCGAGTTGCCCCGCCACCGGCGCCCAGCGGTACGACTGGCGCACGCCGATGTTCGACACCATCACGCCGTCGCAACCCGCGGCCTGGGCGGCACGCGCATCGTCGGCATGCATGACGCCCTTGAGCACGAGCCGCATGCCGAGCGCATGCACGGCAGTCAGCAGTTCGCGCATTTCGCTCGAGCCCCACGACGGAAAAGCCGGCAGTTTCGCTACGCCCTCGCTCGCGCCAATGGTGGCCCAGCCGCGTTGCGCGACCTGCGCGGCGACATCGACGCCGCCCGGATGCAGCCCCGGCGCCGGATGCACCGGCGCGAGCACCGTCAGCACGATGCCCCGGCAGCCCGCCTGCGCCGCCTCCTGCGTCAGGCGGATCGCACGTTCGAGCGGTCCCGCAGCACGCAATTGCAGCCAGCAATCGGCATGCGTCGCAGTGATCTGGCCGAGCGGCGTCACCGCTTCTTCCGATACCACGAGCGGCAGGCCAAGCGTCGCACAGACACGCGCAATGGCGGTCACGCCCTCTTCGCCAAACAGACGATCCGCCGCGAACGCGCCTACGCCGATCGGCGCGGCATAGTCTTGACCGAACAGCCGGCAAGTGACATCGACATGATCGTGACCCTGCAGCACGCGCGGCACCAGCCGGTAACGCGACCACGCGAGTTCGTTGGGATCGGCGTCGTCGGGACGCATGTCATGCGGACGGCCCACGAGATAGCCGTATAGCTCCGCGCCGAGTGCGGCGCACGAGGCATCGCGAAAGTCTTTCATCGCGCGGCCTCGAGCATGGCCGGGGGCAACGGCTTCGCATCGGCGGCCTCATCTTCCGGATGACGCAGGAACGCTGCGAATTCCGGTGTCTTCGGCGCACGCAGGATATCGGGCGTGCCTTGTTCGATGATCCGTCCGTCGTGCAGGAACACGATGCGGTCCGCGACGCTCGCCGCGAAATCGATATCGTGCGTCGAGAGCAGCATCGTGATGCCGGTGCGCGCGAGACGCCGGATGGTTTCATCGACCTCGCCGACGAGTTCGGGATCGAGCGCGGACGTGGGCTCGTCGAAGAGAATCACGCGCGGATCGCTCGCCAGTGCGCGCGCGATGCCCACGCGCTGCTGCTGCCCGCCCGACAACTCGTGTGGCATGTGTCCCGCGAAGTCCTTCAGGCCGACCTTCAACAGCGCGATGCGCGCTCTGCGCGAGGCCTCGATGCGCGGCACGTGCTGCACGCGCACGGGAATCGACGCGGCGTTATCGAGCGCGCTCAGATGATCGAACAACGCGAAGTTCTGGAACACCATGCCGATGCGCGCATCCGCACGCGCTTTCGCCAGACGTCGGCGGGGCATCGGCGATCCTGTCGCAGTCGAGGTCAGCGAACGGCCCTCGATGCGGATGCTGCCCGCTTCGAGCGGATTGAGCGCGAGGATGGTCTTGAGCAAGGTGCTCTTGCCCGATCCCGACTTGCCGAGCAACGCGACCACTTCACCCGGGGCCACCGACAGCGACACATCCTTCAACACCTGCTTGCTGCCGTAGCTGACGCGGACCTTGTCGATCTCGAGTTGCGGCATGGTCAAATCGCCTTTCGTTTCGACTGGCGCCATGCGCGCGACGGGACCAGGATCCTCGAGACCATGCTCCGCATGCGCACCGCGACGCACGCGGCGTCCCGTTCCGACATTGCGCTCGCACCAGTTCTGAATCGCCGCGATGACGGCCGAGAGCACGATATACATCACACCCGACGCGAGCAGCACGGGCAGGAACTCGAAGTTCTGCGAGACGATGGTCTGGCTGCGCAAGGTCAGTTCGCTGACGCCGACGACCGAGGCCAGCGACGTCGACTTGAGCAGGCCCACCGCTTCATTGCCGAGCGCCGGAATGATCGCGCGCAGGCCTTGCGGCACGACGACATACCCGAGTTCCGTCAAAGCGGAGAAGCCGAACGCCTGCGCCGCGATGCGCTGATCGCGGTTCACCGAACGAATTCCGCCACGAATGATTTCCGCGCAGAACGCGGTCTCGTTGATGGTCAGCGCCAGCAGCGCGCTCACGAAGGGCGCCAGCGTAATGCCGGCCTGCGGCAGCACGTTGAACAGCAGGATCAGTTGCAGCAGCTGCGGCGTGCCGCGTATCACGTAGATGTAGGCGCGCACCGGATAGCGCAGCCAGAACCAGCGCGCATCGGCGGCGAGCGCAAGCACGAAGCCGATCAGGAGCCCGCCCGCCAGCGCGCCGAACAACAGTCCGAGCGCGGTGATGCAGCCTTGCAGCAGATAAGGGAAAGTCAGGTAATGCAGAAAGTTTTGCATGTCGGGCACGCTTCGTTCACGTCGAAAACAACCAGCGGTGCGGACGCCTTCCGGGCCGCGAAGGCATCCGCTGCGCCATTACTCCGCGTCGGCGGCCGTGCGCTGGGACGCTGCATCTTGTCCCCACTTGTCGAGCAGCGACTTCTCGATGCCCTTGTCCTGGATCACCTTCATCGAGGCCAGCACGGCGCCGCGCAGCGTCGTGTTCTCCTTGGCGATCGGGAAACCGTTGAGAATCGGCAGGTCGATGGTGAAGCCGCTTTCCAGCCCCGGCACCGAAGCCGCCAGCGCCTTCGCATCCGAATGCGCCGTGAGGTAGATGTCCGCGCGGCCGCTCACCACGGCCTGCACGCTCGCGTCCGTTGCTTGCAGAAGCAGCAGGTTCACGTCCGGCTTGTTCGCGGCCTTGCACTTCTCGGTAGCCTGCGGCACGAGCGTTACCGCTTCATACGTGCCTGCCGCGGCCGCGACGGTCGCGCCGCACAAGGTGTCGAGGGAAGTCAGCTTCTTCGGATTGCCCTTCTTGATGACCGATCCGTCGATCACCGCGAACGACGACACGAACGCAACCTGCTTGCGCCGGACCTCGGTGACATAGAGATTCGGGCCCATGTCGAAGCGCTTGCCGGTGATGCCCGTGAGCAGCACGTTGAAGGCCACGTTCTGGAATTCGTGCGTGTAGCCGAGGCACGCGCCCATATACGCGATCAGATCGGGATCGAGTCCTTCGATCTTCGACGGATCATCCTTCGCGGGCGCTTCGAAGCCGGCCGTATAGCCGCCGAGGCCGACCTTCAGATGCTGACCGACGAGCGTCGGAAACTGCTTGCGCAGCGCGACGCATTCGGCGCTCTTGCCGAATGCTTCATAGGTCGGCAGACTGGCCGCATGGGCCGGCGCGGAAGAAAGCGCGAAGCACGCGGACGCCAGGGATGCCACAGTCATGAATACAGGACGAAACATGCTTACTCCGGATTGAATGAGTCGATGAGGTGACGTGTCGGCCACAACGTATCGCCGTGGACGATCGCCATGACACGTGGCTTGAAAGACGCGGCACTGAACGGATCGCGCTCGGCATCGATGCCGCGCATGACGCCGCCGTGCGGTGAATCGGTTGAGACGAGGGCGACGGCCCAGTCGGTCGGGTCCTGGCCGAACAGCATCGCCGGACGGCTCGATGCACGGCCGAGCACCGCTTGAGCGGGAACGCCCAGCGACTCGGCCAGCGTCAGCAGCGCGGGCAGGAAGTGATGTTGCGATTGCAGTCCCGGACCCGTGGTCGAGCCGTGCGCGACGTGATCGGTGGCGATCAGGTCGATCTCGTCGAAGCGGGCAAGCAGCGCATTGCGCGTGGTGTCGTCGGACACCGGCGGACGCACGCTCAGCGACGCGCGCCGCGAAGCGTCCACCGGCAGCAGATACTGCGGCGAACTCGCGACCCAGCGGGACACGTCGAGCGCGGCATCCGCGTGCATGGCATCGAGATCGGCAACGCTGGCGGCGTGACGGAACACGACCGCGGACTGCCGCTCCACCGCCTGCGCCAGCACCGCGCGAGGGTCGGCGGTAAAGACGACCGGCAGCCAGCCCGCATTCCACACGGCGTCGAGGTTGCGCTGGAAGTGCGGCTCGCGTCCGTACAGCTTGCAGGCGCGTAACAGCGTGCCGTCTTCCGTCGGCGCATGCGGAGCGAAGTCCGCGAACCACGCGGCAAAGCCCGCGGTATCGTGGTCCGGCATGACCGACAGCAGCAGACGCACGCGCGGCATCACGCTGTCCTTCGCCATGCGCAGCAGCGCCGCCGCATCTTCGCGATCCGACATGCGCTGCCAGCCGATGCTCGCATTCAGCCGCGCCACCCCGCCCGCCAGTGCAATCTCGCGGTCGTTCTCGTCGAGACGGGCATCGCGCAACGCGAGCAGCGTATCGGCGTCGTACAGCGCCGGGTGCAACTGCCAGTGCGCGGCATCCAGCGTGCGCAGGTTCGCCGGCAATGTGCGCGGCACACGAAACACGCGCCGCGCGCCGAGCAGACCGGCGCTGTCGTTCAGATTGTCGAGGACAAGCTGCATGCTGATTCTGAAGCCTTCAAAGTCCAATTAGACCAAGCCAAATTTCGGCTTACCCGTGATCAAAAATCAGAACTTGTGGCGGATGCCGACTACGCCCAGCACCTGTTTGCCGTTCGACGATGCGTTGTTGTAGTCGCCCACGTTCGCGGTGGCGGCAACCACCGACGTGCCGTCGGCGGACAGCGTCGAGCCGTTTGCCTTGGTGTAGCCGGCGATTGCATAGACGTCGGTGCGCTTCGAGAGGAAGTAATCGACGCCTGCCGATACCTGGTTGTAGTTCGCGGACTGCGCGCCGCTTGCCTTCGTGTAGCCGTAGTTGACGGCGGCCATCAGCGCCGGCGTGAACTGGTAGGCCAC
The DNA here is from genome assembly GCF_031451075.1 of Caballeronia sp. LZ043. Taxonomy (NCBI): domain Bacteria; kingdom Pseudomonadati; phylum Pseudomonadota; class Betaproteobacteria; order Burkholderiales; family Burkholderiaceae; genus Caballeronia; species Caballeronia sp. LZ043. The sequence continues at coordinate 823,118 of NZ_JARUXT010000002.1, read as the reverse complement.
ATAGCCGCTGACCACGTTGAATTTCTCCGTGTCGTTGAAGACGGCGGTCTGCGTGTAGGTCTTGTATTGCGAGTTCGAATAGCGCGCCCCGACCGTGAACTTGTTGAACGCGTACGAAATGGCCGCATGCGCCGTCTGGAACGAACCGGGCGCGACTCCGTAGCCCGCGGTAACGAGGCTGCCGTCGTTGATGAAGCCGCCCGACGATGCATTCGCGAGCGTGTCGTTCTTCGTATACAGGTAACCGCCCGCGATATTCAGGCCGCCGTTGCTCCAGGCAAGCGCGGCGCCGATCGAATTGCCGCTGGAGATGCTGCCCGCCGTGCCGCCGAAACCGTACATGGCTTCGAACGTGAAGCCCGCGAGCGTCGGGCTCGTGTACTTGACCGAGTTGTTGACGCGGATGCTGTTGTCGTTGTTGTCGGCGTCGCCGGGCGTGGTGAAGAACGCGCCGAACACGCCGTCGCCGGTGATGCCTTGCACGAGATCCACGGTCGGATCGTATTGACGGCCGAGCGTGATGGAACCGAGGCGCGCATCCGTGAGCCCGACATAGGCCTTGCGGCCGAACATGCGGCCGCCCTGTCCGAGTTTGCCGGTGGAGAGATCGTAGCCATTCTCGAGGTTGAACACCGCCTTCAGGCCGCTGCCCAGGTCTTCCTCGCCGCGCAGGCCGAAGCGGCTGCCCGACATGGTGCCGCTCGCCGCCGCCCATTGCGCGCCGCCGCCGACGTTGTTGCCATAGGTGATGCCTTCATCGGCCACGCCGTACAAGGTGACGGTGCTCTGCGCAAACGCCTGCGACGAAGCGGTGGCCAGCAGTGAAGCGAACAGCGGCAGTGCGAGACGGTTCATGTTTTCGTTCCTTGCGAATGCGCTTTCGATGGGCATGTGGGTTAAGTCGAGGCCATCATAGGAAGGCGAAAAAATGACAACAAACGAGATTTTCGCGAGCATTCGATGAGTTGAGGTCATGCGTCGAGGCATGACCTCAACTCATGCGCGACGGCAAATTTATTCGTTTGATATCCGTATCAGCAGGCTCTATCGTGCGAGGTTTTCATCGACGAACAGGGCTGATTCATGGATATCCTGGTAGCGGTCGGCACCCCACAGGCCGCGCGCTGGATGCAGGCGATACGGAGCGTTCTGCCCGGGGCGAATGTGCGCGAATGGACCGAGGGCGATGCCAGCCCTGCCGACTACGCGCTCGTCTGGAAATGCAGCGCAGAGGCATTGCGGCCGCGTGCCGGCCTCAAAGGCCTCTTCAATCTGGGCGCGGGCGTGGATGCGCTGCTTGCCATGCTCGACGAATCGCCTATCGATGCGCCGATCTATCGCCTCGAAGATGCCGGCATGGCGCAGCAAATGGCGGATTACGCGCGTTATGGCGTGCTGCATCACATGCGGCGCTTCGAGGCGTATCGGCAGCAGGCCGCGCGGGGAGAATGGCGGCCGCTGGAGGCGCTGCATCGGCGGGACATGCGTGTCGGCGTACTGGGACTCGGAAGCCTGGGCGAGCACGTGGCGCGCACGCTGGCGTCGGACGGATTCATCGTGCGCGGTTATAGCCGTTCACACAAAACCATCGATGCGGTCGAAACGTTTGCCTCAAGCGATGGAATCGATGCCTTTCTCGATGGCCTTCATGTGCTCATCAATCTGCTGCCCGCCACGGCCGATACGCAGGGCATCATCGATCGCCGGACCCTGGCTTGTCTCGCGGATCACGCCTGCGTCATCAATCTCGCACGCGGCGTCCATGTGAACGAAGACGATCTGCTCGAAGCCCTCGACGCGGGCAGGCTCGCCTTCGCGATGCTCGACGTCTTCGCGCATGAGCCGCTCGATGCAGCCCATCCGTTCTGGCGGCATCCGCGCGTGATGGTCACGCCGCATATTTCCGCCGCGACCCTGATCGACGATTCCGCCCGGCAGGTCGCGGACAAGATCGTCGCGCTCGAAGCGGGACGTGACGTGTCGGGTCGTGTCGATCCGTCACGCGGTTACTGACGCGATCACGGCTGCGCTTGCAGCCATGCGAAGACCTGCTCGTTGAACACGTGCGGGGCTTCGAAGTACGCGGAATGACCGGCGGCATCGATTTCCAGATAATCGGCGTGCGTCATCGTGCGCTGCGCCGCTTCGATTTCCCGCGGAGGGAACAGGACGTCCTCGTTGCCCGCCACGAACAGCACCGGCACGCCGCACGCATCGAGTTCCTCGAGCGAGGTCATCGGCTGGACGCCGCGCAGGGTGCGTACATTGGTGTCGTTGAAGCTCGCGAGCGCCGTATAGAGATACGATTGCGCAGGCTGAGCACGCATGAACGTGGGCCCGAGCACGCGTTCGAGTTGCGACAGATTCGCGGTGCGTGCGGCAATGGCCTGCATGCGCGCGGCGAGGTCATCGGGCAGCGTCAGGCCGACGAGCGTATCGGCGAGCACCAGCGCGCGCACGCGTTCGGGATGGCGGACGGTGAAAGGAACGGCCGCACCGCCGCCCATCGACTGGGCAATCAGCGCGACACGCGGGAGTTGCAGATGATCCAGCAACGCTTCCAGATCGTTGGCGAAGGCCGCGCGTCCGAGCCCTTCCACATCGCTCGAATTGCCGAAGCCACGCGCGTCGAACGTGATGACCTGCCCCGTGTCGCGCCACGCGACCACCTGATGGAACCAGCTTGCATGATTGCCGCCCACGCCATGCAGCAGCACCAGCGGCGCGCCCTCGCCATGGGTTTCGTAATAGAGGCGGCTCGCGCCACGATCGAGATACGGCATCGACAGATCCTTCTGCAGCGGTAAAGGCCCATTATCGTGAGCCAAAAACGCGCCCGGCAAACGACTTTTGTTGCGCCCTTCGATGAGATCCGATCATGGCGACGCATGACGAGACCTCATCCGTGCGCGCAGAAAATCTCGTTTGTTGCGGGGTTTTGGCGCCCCTAAGATGCGTCCATACCCTGGAGAGACATAGCATGAATCAAAAGCAGGACAAGCAAGCGCTGCGTGTCGGGATTGCCGGCCTGGGCACGGTGGGCAAGTCGATTGCCAAGGCGATCGACACAGGCATCGACGGTCTCGAACTCGCCGCCGTCAGCGTACGCGATGCATCGACCGCCGGCGCCTGGCTCGCGGAACTGAGACACACGCCGCGCATCGTCTCGTTCGACGAGATGCCGCTCCACGCCGATGTCGTCATCGAATGTGCGCCGTCGCAGCTGTTGCCGAAGATCGCCGAACCCATGCTGCGCGCGGGCAAGACCCTGGTGCCGCTGAGCGTCGGCGCCTTGCTCGATCACATGGAACTCGTCGAAATTGCCCGCGAGAACGGCGGCCAGATCAGCGTGCCGACCGGCGCGCTGCTCGGCCTCGACGCGGTGACCGCTGCGGCGAAAGGCAAGATTCACTCCGCGCGCATGGTCACGCGCAAGCCGGTGACCGGTCTGCTCGGCGCGCCGTTTCTCGAGGAGAACAACATCCGCATCGACGATATCAAGACGCCCATGCGTATCTTCTCGGGCACGCCGCGTGACGCGGCCAAAGGCTTTCCCGCAAATCTGAACGTGTCCGTGGCGCTGTCGCTCGCGGGCATCGGTCCGGACGACACCCAGCTCGAAATCTGGGCCGACCCCGCACTGACGCGCAATACGCACACCATCGAAATTGACTCGGACTCGGCACGCTTTACGATGACGATCGAAAACATTCCGAGCTCGAATCCGAAGACGGGACTCATCACCGCGTTGAGCGTCATCGCGCTGCTCGAAAAGATGCGCGCGCCGCTGCGCGTGGGCACCTGATGCACTCAATATAAAGGACCTGACCATGACTTCACGCTTCTTTGCCCCGCGCCGGCTCGCCCATGCCAATGTGTTCGTGGGCGACTATCAGCGCGCCAGCGACTATTACCGCGATATCTTCGGTTTCGAAGAGGTCTACAACCAGCCGGACAACAAGGCGAGTTTCATCAGCAACGGCAACACCTATCACGACTTCGCGCTGGTCGATATCGGCAGCCGTTACGCGAAGCCGGGGCAACAGCCGGGACTGAATCACGTTGCCTTCGAAGTGGCAAGCGAAGCGGCGCTCGTACAAGGTTATCGCGCGGCGGTGGCCGCGGGCGTGCTGTATCGCTCGACGGAAGACCACGACGTCGCCCACTCGCTCTATCAGAAAGACCCCGACGGCAACGAAGTCGAGATCTACGCGGACGTCGTGGAGGACTGGCGTTCGGCACGCAAGGGCTCGTTCAGCAAGAAGAAGCCGAAGTGGGTGCCGGGCGAAACCAATGTACCGGTTGCCGAGCAACTCTTCCCCGTCGATCCCGAGATTCGCGTGATCGACGCCGCGCTCGTCCATGGCCGCCGCGTGTCGCACGTTGCGTTGATCGCGCAGGACTTCGGGGCCATGTTCGACTTCTATACGAACATCGTCGGGCTGAATGCGCTTGCCGGCGGCCGCGATCAGCCCTTCGCGCTGCTCGCGGGCACGCATGGCATGGGCGATATCGCGCTGTATCGGAACGATGTGGAGTCGCACATGCCGATGCATCACATCGGCGTGGAAGTCAGCTCCGAAGCGGATCTGGACGCGGCGATCGAAGGCATCGAGCGTTCGGGCGGCAAGCTGATCGCCGCGCACGAGCACGCCGCGCGCCGCGTGGTGTTCGTTCACGATCCGGATGGCCTGCCCATCCAGCTCTACGTGAACCGCGACTGGACCGTGGATACGATCCGCAGCATCGACGCCAGGCTCGCGCCGTTCCTGATCTGATGTAGAGCCTAAAGACCGGCTTCGCTCAAGTCGGTCTCCTTCAGCGCCCGCTCTTCGTCGCGTTGCGCGAACAGCCAGTCGCGAAACGCACGCACTGTCGCGGAGTCGGCCTGGTGGTCTCGGCACAGGATGTGATAGGCGCCCGCGCTTTCATGCTCCAGCGCCAGCGGCACGACAAGACGGCCTGCCTGGATATCGGGCGCCGCCAGCATGCGCGGCACGAGCGCCACGCCGCGTCCCGCCAGCGCCGCATCCAGCACCATGAAGAAGTGCCCGTAAGCCTGGTTGTGCGCGGCGATATCGTATTCGACGCCGCTCGCGCGGAACCAGTCGGGCCAGGCGTGCACGCGCGTCGCCATGTGCAGCAGCGGCAATTGCAGCAGTTCGCGCGCTTCATGCACTTGCGGCATGCCCTCCATCAGCTCGGGGCTGCACACCGGCACCAGCACATCCGGCATCAGGCGATACGCCCGCACATTGCTCCAGTCATCCGCCATTTGCAGGCTGATGCGCGGACGCGTCTCGGCATCGGGATCCGGATCGCTGTCGGGAATGACGCCGACGCGAATGGCGACATCCAGATCCTCGCGCCAGAAATTGACGGGCCGTATCGACGTGATGAGCCTCACCTCGATATCCGGATGCTCGGTTGCGAAGTGCGGCAGGCGCGGAATGAGCCAGCGCATCGCGAACGTCGGCAGCACATTGACGTTGAGGATGCGATGACGGTCGCGGTTCACGAGCCGCAGCGTGGCCTGCTCGATGCGGTCGAACGCGTCGCGCACCACGGGCAGGTAATCGCGCCCGTGCTCGGTGAGTTCGATGGTCCGCGTCAGCCGCCTGAACAAGGGCACGCCGAAGGACTCTTCGAGCAGCTTGATCTGCCGGCTGATGGCGCCCTGCGTCACGAAAAGCTCTTCCGCCGCGCGGCTGAAGTTGAGATGCCGCGCCGCCGCTTCGAAGGCGCGCAAGGCGTTCATGCTGGGCAGACGGCGGGACATGGATTCCTCGGCTTCAGTTGCACATGCAAAAGAGGTCATTATTCCGCGCCAAAAATCGTTTCAAAAATCTGCATGGACATGCGTTGACGCAATGGAGCACCGATCCGGTCGACACTCTGTCAACGCATGCGATATTTATTGCCGCCACCGCTTTCCGTACGATCTTCATCACTCAACTCAACCTGGGAAAGACAATGAAGATCACGGTAGTCGGATACGGCAATGTCGGCGCGGCCATGGTGAAGCAGCTCAAGGCAGCCGGTCACGACGTGCAGGTCACGGGCCGCGAGCTGGAAGGCGCGGAGAAAGTCGCGCAGCAGTTCGGCGCAACGAGCGCATCGCTGGCAGCGGCGGCGAAGGATGCAGAACTGGTCGGCGCGCGATCAGGAAAGCGGCGACACGCGCGGCAACTTCCGCATCGGCGTGGCAGCGGTACCGCGCGTCTGATGCACGCGAAGACTAACGTGACCGCAGCGGGCCAGCCGGGACGCGTGCTCGTGATCGGCAGCATCAACACGGATTTCGTCGCGCGGACGCGGCGTCTGCCGCAGGCGGGCGAGACCGAGTTGTCGCATGCATTCGAAACGGTGCCCGGCGGCAAGGGCGCCAATCAGGCGATCGCGGCGGCGTGCATGGGCGCACGCGTGGCGATGATCGGCTGCGCCGGGCGCGACGAGTTCGGTGTGCAGCGTGTCAGGGAACTGGCGGCGGAAGGCATCGATTGCGCGGGGATCGAGGTGTCGGAGACGCATCCGACCGGCATCGCGATGATCACCGTGTCGGAGACGGGCGAGAACAGCATCGTGGTGGCGTCGGGCAGCAACGCGGCGCTGTCGCCTGCCAGCGTGCTCGCGCAGACCGACCGCTTCCGTGCCTGCGATGTCGTCGTGTGCCAGCTCGAAACGCCGCCCGACACGGTCCATGCGGCGCTGGCGATAGCGCGGCGGCTCGGCAAGATCACCGTGCTCAACCCGGGACCCGCGACGCAGCCGCTGCCCCGACACTGGATGCCGCTCATCGATTACCTGGTGCCGAACGAGAGCGAAGCGTCGATCCTGGCCGACGGCTTGCCGAGCGCAGAGGACGCCGCGCTGGCGCTGCATCGTGCGGGCGCGCGGCATGTCATCGTGACGCTGGGTGCGCGCGGGGTCCATGTGATCGGGGATGCCGTCGAGGGCGCGCATCATCCGGCGCGGCCGGTGCGCGCCGTGGATACGACCGCTGCCGGGGACACCTTCGTGGGCGTGCTGGCCACGCAACTGGCGACAGGTTGCACGCTCGACGACGCGATGGCGCACGCTCAGATCGCCGCGAGCGTGCGCGTTCAACATCATGGTGCACAACCCTCGATCCCCCGACGCGAAGCCTTGCCGATCTTCGATTCAGTGAGGTAGCGGCTTGCGGTGCAGCGCGAGCCTTCGCTCCGGCGTCTATGCAAAGCACAAACGATTGGTTCGCAGCGCGCCTGATCGATGCTTCAATTGCGCCTTTGCGTTCAAGTCCGTCACCACCGAATCATGTCATCCCCGCCCGTTTCGACGACCGCGCGCGCCGGTACCGCGCGCGTCGCTTTTGCCGCCTTCATCGGTACCACCATCGAGTGGTATGACTTCTACATCTACAGCACGGCGTCCGCGCTGATCTTCAGCCACACGTTCTTTCCCCCTGCCACCAATCCGCTTGCCGGCATCCTCGGTTCCTTCGCCGCCTACGGCGTGGGCTTCTTCGCGCGGCCGCTGGGCGCCGTGTTCGCCGGTCATTTCGGCGATCGCATCGGGCGCAAGCGCGTGCTGGTGCTTTCGCTCGTGCTGATGGGCGTCGCCACGGTGCTGACCGGTCTGCTGCCGACCTACGCGAGCGCCGGCCTGCTGGCGACCGCCCTGCTGGTCATCTTGCGCCTGCTGCAAGGCGTCGCGACCGGCGCCGAATGGGGCGGTGCGTCGCTGCTGTCGGTCGAGCACGCGGCGCCGCGCCGGCGCGGGCTGCTCGGCTCGTTCACGCAGGTCGGATCGGCGACCGGCATGCTGCTCGCGTCCGGGACCTTTCTTGCGGTGCGCTCGACGCTCTCGGTCGAAGCGTTCAACGACTGGGGCTGGCGCATCCCGTTCCTGTTCAGCGTCGTGCTGGTGGCGGTGGGCGCTTTCGTCCGCTCGCGCATCGACGAGCCCGCGCCATTCGTTGCCCTGCAGAGCGAAGGCCGCATCCGCCGCGCGCCGGTTGCCGACGTGCTGCGTTACCACCGGCGCGCGTTGCTCGTCACGATCGGCTTGCGTCTGCTGCAACCGGCCATGTACGCGATCGTCACGACCTACGCCATCAGCTATCTGAATCTCAAGCGCGGCGGCGCGTCATATGCGCTGACTGCGGTGATCGTCGGATCGGCGTTCGCGGTGATCGCGACGCCGCTGTGGGCCGCGCTCACGGATCGCATCGGCCGGCGCGGGCCGGCCATCTGGGCCGTGGTGGGCATCAGCCTGCTGGTCTGGCCGTTCTTCTGGTTTCTCGATCATGGCGATCTGCGTTACCTGCCGCTCGTCTTCGCGATCGAACTCGCCATTTTCGATGCCGCCATCTACGCGCCCGGCGCTGCATGGTTCGCCGAGCAGTTTCCGGTGGAAGTGCGTTATAGCGGCATTTCGCTCGGGTATCAGATCGGCACGTTGCTCTCCGGTGGACTCACGCCGTTCGTTGCCGCCGCATTGCTGGCCGTGGGCGGCAACACGCCCTGGCTGATCTGTGCTTATATCAGTGCGCTCGGCTTGCTGAGTCTCATCGCAGTGCTGGCCGCCGCCGATCCGGCTGCACGCGGCGCACTGCGCGCTCCGCAGCCGCCCGTCGATCCTGCTGTCGCCAGTCCGGGCTGAGCGCCGTCATCACACGAAAGGGAAGTCATGAGTCACCCACGCTCTCATACGGAAGAAGCACGCATCCTGGCCCGGCTCGAACGCGAGCAAGCCGCGCCCAAGGCGTTTCGCGCGCTGTCGGCGCCGGTCTGGAAGGCCGGCGCGCTGAGTGAGAAGGACAAGCATCTGGTTGCCGTCGCGATTGCGCAGATCACGCGCTGTGCGTTCTGCATCGAACATCACGCCGAGCTGGCCCGTCACGGCGGCGCCAGCGCGGCTGAAGCGGTGGCGATCAGCTATCTGAGCGCCGCGCTCGAATCGCTGGGTGATGCAGCCGTGTCTGTCGATGCGGGCAATCTCGTTGTACAGGATGAGGACGCGGTCGCGGGTTCAGGCATCGCCGAGGCAAGACAACGGTTCGTGCAACAGGTCTTCGATACGGACGCGCTGACGCCGGCGCTGGTCTGGGTTGCTGCGGCCGCTGCCGCGTACGCGCAATCAAACGACGCGCGACGACGGGTCTTTCACGCCCAGGCGCTCGAAGCCGGTGCGCCAGGCGAGGCGCTCGATGAAGCGTATGCGATCGCCGTGGTGCTGCGCGCGGGTGCTGTCTATGCGCACGTGCTGCATGTGGCGGATGCGTTCGCGCACCATGGTTGAAAGCACGGCAGCGGGATGCTGAGTGCGGCGACTACCACTGATTCAAATCAGTGACGTTCCGATGCCTTTTCTCATCCGACGCGCCGGCAGCGTCCGAAGTCGTGTGTGCCTGCGCTTCCTCACGCTCTTGTTCGAGCATCACGCGCGCCTGATGGGTGAGCTTCAGCAGAACGTTCGGCAACATCTCGCGCTCTGAACGCGTGAGGCAGGACAGCAGCCGCGCATTGCGCTCCTCGGCGATCGGAAACACCTTCGACACCAGCGCCCGCCCTTCCGCCGTCAGTGTAATGACGACGCCGCGGCCATCGGTGACATCGGCCTCGCGCGCGAGCAGGCCGCGTTCTTCGAGACCGCGCACGGTGCGGCTCGCGAGCCCGCGATCGAATTGCGCATGCTCCGCAAGCCGATTCATCGACATGCCGCGCTTGCCGTGCAACAGGGCAATGCAGCGCCATTCGTTCATCGTCAGCCCGAAGTTGCGCTCGTATTCGCTCGATGAACCCTTCGTGTAGATGTTGCTCAACTGACGCAACTGAAACGAGACGAGGTCGCGCAAATCGCGCAACGCGGATGCATCGTGCTCTTCTGCAACGGCTCGTCCCGCAGCCTGCCCCGCTGCTTGTCCCTTCGCCTTACGAACAGTCGCTCCCACGTTCACCTCCACCGGTCAAGATCCGCTTTACATGACATCGTCACGCATTTTAGCAGAAGCGGCAAGCACGTCGGCGGCGTGCACGGCGGGTTCGATGCGTGGCGCGTTGAGGATGAAATCGGCGCAGCGTTCGCCGATCATGATCGCCGTCGCGTTGGTGTTGCCGCTGACGAGCGCAGGCATCACCGATGCATCCGCCACCCGCAAACCGCTCACGCCATGTACGCGCAAGTGCGGATCGACGACGGCCAGTTCATCGGTACCCATGCGGCAACTGCCTGCCGGATGGAACACGGTCTTGCACACCGTACGAACATGTTCTTCGATGCGCGCATCGCTGATTTCATCGGCCGCGCCCGGCAACAGCTCTTCCGCGATCACCTCACGCAACGCAGGCGCACGCAGGATCTTGCGGCTGATGCGCACGCCGCGAATCATCGTCTCCATGTCATCCGGGTGACTGAAGAAGCGCGGATCGAGCCTGGCGGGCGCAAGCGGATCCTTCGACACGAGCCGCACCGTGCCGCGTGACTTCGGCCGCACGACACACGGTCCGATGGTGATGCCGTGCCCTTCCAGCGGCTTCCTGTCGACGTCGCCGACGAGCGTGGGCGTCGTATGGATCTGGATGTCGGGACGGCCGCTGCCGCTGGTATCGATGAACGCGCCGCTCTCGATCACGTTCGAACTCAGCAGGCCCGAACGCGTGAGCACGTATTGCAATCCATGCCGCAGCGCGCGATAACCCCGGTCATGCCCCAGCACGCTATGCGGATGACGCGCACGGCCGTAGACCGGCGCGGTCAGATGATCCTGGAAGTTTTCGCCGACGCCGCGCAGATCATGCACGACGGGAATCCCGAATTCACGCAGATGCGCCGCCGGCCCGATGCCCGAATGCATCAGCAACCTGGGCGAAGCGGCGCCGCCCGCGCACACGATCACTTCCTCGCGGCACATCAACTGCTCGGTTTCGCCGTTCGCGTGCCGTACGAGTACGCCCGTTGCGCGCCGTCCTTCGCACAGCACCTTGAGCACGTCCGCGCCGGTGACGAGACGCAAGCGCGCATCGTGCTTCACCATCCTCAGATAGGTTGCCGCGCTGCTGCCGCGACGGCCATCGAACGTGGTCGTCTGAAACAGGCCGGCGCCTTCCTGACGCTCGCCGTTGAAGTCATCGGTGAGCGGCACGCCTGCCTGAACCGCCGCCTCGACGAAGGCGCGCGTGAACGGATGAACGTGACGCGCATCGTTGACCTTGAGCGGGCCGGACGTGCCGTGCAGCGGGCCTTTGAGCCGCGCATTGCCTTCGCTCTTCACGAAGAACGGCAGCACGTCGCGCCAGCCCCAGCCGCGCGCGCCGAGCGCTTCCCAGTCGTCGAAGTCTTCGTGCTGGCCGCGAATGTAGATCATCGCGTTGACCGAACTGCCGCCGCCGAGCGTGCGTCCCTGCGGGATGTACATTTCGCGATCGTTCACGTTGCCTTGCCGCGCAGTCTTGTACATCCACATGCGATTCGTACCGTGCACCTTGAAAAAGGTCGCCGGAATATGGATGAACGGATGATTGTCGGGCGGTCCCGATTCGATCAGCGCCACGCGCTTTCCCGCCTGCACGAGGCGTGCGGTGATCGTGCATCCGGCGGACCCGCCGCCCACGATGACATAGTCGAATGCGTCCATTTGGGGTGTGCTGGTTGAGTGACTGTTTTTTAGCGATCGAACTGCGCCGCGCGGCTCACCGCCAATTCATCGGAACGGATGCGCAGCGCAAGCACGGCGGCACTCAGCGCGCTTGCGCCGATGATCATCAGCCCGAGTGCATAGCTGCCCGTATGCTGTTTGACGTAGCCCATCAGATACGGCGCGCCGAAGCCCGCCAGGCTGCCGATGGTGTTGATCATCGCGATGCCCGCCGCCGCGCCGGTGCCTTTGAGGAACATCGGCGGCAGCGACCAGAACGGCGGCAGCGAAGCGAACGTGCCGCACGCGGCGAGTCCCAGCCCGATCATCTTGAGCGTGACCGTATCCGACTCCGCGGCGATGGCAAAGCCCGCGACCGCCACCAGCAGCGGCAGGATCAGATGCAGCTTGCGTTCGCCTGCGCGGTCCGACTTGCGGCCCCAGACGATCATCGAAATGGCGCCCGCCAGGAACGGCAGCGCGGTGATCAGACCCGTCTGCATCTTGCTGAAACCGAACTCCGACACGATCAGCGGCAGGAAGAACACGCAGCCATAACTGCAGGCAATCAGCGCCACATTGATCAGACTCAGCAGCCATACGCGCGGATGCACGAACGCCGCCATGATCTCGCCGCGTCCGTGCGATTCGACATGCTCGACATCGCGTGCAAGACGTGCGATCAGCCACTTGCGTTCGGGTTCATCGAGCCATGTGGCTTGCGCGGGGGTATCGGTGAGAAAGAAGAAGCAGAAGAACGCGAAGAACACGGCAGGCGCTGCTTCGATGACGAACACCCACTGCCAGCCCGACAGGCCGCCCACGCCGTCCATATACAGGATCGATGCCGACACCGGCGCGCCGATCACGATGGACAACGGAATGGCGACGAGAAAATAGCCGAACGCCCGCGCACGATAAGTGGACGGAAACCAGAACGAGATGTAGTAGATCAGCCCCGGAAACAGCCCCGCTTCCGCAATGCCGAGCAGCACGCGCAGTGTGAACAGCGATTTCGCGCCGACCGCGAAGGCCATCGCGCCGGACAAGAGGCCCCACGTCAGCATGATCCGCGAGATCCACAGCCGCGCGCCCAGCTTCGACAGGAAGATGTTCGACGGAATCTCGCAGATCACATAGCCGAGAAAGAAAATACCGGCAGCAAAGCCGTAATCCGTCGGCGACAGACCGAGTTCGCGGTTCATCGCGAGTGCGGCGACCGCGAGATTGCTGCGGTCGATATACGAGATCAGATAGCAAATGATCAGGACCGGCATCAAGCGGAACATGACGCGTTTCATGACCTGCTGTTCAAGATCCATTGCTTCGTCTCCGTCAATTTGTTTTGTATTTGAAGGCGCGCTTGCCTTGGACCAGTCGCGCCAGGCAGGTTTCAGATGTCGAGTTGCGAGATGTACTTCAGGTTGAGGTAGGCATCGATGGCTTCCGCGCCGCCTTCCGTGCCGTAGCCGCTGTCCTTCACGCCGCCGAACGGCACTTCCGGAAACGCGATGGCGATCTGGTTGATCGTCAACATGCCGGTCTCGACTTCAGCCGCAATGCGATGCGCCTGCCGGGCCGACCGCGTATAGGCAAACGCGCACAAGCCGTACGGCAGGCGGTTGGCCTCGGTGATCATGTCGTCGAGCGAATCGAACGCGTTGACGACCGCGATCGGACCGAACGGCTCTTCGCGCATGATGCGGGCGCCTTGCGGCACGTTGGCGAGCACCGTCGGCTCGAAGAAATACCCGCGCTCGCCGATGCGCTTGCCGCCCATGCGCAGTTCGCCGCCACCGGAAACGGCGTCATCGACCAGCCCTTGCAGCGCGCGCACCCGGCGTTCGTTGGCGAGCGGCCCCATCGTCACGCCGTCTTCGAGACCGTCGCCTACGCGGACCTTGTTCATCGCGGTCATCAGCTTGTCGAGGAACGGTTCGAACACGGCGCGCGCCACCATGAAACGCGTCGGCGACGTGCACACCTGACCCGCGTTGCGCAGCTTGAATGCGCCGAGTTGCGCGGCGGCGGTGTCGATATCGGCGTCATCGCAAATGAGCACGGGACCGTGGCCGCCGAGTTCCATCGTCGCTTTCTTCATGTGACGTCCGGCCAGTTCGGCGAGATGCTTGCCGACCGGTGTCGAACCGGTGAACGAGATCTTGCGGATGGCCGGATGCGGCACCAGGTATTCGCTGATCTCCGCCGGCACGCCATACACGAGATTGATGACGCCACGCGGCACGCCTGCATCCGCGAACGCGCGAATCAGCGCGGCCGGTGCGGCGGGCGTTTCTTCCGGCGCTTTCACGATGATCGAGCAGCCCGCCGCCAGCGCCGCAGAGAGCTTGCGCACCACCTGATTGATCGGGAAATTCCACGGCGAGAATGCAGCGACCGGACCGACCGGCTCCTTGATCACCAGCTGATACGAACCCGGAATCCGCGACGGCACCATGCGTCCATACGCGCGGCGTCCTTCATCGGCGAACCAGTCGATCAGATCCGCGGCGGAGAGCGCTTCACCCTTCGCTTCGGCGAGCGGCTTGCCTTGCTCCAACGTCATGATGCGTGCGATGCCATCGGCACGTTCACGCAGCAGATTCGCCGCGCGGCGCATGATGTTCGCGCGCTCGTAGGCGTTCATGCGCTTCCACGTAGCGAAGCCCGCTTGCGCGGCGGCGACCGCGGCATCGAGGTCCGCGGTTTCCGCATGCGCCACGCGGCCGATCGTTTCCTCGGTCGCTGGATTCACCACGTCGATGGTGCGGCCCGCTGCGCCCGCTTTCCATTCGCCATCGATAAAGAGTTGAACGTCTTCGTACATGGATTTGCTTCTCCTGGATTATTGGGCGTTCGGTGAGACAGCGAACACGGCGCTTGCCGTGGCGACGACGTCATCGTCGGCGTTGCGCGCCTCGGCTTCGCAGAATGCGAGCGTGCGGCCGCTGCGGCGCAGTTGCGCATGCACGGCAATGCGTCCTGATGCAGGCTTCAGGTAGTTCACGGTGAGGCTCGCCGTGCCGAGATTCTGGACGCGCCCGCTGGCGCGCGTGGCGAGTCCCATCGCGGTATCGAGCAGCGCGGCCAGCAGGCCGCCGTGCGCGTTGCCGTGGCGGTTGGTGTGGCGCGGCTGCACAGTGCAGGCGAGCGTACTCCAGCCGTCGCCGTAATCGACCAGCTCGAATCCTTGCTCGATGCAGAACTCGGATTCGAGCGCGAGCGGCGGAAGCGTCGCGGGCGCGTTCATGCGGCGAGCGCTTTGGCGCGCATGAGCATCGGGTTGAGTCCGGTGCGTGCGACCCGGCTCGCAAGTTGCCGCCCGAGCGCCGTTTCGCAAGCCTCCGACGCTTGCATCATCGCGTCCAGATCGATGCCGGTCACGACGCCCATCGTTTCCAGCACGTTCACGAAATCTTCCGTGCAGACATTGCCGGTCACACCGCCGCCGTACTTCACTTTCGCGGGATGCCCGCCCGTGCCGCCGAACGCGACGTCGAAATGACGCACGCCGGCTTCGAGCGCCGCCAGATAATTGACGATGCCGGTGCCGCGCGTGTCGTGGAAATGCGCGATGGCATGCACGCCCGGAAACGCTTGCAGCATCGCGCGGAACAGGCGCTGGGTGCTGGCCTGCGTCGCCACGCCGATGGTGTCGCCGAGCGTCACGTGATGCACGCCGAGTGCGGCGAAGCGTTCGACATCCGCGAGCACGCTGGCTTCACTGATCTCGCCTTCGAACGGGCAGCCGAACGCAACAGAAATGGTCCCGATGAGGCGGAAGCGGCCCTTCGCGGCGGCGGCCATCGCTTCGATGCGCTTCCACTGATCCGCGCGCGACTGCTTGAGGTTGCGCTGCGAGTGCGCTTCGCTCGCGGATACGAGCAGGCTGATTTCATTGGCGCCGATGCCCGCATCCAGATCCGCCAGCGCGCGTTCGACGGCGCGCAGGTTCGCGCAGGTCGCCTTGTAGAAGACGCCGTCCAGGCGCGGCAGCGTGCGCAGGAGCTCGGTGGCATCGGCGAACTGCGGAACGACTGCCGGGTTCGAATACGACGTGGCTTCCACGCGCGCAAAGCCGGCACGCGCGAAGCGGTCGATCAGCGCGGCTTTCTCCGGCGTCGGGATGAATTCGGTCTCGTGCTGAAGCCCGTCGCGGGCGAAGCATTCACACAGAGTCAGGTCGGACATGGTTGGCGGTGCTTGCGCAAGAGGTTGACTGTCAAGCGAATCAAAACATTGTTGTGATGCAATGTCAACTATATGGCCGAATGTTTCTGACAAGTCCGCAAGTCGTTCAGCGCCTCGTAAAACAGGCCTAAACACCTCTATTTGCAACGTTTATTTGCGACATGAGTGTCACCGTATGCCCGCAAAAAACGACCTGAACAGACTCAAATAGCGGGTTTACACCGACCCAATTGCGCTCGAATTAGTTGTTTTCATCACGGATATTTGTTTGACTTAATCACGCATCGGCCTTACTCTTTGCACCATCGCTTCGACTCGACTACTCATGACCACCTCTGACAGCCTCCTCATCGAAGACCGCGCCGCCGTGCGCGTCCTGACGATGAATCGCCCCGACAAGCGCAACGCGCTCAACAACGAACTCACGCACGCGCTGCTCGCCGCACTGCAAGCCGCCGAGCGCGATCCCGCGGTGAAGGCCATCGTCCTGACGGGCGCGGGCAAGGCGTTCTGCGCCGGCGCCGATGTCAAGGAATTCGGCGGCTTCGTCCAGTCCGGCAACGACGATGCGGCCAGCGCCGCACAAGCCGCGCTCGAACGCGCGCATCTGACGACGAATCTGCATCGCGTGTTCTCGCAGATGTCGAAGCCGGTCGTTGGCGCGGCGCACGGTCATGCGATGGGCGGCGGCGCCGGTCTCGCGCTCGCCTGCGACATGCTCGTCGCGGGCGAAAGCCTCAAGCTCGGCTATCCCGAGCTGAAACACGGCATCGTGGCCGCCATCGTGATGGCCAATCTCGTGCGCCAGGCCGGACGCAAGACGGCGTTCGAACTGGTATCGCTGGGCGAAGCCGCCGACGCGCAACGCACGCTTGCGCTGGGCCTTGCCAACCGCGTCGTCGCTGACGAGGACATGCTCGACACCGCCGTGGGCATCGCCGAACGCCTCGCCGCCTTCGATGCCCCCGCCATGGCCGCGACCAAGCGCCTGTTCCATCGCGTCGCGGATTTGCCGCTGCAACAGGCGCTCGATGCATCGCTCGATACGAATCTCATGATGCGCAGCTTCCGCAAGCAACGCGCAAACGACCAATGACCAACGCTCAAGTCAAACCGCTCGCAGGCGTCACGGTCATCGAACTCGCGCGCGTGCTCGCGTGCCCGTTCGCGGACATGATCCTGGCCGAACTGGGCGCGACCGTCATCAAGATCGAGCAGCCGGGAACGGGCGATGAAACCCGCAGTTTCGAGCCGCAAGTGGGCGACGAATCCGCGTATTACTTCGCGTGCAACCGCGGCAAGCAGTCCGTGACGGCCAATCTCAAGACCGAAGCGGGACGGCGCATCGTCCGCGAACTCGCGCAGAACGCCGATATCCTCATCGAGAATTTCCCGGTGGGCACGCTGGCGCGCTACGGTCTCGATCACCAGACGCTGCGCGCGGATAATGAACGCCTCGTGTACGTGTCGTGTACCGGCTTCGGCCAGACCGGTCCGTATGCGAAGCGCAAGGGCTACGACACCGTGTTCCAGGCGATGGGCGGCATCATGAGCCTGACCGGCGAGCGCGGCGGCGGTCCGGTCAAGCCCGGCCTGCCGATCGCGGATCTGACGTCGGGCATGTGGATCGCCATCGGCTTGCTGTCGGCGCTGAATGGCCGCGCGATGACGGGCAAGGGCTGCCACATCGACTTTTCGATGCTCGATGGACAAGTCAGCCTGCTCACGCTCGCGGCGGGCCGCTTCTTCGCGCTGGGCGAAGTGCCGCCGCGTCTTGGCACGGAACATCCGGGCCGCGTGCCCTCCGCGACTTTCGCATGCAGCGACGGCGCGTTCGTGCATATTACGTGCAGCGACCAGCACTGGCTGCCGCTCTGCAAACTGCTGAAGCTCGATGCACTTGCCGGCGATCCCTTGCTGTCGACCAACGCGGGGCGCGTGGAGCATCGCGAACGCGTGATGGCGGCGCTCACGCAAGCCATTGCGGGCTGGACACGTCAGGCCTTGTGCGATGCGTGCGACGCCGAAGGCGTGCCCGCCGGTCCCATCAAGGACGTCGCGGAAGTGCTCTCCGACCCGCACGTAAAGGCGCGCGGCATGGTGAGCGAGTTCGAGCATCCCACCATCGGCACCTTCGGCGCATTGCCGCTGCCCTTCAAGTTCGATGGCTTCGCCGATCCCGAAGTGGTCCGCCCGCCTTTGCTCGGCGAACATACGGAACAGGTCCTGCGCGAACGGCTCGGCTACGACGCACAGCACATTGCAGCGCTGCGCCGCGACGGCGCCATCTGAGCGTGGCGCGCGCGGTACGGAATCAAGCATCAAGGGGAAACCATGACAGATGACCAAACGCTGATCGTCGAGCGCCTGGACGGCGTGGCCGAGATCATTCTCAACCGGCCGGAGCAGCGCAACGCGCTCAACGCACTGATGTGCGACGAATTGCGCGCCGCCGCGGTGCGCCTGCGCGCCGACGACTCGATCCGCTGCGTGATCGTGCGCGCCAACGGCCCGGTGTTCTGCGCGGGCGCGGACCTGAAGGAACGCAAGGGCATGAATATCGACGATGTGCGCGCCCGCCGCCTCAAGGCCTTCGCCGCTTACGATGCGCTCGAGAAGATCGGCAAGCCGTGCATTGCGCTGGTCGAAGGGCCGGCGGTCGGCTCGGGCGGCGAGATTGCGATGGCATGCGATTTCATCGTCGGAACGGAGAAAACGAGCTTTCGCACGCCGGAAGCGCTGTGGGGCACCGTCGGCGCGACGCAGCGTCTGCCGCGCGTGATCGGCAAGCGGCTCGCGAAGGACATGGCCTATACGGGCCGCACCCTGAGCGCCGACGAAGCGCTGCACGCCGGTCTCGTGTCGCGTATCGTGCCCGCCGGCGAAGCGGTGAAGCTTGTCCGCCAGATGGCCCGCGATATCGCCGATGCCCCGCCGCTCGCGATGCAGCTGACGCGCGATTGCATCGACCGTGGCGTGGAGACCGACCCGGCGGGCGCGCTTGCCATCGAGATTCTCGCTATCGACACGGTGCTGCAAAACTCCGACTGGAAGCAGTCGATCTCGGGCTTCGGCCAGCGCAACGATGCCGACGACAAACATGACAGCAGCGGAGCGCGCCATGCATGACGATTACCTGGCCTATGCCGAACGCTTCGGCCTGACACAACCGGTCACGCTGTCCGCGATCCTCGCCGCGCGCGCCGCGGCGACACCGGATGCCGAAGCGCTCGTCATCGACGGTGAGCGTATTGCTTACGGCGCCCTGGCGGAACGCGTGCAAAGCGCCGCCGCGCGAATGATCGCAGCGGGCGTGCAGCATGGCGAGCACGTCGGCATTCTGATGGGCAATTCCATCGACTGGGTCGTGCTGTTCTATGCGGCGGCGTCCATCGGCGCGGTGACGGTTCCGGTCAATACGCGCTTCAAGCTCGACGAGCTGAACTACTGTCTGAAGCAGGGCGACGTGCGCGTGCTGTTCTACGTCGATACCTTCCTCAACATCGACTACTCACAGCTGCTGCGCGACGTCGAACCGGCCTTCGATGCACACCTGCCCGGCGACGTGCTGCCGCTGTTGCGCCGCGCCGTGCTGGTCGGCAAGACGGAACGCGCTTTGCCCGCCGGCGTCGAACGTTTCGAAGCGCTGGCCGACAGGCCGGAGACGCGCGCCGAAGCCACCAGGCGCGCGAACGAAGTCTCGCCCGAAGACACGCTGCTGATCCAGTACACGTCCGGCACGACCTCGTTCCCGAAGGGCGTGCTGCTCCGGCATCGCAACATGCTGATGAACGCGGCAGCCTCGGCGCAGCGCATCGGCGTGCAGCCGGACGACCGCTATTTCAGCGTGCGCCCGTTCTTTCACGTGGCGGGCACGACGATGTCGCTGCTCGTATCGCTGGTATCGGGCGCTTGCCTGCTGTCGGTGCCGTCGTTCGACGTGCCGAAGGTGCTCGACATCCTCGATGAAGAACGCTGCACGCTCACCTCGGGCAACGACACCATCTTTCTGATGATGATGAGCCACCCCGAATTCCGGCGCGAACGCATCCACTTGCGCGGCGGCTGGGCGGCGGCGGGTCCCGAGATCATGCAGAAGATTCACGACGTCATGGGCGTGAGGCACATGGTCGGCGCATACGGGCAATCGGAAGCGTCGCCGAACGTGGTCCTCAACGACTGGCGCGATCCGCTCGAGACTCGCGTCGCGGGCTGGGCGTCGCCGCATGCGGGCATCGAGATTCGCACGGTATCGACGGAAACGGGTGAAGTGCAGCCCGCCAACGCGCCCGGCGAAATCCAGGTGCGCGGCTGGAGCGTGATGAAGGGCTACTACAACAAGCCGCAGGAAACCGCGAAGGCGTTCAGCGAAGACGGCTGGCTGCGCACCGGCGATCTCGGCGTGATCGATGCCGATGGCCGCATGCGCATGCTCGGCCGCCTGAAGGACGTGTTCCGCGTCGGCGGCGAGAATGTCGCGCCTGCCGAAGTGGAAGAGACGCTGTTCGGCCATCCCGCCGTGCAGCTCGCGCAAGTGGTCGGCGTACCCGATGCGCGTCTCGGCGAAGTGGCCGCCGCATTCGTCGTGTTGCGGGCGGATGCCGAGGCATCGAGTGAAGAGTTGATCGCGTGGTGCAAGGCGCGCTGCGCGAACTTCAAGGTGCCGCGCTATCTGCGGGTGGTGCAGTCGTTCGACGACATCGGCATGACGGGAAGTTCGAAGGTGCAAAAAAACAAACTGCGCGACTACGCGATCCGTGAGTTCAAGCTCGCGTGATTGCAAGGCGGACGGCTGCGGCCGCCGCGTGTCGACGCAAGCTGAAGAAGCCATCCACCAAGGAAGAGACAATGACGACGTACGCATCCGGCGCCGTCGGGCTTGCACGCCCGGAAGAAGCCGTCAGCGAAGCGACGTATCGCAAGATCAGCCGGCGCATTTTGCCGCTGCTGTTCGTGTGCTACATCATCAATTACATCGACCGCGTGAATATCGGCATCGCGCAGATTCAGTTCAAGGCCGACCTGCAGTTCAGCGATCTGGTGTACGGCATCGGCGCGGGACTGTTCTTCGTCGGCTTTCTGCTGTTCGAGGTGCCGAGCAATCTGCTGCTCGCGAAGATGGGCGCGCGCCGCACGCTTTTGCGCATCATGGTGCTGTGGGGCGCCGTCTCCGCCGCGACGATGTTGGTGCGCACGCCGTGGGAGTTCTACATCGCGCGCATGTTGCTGGGCGTAGCCGAAGCGGGCTTCTTTCCCGGCATCATCCTGTACCTGAGCTACTGGTTTCCGGCGGAGCGGCGCGCGCGCGTGACGGCCTTGTCGTTCATCGCCATTCCCGTTGCAACGATGATCGGCGCGCCGCTGTCCGGCTGGATCATGCGCAGCTTCCACCAGTTCCATGGCCTCGCGGGCTGGCAGTGGATGTTCCTGCTCGAAGGCTTGCCTGCGATTCTGCTCGGCGTCGTCGTGTATTTCCGGCTGGAAGACAAGCCTGAATCCGCTGCATGGCTGACGGCTGAAGAGAAGGCAAGCCTGGTCAGCGCGCTGTCCGCCGAACGTCGGGTGCGCGCCACGCATGGACACGGCGGCATGCTCGCCGCCCTGAGCGACTGGCGCGTGTATATCGCGGGGCTGGTGTCGTTCTGCGCCTATGTGCTCGCCAGCACGATCGCCTTCTTCGCGCCGATGGTGATCCAGGCCACCGGCGTGCGCGATGCGCTGCACGTCGGCCTGCTCGCCGCCATTCCGGCGATCGCCGGCATCGTGACGATGGTCATCGTCAGCCGCCATTCCGACCGCGTCCGCGAACGCCGCTGGCACGCCGCCGTGCCGCTGATGTGCGCGGCCGCCAGCCTCATCGCCCTGCCCTTCGCACGCGGCGACCTGATGTTCTCCGTGCTGCTGCTCGCCATCGCGACATCGGGCCATCTGTCGAGCCTGTCCGTGTTCTGGACCATTCCATCGACCTATCTCGGCTCGACGAGCGCGGCGGCGGGGATCGCGCTGGTGAGCAGTATCGGATCGCTGGGCGGGCTGGTCGGCCCGAGCATGATCGGCTATGTGAAGTCGGTGTCGGGCAGTCTCACGCTCGGCATCCAGTTCGCCGGCTGCCTGATTCTTGTGGGCGGCGTCACCTTGCTGATCGGCATTCCGGCGCGCCTGCTGACGACCCGGAACTGAGTTTTTAGAACAGGAATTTGGAGGATCGCACGATGACACCGACCCGACTCACCCGCATGCTGAACATTCGCTATCCGATCATCCAGGCCGGCATGAGCTGGGCGTCGTCGAATGCGGCGCTGCCTGCCGCCGTCAGCAACGCGGGCGGCCTCGGCGTGATCGCGGCGGGACCGATGTATCTCGATGCCTTTCGCCAGGCCGTGCGCGAGGTCAAGGCCGCCACCCACGGCGCGACGTTCGGCGTGAACCTGCCGCTGTATCGCCCCGAAGCGGCGCTGTTTCTCGATGTCATCGAGGAAGAGCGCGTGCCGGTGGTGTTCGCCTCGCAGGGCGGACCGAAAGCGCATCTGGAGCGCTTCAGGCGCGTCGGCACGCGCTGGATTCATGTCGTCTCGACGATGGAACATGCGCGCAAGGCCGCCTCCGCAGGCGTCGATGCGCTGGTCGTCGTCGGCGCGGAAGCAGGCGGTCATCCGCCCGCAAACGGCGTCAGCACGCTGATCGCGGTGCGGCGCGCGGCACAGGAGTTCAGCGTGCCGATCGTCGCGGGCGGCGGCGTGGCGGACGGCTACGGCATCGCGGCGCTGCTCGCGCTCGGCGCGGATGCGGTACAGCTCGGCACGCGCTTCATCGCCACGCGGGAAGCCGGCGTGCATGAGAACTACAAGCGCGCCGTGCTGGAAACCGAAATCGATCAGACCGCGCTGGTGGGCGTGCGTCAGCTGCCGGTGCGCATGACGAAGAACCAGTTCGCCGCCGATGTCCTGCACGCCGACACCCACGAACCCGACGATGCCGCCTACGACACGCTCTTCAAAAGCAGCACGCTCAAACAAGCCGCGCTCGATGGCGATATCGAACGCGGCAAGGTGGAGCTAGGCCAGTCGGCGGGTCTGATCCACGATCTGCCGGGCGCGGCGGAAGTCGTGGCCCGACTCGTCGATGAGTATCGCGATGCGGTGGGACGGCTCATCGGCTGAATGAATGCAGCGGTATCCGCACGGATGCCGCTTCATGCAACCACTATTTCGCCACCCTAATCAAAATAAACCGGAGACTTGCAAGATGAAGAACGCATGCGCTGCAGCCGCTCTGCTCGCTTTCACCTGCGCCGCACACGCGCAAAGCAGCGTCACGCTGTACGGCCTGATCGATACCGCGATCTCGTGGCAGAACAACCAGGTCGGCGCGACGGCCGCGAACGGTCGCGCGCTGTCCAGCGGCAGTTCCGTGGCGCTCGGACCGGGCTTCTTCAACGGCTCGCGTTGGGGCTTGTTCGGCACGGAAGACCTGGGCGGCGGACTGTCCGCGATTTTCCGCATCGAGGCGGGCTTCAATCCGGGGACGGGGGTCTCGCTGCAAGGCAACCGCGAGTTCGGACGGCAGGCGTATGTCGGCATCAAGAGCAGCTATGGTCAATTGACGTTGGGCCGTCAATACAGCGTACCGTTCGAAACGCTGCTGCCATACGATGTCATCGGCTGGGCCAATTCCGCCGCCAGCGACGTGTGGGTTCAGTTGCTGGCCGGCTCGCGCATGGACAACACGGCGAAGTACACGCTCACCCTCGATCAGTGGAAGATCAACGCGGCCTACTCGTTCGGCGGCCAGGCGGGCAGCGTGTCGCACGGGTCCACGTATGCAGCCGGGCTCAACTATACGGGCAACGTGTTCTCCGCAGGCCTGACTGCGCAGCAGGCGAAGGATCTCGTCGGCAACAAGCAGTCGAATCTCGGCGCGGGCGCGTTCGTCGTGACGGGACCGGTGACGTGGCAGGCCTACTACCTCTACACGCGCCGCGACGGCGGCTTCACGCCGACCAGCGGTCAGGACTTCTCGCCCACTTACGGCACGTATTCGCAGCTCTACACGAATCCGGGCAATACGAACATCGGCGTGAGCAGTCAGGCGCGCACGGACAACGTGTTCCAGTTCGGTGCGACGTGGCAGGCGACGTCGTCGGTGCAAGTCAAGGCGGCCGCCATTTACGACCTCGGCCGCCATGTCAACGCGAACGGCGAAGGCGGCAACAAGCTATCGACGTTCCTGACCGGCGACTACTTCCTGTCGAAGCGGACCGACGTGTATCTGGCCGGCGCATACAGCAAGGTCAGCGGCACGTTCAATGGCCCGTTCGCGGGCAATGACGACAGTGCGTCGGTCACGCTGGGGCTGCGGCATCGGTTCTGATCGGGATACCGACACGATGCTGCGTGCGGGCAGAGGCTCCATGCTCGTGACTGCCGGCTAGTGCCGGCAGCGCCAGAACTTCTGTGCCGCTGCCTCGCTCCGAAGATCAACGGTCATTCGAATGACTGTACGCGGGCTTCGACCCCGGACAAGGCCATGCAACCGGTTTGTCCGGCCGAACGAAATCATCGAGCTTCCCGCCGGTGATTCTCTGCCGGTACTCCTCGGTATGCAGCATCGAATGCGGGAAGATCGGCGGGGGCTGGCTCACGGCATCGAGGTGCGCGACGTCCTCGGCGGAAAGTGCGATGTCGGCGGCGGCAAGATTCATGCGCAATTGTTCGACGCTTCGTGGTCCGATGATCGGCAGCACGCCTTTCGCCATCACCCAGGCAGTGGCGATCTCATCCGGGCTCACGCCGCGCGCTTGTTCGGTCGCATATGAGGCGGAAGGGTCCGTTGGATGACTCGCTACGGATGTTGGGCTACAGCAACCGGACGGCGCGCAGGTTCTTTGTGCGGCAATAGATCAATGATGCTTTCGTTCGTCGCATCGTGTGCGTGTCGTACGCACGGTTGTCGAGTCCGATCGACGCGACCCAACGATGAACAATACGCGCGTACTGACGCGTCGACACATGGGCTGACGCGTGCAACCGACGTGGAAAAAAACAGTCGGCTGGCCTCAATCCTCGGAGTGAAATCCAACCCGAAACACCTTGACGGGATCGAACACTGACTGCTCATGAACGATGGCTTCACAGCCGGTCGCAGCCATTCGATTTGAGACTGCTGAATTTATTGTTGAAGAACCAGGGCACTACCCAATGCGGCTGTATCGCTTCGATCGCGACCTGAATTGGGCTAGCTCTTTCTCAGTGAGCAGGTATTCTCGGCAATCAAGCAGGCGAGCAAAAGCGAGGTCCAGGAAGGCTCGTACTCGCTTGGGTTGAGCAGCCCGGCTTCCGTAGTACACGTGCAAACCGATATGCGCGCTCATATGCCGCAAGAGAACTGGCTTCAGTCGGCCAGCCCGGATGTGGGCCGCTGCCGAGAAGCTCGCGAGCTGACCGATGACCTGCCCCGCAAGCACGGCTTGTAATTCGAGCTCCGAATCGTTCGTCGCGAATGCGGGGGACAATTGCCGGTGTTCGAGCTTACCGTCCACGGTCAAATACCAGGGCGCCACCTTGCCAGTGACCGGATGCCGGAACACACTGCAGCGATGTGCCGCCAGATCATCGAGTATCGATGGCGCGCCGTACGCTTTCAGGTAGGCGGGCGCCGCGCACACGATCATCTGGATCGGGAAGAGTTGCCGACCGATCACACCCTCGCTGGGCGACGCACCGATCCTGAAGCCGACATCTACGCGGTCCAGCACCCAGTTGCCGATACCGTCATCGAGCTGGACGTCCGGCTCGATGCCAGGGTACTCCCGGCAGAACTCGTCGAGCAGAGGCATGAGGATGGCGGCGAACGACGATTTCGGCCCGACGATCCGCAACGGCCCCGCGATCTCATCCTTGGACTCCCGCGCCAAGGCCAGAGCCCTGTCCAGTGCCGCCAGGGCGGGCTGTGTATTTTCCAGGAAGCGTTGGCCCTCCTCGGTTAAGGCGAGGCTGCGCGTCGTCCGATGCAACAGGCGCACTCCTAGATGCTCTTCCAACTGCGCAATGGCCTGACTGGCAGCCTGGGGGGTGACACCCTGGGCCAGAGCGGCCTTGCGGATGCTGCCGAGTTCGACGGCTCTGGCGAACGTCGCGATGGCCTTGAAATCATTCGTGGGCATGGTCGATTCTTTTCCTGAAGTACGACAGAAGCGTCGCACACTTACTCAGTATCAATCTGGGGTTGATACTGGTGCAAGGGATAATCGACTAGTCGCTTGAAACTGCGGCGCCTAAAGTAACGAACATCGGGCCACGGCCCTCGTCGTCTACTGTAAGGAGCGCATCTTGGACAAGCGACAACTCGGCCATTCGGGACTCGAAGTTTCGGCGATTGGCCTGGGGTGCATGGGATTGAGTCACGGCTATGGGCCGGCCACGGATCGAACCAAAGCCGTTGAGCTGATTCGTGCGGCCTTTGACCGAGGCGTGACCTTCTTTGATACCGCCGAGGTCTACGGGCCGTATCTTAACGAGGAGGTTGTCGGAGAGGCGCTGGCGCCCGTACGAGACCAGGTTGTCATCGCCACCAAATTCGGCTTCACCTTTGGTGACGACGGCAAGCAGCAGATTCTCAACAGCCGCCCGGATCATATCCGGTGGGCGGTCGATGGCATGCTTAAGCGCCTGAAGACGGACGTGATCGACTTGCTGTATCAGCACCGAGTTGACCCGGACGTGCCCATCGAGGATGTCGCCGGCACCGTCAAGGAACTCATCCAGGCGGGCAAGGTGAAACACTTCGGCCTGTCGGAAGCCGGCGAGCAGACCATCCGCCGGGCGCATGCCGTGCAGCCCCTGACCGCTCTCCAGAGCGAATATTCGATGTGGTGGCGCGAGCCCGAAGAAAGAATTCTGCCCACGCTGGAGGAACTCGGCATCGGTTTTGTGCCGTTCAGCCCGCTCGGCAAGGGCTTCCTTACGGGCGCCATCGATAAGAGCGCGACGTTCGGCAAGGACGACTTCCGTAGCATCGTCCCTCGTTTCACTCGTCAGGCGCTTGAAGCTAACCAGGCACTGGTCGACGCTCTCAGCGGGATCGCCAAGGGCAAGGGCGCGACGCCGGCTCAGGTCGCGCTCGCATGGCTGCTTGTCCAAAGGCCCTGGATCGTGCCGATTCCGGGCACGACGAAGTTGCATCGTCTGGACGAGAACCTGGGCGCAGCATTGGTCGAACTGACTGAGCCTGACCTCCAGCACATTGCCCAGGCGCTCGCGAACGTCGAAATACATGGCGATCGCTACCCGGCCTCCTTGAAGGCTCGCGTTGGTCGCTGACACAAGGCAACATGATGTCTTCCAACGAGCGTAAGCGCCGGGTGCTTATGGCCGCGGTCGCAGCCTTGCCTTGGAACGCCGCAGTGGCTATAGGCAGCGGCAGCAACACAGTTCGCAAGACGAGGTCGCGAGTTCTCGTCGCCTACTTTTCGTGTTCCGGCAATACGCGGGTTATAGCCGGGCTGTTGCAGCGAGCGTTCGAGGCGGACGTGTTCGAGATGCGACCGGCCGACCCGTATCCCGAGGAGTATCTCGCAACCGTCGAACAGGCCCGACAGGAGCGGGACAGTGGCTTCGCGCCGGCGCTGGCGGCTCGTCTCACGGACATCGGCACGTACGACACCGTCTACCTTGGCTTTCCGATCTGGGGAGAGACGGCGCCACCGGTGGTTCGTTCGTTTTTGGCGACCCACGATCTCACGGGCAAAACGCTCACGCCTTTCGTAACACATGGTGGATACGGCCTCGGCAACGGCCTCTCCGCGCTCGCCAGCCTCGCGCCGTTGGCGAAGATGCGTAGCCCGTTCGTGATGGAGGCGGACCAGGAGCGCAAAACGCTGAATCTCGTCAACGAGTGGCTCGACAAGACAGGCTTGACCAGGGAACCCGGCGCGTCCTGAGCAGACCTCATGCCGCCGTCGACTTTCAACTGCAAGGAACGAACATGCAAGACGTGACACTCAACAACGGAATCAAGATGCCGATCCTCGGCTACGGTGTCTTCCAGATCGCCGACGAGACGGAATGCGAACGCTGCGTCGTGGACGCGGTGCAGGCAGGCTATCGTCTCATCGACACCGCTGCGTCCTATAAGAACGAGGAGGCGACCGGGCGTGGCCTCAAGCGTTGCGGGGTCTCCCGCGACCAGCTTTTCGTCACCAGCAAGCTGTGGGTCGAGGATGCTGGCTATGAACGTGCTCAGGCGGCCATCGACGAGTCGCTGAAGCGTCTGGGTCTGGACTACCTCGATCTGTTCCTGATTCACCAGCCGTTCTCGGACGTTCACGGCGCGTGGCGAGCGATGGAGGAGGCGCATCGCGCCGGCAAGCTTCGTGCGATCGGCCTGAGCAACTTCCAGCCGGATCGTCTCATGGACATCAAGTGTTTCAACGAGGTGACTTCAGCCGTCAACCAGATCGAAGTCAATCCCTTCCATCAGCAAGTTGAAAGCGTCGATTTCATGCGCGGGCTCGGCGTTCAGCCAGAGGCCTGGGCCCCCTTCGCCGAAGGACGAAACAACCTGTTCGAGAACGAGCAACTAGTGGCGATTGCGCAGGGCCACGGCAAGACCGTGGGGCAAGTGGTACTGCGATGGCTGGTTCAGCGCGGCATTGTCGCCCTCGCGAAGTCTGTGCGGAAGGAACGGATGCTGGAAAACCTGGCTGTCTTCGACTTCGAGCTGTCCGAGGGAGACATGCAGGCAGTCGCAACGCTGGAGACTGGTCAGAGCAGCTTCTTCTCCCATCGCGACCCGGCGATCGTGAAATGGATGAGCGAGCGAAAACTTGGCCTCTGACATGGCGGTCTGGCTAGTCGCCGAGGGAGACCCGGGCACCCCTTAACCTGAAAGAGCGCAATCATGACCAAAGCATCTCAGACCATCGTCCGTAACGGCACGAAGCCGTCAATCAAGGGCCCTGAAAGCTGGTTTACCGGCTCGGTCCGTATCGATAGCCTCTTCCAGGCTGAGGAACCGGCGCGTCTCGGCGGCGGCATCGTGACGTTTGAACCCGGTGCACGCACCAACTGGCATACGCACCCGCTCGGGCAAACACTCCTCGTTCTCAATGGCGTCGGCTGGACTCAATGTGAAGGCGGCCTCCGAACGGAAATCCGCGCCGGTGACATCGTCTCGTGCTCGTGCGGCAAGCGGCACTGGCACGGAGCGGCTGCGACCACCGCCATGTCGCATCTTGCTCTAACCGAATTGCTCGACGGCAAGAATGTCGAATGGATGGAGCCGGTGACCGACGAGCAATATCATGCAGGGCCGCTCGTCACTGAATAACCGTGCTCCCGGTCTCGGCATATGTTCTTAGGCGAGACCGCAAATCGGTTAAGCGGCCACTGTACATGGCCCCCTTGTAACGGCGATGCAGCCCTACGGCTCAAGCGGTGAGGAACACCTTCAAAGTCGCGGAGAGGGTCGCCCCTGAACGTCGGGTTCTTTTCTGAAACCGGTCGCTCAGATTTCAGTTGCGTCCGGCCGTTCATGGCCGCTTGCTGCCTGCTGCGCCCGGCTACGCCGACCCTGATTCCTATAACGTCGCCGCCCTTCCGACCAAGAGAAGGCGCCGTATGGAATGGGAAGCTAACCCGGCCACTTTGCCTTAACGCAACGTGCAGTCGAAATGAGAAGGACTTCCCTGTTCGTCTGGACATCATTTGCTTTCTGCCTAGCCAGGTTTGCAGTCTTTTGCGACCGCCTTGCGACTAAGCCATTCCACCGAAGCCTCATCTTCGGTTGAGCAATCACCGATCGCCATTCCCCTGATCTCTGTGCCTTGCTGACGAGCGGCCAGGACGAACCGCGCGGCGCACGTCCACCGGAAACCAGCACCCCTCCCCCTAATGTCCATATTCCAATTAATTATTTGCAGTTTGCATTATTGACGCCCCAGAATGTGAAAACCACATTCTCCTCGCGACCATACACCGCATGGACCTACGCCAGCTCGAAGCCTTCGCCGCAGTCGTCACCACCGGCAGCATCACCGCCGCTGGCCGCCTGCTGAACCGCTCGCAGCCTGCCATCACGCGTCTGATCCAGGACCTGGAGGCCGACGTACGCTACGCGCTGTTCACCCGCAACGGCCCCCGCGTCACGCCAACCGAACAAGGCATCCAGTTCTACGATGAAGTCGAATCCATCCTTGCAAGCCTGCAAGGAATCCAGAAACGCTCTGACGAAATCGCGCGTGGCGACAGCCGTCCCTTGCGGATTGCCGCGACCTCGGCACTTGCCGCGGGCCTCGTGCCGCTCGGGCTCGCCCACGTCCAGACCGCCAAGGCCACGCGCAACATCCAGTTACGCAGCGTGACCCCGGAGCAGGTGGTGCACGCCGTGCTCACCGGTGCCGCCGATATCGGCGTGGCCAGCCTGCCGCTCGAACATCGCGGCGTGCTCGTGCACTGGATCGGCCAATCCGCGTGCGTCGCGGCGCTGCGCGACGACGATCCCCTCGCGCAACACGACCGCCTGCCCCTTTCGGCCTGCGAGGGTCGCTCCATCGTCACGATGCAGAATCCGTATCGCCTGCGCCGCCGTCTCGACCACGCGTTCGCGCAAGCGTCAGTCAAACCCACGGAATTGATCGAAACGAATTCGTCGCTGAACGCGCTGACCGCCGTGCGCGCAGGCCTCGGCATCTCCGTTCTCGAACCGGTCACCGCCTATGGCACACCGCTGACCGGCATCACGATCCGTCCGATCGACGCGGACATTCCGTATTTCTTCGGCGTGATCTCGCGCGATGCAGTCCCGTTGCCGCTCGTAGCCGCACACCTCGTCGACGCGCTCGCCGATGCCGCCCGCACCCTGCTCCCGGATTTCACTCTGCGCGCGGGCACCGAACACGCCCAGGTCCTGCAGTCGCTCTATGGCGACCTGCCCGCCATGAAGGAAAACTTGCTGTGATGAACCCGAGCACTCCATCTACCGCGGGTCTCGCGGCGCTCGAAACCCGCTTGCGCCAGGATCTCGCCTGGCTCGAATTGCCCGCGAAACGCTGGATCCCTGAGCGGACCGTCGACGGCCACGCGCTCGTCAACGTCGCCATCATCGGCGGCGGCATGGCCGGGCTCGCGGTGTCGGCAGCACTGGGCCATCTCGGCATCGATGCCGTCATCTACGATCAATCGCCGCGCGGCTTCGAAGGCCCGTGGGCGACCACGGCACGCATGGAAACCCTCCGCTCGCCGAAGCAACTCACCGGTCCCGCGCTCGGCCTGCCGTCGCTCACCTTCCGCGCGTGGTTCGAAGCGCAGTTCGGCACGCAGGCCTGGGACGCGCTCGACAAGATCCCGCGCCTGCAATGGATGGACTATCTGCGCTGGTATCGCGATGTGCTGGACATCGACGTGCGCAATGAACACCGCATCACCGCCATCACGCCGCGCGAGGACGGTTGCGTGGCGCTCTCCATCACGAATGCCGCGGGCAACGAGACGGTCTTCGCGCGCCATGTCATCCTCGCGATGGGCCGCGACGGACTGGGCGGCCCCGCCGTGCCCGCGTTCGTGCGCGACCTGCCGCGCCGCTTCTACGCCCATTCGTCCGATGCGCTGGACTACGGCACGCTGCGCGGCAAGCGCGTGGGCGTCATCGGTGCGGGCGCATCGGCGATGGACAGCGCGGCGACCGCGCTCGAAGCGGGCGCAGCGTCCGTCGATCTGCTGATTCGCCGGACGGACATTCCCCGCATCAACAAAGGCAAGGGCGCAGGCAATCCGGGCCTCACGCACGGTCATGTCGTGTTGCCCGACGACTGGAAGTGGCGCATCCGCCATTACATCAACGTGCAGCAGGTGCCGCCGCCACGCGGCAGCACACTGCGCGTATCAGGTCACGCCAACGCGCGCTTCAATCTCGGTACGCCGATCACCGATGTCGAAGTGACCGGGAACGCGTTGCAGGTCCATACGCCGAAAGGCGACTTTGCGCTCGACTTCCTCCTGTTCGGCACGGGCTTTCGCATCGACTGGACGGCCCGTCCCGAGTTCGCGCCGTTCGCGCGTCATGTCCGCGTCTGGAAAGACCGCTACGCGCCGCCCGCCGGTGACGATGACATCGAGCTTGCTGATTCGCCGGATCTCGGACCTGTCTTCGAATTCCAGGAAAAGACCGCGGGCGAATGCCCCGGCCTGGAACGCATCCATTGCTTCTGTGCGCCTGCGACGCTCTCGCACGGCGCGCTCTCAGGCGACATCCCGGCCGTGAGCGACGGAGCCAAGCGGCTTGCCCAAGGGCTCGCGGCGACGTTCTATCGGGAGGATGTCGAATTGCATTACGCCAACATGGAGACGTTCGCGGAGCCCGAAATTGACGGGACCGAGTGGACGCCCGCGCCACCGCCGCCGGCACTCGCCGACCAGGCTTTCGGGAGTTGAACATGACACATGACATTGATCAGGACGTGATCGATAGCGTCGCTGGCCTCGCGCCCGACTCAGGCACTTACGCGCTGCGGCACCAGCGGGCGAAGGTCGTGGACGCGACTCAGGGCAGCTACGACGCGCTGTTCGATCCCGCGCTCGAAGGCCTCACGCTTGTCGAACGATTGCTCGTCGCGCTCTACGCAAGCCGTCTCACGCCCTCCCCGGCGCTTGCCGCCCATTACCGCGCCGAACTGACCGCGCGCGATATCGATCAAGCGACGCTCAGCGCCGTGGAAAGCGGCACGCCTGACGATCTGACCGAGCCGCACCTGCGTGCAATCCTCGCGTTCACGCGCACGTTGATCGAGAACCCGGTCGCCGGCGACGAGGCCGCCCTGCAGACGCTGCCCGCTGCCGGACTCACGACGCCCGCTGTCGTCGCGCTTGCGCAATTGATTGCCTTCCTCTCGTATCAGACGCGCCTCGTCGCGGGTCTGCAAGCCTTTGCACAACTGGAGCGCGCAGCATGACCGACTTCATCCGTTCGAACGGCTTCACGAACGAGTCACTGGGATGGCGCGCATGGCTCGACGTCGTGAACCTCGACCAGGCGACCGGGGAACAGATCGCCGTGCTCGAAGAGAGCCACCCCAAGGCAAAGGAGTCGGATTACTACCGCTTTCTGGTGCATCAGCCGGAGATCCTGCGGCAGCGCTCCGCGGCGTTCAACGCGATCATGTACGCACCCGGCGGCCTGCCCCGCGCGGAACGGGAACTGTCGACCACCGTGGTATCGCGGATCAATGGCTGTGTGTATTGCGCGTCGGTCCATGCGCAGCGTTTCGAACAGCTCGCCAAGCGCAACGACGTCATCCGCCAGGTTTTCGACGATCCCCACAGCGCCGGCACGACGAGCCGCGAACAAGCGATTGCGCGCTTCTCGGCCGCGCTGACCGAGCATCCGGACAACATCGAAGCCAGCCATCTGCGCGCGTTGCGCGAGGCCGGTCTCTCTGATGCCGAGATTCTCGATCTCATCCATTCGATCGCCATCTTCGCGTGGGCCAACCGGCTGATGCTGAATCTCGGCGAGCCTGTGTTTCCCGGGCAAACGCCGGCTGCATGATCCGACGAATTCGGACTCTCCTTCCAACCTTGTCCCGAGATAGCCGATGGATACTCAACCTGGCCTGAAGCCCGTCATCGTGGCTGCGGTGCTGGCCAATGCGATGGAGTGGTTCGACTTCACCATCTTCGCCGCGATGACGCCGCTCATCAGCAAGCTGTTCTTTCCCGCCGCACCTGCCGATTCGGGCGCGAGCCTGAATGCCATCCTCCTGACGACCGCCCTGTTCGGCGCGGGCTTCTTCATGCGGCCGGTGGGCGGCGTGCTGCTCGGTCTCTATGGCGACAAATACGGCCGCAAGTCGGCCATGACGCTTGGCATGAGCATCATGGCGCTGGCCGCGGCCATCATGACCTTCGCACCGACCTACGCCACGGCGGGCGTCGCCGCACCGCTGCTGATGCTCGCGGCCCGGCTGCTGCAAGGCTTCTCGATTGGCGGCGAGTTCGGCACCTCGACGGCCTTCCTGATCGAACTCGCGCCGCCCAGGCGCTCCGGCTTCTATGGATCGTGGCAGATGAGCGGCCAACTCATGTCGACGATGCTGGGCGCCGCGCTCGGCGTGCTGGTCACCCAGGTGTTCACGCCCGAGCAGCAGATTGCGGGCGGCTGGCGTCTTCCCTTTGCCGTCGGCCTGCTCATTGCGCCACTGACGGTTTATCTGCGCCGTCACGCCAGCGAAACCTACGCGCGCATCCACGCAACGCCGCACGCGCGCCCGGCAGACGCAAGCGCCGTCAAGCGCGGACTGTCGGACTATCTGATCGGCATGGGCATGGTGGTCGCGAGCACGGTCACGTTCTACGTCACCTTCGGCTATACCGTCACCTATGCGAAACAGGTGCTCAAGCTGCCCGTGTCCGAGAGCTTCATGGTGCAGATGATCGCGGCCATCGTCATGCTGATCGTCACGCCGATTGCCGGCGCGCTGTCCGATCGTCACGACCGCAAAACCCTGCTGGTCGGCTCGCTGGCCGCCTACCTCGTCGCCATCTATCCGCTCTATGCCTGGGTCGTGGCTGCGCCATCCGTCTCACGGCTTCTGGTCGCGCAGATCGTGATCGGCGTGATCAGCGCCACCTTCCTCGGCGTCTATTGCACGACGCTCGCGGAAATGTTCCCCAGGCGTTCGCGCGCGACGTCGCTCGCCGTGGTCAACAACGTGGTCGTTTTAATCTTTGGCGGCTTTGCGCAGACCTTCGTCACGTGGCTCATCGCGCTTACGGGTTCGCCGCTGGCGCCCGTGCTGTACGTGATGATCGGCATTGCGTTGAGTCTCATCGCCGTGCTGGCCCTCAAGCCGGGCCACTTCGCGCAAGGCCGGGCCAGCGCTGCGCAAACCACGGGATAGCCGCAAGCGGGTCAAGCGGCGTACGGCCCGTGTTTACGCCGCCCTGACCGCCGCTTCGTCCCGCGCGGCTCGCTCCAGATGCCGCAGCAGCAGGTTCACCATCACGACCACGGTCACGCCGATCGCGACGAAGAACAGGGCCAGCGGCGCAAGTATCTGCACTGACACGAAGCCGGCCAGTCCCATCATGACGGACGAAACCAGCAGCAGTGCGCAACCGAGAATCGCGCTCGTCAAACCGGCGATATGCGGAAACAGCGAGTTGCCCTTCGCCATGAAGGTCGGATACATGGCCCCTGCACAAAAGCCCATCACGAGCACGGGCAAGGCAAGCGACCACACCGTGAGTCCCGCGGTGAGCGAGAAGAGCAGCATCGCGACCGCGGCGCCTGCCATGATTCGCGAGCCCAGGCGCAAGCGCGTTTCGGCGCTCGGAAAGCGCGGTCCATGCAAACGGTTCGAGAGGCCCCCGAGAAAATACATCATGCCGATGGCCAGCGCGAGATAGCCGAAATAGGTCGGCGGCCTGTGCAACGTGTTCTGCACCATGAACGGCCCGACGATATTGAACACCAGCAGAATGCTGTAGCACAGGCCTTGCGCCAGAAAACAGCTTTGAAACACGGGGCTTGCCAGGACCTTCCCGGCATTGCTGATCAGCGTGCGCGGCGCCAGATGCACAGGCTTGCGTAACGTCTCCTGGTATCGCCAGACGAACCCCCACATCACGATCGAATAGATCAGCAGGAACACCAGGCAGGCTTTCCAGCCCAGCCATTCCTGCAGGTGCGCGCCGATGACCGGCGCGACGATCGGCGCGAACCCCCAGGCAATCGACATGTAGGTGAACGCGTGCAGCAAGCGCTGGCCACTGAACGAATCGGTGATGATCGCCTTGGCAAGCAGATTGGTGGCCGCGATGCCGAAGCCCTGCAGGACGCGCGCGAGGATGAAGGTTTCGAGGCTGTTCGCCGTGAGCGAGAGCAGACAGCCGAGGGTATAGACCACCAGCCCGAAAGCGAGCACGCGCTTGCGGCCATAGGCATCGGCGACGGGACCGAGCACGAGCTGGCCGATGGCGTAGGCGGCCATGTAGCCGGACACGCTCGACTGAATGGCTTGCGCCGACACGCTGAAATAGCGCGCCATCGCGGGCAGCGCGGGCACATAAATGTCGATGGCGAGTTGTCCGGCGGACGCGAACAGGCACACGAGCAACAGCAGAAAGCGCGGCGAATTCTGCCTGGAAGAAGCTTCAGTCATGGGTGGGCGGGGACGAGGAACAGGCGGCCGCGCGCGGACAACCCGCAGTGGCTGGCGCTGCGTATTGTGCCTGCTATCGTTGGCGTCGTCCCAATACCCCTGCTTCAGCCGATGTCGGCCACCGGCATCGAACGCGCCCGTTCCGGTTCATGCAAACGCAACGGCCCCGCGCGTCAGGCCGCCTTTTCCTTCCTCGCCAGCTTCCTGCCCTCTTCAACCCACCCCTCACCCTTCAGCTTCTTCTTCGTCTCCCGCAGCACGCCCGCCAGCTCGGACGCCTTGGTCGCATCGAGCAGCACGAAGTCCCGCAGCGCCGCCGTGGCGTCGATCTCGAAGCAACGCCTGCCGCTCGTCGTCGTTCTGGCGTCGCCCGCCTCGATCCCGGCGATCTCCTCTGCCAGCGGATGAAGCTGTCGCTTGAGCAAGGCGCGAAGGCGCGCGTCAACCATCACGCGGTCCATGCTCCAGGAGGCCCGGTTCGACAGCGCGTTTTCGCCGGCAAGCACGCTATCGGCGACGACCTGAAGACCCATTGCCCTGAGCCTCGCGAGATCCGCGCGCAGGCTTTCCGTGTTCACGCGAGCGGTGCCGCGTTCGAGCCGCAGTTCAAGGCGGTTCGCGTCGACGCCGCTCTCGCGCAGCGCCAATGTCAGCGTCTCGGTGAAGTCGCTCGTCAGAAGCTGCTTGGGGTAGACGGGCACGCAGACCGTCACTTCGGGCAGCCGCGTGGCGAGCTTGCAGGCCTCGCGCAAGACCCATTCTCCGAGCGGCACGACAAGCCCGCTCTGCTCGGCCACGCGCAGATAACTTTCCGTGCCGAGCCGGCCGAGCGTCGGATGATTCCACCACGGCTGGACCTCGACGGCGATCGCGTTCGTGGACGAGACGCGCACGCTGCAGGCGAGATCGAATTCACGCGCCTTGATCGCGATCAGCATGTCATGCGCGAGATGCCGTTCGGTCTCGGCCGAGGTTTCCGCATCTTCGGCGTAGAACGTGTAGGTGCCGCGCTGCTTGCCCTTGGACCGATACAGCGCAACGTCGGCGAAGCGGAACAACTCGTCTTCTTCGAGCGTATCCTGCGGCGTCAGCGCGATACCGATCGACAGGCCCACCTCCAGCCACCGGTCGCCATGAGCGATGGGCTGGGACACCGCCTCGATCAGGCGTTCCGCGAGTTCGACGACCTGCGGCCGCGCCAGGTTCGAGGCAGCAACAACGAACTCGTCGCCACCGATCCGCGCAACCAGCTGCCCTTCCCTCATCTCACCCGTCAGGCGCGCGGCGACAGTGCGCAACACGAGATCGCCCACATCATGGCCGAACGTGTCGTTGATCGGCTTGAAGTGATCGAGGTCGAGATAGAACAGCGCGAGTTCGCTGTCGGTCGCCCTGAGCACCTGGCGCATGAACATGCGCAGGCCGAGCCGGTTCGGCAGGCCCGTCGCCGGGTCGTGCTGGACTTCCTTCTGGGCCCGCGAGAGATCGGCGGCGAGGGACACGTCGGCGGTGATGTCGGCGGCGATCTTGACGATCTTGAAGGGCTTGCCGTTCAGGTCGTAGATCGGGTTATAGGATGCCTGGATCCAGACCTCGGCCCCGTTCGCCGCGATGCGCTTGAATTTGGAAGACAGGAACGTGCCCGCGCGCAGCTCGGTCCAGAAGCGTGCGTAATCCGCATGCGCGGCGGTTTCCTTGTCGACGAACATGCGATGGTGCCGGCCCACCACGTCCCGAAGCGTGTAGCCCATCAGCGTCAGGAAGTTGTCGTTCGCTTCGAGCACGTTGCCGTCCATGTCGAACGAGACCACGCTCTGCGACTTGTTGATCGCGGCGATCTGGCCTTCGTAGTCGCCTTGCCGCAGCTTCTGCTGGGTCACGTCGACGGCGTTCTTGACGACCTTGAAGGTCCGCCCGTTCATGTCGAGGATCGGATTGTAGGAAGCCTGCAGCCAGATCTCGCGGCCATCGCGGCCGAGGCGCTTGAATTCGCCCGCCTGGTACTGACCCGCGGCGAGCGCCTGCCAGAACTTCCGATAGCTTTCGCTGTCCCGCTCCTCCGCCGAAACAAACATCGAATGATGCCGGCCGATAACCTGCGACAGGCGGTAACCCGCCAGGTCGAGAAAGTTGTCGTTGGCGTCGAGGATCGTGCCGTCGATATTGAAGGCGACCACGCTCTGCGACTTGTGGATCGCGGCGATCTGGCCTTGATGATCCGCCTGGCGAAGCTTCTCGCGCGTGACCACCGTTGCGTACTTGACGATCTTGAAGGGCCGGCCGTCCTGATCGAGCACCGGGCTATAGATGGCCTGCAGCCAGATCTCGCGCTTGTCGCGGCCAATCCGCCGGAACTCGCCGCTGCGATGACGGCCGGCGGCCAGATCGCTCCAGAAAATCTCGTAGTCGAGACTGTGCGCGTAGGCCGGATCGACGAACATGCGGTGATGGCGGCCTTCGAGTTCCTCCATCGTGTAGCCCACCGCTTCGAGGAAGTTGCGGTTGGCATCCAGAATGGTGCCGTCGGGCGCAAAGGTCACGATGCACTGCGACTTGTCGATGGCCGCAATCTGGCCTTCGAAATCGGCGTTCTGCTGTTTTTCCGAGGTGACGTCGACCGCATACTTGACGATCTTGAACGGACGACCTTCGAGGTCGAGGATGGGATTGTAGGTCGCACGCAGCCAGACGGCGCGGCCGTCCTTGCTGAAGCGCCGATATTCGCCGGAAGCGTGCAAGCCTTCTCGCAAGCGTTCCCAGAACGCGGCATACGACGGGTCGCTGGCCTCGTCGGCGGCGACGAACATGCGGTGATGCTGACCGACGACTTCATCGAGACCATAGCCGGTCGCGTCGAGAAACTTCTCGTTGGCGTGAAGGATCGTGCCGTCCATCGCGAAGTGGATCACGGCCTGCGAGGTATTGATGGCGGCGATCTGGCCGGCGTCGTCCACGGCCGACATCATGCGGGCGGTCACGTCGCGCACCAGCATCACGATTTCGCCGACCGTGCCGTCCGCGGCCGCGAACGGGATGCAGGAAACCTCGGTCCAGAAAGACGAGCCGTCGCGCTTCAGCTGCTGCATTTCGCCGAAGAACGCTTCGGCGGTTTCAAGGACCGTATCGATCTCGTCCCGCACGGCTGCGCCCGCTGCGAGCGGCCGGAAGATGCTGCGATTGCGTCCGACGAGCTCCCATCCCTGGTAGTCGAAGAGTTCCAGGAAGCGCTCGTTCACGCGAAGGATGCTGCCGTCGGGCGCAAAAGCGATCCGCCCCACGGTTCGCTCCATGGCTTCCGCATCGGCGGGCGTGAAGGAAGACTTGATCGAATTGTGAAGCATCATCACCCCGCCAATATGAGTTGCGGCGACATGTGCTGATGACGGGTTGCAACGGCGTTGGCTTATGCACGAACACGATGATCGCTCAACCCCTTCGCTCAGCACGAACTTTCCGCTTATCGGCACTGAATGGAAAAAGTTGAGCGTAATGACATAACCAATCGACCCAAGGCAGGAACTACTTCCTCGCAAACCTTTGCGATGCTTCCGGCGTAACCGGCGTGAAGAAGTTGATGAGATTGCCGTCGGGGTCACTGAAGAGCAGGGAGCGGTTGCCCCATGGTTGTGTGACGGGCGCCTGCTCGATGCGAGCGCCCATTGCCTGCAGCTTCTCGTAGTCGGCGTCGGCGTCCTCCACGCGGAATTCAATGATGACCGAGCGATTGCTCGCCGCCGTCGCAGCGCCGGCAAAGAACTGCTGCATCGTCCGGGTGGTGCCGATCGCCAGCGTGCAGGACGGCGACCTGAGTTCTGCAAACTCGTCGGCCAGCCACGTGGCGGTCAGGCCGAGCTGTTCATAGAAACGGACGAGCCCGGCAATGTCGTCGGTGATAATGCGGGTTGAAACGAAGTCCATGTTTTCCTCCGTGATGGGATCGCACCAGAATGGTGTGCGACGTCACGGCCATCCTACAAAGGTGCTGTTGCCACCGTGTTGTCAGCAGCGAACGCATGCGCCGATCCGACCGCCTCTTCCAGCTCATCCAGATCCTGCGACGCGCACGGCGTCCCGTCATCGCGCGTAGTCTCGCCGAGGAACTCGAGGTGTCGACCCGCACGGTCTACCGGGACATCGCGGACCTGATGGCGCAGCGCGTGCCGATTCGTGGCGAGGCCGGGACAGGGTATGTTCTCGATCGTCAATACGACATGCCGCCTTTGATGCTGACCGCCGAGGAACTGGAGGCGGCCGTGCTCGGCGCACAATGGGTGGCGCAGCGTAGCGACGCCGTGCTCTCGCGGGCAGCGAACGACCTCATCGCGAAGATCGCGGCCGCGGTGCCCGACCATCTCCGGCCCTTCATCGCAGACCCGACGATCGGCGCGGTGGCGCCGCTCACGGTCTCCGCCGACACGCTCGACATGAGCCGCTTGCGCGAGTCGATCCGCGACGGCCGCAAGCTGCGGATCCGCTATCGCGACGAAGCAGAACGCATGAGCGAGCGGACGATCTGGCCGCTAATCATCGGCTATGCGGATGCCGCGCGTCTGCTGGCTGCCTGGTGCGAGTTGCGGCAGGCCTTCCGACACTTCAGGACCGACCGGATCGTGAGCATCCACTTCCTCGATGAACGGCACGGCGAACGCAGGCTGATGCTGGTCGCGCGCTGGAAGCGGTATATGAAGGAATCGCGTGGCGTGGATCTGTCTCCTTAGACAACCGCGCGTCATGACTGACGGGCCCGCCCCGCCCGCGTAAACACCTACCCGCTTCTATTGACGCCCAACATACGCGTCAGTATGATTTCCCTCAAGACATACTCATGAGTATGTATTTGAAGATGCCACTTCGCCCGCCAGCCGGGCTTCCTCGTTGTCTGATGTTCAAGGAGAGCTTCCGCCGTCATGGATCGCATGCCCACAATGTCGCTCTCCGGCAGCGAGCCGCGTGCGCCGCTCCCCGCCCTCATCCAGATCGACGGTCTGCAGAAGCATTACCGCACCCGCAGCGGCGATTCGGTGCAAGCCCTCGGTCCCATCGACCTGACCATCGACCGGGGTGAATTCATTACCGTCGTCGGTCCCTCGGGATGCGGCAAGTCCACGCTTCTCAAGATGCTGGCCGGTCTCATCCCGCGTACTTCCGGCACCATTCGCGTCAATGGACAAGCCATCGACGGTCCGCAGCGCGATATCGGCGTCGTGTTCCAGAGTCCGGTCCTGTTGCCGTGGAAGACCACCTTCGACAACGTCATGCTGCCCGCCACGGTGCTCAAGCTCGATCGCGAGGCGACCGGCGCGCGTGCCAGGCAATTGCTCGACATGGTCGGTCTGGCCGATTTCGCAAACCGCTATCCGAACGAGCTGTCGGGCGGCATGCAGCAGCGCGTTGCGATCGCCCGCGCGTTGGTGCACGACCCGGCCGTGCTGCTGATGGACGAGCCCTTCGGCGCGCTCGACGCCATGACGCGCGAAACCATGAACGTCGAAATCCGGCGCATCTGGCGCGAGTCCGGCAAGACGGTGCTGTTCGTCACGCACTCGATTCCCGAAGCGGTGTTTCTCGGCAGCCGCGTGCTGGTGCTGTCGAGCCGTCCGGGCTGCATCGCTGAAATCGTCGATGTCGAGCTGCCCGCGCAACGCGATCTCGATGTCATGACCACCGAACGCTTCGGCTCGTACACGCGCCGCATCCGTCAACACTTCCAGGCCAAGGGATTCATAGAATGAGCGCCGAACTCGCGATTCCGCATTCGCCGCCGACGCCGCGCCGTCAGGCATTCGCCATGTTGAAGCAACATCCGGAATGGATCTGCGTGCCGGCGCTGTTCGTGCTGGTCGTCGCCGTGTGGGAAATCGGCTTCATGCTGGCAGCGGTGCCCATCTACATTGCGCCGGCGCCTTCCGACATCTTTCACGCGCTCGTCAACGGCCTCTCGTCCGGACTCTTCATCAGCAACGGCCTGACCACGCTCGCTGAAGCGCTGCTCGGCTTCCTGCTGGCGACCATTCTCGGCATCATGCTCGGCGCGGTGATCGCGCAATCGCGCTTCGTCGAGAAGACGCTCTACCCCTATCTGATTGCCATCCAGACCACGCCGAAGGTGGCGATCGCGCCGCTCTTCATCATCTGGTTCGGCTTCGGCATGACGTCGAAGGTCATCATGGCGGCGGTCGTCGCGTTCTTTCCGATCCTGGTCAACGTGATCGTCGGGCTGCGTTCCACCGATATCTCCCGCATCGAACTGATGCGTTCCCTGCAGGCGAGCCGCTGGCAGATCTTCACGATGGTGCGCCTGCCGAGCGCCGCGCCGATGATCTTCGCCGGCCTGCACATCGCGGTCATCTTCAGCGTGCTGGGTGCGATCGTCGGGGAATTCGTCGGCTCGCGCAAAGGGCTGGGCAATCTCATCATGCAGTTGAACAACAACCTCGACACCGCCGGCGTGTTCGCTGCGCTCGTCGTGCTGTCCGGGATGGGCATCGTGCTGCATCTGCTGATGCACATGCTGCAGAAGAAGCTGTTGTTCTGGTCCGAGCAGCAGCAGATCGCGCAGGTCTGATCGCACCCGGTCCAACGTCACATCACACGGATTCCATCATGACGTTCACGTTGAAACCTCTTGCGTCGGCGATCGGCGCGGAAGTGGTCGGGCTCGATCTGCGCACAGCGATCGACGACGACACCATCGCCGCGTTACGCGACGCCTGGCATCGTCATACGATCCTGCTGTTTCGCGGCCAGTCGCTCGATCATGCGCAGCATGTTGCGTTCAGCCGCCGCTTCGGCGCGCTCGACGATCACGCTTCCATTCCGCGCTTCCGGCATCCGGAGCATCCGGAAATCCTGCTGGTGACCAATCACGAAGCGGGCGGCAAGCGGCTTGCGGTGGGCCGGCAATGGCACTCCGATCTGTCGACCACCACGCGTCCCGCCAAGGGTTCGCTGCTGTATTGCTCGGTGCTGCCGCCGGTCGGCGGCGACACCATGTTCTGCAACATGGTGCGGGCGTGGGAGACGCTTTCGCCTGGCCTTCAGTCGATGCTCGACGGCCGCTGGGCGCTGCATGACATGACCATCGCGCGCGAGACGCGGGCGAACCGCACGCCGGAAGATCTCGCCGACATTCGCCGGCGCAACCCGCCCGTGTTTCAGCCGGTCGCGCGCGTGCACGACGAAGCAGGTCACAAGGCGCTCTACGTGAGCGAGATGACGACGGTTTCCTTCGAGGACATGACGCGCGCCGAAAGCCGGCCATTGCTCGAGTACCTGTATCAGCACAGCGTGCAGCCGGAGAATGTCTATCGGCACCGCTGGCAGGTCGGCGATCTGATGATGTGGGACAACCGCAGCGCCATGCATATCGCGCTATCCGACTACGACCAGACGCAGCCGCGCATGATGTATCGCACCACGCTGCTCGGCAATCCGAGCGGACGCGTCGCCGAAGAAGCGGCGCTCGCGCTCGCCGCCTGAAGCATGCCTGCACACGC
The DNA here is from genome assembly GCF_031451075.1 of Caballeronia sp. LZ043. NCBI lineage: Bacteria > Pseudomonadati > Pseudomonadota > Betaproteobacteria > Burkholderiales > Burkholderiaceae > Caballeronia > Caballeronia sp. LZ043. The sequence continues at coordinate 779,659 of NZ_JARUXT010000002.1, read as the reverse complement.
GCCGCTGGATCCGGCGCAACTGCTGAACTGGCCGATCGACGCCCTCTCGCAGCGCTACACCGCCCGTGACGTCATGTTCTACGCACTGTCACTGGGCATCGGCCAGGCGCCGCTGGACCCGGCACAACTCGCTTACGTGTATGAAGAAGGCCTCGCTGTATTGCCGGCCTTCGCCACCGTCCTCGCCGATCCGGGCCCCTGGCTCGGCGATCCGCGTCTCGGGCTCGACTGGCCCGGCATGCTGCATGGTGCGCAGCGCATCGAGCTTCATCGTCCGCTGGCAACCGCTGCACATGTGCGCAGCGAAAGCCGTGTGGTGACCGTGGAGGATCTCGGCCGCGAGCGCGGTGCGCGCGTCGTGACGAGACGCAAGCTGTTCGATGCCGACGATGGCGCGCCCATCGCCACGCTCGACATGACTTCGATCCTGCGCACCCATGGAGGATTCGACTCCACTCCTCGCGTGCGTGAGGCAGCGCAACGCGACGAGCGTAAAGCCGCAAGCCGTCATGCATTCGACTACACCGTGCCGCCGCAAACCGCGCTTCTGTTTCGCCTGAACGGCGACATGAACGGCCTGCATGCCGATCCCGCCATTACCCGCGCGGCAGGATTCGCGCAACCCATCCTGCATGGCATGGCGAGCTTCGGCATCGCGGGCTACATGCTGTTGCGCGCGCTCGAACGGCACGCCGTCGAACTCCGCGAAATGGAAGCGCGTTTCAGCGCGCCCGTGTTTCCAGGGGACACGCTGCGCATCGAAGCATCCAGCCGTACCTCCGTCGAAGGCGATCACCTCTCTTTCGACGTGTTTGCCCTCGAACGCAACGTGAAGGTCATGACGCGCGGGGCCGCGCGCTTCGGCCCCGCCTGACGCCCGAGTCTCAGTACCGGCCGCCGGAGACGTGCAGGAGATCGCCGCTTACATAGCTCGCGCGTTCGGACAGCAGGAATGCCACCGCATCCGCGACATCGGACGGGTTGCCCATGCGCGGCACCGGCGTGGTCTTCTCGGCGGCTTCGCGCACCTTGTCGTAGTGAGGCAGATCGCGCACCGCCTGCGTGTCGATGATGCCCGGCGCGATCGCATTCACGGTCACGCCAAAGCGCCCGTTCTCCAGCGACATCGCCCGCGTGAAGCCGATCAGTCCTGCCTTGGCCGCCGAGTAGTTCGCCTGCCCCGGATTGCCCAGATGCGCACGCGACGAGATATTGACGATGCGTCCCCACCGCTGGCCTTCCGCCGTCATGTGCGGCAACACGGCGCGCGTACACAGGAAGGCGCCCTTCAGGATGACATCGACAACGCTGTCCCAGTCGCCGACGCCCATCTTCGTGATGCGCATGTCGCGGGTGAATCCCGCATTGTTCACGAGCAGGTGCACGCTGCCCCATGTGTCCGCCACCGCCTCGACCATGTCGTTGACCGATGCTTCGTCGGTGACATCGACGGCATACGCGCGCGCCTCCACGCCCATCGTCTGAAGCTTGTCCGCTTGTGCCCCCGCGCCGGCTCCATCGCGATCGACCACCGCGACGCGCGCGCCTTCCATCGCCAGACGCTCGCCGATTGCCGCGCCGATGCCGCGCGCCCCTCCGGTGACGATCGCCACCTTGTCCCTGAGTCCGAGATCCATTCCGCCGTTTCCCTGTTTTTATGAAGTCATGACGCCGCGGCACGCCGGGCGAGTTCCTTGCCGATGATGATCTGCTGAATCTGCGTCGTGCCTTCGTAGATGCGGAACAGCCGCACGTCGCGGTAGAAGCGCTCCACGGCGCTGTCGCGCATGTAGCCCGCGCCGCCGTGAATCTGCACGGCGCGATCCGCGATGCGGCCGACCATCTCCGAGCAGAACAGCTTGCAGCACGACGCTTCGAGCGAGACACGCTCGCCCGCGTCATACCGGCGGGCGACGTCGCGCAGCATGCATTCGGCAGCGTAGAGATCGGTCTGGCTGTCGGCGAGCATGGCCTGGATCAGCTGGAAGCTGGCGAGCGGCTCGCCGAACTGCGTCCGTCCGACCGCATACTGCGTGGCCTCGTGAAGAATGCGCCGCGCTTGGCCGACACACACCGAGGCAACATTGATGCGGCCGCGATCGAGCGACTTCATGGCCGTCACGAATCCCCGGCCCGGTTCGCCGCCGATGATCGCGCTCCGCGGCACCCGCACGTTTTCGAAGTACACGTCCGCCGACCAGGCGCCCGCCTGACCCATCTTCTTGTCCTTCGGGCCAACGGTCACGCCCGGCGTATCCGCCGGCACGAGGAACGCGGTGACGTGCGCGTTCTTCGGCAGCCGTTCCGGATGCGTGCGGGCCATGACGAGAAACAGCCCCGCAACCGGCGCATTGGTGATGTAGCGCTTGCTGCCGTCGATGACCCAGCTGTCGCCGTCGAGCACCGCGCGCGTGCGCAGCGCCGCGCTGTCCGAGCCCGAATCGGGTTCGGTGAGGCAGAAGCTCGTGATGACTTCGCCGCTCGCGATCTTCGGCAGCCAGTGATCCTTCTGCGCCTCGGTTCCGTCCATCAGGATGCCTTGCGAGCCGAGCCCGAGATTGATGCCCACCGCCGAGCGGAAGGCCGCCGAGGCCCACGTCAGCTCGATGATGATCTCGATCTCTTCCGCGCAGACGAGCCCGAGGCCGCCGTACGCTTCGGGCGTCGAGAGTCCGAACAGGCCCATCTGGCGAAAGTCGTCGAGGATGCCAGGCGGAATGCGGTCTTCTTCAGCGACCTGCTGCTCCAGCGGCACCAGCTTCTCGCGCACGTAACGGCGCACGGAGTCTTTCAGTTGTTCGAGGGTTTCGCGGTCGAGCATCGTCAGGCTCCGGCCAGGCCGACAATCGCGACCGCACTGACGTTCTGGTTCGGCATGCCGCCGAGGTTGTGCGACAGCGCGAGCACCGGCGGCTTGCGCACCTGCCGCTTGCCGGCGCGGCCCAGCAATTGCAGATAGTTCTCGTAGATCATGCGCAGTCCCGATGCGCCGATCGGATGCCCGAAGCACTTCAGCCCGCCGTCGATCTGGCATGGATTGGCGCCGTCCGCGTCGAAGCGGCCGTCGAGCACGTCGCGCCAGCCTTCGCCGGGCTCGCTCACGTGCAGATCTTCCATCGTCACGAGTTCGGTGACGGAGAAGCAGTCGTGGACTTCCATCAGGCTCAGTTGCTCGCGCGGCTTCGTGATACCCGCTTCGTCGTAGGCGCGTTGCGCGGCAATACGTGTGGTATGGAAATAGCTGCCGTCCCAGCCCGCGCCCTGCAGTTCCCAGCCGTTCGATACCGCGAGTTGCAGCGCCTTCACCGTCACGAGCTCGCCGCCCTTGCCGAGCGCGCGGGCGATCTCCGGCGTCGTGACGATCGCGCAGGCCGCGCCATCCGACACGCCGCAGCAGTCGTACAGGCCGAGCGGCTCGGCGACCATCGGCGCGTTCAGCACGGTGTCCATGTCCACGGCACGGCGCAGATGCGCCTTCGGATTGTTGACGCCGTTCGCATGGCTCTTGACCGAGACGTGCGCCATGGCGCGTTTGAGATCGTCACGCGAGACGCCATGCCGCGCGCGATAGGCGCCGGCAAGCTGGGCGAAGTTGCCGGGCGCCGATCCCACCACGCCGATCATGTCGAACGTGGTGCCGCGCGTGCGCACCGGCAGGCCGCCGTAGCCCGTGTCCTTCAGCTTCTCGACCCCAAGCGCGAGCGCGATGTCGGCCGCGCCCGAAGCGACCGCATAGACCGCGCCGCGAAAGGCCTCGGTGCCCGACGCACAGTAGTTCTCCACTTTCGTGACCGCAATGTCGTGCAGCCGCAGCGCCATGGCGAGCGGAATGCCCGACGGCCCGATGTTCATCGCGTCGAAGCCCACCGACAGCCACGCCGCGTCGATCTGCGCGGTCTCGACGCCCGCATCGGCGAGCGCCTCCGTGTAGGCCTCGACCATGAGATCGTCGGCATCGTCGTTCCAGCGCTCGCCGAAGCGCGCGCAGCCCATGCCGAGTATCGCTACCTTGTCCCGAATGCCTTTGGGCATGTTGATTCGCTCCTTGTCAGGCGGGCATCGCCTTCCAGAAATATTTGACGAAGCCGCGCCGCTCATCGACGGACTTGATTCGAAAGCTCATGCGCATGGCCCGGCCGACCTCGATCTGAGCCGCATCGGCGTCCGTGAACTCCGCCAGCATGCGGCCGCCGCCGTCAAACTCGACCATGCCGTAGCAGCCCGGTGGATCCGGCGTGAAGGCCAGCCGGTCCGCCGTGAAGGTCAGCACGCGCGCGGTGCGTTCGGCGAGCGGATAAGGTTCGAGCGTCGCGCTGCGCGCATCGTGCGATCCCACGGCGATGCCGGTCGGCGGGTACTGCACCGCGCCGCTTTCCGGATCGCGCCCGCCGACCAGGCCGAGCACCGCCGACCGGTTGCGATACAGCGCCGTGAGCGGCTGCTTCTGCTCGAACTCGGCGCGCATGCCCGTGTCCAGGCCGATGCCGCCCGTGAAGAACAGATACTTGAGGTAGTTCGCTTCGGGCTTGCCGCGCGCGAGCCAGCCCGACACGCCGCGCTTCGTCGCGTTCGTCTGGGCGGCGATGGCGGGCGTGGTCTCGAAGATCAGCACGTCCGCGCCCTGGCCGAAGCCGAGCAGCACGATCCGCTCACCCGGCTGCGCGCGTTCGAGCGCATGCGCCAGCAGCACGAGCGGCTGCGCGCAGCCGGCATGACCGAGCGTGGCGCCGAGCGTGTCCACGATGGCGCTCGCCGGCACGCCGCAGGTCCGCGCCAGCGCTTCGGCGACGCCACGCACCGGAATCGGCACGATCAGCCGATGCACGTCCTCGCCGGCCAGGCCGAACTTCGCGAGCGCCTGCGTCAGCGCGTCGCCGGCAATGCGGCCGTAGCCTTCATCGCGGACCCAGCGCGCTTCCCAGCCGTAGTCGAAACTGGCGTCGCTGCCGCGGAAATGATCGACGAAATCGACCGAGACCGAATGGCTGCCGATGAAGCGCGCAATCGCTTCGCCGCGACCCAGCACAAACGCGGCGGCGGCATCGCCGTTGATCAGTTCCGCCTCCGAGGCAGGCTTCGCGGCCGCGCGCTCGGATGCGATGCAGAGCGTGTGCGCGGCATCGGCCGAGGCTACCCCGCGCAATGCCTGGATCAGCGCGCCCGTGCCCGCTTTCTGGCTGCCGGTGATGTCCTGGGTGAACACGTCGTCGGCGAGATTGAGTGCTTCCTTCACGATGCCGGCATTCTGACGGTCCGCGAACGGCAGACTCGTCGAGGCGAGCATCAACGTGCCGATTTCCCCGCGCGCCGCTTCGGGGGCGGCGTCGCGGGCGGCTTCCACCGCGAGCGTGAGCGCGTCTTCGTCCCAGTTCGCCATCGCCCGCTCGCCTTTGCCATGCGCCTTCAATGCCGGCGCGAACCACGCGTGCGCCGCGCTCACCGACGCGCGTTGCAGGCGCAGACGCGGAACATACGCGCCGCAAGCCAAGATTCCAATCATTGCTGTATCCGTCAGGTTGAAGGCTTCAATGCCATTGAAAGCGGCCATTGCCGAGGACGACCGCATCGCGTTCCGCGACGCGCGCGACGAACGACGCCTCGCCCGCGCCAGTGACCCAGATGTCGGTGACGATCGTCTCGCCCGGATAGACCGGCTTCGAGAAGCGGCAGTCCATGCGCGAGAAGCGGACGGCGTCGCCGTCGCACAGGGCGTCGGTCAGCGCGCGCGCCGCCACGCCGTAGGTGCACAGGCCGTGCAGGATGGGCCGCGCAAAGCCCGCCGATTCGGCGATATGCGGATCGATATGCAGCGGATTGCGATCGCCGCTCAGCCGGTACAGCAACGCCTGATCGTCCCGGGTGGCAAGCGCGACCGACTTGTCCGGCGCGCGTTCCGGCAGCGCGTGCGGCGTTGGCGCCGCATCGTCATGCGGGCCCGCCGAGCCGCGTCCGCCGTCGCCACGCAGAAAAGTGGCGCGACGCTCGGTCGCGAGCAACTGGCCGCTCTCGCTCGCATACAGGTCGCGCCGCGAGTACAGCAGCGCGCCCTTGTCGGCGCCCTTGTCGACGATGCGCTCGACCCTCAGCACGCTTCGGATGCTGCCTTCGCAAGGCAAGGGCGCGAACACTTCCAGCGACTGCTCCGCGTGCAGCACCTTGCGCCAGTTCACGCCGTATTGCGGTTCCTTCAACCAGAAGCCGGGCCAGGCGAGCACCACTGCCATCGTCGGGCAGACCTGCAGCCGGTCTTCGTAGACGTATCGCAAGGTGGAAGCCGAGGTCGCCGCATCGCTGCCGACACCGATGCCCAGCGCATACAGCATCACATCGCGCACATCATGCGTCGCGACGGTCTCGCGCGGCGGCGCTGCCACGAGGCGCGCGGGTTCGAACGCGGCGTTCATGCCGGATCCCACGCGAACACATCCGATGAGCGCTGCAAGGGCTGCAAGGTCGGGCGGAACGCGGGCAGCAGATCCGAGGCGAGCGTATCGACACTCCAGCCTTCGGCACGCTGCATCGAACGCACCGGACGCGGCAGGGAAAACAGGAAGATTTCGTTCTTGCGCGCGCAGAACACCTGCCCGGTGACGTCCTTCGCCAGGTCGGAGCACAGGAACGCGGCAAGCGGCGCCACCTTGTCGGCGGACATGGTCTTGAGCCGCTCCACGCGCGCCTTGTCCGCTTCGGTTTCCGCCGGGATCGATGCCGTCATGCGGCTCCACGCGAACGGCGCGATGCAGTTGGAACGCACGTTGTAGCGCTGCATGTCCAGCGCGATCGACGTGGACAGGCCGACGATACCCATCTTCGCCGCCGCATAGTTCGCCTGGCCCAGGTTGCCGACCAGCCCTGACGTCGACGTGAAATGAACGAACGCGCCGCTGCCCTGCTCCTTGAAATGAACGGCCGCCGCTTTCGATACGTAGAAATAGCCGTTCAGATGCACATCGACGACGTCGCGCCATTCGGCATGGCTCATCTTGTGGAACATGCGGTCGCGCAGAATGCCGGCGTTGTTGACCACGGCATCGATGCGGCCGAAGTGCTGCACCGCATCCTCGACGATGGACGTCGCGCCCTGCTCGTCGGCGATGCTGGCCGCATTCGACACCGCGCGCCCGCCGGCCTTTACGATCTCCTCGACCACCTCCGCACCAGGATTCGGCTCGTTGCCATCCGCACCGCCATAGTCGTTCACGACCACCGCCGCGCCCTCGCGCGCACACAGCAGCGCAATCTCCCGGCCAATGCCGCGTCCCGCCCCCGTTACCGCCACTACCTTGTCGATCAGGTTCACGTCGTCTCCGTTGTTGAAGGCATTATTTGTCGTCGTCCCACGCTTTTTCGGGCAGCGGCAGGCCGGCGAGGTCGGCGGGCGTGAACGGCTCGCGGACCGCATGGCCTTGCGCCTCGATTACGACCGTCAGTTGCCGCGCGTGCTGCATCGCATGCCAGGTTGTGCGTTCGAGCACTTCGTGCAGGGATTGCTCGCCCCAGTAGGTGGGCTGCATGGCAGAGAAGTCGTCGTCGCGATGCATCTGCCACCAGCGGTTGAAGCGCGCGAGCACCGCTTCCCCGTAGGTCAGTACGTCCTGGCCCGGCACCACTTCATGCGTGCCGCGCATCGTCATTTCGTAGGTGAGTTCGCGCTGTTCCTCGACCGCTTCGAGATACGCCTCGACCACGCGGAATACGTGATGAGCCAGCCCGCGCGGCGGCGCCCAGCTGTTGCGGAACGGACCGTCGAGCACGTCGTCCGGCAACTGCTTCACGAAGCCAAGCGCCTTCATGATGGTGAGGTTGACCCGCTCCGCCAGCGTGGCGGGCGTCAGCCGCGTGTCGTCGGGGATATCGAGTTCGAGGAAGGTCTTGATGTCCGCAAGCGACTGGCAATACACATAGCGCGTCCCGATCGCGAGCACCGGCACGCTGCGGGCGCCGAGACTGCGCAACTCCTCCATCGCGCCCGCCTGCGCCGCCACGTTCACCGATTCGAACGCGATGCCATGCCGCGTCAGAAACTCCTTGGTACGCAGACAGCTTGAACAACCCGGCGCCCAGAACACCCTGAGCGGCTGTGCAGCCGTTTCCTGTGCGTGCATCGCGTGTCTCCTGTTGATCGGTTTGCAGCCTCCGGGGCGGGCTTTCCCTGCCCTGCGCGCTGTTGACCGAAAACATACTCGTTAGTATGATGCGTTGACCGAGCATACTACACAGTATTTTTTTGGGTCAACCGTTTCGAACCTGGCAGGGTCCTGGCGAATGAATATTTCCGAACGCGCAGCCGTTGCAGCAGAGAGTGAAGAGAGGGCGCATGAAGAGCCCGCAAACGGCGCCACGCGCGGCATCCGTCCGACGCGTGAAGTCGTGTGGCAGCCGCAGTTGAACGCTGCGGAAGCGCATTGGCGCGATCTTGCCGCTGAGTTGTCTGCCACGTACTTCGCACCGCTTGCGGCCGAGATCGATGCGAGTCAGCGCTATCCGCTCGAGACCGTGCAGCGCCTGCGCGACAGCGGCATCGCCAGCATGGTGCTGCCCGCGCGCCACGGCGGCGGCGGCGCGAGCCTGGTCGCGTATTGCGCGGTGGTGGAAGAGATCGCGCAGACCTGTGCTTCGACGAGCGGCATCGTCGCCACCATTCAGCTCGGCGCGGCGCCGCTCCTGTTGCTGCGCGACGAGGCGCTCAAGAGCGAACTGCTGCGCGGCCTCATCGAGCGCGGCGAAGCCATTTCGTTTGCGTTGAGCGAACGCCACGCGGGCTCCGATCCCGCGTCGATGCAGACCCTCGCGACGCCTGAAGACGGCGGCTGGCGCATTCGCGGCGAGAAGTGCTGGATCGGCGGCGGCGGCGCCGCGCACTGGTACGTCGTGTTCGCGCAGACCCAGGCGGGCGCGGGCAAGCACGGCATCGCCGCGTTTCTCGTCGATGCAAAGGCGCCCGGCGTCGACGACAGCCAGCTCGAAGACAAGATGGGCATGCGCGGCACCCGCACCGCGACGATCGAACTCGATACCTGGGTCGCACAGGCGCGCATGCTCGCGCCGCCAGGCGATGGCCTGCGCATGGCGTTCGGCTCGCTCGATGTGGGCCGCATCGGCGTGGCCGCGCAGGCTTGCGGCATGGCGCTGGCCGCTTTCCGGCTGGCCGTGGAGTATGCTGCGAAGCGGCGCACGTTCGGTCAGTTGCTGATCGATCATCAGGCGCTCGGTTTCAATCTCGCCGATCTCGCGGCCCGCCTGTCCGCAGCCCGCGCCCTCACCTACGAAGCGGCGCGCGCCCATGACAACGGCCTCGACGTTTCCGTGCTGGCCGCCCAGGCCAAGCTGATCGCGAGCGAAACGAGTCACGACGTGATCGATGCCGCGCTGCAGATCTTCGGCGGCGCGGGTTACGTGAAGCCGAATCCGGTGGAACGTCTGTACCGCGACCAGCGTGTCACTGAAATCTACGAGGGCACTTCCGAGATCCAGCGCCTGCTCATCGCGCGCGCGATCCGTGCTCAGGCAACAGGAGAATCCGCATGACGGTCGAAGTCGAATCCCGCCCGGCGCGCAGCCGCGCGGCTCAGCCGAAAGCATCGAAGTCCGCCGACGACGACAGCAGCAGCGTCGCCCAGATCCTGCACGCGGCGGCGAGCGCGTTCATGCTCAAGGGCTACGCCGCCACCAGCATCGACGATGTCGCCGAGGTGCTCGGCTGCACCAAGGGCCGCATTTATCACCACTTCAAGAGCAAGGCCGACCTGTTCTTCCAGGTGCACGGCGCGGCCATGCAGATGGTCACGAACGCGGTCGCCACGGCGGCGGAAGGCGTCGCCGATCCCATCGCCCGCATTGCCGCGATGTCCCGCGCGCACGTGCTGATCATCATGAGCAACATCGAGTTCCAGTGCGTGGTCGTGCAGGGTCTCGACATGCATCTGCACGGCCAGACCACGCCGGCGCAGCGCAAGGTGCTCAAGGAGTTCCTGGCCATGCGCGACCGGTATCAGGCCTTGTTCGTCGGCGCGATCGAAGAGGCGATGGCGGCGGGGTCGTTGCCGCAGCAGGACACGCACGTCGTCGTGAAGGCGCTGCTCGGCGCGCTCAACTGGACGACGATCTGGTATCGCCCGCGCCGCACCGAAACCGTCGCGGAGCGCAATGCCACCGCCGACAGCGTGGCCGCATTCTGCGTGCGCGGACTGGGAGCGACGTATGCAGGCTGACACGCTCACGCCGACGGATACGCCGCGCGACGCCTGCGAGACCTGGACGCGTGAAGCAATCGGCGCCTATCAGCTCGGGCGCCTGCGCGAGCAGCTCGACTACGTCGGCGAGCACAGTGTGTACTACCGTCGCCTGTTCGCGGAACACGGCTTTCGCGCGGCGCAGCTGACGAGCCTCGACGATTTGCGCGCGCTGCCGTTCACCCGCAAGCGTGACTATGTGGATTCGATCGGCCGCGTGCCGCCTTATGGCGAGTTCCAGGCCGCCGCGCCCGCCGACGTGCGGCGCATCCACTTTTCCTCGGGCACCAGCGGCGCGCCCGCACCGCAATACTGGACCGAAGCCGACCTGGATCGCTGGGCAGGCCTGTACGCACGCTATGCCCATGCGCAGGGCGTGCGGCCCGGCGACGTCTACCAGTGCCTGTTCGGCTATGCATGGTTCGTCGGCGGCCTTGGAGCGACAGCGGGCTACCAGAAGCTCGGCGCGACCTGCATTCCCGGCGGCAGCGCCGACTCCGAAAGACAGATCCGCTCGATCTTCGAATATGGCGTCAGCGTGATTACCGCGACGCCTTCCTTCGTCGCGCATCTGGCCCAGACCGCGCGTTCGATGGGCCTCGACGCACGCGAGTCTCCGGTCCGGCACATCATGCTCGGCGGCGAGACCGGCGCGAGCGTGCCGGCCACGCGCGAGCGTCTCGAAGCCGAATGGAACGCGAAATGTTTCGATGCGTACGGCAGCCTCGAATTCCAGACCATCGGCCAGGACTGCCATGTACAGAGCGGCCCGCATCTCGCGGAAGACTTCGCGTACGCGGAAATCGTCGATGACGAGGGTCAACCGGTTGCCGACGGCACGCCGGGCGTGCTGGTGCTGACGCATCTGGACAAGCAGGCGGGTCCGCTCGTGCGCTGGTGGACCGGCGATGTCGTCGTGCGCGACAGCAGCCGCTGCGCATGCGGACGGACGCACGCGCGTCTGCCCGGCGGCGTGCGCGGCCGTGCCGACGACATGCTGGTCATCCGCGGCGTCAACGTGTTTCCCTCGTCGGTCGAGCAGATCGTGCGCGGCTTCGAGGGACTCAGCAGCGAGTATCAGATCGTGCTCGATCCGTCCGTATGCGATGCCCGCACCGGCTTCCTGACCGGCTTCCGCTTGCGCGTCGAACTGGAAGGCGCGCCACTCGGCGCGGACGTGGCGGAACGGCTCGCGCATGAGATCCGCGAGAAGCTGCAAGTCCGCGCGAGCGTCGATATCGTGCCGGCCGGAAGCTTGCCGCGCAGCACGCACAAATCGAAGCGCGTGGTCCGCGAAGGGCTCGACACGTGAATGCGTCCGCGCCGGTCCTCGCCCCGTCCGCACTGCGCGGCAAACGCATTTATGTGACCGGAGCGGGCTCGGGCATAGGACGCGCCATTGCGTGCCGGGCCGCGGCGCTGGGCGCCACGGTCGGCGGTTGTGGCCGGCATGCCGAAGGCCTTGCCGAGACCGGCCGCATGATCGCGAACGCGGACGGTACGTTCCTTTACGACATCTGCGACGTGCGCGACGCCGAGGCCCTGCGCTCCGTGCTGCACGCCTTCGCGGGCGAACACGGCCTGGACGGCCTCGTGAACAACGCAGGCGGCCAGTTTGCCGCGCGCGCCGAACAGATCTCGCCCAAGGGCTTCGCGGCTGTCGTCGATCTCAACCTCAATGCGGTATTTGCCGCATCGCGCGCCGCGCACGACGCGATGCCGCGCGGCGGCGCAATCGTCAACCTGTCGATCTGTCCCGCCGAGCGCGGTGGTCTCGGGCTGGCGCATGCGGTCGCGGCGCGCAGCGGCGTGGCCGGACTGACGCGCGCGCTCGCGCTGGAATGGGGCGGACGCGGCATTCGCGTGAACAGCGTGGCTCCAGCGGCGGTGGAAACAGAAGCGTTCGTCGCGTCCTATGGCGCCGCTGCAAGCCGAGCGCTCGGCGCCGCGACGCCGCTCGGCCGCAATGCGAGCGTCGGCGAGATTGCCGAACTCGTGGCGTTCCTGCTGAGCGATGCGGCAGCGCTCATCACCGGACAACTGCTGCGCATCGACGGCGGCGCGTTTCTCGGCGCGCCGCTGGACCTTCGCCCCGTGCACGAGGAGACATTGGCATGAGCGACGAAACCACAAGCGACACAGGCGCTTCCGTGCGCTGCGAACGGCATGGCGCTGTCCTGCTGATCCGGTTGAACCTGCCGGACAAGCGCAATGCCCTCGCGGCCGAACTGCGTGAAGGCCTGATCGCGGCGCTCGAGTCCGCGCAGCAGGACGAAGCGTGCCGCGCGATCGTCGTCACGGGCAACGGTACGAGCTTCTGTGCGGGCGGCGATCTCGACGGCCTGCGCGATCACGATCCGCTCAACGTGCGTGCGCGCATGAGGCGCGGCCAGCAGCTGATCCGCCTGATCGCGGCCGGCGACAAGCCGGTCATCGCCGCCGTCAACGGCGCGGCGCACGGCGCGGGACTGTCGATCGCGGCGGCGTGCGATTTCGTCGTCGCAAGCCAGACGGCGAAGTTCGGCGCCGTGTTCGGCAAGCTCGGCCTGATGGCGGACTTCGGTCTGCTGTGGACGCTGCCGCGCCGCATCGGCATGGCGCAGACCCGGCGCGTGCTGTTCGCGAGCCGCGTGCTCGATGCCCGGGAAGCGGCCACGCTCGGCCTCGTGGATCAGCTTGCCGAACCCGCTGCGCTGCTCGCCGATGCCCTCGCGCTCGCCGAGTCGTTCTGCGACGCCGCCCCCGTCGCCGTGGCGATGACGAAGGCCGCGCTCGCCAAGCCCATCGAGTCCCTGGACGCCGCACTCGCGCTCGAGCTCGAAGGCCAGACCCTGCTCTTTTCCACCGAGGATTTCGTCGAAGGCCGCAGCGCATTTCGTGAGCGCAGAACGCCGCAATTCAGAGGCCGCTAACAGACACCACGGCCCCATTCATAAAAAGCAAGGAGACACGCATCATGACCCGTTCGACCCGCGCCCGCCTGACGCTGTGCGCCCTCGCCGCTTCACTCCCGCTCGTCGCGGCGCCGGGCATCGCTCTCGCGCAGGACATGCAGAAGATCACGATGGCGGTGGGCACCACGGTCATCGATGCATCGCAGGCCAACAACACGTCCATCCCGCTCTACACCAAGTGCTGGCAGAAGCAGGGCCTCGACGTGACCATCCAGCCGATCAACTCGACCGCCGGCATGCAGGCAGTGCTCTCGGGTCAGGCGCAGTTCGTCAACATGGCGCCCGGCGCGGCGATCGTCGCGCGCTCCAAGGGCGCGCCGATCAAGGCGGTCTATCTGAACATCCGCCACAACTTCCAGTTTCCGGTCGTGCTGGATTCGAGTCCGATCAAGAGCATCAAGGACTTCAAGGGCAAGACCATCGGCGTGATTTCCTATGGCGCGGTGCTCGTCAACATCATCAAAGGACAGATCGCCGAAGCGGGTCTCGACCCGGACAAGGACGTAACCTTCGTCGAGACCGGCACCGGCGCGCAAGCCATTACGGCGCTGCGCAGCGGCAAGGTCGATATCTGGGGAACCTGGGATTCGCAGATTGCGCTGGCGGAAGACATGGGCCTCAAGCTGCGTGTGTTCAAGTCGCCTTCCGCCGAGAAGCTCACATTCGGCAGCGCCTATTTCGTGCGCGATGACTACACCAGGTCGCATCCAGAAGTGATCGAAAAGCTGCTGCGCTGCGTCGTGCAGGGCACGCAGATCACGATGGCCGATCCGCAAGGCGCCATCCGTGCGCACTGGGAAGAGTTTCCCGCCAGCAAGCCTACGGGTCTTTCGGACGCGGCCGCGATGAAACAGGCACTGGCGCTCGTCAACATGCGCATGAACTACCTGAAGACGGACGCGGGCGAAAAGATGGGCGAGACGCCTTCCGCATCGGCCGCCGCCATGGTCGATTTCCTGAAGGCGAACAAGCAGCTCGCGGGGCCGCTCGATCCGAAGGACGTGTACACCAACCAGTTCATTCCCGCCGCCAACCAGTTCGACTCGCAAGCGGTCAAACAGGCAGTGGCGACGCTGCCGAAGTCGTGAGGCCAGTCATATGAGTTCTTCTTTGTCGCAGGATGCAAGCAAGGGGGCGCGCGTGCGCGCCATGCTCGCGAGACGCGAGGCGGTGGCGGTGCCGGGCACGCACGACGCCCTCGGCGCGATGCTCATCGAAGCCGCGGGCTTCGAGGCCGTGTACATGTCGGGCTATTGCGTGGCGGCGAGCCGCGGCAAGCCGGACATCGGCCTCATCAGCGGGTCGGAGATGATTGCGCAGGCTGCGCAGATCGTCGCGGCGGTGAATCTGCCGGTGATCGCCGATGCGGACACCGGCTACGGCGATGTGTCCAACATCGCGGAAACCGTGCGCGCACTCGAACGCGCGGGCGTGGCGGCGATGCACCTCGAAGACCAGATGTCGCCGAAGCGTTGCGGCGCGATGTCAGGCAAGGCGCTCGTCGACGATGCCGAGATGGCCGGCCGGCTGCGTGCCGCGTTGCTCGCGCGCCGTTCGCCGGACTTCCTCGTCATCGGACGCACGGATGCGGTGGCGCTGCACGGCGTCAGCGAGGCGATCCGCCGTCTGAAAGCCATGGCCGAGCTCGGCGTCGATGCGGTGATGGTTCCGTCGCTGTCGTCGCTGGACGAGTGCCGCGCAGTGGCCGAGGCGGTGAACATCCCGGTCATCCACACGGTCGCTGAAACCATCCGGCCGTTGCAACCGCAGCGCGAACTGGCGCAGACCGGACTGGGCATGTCGCTCTATCCGATCACGCTCATTCAAGGCATCGTCGGCTGGCAGCGTACGCTGCTGGAACGCCTGAAAGAGGAAGGCAGCACCGCTGCGATGGTGCCGGACATGGCGCCGCTCGCGCAGATCACCGAGATGCTCGGCGCGTCGCACTATGCGGCGTTCGAGCGCCAGGTCGTGAAGGGAGCGTGATCCATGGCCGCGACGCTGGTACAAAAAATTCTGGCGCGTGCAAGCCGGCGCGCGCACGTCGAACCGGGCGAAGTGATCTGGGCAACGCCCGATCTGACGACGATGCCCGAGGTGTCGTATCCCGCGTATGTGAAGCGGCTCGCGGATATCGGCATCGACACGCTTGCGCATCCTGAGCGCCTCGTCGTTGCCATCGACCACGAGACGCCGGCGCACAGCGTGGCCGCCGCCGACCGCAACCGTCTCACGCGGCAACTCGCCGTGAAGATGCAGGTCGGCCATCTCTTCGACAGCGAAGGCATCACGCATCCGCTGACCATCGAACGCGGGCTGGTGGCGCCCGGCATGTTCGTCGCGGGCGCCGATACGCATACGCCGGGACTCGGCGGCGTCGGCGCGCTGGCGATTCCTTTCGGCATCGAAGTGACCATGATCATGGCGACCGGTCGCATCTGGCTCAAGGTGCCCCGGACGATCCGCGTGCGCGTGCACGGGGTGCTGCCTGCGGGCGTCACGGCGCGTGATGTCGTGCTGCATGCGATGCGGCTCATCGACGCGGACGAGGCGAACGAGAGCGTCATCGAATACAGCGGGACGGCCATCGAACGGCTTTCCGTGCCGGAGCGCTGTACGATTTCCGGCCTGAGTGTCGATATGGGCGCCGATGCGGGCGTGGTACCCGCGGATGCACGCACGCTCGATTATTTGCGCGAAGCGGGCATGCAAGCACCCGCGCTCCTTCGCGGCGATGATGACGCGCCCTGCCTGCGCACGATCGACATCGATGCCGGCACGCTCGAACCGCTCGTCAGCATTCCGCCCTCCCCCACGCACGTGCGCACCGCGGCGGAACTGGGCGGTATCGAGATTCAGCACGCGTATATCGGTTCATGTGCATCCGGGAGTCTCGCTGAACTGCGCGCGGCGGCTGACGTATTGAAGGGACGAAAAGTCCACGACAACGTGAAGCTGCTGGTCATTCCCGCCACGCGGCGCGTGCATGAACAGGCAATGGCCGAAGGCGTGCTGGGCGTGCTGATGTCGGCCGGCGCGCAGATCGCGCCATCGACGTGCGGACCCTGCTTCGGCGGCCTTGCGCAACTCGCGGCGGGCGAGGTGCGCATCAGCACCAGCACGCGCAACGACCCTGGCCGCATGGGCAGCCCCGACGCGCATATCTATCTGGCGAGCGCGCTGACGGTCGCCGCTTCGGCGCTTGCGGGCCGGGTAGCCGATCCGCGCGCCTTCCTGCAGGAGACCGTTGCATGACCGCCCCGCTGACGACGACAGGCCGAGTCTGGAAACTGCCCGACGATGTGTCGAGCGACGCGCTCATCTCCGCGAATCATGTCTTCAACTACGACCCGCGCGTGCTGCGCAAACACCTGCTGCATGAGGTGCGCCCCGAGATCGCCGAAGAAGCCCGGCCCGGCGACATGCTGATGGCCGGGAAGCGCTTTGCTCACGGCAGTCAGCACAGCCATCCGTTTCTTGCCATGAAAGAGATTGGCCTGGGATTGCTGGCGATGCGGCTGACGCGTGCGCCATATCGCATCTCGGTCTACATGGGCGTGCCCTTCCTCGAGATTTCCGCGGCTGAATACGATGCCATCGCCGATGGCGAGACGTTGGAGATCGACTATCGAAATGGAGTCATCCGGCAGACGGCGAGTGGCGTCGTGCATCGCGTGCCGACCTTGCCGCCGTTCGTGATGGACATCGTGTCGGCGGGCGGTGGGCTCGCTTATTTGCAGGCGCAGGCGTCGCCGGCAGGGAACGGGGTGCGGGGTGCCTGAGCGCACAGGCTCGCGAACGCTGCAGCCGGTCTTCGTCAGGCAAGGATCGTCTGCAGCTCGCCGTCCGGCCCGTACTCCAGACCAGACGATACGCCTTCGATACCGTTCAAAAACTGCTTGATCGCGCGCGGCTTCGCCGGCGACGTGGCGAGCAACTCTTCGACCAGCGCATCGGTGACGTTTTCGAGTTCGGTGTCCACCGTGAACTCGTTCGCGATGCCCCAGTTGTAGGCCTTCACGCCATCCAGGAAGCGCGAGCGCATGACCAGGTCCTTGGTCCTGCCCGTCCCTATCAGCCGATGCAGCCGCCGCATGCTCTCATATCCTGGCAGATGGCCGTC
Organism: Caballeronia sp. LZ043; assembly: GCF_031451075.1. NCBI lineage: Bacteria > Pseudomonadati > Pseudomonadota > Betaproteobacteria > Burkholderiales > Burkholderiaceae > Caballeronia > Caballeronia sp. LZ043. The sequence continues at coordinate 762,350 of NZ_JARUXT010000002.1, read as the reverse complement.
GTGCAGCGCCGGCAAGGCATAGACCGTGGACTCCGTGACTACCCGGAAGTCGCACGCCAGCGACAACTCGAAAGCGCTGCCGAAGCAATGACCCCGGTTTGCTGCAATCACCGGCTTGCTGCAGCGCGAAGGCGCGCTCAATGCAAAAACCAGTTTCGATGCGTTCTGCATGGCGGCATGGCTCAGGCCGAACGCGTCCATGCCATTGGAGAAGTGTTCCCGCGAGCTTCGCAGCACGATGATCTGAACGACCGGGTCCCGATCCAGCGCTTCGATGACGGCACGGATCTGCTCGTGCTGCGAGAGCGACATGACGTTGAACGGCGGCCGGTCGAGCACGATGTCGGCGCGCACGCCCTGCATGCTGGTTTCGACACGAAAGCTGTCGAGGTCTGACAGACAGTCGGAAGAGAGATACACAAGCCGGTTCATATGCTCACCTTTTGCCATGCGCTTGCGGGAAGCAAACAGCTTCACGCGCGTCCTTCGAAGCCCAGCAGTACGTTCACGGCATTGACCCCGATCTCGTCGACCATGTAGCCGCCTTCCATGACGAAGAGCGTCGGCAGCCCGAACGTCGCGATCCTTCGGCCGATGCGCGTGAAGTCAGGCGTGCTCAGACGGAAATGGCCTATGGCGTCGCTTTCGAACGTATCGACGCCCAGCGAGACGATCAAGGCATCGGCGCCATGCTGTGCAATCGCGACGCCGGCTTGCAGCAGCGCGGGTTCGTAGAGATCGAATGTCGTCGCGCGCGGCAGCGGGAGATTGAGGTTGCTTCCCAGGCCCTCACCCGCGCCACGTTCATCGGCATAGCCCGAGAAATACGGGAACGACACGCCGGGGTCTCCGTGGATGGAGACGAACAGCACGTCCTTGCGTTCGTAGAAGATGTCCTGCGTGCCGTTGCCGTGATGGAAGTCGATGTCCAGGATGGCCACGCGCCGCGCGCCCTGTTGAACGCAGCGCTGTGCCGCAAGCGCCGCATTGTTCAGATAGCAGTAACCGCCCATGTACTCGCGCCCCGCGTGATGACCCGGTGGCCTGCACAATGCGAATGCGGCATTCGTGCCTTTGGACAAGACTTCCGCGCCCGTCAGCGCCGAGTTTGCGCTGGCGGACACGGCGTCCCATGTCCCTGCGTTGATGGGCGATCCGGCGTCCATCGAAAACAGGCCGAGCTTGCCGTCGATGAATTGCGGCATGGCCGTGGCAGGCAGCCCCCGAACGGGCCATACCAGCGGCAAGGCCTGACAGGTGCGGCCCGTGGCGGTCCACTCGTCCCACGCATGAGCCAGAAATTCAACATACCTTTCGCTATGCGCGCCGACATAGTGATGACGCTCATAGTGGGTCGGGCTGATGACCTCGCCCAGTTCCGCCGCCTTGACCTGACGAAGTATCGCTTCTGCACGAACCGGTTTTTCGAAGGACTCGGAGATCGCGCCGTCCTTCAGTTCGACACCTTGATGAAGACTGTGATGGCTGCTGTAGATGGTAAGCATGGTGAACTGCCGTGCTGAGACTGCCTTAAGTCTAGTCACGCGTGGACGCACTCATTTTGCTTTTGGATGCGCGAAAGCCTACACTATTAGAACGTTTGTCTACGGATCGGGCCCAATGAGCACAAACCGTTCAAGACCTGTCATGGATCCGGTCGACCGGTCCATGCTGCGCCTCCTTCAGAATGACGGCACGCTTTCCAATGCCGCGCTTGGCGAACAGCTTTCCTTGAGCGTCACGCCATGCTGGCGGCGACGCAAGCACCTCGAAGACCAGGGGGTGATCACAGGCTATCAGGCCAACCTCAATCGACGCGCCATTGGCCTGGACCTGCTGGCCTTCGTGCATATCCGCATCAATATCCATTCCGACAAGACCGCCGATAACTTCGAGGCCGTCATGCGCGGCCGGCCGGAAGTGCTGTCCTGCCACAAGATCACCGGCGACGCGGACTACATTCTTCAGGTGGTGACACCCGATCTCGACGCATACGGCGACTTCATCGAGCGTGTGTTGCGCAAGCAGGCGGGCATTGCCTCAATTCAGTCGAGCGTCGCGCTGCGTGAAGTCAAGTCGTCGTGGAAATACCCGATACCCGACGAGTCGTGACGGCTCGTTCATCGCAGGAGAAACAGCTTGCCCACGGAACAAGTCATCATCCCGACCGCTGACGGAATGTGCCCCGCGTATGTCATGTCGCCGGACGGCGTCGGACCCTGGCCTGCCGCGATCTTCTACGGCGATGCCGGCGGCATCCGGCCGGCCATGCTGGACATGGCCACGAAGCTCGCGGACGCGGGCCATGTCGTCTTGCTGCCGGACCTTTACTATCGGTTTGGTCCTTATGAGCCGCTTGTGCCCAAGGAAGTTTTCAAGGGCGACGTGAAGGCCATCCTCGGCCCGCTCATGGCGACGACAGGAATCGACAAGGCCTCCAGCGATACCGGCGGCTTCCTGGCCTGGCTCGACACGCGCAAGGACATTGCGCACGGCAAGCTGGGCGCAGTGGGTTTCTGCATGGGCGGCGGCATGGCTATCGCTGCGGCGGCCACGTTCCCCGAGCGCTTCGCGGCGGTCGCCAGCTTTCACGGCGGCAATCTGGCAACCGACGCGCCAACGAGCCCGCATTTGCTCGCAGGCAGTCTGGACGCGCAGGTGTATATCGCGAGTGCCGACAACGACGACAGCTACCCACCGGCGATGGCTGCCCGTCTCGAAGAGTCGTTGATCCATGCGGGCGTCCACTACCGCGCCGAAACCTACCCTGGCGCCTTGCACGGCTGGATGGTCCCAGACTTTCCCGTGTATGACCCGAACGCGGCTGAGCGAGGCTGGCACGCGCTGCTCGACTTGTTCAAGCAGACGCTCCGAGCTTGAACCGGCGTCAAAGCCAGCCCATCGCCGATGCCTTCAGCGTCGCGGCCGCACGGGTCGAACATTCGAGCTTGCGAAAGATATTCTCGATATGCGTTCGCACCGTGCTCGGACTCAACGCGAGCTCGCGCGCGGCTTCCTTGTTGCTCGCGCCGCGCGAGATGGATCGCAGGACTTCGATCTCCCGTACCGAGAGCAGCACGCGCGTATGCGCTTCGTTGACGGGCCGTCTGATGGGGCTGTCGGCATCGGCGAGGAGCGCATCGACTGCTTCGCCATCCAGACGGCCGCCGGCCACGTCTTCGAGCAACTGCCGCGCGGCCTCGTCGGACGATAACGCGGGACGCCAGGGACGCGGCAAGCGCAGTGCAACCCAGGCCACCGACGCCGCCAGAACGCGTGCTTCCATGCTGATCGCCCGGTCGCGCACGCCGCGAAAATAGCCGGAGCCATCGAGCCTCTCATAGGCATACGATGCCAGCTCGGCCGCTTCGCCGATCGCGCCCGCCAGGCGTCCCGCACGCGACGTCCAGTACGGCACCAGACGCACCTTCTCCCAGGCGCTTTCAGTGAGGCGCTCGCGCTGATTCCATACGGCATTGGGCACCGATGCCCGGCCAATGCCATGGATCAATCCGGCGTGATACACGCGCGCATGCACCTCCGTGTCCGGCGTAAGGCGCACACACGCCGCTGCCGCAGTCGCCGCAACCGTGCGCGAGAAGCCGGTCATCCACGGCAGTTTCAGATCGATGACATCCGCGACCAAGGCCGGCGACGTGCTGTGCTGCATGTGCCGGGTCAGCAGCGCGGCATCGACCTCGGCGGATGACAGTTCGTTCAGTTGCTTCAGCCATGGCCGAGCATGCGTGATCGCGTGCTTCACGAGATCGGCGGGATAGCGCATGTCCGAACGCTGCGCCAGTCGGGCCAGCGCGCCTTCCACGCCGAACACGCGGCTATAGATCTCGAGATCGCCGGCCAGCGCGACGATGAAGACCGCTGCGGGCACGGCATCGCCCGCGAGATGCGCAGGCAGGCCGCGGCCATCCCACGTCTCGAAGACATGGCGCAACGCGGTCTCCGTGGATGCACTCAATCCGAGCATGCGCGCCACTTCGCCCGCGACCTCGCAGTGAATCACGGCGAGCGGCGTCAGCGCCGCGCCACCGAGCGCTTCGAGCGGCTCCGCCCAGTCCGGATGCTCTTCGAGCATGGCCTGGCGAAACGCCACGTCGTCACCGAAAACCTGCGCGAAGCCTGCCGCGTTCGCCGTACAGCCCGACCAGCGCAGCAAGGCTGCTTCACGAACCGCGTCGCGATCCGCCGCAGACAGTCCGGCCGCATCGGCGAGACGCGCGGCGAGCCATGCCGTGCGGGGCGAATGGTCGGTGGGCTGTCCCATGCTCAGGTCGCCGATGAAGGCGAGCGCCTTCACGCAATCGAACACGAGCAAGGGGAGACGGCTGGCTTCCGGAGGGGTCATGGATGTCAGCGAAGAGAGGGGCATCGGAAAGGCCCCACTATACGCGACAACGGTTTCAGGCCGCCTCGGTCATTTGACCGATGTCCGCGCGACGCCATAACTGAGAATCTCTCGATCATCATCTTCAAGGGAGTTTCACATGGCAGAGCATCGAGTCACACAGGGACTGCAAGCCGCGGCTGAGCAATGGCTCAAACACTATTACTTCACTCGCGCGGCGGTTTCGATCATATGGGTGGCACTGGCCTTCGCGGTCGGCATGCATTCCACCGTCGGCGCGGCCATTCTGCTGGTCCTCTATCCCGCGTGGGATGCACTCGCCAACTATCTCGACCTTTCGCGCAGCGGCGGCAAGACGGATAACCGCACGCAGGCCATCAACGTAGCGATCAGCGCGGCCACTACCGCCGCCGTGATCATTGCATTGAAGACCGATCCGGCCTGGGTGCTCGGCGTCTTCGGCGTCTGGGCCATCCTGTCCGGTCTGCTGCAACTGGGTACAGCGCTGCGTCGCTGGAAGCAATCGGGTGCGCAATGGGCGATGATCCTGAGCGGCGCGCAATCCGCAGTCGCCGGGTGCTTGTTCCTCACGCTCGCGCCCACACCCCTTCTTGCGGCCATTGCGAGAATCGCCGGCTATGCGGGCGTGGGAGCGGCGTACTTCCTCATCTCGGCGGTATGGCTCTCGGTCGGGCAGTTTCGACGCAGCCGGGCAAGGGTCTCGTGAGCGAGCGGTCCAACTCCATACCGGAAGCATCGCCATGCATGAGCACGCCACCGTCGAGAAGATCTGCATTCTGGATGGCGGGATAGCGCGCGTCGAAGACGGCTCGATCTATTCGCCGGGCGTGAATGTCGACGTGCCCATGACGCTGAGTTGCAATGCCTACCTCATCCGCCACAGGAACAAGTGGCTGATGTGGGATACGGGCACGCCGGACCGCATCTACGCCGAGCCCGGCGGCGTGATCATGGCGCATGGCATCCGCGGCATCGTGACCCGGACAATCGCCTCGCAGTTCGACGCGATAGGCGTCTCTCCCGACGACGTCGACATCATTCTGTTCTCGCATGCGCACTATGATCACGTGGGCAATGCGAAGCTGTTCAGGAATGCCCGATGGATCGTCCAGCGCGCGGAACACGATGCCATGTTCGGACCGCATCCCGAAGCACGGGGCTATCTTCCGGAGCTATACGATACGATGCGCCAGAACGACATCGAGATCGTGGAAGGCGATTGCGATGTGTTCGACGACGGCGCCATCCGCCTGCTTCATACGCCCGGACACACGCCGGGCCATGGCTCCTTGCTGATACGTCTTCCGCAAACCGGCCCGGTCATCCTGAGCGGCGACGTCGCGCATAGCTGTTGCAACCTGAAGCATCGCAGGGTTCCGCAATTCAATGCCGCGCTACACGCCTCGCTCGAGTCGATGAGAAGAATCGAGGAAATCGCTGCGAAGGAAGGCGCCCGCATCTGGATCAATCACGATATCGCGCAGAGCGCCACGCTGCCCCGCGCACCCGCGTGGATCGTTTGATCGCGCGTCCATTCGCTTCAAGATATGACAGCATTTTTTCAACCCTCCTTGAGCAGGGTGCGATTTACCACGCTAAAAGCTTGCAGCGCATGAAAGACCTGTTTATATTACGTAACACTCTGTAAGCACTTACCAAGAAAAGGAAGTTAAACATGTTCAAGAGAGTTATGTTTTATGGCGCGACTGCTTCTGCAATGTGTCTTGTTCTTTCAGCCTGCGGGGGCACACAGCTGAACATGACGGAGATGCAGACCACTACAGCAAAGACGTTGGGTCTTGCGTCCTCTGACGAGATCACGGTCACCAATGTGCAATACGTGAAGAAAAATGCTATTGGCGGCAGCAAGATCAGCTACGACGCCACCACGGCGCGCGGCCGCAAGTTCACCTGCACGGCTTTCGTGATTCCGGGGCTGACGCCTCTGGACAAGGCAACGTACACGGACGGCGAATGCCATCCGAGAACGTAACGCGATGGTTGCGATCGTTGTGATCGTTGCGATTGTCCCGAGTCTATTTTCAGCGCCGCTAACATGAAAAAAATCTTTCTGATCGCCCTGCTTTTCTCTCTGGCTGCGTGCTCCACGGGTGGCGCAATGGGAGTGGGCAACGAGAAATTCGATCCGGTCTGGATCAAGCAGCATGTCGTGATCGGTAAATCGACCCAGCAGGATATCTATTCGCTGTATGGAGAACCCGAAAGCAAGCAGACCAGCGCGAACAACTCGGATACATGGATTTACTCCAAGAACCGCTCAGGGAATAACCTGCTTTCGATGGCGTCGGGAATGATCCCGGGCATGTCGACCGTGAATCAGGCCACCACAGTTGCCGACGTCCACACGAAAGAAGGCTATGGCAATACGCTCTGGTTCTGGTTCAAGAACGGAACCGTGACGAACTGGCATAACTGATCTTCGCTCGCCGCTTGCGCGCAAGTCTCGGGATCAACGATAAAGCCGGGACTTCGCGCCATTGCCGGCGCGGCTCCAGATATCTGCATTGGTCAGGCTCGTCTGAATCAATTCAATCGGCATTCCGCCGTTGTCGATGACGGCGACGCGGAAATCGTCGATCGGTTCGTAGGGCCCAAGAATGACCACATGCCCTTCGATCGCCGCCTCGAGGTTGTCCACCTTGTACGCAATGTGCGGCTGACTGCGCATGGGCTCGGCCAGCGTGCAGTCTGGGCCGAAGCGGTGCCATTGAATCGGCAGCGGGCCGGTGAGATCGTCCGACGTGTACATGTCGATGCTGGCCGCGTAGCGCTCGCCGGGCCGGTGTTCGCCGGTGGGAATGCCGATGTGATGCAGTTCGTAGGTCACGCCTTCACGTCGCATGATTTTTTCCTTCTTGTCGCCGATGAGTGCAGTAAGCCAAGCTTACGCAGCGAGAATTAGCCAGAAATTACCGCCGTCGTGCGCCCTCATACCGACCGTAGATCCCACACGACATCCAGCACGTGCTGAGTGGCGCGCTCGACGTGCCCCGCACGGTGCGCCACGCCGAGCCGGCGCCACATTGCCGGCCGCAGCGGCCGCATGACGATGCGCTTCTCCGGCAACGGCGTCGCAGCCTCATGGGGCAGCAGCGCCGCGCCATAGCCCGCCGCCACCAGACTCTTGATTGCATCGTTGTAATTCAGTTGAATGCGCGGCGCAGGATGATGGCCCGCCGCCGCGAACCATTCCGCCGTCAGGCGCGAGAGGCGCGTGGTCGTGTCATTGAGGATCAAGGGCTGAGCGGCCAGCCAGGCCGGCGTGACACGCGCGGGGCACGGCCAGTGCGCCGGCACGAAGGCCATCACCGGATCGCGGCGCCAGGGCTTGATGACGAGTCCCGCCACCGGCGGCTGAGGCAAAGCGACGAGCCCCACATCCAGCGTTCCGTCCGCCAGCCGGGACAACGTCTCATGCGACGTCAGCACGGCAAGCTGGATATCGATGGCGGGATGATGCTGACGCAATGTCTCGAGTGCTTGCGGCAGCAAGTACGCAATCACGCCCGTGGATGCCCCGAGCCGCACGCGCCCTTCGAGCCCCTGCACCTGGCGCTGGATATCGTCCAGCGCCTGCTCGGCATCGGCCAGCAACCGGCGCGCACGCTCCACCAGCACTTCTCCTATCGCCGACGGCCTGACCTGTCCACGCTTGCGTGACAGAAGCGGCGCGCCGACGCGGTCTTCGAGTTCGGCGATATGGAGGCTGACGGTGGGAGGCGCCAGGTTCAGGGCGCGCGCTGCATCGGCGAACGAACCGCGCTCGCTGATCGCAACCAATGTGCGCAAGCGGTCCAGACTGATCTCTCGCATGGCGGCATCCGGATTCAGGAAAAATGAATGATTGGGTCATGAAATTCAACTTTTCCTATTCTAGCGAATCGGTGAACATGAGCGCTCGTTCAACCCCACACCTTGACTTCGAGTCTTCCGCATATGAGCGCACCCATTGTCTTCATCGATGGAGACCAGGGCACCACCGGACTGCAAATCCACGAACGGTTGCGTAACCGGACCGATATCACGCTGTCCACGCTTCCCGCCACGGAACGCAAGGATGCGCGACGTCGCGCGGAAGCGATCAATGCCTGCGACATCGCCATTCTCTGTCTGCCCGATGCCGCCGCGCGCGATGCGGTGGAAGCGATCGTCAATCCTGCGGTGAGGGTCATCGATGCCAGTTCGGCCCATCGCACACAGGCGGGCTGGACCTACGGCTTTCCGGAAATGGCGCCGGGCCAGGCCGCGCGTATCGCTGAGGCGCATCGCGTCAGCAATCCCGGCTGCTATCCGACCGGTGCTATCGGCTTGCTGCGGCCCTTGTTGCAGGCCGGGCTCATTCCGGACAGCTATCCGGTCAGCATCCATGCGGTGTCCGGCTATTCCGGACGCGGTCGCGCGGGCGTCGAGGAACATGAGGGCCGGGGTGCCGTCAACGCGCCCTCGTTCCAGCTCTATGGCCTGGGACTCGCGCACAAGCACACGCCGGAAATCCAGCAGCACGCGGGGCTCGCGCAGCGGCCGCTTTTTATCCCAGCCTATGGTTCCTATCGCCAGGGCATTGTCTTGACCGTGCCGCTCGAATTGCGACTGCTCGCACCCGGTGTGGACGGCGCCACGCTGCACGAATGCCTCACGCGTCATTACGAGGACGCAGCGCACGTACACGTCCTGCCGGCCGATGAAGCCGCAGCGCAAACGCATCTGGACCCTCAAGCACTGAACGGTACGAACGACATGCAATTGAGCGTGCTGTTCAATGCGGAACACGGGCAAGTGCTGTTGTCCGCCGTGTTCGACAATCTCGGCAAAGGCGCATCAGGCGCTGCGGTTCAGAACCTGGACCTGATGCTGGCGCGTGACTGAAATCACTAGCTTCAATGCCACTTTCGACATGACGAGTCGAGGGTCAGAAAGATGCTTCGACTCGCCGTCAGACTTCGATATGTATGCGCAAAGCATGCCGATGTTACCCACCCTCCCACGTCGTGGAATCCGCTTCGGAAGATATTCCACAGTATTAAATGTTCAATTGAAATTTCGAAAGGCTTTCTCTATCCTCGGCGCTGGCGATAAACAGAAGCGATAACCAGGACACGTCGAAGGCATGCAAAGGCACGCAAGCGCGGCCCCGACGACTCGAGGAGACAGCTCATGCGTTGGGTCAGCGTTGCCACCACTCTGATGCTTGCCATCACGGCCGCCCATGCCGACGAATCCAGCGCGCCTGCCACGCTGGCGCAAGGCGCGCAGAAGCCGGCTCTCAAGGTCTATGACGCCCATCACAAGGCTATCGGACTGCTGGCTTCGTACAACGGAGCGGACGGCGTCTATATCGCGATCAACGGCGCCACGACCTTCGTGCGCATCGGCCGCCCGTTGGATGCGGCCGGCAGCGGCACCGCCACCGGCGCGCCGGCGAATGCTTTCGCCTGGTCGACGCTCAACACGGCCTACTTCGAAAGCGCGGATTGCAGCGGACAGCCCGTGATCAACTACGACTCGAACTGGCCACGCTCGTCGGTCGCCGTCCGTCAGGGCGCCGATGTCGTGGTCTATGTCGGCAGCGATACGAACACCACGCCCATCCCCGCTGCTTCCATCCTGAACGGCACCTCCTGCGTCGTACAGAAATCGACCATGCAGAGCGTCAGGCCGGAGTCGAGCTTCGACGTGTCGCAGCGCTATCCTGAGCCGCTGACGATCGACTACTGAGTCACTCCCGCATAACGACATCGAGGAGCCACTGATGCGCAGCATTACCTTGCCCGCCCTGCTGCTTGCAAGCGCGACGGCCGCGCATGCGCAAGTCGCAACGCCTGCCTTGAACCCGCCCGGACAGACAAAAGTACTGAAAGTATTCGATGCGCAAGGCAAGCCGGTTGGCCCGGTCGAAAGCTATGAACGCACGCAAGGCGTCTATATGAGATTCGGACGCACGCCCGTGTTCATGCCGCTGCGTCACAAGAAGATCTCCGCCACCCAGTACTCGGAGTCGCAGTTCGAATGGGCCGATGACACCGCCGCCGCTTTTCCGTCTGCGAATTGCAGCGGTGCGCCGCTCATCATGATGGGATCGTCGCCGCGCCCCGTTGACCTCGTGCGAACCGGCGCGGACGTGACCGCGTATATCGCGGGTCCGGGTTATGGCAGTCCGCTCACCGCGAACTCTTATATCTCGTATGACGGCGCGTGCGTGACGGCCACCCGCTCGGTGCCTTCGTACTGGACGCCGCAGACATCCTTCTCGCTCACGCAGCACTATCCCGAGCCGCTGACGGTTCGTTACTGAGCCGGATCACCGTGATTCATGCTTCGAGGAGACTGACCATGAACAAGGCGTTTATCGCGATGTTCACCGTGCTCGCCGCGAGCCTCGCTCACGCGCAGATATCGGCAGAGGCCGTTGCGCCGAATACACCGGATACACCGGATATGCCGCCCAATGTGCTCGATGCATCCGGCCACCTCGTCGGCACACTCTCGCACTTCCAGTACAACTATGGGCCGCTGATCACGCGGGGCAACACGCGCTTCGTCGTCCCCTTGCAGCGCAAGACGACGACCGACGATCCCAGCGATATCAAGGCGCCTTCATCGGCATCGCTGTTCCTTTACCACACTGTTGACTCGCTGCTTTACTACACATCCGCTGATTGCAGCGGCGACCCCGTCGTGATCCCTTCCGAAGGTCCGACGCCCGCCCTGGTGGTGCGCGAAGGCGCGACCGTCACCGCCTATGTCGCGAGCAACACGGCTTCGCAGTCGTTCAGCATCGCATCGCAACGGAGCACGCAGACCGAAGCCTGCACGCCGCTGTCCACTCCGTCGCAACGCACGGGATGGCCCATGGGCAGCAAGATCGTGTTGACCCGCGAGCATCCGGAACCATTGACGGTCAGTTACTGACATACCGGCGCGCCTTTCAAGGCGCTTATTTTTTATATTGTGACGCACCTCCAACTTACCAGTCGAACATGCGCACACGTCATCTGTCTTCCCTGACTCTCGCCGGCATTGCCATTCTTATAAGCGGATGTGCCGCCACGCTGCAAACCCAGGACACCGCAGCGCCGACCGCGAAGACCACGCAACCGGGCGTCGTGGTGCCGGCAGCGTCCGCGCATACCATCGTGCTGCGCATGAACGGATCGTCGGTTGCCACGTCCGCATCCGACTGGCCGCGTGTCCAGACGGAATGGCGCGAAGCCTTGGAAGGCGCGTCCAAGGACGCCAGTTCGACCTTCTTCGACGAAACCGTCAAGCGCATGGCGCGTCAGGGCGCGGGCACGGTGGTCGATGTCTACGTGGAAGACTTCCACTTCGTCGCGCCCGGTGCGCGCTACACGCTGGGCATCATGACGGGTAACGCATTCATGCAGGCCCGCGTCACCTTCCGCGACCTGCAAAGCGGTCGCGTGTTCGGCGAACGCAACTACAACACCTCGTCGTCCGCGTGGCAGGGCATCTTTGCGCCGACGTCCGACAAGCAGGCGCGCGCCATCGCCGCCGATATCGTCAAGCAGATCAATCCGCGCTAGGCAGGGGCAACGCACCTCGGCGGTGAATTCTCATGCAAGTCGATAGGCGCGGCTTCGGCCGCGCATCTCCAAGCTGACAACCCGTAATCATCAGCGCAAAGCTATCGATTTTCATCGGTAAGCAATACTCGTCGCCTTGCGAAAACATCGAACGCGACTTGAAAAATCCTTTCTCATCATAGTTTCGATTTCCTAAACTCAACCTGTCGCGTTTCGTAACGCTAAAGGTTGAGCGATGGCGGCGCACGATCAAAAAGAACATCGAGGTCATCGCGGGCCGCCTCCGGTCGTCATGTTCTTCGTTCGCCTGTGTGCGACGCTCGCGATCGGATGTCTGGCTGCGCTCATTCTGCCAAGCCGCTTCACGGAAGAACTCGGGGCACAGAAGATCGCGAAGCTGGCGGCGCCCATCGAGGGCTATCACTATCCGGTCGCGCAACGCGACGACATCACGATACTGTTGATCGACGAGCCGTCGCTGGAGGTCGAACACCAGTCGTGGCCGGCCACGTTCGACTACTACGTGAAGCTTCTCGAATACGTCGATACGCCCGCGAATGCCCCTCTGCGAAGATCCTGGCATCCCAAGGCCGTGTTCTTCGACATCGTCTTCGAACACGAACAGGACAAGGCGCGTCTGCTGGCGTTCGAGACAGCGCTCGACGCCATCGACGCAGCCAGTCAGGCGCGTCGCAAGGCGCACGGGCAATCCGGCAGCGGGCGGCCCGTGGTCTTCCTGGCCGCGCGCCTGCAAGAGCACAAGGACCTTCACATCAACGAAGACCTCGACGCTTATCCCGGCGCGACCGAAGTCGCGATCGAATATGCGCCGAGTGAAGTGGATCGCATCGCGTGGACGTACCGGCTCTTCCTCGACGAGCACGGCGTCGCCCCGCCACGGGACCATGCGGATATCAGGCACGCCTCCACGCAGGCCCGTGCCTCGGATGCGGCGCTTCCGCCCGAGCGGCGCAGCGCGGCGCTGTCCATCTACGAAGACGCCTATGGCCTGGCCAGGCCCACGCCCTACAGGTACGTTTCGCCGACGATGATGCTGACGTGGGGCCTCGACACCGCGGAGTACGGCCTGCGCTGGAAGGTGGAGGAAGACGACGAAGAGGATCGTAAAGACGCGTGGTGGAGCGCCGACGGCGAACACAGCAACGACCCCATGTATTGCACGTCGGATGAAAACGACAACGTTCTGCTGAAGCGCGCCGAGGCACGCTCCATCATGCGCAGCCTGAGCCGGCCGCTCTGCGTGTTCCATCGCACCATTCATGCAAGCCAGCTTCGCGACATGACATCGGGCGAACTGAAAGCGGCCTTCGACGACAAGGTGGTCATGATCGGCACGTCGCTCAGATATTCGAACGACATCGTAGTGTCGCCGCTGCATGACCGCATTCCCGGCGTGTTCCTGCATGCCATGGCGCTGGACAACCTGCTCACCTCAAAGGGCAATCACTATCAGGAGTATTGGGAGCCGCCGCAATCACCATTCAACGAGCATTGGCCTGCCTTCGCGGCGCTGTGTGTCATCGGACTGGCGCCTGTGGCGCTGGTGCGCGGCTTGAAGGAAGTCGCGCGGAACGCTTATCGGCAGTGGAGACAGCCCCGCCCCGGAGGCAGGCCGAAGCCCCTCGGCGGACTGTGGTGGCGAAGAAAAGCGTTGGACGCCACTTTCAAGTGCCTTCTCTTCGTCATCAGTGGCCTGTTGCTCGTCTACTGTGCGATCAAGCTGCTGGTGTGGGGACAGACATGGATGCATGTTCCGTTTCTCGCCGTTTCGCATCTCGTTGCGTGCGCGATGACGGTCGAGTGGTTCGATTGGGGCAGTGATTTCGTCAACTGGATCCTGGACGTCAGGGAGTGAGTTTCATGAACACACGTGCTTCCGGAACAAGACGCGCCGTGCTGGCCTGCAGCACCTTACTCACGATGGCCACACTGATGCCGCTCCCCTCCTCCGCCGCCGATTCGGGTGCCATCGTCGAGCCGATGAAAGCCGGCGCGCCAGTCAAGCTCTACGAAACGCCGGAATCGAAGGACAGCACCGTCACCGCACCGCCCGACAGCTTGCCGCTGCGGGTGGAGGGCAGCGAGAGCAACGGCTTCTATCCGGTGAACGTGCGTGGCAAGCGCTACTGGGTCGACGGCATGGAGGTCAAGATGAAACGCACCAATCATGCGCAATGCAATGCTGGCGCATCGGTCCATGCAGCCGGGCAGCTCGGCGCCGCCACCAACCGGTGCGAATGATGAGCGCCCCGAAGATGAGCGCGCTGAACCGGCGCGGTTTCTGCCTTGCTTGTTCCAGCCTGCTGCTGGGCGCGTGCGCGGACGCGAAGCTGCCGATCGATCTCGGCAATCTCACCGGGACCAATCGGAATGCGGGCGGCATGGATAGCGTCGGCGTGCTGCCCCCGCCGCCGCAGCGCGACTGGCCCGACCCGAAGGTGGAACTCAATCGGGCGCGCGCAGACGGCTATGGTCTCGTGCCCATGCCCGACATGGAAAGCTATCTCAACGGCCTGCTCGCCACCATCAGGAAAACCGCCGGTACGCCGGGCTATCCGGGGTCCGTGCACATCATCGCGGACACGGCGCTGAACGCCAATTCGGACGCGGCGGGGCACATCTTCGTCTCGGTCGGATGGTTGCAGTCCGCCGAAACCGAGGACGAGATCTTTGCGATCCTCTCGCACGAGTTCGGGCATATCTATCTGAACCATCACGCGATCTTCGACGTGCGCAGCGCAGGCCAGCGTTCCGTCGAGGTCGTCTCGCTCGCCTGGTCCGTCGCCAACAAGCCGCCGGCAGCCAACACGTGGACCGGCATCGACAACGTCGGCGTGATCGATACGCTGGGTACGCGCGTGATGTTTCCCGCGTGGCAGCGCAGCGTCGAGGAGCAGGCAGACCGCTTCGGCGCGACCATCAGCCTGCGCTGCAATTACTCGTATATCGACGGTTTCAAGGCGTTCTTCGAGCGCGTGATCACCTACGACCAGCAAGCGAAGGAGCGGCGCCAGAAGCTGCGGGACCAGCAAGCGCAGGTGGCGCGCGCCAAAGCGAGCAAGGAAGCCGCAGCCACAGCCCACGCCCAGCCGCTCGTGCCGGTGTCGGTCGCCGGCTCGAATGCGGCGCGGTTGAATCAGCTGGGCAGCCTGTCGGCCCTGAGTGAAGCCGTCTCGTCCTATACCTCGATGCGCACGGACGCAGAAGTTGGCCTCACCCAAAACGTGTTCGATCTGCAGCAGATGATCGAGAATCAGATCGACGAACAGATGGACAGCCTTCACGACGATCATGGCGATCCCGCCGCGCGCGAGGAAAGCCTGACGAAGCTGGTCCGAGCCGCGATGAGCGGCAAGCGTCCAGAACCGCGCAAGGAGCCATGGGAGGCGGCGCGCAAGCGCGGCACGACGCCGACGATCCTCGCCCACTATGCGGCGACGACCGAGGTCGTGAACCTCCAGGCAGCGGGCCAGTATGGTCAGGCGCTGGATCAGGCGCAGCGTGCGGCATCGGGCGTCACGTCGAACGACGCCTATCCTCTGTACCTGTTGACGAACCTGATGGCGCTTTCGCACAGCGGTTCGGCCGATGCGCAGACGCAGGCACTGCGGCGCAACCAGAATTCGCGCGACCCGTCGTGGTTGATCCAGGCGAGCCTGGCGCAACACGTGACGGCGAAGGATCCGCGCGCCGGCGAGTCCTTCCTGCTGCAGCAATTCGATCACTTCGACAGGGCGCCGCCCGCGTGGCCTTCCGTCATTACGTGGTATCGCGAGCACGGCAACATCCAGCATGCGAACGAGCTGGCGCAGACATGCAGCCTGAAGCATCCCGAGATGAAGGCGGCCTGTCTCGCCGCTGCGAAGACGCCGACTCAGCAGGCCAAGGCCGAAGGCGGCAACGAACTCGACAAGGCGCGCAACAAGGTCGTCGACTGGGCGAAGAGCATCCTGCCGAAATGAGAATGGGCAACCCCGCCCTTGACCATGCTTATCACGATCTCGATCGCTCCACGACATACTGACTGACGAGCAGATCGAGATACGCGCCGCCAGCGTTTTTATAGACCGTGCGGTCGGCTGCTTCGCGATGAAAAGCCGTGTCCTGGCATAGCTCGAACAGGTCGGCCTCGATCTGCTGCGCCTGAATGACCTGCGCCTGCATCGGAATCAGGATGTCACCTGAAACGCTCGCATTCTCGCGATCGTCGACGAAGATGCGTGCGCCTCTGAGTGCGTCGCAATCGGCCTCCTGCATGTCCGGGCGATAGCCGCCCACCAGATCCACGTGCGTGCCCGGACGAACCCGCTCTCCCCGAATCACGGGTGTGGCTGCGCCGGTGGCCGCCGTCACGATATCGGCGCGGGCGACGGCTGCATCCAGATCCTCGACCACGCGCACGCGGACGTCTCTACTCTCAAGTATCGCGCGCATCTCATCCAGCTTCGACAACGTGCGATTCCACAGCAGCACCTCGCGCAGCGACGGCCGAATGTGCAGATAAACCTCCGCCAACGCCAGCGCAACCGGCCCCGCGCCCAGCACGAGCAGCACCTCGCTGTCTTCCCGGCTCAGCTTCGTGGCGGCCAGCGCGGAATCGGCGGCGGTCTTCCAGCGCGTGATCTCCGGACCGTCCAGCATCGCGACGAGGCTTCTGCTGTGCTCGTCCACCACCAGAAAGGCGGACTGCTCGGTCGGCCGCGCTGGACTCGCGAACTGATTGCCCGGACAGAGCGACGCAACCTTGAACCCGGCGCCCTTGCCCGGCAGAATCACGCCCCGGCTGAACAGGCCAAACCCGGCATCGCCGACGAAATAGCTGCCCCCGATCGGCCGCGCACCCGCATGTCCCGCGCGCAATGCGTCGAGCACGCCCGTCCAGTCCAGCACCGACCTGATCTGCTGCGCCGTCACGATCTGCATCTTCAATGCTCCTGTTGGTGCGGCCAGATATCGCCGACGATATAGCCCTCGGGGAATGGATCGTCGTGATCCAGCACGATGGTGTTGATGCCATGAATCCAGCTGGTCCCTGACAGCGTGGGAATGACCGCATCGTTCCCGCCGATGCGCGCCTGCTCGACCAGCCGTCCCGTGAACACGGTGCCCAGGATGCCCTGATGCCGGAAGTCCTGGTGCAACGGCAACTCGCCCTTCGCGTGCAGCACGGCCATCTTCGCGCACGTGCCGGTGCCGCAGGGACAACGGTCGATCGCGCCGGTCCAGGTCGAGGGATCGTCCCAGGAGAGCGGACCCGTCGGCATGGTGACGGCGTTCTTCCAGTCCGCGCGTGGATCATCCGACGGACCCGAAAGCTGCGAGATGGTGATGCCCACGCCCGGATAGTCGGGATGTGCGACCGGCAATTGCTCGATGGCCGCCTGCCGGATCAACGCCGACACCCGCGTGATCTCCTTGCCATGTTCCGGCTTGAGTTCGAGCCCCGCGAATTGCCGCACATCGGCGATGACATAGAACATGCCGCCCCAGCCGACATCCACGCGCACCTTGCCCAGATGCGGCACGTCGATGACGGCATCCAGATGCGCGGCGAACGCCGGCACGTTCCTGAACGTCACCCGCCTGACCTTGCCGTGCTCGCATTCGGCGACGACCCGGATGAGTCCCGCGGGCGCTTCCAGCGTGAGTTCGGTGACCGGCTCGCGCATCGGCAGCATGCCCATCTCCAGCAGCACCGTAACAACGGAGATGGTGTTGCCGCCCGACATCATCGGATACTCGACCTGTTCGAGGATGATGAAGCCCGCGTCCGCCTCCGGATGACACGGCGGCACGACGATATTGCAGCAATGCGCCGGATAGCCGCGCGGCTCGCGCAGCAGCAGCTTGCGCAAGCCATCGTCGTTCGCGGCCAGCCAGTGCATCTTGGCCCGGACGGTGTCGCCGGGAATGTGTGGAAGTCCGCCTGTGACGACGCGCATCGGTATGCCCGAATGCGTCTCCACCGCGTGCAGGGTTCGCTTGAAGCCCATCGATGTTGTCCTCGTTCAGGCCACACGGGAGATGCGGCGCATGAGGCAATCTATGCGAGTTCGCGGCTCAACCCAAACGACGTTTTCTCCGGCCTTGCTTCAACTTTGGTTGAAGCGGCATCCTTCGCATTTGCCAGGAGCGCAAGTTGCGGCCTGAGCCACTCGCAGAACTTTCTGCATACGGCGGCATCGGTCTTGTCGCGGCGCATGGAAAGATAATGGCCGCGATTCTTCATCACCGTCTTGTGCGGCAGCGGACGCACGAGGTCGCCGCTCGCGACCAGATGTCCGACAAGGTGATGCCAGCCGAGCACGATGCCCTGATGCGCCAGCGCCATCTGCACCAGCGCAGGGTAATCGTTGCTGGTGAAAAGCTGGCGCGGAATGTCGGCGCGCCAGACCGTATCGACGTCGTGCAGCGCCAGCCAGACCTTCCAGTCGATATGCTCGGAAATCTGCGACCGGCCATAAGCGCTGATGTCCAGCAGCGCCATGCCCAGCAGCGCTTCCGGCGTATCGATCGGGCCATGGCGCTGCAAGTACTGCGGCGTGCAGACGGGATACACCTCGTCGTCGAACAGGTGCTCGGTATCGTAGCCGTCGCGCATGCTCGCCAGCTTCGCGATGTAGACGTCCGGCTGCACGCCCGCTTCCATCGCGATGAAGTTCTGCGTGGCCAGCACCGTGAGTTCGATATCCGGATGCGCGTGGATGAACTCCGGCAGCCGCCGATGCAGCCACAGCGCGGAAAACGCCGGCGAACAGCACACGATGAGCGTCTGCCGCGCGGAGATCTTCCTGCGCAGGCGCTCGGCAGCCTGATGAATGTTGATGAGGGAAAGCTGGGCGGCATCCTTGAACATCTCGCCATCGGACGTGAGCGTGACGGCCCTGCCCGTTCGCACGAAGAGCGTGGTGCCCAGGTAGTCTTCCAGTTCCCTCACCTGCTTGCTGATGGCCGCGGGCGTCACGCACAGCACATCCGCCGCCGCCGTGAAGCTCCTGCATTTCGCGGCCGCAAGAAAGGCCTTGATGGCTCTCAGCGAGAGCGCACCGGACAGGCTGTCGCTGACATCGAACCTCGCCGTCATCGCCGTGGGCCCATTCAGATGTCCTTCATCAGCCGAAGCGCGTCGTAGATCGCCGCATGCGTGTTACGCGCGGAGACTGCATCGCCAATGCGGAAAAGCTGGAAGCGTCCGTCAGGGTTGCGCTCGACAACCTGCGCCTTGCCGTCGATCAGATCCTCGTAATCGACCGCGCCGAGATTGCGCGACAGCGGCTTCAGCTCGAAGTACAGCTCGTCCATTGGAATGGTGCCGTGATTGACGACGATCTGGTCATGACGCTGTTCCTTCGTCACGCCGCCGTAATCGCTGCCGATGGTCGCCACCAGTTCCTTGCCTTCCCGGCGCACGGCCTCCAGCCGGAAGGTCACGGTGAAGGTCGTGGCAAGCTTCTGCAGCGCGCGCATGTATGGCACCAGGTTCATGCTCATCACTTCAGGCGAGAAGGTGCGGTCGGGCGTCATCACCTCGACCTTGCCGCCCGCCTGCGCAATGGTTTCCGCTGCCTGGAGCGCGGCATGATCGCCGGCATCGTCGAAGACGAGGACATTGGCGCCCGGCTTCACGTCGCCCGAAATGATGTCCCACGACGACACGACATGCTCGTTGCCCGCGCTGCACACGTCGGTATGCGGCATGCCGCCCGTCGCGACGATCACCACATCCGGGCTGTACGACAGCACCGTTTCCGTATCCGCCCACGTATTGAATGCAAAACGCACGCCGAGCTTCTCGCACTGCGCCATGCGCCAGTCGACGATGCCCATCATCTCCTTGCGGCGTGGGTTCTGGGCAGTCAGGCGAATCTGTCCGCCCGGATCGTTCATGGCTTCGAGCACGGTCACATCGTGTCCACGCTCGCCCGCCACGCGCGCCGCTTCGAGTCCCGCCGGCCCCGCGCCCACGACCACGATCTTGCGCTTCGTCTGCGCCGGCGCAATCCGGTGCGGCATCTCCAGCTCGCGTCCGGTCGCGGCATTATGAATGCATAACGCCATGCCGCCCTGATAGATGCGATCCAGACAGTAATTCGCCCCGACGCAAGGCCGGATATCGTCTTCCCGCTTCTCGATGATCTTGCGCACAATATGCGGATCCGTCATGTGCGCACGCGTCATGCCGACCATGTCGATCCTGCCCGACTCGATGGCAAAGCGCGCCGTCGCCACGTCCTGGATGCGCGCGCCGTGAAACGTGGGAAAGTCCGTCGCCTGGCGGATGTCGCCCGCGAAGTCCAGTTGCGGCGCGCTGCGCATGCCCATGATCGGGATGACATCGGTGAGGCCGGCATCGGTATCGATATGACCGCGCACGATGTTGAGAAAATCGACCAGCCCGCTGTTCTTCAGCCGTTTCGAAATCTCGATGCCCTCTTCCTTCGTGATGCCACCCGCCATCATTTCGTCGGCGGTATAACGAATGCCAAGCAGAAAACGTTCGCCGACGCGTTCACGCATCGCGCGCATCACGTCGAAGGTGAAGCGCAGGCGATGATCGAGCGACCCGCCATACGGACCTTCCAGCGTGTTCGTCAGCGGCGACCAGAACTGGTCCATCAGATGCCCGTACGACTCGATCTCCAGGCCATCGAGACCGGCCGCTTTCATGCGTTCGGCGGCATCGGCGAAATCCTTCACGATGCGCTCGATATCCCACTCTTCCAGCTTCTTCGGAAACGCGCGATGCGAAGGCTCACGCTGATGCGACGGCGACACCGCCGGCAGCCAGTCGCCCTTGTCCCAGCGCGTGCGCCGGCCCAGATGCGTGAGCTGGATCATCACCTTCGCGCCGTGCTCGTGGCATTCGTCGACGAGATCCTTCATCCACGGCACCACTTCATCCCGGTACGCGAGGATGTTGTTGAACACCGGCGGACTGTCCTTCGACACCGCCGCGGAACCGGCCGTCATCGTCAGCGCGATGCCCGCCCGGGCCCGCTCGACGTGATACGCGCGATACCGCTCCTTCGGCATGCCGTCCTCGGCATACGCGGGTTCGTGCGACGTCGTCATGATGCGATTGCGAAACGTGAGATGTTTGAGCGTGTACGGCTGGAGCAGCGGGTCCGTGGACATGAGCGCCTCATGGGGACGATTGGGGGAATCGAAAGACGTGTCGTGCGCTCAGATTAGGTCGCATGTACACAGGTGTCAAGTGAAACGACAGTGGTGTACATTACGTGTATCGCACGCAAGCAAGAAAGAAAGGGAATGCCATGGATCAGACCGTCGATACCGTGCGCGGCTCGGCCGACATGTGGCTAGATTGCGCCTACGAAAGCCTGCTGGAAGGCGGGGTGGAAGCGGTGCGCATCCTGCCGCTGGCCAAGAAGCTGAATCTCGCGCGCACGAGCTTCTACTGGTTCTTCCGCGACCGCGACGAATTGCTGAACGCGCTGGTCGCGCGCTGGGAAGAAAAGAACACGGGCAACTGGGTCACGCGCAACGAGGCCTATGCGGACAGCATCTGCGAGGCGATGCTGAATATCTTCGACTGCTGGTTCGACGACTCCTTGTTCGACACCCGCTTCGAAGCGGCCATCCGCAACTGGGCGCAGCAGTCGCCCGAGATCACGCGCCTCATTCAGAAAGACGATGCACTGCGCATTGATGTCCTGACCGCGACCTTCGTGCGCTTCGGCTACGACGCCGATGTCGCCGACGTGCGCGCCCGCACCACCTATCTCACGCAAGTGGGCTATGCCGCGATGCGGGCGGAGGAATCGTTCGAGACGCGCATGAAACGCATCCCCGCCTTCGTCGAAGTATTCACCGGCGTCCGTCCGCAAGAACACGAGATGCAGCGCTTCTATGCGCGCAGAAACTTCGAGGGCTGAAGCTTCATCCGGCGCGTTTCGCATAACCTGAAGTAATGGCGTCACAACTTCAAATCACGTTGACAGCCCTTTAATGCACTCGAATACTCAAGCCCCATCGCGTTGGCAAGCGCTTTCAAAGCACTAATCAGGGTATTCCATCAATCAGCAGATCGATCCAGTTTCTTCGTCGCGGCAAGAACTCCGGGAGCTTCACATGAAGAAGTCCACGCTCGTACGTTTCGTTCTCCAGGCTGGCATCGCGGTATCCACCGCCGCGTTCGCAATGACGGCCAGCGCCGCCGATCCGCTCAAGATCTCACTGGCCAACTGGGCCGACACCCAGGCGGTGACCTATACCGCCAAGTACGTGCTCGAAACCAAGCTGAATCAGCCGGTGACGTTGATCGTCGCCGATCTGGGCATCCAGTTCCAGGGCGTGGCGCGCGGCGACGTCGACCTGATGCTGGGCGCGTGGCTCCCCGTGACGCACGCGGCCTATTACGCGCGCTTCAAGGACGAGATGGACGATCTCGGCGTGATCTACACGGGTGCGAAGATTGGCTGGGCCGTGCCCGACTATGTGCCCGAGAGCGAAGTGGCCTCCATCGCCGACCTGAACAAGCCGGAAGTCAAGACCAAGCTCAACAGCACGATCCAGGGCATCGAACCGGGTGCGGGCGAGATGGTGGCGTCGGAGAAGGCGCTCAAGGAATACGATCTCGCGGGCTATAACCTGATCCGCGCAAGCGAGGCCGGCATGCTCACGGCCATCTCGCGTGCGTATCCGGCGAAGAACTGGATCGTCGCGACGGTGTGGAGCCCGCACTGGTTATGGCAGAAGTACAAGATGCGTTATCTGAAGGATCCCAAGGGCGTGCTGGGCGGCGATGAGCAGATTCGCGGCTTCGGTTCGAAACAGTTCGCGACGAAGTTTCCGCGCGCCAATACCTTCATCAAGCATTACAAGCTGACGCTCGCCGAGGTCGAGCAGATCGAACTCGACGGCAATGCCTCGAACGACTGGAATGCCGCCGCGAAGAAGTTCGTCGACGCGCATCCGGAGAAGCTCAAGGAATGGCTCCAGCAATGACGGCTTCAGTGAAGCAGCCATCATGAGAATGGCGCGGATTGCGTTGGTTTTGCTGGGTCTGTTCTGGGGTTCCAACTTCATCTATATGAAGTGGGCCGCGTCATCCATCACGCCGATGCAGATTGCCTTCGTGCGCGTGCTGTTCGGCTTTCTGCCGCTGGCGTTCGTCGCGTGGCGCACGAAGGTCATCGAGCGGCGTCAGTTGCGTCATCTGCATCACTACAGCGTGATGGGCGTGCTCGCCACGGCGTTCTACTATGTCGCGATCACGCGGGGTACGGCGCTACTTCCCTCCGGCATGGCCGCCGTGCTCGGGAATGCCGCCACGCTGTTCACCGCGATCTTCTCCGCGCTGTTCCTGAGAAGCGAGAAGCTCAACAGCACGATGACCTTCGGCGTGCTGCTGGGCTTCCTCGGCATTACGCTGATCGCGCGGCCTTGGGAAGGCGCCGGTGGAACCATCGACTTGACAGGCGTGCTGTGGCTTCTGACGAGCTCGACGGTGCTAGGGCTCTCCTACGTCTATGTGCGCGTCTTCCTGACGCCGCTGGGCTTGCCGCCGCTCGCACTCGCGACCTGGCAGATGGGCATCGCCGTGCTCGTGCTCGCGGCCGTCACGGACTTCAACGGCATCAGCCACTTGCTCAACGATCCGTTTGCCGCCGTGGCGCTTGCGACAGGAGGCGGCGTGCTGGGGACCGGTGTGTCGTTCTTCCTGTACTACTACCTGCTGGAGCGCTTCGGCGCCGTTGCTTCGTCCGCCGCAACCTATCTCGCGCCGGCGGTTGCGCTGGTGATCGGCTGGGCGGTAGGTGAACGCTTCGGCTGGCTGGAGTTGACGGCGTTCGTGCTCGTCATCCTCAGCGTGGTGACCCTCCATCTCGGCCGACAACGAACCGTTCAGCGCGCTACCGCCTGATCAGTCGGATGCCGCCCGGGCACGGACACGGGCACCGTGAACGACTTCTGCATCAGGAACGAGGCATCCAGCTGATCGAGCGACGTGATGCCGAGCATGCCCATGTCGCGCGACACTTCATCGGCGAGCAAGCGGATGCCATGCTGCACGCCCGCCTCGCCCGCAATCGCCGACGCATACGCGAAGGGCCGCCCCACGAACGCCAGCTTCGCGCCGAGCGCGAGGCACTTCAGCACATCGGTGCCGCGCCGCACGCCGCTGTCGATCATCACCGGCACGTCCCGGCACACGTCCACGATGCCGGGCAGCACGCGCAACGGCGCCACGCTGCCGTCGAGTTGCCGTCCGCCATGATTGGACACGATGATGCCGTCCGCGCCGGTCTGGCAGGCCCTCGCGGCATCATGCCGGTTGAGGATGCCCTTGACCACCAGCGGCCCCTTCCACATCTGCCGGATCATCGCGAGGTGATCCCACGTGAAGTGGCCGCGATCGGAGAAGTCGCGCAACACGCTCGGCGAAAGAATGGGCGCGCCGCGCGTGGCGTAGTTGTTCTCGAAGTGCGGCATGCCGTGCTTCAGCACTGTCTTGAGGAAGGTGCCCAGCAGCCAAGCAGGATGCGTCACGCCGTCCCACGCGAGACGCACTGTCGGCCGCAAGGGCGTCGAGAAACCGGTGCGGATGTTGTTCTCGCGATTGGCCGCGACCGGCGTATCCACCGTGATGACGAGCGTCCCGAAGCCCGCCGCGCGCACACGGTCGATCAGTTGCGTGATCTGCGCGGTCTGTCCCGGCAGATAGGCCTGGAACCAGGTTCCTTGCGCCACGCTTGCGACGTCTTCCAGACGGATCAGCGACGAACCGCTCATGATCATCGGCACGTTGGCCTGCTGCGCCGCGCGCGCGAGCACGATATCGCCCCGGTACGCGGACAGCGCGGCCAGGCCGAACGGCGCAAGGCCGAATGGCGATGCATAGCGGACGCCGAAGAGTTCGACCTGCGATGAGCGCTTCGATACATCGACGAGCACGTTCGGCACGAAGTCATAGTCCTGAAAGCTCAGGCGGTTCTGTGCGAGCGATGCGTTGGTCTCCGCCGCCCCGGCGATATAGCCGAACACCGGCCGCGGCAGGAAGCGCTGGGCGGCGGGCTCGAAGTCATCGAGGCTGAGGATGGGCTTGAGTCTTCGGGATGGTTTGTGTGCTTGCATGCCGTGAGCGGTCAACACGATGATGATTGCCGATGTCCGGCACATGTTAGGCGCGGCATCGCAATCAGTCCAATCAATGGGTGATGCCTTTCTTTCATCGAGATTGACGCACAGGCTCGACCTCGAGCGGTTCCGAGATCGTCAGCAGGATGATGAAGGTCAGCGCCGAAATGGCCGACATGAAGCCGAACACGTAGTTCCAGCCGAAGTGATCGAGCAGCAGCCCTGCGATGAACGGCGTCGCCGCGCCGCCGAGTTGTCCGCCCATGTTGACGATGGCGTTCGCCAGCGGAAACTTCTCCCGCGATACGAACGAAGTCGGATACACCATGTACGCCGAAAAGCCGATGCTCAGCGTCACGCCCGTCATGAAGATCAGGAAGCCGTACACGACGGGCGATGCCGGCGACTTGATGAGCGCAACCATCATGACGGCGGTCGCGATGGCGGAGAACATCATGCCGGGCTTGCGCCGCTTGCCGAGCGCGCGGTCCGAGAGCAGCCCGCCCGCGATGTTGCCGAACACCGCGCCCACCCACGGCGCGGCGGCCACGAAGCCCATCCCCGCGACGCTGAAGTGTTTCACGTTGAGCAGATAGGTGGGGATCCACGCGAGCAGCACGCTCGAAATGCCGAGCTGGCAGCAGTAGCCCAACGCACAGCCATAGATGTTCCATGAGGTGGCCACGGCGCGGCTCGTCTCCAGCGGCTTCTCGCTGCGCACGCGTGTCAGGCGGTCGAGCAAGGGCATCGCGCGGGTGCGTTCGATCTGCGTCGCGGAAGGCGTGCCGGGACTGGCCGTATCGATCAAATCGCGCTCGGCCTGATTGACCGCGCGGCTGTCGGACGGACGGTCGGCCACCATCAGCCACCACACCAGCGAGAACAGCACGCCCGGCACCGCGAACACGATGAAGATCGCCTGCCAGCCCCACAGCGAAATGACCGCCGCGCCGATGATCGGCGTGATCACCGGACCGAACTTCACCGCCGAAAGAAACAGGCCGGATGCCGTGCCCTTCTCCTTCGCCGGGAACCAGCGATTGATGGTCGCGGCAATGCCCAGCGGCAACGGGCCTTCCGCGAAGCCGAGCGCGAACCGGCACATCTTGAGCGCGAACAGCGAGCCCACGACGCCGGTGAGCGCGGTGGCTACTGATGTAAGGATCATCGAGATGGGCAGCGTGCGGCGCACGCCGAAACGCGACACGATCCACGCCGAAGGCAACTGCGCGCACGCATAGGCGATGAGGAACACGCTGACGAGCGCGCCGGCTTCCGCGTTGCTCATCGCGAACTCGCGCCGCAGGAACGGCAAGGCGATGCCGAGGTTCGCGCGATCGGCGGCGGCTACCGTGTAGATCAGGAAGAACAGCGTGGCGACGACCCAGCGATAGCGTGTCGGACGCGCCGTGGCGGCGACGGTGTTCATCGCGGGCATTCCGGTTGATTCTTTCATGTTGTCTCGCTCCATCCTGGCGGCTTTTATGCGGTTCTTGTCGGGTTCTTTCTCAAACAGGCGCGATCATTGAAGGCCGAGCCGCTCCAGCGTGTCCTGCAATCCCAGCAGTTCGACGGTGCTCGCGCCCTCGCGGATCCGTTGCCGGAACACGCTCTCCTTTTCCTCGCGCGCACGGCTGACCTGCACCACGCGTTCGACGTCATGCTTCGGCACGATGACCACGCCATCGATGTCGCCCACGACGATATCGCCCGGCTGGATCGCTACATCGCCGATGCACACCGGCACGTTCACGCGGCCCGGCTGGTTCTTGCCCGTGCCCTTGATGCTCAAGCCACGGCTGAACACCGGAAATCCCATGTCGATGATGCTGCGCGCATCGCGCACCGCGCCATGGATCACGAGTCCCGCGAGGCCCTTGTGCAGCGCGAGTTCGGTGAACACGTCGCCCCATGGGCCGGCTTCGAGAAAGCCCTTGGCGTCGACGACGAGCACGTCGCCGGGTTTCACCTTCAGCATCGCGTAGTGCAGCATCAGGTTGTCGCCGGGACGGGTATCGACGGTCACTGTCGGGCCGGCCATGCACATCGACGGATGAATGGGCTTGATGCCGCTGTCGAGCGCGCCATGCGCGCCCTGGGCTTCGTAGACGGTAGCGCTGCCGAGTGCGCGCAGCGCCGCGATGAGATCGGCGGATGTCTCTTGACTGCTCATGTCGCTTGATTGGAAGTTCGGAAGTTTGATCGCAGCGACAGTTTTAGATAAAGTTTCTCCGCTATCAAACATCGATTTCTGAGCTTAGGCTCAATAAAAATGAATCTACGTCAGGTCCGGTACTTCTGCGCGGTGGTCGAAGCCGGCAGCGCGACGAGCGCGGCGGACGCGCTCCACGTCGCGCCGACGGCCATCAGCATGCAGCTTGCGCAACTCGAAGCGCATCTCGGCGGCGAACTGTTCGACCGCTCGCGCCGCCCAATGGAACTCACGTCGCTCGGCAAATACTTCTATCCGCGTGCGAAGGAATTGCTGTCCCACGCCGGCAGGCTCGACGACGAAGCGCGCGGCATTGCTTCGGGGCAGCGCGGCTGGCTGGGTATCGGTTTCGTGCGCTCGGTGTCTTATTCGGTGCTGCCGGCCGCGGTGCGGCGCTTTCGCCAGAGCTGCCCGGACGTGCATCTGGATCTGGTCGAGGCGCTGTCCGAATACCAGCCCGAACGCTTGCGTCAGGGGCGGATCGATGTCGGCATCTCGCGCTTCATCGGGCCGCTGGAACCGGGTCTGGATCTCGACTGCGCCGTGGTGCTCGACGAACCGTTCGTCGCGGCAGTGCCGGCCGGCGATCCGCTGGCGAAACAGCGCTCGGTGACGGCGGCGGAACTGTCCCGCCTGCCGTTCATCCACTATCCCAAGGATGAGCGCAGTCCGTTCGGCCAGCAGTTGCTGACCGCGCTCAAGCGCGCGGGCGGGGCTCCGCGCGTGGCCCACGAAGCCATCGAGATTCATACGGCGCTCGCACTCGTGGGCGCGGGACTGGGCGCGACACTCGTCGGCCGCTCGACCTCGAAGAACAACCGGCGCGACGTCCGCTTCATTCCCGTCGCCGATCTCGACTTGCGGACCAAGCTCGTCATGCTCACGCGCGCGGGCGAGGACAACCGGCTGGTCGAAACCTTTCGCGAGGCGCTGTCGAAGTCGAGCGGACGACGCTGAATGGCGCTGAACAACACGCGGAGCGACACGGAGCGCGCGACGCGTCATCGGGCGGCTTTCGTTAGAATCGTTCTTCACCCCTTTTCCCCAAGTGCAGGAGGCGAGCGTGCCAGCGTTACTCCCTGATGTCGACCGCGAGGGGCTCCTCGAATATTCGGTCGTCTACACCGACCGGTCGATCAACCACATGTCGCAGCTGTTCCAGGGCGTCATGCGCGATCTCTCCGCCGGTCTGAAGAAAGTCTATAACGCGCATGCCGTCGCCATCGTTCCCGGCAGCGGCACGTTTGGCATGGAAGCCGTGGCCCGGCAGTTCGCCACGAACCAGAAGTGTCTCGTCATCCGCAACGGCTGGTTCAGCTTCCGCTGGACGCAGATCTTCGACATGGGCGGCATCCCGTCCGAATCCGTGGTGCTGAAGGCGCGTCCGGTCGAAGCGGGACGTCAGGCCGCTTACGCGCCCGCGCCCATCGAAGAAGTCGTCGCGGCGATCCGCGAACACAAGCCGGATCTGGTCTTCGCGCCGCATGTGGAAACCGCCGCCGGGATCATCTTGCCCGATGACTATTTGCGCGCCGTGGCGGACGCCGTGCACGAAGTGGGCGGCATGTTCGTGCTGGACTGCATCGCCTCGGGCACGGTCTGGGTGGACATGCAGGCAAGCGGCGTCGACGTGCTTATCAGCGCGCCGCAGAAAGGCTGGAGCGCGTCGCCGTGCTGCGGGCTGGTCATGCTGAGCGCGCTGGCTCGCGAGCGTATCGACGGGACCACCAGTACGAGTTTCGCCTGCGATCTGCGCAAGTGGCTGCAGATCATGGAAGCCTACGAGAACAATGGCTTCGCGTACCACGCCACGATGCCCACCGACAGCCTCGCGATCCTGCGCGACGTCATCAAGGAAACCGAAGCCTACGGCTTCGACAAGGTGAAGGCCGAGCAGCTGGACCTGGGCCAGCGCATCCGGGCCGTGCTGGCCGACAAGGGCTTCAGGAGCGTGGCGGCGAAGGGTTTTGAAGCGCCGGGCGTCGTGGTCTGCTACACGGACGACGACGGCATCCGTTCCGGCAAGAAGTTCGCCGATGCGGGCGTGCAGATCGCGGCGGGCGTGCAGCTCCAGTGCGACGAGCCGGCGGATTTCAAGACCTTCCGCATCGGCCTGTTCGGCCTCGACAAACTGCATGATGTGGCGGGCGCCGTGGCCCGCTTCGAGAGGGCGCTGAACGAAGTCGTCTGACACACGAAAGCACGAAAGCACGAAAGCACGAAAGAGCCGGTTACTGCGCCTCGTGTTCCGCGGCGGAGGCCGGCTCCGTATCGTGCGGCGACAGTTGCTCCCACGTGCTGTGCACATGCCGGCGCAGGAACTCGCCGAGCTTCGCGCCATCGCGGGCCGTCAGCAGGCGAATGATGACCTCATGTTCGTCAATGGCGGTATGCCACGTCTCCGACGTCACGCTGCCCTGGAACCGGTAGCGGTACAACTGCCGGTTCAGGCGCTCGTGGACCTCCCTGAGCGTCGCGTTCTTCGCCGCCGCGATGATGCTCGTATGGATCGCCTGATTGAGCCGGAAGTAGTTCATCCGGTCGCGCCGCTCGTACGCCGCATGCATTTCATGATGCAGCGCGCGTATCTCGGCGATCTCCTCGCCGCTCGCCATCCGGCAGGCCGCCTCCCCGCCGAACGCCTCGATTACCCCCAGCACGTCCAGCTTCTCGGCGATTTGCGCCGCTCCAAGATCCGCCACGACCGCGCCGCGTTTCGGCAGCACGACCACTAATCCATCGCTCGCCAGCTCCTTCAGCGCCTCGCGCAGCGGCGTGCGCGATACGTCGAGCCGCTCGGCCAGCGTGCGCTCGCGCAGGCGCTCGCCGGGCTTGAGTTCGTCGGTGGCGATGAGCGTGCGCAGCCGCTGCGCGATCTGCATCGACAGCAGTTCGTCGGGCGCTTCGCCGTTCTCTAAAGCTTCGGTGTCGTCTTCGGAATCCATCATGGGGGCGATCCTTCTTGGCCGAAATGCATCGTCGGCGCTTTCGGTATGCCACTTTACCAGCGCGGGATGAGCGACGACAGCCGCGCAGGCCTTTTGCTCTCCATGGTGTTATCCCGCACTTGACCGGATCATGACCTCCGGATAAATTTTGGTATACCAAACCAGCCGTTTCATCATGCAAAAGCAGATGAAGCGCTGTCGCGAACAAGAATGAAACAGGGATGAAGCCACGCCCGGAGACCTCCGAAAGCCTTATCTGATACAGCTTTCCGCCCGATTTCCGGGTGCTGCGACAGATTGTCTCCTACAGGCCGCCACGCCCTCTCATTGGTATACCGCGCCAGATCGCAAGGCAGACCGCTCAACCTGAAAACGACCGCCGCTTCCAGGCCGTCATCCGCCGGAATGTGCGGCACAGCACACTCCCGCTCGCCCAAGGACGAACACACATGAATTACGAACATCTCTTCCAGTCGCTCGGCAGCCGCACGATCCGCATGGCGCTCGTCGGGCCGAAGGGCGGCTTCGGCCGCTCGCTGCTGGTGCAATGCCGCGTGCTGCCGGGCATCGAGATCGCCGCGCTGTGCGACCTGGACGTGGACGGCACGCTCGCCGCTCTCGCCTCGCTCGGCTTCGACGCCAGCGCGGTCGCCGTCTGCAACGATGCCGCCGATGTCCGCACCGCGCGCGCGGCAAGCCGCATTGCGCTCGTCGCCGATTACCGGCTGCTCGACGGCGTGGAACTCGACATCGTCGTCGAGGCGACCGGCCATCCCGAAGTGAGCGTGCGGATCGCGGAGAACGCGCTGCGGCGCGGCGTGCACGTCGCGATGGCGACCAAGGAAACCGATTCGGTCGTCGGACCGTATCTGAATCAACTGGCGCTGGAGAGCAAGGTCGTCTACACGACGCCCGACGGCGACCAGCCGAGCAACCTGATCGGCCTCGTCACGTGGGCGCGGGTGCTTGGCTTCGACGTGGTGGCGGCGGGCAAGTCGAGCGAATACGACTACATCTACGATCCGGCCGCGCACAGCGTCGACTATCTGGAGCAGCGTCACGCGGTGTCGCTGGATGCGTGCTGGGCGCTCGGCGACGACATCTCCGCGACGCTCGCCGCGCGCAGCCAGGCGCTTGCAATGCTGCCGCAGAGCGCGACGCCCGACTATTGCGAGCTGAACGTGGTCGCGAATTCCACCGGCCTGCTGCCCGCCGCCGACGCGCTGAACTATCCGCTCGCGCGCATCAACGAACTGGCGGACATCTTCGTGCCGAAGGAAGACGGCGGCATCCTGGAGCGCACCGGCGTGGTCGATGTCTTCAACTGCCTGCGTCGTCCGGACGATGTCAGCTTTGGCGGCGGCGTGTTCGTCGTCGTGCGCTGCAAGGACGACGAAACCTGGCAATTGCTGAAGCAGAAGGGCCACGTGGTCGGCAAGAGCGGACGCTACGCGTGCATCTACCTGCCCTATCACCTGATGGGCCTGGAAACCCCGATGAGCCTGTTCTCCGCCGTGCTGCTCGGCCAGCCGACGGGCAGCGCCGCGCAACGGCCGCACGCGCGCATGGTGGCGCGCGCGGAACGCGACTTCAAGGTGGGCGAGACGCTGACGATGGGCGGCCATCACCACACCATCGAAGGCGCGACGCCCCTGCTCGTCGATACGGCCAAGGCCGGCGGCGCCGCGCCGTTCTATCTGGCGGCCAACAAGCGCCTGCTCGCCGATGTCGCGAAGGGCGAACAGGTGCCGCTCGCCGCGCTGGATCTCGACGGCTCGGCGCTGTACGCGGCATGGCAGCGCAACCCGGCGCACTGAGCGTTGATGCACTCGAATCACCAATAAGAGAGAAGAGACATGCAAACCGAAAGTCCCGTCGCGGCTTCGTCCGGATCGATCCGCTCGCTCGCGTCCACCACGCGCTGGCGCATGGTGCTGCTGCTGTTCGTGCTCTACACGATCAACTGCGTCGACCGGATGTCGCTGTCCATCGCGATGCCGACCATCGTGCACGAGTTCCATCTCGCCGCGACCATGCAGGGGCTGATCCTGTCGGCGTTCTTCTGGACCTACAGCACGTTCCAGATTCCCGCCGGCTGGGCCGCCGACCGCTTCGGCGGACGCCGCATGATCGGCATTGCGGCGGTGCTGTGGGGCGGCTTTCAGTGTCTCGCGGCCTTCGCGGTGAATGGCGTGACGCTGCTGCTGTCGCGCATCGGCCTCGGCGTGTTCGAAGCGCCCTACATGCCCGCCGCGACCAAACTCACGGCCGCGTGGCTGCCGCCCGCGGAACGCGCGCGTGGCGTCACGCTGATCGACAGCGGCGCGCCGCTCGGCTCGGCCATCGGCGGCCTGGCCATCAGCGCGCTGCTCGCGTTCACGGGCTCGTGGCGCACGGCCTTCCTGATCGTCGGCGGGCTGACCATCGTGTTCGGTCTGGTGGTGTATCGGCTGCTGCGCGAGACGCCGGAGCAGCATCCCGGACTCGATGAAAGCGAAGCCGCCTATATCCGCGCGCAAAAACTAGCCGCCGGCGAAGCGCCCCGCGCGAAGAAAGAACCGCTGTCGCGCGGCACGATCGCGGCGATGGTGGTCGGCCGGATCGGCTGGGCGATGGTGTTCTTCGGCCTCGTGACCTGGGGCCCGAACTATCTCTCCGCCGGACGCGGTCTCGATATCCGCAGCATGGGCTTCGCCACCTTCCTGATCTTCCTGGCAGGCGCCATCGGCGAAGTGCTGTCGGGCGTGACCGCCGACTGGCTGCAAAAGCGCTTCTCGCGCAAGGTGGCGTTCCGGATCCTGTTCGGCCTGTCGGGCGGCATGTCGCTCGTCTGCCTGCTTGCGCTGCCCTTCGTGTCGGATATCCGTTATGCGGTCGCGCTGCTGTCGCTCGGCGTGTTCTTTCATCTGTGGGGCGGCCTCTACTGGCTGATTCCCGCGATGCTCGCGCCGCGCGAACAGGTCGGCCTCGTCGGCGGCGTGATGAACTTCGCGGGCACGGGCGGCGCCATCGTGGTGCCGATCGTCGTCGGCGTGCTCGTCGATGCCACCGGCGGCTTCAACGCCGTCATCCTGTTCTTCGCCGCCGCGGCGTTCGCGTATCTGGTCGGCTCTTTGCTGATCGACTTCGGCGGCGGCAAAGCCGGAGAGCGCGCATGACGACGCTCTACGACGGCCCGATCATCGACGCCCATCAGCACTTCTGGGATCTCGAAGCGAATCACTATCCGTGGCTCGCGGGCGACACGCTGGTGCCGCACCGCTACGGCGACTACTCGGCGATCAAGCGCACCTATCTGCCGGCCGACTATCTGCGCGATGCCGCCGGTCACGACGTGGTCGGCAGCGTGTATGTCGAAGCGGAGTGGGACCCGGCCGATCCGCTCGGCGAGACGCGCTATGTGTCGCAACTGGCGGCATCGAGCGGACGGCCCAATGCGATCGCCGCGCAGGCGTGGCTCGATCGCGACGACACCGAAACCTTGCTCGCCGCACAGTCCGCCTTCGAGCGCGTGCGCAGCATGCGCCACAAGCCGGGCGCGCCGGATGACGCGGGCCGCACGCTGATGTCCGACGCACGCTGGCGGCGCGGCTATGCGCAACTCGCGCAACACGGATTGCATTTTGAATTACAGGCGCCGTGGACCCAGATGCACGAGGCCGCGCGCCTCGCCCGCGACTTTCCTGAAACGCTGCTGATCGTGAATCACTCTGGCGTGCCGGGCGACCGCGCGCCGGACACGCTGCGCGGCTGGGGCGACGCGATGGCCGCGCTCGCCGCGCTGCCGAATGTCGCCGTGAAGGTGTCGGGCTTGTGCGAGCGCGGCCAGCCGTGGAGCGTGGCGGCGAACCAGCCGGTCATCGATACGCTGCATGCGCTGTTCGGCGCGGAGCGGCTGATGTTCGGCAGCAACTTTCCGGTCGACGGCATGTTCATCACGCTCGACGGCCTGCTGGACGGTTTCATGCAACTCGTGCGCGCGTGGCCGCAGACGCAGCAGCGGGCGTTTTTCCATGACACGGCCGAGCGTGTGTATCGCCCGCTCGGACTGGCTTCCTGATCACTCAAAGGACTTCCGCATGACCACCCGGACCGACAACGCGCTCGGCTTCACATTGCCGATCTTCGACGCGCATCACCATTTCTGGGATCTGTCGGACGGCACGTTTCCGTGGCTCACCGACGAATACGACGACAGCTTCTTCCTCGGCGACTACCGCCAGATGTGCAGCGACTTCCTGCCCGAGCAATATCACCGCGCGACGGCGGGCTTCGACGTGATCGGCACGGTGCACGTGGAAGCGGAACGTTCGCGCAAGGAACAGGTGCGCGAAACCGAATGGCTCACGCAACTGAACGCCAAGACTGGGCTGCCGAGCGCGATCGTCGGTCATGTGTTCTTTGTGCAGCCGGATTGCGATGCGATTCTCGCGGGCCATGCCAAAAGCCCGCTGATGCGCGGCGTGCGCTCGAAGCCGGAGATCTCGGCGGGCCCGGGCGATTCGGTGCAGGGCCGTCCCGGCACGATGCAGGACGACGCCTGGCTGCGCGGCCTCGCCCTGCTCGGCAAGTACGGCTTCTCGTGGGATTTGCGCGTGCCGTACTGGCATCTGGAGGAAGCCGCGGCGGTGGCGCGGGCCTTCCCCGATACGCCGATCGTCACGAATCACCTGGGCCTGCCGCTCGACCGCTCGGAGGAAGGCATCGCGATCTGGCGCACGGGGATGGAAGCGCTCGCGGCCTGCCCGAACGTGTTCCTGAAGGTGTCGGAACTCGGCCTGCCGAACGGCACGTGGGACAGCGAGAGCAACCGCCGCGTGATCCGCGAAGCCGTGGAGCTGTTCGGCTATGACCGCTCGATGTTCGCGAGCAACCTGCCGGTGGGCAATCTGTCGGCGACGATGACGGAGATCGTCGCCGATGTGCTCGCGGCCGTTCCGCGAGCCGACGAAACGCAACTGCGCCAGCTGTTCGCCGGCACGGCGAAACGCTTTTACCGCATCGACTGACCCTGATTCGTTCCGAAAAAAACATTACGAGACAAGCAATGCAGACCATCGACGAAAACGCGCTGTTCCGGAAAATATCGATACGGATCCTTCCGGTTTTGATGCTCGGGTTTTTCTTTTCTTATCTGAACCGCGTGAACGTGGGCTTCGCCAAGCTGCAAATGGCGAGCGACCTGAGCTTCAGCGACGCCGTCTATGGCTTCGGCGCGGGCATCTTCTTCGTCGGCTATTTTTTGCTTGAAGTGCCGAGCAACGTGATCCTGCACAAGGTGGGCGCGCGGCGCTGGATCTCGCGCATCATGGTGACGTGGGGACTGCTGTCGTGCGCGTCGATCTTCGTGCGCACGCCCACGCAGTTCTACATCATGCGTTTCCTGCTCGGTCTCGCCGAAGCGGGCTTCATTCCGGGCGCGATCTACTACATGAGCCAGTGGTACCCGTCCGCGCGACGCGGCCGCGCCTGGGGCGTGTTCTATATCGCGCTGGCTTCGTCGGGGGTGATCGGCGGGCTGGTGTCGGGGTCGATTCTCGGCTTCATGTCGGGACTTGGCGGCCTGCGCGGCTGGCAATGGCTGATCCTCGTCGAAGGCCTGCCCACCGTGCTGCTCGGCATCTATATCTTCTTCCGCATGAGCGAAGACATTGGCCGGGTGAAGTGGCTGTCGGAGCCGGAGAAGGCGCACCTGACTGGCCTGCTCGCCACGGAGAACCGCGACAAGCTCGGCCACGGTTTCACGGCGCTGCTCGGCAACGGGCGCATCTGGGCGCTGGTCGTGATCTACTTCGTCTACAACATGGGCCTCTACGCCATCAGCTTCTGGATGCCGACGCTGGTGCAGAAGATGGGCGTGAAGGATGCGTTCACCATCGGCGTGATGACGGCGATTCCGGGCGTGTGCGCCATCGTCAGCATGCTGGCCTTCGGCTACAGCGCGGACCGGCACAATGAACGCAAGTGGCATCTGATCGTGGCGTTCGCGATGGCGGCGGTCGGCTTCTCGCTGTGCGTGCTGTGGCAGACGCAGCCGGTCCTCGGCCTGGTTGCGCTGTGTATCGCCAACATGGGCGTGCTGTCGATTCCCGCGCTGTTCTGGAGCCTGCCGACCGCGTTCCTGACCGGCGTCACGGCGGCGGCGGGCATTGCGATGATCAACTCGATCGGCAATCTCGCGGGCTTCGTCTCGCCGTACATGATCGGTTATCTGAAGGACCTCACCGGACGCACCGATACCGCGTTGTTCGTCGTGGCGGGCGGGCTCGTGCTGGGCGCGCTGCTGGTGGCGGCGATCGTCCGCTCGCGTTCGCATGCGCCGCAGGTGAGCGTGGAAGCGCGTTGAGGCATGGACTCACTGCCGCACACGGCGCGGCAGTCGCGTTCAATCCTTGCGCCGCCGCGTCCCGAAGTGCAGATCGACCACGCTGCGAATGTGATACGTCATCTCCGCGATGCCGATGGTGGCATCGCGACGTTCCAGCGCGCTCAGCACGCGCGAGTGTTCGTCGATGGAATACTTGAGCCAGTTGGGCACGTCGTATTCGCGGCCGCGCGTCAGGCGGATCTTTTCGTGGATGGCCGTCAACTGCTGCAACAGCAACCCGTTGCCCGCGCCTTCCGCGAGCGTCAGATGGAAGGCCGAGTCGTATACCGAGAAGCGTTGCCGGTCATTTGCCGCCAGCGCCTCCACCTGCCCGGCGATGGTTTCCCGCAGCCGGTCGAGGATGGAATCGTCGGCGCGCTCGACGCATAGCCGCACCGCCGTGGTTTCGAGACTCTCGCGGACCTCGTACAGGTCACGGACGTCACTGGGCGTCAGGTCCTTCACCTGATAAAAGCGCCCCTTGCGCTCGACGAAGCCTTCGTCGAGCAATTGCCGCAACGCCTCGCGCACCGGCGTGCGGCTCACGCCGTAGTGCGAGGCCAGCTCCACTTCCTGTAGCGGCGCGCCCGCCAGCAGGCGCATCTCCAGGATCCCGGCCTTGATGCTGCCGTACACGCTGCCACGCAACGGCCCGTTGGCCGCGCCTTCGGCAATCACGTCGTCGTCCGACATCTTCATCCTCTCTGTCGCTCGGGCCGCCAGCCGGCATTGCCCATCGGTTCAGCATACCGAAAATCTGTCCAAACGGAAAAATACCGACGAAAAACCCGAAATTTAAGCTTGTTATGCTTTTTTGACGTGTTTAATGTATACCGAAAGCCGCATGAAATCTGATTGCGGCAAGCGACATCACGGTAACGACCACTTCAAAAGGGGAGCTTCGCAATGAGGAACTGGCTTGGATTTTTCGCGGGTATCGCGATGGTAGCGGGAGTCACCCTGAGCGGCACGGCAGGCGCCGAGACGCTGAAAGTGGGCTCCACGCCCACGGGCGTACCGTTCACGTACCTCGATACGAAGACCGACACCATCACCGGCGTCATGGTGGACATCATGAGCCTGGTCGGCAAGGAAGCGGGCGATAACGTCACCACCGTGCCGCTGGCGTGGTCGGCGCTGATTCCGTCGCTCACCACCGGCAAGATCGATGCTGTCGCCGCCGCGATGTTCATCACGCCGGACCGCCAGAAAGTGGTCGATTTCACCGACCCCGTCTACCAGTACGGCGAAGGCCTGATCGTGCCGAAGTCCGACACGAAGAACTACGTGAGCTTCGCGGACCTGAAGGGCAAGGTGGTGGGCGCGCAGATCGGCACGCCGTTCCTGAAGGCGATGCAGGACTCCGGCCTGTTCGCCGAAGTGAAGGTCTATGAAACGCTGCAAGACCTGCTGCGCGACACCAACACCGGCCGCGTGGATGCCGCCGTCGCCGACTATCCGATCCTCGCTTACCAGGTCTCGCACGGCGGCTTCAACAACACGCGTCTCGTCACCAGCTACAAGCCCGTGATGCCGGGGCAGATCGGCATTGCGGTGCAGAAGGGTCATCCGGAGCGCGTCGCGAAGCTCAACGCCGCCATTGCCAAGGTCAAGGCCGACGGCCGGATCGACGCCGTCGTGAAGAAGTGGGGTCTCTGATCTCCATCTGGCCGGGGCCTGTCCGGCCCCGGCGCCGCAGATGTTCGAGCAACCCTGCTCTGGCCGGCAACGGCCAGGAGAACCTGATTGATGCAAGACTTTTTCCAGCATTCGGCCGAGTACCTGCCGATCCTTCTACGCGGCGTCAAGCTGACGATCGTCGTCACGATCGGCTCGCTGCTGCTCTCGACCGTGCTCGGCATGGTATGGGCGCTGATGCGGGTGTCGGGCGTGCGTTCGCTCGACCTGATCGCACGCGGCGTCATCAACTTCATTCGCGGCGTGCCGATCATCGTGCAGCTGTTCGTGATCTATTTCGTGCTGCCGGACTTCGGCATCTCGATCACGGCCTTGCAGGCGGCGATCATCGGTCTGGGCGTCGCGTATTCGGCGTACCAGGCGGAGAACTTCCGCGCCGGTATCCAGGCCATCGACAAGGGGCAGATCGAGGCCGCGCATTCCATCGGCATGCGCGGCGCGATGACCATGCGCCGCGTGATCCTGCCGCAGGCCTTCCGGATCGCGCTGCCGCCCTACGGCAACACCATGATCATGATGCTCAAGGACAGCTCGCAGGCATCGACCATCACGGTGGCCGAGCTCGCGCTGCAAGGCAAGCTGATTGCATCGTCCACCTTCCAGAACACGACGGTGTTCACGCTGGTCGCGGCGCTCTATCTGGTGATGTGCATTCCGCTGTTCCTGCTCGTGGGCCAGCTTGAAAAGAGACTCGGGAGCGGACGCAAATGATCGAACTGCACGACATTCACAAGAGCTACGGTTCGCTCGAAGTCATCAAGGGCGTGTCGGCCACGGTGTCGAAGGGTGAAGTGGTGTGCCTCATCGGTCCTTCGGGGTCGGGCAAGTCCACCATCCTGCGCTGCATCAACGGGCTGGAGAACTATCAGTCGGGCACCATCACCGTCGAAGGGCGCAAGGTGGACGCGGCGCACCGCTCGATCGCCGAACTGCGCGCGAGCGTGTCGATGGTGTTCCAGCGCTTCAACCTGTTTCCGCACCGGACAGTGCTCGAGAACGTGATCGAAGGTCCTATCTTCGTCAGGCGCGAGCCGCGCAAGGAAGCCATGGAACGCGGCCGCAGCCTGCTGGCGCGCGTCGGCCTGTCGGCCAAGGAACACGCGTATCCGGCCCAACTGTCGGGCGGCCAGCAGCAGCGCGTGGCAATCGCCCGGGCGCTCGCCATGCAGCCGAAGGCCATTCTCTTCGACGAACCGACCTCCGCGCTCGACCCGGAACTCGTCGGCGAAGTCCTCGCGGTGATGCGCAGCCTCGCCGACGAGCAGATGACGATGATCGTCGTCACGCATGAAATGGGCTTCGCGCGCGATGTCGCGGACCGCGTGCTGTTTCTGGACCGCGGCACGATCGTCGAACAAGGCGCGGCCAAGGAGGTGCTCGGCAATCCGCAGCATCCGCGAACCCAAGACTTTCTGAAGCGAGTCATCGAGCATGTCTGATTCCACGCTGACGCCCGCCGCGCAATTCCGCGCCACCGCGCCCGGCGAACTCTTCCCGCTGGCCCCTTCGCTGTGGGCTCACACGGCTGTTCCCGCCGTCTCCACGCCCGCGCTCGGCGCGAGCTGCACGGCGGATGTCGTGATCGTCGGCGCCGGCTATGCCGGCCTGTCGACGGCCTGCCATCTCGCGAAGAACGGCGTGAATGTCGTCGTGCTGGAAGCGCGCGAACCGGGCTGGGGCGGCTCGGGCCGCAACGGCGGGCAGATCATTCCGGGCCTCAAGTACGATCCGGACGAACTCGAAGCGCGCTTCGGCGCTGAAGCGGGCCGCGCGGTGGCGGCCTTCGCCGGCTCCACGACCGAGCACGTCTTCAGGATGATCGACACCGAAAAGCTCGCGGTGCCGCACGTGCGCCACGGCTGGGTGCAGGGCGCGCACAACGACGCCGCGCTGCATACGGTCGAGTCGCGCATGCGTCAATGGGAGCGGCGCGGCCTGAAAGGCGCGCAACTGCTGGACGCCGCGCAAGTGCGCAACCTGCTCGGCACGCAGGCATACAAGGGCGGCTGGCTCGACCCGCGCGCGGGCGGCCTGCAGCCGCTGACGTATGCGCGTGAACTCGCC
The DNA here is from genome assembly GCF_031451075.1 of Caballeronia sp. LZ043. Lineage (NCBI taxonomy): Bacteria > Pseudomonadati > Pseudomonadota > Betaproteobacteria > Burkholderiales > Burkholderiaceae > Caballeronia > Caballeronia sp. LZ043. The sequence continues at coordinate 721,993 of NZ_JARUXT010000002.1, read as the reverse complement.
CGTGTGGCCATGGCCTCGGGCGCCCGCATCTTCGGCCAGACGCCCGTGACGGGCTGGCAGCGGGAAGGCAATGCGTGGAAGGTGAACACGGCATTGGGGCCGCATGTGACGGCCAGGACGGTCATCGTGTGCACGAATGCCTACACGCGCGAACTGTCCTCGAAGCTGTCGAGCACGGTGATCACGCCGAACTCGTATCAACTCTCCACGGCGCCGCTGACCGCGCAACAGGCCGAGAGCGTCATGCCGGGCGGACAGGTGTCCTCGGACACACGCAACCTGTTGCTGTATTTCCGCAAGGACCATACGGGCCGCCTGCTGATGGGCGGACGCGGGCCGTTCCGCCAGCCTGCGTCGAACAACGACTGGGCGCATCTCGAACGCGCCGTCGTGAAGATGTTCCCGCAGCTCGCGGGCATTGCATTCGATCATCGCTGGTGCGGCCATGTCTCGGTCACGCGCGATTTCCTGCCGCATGTGCATGAACCGGAGCCGGGCTTGCTCATCAACATCGGCTGCATGGGTCGCGGCGTCGCGCTGGAAACCGCGATGGGCGATGCGCTCGCCCGCTACACCCTCACCCGCGACGTGCGCGCCCTGCCCTTCCCGCTGACGCGCATTTCGCCGATCCCGTTCCACGGCTTGCAGCGGCTCTATCTGGCGGCGGTGGTGAGCTGGTATCGCATGCGCGACGCCGGATTGCTGTGATCGCGGTTATCGCTCCCGGTTATCGCTCTTTCTGACACGACCTTATCAAACCCAGCCCATGTCCCTGCTCGTCTCTCTCGACACCGCGCCCGATTTCGCCCCGCAACCCGGCGCGCCGCTGCCCGAACGCCTGATCTCGGGCAACCCGCAGAACCAGACCTGGCTGCTCGACGAAGCCTTCGACGGCAAGATCCAGACCGGCATCTGGGAATCGACGCCGGGTGCGAACCGCTCGATCCGCGGCGAGATGTTCGAGTTCTGCCACATCCTGTCGGGCGTCGTGGAAATCACCGAGGACGGCGGCTCGCCCGTCCGCTTCGGCCCCGGCGACAGCTTCCTGATCAAGCCCGGTTTCACCGGCGTGTGGCGCAACATCGAGACGGTACGGAAGATTTTCGTCATCTACGAGTAGTTCCAGAGGCCCGCTGCACCGCACTGACGCCGCCCTATTCGGTTTCCGGATAGCCGACCAATTTTGACAGCGTTGAGTCGCCCGATTTCGCGACTCACCATGCTTACATGACGCCGCTTCACACCGGAGCGGCGAGATGAACGGCAGCACATGGAGGTGTCGGAAATGACGAAGGACGGCAAACTCAGACTCGGTCTCTCGATGCGGTATCTCGGCTATCACGTGGCCGCGTGGCGGCATCCGTCGGTGCCCGCCGATGGCGCGCTCAGCTTCGAGCATTTCCTGAACACGGCGCGCAAGGCGGAAGCCGCGCACTTCGACATGATCTTCTTCGCGGATGGCCTCGGCATCCGCGCCAACGACAATCCCAAGGGCTCGCTCGCCCGCGACATGCGCAACGCGGAACTCGAACCGCTGACGCTGCTGGCGGCGCTCGCGGCCACGACGCGCAACATCGGCCTGGTGGCGACGGCATCGACCACCTACAACGAGCCGTTCCACATCGCGCGCAAATATGCATCGATCGATCACATCAGCGGCGGGCGCGCGGGCTGGAACGTGGTGACGTCGTGGTCGGACGAAGAGGCGCAGAACTTCAGCCGCACCGAGAACCTCGCCTACGCGGACCGCTACGAACGCGCCGACGAATTCGTCAACGTCGTGCGCTCGCTGTGGAACAGCTGGGAAGACGATGCCTTCGTGCGCGACAAGGACTCCGGCCTGTTCTACGACGAAGCGAAGCTGCACACCCCGAACCACAAGGGCAAGCACTTCCAGGTGCGCGGCCCGCTGAACTCGGCGCGCACGCCGCAGGGACAGCCGGTCATCGTGCAGGCGGGCGCGTCCGAAGCGGGCCGCCGGCTCGCGGCGCGCTGTGCGGAAGTGGTGTACAGCAACTCGCACGATCTCAGCAGCGCGCAGGCCTATTACGCCGACCTCAAGGGCCGGCTCGCCGCTCATGGCCGGCAGCCGGATGACCTGCTCATCATGCCGGGCATCGCGCCCTTCGTCGCGGCGACGCGCGAGGAAGCGCGCGACAAGTACGAGGAACTCCAGGCGCTGATCCATCCGCTGAGCGGGCTGGCGGCGCTGTACGGCCAATTGGGCGATCTGTCGGCCTATCCGCTGGATGGCCCGGTGCCCGATCTGAATACGGCGAACACGAAGAACATCGGCAGCATCGCGCAGAACCTGGTCGAGGTCGCGCATGCCGAGAACCTGTCGATCCGCCAACTCGGTCAGCGCGTGGCGTCGACGTTCGGCGTGCGTCTGCTGATCGGCACGGCGGCGGATGTCGCCGACGAAATGGAACACTGGTTCCGCAACGACGCCGCCGACGGTTTCAACATCTGCCCGCCGATTCTGCCCACCGGCATGGACGACATGAGCGACTTTCTCGTGCCCGAACTGCGTCGGCGCGGGCTGTTCCGCTCGCGCTACGAAGGTACGACCTTGCGCGCGAACCTCGGCCTCGCGCCGAGCGTCTTCCAGCGCATCGGAGGCGCGTCATGATGCCGACCGCAACCGCAACCGATACCGAACACAGCTTCCAGGACGCCATGGCGCTGTTCGCGGCGGGCGTCACGGCCGTCACCACCTTGCGCGACGGCAAGCCCGCGGGATTGATCGCGACCTCGGTGTGCAGCCTGTCGTCGGATCCGCCTTCGCTCGTCGTGTGCGTGAACAAGAACGCCTCCGCGCACGATGCCATCGTCGCGCACGGCACGTTCGCGGTGAACCTGCTGTCGGTGGAACAAAGCGACATCGTCGACCGCTTTCGCGCGGCAAAAGGCGATGCGCGCTTCGAGCCCGGCCAGTGGACGACGCTCGAAACCGGCGCGCCTGTGCTCGCCGATGCCGCCGTCGTGCTCGATTGCCGGCTCGACAAGTGTCACGACGGCTACACGCATTCGATTTTCGTCGGCGTGATCGAGCGGATTTCGTCGCGCCGCGATGCCGATTCCGCTTGTCTGCTCTGGCATGGCCGGAGCTTCGCGCGCAGCACGCCACTGGGTGCGGCGCAAAGGGTTTCAAAGGCAGTTGAGGTCTGAACCAGCACTATCGCTATTGAACGTTGGCACCACGGCATCCGGCGGCCGCTCCGCCTGCTCAAGACTGCAAAGGATGAATATGTTGAACAAGGCCAGCACCCTCGACGCCCCGGTCGTGGACCAACCCGCTCCAAACCGCGTGCGGGATGTCATCGCCGCGAACTTCGGCACGTTCTTCGAATGGTTCGACCTGCTGGTGTACGCGATGTTCGCGATCACCGTGTCGAAGCTGTTCTTCCCGACCGGCGACGGCCAATCCGCGCTGCTGCTCAGTCTGCTCACCTTCGGCAGTTCCTTCGTCATCCGTCCGGTGGGCGCGATCGTGCTCGGCGTCATCGCGGACCGGCGCGGGCGGCGCTTCGCGCTCAGTCTGGCCGCCCTGCTGATGCTGCTCGGGACGGCGTCCATCGCCGTGGTGCCGACCTATGACAGCATCGGCGTGCTCGCGCCGGTGATTCTCGTCGCCGGACGCCTGCTGCAAGGCTTTTCGGCGGGCGGGGAATTCGGCGCCGCGAACTCGTTCCTGACCGAACAGGACAAGCGCCGCATGGCCTTCTTCGGCAGCCTGCAGTTTTCGGCGTCGGGTCTCGCGGTGCTGACGTCGTCGCTGTTCGCTTACTGCATCAACCACTTCCTGACGGCCGAGCAGGTCAATTCGTGGGGCTGGCGCCTGCCCTTCGTGTTCGGCTGCCTGATCGGGCCGGTCGGGCTGTATATCCGCCGCAAGGTGAGCGAGACCGCCGACTTCGAACAGGTGAAGAAGACCGAGCATTCGCCGCTGCGTGAAACCGCGCGCTCGCACAAGTCCGCCGTGCTGATTGGCGCGATCGTCGCGGGCGCGGGCGGGCTGGCGAGCTTCATCAACATCTACATGCCGACCTTCGCCATCAACAATCTCGGCGTCAGCAAGGACGCGGCGTTTTCGTCGTCGATCGCGAGCGGTCTCGTGTGCGTGCTGCTGCCGCTGGTCGGCGGCATGGCGGCGGACCGCTTCGGCACGGTAAAGGTGATGCGCGCCGCGCTCCTCACCGGCATGGTGCTGATCCTGCCGCTCTTTTACATGCTGACGCGCGCGCCGGGCCCGGTCACGCTCGTCGCGTTCCAGTGCATTCTTTCGCTGGTGTTCTACAGCTTCTATTACTCGCCGGTCGGTTCCTTGCTGTCGCAGTTGTTCCCGGCAAGCTGCCGCACGACCGGCGTATCGCTCGCCTATGTGATCGCGATGACGCTGTTCGGCGGCCTCACGCCGCTGGTGACGAGCCTGCTGGTCAAGACCACCGGCAGCATCATGTCGCCCGCGTGGTATCTGATCGCCGTCTCGGCGCTCGCGCTCTGCGGCCTGGCAGCGAGCCGGAAGCGCCTGGCCTGACGGCCGGACCGCATCGACTGACTCATTTCGGAGCAAGCGAGTTGAAACCGGAACTGCCCAAGCAAGTGTCCGTCGCCATTGTCGGCGGCGGGATCATCGGCGTGAGTTGCGCGCTGGCGCTGGCCCGCAAGGGCGTCGACGTCGCGGTGTTCGAAAAGGGCACGGTGGCGGGCGAGCAGTCGTCGCGCAACTGGGGCTGGATTCGCAGCGTGGGCCGCGACGTGCGTGAGTTGCCCTTGTCGATGCTTGCGAACGAACTCTGGCAAGAGATCCAGTCGCAGGTCGATGTCGGCTATCGCACCACCGGCCTCGCCTATCTCGCCGCCTCCGATGCCGACATGGCCGCGCACGAGAAGTGGCTCGCCGCCGCGCAGACGAAGGGCGCGCACGCGCGGCTCATGGACCGCGCCGCGCTGGCGAAACTGATCCCGCCTTCGCAGCGGCCGTGGGCGGGCGCGCTGTACAGCGATGCCGACGGCGTCGCCGAGCCGCTCGCCGCCACGCGCGGCATCGCCGACCTGGCGCGTGCGCACGGCGCGCGCATCATCGAACACTGCGCGGTGCGCGGGCTCGACGTGGCCGCCGGACGCGTCGCGGGCATCGTGACCGAGCACGGGCACGTGCAATGCGCGGACGTCGTGCTGGCGGGCGGCGCGTGGTCGCGGCTGTTCTGCGGCAATCACGCCATCGACTTTCCGCAGCTCAAGGTGCATGCCTCGGTGATGCAGACCGCGCCCATCGATGCCGGTCTCGATGTCACCATCAACGGCGGCGACTTCACCTGCCGCAAGCGCAGCGACGGCGGCTACACGGTGTCGAAGCTCGGCGCATCAGTCGCGGATCTCACGCCCGACAGCATCCGTCTCAGCACGAAGTTCATGCGCGCGTGGCTCAGCGAGCGCAAGTACCTGAAGCTGCGCCTGGGCCGGCGCTTCTTCGAGGAGATGATGATTCCGCGCCGCTTCGGCCTCGACCGTCCGTCGCCGTTCGAAGCGTGCAGGACGCTCGACCCGGCCGCCAACCTGCCGATGCTGCACGACGCGCTCGCGCGGCTCAAGGCCACCTTCCCGAGCTTCGCAAACGCCACCATCCATCGTGCGTGGGCCGGCATGATCGACGTGACGCCGGACGCCATACCGGTCATCTCGAAGGTCAAGGCGCTGCCCGGCTTTCACCTCGGCTCGGGCTTCTCGGGACACGGCTTCGGCATCGGGCCAGCCGCCGGACAGGTGCTGGCGGATCTGGTGACGGGCGACCGACCGCGCGTCGATCCGCGTGACTTTGCTCTTGAACGGTTTTCCTCCTAGGATGAGGGCTTCCGTTTGCAGGGCGGTTGCGCCGTCGTCATCATGAACATCCGGCAACTTGAAGCATTCCAGGCCACGATGAAGGTCGGCACGATGATCGGCGCCGCCGAACTGCTCGGGCTGTCGCAGCCGTCCGTCAGCAGGCTCATCAGCGACTTCGAACGCGCACTGGGCGTCACGCTGTTCGACCGCGCCAACGGCAGGCTCGTGCCGACGCCGGAAGCCCGCATGATCCGCGAACAGGTCGAGGCGACCATCCGCTCGCACGAACGCATTGCCGAACTCGCCGCCGACGTGCGCAAGCTGCGCGTCGGAAGCATTGCGATTGCCTGCATGCCCGCGCTCGGCATCACCTTCATGCCCACGGTGATCGCGCGCTTTCGCGAGGCGCATCCGGAAGTGGACGTGTCGCTCGATGTGCAGATGTCCTCGAAGATCGAGGACTGGATCGCGGCGCAGCAGATCGATTTCGGGCTCGCCGAACTGCCCGCCGTCGCGGACGATCTGACCGTCGACGAGTTCTGCAACGTGCCCTACTACGCGGTGATGAAGAAGCAGCACGAACTGTCGGCGAAGGACGTGCTCGCGCCGCAGGACTTCGAAGGACGCACCTTCATCTCGATGACTGGCCACTACCAGCCGCGCGGCCACGTGGACCGTTTCTTCGACAGTCACGACGTGAGCCGGATCACGCGCATCGATACGTCGCTGTCGCATGCCACGTGCGAGATGGCGGCGCTGGATCTGGGCATCGGCTTCGTCGATCCGTTCAGCGTGCATGGCTATCTGGATCGCGTCGATGCCCGGCCGGTCGATCCCTGTATCCGCTTTCGCGTCGGGCTGATGTATCCGACGCATCGTCCGCTGTCGAAGCTCGGGCGCACGTTCGTCGCGTTCATGAAGGAGTTCCGCGACGAATGGCTCGCCGACGTGGCCGCCCGATGCCGTCCGGCCGCCTGACGCGGCACCTTGTTTTCACGATTGCAGCGCACTATCGAGGAGAGGCGTTTTCATGTTGTTACTGGTCAATTCGGGCGGACCCGGCGCGGTCGGCGAGTGGCGGGATCATTTTGCGAAGTGGCTGCCCGAACTCGAGGTGCGCGGCTGGAACGATCCCGAAGTCGACGATGCGAAGGTGGACTTCGTCCTCGTCTGGGAACCGACGCCGGGACGTCTGGCACGCATGCCCGCGCTGAAGATCGTGTTCAGCGCGGCGGCGGGCGTCGATCACATCATGGCCGACCGATCCGTGCCCGCGCATCTGCCCATCGTGCGGATGGTCACGCCCGAGACCACCGAACGCATGTCGGACTACGTGATGGCCGCGTGCTTCGGCATTACGCGGGATTTTGCCGCGCTTAACGATGCGCAGCGCCGGCGTAGCTGGAACGACGAGCTGATCGGCAGGCGCTCGGGCGAGACGAACGTGGCCGTGCTCGGTCTCGGCGAACTCGGCGCGGCCTGTGCGCAACGGCTCGCGCTGAACGGCTTTCAGGTCCGGGGCTGGTCGCGTTCGCCGGGAAACTTGCAGGGCGTGACGTGCTACAGCGGCAATGAAGCACTCGATGCCCTGCTCGACAACGCGCACATCGTGGTCAATCTGCTGCCCGACACGCCGCAGACGCGCGGCATGATCGACGCGGCCTTGCTCGCAAGACTGCCGGTGGGCGCGTCCATCGTGAACGCGGGCCGTGGTCCGCAAGTCGTGCTCGACGACGTGCTCGCCGCGCTCGACGAAGGCCGCCTGCGCAGCGCGTGGCTCGATGTCTTCGAGCAAGAGCCGCTCGATCCGGACAGCCGCCTCTGGTCTCATCCGGGCGTGGTCGTCACGCCGCATGTGGCTTCGCTGCCTTCTCGCGGCGCACGGGCGGAGCAGGTCGCGCGGGCGCTGCGCGAGCATCTCGAAGGCAAGCCCTTGCAGCATGTGTATGACCGGGTGCTGGGATATTGAGTCTGCCGAGGTCCGAAAGCAGCTGAACTGAACGACTGGACACTTCTTTTGCAGCGCTCCTTCGCCACAAGAGCGAACAACGAGCGGAAAAGCGCTGCATTTTGACCTTGTTTAGAGACAGGTCATCGCCTAGTTTCATATCTAACCGACGTCCATCCCGATACCGCGCGCATCGTTCTCTTTCCTTCACCTGCGCATTGCTTGCCTGAGCAGTAGAAGCTGAAGTCGCCGCTGCACGAACGGCTCTCGTGCAGGGCCATCCTTGCGGTTGCGAAGAACCCTGTGTCGAGGGCAGCATGGACGGTCGATTTCCGGTTACACGGCGGGTGTTCCTCAAGGCTGTCGGCGGCGGCGCCGCGACGGTCACGGTCAGCGGAATCGGGTCGCTGCTGGACGGTTGCGCGACGCACGCCGTCGATGACGCGTCGCCACGAACCGCCGACAACGCTTGGCCGACGCATGCCGGCAACCCCGACTGGGCGCCGGAACCCGGCAAGGCGCGCTGGCGGATCGAGGGCGTGAGCAAGGTCACGGGCGCGAAGGTCTATGCGCGCGACTTCAAGGCCGCCGACTTCGATGGCTGGCCCAAGGAAGAAAACTGGCTGTACGCGCTGCGCTGCGATCGCGTCGATCAGGTCATCGACGATTTCGACCTGAGCATGCTGCCCGGCGCGTTGAAGCCGCTCGTGGTCATCACCAGCGAGACGCTTGCAGAACACAAGATCCCTTCTTCCGCCGACAGCAGCGGCATCGGTCACGCAGCCGCCGAGTTGTTCGCGCGACGATCCGCGCCGGCAGGATGCTATGGACAGCCGGTCGCATTGCTGATCTTCGAGAACTTCGACATCTATCGCCGGGCGAAGAAAATCCTCGACTTCAATCCCGCCGTCATCCGCTACGGCGCAATGAAACCCGATGCCGTCACGCCGTATCCCACGCTGAGTCCGGATGCCTTCAAGAACAGCAAGATCTACGTCCGGAACGACGCAAACGGCGTCTGGAACACCAACATGCAGCCCGACGACAACGGCAATCCGACGCAGGCGTTCAAGGAGGTCGCGCGTGACGAACGCGAGGTCATCCTTGACCTGGCCCGGGCGCAGGTCCGGAAGGGAAATTGGCTGCAATTCGGCGCCACGGACGGACACATCTTCCAGACCCCCGCGATGGACCCGGTGTTCATGGAGCCGGAATCGGGCCTCGCGTGGTTCAACCCGGACACGGGCGTCATGAAGATGGTGCTGGGCACGCAATCGCCGCGTGACGATGGCTTCAGCGTCAGTGATCTGCTGAAGCCCAGCGACCTCCCGCTCGATCACGTCGATATCATTGCCTGCTATCCCGGCGGCGGCTTCGGCGGGCGCGACAAGTCGCCGTTTCCTGCCTACCTTGGGCTGGCCGCGCGCTTCGCCAGGGCGCCGTTGCGCTGGCAGCTGTCGCGTTACGAACAGTTTCAAGTGGGCTTGAAGCGCACCGAGTCGAGATTCGAGGAAACCATCTGGCTCGATCACGGCGGGAAGATCCAGGCGCTCAGCAGCCGCTTCCTGCTCAACTCCGGTGGCAGGCAAAACTTGACGGGCGCGGTCGGCGACCTCGCGGCAATGAGCGCGATGAGCTGCTATGACATTCCGCGCGCCAGCGCCGAAGGCGCCACCTTCTTCTCGCCGGAAATCTATGGCGGCTCGCAGCGTGGCTTCGGCGGTCCGCAGGCCTTCATGGCCATCGAGACCCTGCTCGACGAAGCGGCTCACGCGCTCGGCAAATCGCCCTTCGAGATTCGCCGCATGAACCTGCTTGGCACGCCGGGAAGCCGGACCATCACGGGCGGAAAAATCCTCTTCGATCTCCAGTTGAACCAGCATCTGAGGCAGCTGGAAACGCATCCGCTCTGGACCGGACGCGCGCGGATACGCAGCGCGCGCGCGAAGGACGGGTTGCGCTATGGCGTCGGCTTCGCAATGTCCAATCAGGCCTATGGCACGGCAAAGGATGGCGTGTTCGCGCTGGTGGAGATCAGCCAGACGACGGGCGTGCGCGTGGTGACGCACTACACCGACATGGGCAACGGCGCGGCCACCACGCTGGCGCTCGCGCCGGCCCGGCATCTCGGCCGCAATGCACAGCAGATCAGGATGAGCGACGCGGCCGTATTCATTGCCATCAAGGATTACGACGCCAGCCAATCCGGCCTCTGGAGCAAGTTCCGCAACGCCAAGGGGCTCGGCGGGCCATTCGGATCGTCGAGCGCGTGCCTCGGCGCGTTCCATCACGTCCAGGCGGTCGATCGCGCGGCGTTGACGTTGATGCTCCAGAGCGTCCTGCCGGCCGCGCGCGCGATCTGGCGCGACGACAAGGTCCCGTTCGGCGATCTGAAGTGGATCGAAGGGAATCTCACCGCTCCGGGACGTGAGCCGCTGACCTGGTCCAGGCTGCTCGACGCCATCAACCGCCAGGGCCTGCATACCGTTGCCGCCGCCCACCTCACCTACGCGGGCGACTTCTGGAAGAGCAACTATGTCTTCACGTCGGGCGTGACGATGATGGACTGCGATTTCATCGCCACGGGGCCGAGCGTCAGCGAACTGCGCCCCGTGACGCACGGTGTCCTGCGCGAGCCGAAGGAGATCATCGTCGGCTATGGACGAACCAACTATGCGCCGGCGGCGGCGCTCGTGTCCGTTGCGGTGGATGCGCAAACGGGCGGCGTCAAGGTCGAGCAGGTCGTGAGCACGCTGAGCGCCGGGCGGCTGTTGTGTCCGGAGATCGTCAGCGGACAGTCGCATGGCGCAGTGGCGATGGCGCTCAGCAACGTGCTGACCGAAGCCTGCCCTCCCGGACCGAAGGGTCCGGGCAACGGCAGATGGAATCTGGACCAGTACCGGATCATGAGCATGCAGGAGGCGCCCAGGCAGGAACTCCATACGCTCGATCCGCCCGACGACGGTCAGCAACACGCGGCGCGCGGCATCGGCGAAGCGGTCATGTGTCCGATCGCGCCCGCGCTGCTCAACGCGCTCGCGATGGCGACGGGACATCGCTTCAGGCAGACGCCGGTGACGCCGGCCGTGATCCGCGAGGCCCTCAAGTGAACGGCGCCGTCATCAGGCTGCACGTCAACGGCCAGCCACGCACCGTCAGCGCCGACGATGCCGACATGAGCCTCGCCGATTATCTGCACGAGCGCCTCGACCTGACGGGCACGAAGGTCTGCTGCGGGATCGGCGTGTGCCGCGCGTGCACGGTCGGCATTCGCAACCGGCCGGATGCGCTGCTGGAGAAGACGCTTGCGTGCGTCACCACGGTCAGCACGCTGGCGAATCAGCACGTCTATACGGTCGAGAGCCTGGCACAGGGCAACCGGCTCGCGCCGCTTCAGCAGAGTTTTCTGGAGGCGTTCGCGTTCCAGTGCGGCTACTGCACGCCCGGCTTCCTGATGGCCGCGACCGCCATGCTGGAGCATCTCGGCCAGTACGGCGCGTCCGTCGAACGGATCGACGACGCGATCGATACATGGGTCGGCGGCAACCTGTGCCGCTGCACCGGCTACGTCAGGTACAAGGAAGCGATCCGACGGGTCGCGCAGGCGAAGGTCAAGGGTGGAGCGGGATCATGAGGCTCGCGCTCGTCATTGCTGCGGTGGCGGTGGTGGCTATGGCGCTTGCCGCTGAAGCCGCTCCGCCGCAGCAGCAGGGCATCCTCGACTATGGTGCGCAGTGCTCGCGGGAAATCGGCGAGATTCCGCCATTCGATTGCGCCAGCGGCACCGAGATACCCGTGACCGTCGACGGCAGGCGGATCGGGCTGGACGAACGCCCCACCCGTTGCGACCGCCCGTCGCTGCTTTATCCTCGGGATGACAAGGTGCAGCAGTGCCTGCCCGGCGCGAGGATTCTCGATCTGTCGCGCGGGGCGACGCAGATTTCCGCCTATTGCCGCAAGAACGATCCCAGCAATACCGTTGCGGCCCGTTTCGACGAGGTCGTGATCGTGCTGCATCACACGGGGAACGGCAAGACGTGCTGGTTTGCGTCGAAGGATCCGCCCGATCCGAAGATGGGCTGGGACACGTCGCGCGTGCCGCCGCCCGACGAGAAGACGCCGCCCGCGGCGAAGCTGGCGGCGGTCGAGTTCTGGCAGACGCCGGGCATCCTGGCCGGCAAGAATCCCAACTGCATTCAATGCCACGATGCCGGGCCGTTCATCATGAGCCCGTTCATCGCGCAGGTGTGGGACAAGGTGCCGACCGATCCGTGGGGCAAGTATTCGAGCATCGGACCGGCTTTCCAGATGGAGCGTCTGAAGACGATGAGCACGCCGGGCAATACGTGTGTCGGCTGCCACCGGATCGGCACGAAGCAGACTTGCGAGGTCTTTCTCGGGCTCTCGGCAGGCGGGCACGCACCGGGTAACGGTCCGCTCGCCGATCGCTTTCCGCTGAGCCACTGGATGCCCACGGATACCAATTTGAGTGAAGCGCAGTGGAAAGCCGCGCATCACGATTCCATCGACGCGCTGCAAGCCTGCTGCCGTGACCGGACCACGCCCGGCTGCACCTTCACGCCGATGCCGAGATGACTGGGCGCAAGCGCCTGCTCAGGTCGCGCGCAACGGCCTGAAGAATGCGCGGATCTCTTCCGCGAGCAAGGCCGGCTGTTCGAGCGCGGCGAAGTGTCCGCCGCGCGGCATGGCGTTCCAGCGCTGCACATCGAAGACGCGTTCGAGCCACGAACGCGGCGGCATCGGCAACTCGCGCGGAAACAGCGCGACGCCGAGCGGTGTCGCCACGCGTTCCGCGGGATCGAAGCTCAGCGGCTGACGGCGGTTCTCCTTGTAGATGCGATACGACGCATCGAGCATGTGGCCGAACCAGTAGAGGGACACGTCGGTCAGCACGTCGTCGAGCGTGAATGCACGTTCGATGTCGCCGTCGCAATCGCTCCAGGCGCGGAACTTCTCGACGATCCACGCGGCGAGGCCGACGGGTGAGTCGGTCATCGCATAGGCGAGCGTGAGGGGCTTCGTGCTCTGCAAGGCGGCATACGCGCCTTCGGCTGAGGCCCATGCGGCGATGGTGTCGAGATAGGCCTGTTCGTCTGCATTTGGAGGAGGCAGGTCCGGGGCAAGCGCCGGACGGTAACTGGCGGGGATGTAGTTGACATGGGCACCGACGACATCGTCCGGGAAACGGCGCGCCAGCCACAAGGAGACCGCTGCGCCGATGTCGCCGCCTTGCGTGCCGAAGCGTTGGTAGCCGAGGCCGTGCATCAGCCCGCGCCATAGTCCGGCGATGTGGCGCGCACTGCAACCGGGGCTGGCCGGTGGCGCTGAAAAACCGAAACCCGGCAGAGATGGCACGACGACGTGGAACGCATCGGCCGCATTGCCGCCGTGCGCGGCGGGGTCCGTCAGCAGTGGAATGATCCGCTCCATTTCGATGAAGGAACCGGGCCAGCCATGCGTCAGGATCAGCGGCATGGGCGCGGGGCCTTGGCCAGACCGATGGATGAAGTGGATGTCCTGGCCGTCGATGGTCGCCTGGAACTGCGGCAGACGGTTCAGGCGGGCTTCCTGGGCGCGCCAGTCGAAATGGTTGAGCCAGTGGTTTGAAAGGCGTTGCAGGTAGGCGAGGCTCGTGCCGTCTTCCCAGTCGTCCGCATCGAGCGAGGATGGCCAACGGGTCTGGCGCAGGCGCTGTTTGAGGTCGTCGAGCCGGGCCTCGGGGATGGCGATGGTGAAGGGGCGCGGGTTCATGGCGCGGTGCGGGCGTGGGCTGGAGCGGAGGTCAGCTTAGCGGGTTTCGGGGCGTCGCGTCCGGGGGGCGCACCGCCCCGCCTCAGGGTTTTCCACTCCCACGCCACTGCATAAAACCTATTCCCCCCGCCCCCTGAATCCCTCGAAACTCCGCTCCTATACTGGCTCCTCACCCCACACGAGGAGACGTATCGATGCTGATGGACGCCAAGGATTCGATCTACAGTCCCACGCAAAACGGCCTGATCTTCCCGCAGGAACCCAGCTTCGCCAGTTCCGCCGAAGAACGCCGTTATCGCAAGGAACATCTCGCCGCCGCGTGCCGGATCTTCGCCCGGCACGGCTTCAGCTTCGGCTTCGGAGGCCATCTGACGGTGCGCGATCCCGAACACCCCGACCTCTTCTGGACCAATCCGATGTGCGTGCCGTGGTCGCGCACGAAGACCTCGCAGCTCGTCCTCGTCGATCACTCGGGCACCGTGATCGAAGGCCAATACGCGGTGAATCGCGCGGGCTACGTGCTGCATTCCGCGATCCACGCCGATAACCCCGACATCATCGGCTCATGCCATGCACACACCGTCCACGGCGATGCGTGGGCCGCGATGGGCAAGCCGCTCGACTACGTGACCCAGGATGCCTGCATGTTCTACGGCAGCCATGCCGTGGTCCGCGACGGCGCGGGCAAGGTGCCGGTGGCGGACGAATCGGGCAATCCGATCGCGCGCGCCTTCCACGATCACAAGGCCATCATTCACCAGAACCACGGCCTGCTGACGGCGAGCCGCCACAGCATCGACGATGCCGTGTGGACCTTCATCGCGCTCGATCACTGCTGCAGGATGCAGTTGCTGATGGACGCGACCGAATCGCGTCCGGTCGAGATCGACCCGAAGTTCGCGGAGTATTCGCATCAGCATCTGGGCAATTCGTTCATCAGCTGGCTGCACTTCCAGACCATGCTCTACGAGATCAACGAACAGGAGCCCGATTACCTCGACTGAAGCACCGGCGTTCCCCCAGTACATCGGCGGCATGAGCGATCCTGCACGTCGCGCATGCCGCACGAAAGCGCTCGAGAATACTTAAATCGGAGACATGCATGGAAGCGCTCTATGGTGAAGACACCGTCCGGCAGACAGACACGAGCCGCACGTATTACCGCGCCTACTGGCGGCTCCTGCCGCTGCTGCTGATCTGTTATCTGGTCGCCTATCTGGACCGCGTCAACGTCGGTTTCGCGAAGCTGCAGATGCTCGACGCGCTGCACTTCGACGACGCCATCTACGGCCTCGGCTCAGGCATCTTCTTCGCAGGCTATTTCTTCTTCGAGGTGCCCAGCAATCTCGTCATGCGCAAGGTGGGCGCGCGCAAGTGGATCGCGCGCATCATGCTGACCTGGGGCGTGATCTCGGCGGCGATGATCTTCGTCAAGACGCCCACCATGTTCTACGTCGCGCGCTTTCTGCTCGGCGCCGCCGAAGCCGGCTTCGCGCCCGCCATCATGTATCTGCTCACGCTCTGGTTCCCCGCGCGCTATCGCGGCCGCGCGATGTCCATCTACGTGATGGGCGCACCGCTCGCGTTCGTCGTCGGCGGGCCGATCTCGGGCTATATCCTGCACGCGTTCACCGGAAACGAGCATCTCGCGGCATGGCAATGGCTGTTCCTGATCGAAGCCATTCCGGCTGTCGCGCTGGCCTTCATCGTGCTCGCCTTCCTCGACGACGATCCCGCGCACTCACGCTGGATCAGCGAAGAAGAACGCCAGAACGTGCTCGCCGAACTGCGCGCGGAAAACGCCGGCAAGGTCGATCATTCGAGCGTGCGCGCGTTCCTCGCCAATCGCAAGCTGTGGGAGTTCTGCGGCATCTACTTCTGCCTCATCATGGGCCTCTACGCGCTGGGCTTCTGGATGCCCTCGCTCATCAAGCGCAGCGGCGTGATCGATCCCTTCGCCATCGGGCTCTATTCGGCCGTACCCAACATCTTTGCGGCCATCGCGCTGTATGTGTCGAACCGCAGCGCCGACCGCACCGGCGGACGCCGCGTGCACTTCGCGCTGTTCATGCTGATCGGCGCGGCAGGACTCGCGGCCAGCATGTGGTTCTCGGCAGGACCGCTCGTGACGACAGCCTGTCTCTCCGTCGCCGCCGCGGGCGTCTACTCGTGCATCGCACTGTTCTGGGCCTTGCCGACGAGTCTCTTCGTCGGAGCATCGGTGGCCGCCGCGCTCGCGTTCATCAATTCGGTAGGGAACATCGCCGGCTTCGTGTCGCCGTATCTCGTCGGCATGCTCAACGTGATGGCCGGGCACGCGGAGGTCGGCATGTACGTGATCTCCGCGTTTCTCGTGCTCGGCGGAGCGATGACCATGCGCCTGCCGAAGACGCTCGACGACCGCTGACCGCTGACGTCACCTTGCGCTCAGGCGGCCCACGGCGGCCGCCTGAGCCGCTCCGCCACATGGTCGATGAACGCCCGCACCCGTGGATGCAGCGACGCATCGCGCGGATACAGCGCATAGATGGCGGTCTCGTCGCTGGGCTGGAAGTCAGTGAGGAGCGGCACGAGCATCTTGCTGCGGATCGACGGCAGCACCATGTGCTCCGCCATGCGCGTGATGCCGACGCCCGCCAGGCACATGTTCACCGAACTCACGCCGCTGCTCGTCTGGAAGTTGCCGTTGATGAGCATGGAGGTACGCTCGCCGTCGATCATGAACGGCCAGTGGTTCAGATGATCCATCGGCGGTTCCCACATCAGGCAGTTGTGCCGGGCGAGATCGGCGGGCACTGAAGGCACGCCGTGCCGCGCAATGTACAAGGGCGACGCGGTGACCACGCGTTGCAGATGACACAGCTTGCGGCTCACGAGGTTCGAGTCCTGCAGGCTGCCCATGCGTATCGCGACATCGAAGCCTTCGCCGATGATGTCCGCAAGCGTGTCCGATAAAGAGAGCCGCACGCGCAGCCCCGGATAGCGTTCGAGAAAACCGGGAATGAGCGGCACGATCTGATCCATGCCGAACGAGGTCGCCACCGTCACGCGAATGCCGCCGGTCATGTCCTGACTGGCGCGCGCAAGCTGCGCCTCGGCGGTATCGATGTCATCGAGCACGCGCCGGCACAGCGCGAGGTACTGGTGCCCTTCCTGCGTCACCTGAAGACTGCGCGTGGAGCGCCGCAACAGCGCGACGCCGAGGCGCTTCTCCAGCGCCGACACGGCGCGGCTGACATACGGCTGCTGGAGATCGAGCAGGAGCGCCGCGGCGGTGAAGCCGCCGCTTTCCGCGACGGCCTTGAAGATCTTCATTTCGACGAGACGTTCGTCCTTCATGTTCGCTATGCACGCTCGAGCGGGATCAAAGCGAGCATCTTAGCCAGCGGCCGCATGCCGTTCTACCGGGACTTGCACTGCCCTCTGCTTCAATATACGATTCGTATATGTTTCATATAAGGAGAAGAGCATGGGCATCGTCAATATCGACGACGATCTGCACGACCAGATCCGCAAGGCCAGCGCCGTGTCGTGCCGGTCCATCAATGCGCAAGCGGCTTTCTGGATCAAGGCCGGCATGTTGTGCGAGATGAATCCGGGCATGACGCTCAACGAGATCGTCGCGCGGGAATTGCGCGCGGCGGGCGTGGTCGCCGAGTCCGCCGGGCTTGCCGGAGTCGCGCCAGCGTGACCAGGCGTCCCGAGGAAATCGCCTTGCTCGCCGAGTCGGGCAGGCTGCTGGCGCTGGTATTCGGTCACCTGGACCGCCTGGATCTGACCGGCATGTCGACGATGCAGGTCAACGATCGGGTAGACAGCCTCATCGTCGATGAACTGAGCGCGCGCCCTGCAAGCAAGGGGCAGTATGGCTATGCCTACGCGCTCAACGCATCCCGCAACGACGTGGTGTGCCATGGCGTTCCGTCGCACGCGGAGATTCTGCAGAGCGGCGACATCGTCAACTTCGACATCACGCTCGAGAAGAACGGCTATATCGCGGATTCGAGCAAGACCTATCTGGTCGGCGATGTCGCAGCGCCCGCCAGGCGGCTCGTGCAGGTGACCTATGAAGCCATGTGGAAAGGCATCAAGGCGGTGCGGCCCGGCGCGACGCTCGGCGACATCGGTCATGCCATCGAGCGGCATGCCCGCAGGAACGGCTATACGGTGGTCAGGGAGTATTGCGGGCACGGCATCGGCCGGGAGATGCATGAAGATCCGCAAGTGCTGCACTGGGGCCGGCCGCGAACCGGCCTGCGCTTGCAGGAAGGCATGGTGTTCACCATCGAACCGATGCTCAATCAAGGGCGCTCCGCCGTGTGGACCGGGAAGGATGGCTGGACCGTCCTCACCCGCGACGGTCAGCTCTCCGCGCAGTTCGAGCACACCGTCGCGGTGACGCGCAATGGCGTGCGTGTGCTGACCTTGCGAGCCGAGGAAACGCGCCTGCACTGAACAGGACTTCACGCGACACCCCGCCTCGGCACGGCGGTCGAGTGCTGACGCCTTCGCCCCGGTGACATCGACTCAACACCTGTTGCGTTTTTTGAGTTTGAGCGGCCACACGCGGGCCGGTACGCTGGGATGAGTTGCCGGACGCCTGATCCGGCGCCCGCACCCGGCGCACCGATCTCCATGAAACTCGACCATTCCATCGTGCTCCTGCACGCGACGCCCGTCGCGATCGCGCCGATTCAGGCCGCGTTCGCTACTGACTGGCCCAAAGCGAAACTGAGCAATCTCCTCGACGATGGCCTGACGGCCGCACGCGGCAAGAGCCGGGACCTGGACGGCGCGCTGCGGCAGCGCTTCGTCCGCCTCGCGCGCTATGGCTGCGAGACCGGCGCCGATGCCGTGCTCGCCACCTGCTCGGCCTTCGGTCCCGCCATCGAGGCAGCGGATGCCGAGTTGCCCATTCCGGTCTGCAAGCCGAACACGGCGATGTTCGCGGACGCGCTGGCACAAGGCCAAAGCATCGCGATGCTCGCGACCTTCGCGCCCGCGTTGCCGACGATGGTCACGGAATTCTTCGAGGAAGCCGAACGCAGCAATCCGGGCGCGACGCTTTCGACGTTCGTGGTCGACGATGCGATCGACTGCCTGCGCGCCGGCGATGCCGCGACACACAACCGTCTCGTCGCGGACAAGGCCGCGAGCCTGCATGGCTACGACGCGATCATGCTCGCGCACTTCTCGACGGCACAGGCCCTCGATGCCGTCACGGCCGTTGCGGCGTGTCCGGTGTTTTCGGCGCCGCGCAGTGCGATCGCGCATCTGAAAAGACGGCTTGGCGTGTCCTGCTGATGAATCAGATCCCCGACTCTTCGTTTTCGCTGATGAGCACGCTGGCTGTGAAACGCGCGCTCGTCGATACGGTGATCCCTTCCTTCGAGGCTGAACACGGAATCGAAGTGCAGCCGCTCTTCGATCCCACCAACGTGCTGCAACAGCGCATCTCGGACGGCACACGGGCGGACGTGCTGATCGCGACACGCGCCGGCGTGCAGCGTCTCGCGGAAGACGGGATCGTTGCAGCGCCAAGCGTGCGTGCGCTGGTCAGGACCGGCGTCGGCGTGGCAGTTGCCGGAGATGTGGCCCTGCCGTCCCTGCACAACGTCGATGCATTGCGCACGCTGCTCCTCGACGCGCGTTCGGTCGCCTACTCGCAAACAGGCGCGAGCGGCGTGTATTTTTCGTCGCTGCTTCGGAGACTGGGCATCGCGGAACAGGTCGATGCGCGCGCAACCATCATCGAGAAAGGCCTGACGGGCGAATGCATCCTGCGCGGCGAGGCGGATGTCGCGATCCAGCAGATGAGCGAACTGGCGATGGTGAACGGCATCGCGCTCGCCGGTCCCTTGCCTGAAGAGGTACAGCACTACACCGATTTCGATGTCGCAATGTTCGACGCCAGCGCCGGCCTGCCAGCGAGCGCCGCGTTCGTCGAAGCCTTGTTCTCTGCCACGGCCCGTCGCGCTTATGCGCGCTTCGGCCTCACTGTCTTCTGACTACTCATGGACCCCGACAAGCACACGCCCAGTTCACTCATCACGCCCGTCACCGTGTTCGGCAATCTCGCGTTCGTGAGCGGCCAGTTGCCGCGCCAGAATGGCGTCGTGATGTATTCGGGCAAGGTCGGCGCCGACCTGTCCGTGGACGATGCCCGCCACGCCGCCGCACTGTGCGCGCAGGCTTGTCTCGATGCCCTCGCCCAAGCGCTGAATGACGACGCGCGCGTTGCACGGATCGTGAAGATCACGGGATTCGTCGCCTCCGCGCCGGATTTCACGCAGCAAGGCGCGGTGATCGACGGCGCATCGCGCGTGCTGATCGATGCTCTCGGCGAGCGCGGCCGGCACGCGCGCAGTGCAATCGGCGTGCAGCAGTTGCCGCATGGAGCCGCGGTGGAAGTCGAGATGATCGTGGGACTGACATGAAGCGCCGCTTCGCCGCGAATCTCAAATGGCTGTTCACCGAACTGCCGTTCATGGAACGCTTCGAAGCGGCGGCGCGGCAAGGCTTCGAAGCAGTCGAGTACGCCTCGCCCTATGAATATGCGCCGCCCGAACTTCGACGCGAACTTGAACGCTGGAACCTGACCCAGGTGCTGATCAACACGCCCGCGGCGCAGCCGGGCACGACCGGCGCGAACGGCCATGCGTGCCTGCCAGACCATGTCGAGGTGTTCCGCGAAGGCATCGATCAGGCGCTCGACTACGCCGACGCTCTCGGCTGCGGTCTGATCCATCTGCTTGCCGGAAAGCGGCCGGATACGTGCCCACAAGAAGAAGCCGAAGCGGTCTTCCGAGACAACCTCGCATGGGCGTCTGAGCGGGCATCGGGAACGCACGTGACCTTCGTGCTCGAATGCCTGAATCAGCAGGACGTGCCCGGCTACTTTCTTCACAGCCTCGACCACGCGAGCACGTTCCTGCAACGCAATGTCAGGCTGCTGTTCGATTGCTATCACGCTGGCATGAGCGGCGTAGACGTGGCACGCGAGTTCACCACGCATCAGGAAAACATCGCGCATATCCAGATAGCCGATCTGCCGGGCCGCCATGAACCCGGATCAGGCCGTCTGCCGTGGCGCGCGATCCTGTGCGCCATCGACGACAGTGCCTATGCCGGATGGATCGGTTGCGAATACCGTCCGCGTACGACGACGCTCGCGGGCCTCGACTGGCGCAACGACTTCCCGGCTACAGCAAGCTGAGCCGCGCGGCGCTCAGAACATCGTCCGCAGGTGCGCGGTCTCGAGTGCCGCGCGCAACCACTTCTCGAACACGGCGGCCTCGGCCGAGTTGCGCAGGCTCGAAGACCGCAGCAGGTAGTACGAGATATTGTCGACGTGATACTTCGGGTCTGGAAACGGCTCGATCAGGCGTCCGTCGCGCAACTCCTCTTCCGCGAGAATCTCGCTCTCCAGCACCACGCCCAATCCCTCGACTGCGGCCTCGATCGCCATGGCCGAACGGTCGAGCCACAAGTCGTGCGCCGGCTTGACGACCAGATTGCCCACACGGCGAAAATAATCCACCCAGTTCAGCGGATTGTTGGAATGGATCAGCGTCGCCCTGGCGAGATCGCGCGGACTTTCCAGCGCGAGTTCGCGGGCCAATTGCGGACTGCACAGCGGTCTCAGCCGTTCGACCAGCAGCGGCTCGGCCAGCTTGAGACCGGGCGTTTGCGGACCGTGCGCGATGGCGATGTCGTAGCGGTTGGAATCGAGTTCGTGGGTATGCAGCGTGGCGAGGCGCACGCGGAACAGCGGATTGGCCTTCAGGAAGGTTTGCAGGCGCGGCTGCAGCCACTTGACCGAAAAGCTGTTGGGCACGGCAATCGCCAGATAGCCGCCGCAGGACTGCGGCGCCAGCGCATTGGTCGCGTTCGCGATCAGGCCGAACGCCTTCTCGAGTTCGCGCGCATACGAACGGCCGGCGACGGTCAGCACCGCGCGGCCCGCATGGCGCTGGAACAGCGGCACGCCGAGGAAGTCTTCGAGTTGCTGGATATGGTGGCTGACGGCGGAGGTCGTGATGCCGATCTCGTCCGCGCCCTGCGTGAAACTGCCATGACGCGCGGCGGCCTCGAAGGCAATCAGGGACTTGAGCGGCGGAAAGCGCACACGGCGCGCATCGGCTGCCGTATCCGCCGGTTCGCCGTTCTTCTTCCTCGACTCAGCCGTCATGAACCTGTCCTTCGCTTTTCGATGACGGCCAGCATAACGCAGTTCAAGTCAGCGACCCAGGCACAGACTGAAGAAGCGCATCAGCTCGTCGGCCAGCTTCTGAGGCTGCTCTTCGGGAATGTAATGACCGCACGCTTCGATCACGCCGCCGTCAAGCCGCTCGCACAACGGTTTCATCAGTTCGTGGATGGTCGGCGCGCTGCCGACGTCGCCGCCGAGCGCCAGCACCGGCGGCCGGATGCGTTTGGCGAACAGCTCCCGGTTCTGCCGCATGTCTTCCTCGACGGCGCGGTAATAACCCAGCATGCCGCGCAGCCCGCCGGGCGACGCATAGGCTTTAACGTACTCGTCGACATCGGCGGCTTCGAAGGTCGTCATCGCATTCGCGGTCTTGCGATTGAAGAACCATTCGATCAGGATGCGCTCGCGCCCCGCAATCAACGCCTCGGGCAAGTCTTCCACGGCATTGAACAGGAAATGCCAGCTGCGCCAGTTCGACGGCGCCGTGACCGACACGTCCGGCTTGAGCGTGATGCCCGGAATATTGCCGTCGATGAACACGATGCCGTCGAGATCGTCCGCGTAGTGATGCGCATACGGGTACGCGATCCACGAGCCGATGTCGTGTCCCACATAGAAGTGCCGGCCCACGCCCAGCGTCTTCAGCAGGTCGTGGATGCGGGCCGCGGCGGTTCCGGTGTCGTAGCCGCTCATCGGCTTGTCCGTGTAGCCCTGACCCGGAAGGTCAATGGCGATGGTGCGGAACGAATCGGCCAGCAGCGGCTGGACCCGGCGCCACGCGTACGCCGTCTGCGGGAAGCCCGCGAGGAGCACGACCGTCGGCCCGGTTCCGCCATCCACCATGTGATACCGGATGTCGCCGCTGCGGACGAAGCGGCGCTTGAACGGCTTGCCGCCGAGATCGATCACGCCTTCCATGAGAGTCCTCTTCGAGAGTTGTCGGGGAGCGCCGCATGCCGATTGTATCGGCGCTTTGCCAACGTTTCAGACGATGGCTTCAGGCAAGTTCGCGCGACTGCCGCGGATAATTCGCCGCGACGAACTGCGCGCTGACGAGGCCCGCATCGAGGTCCGCCGCGATGCGCGCAACCGGCCGCCGCGCGGGATCGCCGAAACCGCCCCCGCCCGCATCGCGAATCTCGACGATGCCGCCGTCCGGAATCAGCACGCGCGCCTTCGGATCGGTCTCCACGCCATCCACGATCACCCGCCGGTGCGCGCCCGGCTGCGCGCCTGCAAAACCCTTCGCCGCGATGCGCGTGCGCGACGCCATGAACGACGCTTCCAGCGGCCGGCCGGTGTCGTTGCGGATCGCAAAGACCTGGCCGTTGCCGCCCTGATACTCGCCGGGTCCGCCGGTGTCCTCCAGCACTTCCTTGCGCAGGAACGTGCAACTGATCTGCTGCTCCCAGAACTCCACCGAGCCGCCGATGATATTGGCCGGCGCCGGCAGTGCCGCGCGGCCGTCGTAGCCCAGCAGCGCGCCATAGCCGCCCGCCGAAAAGTAGATGGACGAATACGGCTTGCCCGCGCGCGTCTGGCCGCGCAGGTTCATCTGGAACACCATGCCCGAGTCGGCCTGCACGTCGTGCGGAAAAGCATCGGCGAGCGCATTGAAGATCAACGGCCCGACAAAATGCCCGAACACATGGCGCGCGCCGGTCGGGTTCGGACGCAGCGCGTTCAGGATGCAGTTGTCCGGGGCATCGATGGTGACGAAGTCCAGGATCGCCTGGTTGTTCGGGATGTTCGGCGCCACCAGCACCTTGGTGCAGAAGTAGCAGAACGCCCGCGTGTAGCACAGCGGCACATTCACGCCGCGCGCCACCACGGGGTCCGTGCCGGCGAAGTCATAAGCGAAGCCCGCGTCGCTCAGCGTCACCGCGACGGCCAGCGTAATGTCCGGGAAGTCGCTGCCGCCTTCGACCGGGATCGTGGCCGCATAGCGCCCCTTCGGCATCGCTTCGAGCTTCGCGAGGATCGACTTGCGCGTCAGGGCGAAGATGGCGTCGGCGGCCTCCGTCGTCGTGGCGAGCCCGTGCTCCGCGAGAATCCTGACGAGCCCCTGCGCGCCCACGTTGCAGGCCGCGATGTTGCAGTAGATGTCGCCGAGCACGTAATCGACGGTACGCACGTTGTTCCGGATGAACTCGATCACGAAGCGGTTCTCCACGCCCGCCTCGTACAACTTGACCGGCGGGAGCGAGAAGCCTTCCTCGTAGACGTCGCGTGCGACTGAACCCATCCCCACGCCGCCGACATCCGCCAGATGCGACACGGTCAGGCAATACCCGACCAGCGCGCCCTCATGAAACACCGGCTTCATCACGTTGATGTCGAAGGTATGCCCGGTGCCGATCCACGGATCATTGGTTACGATGACGTCGCCGTCGCGCAGCGTGGCTGCATCGAACGCGTCGAGCATGTGGCCCAGCGTGCTCGGACCCGTGCCGGTGAATGACGGCACGCTGGTCGCGCCCTGCGCGATCAGACGGCCGCGTGCATCGAACAGCATGCAGGAGAAATCGCCGCTGGCCCGCACCATCGTCGAGAAGGCGGTGCGCTCCATGGCCGAGACCATTTCGTCGGCGACGGAAACGAAGCGCGACCAGATGATGCCGGCATCCACCGGGTCCATGTTGATTGGGGTTGTCACTGCATGATCTCCGCGATGAGGTCGAGCGTCGGCGCCACACGAGCGTGCGCGTAAGCGGGAATGTAGAGGGTCGTGTCGTTCTCCTCGATCAGCGCCGGACCCGTCCGCGCCCAGCCGACCGGCAATGCATAGCGGTTGAACACGGGCACGTCGGTCCAGGTGTCGCGTTCGCCGTCGCTGATGTAGCAGGCGCGTGGCGCCTTCTCCTGCTGCGCGGCGGGCGTCAGCGCGTCGTAGGTGAAGCGGCGCACGGACTTGAGCTGCTCCGGCATCGACACCTCGACCTCCCAGGTGCTGATCTCGATACCGTAGTCGGCGAAGTTCAGGCCGAAGATGTCCTTGTACGCGGCAAGAAAGCGCGTGCGGATCGCGGCCGCATCGAGATAACGTCCTTCAGCGGATATCTCGACCGTCACCTCGGAATCCTGCCCCTCGTAGCGCATGCCGAGCTTCACGCTGGTCTGCGCGCCGCCCGACACGAGTTGCCGCGCATACGGCTCGGCAGCGATGAGCGCATCAACGGCGCGGCGAATCACGTCATCGTCCACATCCGCGAGGTTCATCTTGCGCGTCTGTTGCAGCACGATGCCTTCGCTGCTCGCGAACTGACCCATCGCCGATGCCACGCCCGCGGCGAACGGAAAGATCACCCGGCGGATCGACAGCAGACGGGCAATGGGCAGCGCGTGTACCGGCGATGAACCGCCGGTGCAGACCAGCGTGGCCCGCCGGTAATCGACACCCCGTTCCGCCGCATGCACGCGAAACGCACGAGCCACGTTCTCGTTGATCGTGCGGTGGATGCCGAGCGCCGCGCGTTCCACGGCGATCCCGAGCGGCCGCGCAATCCGCTCTTCGATGACCCGCTGCGCTTCCATGCGCGTCGCCTCGATGCCGCTGTTGCGAAAGTTGGCTTCGCCCAGAAAGCCGAGGAACAGGTTCGCGTCCGTGACAGTGGCTTCGGTGCCGCCGCGCGCATAGCACGCCGGTCCCGGCGCCGCACCCGCGCTGCGTGGTCCGACCGAGAGCGCGCCGCGTTCGTCGATCTCCGCGATGCTGCCGCCGCCCGCGCCGATCTCGATCAGATCCAGCGCCGGGATCATCAGCGGGAAGCCGCTGCCCGCTTCGAACGCGCCTTCACGCGCCACTTCGAGCCCGGCCTGCACGTCCACCTTCCCGCCGATCAGGAACGCGCCCTTGGCGGTCGTGCCGCCCATGTCGTAGGCGAGCACGGTGTGCGCGTCCGGCGCGGCATCGTCGGGCGCGTTGCGCGCGGCGATCTCGCGCGCCGCCAGCACGCCCGCCGCCGGCCCGGATTCGATCAGCCGCACCGGCGCGCGCACGCAGTGATCGATCGGCAAGGGCAGGCCCGAGGACGTCATCATCAGCAGACGGCCTTCGAAACCCTTCTCGCGCGCGCCGGCATCCAGACGCGTCACGTATTGCGCCAGCAACGGCTTGGTGAACGCGTTCACCGCGCAGGTCATCCAGCGTTCGTATTCGCCGGAGCGCGGCGCGAGCGCGCTGGACACCGAGACCACCGCATCCGGAAAAGCTTCGAGCAGCCAGGCTTCGACCAGCCGTTCGTTGGCGGGATTTTGAAACGCATGCAGGAAACAGATGGCGAAGTTGCGGATGCCGGTGTCCTGGGTCAGCCGCCGCACGTCCGCCAGCAACGCGTGCTTGTCCGGCTGCTGCACGACGTCGCCGTCATAGGCCACGCGCTCCCGCACCGGCACCTTCAGCCGATGCTTCGTCAACGGCTTCGGAAACGCGAGCCGCAGGTTGGACACGTTGTAGCGATGCTCACGGCCGGTCTCCAGCGTCGTGCCGAAGCCTTCGGTATGCAGCAGGATGAAGTCGTGACCGCGCCGCTCGATCACGGCATTGGTAATGACCGTGGTGGCGTGCAGGAACACGTCGCAAGCGGCGAGATCGAGGTGCGCGTCGTCGCGCAGATGGTCGAAACCCGCGAAGATGGCCTCTTCCGGGCTCGGCGGCGTGCTCAGCACCTTCGCGGTGGTCACGCGGTGCGTCTCGTGGTCGAGCACGACAAAGTCGGTGAAGGTGCCACCGATATCCACTGAAACAGCAAACCTGGACGTCATGGTGTTTTTCATTTGACGATGCAATGGGCGAAGGGTCGTGGCGTTCATTTCATGCCGAGGTGTTCGGGCAGCCACAGCGCGATCTGCGGAAACGCAATCAGCGCGATGCCGAACAGGATGAGCAGCGCGAGGTACGGCAGCGTGGCTTTCGTGATGACGGACAGCTTCTCGCCGGTGATGCCCTGGATCACGAACAGGTTGAAGCCGATGGGCGGATGCACCTGCACGATCTCGACGGCGATCACGAGAAAGATGCCGAACCAGATCGCGTTGAAGCCGGCGGCGAGCACCATCGGCAGGACGATGGGCAAGGTGATGACGATGAT
Source organism: Caballeronia sp. LZ043 (assembly GCF_031451075.1). Taxonomy (NCBI): domain Bacteria; kingdom Pseudomonadati; phylum Pseudomonadota; class Betaproteobacteria; order Burkholderiales; family Burkholderiaceae; genus Caballeronia; species Caballeronia sp. LZ043. Next base: position 695,142 of record NZ_JARUXT010000002.1, on the reverse strand, counting down.
GGAAAATCCTTCCAGGAAGGAGCCGAGCAGGATGTAGCCGATGAACAGCACGAACAGCAGCGCGAACGGCGACAGATGCAGCTGGTGCACGAACGACGCCGCCGCCTGCCCGACGCCGAGGAACGCCGAGGCGCTGCCGAGGATCGACGCGCCCAGGATGATCAGCGCGATCATCGAGCAGGTCTTCACCGCGCCGAGGCCCACTTCCTTGAGCTTGGCGACGCTCAGGTCGCGCTGGAATCCGGCAATCGCCAGCGCGCCCACCACTCCGGCCGCCGCGGCCTCGGACGGCGTGACCAGCCCGCCGTACATGCTGCCGAGCACCGCCCCGATGAGCAGCGAGACCGGCGCGAGATGCCTGAGCGAAGCCCAGCGTTCGCTCCACGGCAATGTCGCCATGCTCTCTTCCTCGGGGATCAGTTTCTTGTTCCACGTCGTGTGAATCATGATCCACGCCATGAAGCAGGACGCCAGCAGGATCGCGGGCACGAGTCCGGCCGCGAACAGCTTCAGCACCGACACCTGCGCGAGCACGCCGTACACGATCATGATGTTCGAGGGCGGCACCAGGAAACCCAGCGTGCCTGCGCCCGCGAGACTGCCCATCGAGATGCGGCGGTCATAGTGACGGCGGTCGAGTTCGGCGAGCGTCACGCGTCCGACGATCTGCGTCGTCGCGGCCGAGGACCCGGAGATCGCCGCGAACAGGGAGCAGCCGATCACGTTCGAATGCAGCAGCTTGCCGGGCAACAGGCTGGCCCATGGCGCGAGTCCCTTGAACAGCGACGTGGAAATGCGCGTGCGGAACAGGATCTCGCCCATCACGATGAAGAGCGGCAGCGCCAGCAGTTCCTGCGTGGTCATCACGTTCCACGCATATTGCGCGACGAGGCGGTCGACCGGAATCGACTTGAAGATGAAGAGCGCGAGCGAGCCGGTGATCGCCAGCGTCAGTCCGACCCAGATACCGATGGACAGCCCGCCGAACAGCAGCACGCCCATCGTGGCCAGTACGGTTCCCATATGCGTTACCTCCGTGTGATCGACGCTGCGCTCAGCGGATCAGGTTCTTGTCTTCGACCGGCTCGCCAAGCAACAGCTGGCCGAGACGCGCGAGCAGTTGCAACGCGAGCAGCATCGCGCCGAAAGCGACCAGCGCTTCCGGTATCCACAGCGGCGTATTGCTGGCGAGCGAGCGTTCGTCGAGCGTGTAGGCCTGATACGAGAAGTGCGTCATCGCGATGGAGAAGAACGTGGCAAAGGCAAGGCCCGCCGCGCTCGAGATGCATTCGAGCGCCGTCACCACGGCGGGCGACGCGTTCGACAGCAACACCCGCACGCGAATGTGGCCGCCGGCCCGCAAGGTGAGCGCCGCGCCGAACGTGAAGGTCACGGCCATCAGGTACGAGCTGTATTCCCATGCAATCGGGATGTCCTTAGGCAGCCAGCTGACCACGCTCGACAGCGTCCGCACGACGATGCCCGCGATCATCAGCAGGCACAGCAGAAACAGGCACAGCGCGCCGAGCCAGCCGTCGAGCCGCGCGAGCGTGTCGATCGCGAGCAGCGCCTTCTGCGCGAACGCACGGCCCCGGGAGCCCGTGACGTGGGCGCCTGATTCGATGTTTTCCATGATTGATTCGCTCCGCTTCGGTCCGTGGCCGGTGCGAGAAACAAGATGCGGCGGCTTACTTGCCGGCCGCCTTCAGGTATTGATCCAGCAGCGGCCGGGCAGCGGGCACGGCTTGCTCGAAGGCGGTCCAGCTCGCCTTCCCCTTCGCCGCCATGGCATTGCGCACATCGGCGGGCGGCGTATAGATCGCCATGCCCTTGGCCTTGAGCATCGTGAAGTTGCGCGTGTCTTCTTCCCGCGCCGCTTCCCAGAACTCAGGCTCGAGCTTCGCGGCGACCTCTTCGATCGCTTTCTGGTCTTTCGGGCTGAGCTTGTTCCATGCGTCGAGATTGACCGTGACGCCTTCGAAGTTCGATTGCCAGTTGACGACGTTGCAGAACTTCTGGAAGTCCCAGAACTGACCATCCACCGCCGACGAAGTGGACGTCGACACACTGTTGATCACGCCCGTCGACAGCGCCGGCACCACTTCGCCCCACGGAATCTGCGCGGGCGACGCCCCCAGGCTGCGGAAGAAGTCGCTGCCGTTGCGGTCGGTGGTGCGGATCTTCATCGAGCGGAAGGTGTCCGCATTCGCCAGTTCGGCCTTCGAGAAAATGTTCTGGCCGGGCCACGGAATCGTGAACAGCAGCTTCTGGTTGAACTTCTTGAATTCGGCGTCGTAGTAGGGCTTCGAGACGATGCGGAAGGTCTTCATCTCGTCGAAGCCGGACACCAGATACGGCACGGAGGACGCGCCGAGAACGGGCGAGACGCCCACTTGCTGCGCGAACTGGAACGAGCCGATCGGCACGAGTCCGTCGCGGATCACGCCGAGCATTTCAGGGCCCTTGAAGCCCAGTTGTCCGCCGGCGTGAACGGAAATCTGCACGTCGTTCTGCGTGGCCGCGGCCACAGCAGCCGCAAATTTTTCGTCCAGTTTCGTCTGGTAATTGCCGGGCGCATTGGCGGTCGCGAAGTCCCAGTTCACGGCATGCGCGGGCATCGCCGCAAGCGATGCAACGACGCACGCGCATGCCGCGCCCAGCCTTTTCAATCCGTTCATGTCTCACCTGTTCGAAGGGGTTCATCGGCGAGATCGGGCTTCGCCTGACTCGACTTCGATCAGGTTAATCAGCCGGGTTGGGACCGGCCAGTTCAAAAAAGAAATGACTTGTTGAATGAAATTCAACGGCGCGGAGGGCGTGCTTCAAGCGGCTTCTGCCGCCCTCCATCAGGGCGTCTGGCGCTCAGGCCTTGCTCACCCGCACGCCGCGCGCACCCGGCGTACGCGCCGGCGCGGTCTTGTAGTGCGTGCTATAGAGCGTCGCGCCGACGAACGTCAAACCGCCGACCAGATTCCCGAGCACCGTGGGAATCTCGTTCCACAAGAGGTAGTCCATCAGCGTGAAGTGACCGCCGAGCATCAGGCCCGACGGAAACAGGAACATGTTGACGACCGAGTGCTCGAAGCCCATGTAGAAGAACACGAGAATGGGCATCCACATCGCGACGACCTTGCCGGTGACCGAAGTCGACAGCATCGCCGCCACCACGCCGGTGGACACCATCCAGTTGCACATCACGCCGCGAATGAAGAGCGTCAGCATGCCCGCCGCGCCGTGCGCCGCATAACCCAGCGTGCGGGCCTCGCCGATCCCGCCGATCTTGTGCCCGATGGCGTTCGGCGCTTCCGAGAAGCCGAACGTGAAGATGATGGCCATGAACAGGGCCACGGTGAGCGCGCCCGCGAAGTTGCCGATGAACACCAGCGACCAGTTGCGCATCACGCCGCCCCATGTCGCGCCGGGACGGCCATCGAGTACGGCCAGCGGCGCGAGCGTGAACACGCCGGTGAGCAGGTCGAAGCCCAGCAGATACAGCATGCAGAAGCCCACGGGAAACAGCAGCGAGCCGACCAGCGCATTGCCCGTGTTGATGGTGATGCTCACCGCGAACGCCGCCGCCAGCGCGAGAATGGCGCCGGCCATGTAGGCGCGGATCAGCGTGTCGCGGGTGGACATCAGGAGCTTGGACTCGCCGGCATCGATCATCTTCGGAACGAACTCGGCGGGAGACAGGTAGGCCATGGTTGTACTCGCTTTGAAAAGCCAAAAAAAAACCGCGCACGGGCAACGCATTCACATGCGTGACCTTGTGCGCGGACTTCGTTATCCACGGGTTGACGCGCAGCGTGTTGCCTGCGCGACGATCAAACCACCGTTAGCTTGATGGCCTCTAAAAGCACCTTCCATACCAGGCGACGTTCATGACGGTATGACAGGGCTTGCTTGCGGTGCGTGTGTTCGCGGTTGCACTGACGAAGTGCTTTGAGGCATCGCGCGGGACCAATCTAGTGCAGGCGTGCTCAGGAAGAGCGCTTGTCCGGCCGTGCATGACGCGGCGAGAAGCTCACCGTCTCCGGCGCGATCAGGAATTCTTCGGCAAGCTCCACGAGCGAACGGTTGCGGTCCATCGAGGTCTTCTGCAACAGCCTGAAGGCGACGTCCTCGCTGAGACCATGACGCACCATCAACGCATGCTTCGCCCGCTGCACGAGCTTGCGTTCATGCAGTGCGCGGCGTGCTTCGTCGAGTTCGACTTCCATGCGTGCCAGCCGTGCCGACTGCGCCTCCAGCACCGACTTCAGGCTGCTGACCGTCGCGCGGTCCGCGCCGGTCAGCGTGTCCGACGAGACTGGCGCGCCGTCGCCTGCGAAGAAATGATCGAGCGCCTGCGCGTGCGTGGGCGGCGTGTCGCGCAACGCCTGCAACAGCGCTTCGGAGTCGCGCAGCGCCTGTTGTGCGAGCGCGATGGAGGCATCGCACGCCGCGCGGCCGAGCGCCGTCAGCGCGAGTTGCAGATGCCACAGGTCGGTGATGCGCGCACTGCTGGCATCGAACCAGGATTCGGTCAGCGATGCATCGAGCGTCTCGCCCGCCTGCGCGCCGCACAGGATGCGCCGCAGCCGCATCAGCGCGCCGGCATGCGGCGTGAGTGCACGGCTTGTCCACCAGTCGGCCTGGGCGGCAGCGGCGAAATTCTCGAAGACTTCGAGACTGCGGTCCTGTGCGTGGATCAGATGAAGCAAGCGTTGCTGCTGGTCGGCCGGGAAGCCGCCCGACGCGAACATGTGCGCGCCCACCGCGCGTTCCTGCCCGGCTTCTTCCTTGCCCTGCACCACATGCACCAGCGCGACGAGCAGCCGCGAGATGGCCGGCTCGGGCGCGCCGTCGGCGAGCTGGAACACGAGCTCCATCAGGCCGCCGATGACCTTGCTGAAGGCCAGCACGGATGACGGCGCGGACAGGCTGCGACGATCGATCCGTCCGCGTAATGCATCGAGCGAGTCGAGATCGAGCAGCACCCACGCGATCAGCGCGAGCATGCGCGACGACGCAGCGCGCTCCGGCGCGAGTTGGAGTTCGAGATGCGTCTGCAATTGCGCGATGAGCGGCCCAAGCTCGCCGCGCGCCGTCATGCGTTCTTCGCTGAAGCGCTTGCCGCTGGACGCGAGAAAAATGCTCGTGATGCCGCGCTCGCGTTGCAGGACGTGAATGGTGCGGCCGATGAGATCGACGAGTTCGATACGGTCGGCCAGCAGCTGCAACGCGGCGATCTCTCGTTGCTTGGCGCGCAGCGCGAACTGCGAGGCGGGTGCGAACATCGTTCCGGAAAAAACTGAATGCGGGTTGCACGGATTGTAAGCCGGACAATATTCGCCGCGGTTCAGCGTGGCTTCGAAACACGGACGCACGGATTTTTGAAGTGTTCAACTGTGCATCCCGCTGTTTGAATCGACCGGAGGAAACCTCATGCAATCGCAGATCTCGCAGTTGTCGCGCGCCACGCTGAGCGAGGCGCTCGTCGCGGCCAAGGCGCGTCTTGGCCTGACCTATGCCGAACTCGCGGAAGGCACCGGACTGAGCGTGCCCTACGTCACGGCGGCGATACTCGGCCAGCATCCGCTGCCGGAACAGGCCGCGCACAGCGTCGCCGAAAAGCTCGGCATGGACGGCGACGCCGCCGCGCTGCTGCAAACCATTCCCCTGCGCGGCAGCATTCCCGGCAACGTGCCGACCGACCCGACCATCTACCGTTTCTACGAAATGGTGCAGGTCTACGGCACGACGCTGAAGGCGCTCGTGCATGAACAGTTCGGCGACGGCATCATCAGCGCGATCAACTTCCGTATCGACATCAAGAAGGTGGAGGATCCGGAAGGCGGATCACGCGCGGTGATCACGCTGGACGGCAAGTTCCTGCCGTACAAGCCGTTCTGAGCAGCCGCGCGATGGCGGGACAGACGGGTCAGTCACGTGCGACGTGCGGCCCGTGGCATGATGTTCGTTCAGCTTCCACGCCACCTACGCGTCATGGTTCGTCCCACTTCATCTTCGCGGTCATCGTCATCGTCCAAGGACACGCCTCATTCCAGTCCGGGCAACGGCAAACGCAGCGGCTTGCTGCGCGGCTTCTTCGCGCTGCGCCATTCGCGTGACGGCATCGTCGCGACGTGGCGCGAGGAAAGCGCGTTCCGCCAGGAGGTATGCATCGCGGTGATCCTGCTGCCGATCGCGTTTCTCGTGCCGGTCACGAGCGCCGAGCGCATCTTGCTGGCTGCCTCGGTGCTGCTCGTGCTGCTGGTCGAGTTGATCAATTCGAGCATCGAGGCGGCCATCGACCGCATCTCGCTGGAGCGCCATGAACTGTCCGGCCGCGCGAAGGACTGCGGCAGCGCGGCGGTGACCGTGGCGCTTTTGATCGGCGTCATGACCTGGGGCGTGATCTGCGGACCGCTCGCGTGGCAGTGGCTGCGGGCGCATCTGTGACGCTGTGCCGTTTCATCGACTCGTGGAGCTTCCATGCCTGTTCGACTTCTCACCGCCGCCGACGCCTCCTCGTTCCAGGCACTGCGGCTCGCCGGACTCAGTGAATGTCCGGCATCGTTTGCATCCAGTCATGAGGAAGAAGCGGACCGCTCTCCTACGCAGGTCGAGCGCATGCTCACGACGAACGACGACCAGGGCGTGTTCGGCTGCTTTGAAGGAGCGCGCCTGATCGGCATTGCAGGCGTGAAGCGCGAGACTCTGCGGAAGTTGAGCCACAAGGCCTTCGTCTGGGGCGTATATGTCGCACAGGACATGCGAGGCAAAGGCGTCAGCCGAAGCCTGCTCCGCGAAGCCATCGCCTTTGCGCAACGCACGCCGGGCGTTACCCAGTTGAACCTGACCGTGAATGCGGACAATGCGGCTGCGATACGGCTCTATGCATCGCTCGGCTTCGAGCAGTTCGGCCTCGAACGCAATGCGATCTTCGCCGAGGGATGCTTGCACGACGAGATGCTGATGCAACTCCTCCTCGACTTGCAAAGCCGCTGAAGACACGAGCGCCCGGACGCAGTCGCGACTGCGCCCGCGAACTTTGGTGCGACCGCTTCATGAGCGGTCAAGCAAGCGCACGTTCCAATCTTTTCTATTCCGCAGTTCTTCCCTTCCCCAACGTTTCATTTTTCGAAACGCATTCCGCTATTTATCGGCGAAGAATATTCCGTTACACGAAAGCCCCGACGGACGCGACGGATCGCAAAGCACAGCCACGTTAAAGAGCCATTGCCGACGGAATTCCTGTCCGAGGTAATAAGCACGATTGGCTGATGTCATGTTTGCGCGCGGTTTTTTTAAGCGACTCACCACCGCTCCAGAAAACGCGTCGCCCGGAAATGTGATTGCGCAAATCAAGTCGAAGACGTCCTACGAGGTTCAACCGATCATGAAAGCCACCCTCACCCTTCTTGCGCTTGCAGGCGCTTTTTATTTTTCAAATGCCCAGGCGCAGGTCATCGTGGCGCCGCCGCCGGCTGTCGTGGTCGCGCCGCCACTTCCGGTAGTGGTCGCCCCGCCGCCGGCGGTCGCGCCGGCGGGCGTGGCCTATCTCGCGCCCGTAGGCGTGGCGCCGGCCCCCGGCTATCTGTGGCGCTATCACGTCGGTGCTGGCTGGGGATGGTGGCATCCGCATTACGGATGGCATGCGCCGGTCGTTTATCACCACTGGGGCTATCGCCGGTGGTAAGCGGGATCACGGTGCATCAACGGATCACATCATGGTTTGGGCCATTGGAACTCTAATGAACAAGCAATTCACCTTACTCGTCGTCTCGACCTTATTGGCTGGAATGCTCGGCGGATGTGTAGTGGAGCCCGTGCCTGCCGCGCAATGGGTGCCGGCGCATTACGGTCCTCACGGCGGCTGGATCCCGGGACACTGGAGATGATCCGGCCTGCCCGTTGCATTACGCGCGTGCATCCCGCGGGAGCGCTCGCGGCGCGTGGCTCGACTGTTTATCGCTGGACTGGCGAAATCTTGAAAACGCTTGTTGTAATCACCGCGCTGGGTCTGGGCGCGGCACTGGGCGGGTGCGCCGTGTATGACACGCCCGGTGGCCAGCTGGTCGGCCCCATAACGGCAGCACCCGTGGCGGCATCCGCCGTTGTTGATACAACCGTGACGCCCGCGCAGACAGCACCTGTAGTGGCGCCGGCCACCGTCGTGACGGCGGCTCCGCCCGCGCCGGTCGTGGTCGCTCCGCCCGCGCCCGTGGTTGTCGCACCGCCCGCGCCTATGGTGGTTGCGCCAGCGGTCGTGGCGCGGCCCCCTTATGTATGGGTGCCTGCGCACTATGGGCCTTATGGCCGCTGGATACCAGGACACTGGCGTTACTACTGACGGGCATCATGCCGGAGGCGGTTCGCGTTCGCGCAAGACGATGCACCCGCGAACCGCCCCCACCCGCAAAGCATCACACTCAGTCCGAATACTTCTTGATGAGCCGGTGCAGCTCGTGCATCGCCTGCGCGCCCTTCAACGCGCTTTGCCATAGCGTTCCAGTCAAATGATCGTGCTTGGCCAGCGCCTCCGGATCTTCCGTGATGGTGCCGACGCCATAGCGCAGGTTGGTCGGCTGGCCGATCCGGAACGGGCTGTTCACGAGATACCGCCGCCCTTCCGCATGAATGATCTGATAGCCGGAGGTAGGCAAGGGCTGCGTCGTCAGGCCGATCTGCACATGCATCGGCGGCGAAGCGATCAGGTCCGCCATGTGCCCGATCTCGCGCGCGGCCTCGCGTCGGAGTTCGGCGCGCTCGGCGTACGGCTTGTCGGCCGTCACCGCGAGTCCGTTGGCAAGATAGCGTTCGATGCTGCTCAACGGAACGATGTTGACCATCGCCGGCTGGCGAAAACGAAAGATCGCCTTGCGCCGCTCCAGGACCTGCAACAGCCGCTTGCCTTCGGCCGGCGTGAGCGGATCCAGGTCCTGTGGATCATGCAGGCTGCGCGCGAGCGAGCGGTCGTAACCCGCCGAACTCAGCACGTAGATCAGCGGCCCGAACACCACTGACACCCGGTCTGCCTTCTCTTCCAGGCTCGCGACGCGCTCAAAAAAGCGGAACCCGTCGGTCAGGTATTCGGCGCCGAGCCCGAGCAGCGTGCTCGGCGACATGCCATATACCCGCGCGAATCTTTCGAGCGTCTCCAGCTTGACGATATTGCCCGCTTCATACCGGTGCAGCAGCGCGCGCGAGACGCCGATGGCCTCGGCGACTTCATCGGCGGTCATTTTCAATTGCTGGCGATGCAGCTTCAGGCGCTCCCCGATAGCGCGAAAACTCTCCATGCGTTCCGTTTTTTAATGGTGGCCCGTGACTCAAAAAAGTTACATGCGCCATAAATATGCGTCAAATCATAAAAATGAGCGTTGGCCCGCTGGTTTTGCCGCCCGATACTCGCTCCATCCAACCAGGAGCACTTCATGCCCATCATCCGACTCGACGGCGCCCGCGTTCACTACACCGACAGCGGTGGCGAAGGCCGCCCGGTCATCTTCCTGCACGGCGGTTTCGGCAGTTCGTCCGAACTCTGGCAACGCACCATCGACGCGCTGCCGCCCGGCTATCGCGGTCTCGCCATCGACAACTTCCTGCGCTCCGACGCACCGCCCGACGGCTTCACCATCGAAGCGCTCGCGCGCCGCGTGGCGGCATTCATCGACCGGCTCGAACTGGAGCGGCCGGTGGTAGTCGGTCATTCGATGGGCGGCGTCGTCACGCAGATGACGGCCGTGCGCTATCAGGAAAAGCTCGGCGGCATCGTGCTGGTCTGCACGGGTCCGTCGATGACCAATCACGCTTTGGGCCGCGCGCTGCTTGCGCAACTGGAGAACGACGGCATCGAAACGATGCGCGAGATCAGCGCGCACTGGTTCCGCGAACTGCCGCAGCCGTTCTTCGACGGCTACGTGGAGCGCGCCAAGGCCGCGCCGCTGACGGCGATGATCGACATCCAGTCTTCGCTGATCGAAACCGACATGCGCCCGCATCTGCCGGGCGTGCAGCTTCCCGCGCTGGTGGTCTGGGGTGCGCACGACAGCGGCCGCACGATGGAGCATGCTCAGCGCCTGCTGGATGGCCTGCCGAACAGCACGCTCGCCGCCATGACCGACAGCGGCCATTCGCCGATGCTGGAAACCCCCGCTGTATTCGACGAAGCCTTCCACGCCTTCCTGAAGTCCATTCCGGAGTTTGCACAATGAGTTTCACCGCTACGTTCAAGCGCCGCCTGGGTGCGGCCATGTTGTCGGTTGCCGGCGCGATGGCGCTGCTGAGTCACGCCCCAGCCGCGCATGCCGACACGCTCGACACCGTGAAGAAGACCGGTGTGATCCGCGTCGCGGTGCCGCAGGATTACGCGCCGTTCGGCTCGGTGGGCAGCGACATGGAGCTGCACGGCTACGATGTCGAAGTGGCGAAGCTGACTGCCGCCGCGCTGCATGTGAAGCTGCAGATCGTGCCGGTGACGATGGCCAACAAGATTCCGTTCCTGGTAACCAACAAGGTCGATCTCGTACTCAATCTCGGCAAGAATCCGCAGCGCGCGGAAGTGATCGACTTCACCTCGCCGTACGCGCCGTACTACACGGCGGTGTTCGGTCCGCAAGCCGATGCTCTGACGGACGTCGCTGGCCTGAAGGACAAGAAGATCGGCGTGGTGACGGGCTCGCAGGAAGACCTCTTCATCACGAAGAACGCGCCGGCCGGCACGCTGTTCTCGCGCTATCAGGACAACAGTTCGGCAGTGGCCGCCTTCCTGTCCGGGCAGACGGAATATCTCGCGACGGGCAACATCGTCGGCGCGAAGCTGCTCGCCGACAATCCGCAGAAGCATTTCGCACAGAAGCTCCTGCTGATCGATTCGCCGGTGTGCGCCGCCGTGCGCAAGGGCGACAGCGCCATGCTGGCCGCCGTCAACAGCGTCTTCGCGGCACAGAAGGCCAGCGGCCAGCTCGACGCGTTGTCGCGTCAATGGCTCAAGCAGCCGCTCGACGCAAAACCCTGACGCACTCCGCTGCCTCATCCGCTTCCTTCGCGTGGCATGGGGCAGTGAAGCGCCCTTCCGCCGCATCCGCTCCGGATAGCTTCAGACCATGTCCTATCAATTCGACTTCGGCGTTATTGCGCCGTATCTGCCCCTGCTCGTCCAGGGCGTGGCGATGACGCTCGCAGTCAGCATCGCCGGCGGCCTGGGCGGCTTTGCGCTGAGCATCGCCGGTGCGTGGATTCATGCGGAAGGCAAGCCGTGGGCGCGCGCCATCACGCGTGCCTATGTGGAAGTGTTCCGCAACACGCCGTTCCTGATTCAACTGTTCTTCATTTTCTTCGGCTTGCCGCAACTGCATGTCAGGCTCGATGCCGTCGAGGCCGCGCTGTTGGCCGTGACGATCAACTTCGGCGCATATGGAACGGAGATCCTGCGCAGCGCGATTGCAGCGACGCCGCGCGGCCAGCATGAAGCAGCCGCGAGTCTCGCGCTGACGCGCCTGCAAACCTTCCGTCACGTGCTGCTGCGGCCCGCATTGCAGAAGGTATGGCCCGCGCTCACGAGCCAGTTCATCATCATGATGCTGACGACTTCCGTCTGCTCGCAGATCGCGCTGATGGACCTCTCGCATGTGGCGGACTTCATCCAGGGCCGCACGTTCCGTTCTTTTGAAACCTACGCCGCCGCGACGTTCACGTATCTGCTGCTCGCCCTCGTGCTGCGCCATGCGCTGCGCACGCTCGGCAAGCGCTTCGTGACCGCGCGCCCCGCGAGATAAGCCACCATGGACTTCACCCTGTGGGACATCCTGCGCGTATTGCTCGCCTCGCTGCGCTGGACCGTGGCGCTCTCATTGGTCGCCTTCGTCTGCGGCGGCGCGCTGGCCTTCGCGATCATGTGGCTGCGCCTGACGCCCGCACGCCTGCCGCGCGGCGCGGCGGCCGCCTTCATCGAACTGTTCCAGGGCACGCCGCTGCTGATGCAGTTGTTCATCGTGTTCTTCGGCATCGCGCTGTTCGGCTTTGACGTGCCCGCGTGGCTCGCGGCAGGCTTGGCGGTGTCGCTGTGGTCGGCGGCGTTCCTCGCTGAAATCTGGCGCGGCTGCATTGAAGCGGTGCCGCGCGGACAGTGGGAGTCATCCGCTTCGCTGGCGATGACACGCATGCAGCAGTACCGCCATATCGTGCTGCCGCAGGCCTGCCGCCTCGCCGTGGCGCCGACGGTCGGCTTCTGCGTGCAGATCGTCAAGAACACCTCGGTCACGTCGATCATCGGCTTCGTCGAGCTCACGAAGGCAGGCACGATGATCAGCAACACGACCTTCCGGCCGCTCGAAACCTTCGGGCTCGTCGCGCTGATGTACTTCCTGCTGTGCTCGGCGCTGTCCGCGCTGAGCCGTCATCTGGAGAAGCATTTCAATGCCCCTTATCGCAATTGACCAGGTCACCAAGCGCTTCGGCGGTAACGAAGTGCTCAAGGGCATCGACCTGAACATCGGCGCCGGCGAAGTCATTTCGCTGATCGGCAGGAGCGGCTCGGGCAAGAGCACGCTTCTGCGCTGCATCAATGGACTGGAGGGCATCGACGGCGGCCGCATCGATGTGGCGGGCACGCGCCTGTCCGACGACGACGCCGCGCTCAAGCAGTTGCGGCTTCAGGTCGGCATGATCTTCCAGCAGTTCAACCTGTTTCCGCATCTGAGCATTGGCCGCAACGTGATGCTCGCACCGATGATCGTGCTCGGCATGAAGCCCGCCGAAGCACGCAGGCAAGCGGGCCTGCAACTGGAGCGCGTCGGCCTCAGCGACAAGTTCGACGCCTATCCCGACCAACTCTCCGGCGGACAGCAGCAGCGTGTGGCGATCGCGCGTGCGCTGTGCATGTCGCCCAAGGCGTTGCTGTGCGACGAGATCACGTCCGCGCTCGATCCGGAACTCGTGCAGGAAGTGCTCGCGGTGATGAAGGAACTCGCGGCGGGCGGCATGACGCTCGTGATGGTCACGCACGAGATGCGCTTCGCGCGCGAGGTCTGCGACCGCGTGGTGTTCCTGCATCAGGGGCGCATTCATGAAAGCGGCACGCCCGATGTGCTCTTCAACCAGCCCCGCACCGATGAACTGCGCCAGTTCCTTGCAGCGGCCCATGATGCATGAGCGCACTCGCATGACGGCATCGACTGATTACGCGCACAGTGCACAGCAGCTCTTCGACACAGTGCGTGAGGCCACCGCTGAAGGTCGTGGCGTGACGCGCGCATCGTACGGCGCGGGCGAGAGCCGTGCGCTCGACTTGCTGACGGCGTTCGCACGGAAGCAAGGCTTCGCTGCACATGTCGATCGCGCGGGCAACGTCACCTTCTCGCATCCCGATGACGCACGCACACGCCCCATCCTGTGCGGCTCGCACATGGATTCCGTGCCGGAAGGCGGCAACTTCGACGGCCTCGCCGGCGTGATCGCGGGCCTGCTGTGTCTCATGCGGCAACGCGATGAAGCACAGCGAGGTATGCATCCGCTGCGCGTGCTGGCGCTGCGCGGCGAGGAGAGCGCGTGGTTCGGCAAGGCATATATCGGCTCCAGCGCGCTCTTCGGGCGCTTGCCGCCCACGACGCTGGACGCGCAGCAGCGCTCGACAGGCGAGACGCTCGCTGCCTGCATGCGCGAAGCAGGCGCCGATGTGGAGGCGATCGCGGCGGGCGAAGTGCTGCTCGACGCGAACGGCGTCGCGGGCTATATCGAGTTGCATATCGAACAGGGTGCGCTGCTCGATGATGCACAACGCGCGGTCGCCATCGTGCCGTCGATACGCGGCAACGTGCGTTACCGCAACGTGCGCTGTATCGGAGAGCCAGGTCATTCGGGTGCGGTGCCGCGTGAACGCCGTCACGATGCGGTGTTTGCGGCGGCCCACGTGGTCAGCGCGCTCGATACGTACTGGAAACGCGCGCTCGCCGAGGGCGCGGACCTCGTGATCACCTGCGGCGTGTTCGGCACGCGCGCGGAACAGCACGCGATCTCGCGCATTCCAGGCGAAGTCGATTTCAGTTTCGAGGCACGCAGCGCGGACCCCAACGTGCTGGCGCAGGTGCTCGACGTGTTCGAACACACGCTCGCGGACACGGCGGCATCCCATGGCGTGCGCTTCGAAACGGGCGCGCTGTTGCAGACCGCGCCCGCGCACATGGACGCGGGCTGGATCGGCTTGCTCGAACAGCATGCGCAGACACTGAACCTGCCCGCGCCGCACGTGCCGAGCGGAGCGGGTCACGACGCCGCCATGTTCGCCGCAGCCGGCATTCGCAGCGCGATGATTTTCGTGCGCAACCAGAACGGTTCGCACAATCCCGACGAGGCCATGCGTCTCGTCGATTTCATGGACGGCGTGGCGCTGCTGTATGAAACCATCAACGCCTTCGCCTGACTGGTCGCATAACGCGACGCCTCATCTTTGGAGAAGCAACTATGAATCTGGAACTGGCAGCGGCATCGCTTTCGCGACGAGGTCTGGGCTTGACCGATATCCGCGAGTTCGCGCTGCAATGCCGTGACAGCGCCCGTCAGCCCGGCGGCGAGGCGGCCGCGTTGATCCTGCTCGCGGAGAAGGCATCGGCGTTCTTCGAGCGGCACGAAGGCATCGCGATGACCAACGACGCGCTGCACGGCTTCGTCGAGTCCCTTGGTGCCGATGTCACGCGTCTGCGCGCGGCCGCCATGGCAGGCGATGCCGCGCTGATTGAAGCGTTGAATGCGTTCGCCTCGGCCTTCTCGAACGACGTGGTGATCTGAGCACGACCTTCAGCGCATCAGGACGATGTGAGTGGCACGTTCGGTCGGAACATGTTCGACGGTCCTGTATCCCAATGCATGGAGATCCAGCCCGTCGAAGAGCGGTTCTCCGGCGCCCAGCACGACCGGCGCCATCGCGAGATGAATCTCGTCCACATGGCCCGCCTGAATGTACTGCTTCACCGTAGAAGCCCCGCCGCCGATCTTGACGTCCCGCGCACCCGCCGCTTCGCGGGCCCGCTGCAGCGCTTCGTCGATCCCGCCGGTGATGAAATGAAACGTGGTGCCGCCGCGCATCTCGATGGAAGGCCGCGCGTAATGCGTCAGCACGAACGTGGGCGCGTGATAAGGCGGATCTTCGCCCCACCATCCTTTCCATTGATCGTCGGGCCATTCGCCACGCACCGGTCCGAACATGTTGCGGCCGAGAATGAAGGCGCCGAAGTTATCCATGGCGCGGTGGGCGAAGCTGTCGTCGGGGCCGGCTTCGCCATCGTCCTTGCCTTGCATCGCGCGGAAGGTGCGCGTCGGGAAGAACCACTGGAAGATTTCGTGGCCTCGCACGCCAAGCGGATGTTCCAGGCTCTGCGCGGGGCCCGCAGCATAGCCATCGAGTGAAACGCCGAAGCCGGCAACTTTTACTTTGCTCATTCACGTCTCCGTGTCAGGTCGTGCATGTCGGTCACGAGAGCATGAGCACGAATCGACGCGGGACGCAATAGAGGTTTGTCTCTTCAAGGCTGCCCTTCGAAAGCCTCTGCCGTGCCGAGATCCGGGAGCCAGCCGAAGCGCCGCCGGGTCCACGACTGCCGCTTCGGCACGCCGAGTTCGTAACGCTGCTTCAGCGCGCCTACTCGCAACGAATAAGAAGAAGGGTTCTCTTGCGCCGACGAATACACCGGCCCGCCGCATTCCGCACAGAACGCGTGGATGCGGCGCGCGCCGCTGTCGGCGGTCTTCAGATAGCGCTTGGGCTCGCCTCTGAGGATGCGAAAGCTCTCCGCCGGTGCGGCGATATTCACGCGAAACGCCGAGCCCGTCAGCGTCTGGCAGTCCGCGCAATGACAGATGGCGACGGTGCCAGGCGTGACGTCAGCTTCATAGGCGATCGCGCCGCAATGACATTGCCCTTCGACTTTCATGGACACCCCTTCGATCAGATCTTGAAGCTCTCCAGCGTCGCCGGATGAAACAGTTCTTCCGGTTGCAGCAGCCGGCTCGACAGCCCTTCATCATGATGCCGCTTCAGGAAGCGCGACAACACATGCCGGTTGGGCGCAAAACCATACGACCAGAAATCGTGGCCCATCAGGCGGCGCGCATTGCTCAACTGTTCCTCGACGAAAGGCAGCGTCACTTTCGTGGCCGACGTGTCGCTCAACTTTGCAAGTGCCACTGCCTTGCTCTTCTCGAACGCCTTGGCCACCGCGCCCGGCAGCCACGGATGCCGCTCGGCGAGGGTGCGCCGCACGCCCAGCAGGTGCATCACCGGGAACAGCTTCGTGCGCGTGTACCAGTCGGCGGCCGCTTTCTGCGGATCGTCGTAAAGATACTTCACGTTCGGATGACCGTTCGTGAAACATGACGGCGCACGCGGACCGATGACCGCATCGATATCACCGGATGCCAGCATACCCGTGATGGTCGCGTTCGACGGTGCATTCTCCAGCCGTACATCGGCGGGAAGATTCAGCGTGATCTTTTCTTCACGGCCGGTCTCTTCATAACCGCCGCGCACCCACGTCACATCCGATGCCTTGACGCCATGATCCTCTTCGAGAAACAGACGCGCCCATACGTTGGCGGTCAACTGATACTCGGGCACGCCGATGCGCTTGCCTTTCAGATCCGCAGGCGTGTCGATGCCGCGATCGTTGCGCACGTAGATGGACGTATGACGAAACGCACGCGACGGAAACACCGGCACACCAATATACGGACTCGTGCCCGCCGCCGTCTTCACGCTGTAACTGGAGAGCGACAGTTCGCAGATGTCGTAATCCGCGTGACGGAAGGCGCGAAAGAAGATTTCTTCCGGGTCTTGCAGCATGAACACCGGATCGACGCCGTCGATCTGTACTTCGCCATCCACCAGCGGTCGCATGCGGTCGTAGTTGCCCACTGCAACCGACAGATTCAGCTTGCTCATGTTCAATGTTCCTGTGTTGTAAGCGTCTCGCCGCCGATGAGTACGTCGCGCTGCTCAGCGCTCGAACGCAGCATCGCGAGGCAGATTTCCAGCGTGCCGCGTGCCCATACGCCGTCGTGCAGCGGTGCGATATCGCGCTGTACCGCGGCGATCAGTTCGTCGATGACTTCGGCGCGCGGGACCTGCGGCGCATCGAGCGCGACTCGTTCACACCGCTCGTCGCCATACACGACGATGGCGTCCGGCAACGGCCTCAAGTCGCCCCGTTCGCACGAGACGATGAGCGGCCCGAAGTGCTGATGCCAGCGTGCTTCGGATCGAGTTGGGGAATAAGCCGCGCCGCCGTAAGTGCCCGCAGCCTTCAGGCGCGCCTCTTCATCCCGCGACTGCACACGAGCCAGCTTGCGCCGCGCGGCGCCATAGTCGGCGGCGTGCTTCGTCTGGCCCATCTCGCCGATCCATCCGGTCCATTCATCGGAATCGAAGTGCGCATAGCCGTTGTAGGAGAGCGTCGCGAACGCCCCGTTCTCGAACCACAAGGTAGCCGTGTATGCGCCTTCGGTCGGACGCGCGGCGTCCCAACGGCCCACAGCTGCACGGATGCGCGTCACGCGGCTTCCGGCGAGCATTCGCACGATATCGACCTGATGCGCCGCCTGACTGAACACCGCGCCGCCGCCCTCTTCCGTCTGCAATTCCTCGGGCCTGCGCGGCCGGTACAAATAATCCGTGAAGTTGAGCGCCTGGATCATCTTCACGTCACCGAATGCGCCCGACGCAATCACCTCGCGCGTGCGCAGATACGGCGTGTCGAAGCTATGGCAATGACCGACGATCAGATGCACGTGCGCATCACGGCATGCGTCGATCATCACGTCGCATTCGGCGAGCGAGAGCGCCATCGGTTTTTCGACCAATACATGCTTGCCATGCCGCGCCGCCACCCGCGCATGCGCTGCATGAAACTGATGCGGACTCGCGATGTACAGCGCATCGATGTCCGGCTGGCTCGCGAGCGCTTCGATATCGGCGAAGGTGGGCGCATCGAAGTCGGCGGTGAACTGCGCACGCGCCGTCTCGCGCGGGTCGCATGCCGCGACCAGCCGCACGCGCGGGTCCGCGAGAAAGGTCGGCAGCATCAACGAGAACGCGCGCCCGAGGCCCACGATGCCAAGCCGCAACGGCTCCATCAGACCTGCACCTGATAGTTCGTCTCGAGCTCCGGCGCCGCTTCCGCAGCCGGTTCGACCCACACCGGATGCGCGGCATACTGCTTCCAGTCGGTGTCCTTCGGCACCATCGCCTGGAACGAGCACACGTGGCGCGGAATCGCCTGCTCACCCGTACCGATACCAGCCTCGCCCGCCTGAAATTCCCGCAGCGCATCGAGCATGCGGCGGCGGAACTCGACCACGGCAACATCGCTGGCGCCGAGCCTTTCTTCGGTGCGATCGGCGATCGGACCCATCGTCACCCACATCGCGATGTCCTGATTCGGGAAGCCCTTGATGCCGGTGAAGTTGCCGTTTTTCATCGCCTCGCGATCCTGCCAGAAGCGATTGTCGTGATTGCGCAGCGGCCGATACGTCGCATCCAGATCGACGCCCACCTGCTGCCCGAGAAACTTGCGCCACGTCTCGGTTTCCGGCGTCTTGTCCGGGTGCCCCCACGCCATGAAATAAAAAGCAGTGCTGGTGTCGTCGCAGGGCACGTTGATGTTCGCGACGTTGTAGAGATTGTTCGGCGGAATCAGCGCGGTGGCCGGCGCGACGAACACCGTGGAGCGCACATAGTCATGCGTCGCGGCGTTCTGGATGGGACGGCGCAGCGCGGCATAGCGGAAGCCATAGCTCGTGCGATGCACTTGCAGGCGCGGCGCCTTGTCCGTCGACGGACGCAGCCAGTTCTTCGCCGTGGCTTCCGCGCCGCCGACGCGCGCGGGCACGAAATCCGACGAATGCAGGCTCGAACTGTGCGCGGAATCGATCGCGCCTTCGAGAATCTGCGCCCAGTTGCACGGCACGATGACCTTGGCGATGCTCACGCGCGTGTCCTCGGTCGGCGCCCACGCGGGCGGCGCGAACGCGGGAATCGCGTCCTGCGGGCCCATGTAGGCCCAGACGAAGCCGCCCCATTCCTTCGTTTCATAAGCCTTGTGGCGGACCTTCTTCGTCATGTCGCTGCAGGAAGGCTCCGAGACCATTTCGATGACGTTGCCCTTCACGTCCATCTTCCAGCCGTGATAGAGGCAGCGCAGGCCGCAGTCCTCGTTGCGTCCGTATACGAGCGACACGCGGCGGTGCGGACAGTATTCATCCATCACGCCGACGTTGCCATCGGTATCGCGGAACACGACGAGATCTTCGCCGAACACACGCGCCTTCACCGGCGCGCCGTCCGGCTCGCTCACTTCCTCGATGAGACAGACCGGCGTCCAGTGACGACGCATCAACTGGCCCATGGGCGCGTCGCCTTCGACGCGGCACAGCAATTCGTTTTCTTCATGCGTAAGCATTTGCGCTTCTCCTGACCTGCTTATCTGAAATCAATGCAATGGGGATGAATTCAAAATTCAAAGATCCAGCACGAGTTCTTCGCTCCGGGCGCGCGACACGCAAATCATGATCTGATCGTGCTGCTCGTCTTCGCCGAGCACCATGTCGCGATGTTCCGCCACGCCCGCACACAGCTTCGTGCGGCACGATCCGCACGTGCCGCTCTCGCAGGAACTCGGCGCGCGGATGCCGTTGTCGCGCAGGATTTCGAGAATCGAGCGGTCGGCGGGGATGGCGAAACTGCGACCGGTCCGTTCCAGTTTTATGTTGAACGGCGTGTTCTCCGCCGCGCGCGACTGGTCCACGCCGAAGCTTTCGAAATGCACGCTGCCGGTCGGCCAGTGACCCGTCATGTCGCGCACGCCATCCATCAGCGCGCGCGGGCCGCAGCAGTAGACGTGTGCGCCGCTGCCGGGCTTTTCGAAGACCGGCCAGAAGTCGAAGGCCCGGGCGAGGTCGCCGTGATCGTGATGAACCACTACATGCGGCTGCCATTCCTCACTCGAGAGTTCATCGAGAAACGCCGTGGTTTCAGGGCTGCGCGACACGTAATACAGCTTGAAGCGCGGGCCGCCCGTGGCCTTGAGATGACGCATCATCGAGAGAATCGGCGTAATGCCGATGCCGCCCGCGACAAACACGAAGCTCCGCGCGCGCTCGCTCAGCCCGAACTCGTTGCGCGGCTCCGAAACCTCGATGCGTGCGCCTTCCTCCACCTCGTCCGCCATGCTCACCGAGCCGCCGCGGCCGGCTGCTTCGCGCTTCACGGCGATCACATAGCGGTCCGTTTCAGCAGGATCGCTGCACAGCGAATAGTTGCGGTTCGCTCCGCTCGGCACCCGCACGGTGAGGTGCGCTCCCGCCGTAAACGGCGCCAACTCGCGCCCTGCTTCATCACGCAATTCGAAACCGAAGATGCCTTGCGCCACGCATTCCTTCTTCGTCACCACGAGCGTCCTGAATGACATTTCGTGGCTCGCCGACTCGTTCATTGCACCTGCTCCCTTGCTGATCTCCATGGGCTTTATGTTAGATATCTAATCATTTGTAGGCAAGGGGGTTTTCCCTGAACGCGTTATTTTTTACTGTTGCGCCGTTGCAAAAAAAAACGGCGCCTTCGATACGAAGGCGCCGTGCTGCCGCAAAAACCCGGAACGTCAGGAGAGCTTTTCCGCGTGCTCGCGCAGCGTGTTCGCCGGCACGCCGATCAGCACCGCCAGGCCGCCGAGCATCACGATCGCCGCGATGGCCGCAAGCCCGATCGCCAGGCTGCCCGTCATGGTCTTGATCCAGCCGAGCGCGATAGGTCCGCAGAACGCGCCGACCTGGCCCAGACAACTGATCGCGCCGATGCCCGCGGCGGCGCCTTCGTCGGAGAGATAGGCGGGCGGAATCGACCAGATGATGGCCGCCGCGCCGAAGTAGGAAATGGAGATCATGCCGAGACAGATGATCGCGGCCGCCGTGTTGCCCGACAGCACCGGCAACAGGAAGCCGCCCAATGCGCCAATGGCCGTGCAGGCAAAGAAGTGCCAGCGGCGTTCGAGCGTGACATCGGAACTGCGCGCCACCGCAAACATGCCGAGCGCGCCGATGATGTACGGCAACGCGGACAGCAGGCCCACGTTGAGCACGTCGGACACGCCGGCCTGACGAATGATGGTCGGCGTCCAGTAGTTGAGGATCGTGCCGCACAGCGGGACCGTGCCCCAGCCCGCCGCGAGGATGTACACGCGCGGATCCTTCAACGCGACCAGCAACTGGTGGCGCGTGTGCTTTTCCGTTTTTTTCTCGGCACGGTCGGCGGCGAGCGCATCGAGGATGATCCGTTTCTGTTCGTCGTCGAGCCAGCGCGCGTCCTGCGGACGATCGACGAGATAGAAGAACGCCACCACGCCCATCAGCAACGCCGGCAGGCCTTCGAGGAAGAACAGCCATTGCCAGTTGCGGAAGCCGAGCACGTCGACGAAGTTATGCAGGATCCAGCCCGACAGCGGCCCGCCGATGACGCCCGCCGCCGCAATCGCCAGCAGGAAGCGTGAGGTGATGCGTGCGCGCCGCGCGCCCGGATACCAGTAGGTCAGGTAAAGGATGATGCCGGGCCAGAAACCCGCTTCCGCTGCACCGAGCAGAATGCGCGCGATGTAGAACTGCATCGGCGTGGTCATGAAGGCCATCGCGGTGGAGATGCCGCCCCACAGGATCATGATGCGTGAGATCGTCAGCCGCGCGCCGATCCGCTTGAGCCACAGCGTGCTCGGCACTTCCAGCAGGATATAGCCGATGAAGAAGAGGCTGACGCCGAGGCCGTAGGCGGCATCGGACAGGCCGAGATCCTGCTTGAGATGCAGTTGCGCGAAGCTCACGTTCACGCGGTCCAGGTAGTTCAACACCCAGCAGACGAAGATGAACGACATCAGCCGCCAGGTGACCTTGTGATAAGTCGCCTCGACGCGCGCCGCTGCTGCGTCCGATTCCGACATGAATTGCGTGACTGTGGATTTGGCCACCAGACTCTCCGTTTCCCGCATCGATGAAGATGATGCGCAAACCGGCTCGATCGTCCGGCTCACGCTTTGGTTTTTATTCGATATCTAATCATAATGGTAAGGAGGCAGCGGTTCGCGAACAAGTTCGGGTTTGCACGGAGAGCGCCGCGCGCGCGGCCGGACGGCTGATTGAAGGGGCCAGCTGAGGGGGCCAGCGGCTATCATGTCGGGAGATACCCGCTTTCATGAAAGAAGACATCGCCATGACACGAAAGAAGACCGTTGAAGGCGCGCCGCGCGAAACCGTGGAAATGCTGCGCCACTGGCACGAGTCCGTGCCGAACGACCGTCTCGCGCACCTCGTCAAGGACGCCGCGCGCTCGATGGTCCGCGCGTTGCAGATGCGGCTCGCGGAACACGCGGTATCGTTCGGGCACTGGACCTTTCTGCGCATCCTGTGGGAGACGGACGGTCTCACGCAGCGCGAGCTGAGCGAACAGGCCGGCGTGATGGCGCCTACGACGTTCGCGGCCGTGACGGCGATGGAGAAGCTCGGACTGGTCGAGCGTCAGCAGCGTCCCGAGAACAAGAAGAACACGCATGTGTATCTCACGGCCGAGGGCCGTGCGCTGAAGGACAAGCTCGTGCCGCTCGCGGAGGAGGTGAACGACATCAGCGTGACCGGACTGAGCGAGCGCGAGATCAAGGTCGCGCGCAAGGTGCTGTTGACGATCATCGAGAATCTCGCGGATGACGAGTCGGGTTCCACCGATCCGCGACGGCGTGTGCTGTCCACGCGCGAACTCGGCAAGCTGATTGCCGAGCGCGGCGAGAGTCTGGAAGACGCCTGATTCGGCATATGCACAACTGGATCACCACGCCCATCGATGCCGCGCTGCTGCGTGGCGCCATCGAACTCGAACACACGCCGTATGGCGTGCGACCGCATCGCCTGCCGGCCTGGGCTCGCAAGCAGTGCCCCGATCCGCAACTGATGCTCGCGGAGGCCAAGCCTTCCGGCGTGCGGCTCGTGTTCGATACCGCCGCGACCGACATCGAACTCGACGTCCTGCCCACGCGCTATGTCCATGCCGGTGCGCCGGTGCGTCCTTCGGGCCTCTACGATCTCATCGTCGATGGCCAGCTCACGCAGCAACACCGCGCCAAAGGCGGCGACACCGTAACGGTCGATGCCGCGACCAACACCACCTCCGTGCAATCGGACGGCCCTGTCACGCTCGCGTTCCCGGGCCTGCTGGAAGGCCGCAAGCGTATCGAGATCTGGCTGCCGCACGACGAACTCAGCGTGCTCGCCGCGTTACGCACGAACGGCCGCATCGAAGCAGTCGGCACGGAGGGCAGGAAGACGTGGATGCACCATGGCAGTTCGATCAGCCAGGGCTCGAATGGCGACAGCCCCACGTCGATATGGACCGCGCTCGCGGCCCGTCTCGCGGATGTCGAGCTAACGAACCTGGGCTTCAGCGGCAGCGCGTTGCTCGACCCGTTCACGGCGCGCGTCATGCGCGACACGCCGGCTGACTTCATCAGCGTCAAGATGGGCATCAACGTGGTCAACTTCGATCTGATGCGCATGCGCGCCTTCGGTCCGGCGATGCATGGGTTTATCGATACGATCCGCGACGGTCATCCGCACACGCCGCTGCTGATCGTTTCACCGCTCTATTGTCCGATCCACGAAGCCACGCCCGGTCCGGGTGCCTTCGATTTCGCCGCGCTGGCCGAAGGCCGGATAGCGTTTCGAGCGACCGGCAACCCGGACGATGTTCAGGCCGGCAAGCTAACCCTGCAGGTGATTCGCGAGGAACTGCGCCGCATTGTCGAACAGCGCGCCGCCGATGATCCGAACCTGCATTATCTCGACGGCACCCGTCTGTATGGTCCTGAAGATCAGGCCGCGTATCCGCTACCTGATGAACTGCATCCGGATGGAGCGACGCATCGTTTCATCGGCTTGCGGTTCGCGCAATTCGCTTTTGCTGACAATGGTCCCTTCGCGCGGCGTGACGCACGCTGACGGTCACGCGCTACGCCCCTATTCCGGCATCTGCGCCCCGCGCCATATCCGGCACTGCTGACGCACGACCTCATGCAACGAATCATGCGCGTCATACACGCGGCGCAGCCACGCGGCGTCGCTAGCGCCTTGCGTCACGGCGCGCCGGATGTCCGCCAGTCCTTCTTCCGCGCCCAATGCCTGCGCATGGGGCGCCAGGACGTCCAGCGTGGCGAGGATGCGCTCGCGGATCGGCGCGCTTTGCCCGGTCTCGGGATCGACGCAAGCGCCGTCCAGACCGAAGCGGCACGCCATGAAGCGGTTGGTCCGATACACCTCGTAGTCGCGCTCGCTGAGACGTAACGGCCGGTCAACCAGCAGATAGCGCGAGAGCGCCTGGATATACGCGGCGATGCTGGCAGCCCATTCGACGCGCAACGGCGTATCCATCACACGCACCTCGACGGTGCCATAGCCCGGACTCGGGCGAATGTCCCAGTAGAAATCCTTGAGGCTATGCACCAACCCGGTATTCGTCATGCGTTCGAAGTAGGCTTCGAAGTCGGACCAGTTCGTCACGAACGGCGCCTGGCCCGACAGCGGAAACGGCGCAACCGAGTTCAGCCGTGCGCACTGGAACTGCGTGTCGCTGCCCTGCACGAAGGGTGAAGCGGCGGCCAGCGCGATGAAATGCGGCACATAGCGCGACAGCGAATGCAGCAGGACGAGCGCCGAATCCGCATCGGGACAGCCCACATGCACGTGCTGGCCGAAGATCGTGAATTGCTGATAAAGCGCGCCGTACAGACCCATCAAATATTCGGAACGCTCGCGGCCGTCAGAACGCTGGTCGTACCAGTTCTGGAAAAAATTGGTGCCGCCGCCGCACACGCCGACGTTCAGGAAATCCGCCGCGCGCACCAGCGTGTCGCGCAGCGTCTGCAACTCGCTGCGTGCCTGACCGAAGTTCCGGCAGACGCCGGTCGACAGCTCGATCATGCCTTCGGTCGTCTCGGGATTGATTGCGCCCGCGAAGCGCTCTTCCCGCACGCGGGTCAGGAGCTCGGTGGTGGCCTTGGTCAGGTTGTAGTCGTGTGTGTTGACGACCTGGATTTCGAGTTCAACGCCGATCGTGAACGGATCTGATGACGCAAAGGCTTGCAGCATGGGAGGTCCTGTGCGGTCGGAGAGCGCGTGTTTTCATTCTACGCGCGCCGTCTCGACGCCATGGATATCCACGACGCACGTCCGTGCCATTCCGGTTTCTTGTGATGGTCAGGTTTGAAGCCGATGGTCAGGTTTGAAGCCAGGCATCCGCAAGCGTCGAATAGAACAGCATCGGTCCCTTGCGCAATCCCTTGAGCCGGCTCGAATAGAAGCCGAAGAACTTCAGTTCGAGCAGGTTGATCGAGGGCACCTCGGTCTGCACGAGCAACTGCATCTCGTCGATGAGCGCCTTGCGCTTCGCGACATCGCCTTCTTCCTGAATGCCTTCGATGATCCGGTCCATCTGCGGATTCGCATAACTGGATGCATTGCTGGACGGCACGCCCTGCTTGATGTTCTTGCTCCAGAAACGGCGCGTGACGCCGATCTGCGGATCCGGATAAGCGGAATACCACATTGAGGCCGTGTCGAAATCGCGTTCCGTGTACAGCTTGCGAATCACGCCCGGCAGGTCGAGATTGACCAGCGTCATCTCGACGCCCACGTTGCGCAACTGCTGGCGCATCAGCTCCGCCGCACGCAAATACACCTGTCCATACGCCACCTCGGTCACATGATCGATACGAAGGCGCACGCCGTCCGCGCCGCGTTTCAATCCCGCTTCATCGAGCAGACGCTCGGCTTCCTTGGGATTGAACGCGTGTTGCGGCAGTCCCGGTTTGAAGAACTGCTTTTGGTAGCTTGGCACGCAACTCTGCGCGACATCCGCCAGACCGAACCAGACGATGCGCGCCAGCGCGGCCCGGTCGATGGCATGCGCGAACGCCCGCCGCACGCGGATATCGTCAAAGGTCTTGCGGCGGTAGTTGAAGTCGAAGAAGAACATCGGCGCGGGCGCCTGCCAGCCGATCGTATCGAGCACGAGCTTCGGGTTCTTCTGCAAACGCGCGACATCCACTTCCGGCACCGGGTTGTTCGCCGCGAATGTCAGTTCGCCCGTCTCGAGCGCGACAGCACGCGCCGCCGCGTCCGGCACCATCTTGAAGATGATCTGCTCCAGATAGGGCTTGTTTTCCTTGCCCGAGGCGCCTTTGTCCCAATAGTCCGGATTGCGCTGCAAGATCACATGACTGCCGCGCACCCATTCCTTGAACATGAACGCGCCATTACCGATCGGCTTCACGTTCCAGGGATTCGTCAGCGGATCGGTGCCCTCGTAGAGATGCTTCGGGACGATCTGCGTTTCAGTGCCGAACAGCACGGCCCACAGTACCGGCGAAGGACCGCTGAGCCGGAACACGACAGTATGCGGGTCAGGTGTATCCACGCCGATCACCTTCGCCAGATTCGACGCGCCGCGCGGATGCGTCTTCTTGACCACGTTGAGGATCGAGTACTGGACATCGGCGGAAGTGAACGGCACGCCGTCGTGCCATTTGACGTTCTTGCGCAGCCGGAACGTGATTGACTTGCCATCCGGCGCGGTGTCCCACGATTCGGCCAGCTGCGGCTTCGGGCGATAGTCGCTGTCGTAGGTCAGGAGGCCGTCGAAGATGTTCGCCGAGATCACCACCGCCGGACTGGAGATGTTGATGCCCGCCACGAGACCGCCCGGCTCGGGCGTCACGTTCGCGAGCAGCGTTCCGCCTCGCACGACGGCGCCGGGCAGCGACGCGGCGAGCGCCTGCGCCGCGTGAGCGGAGGACACGAGGCCGGCTCCGGAGCTGGCCAGCAACAATTGCAGCATGCGGCGGCGTGTGATGAGGGGCGAATCCGGATTCATGGGCAAATTGGCAGGCAAGGTTATGCGCGGGTGGACGCCGTGCTTTGGAAGGACCGAAAGCGTAGGCCATGCGCGCCATCGCGCGAACCAATCTGATCTGCTATGCAAAGCTCGCGCGCTGGAAACGCGGTTTGCCCGCGTATAAGGTTGTGACGAATGCTTGGTTCGGAAAGCCGCGTGGCATTTCTAGAATGGGGCTCTCCGCGGAATGCGGAATGCATAACGCAACATGCAAAATGCAACCCCTCTCGAACACCGTGACAGGTAGCCCACCCATGCCCTTTGCCACCGACGCTTTCCGCTTCATCGACGCCGCCACCCTGCGCGCCTGGCTCAACGATGGCCGCGAACTCGCGCTGCTCGACGTGCGCGAGGCCGGACAGTTCGGCGAGGGCCACCCATTCTTTGCGATCCCGTTGCCGTTCAGCCGCCTCGAACTCGATGCGCCGCGCCTGCTGCCGCGCACCAGCGTGCGCATCGTGCTGATCGACGACGGCGCGACGGCCAGCGGCGCGGGCATCGACCATGCGCCGGTCGCGCAGCGGGCCGCCGCGCGTCTGCATGCCCTTGGCTACAGTAACGTCGCGGTGCTGGAAGGCGGCGCGCCGGCGTGGCAGCGCGCGGGCCGAACACTGTTTCGCGGCGTGAACGTACCATCCAAGACATTCGGCGAACTCGTCGAACATGCATACGGCACACCGCATGTCAGTGCATCGCAACTGGCGCGCTGGCGCGCCGAGCGCGGCGGATGTCCGCTCGCGCTGATCGACGGACGCACCCGCGAAGAGCATCGCAAGATGGCGGTTCCGGGTGCGGTATGCGTGCCGAACGGCGAACTGCCCGCGTGGGTCGACGCCTTTGCCGGACCGCCGGACACGACCATCGTCGTGCATTGCGCGGGCCGCACGCGCAGCATCATCGGCGCGCAGACGCTGCGCAATCTCGGCGTGCGTCGCGACGTGTTCGCGCTGGAAAACGGCACGCAGGGCTGGGCGCTGGCAGGTCTGACGCTCGAACACGGCAGCACGCGCAGTTACGCCGACCTGCCACCGTTGAGCGAAGCCGAACGTGATACCGCGCGGGAACGGGCCCGGGCGCTGGCGGAGCGCTTCGGCGTCAGCGCGGTGGACGCCGGCACGGTGCGGCAATGGCTCGGCGATCCCGCCCGCACCACGTATCTCTTCGATGTCCGCACCGCCGAAGAGTACCGCCGCGATGGCCTGCCGCTTGCGCGGCACGCGCCCGGCGGCCAGTTGATCCAGGCAACCGACCAGAGCGTGGCCGTGCGGAATGCGCGCATCGTGCTGGTGGATCATGACGGCATCCGCGCGCCGGTAGTGGCGCACTGGCTGGTGCAACTGGGCTATGAGACGGCGATCGTGGAAGCGGGATCGCTGGCGTCGACGTCCGCTGAAGCCGAGCCATCTTCGACAGTGGACGAAGACGCGCCGGTCGATCCGGCCGCCCTCATACTCGATCTGCGCGCCAGCGAAGCGCATCAGATATCGCGGCCTGCCGGAAGCATCTGGACGAACCGCGCGCGTGTCTTCGGCGCACTCCGCGCCCGCAACGTGCACCGCGATGCGCCCCTGATCGTATTCGCCGATGCCCGTTCGCGCGACGCCGCGCGTCTCGTCGTACAGGATCTGCGCGATGCGGATTACACAGGCGTCACACTCGCGGCACATGGAATCAACGGATGGTCAAGCGCAGGCTGGCCCGTGGATGACACGCCGCTCCGTCTCGCGCCTGAAGACCGCATCGACTTTTTATTTTTTGTACACGATCGGCACGACGGCAATCTCGATGCCGCACGCGCTTATCTTGAATGGGAAACCGGTCTGATCGCCCAATGCGCGGAGGATGAACTCGCAGTGTTTCGCGTGGGCGAGGCGGCGCTGAGCGGGCGCTGATTCACGCCGCATCCGCCCCACGTTCGTACTGACTGCGCGGACGCGGCAAGCCCAGATGCTCGCGCAAGGTCGTGCCTTCGTACTCGCGTCGAAAGATGCCCTTGCGCTGCAACAGCGGCACGACATGATCGACGAACGCGGCCAGTCCGGACGGAAACACATCCGCGTTCAGATTGAAACCGTCCGCGCCGCGTTCATGAAACCAGCGCGCGATATCGTCGGCGATCTGCTCCGGCGTGCCGACAATCATCCTGTGCGCACCCGGATTGCGATCGAGCAGATCACGCACCGTGAGACCTTCGCTGCGCGCCAGCGCAACCGTCGAATCGATGAAACCGCGCGGCAGGTCCGAGCGCGATACCTTCGCGATCAGGTCATAGGGCAGCGGCGCATCGATGCGCAGATCGTCGGGTGCAAGCCCCAGCGCACCCGCGAGCCGCGCCACCTCACGCTCCGTATCGAGCAGCGCGTCGAGTTCGCCCTTGCGTTGCCGCGCTTCGGCTTCGGTGCCGCCGATCACCGGATACAGCCCCGGCAACAACAGGAAATGCTCCGGATTGCGCCCGTGACGCCGCACGCGCTCCTTCATCTCCGTATAAAAAACCTGCGCGGTGGGCAGCGTGGTCTGGGCGGTGAACACGGCATCGGCGAAACGCGCGGCGAGCGCCCGCCCGCCTTCCGACGATCCCGCCTGCACCAGCACCGGCCTTCCCTGCGGACTGCGCGGTACAGTCAGCGGCCCGCGCACCGCGAAGTGAGCGCCGCGATGCGCGATCGCATGCACGCGCGCCGGATCGGTATAACGCCCGCTGTGCTGCTCGGCGATGAAGGCATCGTCTTCCCAGCTGTCCCACAGCTTCGTGACCACCTCCACGAATTCCTGCGCGCGCGCATAGCGTTCTTCGGTGGAGAGCGGCACGTCATGACTGAAGTTCGCCGCAGCGGACGCGTCATACGTGGTCACTGCATTGAAGGCCACGCGCCCGCCGCTCACGTGATCGACGGATGCGAAACGCCGCGCGAGATTGAACGGATCGTTGAACGTGGTCGATGCCGTGCCGATCAGCCCGACATGCGTCGTCGCGCTCGCGAGCGCCGTCAGCAACACGGTCGGCTCCAGCGCCTGCGACGGCCCTTCCGCGTGATTGCGCAGCGCCAGCAGGTCGGACAGGAAGATGGCATCGAGCTTGCCGCGTTCCGCCGTCCGCGCGATCTCCTTGTAGAAGTTCAGATCGACGATCGCGCGCGGATTCTCGAGCGTGCGCCATCCCGCCGGGTGACGTCCGACGCCCGTGACATTGGTGTTCAGGTGAAGCTGACGTGGCTGGCTCATGACGTTGCCTGAAGTGAAGAGCGAAGCGGCGCTGCGGGCACGCGCAAGCCCGCTTGCACGAGCAGCGGCAGCACGGCCTCGCCGAAATACTTGAGGTCCGGCTCGAAGTCGAAGAAGGCGAGCTGAACGCCGTCGCAGCCTGCGTGCTTCAGCGCGATCAGTTGCTCCACGACCTGTTCCGGCGAGCCGATCAGATGCAGGTTTCCGCCCAGCACGCGCTGCTCGCGCTTGTGCTTGGCCCACGCTTTCGCGTCGCTGCGGCCATGCATGCCGATGAAACCATCGAGCGCGCCTTCGTCCGGATGCGCGACGATGGCATCGTGATACGCGCGGGCTTCGCGTTCGGTCGGCCGGCAGACGATGGTCGGATTGATCAGCGTGCGTACGCGCCGCCCGACGCGCGCCGCGCCTTCGCGGATCTTCGCCGTATGCGCGGGCAGCGCGCCGATCGCATCCTTGAAGTCCGCGCCGGCCGGGCTCGTGATGAAGATCAGGTCGGAATGCCGCACGGCATAGTCGATGCCCGCCGCCGAGCCCGTCGCGTTCACCAGCACCGGCCGATGAAAGCACGGACGCGGACTGACGAAGGCATCGTCGAGTTGCCAGTGCGGCGTGCGGATGGTCAGGTTGGCATCGCTGCGCCACAGCGTGTCCAATACGCCGACGAACTCCGCCGCGCGCACATAGCGTTCGTCATGCTCGATCATCGGCTGGCCGAACATCGCCCATTCGCTCGCGACGTGACCCGTCACGAGATTGATGCCCCAGCGCCCGTTCGAGATGTGATCGAGCGTCGCGCCGAACTTCGCCAGATGCAGCGGATGCCACGGCCCATAGAGCGCGTGCACCGTCGAGATGAGCAGGATGCGTTCGGTGATGGCGGCGAGCGCGCTCGTCGCGATGAACGCATCGAGCGACTGCTCGCGATACTTCAGCGTGCCGCCATGTCCGTTCTTGCCGAGCCACTGCGCGAGGCCGAACACGAGATCGAAGCCGAGCGCCTCGGCCTGCTTCGTCAGGCGCGCGTTGTAGTCGAAGCGCCAGTCGGTCCCGCGCGGCAGCGTCGAGATCGACCAGCCGCCGTTCTGGATCGGCAGGAACAGGCCGAGCATCAACGGCTGCGCGAAGGCCGCCGCGAGCGGACTGCCGGGGATGTCGGCGGGGCTCGTGGCGCCGTCGAAGACGGGCGAGACGGCCGCGTTCATGCGGCGCGCGCCTGGTCAGCCTTCAGTTCGTCAAGCCGCGCATGACTGCGCTTCGCCGTTGCCGTGCCGAAATCGAGCACGTCGATGGACGCAATGGCGTCACGCTCCAGTTGCTCGACCAGTTGCAGTTCCCATGCGAGATACGCGTTCATCTGCTCGGCGACACGTTCTGGCGCGGCGTGATAGGGGCTGTACCAGGCGTCGTCGTCGCCGGTGAGATTGCCGGTATCGCCGGAAGCCTGCGGCAGGCCCAGGGACAACCAGCGCCGCGTGCCGCCCGCGAGTGCCGCAACATTCGCGCGCTGTTCCGCCAGTTCAGCCGCGACCAGCGCTGCCAGCGCGCCGTCTTCCGAGGTCAGCACCAGATCACGATCTGACGGGAAATCCGCGAGCTTCGACTGAAGTTCGCTCGCCGCGATGAAGCGCGCGCCCTCGATATGCGCGCGCCTGAACCCCAGACTGCTGTCGATATCGATGACCTGCGCCGTGCCCTGCTTCAGCGCATCGGCCAGCCGGTCCGCCTCGATCCAGCGCGTGCGCGCGCCGTGCGGCCGCACGTTCAGCGGCTCGGGGCCAGCCGCGTAGCGATCGTTGCTCAGCGCAGCGCTGGCCGTGTCATCGAGCACGCGGACATCGAGATAGCCGAGTTGCTTGAGCCACGACGCGGTCATGCGCGCGCGCACGCCATCGTCGTCGCGGAGGATCACGCGTGCATGCAAAGTACCGATGTACTCGTCCGTCGCCTGCACCAGTTGGCCGCCCGGCGCCGAACGCCAGCCTGCCGGATGCCCGGCTTCGTATTCCAGCGGATCGCGCACGTCGAAGCGGTACAGCGTGCGCGTGCCGCTCTCCTGTTCCAGCGCGGCGAGCGCGGCGCCGTCGATGACCGCTACATCGGCCTTGCGTGCCGCCGCAGCGGCAAGCTCGCGCGCGGCTGCGAGCGTTGCGCCTTCAGGGCGCGGCGCAGTGCGCACTTCGCCATGTTGCAGTTCGAGGCCCTCAAGCAGCCACGCCATCGAGCCCCCCGTGAGCGCGGCAACCGGATTCGGCACGCCCGCGTTGATGAGCGACTGCGCGCCGAGAATGCTGCGCGTGCGGCCCGCGCAGTTCACCACGATCAGCGTGTCCGGCGAAGGCACCGCCGCCAGCGCGCGATACACCAGTTCCGCGCCCGCGCAGTCGATGCCGCCCGGAATGTTCATCGTGTGATATTCGCCGAAGGGACGCGAATCCAGCACGACCAGATCGTCGCCGGCATCCTGGCGCGCCTTGAGCGTGACAGCGTCGATGTTGGGCGTATGCAGGCGATGTTCGATCAGTTCGCCGAACGCCTTGCCCGGCACGTTGGTGCCGCTGAATACTTCGAAGCCCGCCTGCTCCCAGCCGTCGATGCCGCCCGCAAGCACCGCGACGTCCGTATAGCCCCAGCGCGCGAGCAACGCGGCGGCGCGCGGCGCGTGCTCTCCATGACTGTCGACGAGCACGACCGGCGTGCCGCGGCGCGGCACGAGCCGCTCGATCAGCAAGCCGAGCCGCCCCACCGGCGCAACCGACGAATAGAACAACCGCCTGCGGGCTGACACGCCTTCCTCGCGGACGTCGAGCACCGCGAGTTCGGAGCGTTGGGCGATGAGCGTGCGCAATTGCGCGGGAGACACGGAGCGGGACATGAGCGCGGGATCCTGGGTAATGAATATCAATGAAGGTTGGCCGGACACGGCGCGTCAGCGCGTTGCCACTGCCTGCGCGTCGAACACCGGGTTGAACTCGATGTCGACCTTGATGGGATGCTTGATGTCGCCCGACTTGTGCAGCGTGTCGGCGATCTTCTGCTCGCGTGCGACCAGCGCGCCATCGAGCGGATAGAACACGGAACGGCCGTTCTCCGCCGAGAACTTCGCGCGCGCCGGGCTCTGCTTCATTTTCTCCAGATAGATCTTCTCGACCGCCGGCACGTTCTGCGCCCACCAGGTCCACGAGTTCTTCAGACGGCCGAGAAAGTCGCCGAGCGCGCGGCTCTTTGCGGGATCGCGCAGCACGTCCGTGCGCGCGGCGAACACTGACAACGCGGGGATGTCCAGTTCGTCGCTCTTGATGATGACGCGCGCCTCGCCCTTGTCGACGGCTTCCTTCACCGGCGCATAGCCGCCCGAATACACCGCGACCTGACCGGCATTGAAGGCCGAAGCCGACACGTTGCCGTCGCCGAACTTCACGCCTTCGAAGTCCTTCGGCTTCAGATCGGCCTTGATGTACGAGAGCACGTATTGCAGATAGTTGAAGCCGCCGAAGTTATAGCCCCAGGTCTTGCCGCGCAGGTCCGCAATGGTCTTCACATTGGCGTTGTTGCGCACCACCGTGACGATGGGCGGATAGCTGCTGTCCGGGTTGCGCCATCCCGCGATGATCTGCAACGGCGCGGTGTCCGCGGTCCATGGCGCGCGCGCGTTGCCTTGCTCGATGATGAGCGAGGTATCGCCCATCAGGCCCACGTCGAGGCTCTTCGAATACAGCGCGGAGAGTTGCGCGGCGGGACCCGTGAGCACGGCCCACTTGATCTTGTAGGGCGCGCCATCGAGCACGTGCGACTGCTCGACGATCAGCGGCCACGCCGCATCCTGCGTGCCGATGGTGAGGGTGAGCGGTTCATCGGCGAACGCGGAAGAGGCGCCCGCAAGCAGGCTCGTGAAGAAGACAGCGGCAAGACGTGTTCTGATGCGCATGGTGCTTGAAGAGGAGTTGAGTGAGAGGTTCAGGCAGCGTCGGCATGCGTGACGCCAAGCTCGGCGAGCAGCCGTGCTCTGAGAGCGACGGCGGCGGCATCGCTACGCGAGCGCGGGCGCGGCGTGTCCACTTGCAGGTGCGCGCTGATCTCGCCCTCTGCCAGCACGACGATGCGGTCGGACAGCAGAATGGCTTCGTCGATATCGTGCGTGACGAGCACCACGGCCGGCGTATGTGAACGCCATAACCGCGCGACCAGTTCGTACATGCGGATGCGGGTCAGCGCGTCGAGCGCGGCGAAGGGCTCGTCGAGCAGCAGCAGCTTCGGCTCGCGCACCAGCGCACGCGCCAGCGCGACCCGCTGCGCCTCGCCGCCCGAGAGCGTCTTGGGCCAGCCATCGGCATGACGCGCGAGGCCGACTTCATCGAGCGCGGCGAGCGCCGCCGCCTTCGCGCTGCCCAGCCGCGCATGACCGATCACGACGTTCTCCCACACGCGTCGAGCCGGCACGAGGCGCGGTTCCTGAAACACCACGGAGCGCGCGCCCGCGACGCGCACGCGGCCGCTGTCGGCCTGATCGAGTCCGGCGAGGATGCGCAGCAGCGTGGTCTTGCCCGCCCCCGAGGCGCCGAGCATCGAGACGAACTGGCCGCGCCGCACGTTCAGCGAGACGTCCTTCAGCACGGCGCGGCCGTCGAAGACGCGACTGACGGCTTCGAGCGCGAGCGCGTCGTGAGCATGGGCATTGGCATGCGTGCGTTCAGGCGAGTTCAAAGCGCGGCCTCCATGGCAAAGCGAGATGTTCGAGCGCACGCATGACGAGGTCCGTCACGATGCCGAGCGTCGCATAGACCAGGATGCCCGCGATGATGATGTCGGCGCGCTGGTTCTGGTTCGCATTGACGAGGATGTAGCCGATGCCGTTCTGCGCGTTGATCTGCTCGGCGACGACGAGCGCCAGCAGCGCCACCGCCGACGCATAGCGCACGCCGACGAGGATCGCGGGCAGCGCGGTCGGCAGGATGATGCGCCACGCGACCTGGCGGCCCGAGAGGCCGAACACGCTGGCCGCTTCGAGCAGTTTCGGATCG
Organism: Caballeronia sp. LZ043; assembly: GCF_031451075.1. NCBI lineage: Bacteria > Pseudomonadati > Pseudomonadota > Betaproteobacteria > Burkholderiales > Burkholderiaceae > Caballeronia > Caballeronia sp. LZ043. The sequence goes on along the minus strand of NZ_JARUXT010000002.1, from coordinate 659,943 downwards.
ACGCCGCGCACGCCGGCATAGGTGTTGAGATACATCGGGAAGATGGTGGCCGCGAGGATCACCGCGACCTTCGCGCCCTCGCCGATGCCGAACCACGTGATGAACAGCGGAATCAGCGCGATGAACGGAATGGTGCGCAGCATCTGCAACGGCGCGTCGATGACTTCTTCGCCGATGCGCCAGAGTCCGGCCAGCAGCCCCGCAATCAAGCCAATGCCGCCGCCAATCGCGAGGCCCGTCGCCGCGCGCACCAGCGACACGCCGATGGCGCTCTGCAACTCCCCATCGGCGATCAGTTCCTTGAGCGCGGCGAAGATGACGGTGGGGGGCGGGAGCGTTTCAGGCGCGACGAGCTGCAAGGAAGAGGCAAGCTGCCACAACACGACGAGCGCCACCGGCACGCCGATGCGCAGCGAGCGCGAGCGCAACGCGGCGCGGCGTTGCGTGCCGCGGCGGGCGGCGGCACGCGTGGGGAGATCAATCAGCGAAGTGTTCGTGCCGCGCGCGCCCGGGCGTTCGAGCGGCGTGCCGGGATCGAGTCCGAGCGCGGCGGAGGGAAAGCGGGGGACGGTCATCGGTGTTCATCGGCGGATGGGTGAACAACCGATGGTACGGCTGCCCTATCCCGTGCCCAACCAACGAATTACCAGATGCTATGCGCATGAATCGTCATTTGGAATCCCGCGTGGGCGCAATGAGCGCGCGCGCCTATTCCACCGTCGATACCGCCTTCTCCGCAAGCGCCGGCTCGAACCCCGGCATGCGCATGCCGCCCAGCGCGAACAGCGCGAGCGCCGCGACGAAAGCCGGCACCGCGAGCAGCATGAACACCGCGCCGAACGGCAGGCCCATGCTCATCATCACGCCGCCGGTCATCGCGCCGGCCACCGCGCCCATGCGGCCGACGCCCAGCATCCATGCAACGCCGGTCGCACGGCCCTGCGTCGGATAGAAGGCGGCAGCGAGCGCCGACATCGACGTGACCGCGCTCGTCACCGCCGTCCCCGTGAGGAAGATCAGCACGGCCAGCCAGACTCGGTCCGATACCCCGCTGCCGATCACCAGCACCAGCGCCGCCGACACCACATAGGCACACGCATTGACCCGCCGCGGATTCGTGCGGTCCATCACCCAGCCGAGGCACAGATTGCCGAGAATGCCGCCAAGCGGAAACAGCGACGTGGTGAGCGCGGCGCCCTGTGCAGTGAAGCCCGCATCCTTGAAGAGCGTCGGCAGCCAGTTGGTCAGGAGGTAATAAATCATCAGGCCCGTGAAGTACGCGAGCCACAGCATCGCCGTGCCGAAACGATACGGCCTGGACACGATCAGCGATACCGCCGAGGTCTTCTCCGTCGCCGCTTTTGTGTCGGCGGCCACGAAATGGATGCGGGCGCTGTCGTCGAGACGCGGGTCGCTGGAGATGCGCCGCAACACGCGCGCGATCCGCTCGGCGGGACGCTTGCGGACCACCATGAAATGCGCGGACTCGGGCAGCAACGCGACGAGCAGCGCCGCCAGCACGAGCGGCCCGACGCCGCCCGTCACCAGCACGCTTTGCCAGCCGAAATGCGGAATGAGCCACGCGGCGCTCAAGCCACCGATCGACAGTCCCACGGAAAAGCCGCAGAACATCGCATTGACCGCGACGCCGCGAATGCGCGCAGGCGCGTACTCGGACATCAACGTCACTGCGTTCGGCATGGCCGCGCCCAGCCCGAGCCCGGTCAGGAAGCGCCACGCCGTCAACGACTCGATGGAGCTTGCATGCGCCGACGCCAGACTCCACACGCCGAAGAAGAACACCGACAACACCAGCACCGCCTTGCGTCCGATACGGTCTGCCGCCGGCCCGGCCGCCAGCGCGCCGATGCCGAGACCGACGAGCGCCGCGCTCATCACCGGGCCGAGCGCGGCGCGTGTGATGCCCCACTCGCCGAGCAGCGAAGGCGCGATGAAACCGACCGCCGCCGTGTCGAAGCCATCGGCGGCCACGACCAGGAAGCAGAGAATCAGGATCCTCCATTGATACGGCGAGAAGCGTTGACTATCGATGAAACTCTGGACTTCCAGACTGTGCGTTTTCATGGCGGTTCGTCTCCGTTGATCTGCTGTCGTTGTCGTGGTTCATGCAAGCGCGGGTTCAGGCGTCATCGGCCGTCATGCCGAGCCCGACGCATGCCAGCCGCCGTCCACGCTCAGCACTGCGCCGGTGACATAGCTGGCGGCATCGGAGGCGAGGAAGAGAATGGCCTGCGCGATCTCGTCGGGTTGCGCGAGGCGGCCCATCGGCGTGCGGCGTTCGATGCGCGCCAGGTCGATCTGCCCGTTCTTCACGAGTCCCTGCGCGAGCTCGGTCGCAACATAGCCCGGCGCGACCGCATTGACACGAAGGCCGTCACGGGCCCATTCGCATGCCATCGAACGGGTCATCGCCGCGATGCCTGCCTTGGCCGCGCCGTAGGCATTGCGTTGCGGAATGCCTGCCAGCCCGGCGATCGAACACAGGTTCACGATGGCGCCCGAGCCTTGCGCGAGCATCGCTTTCGCGGCCTCGCGGCTGGTCAGAAAGGTGCCGCGCAAGTGAATGCCGATCAGCGCATCGAACGCGTTCACGCCTTGCTCGATGGTCGGCTTCGCCTGTTCGCCGATGCCCGCGTTGTTGACCAGCACGTCGAGCCGTCCGCAGGCTTCGAGCGTGCCTTGCAACAAGGCCGCGACCTCGGACTCCGACGACACATCCACGCCGATCGCCACATGCCCTTCGCCGTCAAGTTGCGCGATACGCTGTCGCGCCGCTTCGCGATGCAAGTCGGCGATAACCACGCGATATCCCTGCGAGGCAAACGCGCACACCGTCGCCCAACCAATCCCGTTCGCGCCGCCGGTGACCAGCGCCACGCGTTGCCGTCCTTCGTTCATCGTCTCCTCCTTGATGCTTCAGCGCACGGCCGCCGACAGGCTCCTGAACTCGACGCGCCTGATGATGCGGCTTTCCTGCGCGGTGATCAGATGCGCCGATGCCTGCAAATAAGCGGGCCAAGCGGGATCGTCGTCGCGCGCGGTGCGGCGCTGGTCGTAATCGGCGATGCTGTCGTAGCCCCACAGATGCACGACCTGGTTCAACGCGCCGATATCGCTCATGTAGAAGCCCACCGGCGCGCCGAGATACTTCAGCTGGATGGGCATGGCAAGACGATCGAACACGTCGATGAACTCGGCCATGCCGCGCGGCCTGATGGTGTAGATGCGGTGATCGATGAAAGGCTTGTGGCTCATGCCGCGCTCCTCAATGGGCTGACGCTGCTGCGCTCGGCGATGCGTCCAGCAAGATGCAAACCGGTGAGATAGCCGAAGGTCATGATCGGTCCGAGCGTGATGCCCGCGCCCGGATAGTTGCCGCCCATGATGCTCGCGCGGTCGTTGCCGACGGCGTAGAGACCGGCAATCGGCTCCGTGCCCTTCAGCACCTGGCCATGCGTGTTGGTGGCGATGCCGTCGAAGGTGCCGAGATCGCCCATCACGAGCTTGAGCGCGTAGTACGGGCCAGCGCCGAGCGGCGCGACACACGGGTTCGGTGCATGAGCGGCATCGCCGAGATAGCGGTTGAAGGACGTCGTGCCGCGCCCGAAAGCCCGGTCCTGTCCCGTCGCCGCATCGCGGTTGTACTCGCGCACCGTGGCTTCGAGCGCGGGGCCGTCGATGCCCGCGCGCTGCGCGAGTTCGGCGAGCGTGCGTCCCTTCACGAGATAGCCGCTCGTCAGATGCGGCTTCAGCGAGAGCGGCGCGGGTTTCGCGAAACCGAGTCCGTAACGGCGGATCGTCGCGTGATCGCAGATGAGCCACATCGCGGTTTCATGCGCGCCGCGGCAGGCTTCGATCATCGCCGCGCCCACGTCGTGATACGAATTCGCTTCGTTGGTGAAACGCACGCCGCCGCGCGTCACGCCGATGACACCCGGCTTGTAGCGGTCGAGCAGATGCGGAAACACGCCGACGCTGCCGTCTTTCTGCGGCACGCGTGACACGGGCATCCATGCGGCGGCCTGCGGATAGCGCAGATCGACGCGTCCGCCCGCGCGTTCGGCCATGCGCGCGCCATCGCCGGTATTGCCCGTGGGCACCGGCGACACGTGTTCTCCGCCCCGTTGCACATGCGGATACGCCGCCGAGAGACGCGCGAGATCGTGCGAGAACCCGCCGCAGGCCAGCACCACGCCGCGCCGCGCCACGATGCGTTGCTCGCTGCCGTTCGCTTCGACTATCGCGCCGGTCACGCGGCCCTTTTCGGTGATGAGTTCCTTCGCGCCGGTGTGAGTGTGGATGGGAATGCCGAGATCGAGCGCGGACTTCGCGAGGCGTGCGGCCAGCGCGTTGCCGCTCGTCACCTGCACGCCGCGCCTGTAGCGCACAAGTTCCGTGATGTGGCTGCTCAACCGCTTCGCGACATACCACGCCGAAGCAAGCGATTTCGTCGCGTTGAAGAAGTGCTTGAGATCCGCGCTCGACGAATTGAACATCATGCCGATGAAGGTGATGGTCTTCAGCGGCGGACGCAGACGCGGCAGGTCCGCGCCGAGCGCACGCGCATCGAAGGGCTTCGCGACGATCGAGCGGCCGACATCCACACCGCCCGGCGCGTCGGGATGGTAGTCGGGATAGAGCGTGGGCAGGAATTCGACCGAGGTTTCGCGCTCGAAGAATTCAACCATGCGCGGACCGTGATCGAGAAACGCATCGATGGCGGCCTGATCGAACATCGGGCCGGTTTCATGACGCAGATACTCAATAGCAGCGGCGCGCGTGTCCTCGATCCCGGCACGTCGCGCATGCGGATTGCCGGGAATCCACAGCACGCCGCCCGAATACGCGGTGGTGCCGCCGAAATAGCCTTCCTTCTCGACGACGATTACGTCGAGCCCCTGTTTCCTGGCGGTGATGGCGGTCGCAAGACCGCCAGCGCCCGAGCCGATCACGAGCACGTCGCAAGCGAGATCGGACGACCGTGTCACGGTAGTCATCATCGTGTCCTTTATGAGTGAAACGGGCGCGGCGATGCGCGCAAATGAATGCTCTATGCAGCCCGTCTGGCTTCGTAGCCGGGGCGCGGCACGAGGTCCATGAGCATGCATTCGAAGCCGCCGTCCACGGCGATCTCGGCGCCGTTCACATAGGCCGAGCGCGGACTGGCGAGGAAGGCCACGACTTCGGCGATGTCGGCCGGCTCGCCGATGCGCCGGCTCGCGGTCATCGCGCTGCGGCGCGCTTCGACATCGCCCTGTTCATAGAAGGCACGCGAGAGCGGCGTGCGGATCATGCCAGGGCACACGGTGTTGCTGCGGACGCCGCGCGGTCCCCACTCGGCGGCGATCTGCCGCGAAAGCATCGCGATGCCGGCCTTGCTCGCGCTATACGCGCCGCTCCAGGTTTGCGGATGATGCGCCGCCACCGAAGCAATCTGTACGATGCTGCCTCGGCCTTGCGCGAGCATGCCGCGTCCGAAGGCTTGGGCGCACAGCATGGTGCCCGTGAGATTGACGGCGAGCATCGCGTTCCATGCATCCAGCGCGATCTCTTCGATACCGCCCGCACGCAACAGGCCGGCATTGTTCACGAGCACGTCCGCCGTGCCCATTGCGCGTTCCACTTTTTCGCAAGCGCCTTGCACGCTTGCTGCATCGCCGATGTCGCAGGCCACGGCAAGCGCCTGGATGCCCCGTGCCTGCAATGCGCGCGCCGTTTCATGACAGGCTGCTTCGTCGCGGTCCAGCAGCGCGATGCGCGCGCCGGCATCGGCCAGCGTCGCGGCAATGGCGCGGCCGATGCCGCCCGCCGCGCCCGTCACCACGCACAAGCGCGCTTCGAGACCGAGCCAGTGCTGCGGGCCGTCGTTCGTCTCCTTCATCCTTCTCTCCTTTTGCACTTTTCGAGCCTTCAGGGAAGGGCTTTTCCGCGTTGCCGCGTGACGCTTCCCTGTGAGAAAAGTATATTCACGGCCTCGTTCCAGGAATTGGACAAAGGCAGCAGACCACAGGACAATTTGTGCAAAGGAGACGGGACGTGCTCAGGAGAATCCCTAACTACAATTTATACGGCGAATCGGCGCGGCCGCCGTGGTATGACGCGTTCAACTTCGAATGGATCGCCGAGCGCAGCGCGCCGAACGACTGGCATATCGATGCGCATCGGCATGACGCGCTCTTGCAGTTTTTGTACATTCGCGGCGGCGGCGACGACGGCGACGTGCTCATCGAGAACACGCGCATTCCCATTCAGCCGCCCTGCGTCATCATGCTGCCCGCGCAAACAGTCCACGGCTTCAACTTCGCGCCGGATGTGGACGGGCTCGTGTTGACGGTAGCGCAACGTTCGCTCGAAGCGCTTGCCGCGATGGCGGCGCCCCCGCTCATTCCGCTGTTGCAGCGCGCGGGCGTGACGCGCGTGAATGCCCGCACGCACGCCGGTGCGCTGATGCCGCTGATCGAACTGCTGGAGAACGAATATCGCGCAACGGACCGCGGACACATGGCGGCAGGGTTGCCGTTGCTGATCGCGCTCTTCGTGCATGTCGGGCGCCTGTGCGAAGCGGCGCCGGCCTCGCGCACGGCGGCCGGCACGAGCCTGTCCGCCACGCAACGGCGCGCCGGGCAGATCAGGCGCTTCAGGGAACTGGTGGTCAAGCATGCGCGCGAACATCGTCCTGTGGATTTCTATGCGCAGACGCTCGGCACGACCGTCGCGCAGCTAGGGCGCATCTGTCGTGAGGAGATTTCGAGTTCGCCGCTTGCGGTGATCAACGAGCATCTCGTGCGCGAGGCGCAACGGGATCTGGTCTACTCGCATATGTCGGTCAAGCAGATTGCGCATGAACTCGGGTTCGACGACATCGCCTATTTCAGCCGCTATTTCCGCAAGCAGACCGGCGTGACGCCGACGCAGTTCCAGAAGGAAGCGATACGCGCGCTGGCGATCGACCGGCGCGGAGCCTGACGCGCCGGTCCTGTTGTCAGCTTACGGAAATGACCGCTCAACGCACGCCCTGACTCATCGCCGCCGGCGGCGTGGCCTTCCGCTCCGACGCTTCACCGTTGACGTCGTTCACCTTCGGCGCCCATTTGCGCCGCATGAGCACGATGGTGCTCGTCGCGCCGACCAGCAGGAACACGAAGATCGCCATCATCGGCAGTGTGTAGCTATGTCCCACATGCAGCAGCCAGCCGGAGAGACTGGCGGACACGCCGCCCGCGAGGCTCGTCGCGACCTGCTGCAAGCCGGTGTTCAAGCCCACAGCCTGCTTCGGAATCAGTGTGAGCTTGACGAGCGCGAGGTTGTTCGTCGTGACGAGACCCACCAGCGTCAACGACAGCACGTTCCAGAACAGCGCCATCTGCACGCTCGGTGCGTAGGCCCCGAACAACACCGTCATGCCGCCGATGAAGCCGACCACCATGAACGACTTGCGCACCACGACGGCATCGTGACCGCGGGCAATCAGCCGGTCCGCCAGCCAGCCGCTGAGCGCGGCCGTGACCGCCACGCCGCAGAAGCTGAAGGCCGTGTACAGACCCGACTGCTGCAATGAGAGTCCACGCTGCTCCACCAGATACGCGGGCATCCACGTCATGCAGTAGAACGCGAAGTAGGCGTAGCAGAAGTTGGTCAGCAGGCCGCCCCACACCACTGGGCTCGCCAGCAGATTGCGCAACGGCACCGAGGCGGCGCGCTGCTTTCTCGATGCGAGTTCGGTCGCATCGGGGAAGTCGTTGCGCACCATCAGCAACCAGGGCAGGAGCCACACCAAACCCGCGAGACCCGTCACGATGAACATCATCTTCCACGACGTGCCCGCGATCAGCCACGCGGCAGCCGGCGCGCCGAGAGCCGGACCCATCTTGCCGCCGACCGAATAGATGCCGAGCGCCGTGCCCTTCTGCGTTTCCTCGAAGCGGTTGGCGATATAGCGATAGGTAGCGGGCACGACCACCGCTTCCGCCGCGCCGATCAGCACCCGCACGATGATGAGCGCCGACAGCGTGGTGACGATGCCGGTGACCGCTGCCGCGACACACCACAGCAGGAAGCAGATCGCGTAAGGCCATTTGACGCCGTAGCGGTCGACGAGCCAGCCCATCGGCAATTGCAGCAGCCCGTAGGCCCAGAACACCGATGAGCCGAGCCAGCCGCGCTGCACCGACGTGAGCGTGAAATGCTGGACGAAATGATGATCCGCAAGCGCGGCCGACATGCTCGTGCGGTCCATGAACGCGATCATCAGGCCAAAGGCGAGCAGGAATACGACGCCCCAACGGCTCTCGAGGCGTGCCGCTCTTCGAATAGTCTCCATCACATCGTCTCCGTCTGATTTTTTGTTATCACTGCGCGCCCGTGCGCGGGTCTATCCGAGACTGCCGGTTACATCGTCGAACAGTTCGTCCACCGAGAAGCGGCGCGGAATGATCTTCTGGTCGAGCGCCCAGTCGATGGCAAGCTGGATACCCTTGCGGTTCGCTTCCAGACCGAACGGCGGGATCACGGCGGGCACGCCCTCGCCCAGTGCGCGGCTCTCCACGATCATCCGGTACAGCTCGCGCACGATGTCCGGCCGCTCCTTCGACAGCCCGGCATGCACGACGAACATATGGTTGATCGGCACCACGCCCTCGCGCGCGAACCAGTCCTTCGCGGCGGCCTGGGCATCAGGAACCAGCGTTTTCACGCGCGGGTCCTTCGGCATGTCTTCGCCCGCCAGCACCGCCGCGAGTTCGCCGTCCAGCATCATCTGCCCGACCGACGAACCCTTCGGCAGCCGCTGGCAATTGGCCGGGTCCGTGTATTCGGCGAGATGCCCCTCGCCTTGCGTCATCCACGTGACCTTGTCGAGATCGACGCCGTACTCGTGACGCAGGATGCCGCGAATCCACAGGCCAGTGGTCTGTGCATAGGTGCGCACGCCCACCCGCTTGCCCTCGATGTCCTTCGGGTCGAGATGACCCAGCTCACCGTTATAGCCTGCGCAATGATGCTGGAAGCGTCCTGAGATCGGCGCCGGAAGCAGCACATAAGGCTTGCCGTAAGCCTTCGCCTGCAGATACGTGACGATGGCCAGCTCGCCGGCATCGAACGCATTCTCGCGCAGCATCGGCTTGAAGCCGTCGTGCGCGCGTGCCGGGCCGCAGTAGTCGAGATTGACCACGTTCGACGACACGCGGCCGTCTCTCATCGCTTTCGTTGCCGCGTACTCGGCCAGGTTCACCCGCAGCGTCGGCAGGTCGGTTTGAATCGTCGCCATCTGGTTGTTCCTCATGCTTCGTTCACTGGAGATCCGTCGCCACGCCGCTCAGGCCAGCGCCGGATACAACTGTTGCGCCGTCTTGCCGAAGATCCACGCGCGGTCGTCTTCGTTCAGGCAACGAAGGCCCGCTTCGGCTGTCGCGAGAATCTCAGGCAGCGTGCCCTTCGAACTCGGGAAGTTCGAACCCCACGCCAGACGCTGCGCGCCAAACACGTCGATCAGGCGCGGGAAAAAGGTCCCGGCGTTCGCATCGCCCTTCTGCATGTCGTCGAAAATGCGCGGGGTCAGCTTCATGTAGATGTTCGTGAGCGGCGCAAGGTCGAACAGGGTCTGTGCCTTTGCGTAAGGCGCGCCGTCCGTCACGTCGGGACGGCCGAGGTGATCGAGAATGATCTTCACGTTCGGAAAGCGCCGCGCCAGATCGGCGACCTGCGGCAGGCCCACCGGACCGGTCTGGATGCACATCGGCAGGTTCAGTTCCGCGCAGGTTTCCCAGGCAGGCCAGGCGCGCGGATCTTCGAGTTCGCCCGGATCGAAATCCTTCGTGCTGCCGCCCGTGAACATGCGCAGGCCCGCGAGGCCGCGCTCCACGCAGGCGCGAATGGTGCGCGGGGCATCGGGCAGCGTCACGTCGACGGAGCCCACCGCGACAAGACGGTCCGGATAAGCCGCGCACGCATCGAGCACGTAGCTGTTGTCGAAGCCATACGTGGTCGACGAATGCACGACGGCGGCCTTCGCCACACCGGCTTGGTCCATTGCGGCGATCAGCGACTCGACGGTGGAAGGACGCTCCTTCGACCAGTCGGAACGCTTGCCGCCCAGCGGCGCGACGGGATAGCGCGCGGTATCGTCGGAGATGATGTGCGGATGAATATCAACGATGGATGCCATGAGTTGCTCTGTGATTCGATTGAATGGTTATGCGGTGGTGGCTATGAACTAAGCAAGCGGATCGACGAACAGCTCGGCCATCGACATCCGGCGCGGCGTGAGCCGCTGCTCGAAGGCGGTGGCTTCCAGTGCCTCGATGGTCTTGCGATTGGCCTCGATCCCGTACGGCAACGGATCACGTCCGACGATCTTGCGCAGCGCGAGATACTTCTTGTCGCTGGCGTTGGTCGGGTCGTTGTGGTCGAGCGTGGCGAGCCATGCCTGCTTCGCCTGCTCGAATGCGTCGTAGAGCGACTTCGCGATCCACGGATGCTCGGCGAGCACCGCATCTTTCACGACGATGGTGCCGTGCATCGGATACACGCCCGTGCGGCGGTAACAGTCGGCTTCGAGTTCGGCCGCGTTCGGCAGCAGGTCGGGATAGTCGGCTTCGACTTCCTGCCAGCCGCCGTTCGGGTTGCCGGTGCGGCCGATGCCGGCATTTGCCGCAAAGCCCGCCGCGAGTTCGCCTGAGGCCATCAGGTCCGCAAGCGACTTGCCTTGCGGCGCGTGCATCACATTCGACGGAAGCTTGAGCTGCGTGACGTGTTCCTCGTCATCGACGACCCATGTGACCTTCGACGAATCGAGACCGAACTCGTCGATCAGCACTTGCCGCGTCCATACGCCGGTCGTGACGGAATACGCGCGCACGCCGACCTTCCTGCCTTCGAGATCCTTGGGTGTGGCAATGCCCGCATCCGGGCGCACGAGCAGGCCGCCATGATGAAAGCGCCGCATGACGAAGATCGGCAGCGCGACGAACGGTGCGCCATAGGCTCGCGCGATGATGTAGGTGGTCGGTGCGAGTTCGCACACGTCGAACTCGACATCGCGGACCATCCGGCGGAACGCGCCGATCTGCGGCTTGACGGTGACGATCTCGGCATCGACGCCTTCGATGAGAATCGAGCCGTTGCGAATGGCCGACGTATGCGGATACTCTGCAATGGCGATCTTGAGCGGGACTTTCCTGGTCAACGGGGTCTCCTGTTGGACTCGAATGATGTTCGGGGACCGTCGGGCGATCCGGTCAGAAGATCATCGGGTAGCGTGTGTTTCCCGTCTATTGAAATAAGCCGTGGGTGCGTTAACCAACTGGTAAATGCTTCGGGATCCGTATATGTGAGTTTTGGTCAGCGCAACTGCGCCACGTAACGGGCCACGTCCCTCACGTTTTCATCGTTCAGGACGTGTGGATACAGGCGCGGCATGATGCCCGAGGGTTCGCGAATGCGCGCTTCGATGTCGCTCGTTCCATAACGGCTCGCGATGCCGCGCAGCGCGGGGCCTGCACCGCCCTCGCCGCCCGCGCCATGACATGCCGCGCAATTCGCTGCGTAAATGGACGAGCCGTGTCCCGGTGACACCGATGCTTGGGCTGTGGGCGCCGCGCCGTCGTTCAGCAACGCGAGACTCTCCGCGGGAGGATTCGGCGGCAAGGAGGCGAGATAAGCGTGAATGCGGGTGATCTCGTCATCGGAGAGAATCCGCTTGCTGTAGACCGGCATCTCGCCCTTGGGATCGTGCACATACGCTTGCATCGCCGATAGCGGGACCGGATGCGGCGCGAGCGCAGGCCCCGTCGATGCGCTGCCCTGCCCCAGCACGCCATGACATTCGTAGCAGCCCTTCTGCATGAAGAGCGCGCGGCCGGTTTCGATATCGGCGTTCGTGTCGGCATGTGCTCCCAACGACACCGCGAACGCGATGAACGCGATGAACGCCAGCGCCTTCATCGGCAAACGTGAACAGAGAGGCATTGCGGCGTCCGTCATCGAGGTTGGGTCAGCACGTCGAGCAGCGCGGGCTTGCCGCTTCTGACCTGCGCCATCGCGCGCGTCAGGGCCGGGCCGAGATCGGCGGGACTGGAGATCGGGCCTTCCGCCCAGACACCCATGCTCTTCGCCATCGATGCGTAATCGATCGGCGGATCCTGCAACACGGTGCCGATGCGCCCGCGCTCAGGATGACGATCACGCCGTCCCGCCATGCGCTGGATATGCATGGTCTCCTGATGCCACGCGCGGTTGTTGTGCATCACCATCAGCAAGGGCACTTGATGATGCGCCGCCGTCCACAGCACGCCGGGCAGCACCATCAGATCGCCGTCGGTCTGGATGCTGACGGCGATGCGCCCGGCATCGCGATGCGCGATCGCCGCGCCCACGGCGGCGGGCGCCGCATAGCCGACGCCGTATCCTCCGCCCGCGCCGATGAACTGATATGTCTTCGTGAAGTCCCACAGGCGGTTGGGCCACTGGCTGCACGCGCCGGGCGGTGAAACGAGCGCCCAGTCATCGTGGCGGATGACGTTCCATACTTCCTGCGCGAGACGTGCGGTGCTGATCGGCGTGCCGTCCCATCCGCGCGCGGCGGCTTCCCGCGCGGCGTGCTGCATGCTGTCGTGCGAGGCTCGCAGCGTTGCCGCACGCGCTTCAACGACCGTGCGTTGCGCAGCAGTCATCGTCGTGCGGATGGCCTGCGCCAGCGCCGGCATCGACGCCTGGGCATCCGCGCCGATGGGCAAGGTCGCAGCGTAATAACGCTCCGCATCCTGCATGTTCGACTTGCCGTAGAGATAGGACGTCGAGATGCTGATGACGCGCACGTCCGGCTTCGCGCGCCGCTTCGACGCGCGGCCGATCGTATCTGGAACGCTCTGCGTAAGGCCCCAGACATCGCCCACTTCGAGCGCAAGGATCACGTCGGCATCGGCCAGCAGGCGTGCCTGCATCGACGAATGATTGAGGGGGTGCCGCGTGGGGAAGTTCATGCGGCCCAGCAGGTCGATCACCGGCGCGTTGAGCGATTCAGCCAGCGCGACCAGCGACTCCAGGCCCGCCTGCGTGCGCACCGCGCGATCCGCGACGATCACCGGCGCCTTCGCCGCGCACAGCATCGTGGCGGCGGCTTGCAAGGCATCGGCGCTTGCGGCGGGCGGCGACACTTCGCGCAGCGGCGGCACCGTGATGCCATGCGGGTCTGCGATCGGCTGTTCCTGCAACTCCGCATCCGCGACGATCAGCACGGGCGCCATCGGCGGCGTGACGGACATGGTGTAGGCGCGCATGAACGATTCGGCGTAATGCTGGAGCGACACCGGATAGTCGTCGTACTTGGTGTAGTCGCGTACCAGCGCGCCGAGGTCCTGCGCCGTGTGATACCACTCGACACCCGGACGGCGCTTGGTCGCGTCGGCGATATTGCCGGCGATGACCGTCATCGGCACGTGATCGCACCATGCGTTGTAGAGCGCCATCGACGCATGCTGCAATCCCACCGTGCTGTGCACGAGACAGGCCATGGGCTTGCCCGCGACTTTTGCGTATCCGTGCGCAATCGCCGCCGACGCTTCCTCGTGGGTGCAGACGATCATCTGCGGATGCGTGTCGCCCGCATAGTTCACGATCGACTCGTGAAGGCCGCGAAAGGTCGAGCCGGGCATCGTCGCGACATAGTCGATACCCGCGATGCGCAGCAGATCCACCATGAAATCGGAGCCGGGATTGCCGATGTGCGCGGCATCCGTGGCAGGCGCTTCGTCGAGCGAGGGCGCCAGGGCATCGCCTTGCGCTTCCGCTGCCACCAGCGCCGGCGATGGCCTGCTCACTAAAGGCCGCTGCGGCGCGGTGGACGTCGGCGTGGCCACCGCGGGCTTGACGAGCGCCGCCGCTGTGCCGCTGATGAGCGCTTCCTTCAGAAAGGTGCGTCGGCCTGTCATGCAGGATTTCCCCTTTATTTTTTATATCGCCGTTGTGTGTTGGCCGTGCGTGCAGGCGTACGGAGGCCGGCCGCGACTGCGCGCGGCGGAGATCGAACTCTGATTGACTGGAACGGGAAGCGCCTTCGGATAGCGAAGGCTAGCGTCGCGGCTGGCTCAGATCGTCCATGCCGAAGATGGGGATCAACACCGGGAATTGTCCCGGCCAGGCACGCGCGATTGCTTTCGTGGTGCGCGCCGCCGTGCCGCACCATGCGGCCGCGCGACGCCATGCTCTCATGATGGGGATGGCCATCCGTCTGTCTCCTTTACGGTGAACCGCCGGCGCGTCAACGCGCTCTTGATGCGGGTTCGATGAAGACATCATCGCGCCGCCTGCGTTTTCCGTCCATTGAATAAAAGGGCAGATGCCTTAACCTTTCGGTTAAGTCCCTTGACCGGATCCGACGTGCTCCGCCATCGCGGCGAGGTCGGCTTCATCCTGCACGCCGCTCGGCGGACATTCACGTTCGAGGCATTGCAGAAGCAGCATGGCGCTGGGCGCGAGCGGCTTGTCGGCACGCCAGATCACGCCGAGCGGCCGGGTCGCGAGGTTCATGTCGAGCGGCAGCACATGGAACGGGCTGGCCTCCGAATCCGGATACAGCATGTCCACGGTATGCAGCGCAATGGCGTCGTTGATCTGGATGTAGGCGCGGATCAGATGCGTAGAAAGGGTCTCGATGGTGTTCGACGGCATCGGCAGGCCATGGCGCGCCAGCGTGTTTTCGATCGGCTCGCGCAGCAGCGAACCCGAAGGGGGCAGGATCCACGGATAGTCCTTCAGGTCCGACCATTGCACGGTGCTTCTGCTTGCGAGCGGATGCTGCACGCCCGTGACGAGCTTGATAGGCGTGTTGATGAGCGCGCGTTCATGCAGGCCCACGGTGTCCGCGCGGTTCGGCAGACGGCCCACGATCATGTCGAGGTCGCCGCGCCGCAGGTCCTGCAACAGCCCGTTCATGCGGCCTTCGAGGATCGAGACGTTGGTCTGCGGCGCTTCTTGCTTCAGGCGCGCGAGGGCGCGCGGCATGAGGGTGGAGATGAGCGTCGGCAGCGCGCCGACATGCACCTTGCCGGCGCTGCCGGTCTGCAGCGCCTTGATCTCTTCGGCCGTCTGGCTCAGGCTGCTCAGCACGGCGCGCGCGTGCCGCACCACGCATTCGCCATAGGCAGTGGGACGCAGGCCGTTGACGGTGCGCTCGAAGAGTTTCACGCCCAGCGCGCTTTCAATTTCGCCGAGCGCCTTCGATACCGCCGGAACCGTAATGTAAGAATTCGACGCCACTTGCCGCAAGTTGCGGAAGTCATAAATGGCGACGAGCAGGCGCAGATGACGCGCCTTCATGTTGACGCTCAAATACCAGTCCAGCTGACTCATAGTGTCTCCGATGCGCCTTGCGCATCGGACGATGACACGCTTCGACGCTAGTCGTTCTGCGTGCGGCTTTCCGCTCGCGCCGTCGCACGATTCTTATGCCGCACTTGTTCCTCTGCCTGCCGCGCGAAAACCGGCTGCGCGGCGATAAAGAATAACGCAGCAGGATAATGGAAACGACGGGGAGCGTGCAGAACCGGCATCGAAGATGCGCTGACCGACTTATCAGAAGCCATGGTTGATCCCCACGGTGAAAGCGAGTTGATGCGGCTGCTGGGTGGCGTTCAAGGTCTTGTTGGTGATGTAGGTTCCGGAGAACTTCGTGTAGTCGAACTCGGCGTAGAGCACCGTCTGCTTCGACAGCGAATAGGCGATGCTCGCCAGTCCCTGACTGCGCTTGCCGCCCGTATTTGGCAAGTCCGTGATGTAGTACGCAGCGCCCACGCGCGTGTACGGAGTCAACTGATACGTCAGGCCGCCCCAGTAGTTGAGCGTGCGCACGTCGCGGTTCGGCGCGGCCACGTCGACGTTATCGTTCATGTAGCCGCCCGCGAAGCGCAAGTCGCCGAAGGTCAGCGCGGCACCGAGCGTGTAGTAGTTATCCGGCTGATAGGTCGTGCCTGACAGTACCGACCGGTGGATATAGACGCCGCCCACGTTCACCGGTCCCATTTTGTATTGCAAGCCCACGCCGCGTGCCGATCCCGCGTTGAAATCGCCCGCCACGCCGCCGAAGGAATTCTCCGCGCGAAAGCGGAACGGTCCATACGTGCGGCTGTACTTCACGTCGTTGTTGAAGCGCGTGCCCGCGGTCGCGGGCGTGAGCGGCGTGATGCCGGGATACTCGAAGTTGAAGGGATCGTAGTCGTAGACCACGTCATGCGCGATGGTGTACTGGCGGCCGAAGTCGAGCGAACCGAACCACCCGCCCAGGCCGACATACGCGCCCCGGTTGAACGCGACGTTGTTCGTGTTGTCGTACGCGCCATTGCCGAGATTGAAGCCGCTCTCGAGCCTGAAGTGCGCGTTGTAGCCGCCGCCGAGATCTTCCTTGCCGATGAAATCGAGCCGGTTCGAAGTGAAGAAGCCGTTCGAGTTCATCGAATACTGGTTGCCCAGTCCCGTGTGCGTATAACGAATGCCGCCGTCCACCACGCCTGCCAGCGTGACAAAGGATTGCGCGTGCGCCACACCCGCGAACTGACAGGCGGCGAGAACGATTGTTAGTTTCCTGATCATGAGATTTTTTCGGTGAGATGCGGTATCGCTTTCTCATGCCGTCCGCGCGACCCGGACGGCATGGGGCCGTCTGTCAGTCATTCGGCGTGCTGCTCCGCTCTCTTTCCGGATGATCCGATGTGTGTCTCGTTCGCTTGCTTGCATGCATGGCTGTCTCCAACTATGGCGCCTTGTTTCAGGCTTCTTTTATTGCGGGCGTGAGTGCCCCTCACCGCCTTTTCGGGCAGTGATTCCTGCGTTGATGCGTGATGGGGGTACGAAGGCCGCGTGCCTTCGCAAAGCGCGTATCGGCCTTGAATGAAGGCGTCAGCCGCCCTGCGCGATCTCGCGATGCATGTGCTTGTCTCCTTGTGCCGCTGTATGCGCCACACCCTTATGCTTGTAGCTCAAGACATTGACTTGCAAGGTGGCTTGCAGCGAGTCGTCTGTGGCTTTCGATGCTTGCATCGTCTCATCGCGACCCGGCAGCGTCCATTGAATAAATTTCTCGACGCGTTAACCTGCGGGTAAAGGCGCCTGCCTGATTCAGTGCGGGAAGTGGACACCCATGCTCACGCGGGCAGTCCGCATTCTTCGCGCAAGCACTCGATGAAAGCCTGCTGCACGGCGGTGCCGAGCCAGTCGCTTCGCACCGTATAGCCGACCGCGCGATCCGCCTCCGGCGTCTTCAGTTCGAGCGCGACCATGTCGCTGCCAGGATAGGCCTCGCGTATCTGCGAGCGCGACAGCAAGGTGATGCAATCACTCTCGACGAGCATGGCGATCATCATCGCGAGCGAACTCGTTTCGACCACGAGCGGCGGCGTGGCGGGCAAGCGCGCGAAGAGGCGGTCGATTACCGCGCGGCGCGGCACGGTGCGCTGCGGCACGACCCAGTCGTAGTCGGCGAGATGGTTGGGCATGATCGACTTCTGCCGCGCAAGCTTATGCCCCTTGCGCACCGCGACCACATACGGGTCCGCGAACAGCTCGGTTTCCTGCACTGCGCCAGTGAGCCGGGGCTCGCGCAAGCCGCCGACGATGATGTCGATGCCGCCCGCGCGCAGATCGCGCAGCAGTGGCGCGTGCGAGCCTTCGTCCACCGTGATGCGGGCCGCCGGATAGCGTGCGCGCAGCCGTTGAATCACGCGCGCGACGAGCCGCGGCGGCAACAGCGGCAACACGCCAATGGCCACGCGCCCGGTGCGCTGGCCGCGCGCATAGGCGAGATCTTCACGGGCCTGCGCAATCTCATACAGCGCAAGACTGAGCCGCCGCGCAAATTCGACGCCCGCCGGATTCGCCGCGACGCTGTGCACGCGCCGTCGATACAGCGACACACCCACGCTCTGTTCGATCTGTCGCGCCGCGCGATGCACGGCCGGCTGCGAGATGCCGAGCTGCTGCGCCGCCTCCGCCGCCGACCCGGCCTGCGCGATGGCGATATGACAGCGCACCTGGGCATCGGTGAGGTGCCGGCAGATCGTCGCGCTGTGCGGGGAAGGCTCGTCATGGCCGGTCAAAGCCGCGACCGCGCGCTCCATCTGATCGAGCATGCGCCGCGTGCGCCGTTGCAGGATGCGCCCTTCCGCCGTCAGTTCGCTGCCGCCGTAGCCGCGCTCGAACAGTTGCCCGCCGAAGCTGGCCTCGAGTTTGGCGATGGCAAGGCTCACCGCCGGCTGGGTGCGTCCCGCGCGTGCGGCCGCCTGTCCGATACCACCCGATTCGCACACGGCGTCGAACAGGAACAGGCGCCGCAAGCGCGTCAGATCGTCATTCGACGGGTCGTCTTCGCGGTTCGCCATGGCGTTCAACCCCTATGTGAAAACCCTTAGCTTAACCAGAATTTATGCCAAAGCGCAAAGTTCATATTGAGGGATTCGCTCGCAACCGGCTTACAGTGACGTCCATTCCACTGCGAAGAAGACCCCCTGGAGCCGCTTCATGTCCGTTGTCATCGATACTCACACTCACGCCATTTCCTCGGATAAACAGCGTTTTCCGCTCGCGCCGGTTGGCGGCCACCAGTCCGAATGGTCGGCCAAGCGTCCCGTCAGTTTCGAAGGCTTGCTGGCCTCGCTCGACGATGCCGGCATCGACCGTGCCGTGGTCGTGCAGGCGTCCACCGTGTACGGCAACGACAATAGTTATGTGGTGGAAGCGGTGCGCAGTCAGCCGGACCGCTTCGCCGGCGTGTTCTCCATCGACGTGCTTGCGAACGACGCCGTCACGCAACTGCAACGCTGGCTCGACGCGGGCCTCTCCGGACTGCGCCTCTTCACGACGGGCAGCACGATGCCCGGGCAAGCGGGCTGGCTCGACGACGAGCGCTCCTTCCCGGTGTGGGAATACGCGGAACGTCATGGCGTATCGATCTGTCTGCAAATGACGGCGCAAGGCATTCCCGCGCTGCTGAACATGCTCGCGCGCTTTCCGAAGATCCGCGTGTTGCTCGATCACCTGGCGCGTCCCGACCTCGCGGGCGGAGCGCCGTATGAAGCGGCGGCACCGCTGTTCAGCCTGGCATCGCATGAAGGGGTGTATCTGAAGCTCACGAACCGCACGATCGCAGAAGCGTCGCGCGGCGCATCGACGCCGGAGGCTTTCTTTCCGCGCGTGCTCGACGCCTTCGGTGCGCACCGTATTGCGTGGGGCTCGAACTTCCCCGCGGCGGAAGGCGCGCTGCCGCAATTGCTCGCCGATGCACGCGCCAGCCTCGCGATGCTGCCCGCTGATGCACAGCAAGCCATCTTTGGCGGCACCGCGCTGACCGTCTATCCGGCGCTGGCCGTCTGAATACGCCTTCCGTGAGTCACGACATGCAACCGCTGCTGCTGAAAACCGCCCTGAAAACGTATCCGCACACGCGTGCGCTCAAGCGTGGCGAACTGACCGATCCCGCCGTGCAACTCGTGTTCGACGAAGTCGAGCCGATTCACAACGCGTTCGCGCCGATGGCACGTCGCCAGGCTTATGACGTAAGCGAACTCGCCATCGTCACGTACTTGCAGGCCAAGGCTTATGGCAAGCCGCTCATCCTGCTGCCCGCCGTCGTGGCCGCACGGTTCCAGCAGGGCTGCATTATTTATAATGCGCGGCGCGGCAAGCTCGATATCGATCAGTTGTCTGGCAAGAAGATCGGCGTGCGTACTTATACGCAAACCACCGGCATGTGGGTGCGCGCCATTCTGTCTGGCACGTACGGCGTGCCGGTCGAAGCGAACGAATGGATCACCATCGAAGGCGCGCATCTCGAAGAGTATGCGGACCCGTCGTTCGTGCAACGCGCCGCGCCCGGCAAGCAACTGTTGCCGATGCTGCGTGCCGGTGAACTCGATGCCGCCATCCTCGGCAACGACCTGCCCGACGAAGCGGGTCTCGAACCGCTGATTCCGGATGCCGCGACGGCCGATCTCGCGTGGTACGCCGCGCATCGCTACGTGCCGATCAACCATGTCGTCGTCGTGACGCAAGCGCTGGCCGATGCCCATCCGCAAGCGGTGCGCGCCGTGTATGACCTGCTGTGCCGCGGCAAGGCCTCGGTGGCCGCGGAGAATGCCGGCAAGCCCGACAAGCTGCTGTTCGGTTACGACGCATTGCGCGCGCCGCTCGAAGAAACCCTGGCGTTCTGCGAGGAACAGGGTCTGCTGCCACGCAAGCTGACCGTCGATGAAATCTTCGCGGACAGCGAACGCATTCTGGGCGACGCGGGACGTTGAGCCGCCTCGCACGCCGCCTTTTCACTTATTTCATTCTCAGAAGCGAATCTGAATTCGCCACCCGCACCGCAAGGAGACATCCATGAGCTTGCCCGGCAACGCCGCCACGCAACCCAGGAAACGCCGGCCATTCTATCGCGACCTGTCCTTCCAGGTCCTGGCCGGCATGGCGCTCGGCATCGCCACAGGCTATCTGTTCCCGAAGTTCGGCATCAATCTGCAACCGGTCGGCGACGCCTTCATCCGCATCATCCAGATGCTGATCGGCCCAATCATCTTCTGCACGGTATGCAGCGGCATCGCGGGCGTGAAGGACTTCAAGAAGGTGGGCCGCGTCGCGATCAAGGCGCTGTTCTACTTCGAAGTCGTCACGTCGCTCGCACTGGTGCTCGGGCTGGTCGTCATCAACGTGCTGAAGCCGGGCGTCGGCATGAACGTGGACATGCACAGCGTGCATTCCGCCGCCGTCGATGCGTATGTCGCGAAGGCTCATCATGTCGTCACGACGAGCGAATTTCTGCTCAATGTGATCCCGCACACCGCGTTCAGCGCGTTCTCGGGCGGCGACGTGCTGCAAGTGCTGTTCTTCTCGGTCCTGTTCGCGTTCGGTCTTGCGGCGATCGGCGACCGCGCGAAACCCGCACTCGATTTCATCGACTCGGTCTCGGGCGCGCTGTTCTGGGTAATCGGCCTGACGATGAAGATTGCGCCCATCGCGGCGTTCGGCGCCATCGCGTTCACGGTCAGCAAGTTCGGCTTCGGCACGCTGATCTCGCTCGGCAAGCTGATCCTCGAGTTCTACCTGACCTGTGCGCTGTTCATCGTGCTGATCCTGTGGCCCATCGCTCGTGCGAATGGCTTCAGCCTGCTGCGGCTGATGCGCTATATCGGCGCGGAGTTGCTGCTCGTGATCGGCACGAGTTCCTCCGAAACCGTGTTCCCGCAATTGATCGACAAGCTCGAACGCCTGGGATGCGAACAGTCCGTCGTGGGTCTCGTGCTGCCGACGGCCTACACCTTCAATCACGACGGCACCTGCCTGTACTTCGCTGCTGCCGCCGTGTTCCTCGCCCAGGCCACCAACACGCCGATGGGCTGGCACGAACAGCTCGTCCTGCTCGCGGTGCTGCTGCTCACCTCGAAGGGCGCGGCTGGCGTTTCCGGCGCGGCCATCGCGGTGCTCGCGGCCACGCTGGCTGCATCGAACACGATTCCTGTCGAGTCCATCGCGCTGATTCTCGGCATTCACAAGGCGATGTCGAGTGCGTTCGTCTTCACGAACATCATCGGCAATAGCGTGGCGACAATTGTCGTCGCGAACTGGGAGAAGGCCCTCGATCGCGTGGCCCTGACGCGCGAGCTGAAGTCCGGATTCCGTCCGTCCGACGTCCAGATCGGACCGATCAAACAGGCGAGCGGCAGCTCCGCCGGTCACTGACTGACCGCCGCCGGCATCGACTCGATTCCGGCGGCCTTATTTTCGGAAAGAAAAGTTCCGAAAATATTTAGTCATACCGATCGCAAAAAATCCTAATGAAGTTGGAGACACGTTGTGAAAAAGATAGCTTGGAAAAGGCTAGGACTGACCCTGTCCGCGGCCGCCGGAACGTTGTCGGCCTTCTCTGTACATGCGCAAACCAGCGTGACGCTGTACGGCACCGTGGATGGCGGCATCCGCCATCAGACCAGTGCGGCCAAGGGCGGCGGCACCGTGACCACGATGAACTCGAACGGTTACTACAGCTCGAACAAGCTCGGTTTTCGCTTGAAGGAAGATCTGGGCGATGGCTGGAACGCACACGCCCAGCTGGAAAGCGGCTTTAATCTCGGTAACGGCCAGTTCGACAACACGGCCAACCGCGAATTCAACCGGCAGTCGTTCGTCGGCATCGGGCATCGGACTTACGGCTCGATCGATCTTGGCCGGCAGTACACGATCGCGCACGACATCATCAGCATCTACGATCCGTTCAGTTTTCATTTCACGCCGATCCTGCCGCTCACCGCCGCCTCCGACGGCACGCGCAACGACAACGACGTGAAGTACAAAAACCGGATCGGTTCGTTGCTGTTCGAAGCGGACAACTCGTTCGGCGGTGTCGCGGGCAATTTCAGCAGTGGCGCGGCCCGTGCCGTGGGCATGAGCTACGCGGCGGGCCCCGTGGCCGTGGGCGGCGTGTATGGACACCGCAATGTGCTGAACGGCACGCGCTACCTGGGCGACAGCTACTACATGCTGGGCACCAGCTATGCGATCGGACTGATCAAACTGTCCGGCGGCTTCATGGCCGAAGACCTGCAGGACCCCGCCGCGCCGCATACGGTGACGAACAATGCGTTTGGCGGGCTGGCATGGACGGTGACGCCGTTTATCGTGTTTCGTGGCGGCTATTACCAGACCAACGTCTCCACCGACAAGGCCGGACGCCGCAGCCTGTCAGTCCTGTCACTGGCCTATCTGCTGTCCAAGCGCACGACGCTCTATGCCGAAGCCGACTACACGTCCTATCGCCACGCTGTTGTCAGCACGCTGAACCCGGCCGGGGCGAACAGTCAGACCGCGTTCACCATCGGTATCGATCATCTGTTCTGAAGTGACATGCGCTGTTCACGCCGGATGCGGGACAGCGCATAGCCGCCGACCGATACGGCGGCGAACCCCGACAGCGCGCCAATCCCCAATGCCCAGCGCGGCCCCAGGTGGTTGGCGACCCAGCCGACCACGGGCGCGCCAATCGGCGTTCCGCCAAGCGCAATGGCCAGCCGCAGCGCCATGACGCGCCCTCGCATCGCGGGTTCGGTCGAGATCTGCATCAGACTGTTCGTGGTGTTCGTAAAAGTGAGCGCCGCCACGCCGATCACGACCAGCGCACCTGCGAACAGCCAGTAGGTCGGCGCAACGGCCGCGAACGTACAGCCCACGCCGAACATGCCGGCTCCGGCCAGGATGGCGCCGAAGCGCGGCCGGCCGCGTCCCGCCGCGAGCAAGGCGCCGGAAATCGTGCCGATCGCCATGAACGACGAAAGCAGGCCGTAGCCGCGCGCGTCGGTATGAAAAACGCCGACGGCCATCGTCGAAATGAAAATCGGAAAGTTGAGACCAAAAGTGCCGATCAGGAAAAGCATGACGAGAATCGCCTTGAGGTCGGGGCGTGACCACGCATAGCGGAACCCCTCGGACATGCCCTTCCGGGCGCGCCCGGCCCGCGCGCTCCCGCGCAGCTCGGACCTGCGGAACCACGACATCGAAACCAGCACGGCGACGAAGCTGACACCGTTGACGAGAAAGGCCCAGCCCGTGCCCACCGAGCCGATGACCAGCCCCGCCACCGCCGGTCCGATCATCCGTCCCGCGTTGAACGACGTGGAGTTGAGCGCGACCGCGTTGTGCAGGTCCGCGTCACCCACCAGCGAGCCGACGAAAGTCTGCCGCACCGGCCCGTCGAAAGCCGATGCACATCCGAACAGCAGCGCGAACACATACACATGCCACAGCACGACGACACCGGTCACTGTCAGCGCGCCCAGCGCCAGTGCCAGCGCGCCCATGGTCGCCTGGGTGAACATCAGGAGCTTGCGCTGGTCGTAGTGATCCGCCGCATAGCCCGTCCACGGCAGCAGGACGATCTGCGGCCCGAACTGGAGCGCCATCACCGTGCCGACCGCCGAGGCGTTGTGATGCGTCAACTGCGTCAATACGAGCCAGTCCTGCGCGGTGCGCTGCATCCAGGTGCCGACATTGGAGACGAGCGCACCGGCCGCCCACAGGCGATAGTTGAAAACCTTCAGGGAACGGAATGCCTGCACTGCCTGAATCCCTCACGTCCGCGTAGTCATCCGGCCACCATGGAAGCGGCCGAAGTGCCTGGCTAGAAACAGCCCGATGACCAGCATGCCGAGGCCGAATGCCAGGGCGTCAATGGTGTTGCGAAAATCGAAATGACCGACGTGACACACCAGCGCATATCCGATGACGAGATTGAAGAAGCCCCACACCACGTTCACCGTGGATGAGGAGAGGCCCTGGCCGGGCGGCGTCGCGAAGGGGCTCTGGAACGGTTCGCCTCGTACGCCGCTGACCAGATGCGGCAATGCGTTGCAAAAAAAGACGCCGCCGAAGAACCAGGCGATGAGATCGAGCCATTCCATTTTTTTTCAAACGCCTCGTGTGTCGAAATGGTCAAGGCGTCGCGCTTCCGGCGACGCATGAAGACAAGCAGGTTCACTCGTCCACCAGCCGCGCGAGCAATGCCACGGCCGCTGCGACTTGCGCCTGCTCGGTGGCAGACAGCCGCGCCCGGATGGTGCGGGACAACCAGTCCTGCCGCGCGCTGCGCCCTTTGCGGATCATCGAGAGACTGGTTTTGGTGAGGGACAGGATGGTGCGGCGTCCATCCTCCGGGTCCGGCTTGCCCACGACATGCCCGCCGGCCATGAGCGCCGCAACCGCCGTTCCCATGGATTGCGTGCGGATGCCTTCGGCCTGTGCGAGTTCCGATACCGAGGCCGGGCCCTCGCGCTCCAGACGCAGCAACACGGCAGTCTGCGTGCCGGTCAGATCGCCATAGGTCGACTGTGCGCGCATGTTGCGCTTGAGCCGGGAGACGACGGAACGAAGTGCGGAAGCGAGTTCGTCGGCGCTGTCGAGCTTTGAGGTTGCGGATTGATCTGCCATGGCGTCACTCTGACAGATGAAAAGAAAACTGCCAAGTTAACTTACTAATTTGCACGAGGCAAAGATTCGTTCACCCTTAACCAAACCGTCAACTCTCACGCCGATAAATTCAATAGACTAGGTAATTACCCTAGTGTGAAATACGACCTGTCGCCGCTGAACAGTCACGCGGTTCTCATCACGCAGAAAGGTCAAGACATGAAACTCGCCATCCACGCCGTATTGGTCGCCGCCGCCATCCTCGTTCCCGCAGCAGCCTTCGCTCAGACGAGCGAGCCGCTCACGCGCGCTCAGGTCCGGGCTGAACTCGTGCAGCTCGAGAAAGCCGGCTACAACCCGCTCAGCAACTGCGA
The DNA here is from genome assembly GCF_031451075.1 of Caballeronia sp. LZ043. Classification (NCBI taxonomy): domain Bacteria; kingdom Pseudomonadati; phylum Pseudomonadota; class Betaproteobacteria; order Burkholderiales; family Burkholderiaceae; genus Caballeronia; species Caballeronia sp. LZ043. Next base: position 634,615 of record NZ_JARUXT010000002.1, on the reverse strand, counting down.
CGGAAATTGCCCGGACAGCCTCCAGCGCGCCGAAGCCACCCTCCTGCGCAGCCGGAACGAGGCGACCGCCGCGTACGGTCCCGCATTCGACGGCACGCAACAAGCCGGCCGATGAACCCTTGGCGAACCCTTGGCGCTGCGTTCAATGCAGCGCGTCGCGCGTGGCGAGCGGCTTGAACAGGTGGCTCCATGCAAGGCTCACGAGAATCGTCGCAACGCCGCCCGCGACCACTGAGCCGATTACGCCGAGACCTGACGCCGTGACGCCGGACTCGAATTCCCCGAGCTGATTGCTGGCCCCGATGAAGAGCGTATTCACCGCCGCCACGCGACCGCGCATGCGATCCGGTGTCTCCAACTGAATGAGCGTCTGCCTTACGACCACGCTGATGGTGTCCGCGCCGCCAGAGACGGCCAGCAGGATGAGCGACAAGGGAAACCATGTCGACAGCCCGAAACCGACGATGGCAACGCCATAAATGCCCACCGCAACGAGCAGCTTCTTGCCGACGCCGCTGGCAATCGACCGTCGCGACAGGAACACGCCGACACACAATGCACCAATGGCAGGCGCCGAGCGCAGCAGTCCAAGCCCTTGCGGTCCCACATGCAGGACTTGCCGCGCATAGACCGGCAGCAACGCCGTAGCGCCGCCGAACAGCACGGCGAAGAGATCGAGCGAAATGGCGCCGAGCAGAAGCGGATGGCTCCAGATGAAGCGCAGGCCGGCAAGGATCGAATCCGCGGTGACGGGTTCACGCGGCGGCGGCGTGAAGTCATAACGCACGAAGAAATACAGCAAGGCGCTGAAGCAGAACAGCGCCGCGCTGGTCAGATACACCGTGACCACGCTGATAGCAAACAGCACGCCGCCCAGCGCCGGCCCGGCGATGACGCAGGTCTGCTGGACCACGGTGCTCAGCGCCATTGAGCGCGCGAGGAGCCTGGGCGGCACGAGCATCGGCAAAAGCGCCTGCTGGCCAGCCATCTGGAACGGCCTGATGGCGCCGAGCACAAGCGACAGCGCCAACAGCGCGTCGCGCGTGACATGATGCGTGGAGGTAGCCGCCGTCAGCAGCGCTGCCGCAACCGCTTGCAGCGCGAGACACGCGGCGACCATCCGCCCGCGATGCAGGCGGTCCGCGCAATGACCGGCAACGAGCGTCGTCGCGAGGCCCGGCGCGAACTGAAACAGACCGACGAGGCCAAGGTCCCACGCGCTCGATGTCAGGTCATACATGTGCCAGCTGATCGCCAGCATCAACATCTGCTGGGCCGTGATGGAACCGATGCGCGCGATCAGGAAGCGCGTGAGCGGTGCGTGGCGCAGCAACGACGTCACGTCATCGGAACGGGTCTGCATGGCGGGTGATGGAGTCATCTCTTGTACTGCGGAGCGCAGCCGCTCACTGCCTCGTATCAACCGAGGCTGCCGGTCACATCGTCGAAGAGTTCGTCCACGGACAGGCGCCGCGGAATGATCTTCTGGTCGAGCGCCCAGTCCACCGCGAGTTGCAGACCCTTGCGGTTCGCTTCCAGCCCGAGCGGAGGAAACACGGCCGGAACGCTCTCCGCAGCCGCGCGGCTCTCGGCCACCATGCGATACAACTCGCGCACGATATCCGGCCGCTCCTGCGACAAGCGCTCGTGCACCACGAACATGTGATTGATCGGCACGACGCCCGTGCGCGCAAACCAGTCTTTCGCGGCGTTCTGCGCATCGGGCACGAGGGTGCGCACGCGCTCATCCTTGGGCATGTCCTCGCCCAGAAGGGCCGCCGTCAGCCCGCCGTCCATCATCATCTGCGGAATCGACGAACCGGCCGGCAGACGACGGCAGTTCGAAGGATCGCTGTATTCGGCGAGGTGGCCGTCACCGAGCGTCATCCACGTGACCTTGTCCAGATCGACACCGTACTCATGACGCAGGATGCCGCGAATCCACAGCGCAGTAGTCTGCGTGTAGGTGCGCACGCCGACCTGCTTGCCTTCGATGTCCTTCGGATCAAGATGACCGAAGTCGAGGTTATAGCCCGCGCAGTGATGCTGGAAGCGGCCCGAGATCGGCGCGGGCAGCAGGACATACGGCTTGCCATAAGCCTTCGCCTGCAGGAAGGTGACGATGGCGAGCTCGCCGGCATCGAACTGGTTCTCGCGCACCATCGCCTTGAAGCCGTTGTGCGCGGGCGTCGGTCCGCAGTAGTCGAGTGTGACGAGGTCGGACTTCACGCGGCCGTCGCGCATGGCCTTCGTCACGCCGTATTCGGCGAGATTGACGCGGAGCGTCGTTGTCATGATGTGTGCTCCTTCATTGCTTGTAGCGTGCTTGTGATGAGGTTCAGAGGCGCACTTCGATCAGGCAAGGTCCGTCCGCGTGCGTCGAATCGGTCAAGGCCTTGTGGAAGCCCTCGGCCGTCTCGACCGCCACTGCCGGCACGCCCATGCTCTTCGCCATCGCCAGCCAGTCGATGCGCGGCTTGTCGATGTCGATCATCGACAGCGCCCGCTCACCCGGCGCACCCGCGCCCATGTTCGCGTACTCCGCCTTGAGAATGGCGTAGCTGTTGTTGGCGAAGATGATCGTCGTGACGTTCAGGCTCTCGCGGGCCTGCGTCCACAGCGACTGGATGGTGTACATCGCGCTGCCGTCGCCGACCATGCAGAACACGCGGCGATCGGGACACGCGAGCGAAGCGCCGGTGGCTACCGGCGTCGCATAGCCGATCGACCCGCCCATGTTGTTGATGAGATCGTGCGGACGCGCGCCCATCGTGAGATTCATCGACTCGCGCCCGGTTGTCAGCGATTCGTCGACGACGATGCAATGCTCCGGCAACGCCGCCGCCAGTGCATGCGCGATGCTGGCCGGATTGAGCGCGCCCGTGGGTACCGGCGTCTCGATGCGTGCTTGCAGCAACGGCGCCGTGCCGGATGCACCGAGCGCATCCAACAGCATGTCGAACGCGAGTTCGCTGTCTTCGTCGGCTTCGACGAGCGCATGCACCAGCGTGCCTTCGGGCTTCAGCAAGCTCGGCTTGTCCGGATACGCGAAGAACGCCACCGGCTCGCGCGTCTCCACTATGATGATGTGCTTGAAGTCCTTGAGGAACGCTGTGGCCTGCGCGACCGCATACGGAATGCGCGCGAGCGGCACACGCCCGGCGCCCCGCTCGATGCGCGCCGTGAAGAACTGCGATCCCAGCACCGCGCCGGTCGCGGCGGCGACACGGCCGGCCTTGTCCAGCGTCACGCCGCGGGTCGCCTTGTTCGCAAGCACGATCAGCGCGGGTTCGCCCGAACGAAGCACGCGCGCAATGTGCTCGATGCGTTGCGCGGACGGCGCCTTGCGGCCCGTCGCGCGAGCGGGCCACGCTTGCGGCGCGGTACCGGCTTGCTGCCAGGACGTGTCGCCCGGAAGAATCAGCGTCGCGATCTGCCCCGGATGCTCGCTCGCCTTGGCAACCGCCTGCGCGGCGTCCCAAGCGATGGTGTCCGCGGATTCGGCACGGCGTACCCAATGACTCAAGGGCCGCGCGAGGCCTTCGATATCCGAGGTCAGCGGCGGATCGTACTTGAGATGCGACACCGAATGCTCGCCGACGACATTGACCATGCCCGACGATGCGCGCTTCGCGTTGTGGATGTTCGCAAGACCGTTCGCCAGGCCCGGTCCGAGATGCAGCAGCGTGGACGCGGGCGTGTCCTTCATGCGGTACCAGCCGTCCGCGGCGCCCGTAGCGACGCCTTCGAACAGGCACAGCACGCTGCGCATGCGCGGGTTGTTGCCGAGCGCGGCAAGGAAGTGCATCTCCGAGGTGCCCGGATTCGCGAAGCAGATATCGACGCCCTGATCCACCAGCGTCGCGACGAGACTTTCGGCGCCGTTCATCAGTAGCCTGCCAGTTCGCGTGCGAGACCGACGACGCCATACGTACGCGCCGGCGCCGACATCAGGAAGCGATAACCTTCTTCCTGCAAGCGGCGATGATTCTTCGCGGTCACATGCGGGTTGCCGACGACCACGTTGTGCTTGTGACAGGTCTCGGCAATCTGCCGCATCGCGGCGACCACTTCAGGATGCTCGTACTGACGCGGCAGCCCCAGTTCCTGGCTCAGATCGCCCTCGCCGATCAGGATGAAGCCGATGCCCGGCACGTTGGCGAGGATGTCGTCGAGGTTCTCGATAGCCTGCGTGCTCTCGCACATCAGGCCCACGAGAATCTCGCCTTGCGGCGCGAGCGGCCAGACGTCGGCCTTCTCGTAGTACTGCTGCATCGACAAGCCCCAGTAGCGCGCGGCATTCGCGGGACCGTCGCCGCGCACGCCCTTCGGTTCGTACAGCGGCGCGTTCTTCGGGCGCGCATAGCGGCACGAGGCCACGGCGTTATAGGCCTGCTCCACCGTTGCCACGTGCGGCCAGATCACGCCGTATGCGCCGCGGTCCAGCACCTGCTTGGCGAAGCTCTGGTTCATCTCCACGCCGTTCGCCGGAATGCGCGCCAGCGGCGTCACCTTGGGCGCGACCGAGCCGGATTCGGCAATCTGCTTGCGGTTCAACATGTACTGGAAGGCATCGCCGAGCGCGGCCACGTCGTACGGGTTGTGCTCCATCTCGAAGACGATGCCGTCATACGGCGAATCGCTCATCTCGATGGCGGTCTGCTTGTCGAGCTTCGCGAATGCCGCGTGCGCGGCCTTGCCCGATTCGAAGGCGCGGATGATGCTGTTCAGGCGAGTGTCTGACATGATGGTCTCCGTTATTGGCTCAATGCCGGATAGAGCTTCTGCGCGGTCTTGCCGAAGATCCATGCGCGATCTTCTTCGCTGAGGCATGCAAGCCCTTGCTGGGCCGTCGCGAGGATCTCGCCGAGCTTGCCAGGCGACGTCGGGAAGTTCGAGCCCCATGCGAGACGTTGCGCGCCGAATGCCTCGACCACGCGCGGGAAGAACGTCTCCGCGCTGGCCTTCTCCTTCTTCACGTCGCCGAAGATGCGCGGCGTGAGTTTCATGTACACGTTGGACAGGTCGCGCAGTTCGAACAGTCCCGCAGCGTTCGCATACGGCGGGCCGTCGAGGACATCGGGACGCGCGAGGTGGTCGAGAATGATGTTCACGCCGGGAAACTTCTCTGCGAGCATGCGCACCTGCGGCAAACCGACCGGACCCGTCTGGATGCACATCGGCAGCTTGAGTTCGGCGAGCATCTCCCACGCCTTGAACGACTTCGGGTTATCGAGCTCGCTCGGGTCGAAGTCCTTCGTGGAACCGCCCGTGAAGATGCGCAGGCCCGCAAGACCCTTGTCGGCCCAGCCCTTGATGACGGTGGCCACGTCGTCGGCCAGCATGTCGACGGAGCCCACCGCGATGAGCCGGTCCTTGTACTGGTCGCAGCCGTCCACCACGTAGCTGTTGTCGAAACCATAGGTGGTCGACGAATGCACGACGGCGGCCTTCGCAACGCCTGCCTGATCCATCGCCGCGATCAGCGCCTCGACGGTGTTCGGGCGCTCCTGCGACCAGTCCGAGCGCTTGCCGAACAGCGGCGCCGGCGGATAGCGCGTCTCGTCGTCCGAGATGATGTGCGGATGAATGTCGATGATGTTCATGTCTGCCTTCCTCGTCCGGTCACAGGCCGCGCGCCTTGAGTTGCTGGTCCAGGCGCGGATAGACGCGGCGCGCGTTGCCTTCGAAGATCGCGTGGCGGTCCGCGTCGCTGAGCGCTTCGCAGGCGTCGATATAGCGCTTCGTATCGTCGAAGTACTCGCCGGTATTCGGATCACGCCCGCGCACCGCGCCGATCATCTCCGAACCGAACATCACGTTGCTCGTCGGCACGACCTTGGTCAGCAGTTCCACGCCCGGATGGTGATAGACGCAGGTGTCGAAGAAGATGTTGTTCAGCAGGCCTTCGAGCGGACGCTTGGCGATCTCCAGCGACATGCCGCGATAACGTCCCCAGTGATACGGCACCGCGCCGCCGCCGTGCGGAATGACCAGGCGCAGCGTCGGGAAGTCCTTGAACACATCGCCTTGCAGCAACTGCATGAACACCGAGGTATCGGCGTTCAGATAGTGCGCGCCGGTGCCGTGATGGCACGGATTGCAGGAGGCCGCGACGTGGATCATGGCGGGTACGTCGAGATCGCAGAGCGCTTCATAGACCGGATACCACTCGCGGTCCGTCATCGGCTTGCCGGTCCAGTAGCCGCCGCTCGGATCCGGATTCAGGTTGCAGCCGACGAAGCCCATTTCCTCGACACAGCGGCGCAACTCGGGCACCGAGTTCTTCGGCGGCGCTTTCGGCGATTGCGGCAGCTGGCACACCGGCGCGAAGTTCTCCGGGTACAGGTCGCATACGCGCCGCACCAGATTGTTCGATACCTCGGCCCATTCGAGGCTCGTACGCTCGTTGCCGAGGTGATGGCTCATGAGGCCGGCGATCGGCGAGAACAGCGTGAGGTCGCCGCCGCGTTCCTGTTGCAGACGCAGCTGACCATTGCCGACGCCTTCGCGGATCTCGTCGTCGGACACATGCGCGCCGGAGAGCGGCGGCGCGTTGGAGGGGTCGTCCGCGGCTGCGATCTGCTTGGCGCGCCAGTCGCGAAAAGAGGCGGGGACGGTCGTGAAGTGACCGTGACAGTCGATGATCATGTTCCTGGCCTTACGGGTGATTTAAACGCGGGGATCGACGAACAGCTCGTTCATGGACATGCGGCGCGGCGTCAGGCCTTGCTTGAACGCGGTCGCTTCGAGCGCTTCGATGGTCTTGCGGTTCTCTTCCACGCCATACGGCAGCGGATCGTTGCCGACGATCTTCTGCAACTCGATGTACTTCCTGTTCTTCTTGTCGGTCAGTTCGCCCGCGTTGAGCTTCGCGAGCCAGTCCTGCTTGGCCTTGTCGAAGGCGTCGTAGAGCGACTTTGCCACCCACGGATGCTCGGCCAGCACCGAGTCCTTGACGACGATGGTGCCGTGCATCGGATACACGCCGGTGCGGGCGTAGTACTCCGATTCGAGTTCAGCCGCATTCGGGAACATGTCCGGATAATCCGCTTCGACTTCCTTCCAGCCGCCCGTCGGGTCGCCGGTACGGCCGATGCCTGCGTTGCCGTGGAAGCCGGCAACGAGTTCCCCGTTGGCCATCATCTCGGCAAGCGAGGTGCCCTTCGGAGCATGGATCACGTTCGGCGGCAACTGCAGTTGCGTGACGTGCTCTTCGTCATCGACAACCCAGGTGACCTTCGAGGGATCGAGACCGAACTCGTCGATCAGTACCTGACGCGTCCATGCGCCGGTGGTCACCGAATACGCGCGCACGCCAACCTTCTTGCCTTCGAGATCCTTCGGCGTCTTGATGCCCGCATCCGGACGCACCAGCAGACCCGAATGATGGAAGCGGCGCACGACGAAGATCGGCAGCGCGACGAACGGCGCGCCATACGCACGGGCGATGATGTAAGTGGTCGGCGCCAGTTCGCAGACATCGAATTCGACGTCGCGCACCATGCGGCGGAACGCGCCGATCTGCGGCTGCACCGTGATGAATTCCGCGTCCACGCCTTCGATGGGAATGGAGCCGTCGCGGATGGCCGAGGTATGCGGATGCTCGGCGATCGCGAGCTTGAGATGGACTTTCTTGGTCACTGGAGTCTCCTGGGAAGATTGATCGTGCGAGTCGAACTCGTGTCGGTGCCGACATGATCTTTCGAGACGCCCTGCTCCGTCTATTGAATAAAGAAGCAAGGGGCTTAACCGTTTGGTAAAGAGTGGGTTGCACGTCGCCGATACGGAACCCTAACTAACTGGACGATGCAAAACCGAAAACACGTCGCCGTGCTTTCGGCAGTCAGGCCTTGGCGCTTTGCAGCTGTTGCGCGGCCTCCTCCAGGCACGCGACCATGAGTTGCGCGCTCGGCGTCAGGCCGCGATTGCGGTTCCACAGCACGCCGGAGGGGCGCAACAGCCGCGGCAAGCTCAGGGGCAGCGCATACAGCGGTTGCGTCGGATCGTTGGCGGGTGTGCCCACCATGACGGCAATGAAGTCCGATATCTGCAGATGCGCCCGGGTCACATGCACGGACAGGGTCTCGATGTAGTTGTTGGTCAGCGGTACGTCATGCGCTCTCAGCGTGCGTTCGAGTGAATCCCGCAGGATCGAGTTCTGCGGTGGCAGGATCCAGGGATAAGGAAGAAGGTCGGACCACTTGATTGTCTTCGCCTGCGCCAGTGGATGATGCCGCCCGGTCATCAGCGTCACGGGTTCTTCCAGCAGCGGCTTTTCCTCGAAGCTGCCGAGCGTATCCGGCGCGGGCAGGCGCCCGACGATCAGGTCGAGACGGCCCTGCCACAACTCCGGCAGCAACGCGCCCCGCGTGCCTTCCACGACTCGCACGTTGGTGCCTGGCGACTTGTTCTTCAGCAGGTTGAGCGCGAGCGGCAGCAGCGCGGACGCCGAAGCCGGCAACATGCCGATATGCACCTTGCCCTCGGTGCCCGCGCTCAGTGCCTTCATTTCATCGCGCGCCTGATGCAGGATGGTCAGCATCTCGCGCGCATGACGGATGAGGCATTCGCCGTGCGGCGTGGGCACGAGCCCTTGCGCCGTGCGCGCGAACAGCGTGAGGCCGAGCCCGCGTTCCAGCTCGGCCAGCGACTTCGATACCGCCGGCATCGTGACGTGGGTGACTTCCGCCACCTGCGTCAGATTGCGATAGGTATCGATGGTCACGAGCAGGCGCAGATGTCTCGCCTTGAGATTCACTTGCAGATAACCGTCGAGTTCCGACACGATCTTTCTCCTACTGCCTCATAACCTGAGTCGTTCAGTCTTTGGGCTGCAATGCATGCAAGGTCATGCCGAGCGAGATCGACGTGAAATAGCCGATCGTGACGAGAAGTTCGGCGATCACCGCCCGGCCCAACTCAGCATCGTACTGGGCAAAGCGCGCATCGTCGACCGCGCCGCCTGCGAGCAGCGCGCTCACCGCGTCGCATACCAGCGCCAGACGCCCGTCGTCCGCCTCGGGCTTGCGCCGCTCCAGGATCGCGGCGACCACCGTTTCCGGAACGCCCGCCTTCAGCGCGTGCCGCCGATGATTGGCGATCACATACGGGGCATTCCAGAACACCGCGGTGGCCAGGATCGCGACCTCGGTTTCCGCTTCGCTCAGCACGGGCGAATGATCCACATGCGTGCCGATGATCTCCATGCCTTCAGCCAGACGCGGGTTGTGCAACCAGATGTTGAACGGCGTGGGAATCCGTCCGCGCCCTGCGCCCAGTTGCGCGATGACGCGCTGCTGATGGTCGGTGGCCTGCTGCGCGTCGATGCGCGCCAGTCGGTCTCGCGTCATGCTTCGCTTCCTTTCGATGATGAATCAGGCTCCGCCCAGTCCGGGCAACCACTGTCCGAGAAAGCTCTCCGGCCAAGGGATATGCAGGATCTGATCGAAGACGATGTACAGGAACACGGTCACGCACGCGGCGAGAATCAGGCTCAGCTTCCACGACTCACGGCCTTCGATGCGCATGTACGCAACGATCATCAGCGGCACCGTGGGCAGCATGCCGATCACCGACATGCAGGCGAGAAACGCGAGAAACCAGCTGAAAAAGCGGGCCGCACGCTTCAGCACGGTCCTGACGGGGAGCTGCTCGTCGTGGTCGCCGGATACGTCCATGTGAACGCCGCTGCTCGCCCGCGCCACGCCGTGCGCCGGAATCACGAAGACCTTGTACGCGAGGCTCAATGTTCCCGCGATGACGAGAATGCTCGCGACCACCGTCGGCCCGATGCGCGCCATCAGCAGCCAGTCCTGCGAGCTTGCCAGCATGTAAATCCCGACGATGATGAAGAACACATGCACCAGATCTTCGCGCTTGAAGTGCACCGAGCCGCTCGGCTTGAACTGCGCGAAGCCGCCGCTGCGCAAGGCCGTGAAGAGCGGCTTGAAGAACACCAGCGCGGCCAGCCCCAGCAACACGATGACGACAGGACGCGCGAGCCAGTCGGTCCCGTAGCGGACGAAGGAGATCGACATGTAGCGCTCCATCAGCACGCCGAGCACGAGGCCGAGGATCAGCGGCGGACGCGCCCACCTGAGCCGCTTCATGGTCCAGCCGATGACGCCCGCGATCAGCAACACGAACAGGTCGCCCCAGCTGCGCGAGCCCTGGAACGCGCCGACATAGATGACGGGCATGATGACCGGCAGAATGAGCGTATAGCGCAGCGTCGATACCTTCGCGAACTGGCCGCTCAACAGGAAGCACAGCCCCGCGCCGAAGATGTTGGCGAGCGCGATGGACCAGACCATCGAATAGGTGAAGTCGAGATGCTTGGTCAGCATGTCGGGGCCGGGGATGAAGCCGTGCACCATCATCGCGCCGAGCAGGATGGCCTGCGCCGCGCCGCCCGGCACGCCGAAGGACAGCATCGGCACGAGGCTGCCGCCCTCGCGCGCATTGTTGGCCGCTTCGGGCGCGATCACGCCGCGCACGTCGCCCTTGGTGAACGTCTCCTTCGCACCCTTCGCGGTCTGCAACGCATGGCCGTAGGCGATCCAGTCCGTCACCGCGCCGGTGATGCCCGGCACCGCGCCAAGGATCGCACCGAGACCGCCGCAACGCAGCACCAGGAACCAGTTGCGGAAGCTGTCGAGCACACCCTCGCGCATGCCTTGCCGCGACGTGAACTGCACGTTCTGCGCAATGGCCGCGCGGCGGATGGCCAGCTCGCACAACTCGGGCAACGCAAAGATGCCGAGGATGATCGGCACCAGCGGAATGCCGTCCTGCAGATAGAGAAGATTGCCGGTCCAGCGCATCTGTCCGGTCGCGACATTGGTGCCGATCATGCCGACCAGAATGCCGAAGCACGCGGCGACAACGCCACGAAGCGGCGCGTTGCCGGACAGCGCCGACACCATCGACACGCCGAACACGGTCAGCGACAACATCTCCGGCGTGCCGATGGACAACACGAACGGACGCACCAGCGGCAGCGACACCGCGAGAATGACCGCGCCGATCAGGCCGCCCATCAGCGAAGACATGTAGCACGCGCTCAGCGCCCGCGAGGCTTCACCGCGCTTGGTCATCGGCAGGCCGTCGAGCACCGTGGCCTGCGACGCGGCATGGCCGGGCACGCCGAACAGCACGGCCGGAATCACGTCCGAGGTGGTGATGACGGACGCCATGCCGAGCAGCATCGCGAAGGCGGAATACGGGTCCATCGTGTAGGTGAACGGCACCAGCAGCGCAAAGCCCGTCAGCCCGCCGATGCCCGGCAGCAAGCCGATCGCGAGACCGACCGCCACGCCGAACACGAGAAACATGATGCGGTGGAATTGCAGGAGCGTCGACAGCGCATGTCCGGCCGCCATCAACGTTGCATCGTTGAAGAACTCCATGTCTCATCCTGATGGAATGGCGAGCTGCACAGGCTCGCCTGTTATCGGTCGTGCAGGAACGGAATTAGCCGGCCAGCATCGGATACAGCTTTTTCGCGGTGCCGCCCCAGATCCAGGCGCGCTCGTCGTCGCTCAGGCCCGCGAAGCAGTCATTGCCTTGTGCAACGAGATCCTTCAACGGGCCGGCCGAAGCCGGATAGTTCGAGCCGAACGCGAGATGGTCTGCGCCGGACACCTCGACGAGCTTCGCGAAGAACGGCTGCGCACCGCCCGGCGCGGCCTGCGCGAGATCGAAGGTGCGCGGCGTGATCTTCATGTAGACATTGGGGAATGCGGCCAGCGCGAACAGGTCCGCGCAATTCGCATACGGCGGCCCGGCTTCGAGGTTGGGCCGGCCGCAGTGATCCAGCACGATGTTCACCGAAGGAAAGCGATGGGCCAGTTCCGCCACCATCGAAAGGCCTTCAGGCGTGGTCTGCACCGCCATCGTCATGCCGATCCCGGCGCAGCGTTCCCAGATCGGGAAGGTCGCGGGATTCACCAGCCAGCTGCCGTCGCTCTGATGCGTGGCGCCGCCGGTGAAGAGGCGAATGCCGCCCATGCCGCGAGCAAGCCAGTAGTCGAACGTCTGCAGTGCGTCGGGCGCGAGCAGGTCGAACGAATAGACGCCGGTGAAGCGGTCCGGATGTTGCGCGACGCTGTCGGCGACGTACGCGTTGTTGGTGCCGTAGGTCGTCGATGAATGCACGATCGCGGCCTTCGACACGCCCGCCTCATCCATCTCGGCGATCAGCTGCTCGAACGTGATGGGCCGCGTCGCCGACCACTTCGACCGGTGTCCGTGCTGAGGCGCGATCGGATACCGTGCCGTGTCGGTCGAGATGATGTGCGGATGAATGTCGATGATGTCGGGCGTCATGGGAAGCTACCGTAAGGGTGTTGATGTTCTCTCAGGTTCTTTCTCGCTGCGGCTGCTCAATGCGCGCTGAAGATGAGCTTGCGTGCATCGTCGAGCTGACGTTGGGGCGTCGCATACAGCTTCGCGATGATCTGTTCCACCGCATCGCCGCTGATGGGATCGATCGGATAGCCCGACTGCTTCATGGCGTCGATGAAATCCGGATCCGCGATGGTCTTCGCGAACGCCTCGCGCAGCGCATCGAGCCGGTCTTGCGGCACGTCCTTCGGCACGGCGATGGGACGCCCCGCCTGGAACGGCAGGATGAAGAGGTTGAACAGCGCCTTGACGTCCGGCTGCGTGATGTAGGAAGAGAGGTTCGGCACGTCGGTGTACCCGGCCGGGCTTTGCCAGCCCAGATGCAGCAGCACCTTCATCTTGCCGTCCTTGAGCAGCCGCGCGGGTTCGCCCTGTTGCAGCCCGTCGATGGTGGAGGCCCAGCCGTCGACTTCACCGCGCTGCATCGCCAGATACACTTCGCCGCGGCCCGTATAGCCGGGCACGATGCTCATCTTCGCGCCCATGTATTCGTTCAGCAGCGCGGGCAGCGTGCGGTCCTCGTTGGCGAAGCCGGTCGCGCCGATATACATCTTCTTCTTGTTCAGGTCGTCCGCCGTGGAGACGCCGGAACGGGTCATCGAGACCAGGCAGTACTCCACCTTGTTGAGACTGCCGAGCCATCTCACCTTGCGCGGATCGAAGCGGTTCTGCCGCTCATCGAGCAGCGGGATGTACAGGTTGTTTCGTTGCAGGAAGCCGATCACGGTGCCGTCGCTCGGCTGCCGCGATTGCAGCGATGCCGCTGCCACCATGCCGCCCGCGCCCACCACGTTCATCACGATGGCCTTCGGATGACCCGGAACATACTTGACGAAGAAGCGTGAGAACTGGCGCGCGACGATGTCCGTCACCGTGCCCGCGTCCGCGCTGACCAGAAGCGTCAACGCCTTGCCGCGATAGAAGTCCGCGACCGACTGCGTGGATGCCGGGGCCGCGTAGGCATGTGCGGCGAAACCGAACAGCGTCGCGCAGGCGCAGAGCGCGGTCCTCAGATTCATCATCGTTCTCGTCTCCGTGTAGATGCGCGGAACTGTCCGTGGAATGGCCGGGAAAGCGTGCTTCCCGGTGGCAGTTCGCGTCGTCGCCCGTGTCGTTGAGCGTGAATGAATTGTGCCAGCGCCTCGAATGGCCCGGTTTGAGAAAAACTGCGGGCCGGTTGAGGAAATGGTTAAGGGGCTGACGGGAGGCGTCAGCCGCGCTTCTGGCCTTCCCGGGACAGGCGCTGCGCGGTTTCCTCGAGGCAGGAGATCATCAGCTGCGCGCTCGGCGTGAGCGTGCGGACGCGGTTCCAGAGCACGCCGGCGGGCCGCAGCAGGCGGGGAAGCGTGAGCGGCAGGGTATGGAGCGGCTGGGGCAGCGTGGCCTCGCGCGCGGAGGTGTCGGCCATGACGGCGATGCAGTCGGACACCTGCAAGTGCGCGCGGATCACATGCAGGGACAAGGTCTCGATGTAGTTGTTGGTCAGCGGCACGCCGTGGACTTCGAGCGCGCGCTCCAGCGGATCACGAAGAATGGAGCCCGCGGGCGGCAAGATCCACGGATAGGGCAACAGGTCCGCCCACTGCACGCTCTTCCTGCGCGCCAGCGGATGCTGCCGGCCCGTGACGAGCACGACGGGCTCCTCCAGCAGTTCCTTCTCGTCGAAGCTGCCCGGCGCATCCGGAGGCGGCAAACGGCCGACGACGAGATCGAGATGGCCTTGCCACAACTCCGGCAACAGCGACTCCGCGGACCCTTCGACGATCTTCACGTTGGTGCCCGGCGAGCGCTGCTTGAGCAGGTTCAACGCATGGGTCAGCAGACTGGACGCCGAGACGGGCAGCACGCCGATCTCGATCTTGCCTTCCGTGCCGGCGCTGAGGGCCTTCAGTTCGTCGATGGTCTGATGCAGCACATGCAGCATGGCCCGCGCGTGGCGCGTCAGGCATTCGCCGTAGGGCGTCGGCACCAGTCCCTGTGCCGTGCGCGTGAACAGCGTGAGGCCGAGTCCGCGCTCCAGTTCGGTCAGCGACTTCGAGACCGCGGCCAGCGTGACGTGCGAGACCTCCGCCACCTGGCTCAGATTGCGATAGGTATCGATGGTCACCAGCAAGCGCAAGTGCCGCGCCTTGAGGTTGATTTGCAGGTACCAGTCGAGTTCCGCCGACACGTTGCCTCCTCTCCCGGTATGAGTCATTCGTCAAGTCGTTACCCATTTTACTCAATCGACCCGGCCGCGACGGTTCGGCACAATGCGCCCTCGTGCCAGCGCTTCCCGATTAATAACGACCGGCATCCGGAGACACTAAGATGACCTGTGATTTGAACCGTCGCGGCTTCTTGCGCAAGGCGGGCGCCCTCGGCGTGGGTCTCGCCGCGGGTCCGTTTGGCGCGCCTTATGTCGCACGCGCCGCCAACAGTGAAATCCGCATTGTCAGCAATCCGGGCCTGGAGAACGCGACGCTCAACGCGCTGATGGACGAACTGGGATACTTCAAGACCTATGACGTCGATGCGCGGATCATCCAGATCCCCGGCCCCACCGGTCCGTTCGACGCCATCGCGCGTGGCGCGGCCGACGTCTGCATGGTGTCGGGCTACAACCTCGTGCTCACGCGCATTGAACAGGGCGCGCCGGTGAAGATCGTCGGTGCGGGGATGAAGAAATGTGCGCTGACGGTGTACGCAAGGCCTGGCGGCGTGCGGACGCTTGAAGGGCTGGAGGGAAAGACCTTCGCGGTTGGCCCGCAGCATGGCCTGCTGCATACCCTGATGCTTCAGCTCTTGAAGGAGAAAGGCCTCGATGCTTCGCGCATCACCTTCGCCGATCATGGCAGCAACGAGCACTGTTTCGATGCGGTCGCAAGCGGCGCCGCCGATGCCTGCCTCGCCAGCATCTCGCATCTGAACGACGATAGAGGGCCGCAGGTCATCAGCGATGGCAACCTGTGGCAGGCGTTGCCGGATTGCGTGTTTCAAACGGCCTATGCGGCGGATGCGGCGCTCGGCGCGAAGCACGAAGGTCTGGTGGCCGTCATGGCCGCGTATGGCGCGCTCTATGACTATCTGATGTCGCCCGCCTCGCACGATGCTTTTATCGATGCTCGCAAACGGGCGCAGAAGCATTTCGACGCTGCATCGGCCGAGGCGATCTGGCGGTTCAACCAGAAGCAACGTCCGTACTCGCGCAACCTGACGCTGAGCGAGCGCGAGATCGGTTATCTGCAGGACATGGATATCGGCGTCGGCAGCCTGAAGCGCAAGCAGCCGTTCAGTGCGGTGGCGGATATGTCGGTGGCGCGCGCGGCCGCAGCCCGTTTCGAGGCTTAGTCCTTCCTTGCCGAACGCTCCGCGATCCCGCGCATGATGGCCGCGAACGCGGCTGGATCTTCCGCACAGGACGTGTGGCCCGTATCGAGCACATGCAGCGTGGCGTGCGGCATCCCTGCCGCCAGTTCCTGCGCATGGGCCAGTGTGCGCGCGACGTCGGACTTCCCATGCACGATGGCAGCCGGCAAACCGCCAAGCCGGCCGAGCAAGGGCGTGAGATCCGTCTCCATCTGACTGCGGATGGCGGCGGCGACCGCTTCCTTGCGCACGCGCGAAGGGTAGTTGCGCACTTCCATCAGCAAGGGCTCTTCGGGAAGACGCAGGAAGCAGCGCGCCAGGAAAGCCTCCCAGAACTCGACGCCCCAGTCGGTTTCGATGCGCCTCACGATGGCATCGGCATCGCCATGACCACGCGTGTTGGCGCCGCTGTTCGACAGCACCAGCCCGCACACGCGCGGGCCGTCGCGTTGCATGTCCTGCAATGCGGCGAGCACTGCGAGCGGCGTGCCGAGCGAGTGGCCGACGAGCACGATGCGCGGTTCGTCGGCGACGCATTGCAAAGCACGCCCGGCGATCGCTTCCAGCGAAAACGGGCCATCATCCTCGAGCCATGCGAGCGCCAGTGCGCGCAGGCCGGACAGACGCGCGGCCTCCGCGAACACGGCGGGACTGCACATGGCCCCGGGCAGGCAAACCAAGGTGGGCAGCGACCGGTCTCCGTCGCTGATAGGAAGGATGCGCATGCTGTTCGATGGAAGGTTGAGGCCGCAAGGGCGCCCGAAGGTGACCGACTTTATCAGATCGATCTGCGGCAGACGTCCGCGCCGACACTAAAGCTCACCATGCCTCACGCATATCGCATGCAGAACACGAAATGCCATCCGGCATTTTGAATGCAAACGTAATGCGCCCGTTTCGACGGAGCGCAAGGCATCGGAAACCACGCTGAAAGCCTTGGCGGAACAGGATCCGGGCGGTGCGAGGGCCGGGCCACGTTCTTGCTGGCAGCGCCTCGGACGTCCTGTGATCCATCCATCTCTTCACTCGCCAAGGAGCCCTCTTGCGACGCTACACTTCCCTCCTCCTCATGTTCGTCACCCTGTTCTCCGGCTGTGCGGCTTACCGGACCCACGAGGCCCGCAAGGACTCGGGCGCGCTGATCGGCTCGAACGTACTCGACCTGGTGGCTGCTGTCGGCATTCCCGACAAGACCATGAAACTCGTGGACACGAACTCCCCGAATGACCGCATGGTCATGCAGTGGAATTTCTCCAATTCGGATGCCGCATTCGACCTGAACGTGATCCTGCTCGACCTCAAGATCGGCGGCGCGGGCAAGTGCAGCATGACCGCCACCGCCGACCGCTGGGGTGGCAAGGTCCTTTCGGTCAACTTTCCCCAGGCACACAGCGACAGCATGAATTCCGACTACAGCGCATGCGAACCGCTCGTGGAAGAAGCGCTTCAGCATCTGGCACATACACCCGTCGATCCGTCTTTCGACGCCTTCTCGCTGGTCGGCGCGGCGAAGTAACGATGGCATGACGGAGCATCGCAATGGTGCTCCACGCCCTGCTTTCCGATTCGAATAGCACGCGAGAGCCGGTCCGAAGCATGCGCTTTCTCGTGCTTCCTGCATGCAGCAAGTGTTGTTTTCTGCATGCAGCATCAAAAAAAATAAGCCCCGAAGTGGTTCCTCTCGGCCCTCGATCAGTGCATCGCGGGTGCATCATGCATCGCTTGCGGGCAAACACGCCCATGCAAACGATCGCCCGCAATCCCTTATGGTGCATGGCTTTGCAGCCGGCCCTATGCATTCTTTCGACCGCATTCTTTTCCGGTTGACGCCAAAAAATCGACTTCATATCGTTCGTCGTCGCGTGCAGTTCTGCATGCAGAAAACAACGATGCAGGGGTGTTCCATCGCCCCGCCATGGAGCTTCGATGAACTTCGACGTCCGCGAGTGCAGGACCACGCTCGCGCAGCAATTGCCCGAGATGACGCACACGCTCGAGCGCCTCGTGAATATCGACAGCGGGTCGTATTGCGTCGAAGGCGTGAACCGGGTCGTCGACATCATGGAAGCCGGGCTGCGCACGCTCGGCTTCACGATCGACCGCCGGCCAATGTCCGCATGCGCGGATCAACTGGTTGCCACGCGCACGCTGTCCGGCAGGGGCCGCCTGCTGATCCTCGGTCACGCCGATACCGTATGGCCGGAAGGCACCGTCGCCGAGTGGCCCTTCAGCATCGACGGCGACCGCGCCACCGGCCCGGGCGTCGGCGACATGAAGGGCGGACTCGTGATGGCGCTCTCGTCGCTGCGCTATTTGTTCGCGCATGGCTTCGACGACCTCGCCTCCATCACCTTCTTCCTCGTGCCCGACGAAGAACTCGGCAGCGTGCACAGCCGCCCCGCCATCGAAGCGGCGGCGCAAGAAGCGGACTTCGTGCTGGTGCTCGAACCGGGACGCCCCGGCGGCGGCATCGTCACCGCACGCGGCGCGCTCGGCGCGTTCCAGCTCTGCGCTCACGGACGCAGCGCGCATTGCGCGGTGAACTACGCAAAAGGCGCGAGCGCGATCCGCGAACTCGCCGTCAAGGTCGAACCGCTCGAAGCGTTGAGCGATCCGGAGCACGGCGCAGTGGTCAACGTCGGCATGTTCCATGGCGGCGCGGCGCGTCAGGTGGTGCCGCCCGAAGCGCGGATGGATATCGACCTGCGGGCGCGCACGCAAGCGCAAGCCGACGCGATGATCGCGGAGATTCGCCGTATCGGCGCGGAACGGCGCAATGAAGGCGTCGCGCTCGATCTGCGCGGCGGCCTGACGCGCCCCGCCTTCACCGACGCCCACAACGGCCCGTTGCGCGACATCGCGCTCGACCTGGCCGCGCAACTCGACATTCCGCTGTTCGAAGTGCCGCCGACAGGCGGTGGCTCGGACGGCAATTTTTCGGCCGCACTCGGCATCCCGACGCTCGATGCGCTCGGCCCGGTCTGCGAGAACATCTGCGCGCGCGATGAATCCATTTCGCTCGCCAGTCTCGCCGAACGTGGCGCGCTCTTTTGCGGCCTCATCCTGCAACTCAATAACACCAGGAAGATTTGACCCATGGCACTGATGACGGGGGATCAATATCGCGCTTCGCTCCGCGATGGACGCGAGGTCTATATCTCGGGCGAGCGTGTCACCGACGTGACCACGCATCCGGCAAGCAAGCCGATGGTCGATGCAATGGCGCGCATGTACGACCTGCAGCACGACCCGCGCTATGCCGACGTCTTCGGCTATCGCACGGAAGACGGCGAGATGGCAAGCCGCGTGTACAAGCTGCCCGATACGCTCGACGACCTGCGCAACCGCCGCGAGATGACTGCTGCGGTGCTGAATGAAGTGAGTCCGGTGATCGACCGCTTCGGCGACGAAACCGTCACGCCGCTGTTCGTGATGAAGGACCGCAAGGACCTGCTCGACCGCTTCGACACGCGCTATGCACAGAACGTCGAGCGCTGGCTCTCGAAGCTGCAGCGCGAGAACCTCTTCATGACGAGCGGCAATACCGATCCGAAGGGCGACCGCAGCAAGCAGCCGTATCAGCAGGACGATCTCGACATGTACCTGCGCGTGGTAGAGGAACGCGACGACGGCATTGTAATTCGTGGCGCCAAGTATGAAACCGGCGCGTGCTATGCACACGTGGCGTTCTGCAAGCCGACCGTCGGCAACTGGATTCCCGAGAATCGCGACTACGCGGTGGCCTGCATCGTGCCGCTCAATTCGCCGAACGTGCGCCATATCTGCCGCGCGCCGCTGGAAGAAAAACAGTCCGCCTTCGATCACCCGCTGTCCGCCCGCTTCGACGAACTGGACACGCTGATGGTGTTCGACAACGTGTTCGTGCCGTGGGAGAACGTGATCTTCTCGCGTCAGCCCGAACTCGCCAACCTGATTCGCCAGGATTTGCCGAAGTGGGCCGCGCAAGGTTTCCTGAACCGCTCGTATGCGAAGGCGGACCTGCTGGTCGGCACCGCGTTGCTGCTCGCCGAACAGACGCGCCTCATCAATGTGCCCGTGATCCGCGAAAAGATCGCGACGCTGATGGGGTTCCGCGAAGGCATCCGCTCGTTCATCCTCGCGTCCGAAGCCGCGTATGAAACCAGCCGCACCGGCATGATCATGCCGAACCAGTCCATCCAGAATGCGGGCCGCGTGTTCGCGTCGTCGAACTACTACACGATGACGCAGATCCTGCGCGACCTCGCGGGCGGCGCGGCCGTGATGGCGCCGGACGAAGCCACCTATAACAACCTGGACCTGCGCCGCGATCTCGAGAAGTACTACCGCATCGGCGAAGCAAGCGGCGCGGAACGTCTGCGCACGCTGAACCTCGCGGCCGAACTCACCGCGACGTCGTTCGGCGGCCGCATGCAGGCCTATCAGATGTTCGCCGAAAGCCCGCCGCCCGTGCAGGCGATGGCGCTCTTCAATTCGTTCGACAAGCAGGCCTCGGTGGCGCGTGCCCGCGCGCTGATCGGCGCCTGACGAGAAAGCAACGGCCTGGTCCGAAACCGCTTCCGGAGACACCTTGATGAACAACACGACCGACACGATCGACACACAAGCCGGTGATGCCGCGCTGCTGCTGCCGCCGAACGACGCCGCGCCCGAACGGGTCGCGGACCAGCTCTATCGCAAGCTGCGCCGCGCGATCATCGAAGGCCAGTTGCCCGCGCGCAGCCGGCTGATCGAAGTCGAACTGGCGCAAGCGCTCAACGCGAGCCGCACGCCGGTACGCGAGGCGATCTCGCGTCTCACGAGTGATCAGCTCGTGCGGCCGCTGAAGCATGGCGGCGTGGAAGTGGTGGATACGTCGAGCGAACTCGACGAGATCTACATGATCCGCGAAGCGCTCGAAGGCTGCGCGGCGCGGCTCGCGGCGGAGCGCATCACGGACGAGGAACTGAAGGTGCTCGATGGCCTGATCGACGAGACGCATGCGTCGATGCATGACATCGATGCACGCGTGCAGATCAACCAACGCTTCCACGAAGCGATCACCCGCGCCGCGCGCTCGGAACGGCTCGCGCGAATGGTCGAAAGCTTTCAGGAATTTTTCCTGAACGAAAAGATGCTCGCGAGCTACAGCCCGCGCGAAAGCCAGACGGCCATTGCGCAGCACAGCGAGATTGTCGCCGCGCTGCGGGCCCACGACAGCGCGCGTGCCGAGAAGCTGGTGCGCAAGCATCTCGAACAGGACAGGAAGCGTGCGCTGAAGGAAAAGGCCAAGGCCGCCTTGCGCTGAAACAGAACAGCTCGATTTTTTTATCAACGATTTCCACTACGGGGTAATGCAATGAACCTGAAGCTTGCAATTTCCCGCCGCGTCGCGCTTGCGACGGCGGCCGTACTGACCCTGCTGGGCGCGACCACCTCGCAGGCCGACGAAACCCGTTCCATCACGGTACTGTCCTGGGGTCTCACGTGGCAGACCGCGCTGCAGGCCGCGAGCGAGGCCTATACGAAGAAGACCGGCGTGAAGGTGAATCTCGTCACGCAGTCGTCGTCGGGCGAAGGACTCGTCAAGCTTCAGGCGATGAAGAGCGCGCCGAGCGTCGATGTGTGGCTCACCACCTCGTCCGTCGCGGAACGCGCGGTGACCGACCAGCAGTTGTTCACGCCGCTGCCCGCCGCGCAGATGCCGAACCTGAAGGACGTGATGCCCGGACTCGCGACGCCGAACTACGTCGCGCTGTATTCGTATCCGCTGTCGATCGTGTATCGCA
This sequence comes from Caballeronia sp. LZ043, assembly GCF_031451075.1. Taxonomy (NCBI): domain Bacteria; kingdom Pseudomonadati; phylum Pseudomonadota; class Betaproteobacteria; order Burkholderiales; family Burkholderiaceae; genus Caballeronia; species Caballeronia sp. LZ043. The sequence goes on along the minus strand of NZ_JARUXT010000002.1, from coordinate 613,091 downwards.
ACGACCTCGTGGACAAGCCCATCACGTCCTGGAAGGAACTGTGGGATCCGCGCTTCGCCGGCAAGATCGCCGTGCCCGCCATGGGCTTCTATCAGGGCCGCATGCTGATGATCGCCGCGAACGTCGGCGGCAAGCCGGGCTCGGCGGATACGGGCTTCGACATGCTGAAGAAGATCAAGCCGAACGCCGCCATGTTCTACAACTCGGACGCACAGGCACGCCAGGCGCTCGCGCAGGGTGAAGTGTCGGTGCTGATCGCGCCGCCGTCGCAGGCCAAGCGGGTCGCGGACGCGGGACGCCCGGTGAAGATCGTCAGCCCGAAGGGCACGCCGATGAACTCCGACGTCGCCGTGCTGGTGCGCACGCCCAACAGCGCGCTCGCCGCCGACTACCTCAACTTTTTGTTGAGCGCCGACATCAACGGCCAGATCGCTGAAAAGCTGAACATGAGCGCGATCAACCGCAAGTCGACGCAGCCCGCCGCGCTGGTGGACGCCCTGCCCAAGCCGGGCGACGAGATGGTGATCGACGAGAAGAACGTCAACGCCAACATCGGCGCATGGACCGACCGCTTCAATCAGGAAATCGCACGATGAGCACCCAACTGTCGGCCGCCGTGACGGCGCCGGATATCGCATCGCCCACACGCGGCGAGCCATTGTCGGTCATCGGCGTGCGCAAGCGCTACGGCGATTTCACCGCGATCGACAGTGTCTCGCTCGATGTTCCCGCCGGCGCGCTGCTCACGCTGCTCGGCCCGAGCGGCTGCGGCAAGTCCACGCTGCTGCGTCTGATAGCGGGCTTCGTCACCGCCGACGAAGGCCGCGTGACGCTCGGTCAGCGCGACGTGCTCGGTGTCGCGCCGCATCGCCGCGACACCGCCATGGTGTTCCAGAGCTACGCGCTGTTCCCGCACATGGACGTGCTGACCAACGTGATGTTCGGCCTGAAGATGCGCCGCGTGCCCGCTGCGGAAGCCCGCAAACGCGCGCTCGAAGCGCTCGAGATGGTGCGGCTCTCCGCACTGGCCCAACGCTATCCCGCGCAGCTGAGCGGCGGCCAGCAACAGCGCGCCGCACTGGCGCGCGCACTGGTCACGCAGCCGAAGGTCCTGTTGCTCGACGAACCCTTCGGCGCGCTCGACAAGAGCCTGCGCGACCAGATGCAGGTGGAACTGCGCAAGCTGCAACGCGCGGTGGGCGTCACCACCATCTGCGTCACGCACGACCAGCAGGAAGCGATGGCGATCTCGGACCGCATCGCGGTGATGAACGCGGGCCGCATCGAGCAGTGCGGCGCGCCCGCCGACATCTACGACCGCCCCGCCACGCGTTTCGTCGCGCAGTTCATCGGCACGTCGAATACCGTTACGGGCACACTGGCCGCCATGGAAGGCCAGCGCGGCGTGCTGAACCTGCCGGACGGCGGACGCCTGAGCGTGAGCGGGATCGCCGAGCGGCGCGTGGGCGACGCTGTGGACGTCACCATCCGTCCCGGCGCGATACGTCTCGCGGCAGCGGGCACGGCACGAACCGGCGTGCAGTCCGGCTCGCATCTCGTTGGACGCATCGCGCTCGCGATGAATCTCGGCGACAAGGTGACGTATGAAGTGGAATCGCATGGTCTGCGTTTGACCGTCGACGCACCGCGTCATGCCGGCGAGCCGGTCTTTCCCGAAGGCGCGCTGGTCGAACTCTCGATCGCTGTCGCGGACTGCATGGTGCTGCGCGCATGAAGAACCCGCCCATCATTGCTCCGGGCATTGCGCCCATCGTCGATTTCACGCCGCGCGTATCGCGCTGGAATCTCGCGCCGGCCGCCGTGGTGCTGATCGTGTTCTTCAGCGCCTATGCGATCTTTCTTTATACGAGCCTGCTGCATCGGGTGCCGGGACAGGCGGCCAGCGTCGGACCCATCAGTCTCGACAACTACGCCCGCTTCCTGCGCTCCGCCTCCGAGTGGCGCATTCTCGGCGCGACGCTTGGCATCTCCGCCGAACTGACCGTCGCCGCCGCGCTGGTGGGCTTTCCGATGGCGTATGTGATGGTGCGCTGCGCATCGAGCGGCTTGCGCCAGTTCCTGATGGTGTCGCTGGTCGTGACGTTCCTTTCCGGAACGGTCACGCGCGCTTATGCGTGGGTCATCATCCTCGGCAACAGCGGGCTCATCAATTCGGTGCTGCGCAAGCTCGGCGTGATCGATTCGCCGCTTCACCTGATCTACAACCAGGGCGGCGTCTTCGTGTCCCTGCTGCATTTCGTGATTCCCTTCTTCGTGCTCACGCTGCTCGGCCCGCTGAAGAACGTGCCGCGCGTGCTGGAGGAATCCGCCATCAATCTGGGCGCATCGAGGCTGTCCGCGTTCTGTCGCGTCACGCTGCCGCTCAGCGTGCCGGGCGTGATCGCGGCGAGTGCGTTGACCTTCGCGGTCTCGCTGAGCTCGTTCCTGTTTCCGCTCGTGCTGGGCGGCGGACACGTGCGCCTGCTGTCGAATGAGATCTACGAACTGATCTTCGTCGCGTTCGATCTGCCGTTTGCCGCCGCCACGGCGACTCTCTTTCTCGTTGTTTCGCTCGCGTTCGTGTGGCTGTTCTCGCTGTCGCAACGACTCGCCGGCGGTCATGTTGCCAGGAGCGCCACCCGATGAGCACCGCCCGTGAAGACTATCTCGCCTATGGCCCCGGCGTGCGTCTGTTCGCCGTCCTGGTCGGGCTGTTCATGCTGACGCCGGTGGTGTTCATCGTGTACTACGCGTTCAGCAACGACAGTTATTTTTCGTTGTCCCCTTCCGGTTTTTCCCTGAAGTGGTTTCAGCAATTTTTTTCCAGCGATTCGTTCCGCACGGCGTTCGGCACCAGCCTGCTGATGGGCGCCATCGTGACGCCGGTGAGCCTCATCATCGCGGTGCCGACAGCATGGGCGCTCGTGCGCGGCCGTTTCCGCGGCGTGGAGGCGATCAACGCGCTGCTGATGTCGCCGATCATCATTCCGGGCGTCGTGACCGGCATCGCGTTCCTGATCCTGCTGTATCACACCGGCATCGGCCCGGGATTCACCGGACTCGTGATCGCGATGATCTGCTTCACGCTGCCCTACTCCGTGCGCGCGCTCGTCGCGAACCTGCACGGCATGCGCACCGATCTCGAAGAGGCCGCGCGCAACCTCGGGGCGTCGAACTGGCAGGCCTTTCGCCTGGTCGTGCTGCCGCAACTGAGACCGGGACTGATCGCGGGCGGCACCTTCGTTTTCGTCGAGGCCATCGACAACTTCTCCGTCTCCACCTTCCTCGCCGCGCAGCACAGCACGACGCTGCCCGTCGCCGCCTATGCGTATATGCGCGACTTCGACGATCCCACTGTCGCGGCGATGTCGGCGGTGCTGATCCTGCTCTCCACGCTGCTCGTGCTCGTGGTGGGCCGGCTGATCGGGCTGGAGAAGATCTTCCGTGTCGAATGAGCGTGCCGCCCTCCACTGAACGCATACCGTCATGACCTTCTCTCTCGTTGCCCGTTGCGCCGAAACCGGCGCCTTCGGGATGATCGTCACTTCGTCGAGCATCTGCGTGGCCAGCCGTTGCGCATGGGTTCGCGCGGGCGTCGGCGCCGTCGCCACGCAGAACCTGACCAATCCGGCGCTCGGCAACATCGGCCTGGATTTGCTCGCGCAGGGCATTCCCGCCGCGAAGGTGCTCGACGCGCTGCAACGCATTGATCCACAACCGGACTATCGCCAGTTGAGCGTCATCGATGCGCGCGGCGAAACCGCCGTGTTCACCGGCGCTGCCGCGCTGCCAACTGTCGCGTCGGCGCGCGGGCTGAACTGCGCCGCGGCCGGCAACCTGCTCGCATCGAGCGACATTCCTGCCGCGATGGTCGCAGCCTTCGAGGCATCGAATGCGCCCTTCGCGGAGCGTCTGCTCGCTGCCGCCGATGCCGGGCTTGCCGCAGGCGGCGAAGTGCGCGCGCTGCGCTCGGCCGGCCTGCTGTGCGCGCATGCCGAGCCCTGGCCTGAAACCGATCTGCGCATCGATTGCGCGGAGACGCCCTTGCGCGCACTGCGTGATCTATGGACCGTCCACGCACCGCTGCGCGACGGTTATGTGAGCCGCGCGCATGCGCCGCAGCTGACCGTCGTCTGAACCTGTTTCGCCACGAGGACAACTTCACATGCAACTGATGTACGCCGCAACATCGCCGTTCGTGCGCAAGGTGGTGATCGTCGCGCACGAACTCGGGCTCGATGCGCGCATCGAGAAAGTCGCCGCCACGGCCAGTCCGGTCAGGCGCAACGACACGCTCGGCGCGCTCAATCCCTTGTGCAAGCTGCCCACGCTCGTCACCGACGACGGCCTCGCGCTGTTCGATTCACGCGTGATCGCCGAGTACCTGTGCGCACAGGCAGCGCCCGAAGCGACCGTGCTGCTGCCCGAGGGCGCGGCGCACTGGACCGTGCGACGCGCCGAAGCGCTCGGCGACGGCCTGCTCGACGCGGCCTTGCTCATCCGCTACGAGGCGGTGCGTCCCGAAGCCTTGCAGTGGGAACAATGGTCTTCCGCGCAATTGCTGAAAGTGACCGCCGCGCTCGATGAAATTGAATGCATGTCGAATGCATTCAATGTGCCCGTCGATCTCGGCCAGATTGCCATTGCGTGCGCGCTGGGCTATCTCGACTTCCGCTTTGAATCACTGGACTGGCGCGCGGGCCGCCCTGCCGCGAGCGCATGGTTCGCGCGCTTCGCGCTTCGTCCGTCGTTCGCCGCGACTCGTCCTGCCTGACCTGCCCGACCAAGGAACCAGAACAATGCTCATCAAAGACCGCCCGCCGCTGCTCGTCCCGATCGAAACCGAAGCCGATGCGCGTCTGCATCTGTGCGCGCTGTATCGTCTGCTCGCTCACTACGGACTCGACGACACCATCTTCACGCACGCCTCGGCCAAGGTGCCGGGCGAAGAGGCCTTCCTCATCAACCCCTACGGCCTGCGCTTCGAGGAAGTGACGCCGGGTGGCCTGCTCAAGGTCGACTACGCCGGCTTCAGCGACGATCCGTCGAACCATCCCGCCAATGCCGCCGGCTACGTGATCCACAGCGCGCTGTTGTCGGCGCGGCCGGATATCGGTTGCGTGGTGCATACGCATACGCGCTCGGGCGTCGCGCTGTCGTGTCTCGAAGACGGTCTGCTGCCGATCAACCAGTTCGCGATCGAGTTCCATGACCGCATCGGCATGCATGAATACGAAGGTCTCGCCTTCAACCTCGACGAAGGCGAACGCCTGCGCCGCGATATCGCGGGCAAGGTGGGGCTGATCCTGCGTAACCATGGCTTGCTCGCCGTGGGTCCGAACATCCCCGCCGCGTTCTACCTGATGTACTACCTGGAGCAGTCCGCCCAGGTGCAGATGGATGTGCTCGCGTCGGGCCGGCCGTTCGTGACGCCGTCGCGGGCGCTGATCGAGAAGACCGTGAGCCAGTTCACCAGCAGCTTCAATCCCGAAGCGGCCGGTCACCGGATGTGGCCTTCGATGCTGCGCTTGCTCGATGAAAAATATCCCGGCTGGCGCGAAGACTGATCCACACACCGCTGAAGGCATGCACGCGGCTCGCCTCCGCTCAAATCACTCGCAGGAGCAGGAATTGCAGGTCACCGATCCGGTCATTGAGTTTCAGAAAGCGATGTCGCTGTTCGCCGCTGGCGTGACGGTCATCACCACGATGAGCGACGGCAAGCCGGCCGGTCTGGTCGCAACATCGGTATGCAGTCTTTCATCGACGCCGCCTTCCATCGTCGTGTGTGTCAACAAGAGCGCGGCCACGCACGACGTGTTGATCCAGGAAGGGAAGCTCGCCGTGAACCTGCTTTCGGTGGAGCATCGCGACGTGGTCGACCGGTTCCGCGACGTGCGCGGCGAAGCCCGCTTCGACACGCATCGGTGGCGCGTGAGCAAGACCGGTTCGCCGATGCTCGACGATGCCGTCGTCGTGCTCGATTGCGAAATCGCCGGGCGGCACGATGGTTTTTCGCATTCAATATTCATCGGCGTGATCCGGGATATTGCATTCACGCAACAGGACGATGCCCCGGCATGCCTGATGTGGCACGGCCGGACCTTCGCGCATTGCAGTCCATTGAGTGCGTGAAGCTCGCAGGCGGATCGGATCAGACCCACGCCGCGACGACGGACGCGCCCAGCATCGCACCCATCGCGAGATTGAGCACGCGCCATTGCAGCGGCGTGCGGAAGACCCGCGCCAGCACGGCGCCGAGCGCACACCACAGCGCAAGCGAGACGCACGCGGCCACGCCGAACGCCACCGCGAGCAGCATCGCGAGGCGGCCGGGACTACTCGCGAGCAACTCGAAGGACGCCGCCGCGCCGACGGTCATCGCCCAGCTCTTCGGATTGAGCCAGAGCAGCATCACGCCGTTGACGAGCGTGACCGGCCGCGCGGGGCCCGCTTGCGCGTTCAGCGGCCCGCTGCGCGCAATGCGCCACGCGAGCCACGACAGGTAGGCGGAGCCGATTGCCTTCACGGCGGTTTGCAACGTAGGCATGGCCAGCAGCATGCCGCCCAGGCCGAGCGCCGCCACCGCCGCAAGCGAAGCGAGGCCGGTCGCGATGCCGAGCATCAGCGGCAGCGAACGCGTGAAGCCAAAGCGTGCGCCCGATGCGGTGGCGAGCGTGGTCGCGCCGCCGGGCGTGACGGTCGCCACGGCGACAAAGAGGCAGAGCGGGAGGATCGAGGCAGTCATTAGCGCAAATCGGGTAATCGATATTTGCACTCTAGCGACCGCCTATGCATCATAAAAGCCAATAATATTGATGCCGTCCATTACCGCGCCTAATGCATCGATGATCCGCAATCTCGACCTCGACCTGATCCGCACGTTCGTGACCGTCGCCGACAGCGGCAGCATGACCGTGGCCGCACATCTCCTGCACATGACGCAGGGCGCCGTCAGCCAGCAGGTGAAGCGTCTGGAAGAGCAACTGGACTGCCCGTTGTTCGTGCGCAAGACGCGCAAGCTGGAGCTGTCGCGCCAGGGCGAACCGTTTCTCGTCAAGGCGCGTCAGCTGTTGAAGCTGAACGACGAGATCTGGGCCGACATGAACGCGCAGCCGTTGCGCGGCAGCCTGCGCGTCGGCGTGCCCTACGACCTCGTGACCCCGCTCGCTCCCGCAATGAAGGCATTCGCTGAAGCCCATCCGCATGTGGATGTGTCGCTGGTCTGCGCGGCCTCGTCCGAAGTCGGCGAGGCACTGGATGCGGGGCGCGTCGATGTGGCGCTGGTCGAAGCCGTCGCAGGCGAAGCCGAGGGCGACGTGATCCGTATCGAACCGCTCGTCTGGGTGACGGGGCGCGACAGCGTCGCGTGGCAGAAGCGGCCACTGCCTCTTTCGATGGTGGATGAACGCTGCGCCTTCCGGCCGCTGGTGCTCGGCGCGCTCGCGGACAAAGGCATCGCGTGGCGCACGGTCTTCGAGAGCGGCAACATCGAGGCGACCGCCGCCACGGTCAGGGCCGGCCTTGCGATTACCGCATGGCTCGCATCCACGGTGCCCGCCGACCTCGAAACGCTCGCGCCGCATCTCGCAGGCTTGCCTTCGCTTCCGCAGTTCGCCATTTGCCTGCGCTTGCCGGCATCGGCCCAGCCTTCAGCGCAGGCCTTCGCGCGCTGTGTGCGGGAAACGATGCCGCAGGAAGTTGCTTCATCAGGGCGGATCGCGAAGATCGCGTGAACATGAAGCCGCGGACGCACGCTGTCGCTCAATACCCCACATCCGCATCCAGCGGAAACACCGGACGCTTCAGATTGACGAACGGGAACAGCGCATAGTCCGAACTCGTCGGTCCGCGACTGTCGCACTCCACCAACCCTCCGGCGATAGGCACGAACACCGGGCGGCAATACATGCGCGACTTGAGAATCAGAAAACGGGCGCCGCGCGGATCGATGCCCACGCTTTCGAACACGCCCAGATCCCACGGTTCATGCGTGCGTTCGGTCAGGAGAATGCGCGCAGCAGGCGTTTCGATGACAGCCGCACGTCCCATGTAGGCGCGCTGTCCCGTGTAAGTCGGGCCGCTGATCACATACTCGCCATCCGTCAGCGCACGAACGATACCCGTCACCTCGAAAGGCGGCTTGCCCCGCGAAGTCACACTCGCCAGCTTGTTGCCGATGCCGAGCGTGACCGTCGCGCCTTCGCCCGCCGCAAACAGCTGTGCCACCGCTTCCGGATCGCACAGCGGCCCGACGACGATGCCTTCGAGTCCCTGCCGCAACGCTTCCTCGAAAGCATCGGTGGTGTCGCACGTGCCGCCTGACATGCAGTTGTCGCCATGATCGAGCAGCAGGACGGGCTTCGTGGCATCGCGCGCAAGCGACGCCCCTTCAGCGATGGATTCCGCAAGCGGCGCGCTGCGATACACGAAGTCTTCGCGCTCATCCCAGATCTGCCGTGCGATACGGTCCGCCACGTCCTGCGCCCTCGCCCGATCGCCGTCCGCCACCACCACCACGCTGATGCACGGCGACGCGATGTCCGCCAGCGAAAAACCCGACAACACCGAAACCGCCAGCACGCCGTCGCGTCCTTCGGCGGCGCGCGCGGCATCGACGGCCCGCTTCATCGCCCCTGCGGCCGTCGAACTCCTGAGCGTGTGGGTCAGGAGCGGCGGCTGCGCCCATGCGATGACAGGCTTTGCCCTCGCATGAACCCGATCGAACACGAGCCGCGCCGCAAGCTCGCCGCTCTCGTACATGTCCACGTGCGGATAGGTCTTGAAGCTCGTGATGACATCGGCGTTGTCGATCATCTTCTGCGTGACGTTCGCATGCAGGTCCAGCGATACCGCAATCGGCGCATGCGGCAGCGCTCGCCGCACGCGTTCGAGCAGATCGCCTTCGCCGTCGGGCGAATTTTCGGCGACCATCGCGCCATGCAGATCGAGCATCACGAGGTCACAGCCTTCGGCGGCATCGACGATGGACTGGCAGATCGCATCGTAAGCCGCGGCATCCACGCGACCGCTCGGATTTGCCGAAGCGGAGATCGGCGTAACGATCTCCGCTTGCGCGCGTTCGGCGGCGTCGATGAATGCGGACATTGCCGTGCGCATGCCCGCGTTCTCGCGATAAGCCTCCGCGCCATAACAGGGACCATCGCGGCCGAAGGCTTCGAGCGGCGTCGGCACCGGCGAGAACGTGTTGGTCTCGTGGTTCATCCGGGCGATGAGGATCTTCATGCGCGCGCTCCTTCAACCGATGCATTCGCTGCCCGCAGCATCGCCTGAAGCAGCACGTTGCAGCCCGCTTCCAGATGATCGGCGCGCGCATCCTCGATTTCGTTGTGGCTGATGCCGTCCTTGCACGGCACGAAGATCATCGCGGCAGGCGCGACGCGTGCGAGATACACGGCGTCATGTCCCGCGCCGCTTACCACGTCCATCGATGTCAGACCGAGCGCACCGGCGCCTTCGCGCACCGCCGCCACCAGCGATGCTTCGAAAGGCTGTGGCGCGAAGTAGACGACTTCGTCTACCGTCACCGGCAAGTCAGCCTGCGCACACAACTCGCGCAGCGCACGGTCCATCGCGTGCAGCGTCGCATCGTCGGGGGCGCGCAGATCGACGGTCAGTTTCACGCGCCCGGGAATCACGTTGCGTGAGTTCGGATGCACATCCACCCAGCCGACCGTGCCGCGCGCATGCGGCGTATGCGTCAGCGCAATACCGTTGACCGCGCGAATCAGGTCCGCCGCGACGAGCAGCGCATCGCGGCGCAGTTCCATCGGCGTCGGGCCGGCGTGCGCTTCCATGCCTTCGATCGTCACGTCGTACCAGCGCTGCCCGAGCGCGCCCTGCACCACGCCGATCACCTTGTCATTCGCCTCGAGCACCGGACCTTGTTCGATATGCGCCTCGAAGTACGCGCCCACCGCATGCGCCGCAATGCGCTCGCCCGCATAACCGATCGCCGCGAGCGCGTCCTTCACCGTCACGCCTTCGCGATCGGCCTGCGCCAGCGCATGTTCCAGCGTGAACGCGCCGGCGAACACACCCGAGCCCATCATCACCGGCACGAAGCGCGAGCCTTCCTCGTTGGTCCAGACCGCGACTTCGAGCGGCGCCTGCGTGCGCACGTCGTTGTCGTTCAGCGTGCGCAGCACTTCGAGGCCCGCGAGCACGCCATAGTTGCCGTCGAACTTGCCGCCGGTCGGTTGCGTATCGATATGACTGCCGGTCATCACGGGCGGAAGATCATCGCGCAATCCCGCGCGGCGCGCGAAGATGTTGCCGATCGCATCCACACGCACCGTGCAGCCCATGTCCTTCGCCGAGGACACGAACAGATCGCGGCCCTGACGGTCCAGGTCCGTGAGCGCCAGACGGCACACGCCGCCCTTCTCCGTCGCGCCGATTTGCGCGAGTTCCATCAGGCTGTTCCAGAGACGCGCACCATCGATGCGCAAGCCGGCGTGCGCCGGCAGATCGTGAGCTTGCATGCCAGGTTTCCTTCGCTGTGTGCTATGTAGGCGGCGCTCAGACGACGCCGACACCGAGATAACGGTCCTTGACGGATTCATCCGCGATGAAATCCGCATTCGTGCCTTCGTAGACGATGCGCCCTTGCTCGATGATGGTGTGCCGATCAGCAAGCTGCGTGCAGACTTCGAGGTTCTGTTCGACCAGCAGAATGGTCACGCCTGCCTGCCGAATCAGCTTCAGTTGCGCGACGATCTCCTCGACGATCACCGGTGCAAGACCTTCCACCGGTTCATCGAGCATCAACAGACGCGGATGATTCATCAGCGCCCGGCCGATGGCGAGCATCTGCTGCTCGCCGCCCGAGAGCTGGCCGCCGCCGTTCGTCCTGCGCTCTTTCAGGCGCGGAAAGATGCGATAGATATCGGCGAGTTGCCACGGCGAATCCTTGCGCGCGCCGAGCCTCAGGTTCTCTTCCACCGACAGCAGCTTGAAGATGCCGCGATGCTCCGGCACGAAACACACGCCGCGCGCCGCGATCTTGTGCGGCGGCAGTTTCTCGAGCTGCGTGCCGTTGAAACTCACGCTGCCTTGCTTCGGCGTCACGACGCCCGCGATGCTCTTGAGCGTCGTCGATTTGCCCGCGCCGTTGCGGCCCAGCAGCGTGACCGTCTCGCCCTCGGCAATCTTCAGCGTCACGCCTTGCAGGATATGGCTCTTGCCGTAGTAGCCATGAAGGTTCTGGACCTCGAGCATCATGCGCGGCCTCCGGTGATCATGTTGCCGAGATAGGCGCTGCGCACGCGCGGGTCGCCGCGAATCTCGGCGGGCTTGCCTTCCACCAGCACGCGGCCCTGCTGCATCACCGTAATCGTGTCCGAGATGTCCATCACGATGTCCATGTTGTGCTCGATCAGCACCACCGTGTAGTCGTCGCGCAGGCTGCGGATCAGGTGCTTCATGTCGTCGAGATCGTCGATACCCATGCCTGACGTCGGCTCGTCGAGGAAGATGGCCTTCGGGCGCGCGGCCAGCGCCATGCCCACTTCCAGACGGCGCTGCTGGCCATGCGACAGCACACCGGCCTGCGTCTGCGCGAACCGTTGCAGCGCCAGACGTTCGAGAATGCCGTCCACCGTGTCGCGATGTTCGAGCGCGCCGCGCGGCGGCGTCCAGGCGTTGAGCGCGCGCTTCGAATCGACGCCCTGTGCGGCGAGCCGCAAGTTCTCGCGCACCGGCAGATTCGTGAACAGGCTCGTCACCTGGAACGAGCGCGCGATGCCGCGCTTCACGCGCCGGTGATCCGGCTCGCGCGTCACGTCATGTCCGTCGAACACGATCTGCCCCGCGCTGCTCGGCACGGTGCCGGTGAGCACGTGGAACAGCGTGGTCTTGCCCGCGCCGTTCGGACCGATCACCGAATGCACGGTGTTCTTGGCGATGCTCAGGTTCACATCGGTAAGCGCCGCGAACTTGCCATAGCGCTTGCCTAAGTCTTTTGCCTCCAGTAACACGCTCATGCTGGCTCTCCCCCTTCACGCTTCACCGCGCGCCAGATGCGCTCGCCCAAGCCCCACAGGCCGCGCTGCATGAACAGGCTCACGGCGATCAGCACGAGGCCCAGCAACAGCAGCCAGCGCGGCCATAGCGTGGCGAGCCAGTCGGCGAACAACACATAGAAGGCTGCGCCCAGCACCGAAGAAAACAGATTGCCCGTCCCGCCGATCACCGTCATCACGAGGATCATCTCGCTCGTGTGATAGTCGATGTTGGACAGCGGCGCAATGCCGGTCATCAACGCGTGCAGCGCGCCGGCCAGCCCCGTGACCGCACCCGACACGACGAACGCCGCGAGCTTGAAGCGCTTCACGTCGTAGCCCACGGCGGCGGCGCGCGCTTCGTTGTCGCGGATCGCGAGCAGCGTGCGGCCGAACACCGAGTGCGACACGCGCAGCATGACCCAGAACGCGATCAGGAACAGCACCGCGACGAACGCGTAGTACTGCCACGGCGACGCGATGGACACGAGCGGATGCCCGAGAACCGACAGCGCGGGACGCGGAATGTCGAGCAGGCCGTTGTCGCCGCCGGTAAGATCGGGCGTCGTGTAGGCGAGGAAGTAGAACATCTGCCCGAACGCCAGCGTGAGCATCACGAAGTACGCGCCGCGCTGACGAATGGAGAACCATCCGACCACCGCCGCCGCCACGGCGCCCACCACGATGGCGCCAAGCAGCGCAGCGGGAACCTGGAGTCCGGCTTTCGTCAGGCTCAGCCCAGCGCTATAGCTGCCGAGGCCGAAGAAGATGCCCTGCCCGAACGAGAGCAACCCGGTATGTCCCAGCAGCAGGTTGCAGCCAAGCGCCGCGAGCGCGAAGACCAGTACTTCCGTCGCGAGCGATCCGGAGCGGATGGTCAGCGGCAGGATGCAGACGACCACGGCCGCGAGCAGAAGAAAGCGATAGCGGTGCAGCGCATGCCGCGGGGAAGGTCGTGACTCGCTCACGTTCAGCGCCTCCGATGTCGGTTTGGAATTCACGCGGCCCTCCCGAGCAATCCGTTCGGACGCAGCAACAGCACCGCCGCCATGGCGACATAGATCATGAGACGCGCGCCTTCGGGCCACAGCGTGCTCATCACGCTCTGCACGATGCCCACCAGCAGTCCGCCGACGAGCGCCCCCAGAAAATTGCCCATGCCGCCCACCACCACGACGACGAAGGCCACGCCGAGCGCTTCGATGCCCATGAAGGGATCGACGCCGCGAATCGGCGCCGCCAGCACGCCGGCGAGCGCCGCAGTGCCCGCGCCCAGGGCGAACACGAGACTGAAGATGCGCGTCACGTTGATGCCGAGCAGCGACACCATCTCGCTCGATTCACTGCCCGCGCGCACCGCGCTGCCAAGCCGCGTGCCTTCGAGCACCCACCAGAGCAGCGCCGCGAGCACGGCCGTGAACGCGATCACGAAGAGCCGGTACTTCGGGTAGATGAAGCTGCCCCAGATCACCACGCCGTTGAGGATGTCCGGCACGGCCACGTTGTCGCCGATCGGCCCCCACGCGATGATCGAACACTCCTGGATCACGAGCGCGAGTCCGACCGTCGCGAGAATATGAAACTCATGCTGTTGCGCGTAGACGTGCCGCAGCACGACCTTCTCGACGACCCACGCCAGCGCGCCCACGATCACGGGCACGATGACGAGCGCGGTCCAGAAGTTCATCGACCATTGCATGGCCTGATAACAGAAATACGCGCCCAGCAGATAGAACGCGCCGTGGGCGAAGTTCACGAAGCGCAACAGCCCGAACACGATCGACAAGCCGACCGCGAGCAGAAAGTACAGCATGCCCACGCCGATGCCGTTCACGACCTGCAACAGATAAACGTTCATGGCCTTGCGTCAGAAGAGTGACGGAGCGAATGCGGGCCGCGCCTGCATTCGCCTGGAAGACACACACGCCACGCGCTTTACGCGAGCTTGCACTGCGTCTTGTCGAGCGGCAGGAATGACTGGCCGGAGCTGACGATATCCGCGTAATCGTCCTTGTCCTTCATCTTGCCCTTGGCCTTGCCCTTCAGAAGATAGTAGTTCTTCAACACCTGATGGTCGCCCGCGCGGATCTCTTCGGGACCCGTCAGCCCGGCGTACTTCATCCCTTCGAGCGCCGCGATCACCTTCTTCGGATCCGCACTGCCCGCCTTCACGATGCCGTCCAGCAGGATCTTCGTGCAGATATACGAGCCGGCGAGGCTGTAGTTCGGGTTCGACTTGTAAGCCGCGTTCACGCGCTTGACGAGGTCATGATTCAGCGGCGAGTCGATCGCATGCCAGTACTGTGCGCCGAAGTACACGCCTTCGCAGATGTCCGGGCCGAGCGCTTCGAACTGTTCGAGGCCCGATGCCCACGCCATCAGGATCGTGCAGTTGTTCTTCATGCCGAAGCTCACGGCCTGCCGCAGCGTATCCGACGATTGCGAGCCGAAGTTCAGGATCAGCAGCACATCGGGCTTGGCCGCAACGGCGTTCGTCAGATAGCCGCTGAACTCCTTTTCGTTGAGCGAGTGATAGCTGTTGCCCACGTGCTCGATGCCCTTTTCCTTGAAGATGTTCTTCGCGGCGGACAAGAGGCCGTCGCCGAACACGTATTGCGGCGTGATCGTGTACCAGCGCTTCGCGTTGGGCATCGTCTGGATCAGCGGCCGCACGGTCTGTTCGATGGCGCCGAAGGTCGGCACGGACCAGCGGAAGGTGGCGCTGTTGCAGTCCTTGCCGGTGAGTTCGTCCGCGCCCGCCGTCGTGATGAAGATGCCGCCGGCCTTCTCGGCTTCCTTGCCCATGGCGAGCGCCTCGGACGAGAGAATGCCGCCCGCGAAGAAATGCGCGTTCTTCTGCTGCGCGATTTCCTGAACGCGCCGCACCGCGGTTGCGGGTTTTCCCTCGGTATCGAGCGTCGTGTAGGCGAGCGGCTGGCCGAGCACCTTGCCATATTGTTCGATGGCGAGCTTCATGCCGAGGTCGGCGTACTTGCCGTTGGCCGCGAAGGGGCCGGACATCGGCACCGGACAGGCGAACTGGAGCGGCGACCCCTGCGCCAGCGCGCTTCTTGATACGAGCGCTTCGAACGATCCAGGAATGGCCGTCAGCGCGGCCAGCTTCAACATGTTTCGGCGATTCAAAATTGACGCTCCTTGAGAGATGACCTTCGCGACCGCCGCGCTTTTTTTCGTGATACGTTCAGGCATCGGCTGGCTTCATCCTATTTATCATGATAAATAGGATGAAGCTGATGCTAGGAACAATAAATTCGGGTGTCAATAAGGCAATATTCCGGTCTGCGCGAAAGCGCATGCGAATGAAGGTGCCCTGGACAGGTTGAACGGCCGGCGAGTCGAGAGGAGCAAGGAATGGTGATGGAGCGTGCCAAGCGCGCCGGCGCGGGAATCGAGCTCGCGCGGCAATCGATCAAGCAGCCCAAGCGCGCGGACCTGGTCGCCGAGGAAATCAAGCGGCTGATCACGGAGAAGGACCTGAAGCCCGGCGACAAGCTGCCGCGCGAAGTGGAATTGCAGCAGCTCTTCACGGTGAGCAAGAGCACGATTCGCGAGGCGCTCAAGTCGCTCGAAGTGCAAGGGCTCATCAAGGTGACGACGGGGCCGTCGGGCGGCGGGACCATCGTCGAGGTGCCGCTCGACCGCACCTTGCAGTTGCTGCAGAACTATCTGTTCTTCAAGGACGTGACCATCGACGACATCTACACCGTGCGCCAGTTGCTCGAACCCGAACTGGCGGCCGGTGCGGTGCCGCATCTCACCGAAGAAGACTTCGCGGCGCTCGAAAGCAATATCGCCTGTTGCGACGAGCCGTCGTCGGCGCTGGCGGGAAAGGATATCGTCAGGCAGCGTCAGGAAGACGTGAACTTCCACGACATCCTCGCCGCCGCGAATCCGAATCCGTTCCTGCGCTTCAGTTGCGAGCTGATCAACGAAATGATCCGCCAGTTGATCGAATATCGGAACGATACGCCGCAGGCCGAACATGAACGCTTCGGGCGCGCCAACGTGAAGATTCATAAGGCGATCACCGAAGCGGCGCGCGCGCGGGACGCCGAAAAGGTCCGCGAGCTGATGGTGATTCACATGACGGAAGCACCGCGATACGTGAAGCGCATGAAGGGCAAGCTGCGCGGGCGGCTGATCCTCGATTCCGAAATCCGCAAGCGCATGCGTGCGCGCAGCGAGTGATCCAGGAGCGACATGCCATGCCCGGCGAACTGACTTCCTTCTTCTGGAGCGGCGACACGTTGCGCAGCCGCTCGGTCAGCCGCATCGTGCTGTCGGATACGCTCGACGTGCCCGCGCCTTCGGCGCGCGTGCTCGCGGACTGGCAACGGGAAATAACGTCCCAACTGGATCTGGAAGCCGGCGACGTCGAACCGATGTCCCTCGCGCGCACCCAGGCGCGCTGGCCGGATTATCGCCACTGCGTGCAGGCCATGGTTGCGTGGACGGATGCGCTCGGATTGCCCGGTGCGCTGGCTTCGAGCGACGTGGCGCTGATGGCATGCCGTGGCGCACGCTATCACCATGACGGCGCGCAGTACGGCGGCGCGGCGTTCTGCAATCTGTTCTTGAGCGAGGACAAGGGACTGGATGTGCATTTCCCGCTCACGGGCCAGCGCATTCCATTGGTGCGCGGAACCGCCATGATCTTCGATACGGGGCAGCCGCATGCGGTCATCCCGCGTGGCAGCAGCGGCTTCTGCGAAGCGGACTTCGCGCCGGATCAGGACCTCACCCAAGTGTTCCTGACCTGGGAGCTTCCCGTCGAAGATGCACGTATCGCGCAAGCCCTGAACGTGGCCTTCGATACAGCCCCCGCCACCGCCCTCCACCTCGATGACGAACAAGTGTGGGTGGATGGTGCGCCTGCCAGCTTGTGTCCGGACACAGGGAGTTGGAAGCCAGTCGGCCAGCCCGGCTAACGCGTCACCGCCTTCGGCCGCATCCCAAGCGTCTCGCGCATGCACACGTCATCGCGCTGACGCTCCCAGTGCGCGACCGCCACCGTCGCCACTGCATTGCCGATCATGTTGGTCGTCGCGCGAATCTCCGCGATGAAGCGATCGACGCCCAGCACGATCGCCGCGCCTTCAATCGGAATGTGCTTGAACGCGGCAAGCGTCGCGAGCAGGCAGATGAAGCTCGCGCCGGCCACGCCCGCCATGCCGCGCGAGGTCAGCATCGAGATGCCCACCAGCACCGCCTGTTCCGCCACGGATAATTGAATGCCGAATGCCTGTGCAATGAATACCGCGCAGATCACCTGCGCGACGCAGGTTCCGGCGAGATTGAAGGTGTAGCCCATCGGCATGACGATGCCGACCACGCCAGTCGGACAGCCCAGCGCTTCGAGCTTCTTCACGAGCTGCGGGAACGCGGCTTCCGATGACACCGTCGCGATCACCAGCAGGATCTCGCCGCGAATGTATTTGAGCAGACGCCAGAGACTCACGTCGCACATCAGGCAGATGCCGCCGAGAATCAGCACGATATACGCGAGCGTCGCGACATACACGGTGACGAGCAGCTTCAGCAGCGAGTTCATCGTGCCGAAGCCGAACTTGCCCACCGCATACGCCATCGCGCCGAACGCACCGATGGGCGCAAGCCGCATCACGATGCGCACGATGCCGAACAGCGCACTGCCGACGCCTTCGAAGAACTTGTAGGCCGTCTCGCCGGTCTTGCCCGCATGAGACAGGCCGATCGCGAAGAGCGTCGAGAACAGCACGACCTGGAGCATGTCGGCGTTGGCGAATGCCGATACCGCACTGTCCGGAATGATGCCCAGCAGGAAGCCCATGATGCCGCCCGATGCATGCATCGAGTGTTCATAGCCGTTGAGCACGCTCGCGTCGATGGAACTGGGCGTCAGGTTCAGGCCCGCACCGGGCTGGATCGTATTGACTGCCCAGAGCCCGAACAGCAGCGCAAGGGTCGTCGTGAGTTCGAACAGGATGATCGACTTCCCGCCGATCCGCCCGAGCGCGCCCGCACCGCCCATCTCCTTCGCGCCGAGCACGATGGTCACGAAGATCAGCGGCGCGGTCACCATCTTCACCAGCTTGATGAACGCCGTGCTCAGTGGCGCCACGCTCTGCCCCGCATGCGGGAAGTAATGGCCGAGCAACGCGCCGGCGACGATTGCGATGAGAACCTGCACGTAAATCTGACGAAAGATCTTGCGCATGCTTGTCTCCGGGGCGTCTTGAAGGCGCCTGTTCGGGTATCGCGAGGGAAGGTGTTCGTGCGGTGTGTTGCCTTTTACTGATAAGAATTTTTTATGCGGAGCGGATATCAGAGCGCGTCAGCGTTATCGTTCGCCAGTGCGCTGAGTTGCTCGAACAGCTTGCGGTTCAGCACGATGCCCGAGCGCTCGCTGGCCGCCGCAATCTCATGCCGCCGATAACCCGGCAGACGCACGTCGTCATCCGCGAGCATCAGTTCGATCAGCGTCTCGATGCGCTCCTGATAGACCCGCGAGCCCGCCAGCGCATCCGGATCGAGCAGCCAGAACAGATGGCCCACGCCCGAGCGCGGACCCTCTTCGGTCAGGAACGATCCCGCCTCCGAACCGAACTGCGCGCCCGACAACGCCGCCGCCAGCAGTTCCACCATCAGCGCCAGCACGGCGCCCTTCGCGCCGCCGAAGGGCAGCATCATGCCGCCGAGCGCGGCGTGAGCGTCGGTGGTCGGCGCGCCATCGGCGGTGGTGGCCCAGCCTTCCGGAATGGGCTTGCCGTCGCGGGCCGCGACCATGATCTTGCCGCGCGCCACCTGCGACAGCGAAAGGTCGATCATCAACGGCTCGGCCTGTGCACGCGGAAACACGGCGGCAATCGGATTGGTGCCGAGCAGCGCGCGCTTGCCGCCCCATACAGGCATGGAACCCGGCGCATTGCTGAACGCGAGACCGACGAGTCCCGCCTGCCCCACCGCTTCGAGGTGATACGCGCCCGCGCCGAAGTGATGACTGCGCGTGACGCTTGCCGTCGCCGTGCCGAAAGTGCGGGCGCGTTCGATGCCGGTCGCGATGGCAAGTGCGCAGGCATCGAAGGCGAGGCCATCGGCGGCGTCGACGAGAAACGCAGCGCCCCGGTCGCGCACGATGGACGGCACCGCCGCCGCATCCACGCGGCCGTTGCGCAGTTGCGCGAGGTACATCGGCAGGCGTGCGACGCCATGTGAGGACAGACCGCGCGCATCGGCATAGACGAGCGCCTTTGCCGTGGCTTCCGCAGCCGATGCGGTGGCGCCCGCCGCCAGCAAGGCGCGGCGCGCGAGTGCGTGCAGTGTGTCGGGAGCGAGCGTGATGTCTTCTGATGCGGTCATTTCTGCAGATCCTGCGCGGGTTCGATCAACATGCGCGTGTCCTCCTGGAGGGCCGCGCGCGGGTCCGCGAGTATCGCACGCGCGGTTTCGACATCGAACACGCCTTCCCAGCGCGCGACCACCAGCGTCGCCACCGCATTGCCGATCATGTTGACGAGCGCGCGGATCTCGTTGAGCACGCGATCGATCCCGATGATCAGCGTAATGCCCGCCACCGGAATGATGTTGTGCGAGGAGAGCGTAGCGGTCAGCGCGACCAGCGCCGCGCCCGCCACGCCCGCGCCGCCCTTCGACGTCAGCAGCAGGATCGCCAGCAAGCCGAGTTGCTGCATCAGCGAGAGATGCGTGTTGGTGGCCTGCGCGATGAACAGCGAGGTCATCGTCAGATAGATGGCGGCGCCGTCGAGGTTAAACGAATAGCCCGTGGGCAGCACGAGACCCACCACCGACTTCGGACAGCCGAGCCGTTCGAGCTTCTCCATCAGCCGCGGCAGCACGGATTCCGTCGTGGAGGTGCCCAGCACGATCAGCAATTCCTCGCGCAGATAGCGCAGCAGCGGCCACAGGCTCACGCCCGCCCAGCGGCACGCGGTGCCCAGCACGAGCACGACGAACAGGATGCTCGTCACGTAGAAGCACAGGATCAGCAGGCCGAGTTGCTGCAAGGTGCCGATGCCGTACTTGCCCACCGTGAACGCGATGGCGCCGAACGCGCCAAGCGGCGCCAGACGCATGATCATCTCGACGATGCGCATCAACGCATCGCCCAGTTGCTCGATCGCCTGCGCCAGGAACTTGCTGCGTTCGGCCATCAGCGAGAGCGCCACGCCGAACAGCACCGAAAACAGCAGCACCTGCAGCAGATCGCCGCGCGCGAACGCGCCGACCACCGAGTTCGGCACGAGTTCTTCGAGCAGGCTCTTGTGCTCGGCGGTGTGCACTTCCGTGACGAAGTGCGAGACCGCGCCGGGATCGAGCGTCTTCGGATCGATGTCGAGACCCGCGCCCGGATGCACCACGTTCGCGACCACGAGACCGATGACCAGTGCGATGGTCGTGACCACTTCGAAGTACAGGATGGTCTTGAAGCCGACGCGTCCCACCTGCTTGAGGCTCTCCATGCGCGCGATACCCACCGACACCGTGCAGAAGATCAGCAGCGTGATGAGCATCTTGATGAGGCGGATGAAGGTGTCGCCCAGCGGCTTGAACTGCACGCCGAGCGTCGGCGCGAAATAGCCGACGAGAATGCCGGCTGCCAGGCCGATCAGGACCTGGACATAGAGATGCTTGAGCACGCGCAAGATGGTGTCTCCTCCACTTGCTGTCAGATGACTTGCGATGCGCGCCGCCGCGGTCCGGGCCGTTTCTGTGACGGCTTGCCGGACCGCCGGGCGCATCGGGCGGGGACTTCTGTATGCCTCTGCAATCCTTGCTTCTGAAACTACCGCAACGTCATGCGCTTTCGAACAGACGCGTCAGCACGAACTCGCGATGACCGAGCGTCTCGGCTGCGGTCCAACGGCCGTTCGCGGTGGCAAGCATGCATTCAAGGAGCTTGTCGCCGGTCTGGTCGAGGTTCTGCTCGCGTTGCAGGATCCCGGAGACATCCACGTCGATGTGTTCACCCATCGTGCGTACCGTGCGGGGGTTCGCGCAGATCTTGATGACGGGCACGATGGCATTGCCGATCACGTTGCCTTGCCCCGTCGGGAAGAAATGCACCGCGAAGCCCGATGCCGCGCACAGCGTCACCATCTCCGCCGCCGCCGACGACGAATCCATGAACCACAGGCCCGAATGCGTCGGCTCTTCGGCCTTGTCGAGCACGCCGTCCACCATGCACTTCTTGCCGATCTTCTGGATGTTGCCGAGCGCCTTTTCTTCGATGGTCGTGAGCCCGCCCGCGATGTTGCCCTTGGTCGGCTGCGACTCGGAGAGGTCGTCGGTCTTCCAGCGGTTGATCATGTCCTGATAGCGGTCGAACATGAACTGGAAGCGCTCGCGCACGCCGTCATTCGCGCAGCGCGCCGCGACGATCTGCTCGCCGCCCGTCAGTTCCGAGGTCTCGCCGAACACCAGCGTATTGCCGAGGCCGTAGAGCTTGTCGAACGCATTGCCGACCGTGGGATTCGCGCCGCAGCCCGACGTCGTGTCGGATTCGCCGCACTTCGTGGAGACCCACAGTTCGCTGATCGGGCATTCCTCGCGTTCGAGCGCGGTGGCGTACTGGACCATTTCTTTCGCGGCCTTCGAGGCACGCATGATGGTGTCGTGATCGCCATGCAGTTCGATGCCGAAGCCCATCACCGGCTTGCCCGATTTCGCAATGCCGTCCACGACGCGCTTGGTCCAGCCTTCCTCGATGCCGATCACCACCACCGCCGCGACATTCGGATTGGAGCCCGCGCCGATCAGCGTGCGGAAGTGCAGGTCGAGGTCGGCGCCGAACTGGAGGCGGCCGTAGGGATGCGGAATGGCCATGGTGCCCTTGATGGCCGCTTCGACCGCCTGGGCGGCGGCATTGGACAGGTCGTCCACGGGCAGGATGATGACGTGGTTGCGCACGCCGACGCGGCCGTTGTCCCGGCGATAGCCGCGGAAAGTGGTATCCAGTTGAATCGCGCTCATGGTGTCTCTCTCTCGATGTGGGGTGAAGGGTCCGATGCAGCGCGACGGCTTACCAGCGCTTCGTCTTGATGTTGTGCACGTGCGCGTGCTCGCCCGCCGAGATGGGCGCGACCACCTTGCCGATGTCCACGCCGTACTTGAACACCGTGTCGCCCACTTTCATGTCCTTCAGCGCGACCTTGTGACCGATGGGAATGTCCTGCTTCGCGGGCACTGTGACGATCTCGTCCTCGTCCATGATCCACGCGTTCAACTGCGATCCGGCCTTGATGCCTTCGACCACCGCGACGCCCACCGTGTCCTTGGCTTCGTGCAGCACGATATGAATGGTCCTGCGCTCACCCGCTTCCGCCTGGGTTGCACTGCTTGCTCCCGCTGCTGCGTGACTCATGTGCTCCTCCTGTTGGTGATGTTCCGATGGCCTGCCCGGGATGCCCCGCGCCGTTCGTTGAGATGCATGGTAGGCGTCGATGTCATCCATGTCAACTAGGTCATCTATATGTGTTACATGTTTCTGGAGACGCGGGTTACAATACGCGGACAGTTCAGGAGAAGGTCGAGGGAGGCGCGATGAGCACGGTCATGGGCATGCCGGTCGGTCCGGGCGGTACGCGGTACAAGGAAGTCAAGGAAGCAATGCTGGCCGCGCTCACCGCACAGGAATGGAAAGGCGGCGAGGTGATTCCATCCGAGAAGAAGCTGGCGGAGCGCTTCGGCGTGTCGATCGGCACCTTGCGCAAGGCAATCGACGAGCTATGCGCCGAGAACATCCTGATCCGGCATCAAGGGCTGGGCACCTTCGTCGCGCAGCATCGGCGTGACCGGCATTTCTTCCGCTATTTCCGCGTGGCGCGGCGCGATGGCGACCGCGCCTATCCCGTGGTGACGCTGGTCAACTTCAAGCGCGCGAAGACGCCGCCGGCGGTGGCCGCGCGGCTGGGCATCGCCGAAGGGACGCGGCTGTTCGTGTTCACGAACGCGCTCGCGCTGCATGACAAGGTCGTGGTGGTGGACACGGTCATGCTGCCGGAAACCAAGTTCCCCGGCCTGACCGAAAGCATGTTGCGCGAACGGCCGAACACGCTCTACAACTTCTATCAGGATGCGTTCGGCATCAACGTGACCAGCACGGATGAACGCCTGCGGGTCGCACGCGCCAGCGAGCTGGAAGGCAAGCTGCTCGAACTCGAAGCGGGCGCGCCCGTGCTGGAAGTGGAGCGCGTGGCCTACTCGATCAACCAGAAGCCGGTCGAGTATCGGATCACGCACATCAACACGGACGAGTACGAGTATCTGGCGGGAGGGGCGAGGAATGGGGAGAGTTGATCGGACGGGGGCCCGTCACTTCTTCTTGACGAGCGTTCCGCCCAGATCCATCTCGAGGCGCACCACGTCGCCGCGATAGACGACATCGGCGTAATAGATCACCACGCCGTCACGGTCATTGAACACGCGCTCCACGCGCGCAATGGGCGATTCCGCCGGCACGCGCAACAGCCGCGCGGTTTCCGCGTCGGCGCTTCCGATCGTCAGGGTCTGATGCGCCTTCGCAATGGGACACGGCTTCAGATCCATCAGCAGCGGAATGACCGTTTGCGAGCGAAAGCGCTCGGGTGACTTGGAGAAAATGCGCTCGTCCAGATAGAGCGAGATGACGCAGTACGGCGCCCCCTCTGTGGAATGCACGCGCTTCATGTGCGTGTACGCGGGCGCGAGCGCGCCGAGCGAAGCGCCCACCGCCGGCGCGCGGCTGTTCTCATCCACCGTGAGCAGCTCCGGCGTGGTCGAACGGTACATCTCCGCGAGTTCCTGCAGGTTGGTCACGACCTGCACCGGCTTGATGGAGGGCGCTGCCGCCGACACGAACGTGCCGCGTCCGCGCTGCGGCGTCAGCGCGCCTTCGGTCATCAACATCTGCACGGCCTGCCGCGCGGTCACGCGCGCGACATCGAACTCGTCGGCGATCTGTTCGAGCGTCGGGATCAGTTGCCCCTGCTGCCAGACGCCGCGCGCGATGCGGTCGCGCAGCGCGTCGGCGATCTGAAGGTACAGCGGAATGGGACTGGCCAGCGAGGCACGTGTCATTGTCAGCATGTCTGGACTATAGAGTCCTCTACTATAGTGCCTCGGCAAGCGCGGGCGCCGCGATGCGTCCCTGCACGAGCGCCGCGCCCTTCTCGCCGATCATGATCGCGGCCGCGTTCGTATTGGTCGAGATCATGTTGGGCATCACCGACGCATCGATCACACGCAGCCGGTTCACGCCACGCACACGCAGTTCGGCATCGACGACTGACCGGTCGTCGGAACCCATGCGGCAGGTGCCAACCGGATGGAACACCGTGCCGCCCTTCTGCCGCGCGAACGCCTCCAGTTCCGCGTCGCCGCGCAGACCCGCGCCCGGCAGATGTTCCTCGCCGGTCACGAGCGAACGGAAGGTCGGCTGATCGTAGATCTCGCGCAAAATCTTCAACCCCGCCACGAGCGTCTTCACGTCCTTCGTCTCGCGCAGATAGTTTGCGTGGATGAGCGGCGGCGCGAACGGATCGCCGCTGCGCAAACCGACGGTGCCCGACGATTCCGGGCGGCATTGGGTCGCCGAAGCGGAGAATCCCGAGAAGCCGTGCAGCGGGTCGCCAGGCTTGTCGACCGAAAGCGGCATCACGTTGAACAGGACATCGGGACGGCCGCGTTCGGCATGCTCGGTCGCGACGAGCCCGCCCACCTGCCCCGCGCCGACCGTCAACGGGCCGCGCTTGCCGAATAACCACTGCGCGCCCATGCCCGCGAGCTTGAACGGATTGCGCACGTCGTCGTTCAGGGACATGCGGTGCTTGAGCTTGACGATGACGCGCGCCTGATAGTGATCGCGCAGATTGCGTCCGACTTCGGGCGCATGCACGCGCGCGCCGATGCCATGCTGCCGGAGCAGCGCCGCATCGCCGATACCCGACAGTTGCAGCAGTTGCGGCGATTGCAGCGCGCCCGCCGCGAGCAGCGTCTCCTGGCTCGCGCGCGCCTGATGCGCGACGCCGTCGAGCACATATTCGACGCCCACTGCATCGTCGCCTTCGAAGAGCACGCGCGTCACATGCACGCCCGTCTTCACGGTGAGATTCGGGCGCTGCCGGACCGGATGCAAAAACGCCGTCGCCGCGCTGCAGCGCCAATGTCCCGCGATGGTCAGTTGATACGGCCCGAGCCCGTCATCCTTCTCGCCGTTGAAGTCTTGCGTGCGCGAAAAGCCTGCTTCCTCGCCCGCACGCAGCCATGCGTCGCAGTAGGGATGATCGTTGCGCAGGTCCGAGACCCCCAGTTCGCCCGACGCGCCGTGATATACCGTCTCGCCGCCCGCGTACTTCTCCGAGCGCTTGAAGAATGGCAGCACGTCGCGATACGACCAGCCGTGTGCGCCGAGCGCGTCCCAGTCGTCATAATCGGCGCGCTGTCCACGGATATACAGCAAGCCGTTGATCGCGCTGGATCCGCCGAGCACGCGCCCGCGCGGCCAGACGATGGGCCGCATGCCCGTGGTGGCTTCCGGCTCGACTGCGAATTGCCAGGAAAAGCGCGTGTCGTAGATGCTGCGGAAGTAACCGACCGGCAGCTTCAGCCAGAAGTGACGGTCATGCCCGCCGGCCTCCAGCAGCAATACCCGGCACGCCGGATCCGCGGACAGCCGGTTGGCCAATACGCATCCCGCCGATCCCGCGCCGACGATCACATAGTCATAAGCGTCCTGTTTGTTCTGCATGGCGTGTCTCCTGTTGCTCTGATTGTGAACCGGTGGCCCTTGCGGGAAAGCCCGCATCGATACCGATTGCAAAATTCTAAAACATGGTAGTACTATAAACCATACTTTCTAACTTTAAAAATCATCAGGAGGCAGGCAATGACCGAAACGCGACGCGGAGCGTTTCCACGGCTGGATCCGCATGGCATCGAGCCGGTGAGCATCGCGCGGGTGGAAGCGTTCGTGTTTCGCGCCCCGATTGCGACGCCGGTGCGCACCTCCTTCGGCACGATGACGGACCGCCCCGCCGTGTTCGTGCGCATCACGGATTCGGACGGTGTTCAGGGTTTCGGCGAAGTCTGGTGCAATTTCCCGTCGGTGGGCGCGGAGCATCGGGCGCGTCTGGTGGAGTCCGTGTTCGCGCCGATGCTCGTCGAGCATCCGGTCGTGCATCCCGTCGATACCTTCCACATGCTCACGCAGCGCACCGAAGTCCTCGCGCTGCAATCCGGCGAGCCGGGACCGTTCGCGCAGGCCATCGCCGGCCTCGATCTGGCGCTGTGGGATCTGTGGGCCCGCAAGGCGCAGTTGCCGCTGTGGCGTCTGCTCGGCGGCGCATCCGGCGACATCGAGGTGTATGCCAGCGGCCTGAATCCGGTTGGCGCGGAAGCGCTGGTGCGCGAGAAAGCCGCTGAAGGTTATCGCTCGTTCAAGCTGAAGGTCGGTTTCGGGCGCGAGCGCGATCTGGGCAATCTGGCGCGCCTGCGCGAGATCATCGGCGAGCATTGCACGCTGCAAGTCGATGCCAACCAGGCATGGGACCTGCCTGCCGCGATCGAGATGGCGCATGCCTTTGCGCCGTTCGATCTGGGCTGGCTTGAAGAGCCGCTGCGCTGCAACCGTCCGGTGGCCGAATGGCGCGCGCTGCTCGAGCAATCGCCGGTGCCGATTGCAGGCGGCGAGAATCTCGCTGACGCGCAGAGCTTCGCGACGCACATCGAGCAACGCGCCTACGACGTCGTGCAGCCCGACGCCGCCAAGTGGGGCGGCGTTTCCGGCTGCTGGCCGGTGATCCAGGCGACGCGCGCGGCGGGCCTGCGCTACTGTCCGCACTATCTCGGCGGCGGCCTTGGGCTGCTGGCTTCGGCGCACCTGCTGGCGGCGGCGGGCGGCGACGGCATGCTCGAAGTCGACGCCAATCCCAATCCGTTGCGCACCTTGCTGTGCGGGCCGATTGCGCAGCCACACGACGGGCGCGTGGCGCTCGGCGAATCACCCGGCATCGGTTTCGTGCCGCCGCTCGACGAACTGGCGGCACAGTTCAAGCAAGCGTCATAAACAAACACATCAGACGTGGACAGACAGGAGACACAGGACATGGACAGGTTGGTCGTCAAATCGGCGCAGGACATTGAGCGCTTCGTGGATGCGCACCCTTCGGACAAGCGCACGCTCTTGCTCACGCTGGTCGCACTCGGCGGCATCTTCGTGGATGCCTACGACTTCGCGAGCCTGGGCGTCGGCATCGTGCAGTTGCGGCAGGCGTTCCATCTCACGCCGGCGGAAGTCGGCCTCATCACCGCGATCATGGCGCTGGGCGCGTGTCTGGGCGGAATCGTCGGCGGGCGTTACATCGACCGGATCGGGCGCTTCAAGATTCTCATCATCAACGTGGCGCTGCTGGTGGTGGCGGCCATCGGCGCGGCGCTCTCGACCAGCTTCGAAATGCTGCTGGCGTTCCGTCTGCTGATGGGCATCGGCGTCGGTCTCGACTTTCCGGTGGCGCTGTCGTATGTCGCCGAGATCGTCAACAAGAAGTCGAAGACGGCAAGCGTCGGCGCATGGCAGGTCATGTGGTACGTCGCGGCATCGTGCAGCGGTCTCGTTATCCTGCCATTCGACACCGCCATGTTCGGCGATCATCTGTGGCGCTTCGCGATTGGCTTCGGCGCGATTCCGGCGCTGATCATCCTGCTGGCGCGCTACTTCTTCGCCGATGAAAGCCCGCGCTGGGCCGCGCACAATCTGCCGCTGGACCAGGCCGCGAGGATTCTCGAGAAGACCTACAACATTCGCGTCGATCTGCAGCCGTCGGGCTTCGCGGAGAAACGCGAGGCGAAGCAGAGCCTGTCAGCGCTGTTCCAGGGCAAGTATCTGCCGCGCACCATTCTCGCTTCGGCCGTGTGCATCACGCAGGCCATCGAATACTTCTCGGTGGGCTTCAACATCCCGTCGATGTCGCAGGCCATCTTCGGCAACTCCATGGAAAACGCCATTCTCGGCGCCGTGTGCTTCAACGTGTTCGGCATCATCGGCGCGGCGCTCGGCGCGAAGTATTCGGGAAGAGTCGGCGTACGGCGCATGTCGATGCTCGGCTACTGCATCGTCGCGCTGAGCCTGCTCCTGTTCGGCACGATGCATGCGCATCTGAGCCCGTACGTCATGGCGCTGCTGCTCGCCACGATGATCTTCGGCCATTCGATCGGACCGGGACAGGGCATGACGCTCGCAACGCTCTCCTACCCAACCGAACTGCGCGGGCTCGGCTCCGGCTGGGGCCAGGGCATGGCGCGCGGCGGCAGCATCTTCGGCTTCTTCCTGTTTCCGATCATCATGGCGTCGGCGGGCATGGCCACTACGTTGCTGTACATCTCGGTGGTGCCGGTCATCGGGCTCGTGATCGCGCTGATGATCAACTGGGATCCGATCTACGAAGACACCCATGCGGCGCCCAAGGCAGTTTCGGCGTCGCGTACTTAAGGAGACATTCAGGCCATGGCAGCACACCAACCGAATCGCGCGTATTCCGACACGCTGCTTCACATTGGCGGCGCCTGGTGCACAGGCGGTCGCACGCGGCCGGTCGTCAATCCGGCGACGGAGGACATCATCGGCAGCGTCGTGCTCGCGGAAGAGCGGGAACTGGAGGACGCGGTGCGCGCGGCGCAGCACGGCTTCGCAGTCTGGCGCAAGACCGCCGCGTTCGAACGCAGCAAGCTGATGCGCCAGGCCGCGCACAACGTGCGGTCGCGGGCGGAAGCCATCGCCGTGGCGATGACGATGGAGCAAGGCAAGCCGCTCGCGGAAGCGCGTCTGGAGACGCTCGCCGCCGCTGACACCATCGAGTGGTTCGCGGAAGAAGCGCGCCGCACCTACGGCCGCGTGATCCCGGCGCGCGCCGGCGGCGTCACGCAGATCGTCACGCGCGAGCCGGTGGGCATCGTCGCCGCCTTCACGCCGTGGAATTTCCCGCTCAACCAGGCGGTGCGCAAGGTATCGGCGGCGCTGGCGGCGGGTTGCTCGATCATCCTCAAGGGACCCGAGGAAACGCCCGCGAGCTGCGCGGCGCTGGTGCAGGCTTTTGTCGATGCCGGTTTGCCCGAAGGCGTTCTCAATCTCGTCTTCGGCGTGCCGGCGGACGTGTCGAGCTATCTGATCGCCCATCCCGCGGTCGCGAAGATTTCGTTCACGGGGTCGACGCAGGTCGGCAAGTTGCTTGCGTCGATGGCGGGTCAGCACATGAAGCGCGCGACGATGGAACTGGGCGGTCATGCGCCGGCCATCGTCTTCGCCGACGCCGACCTGCCGCGCGCGGCGAAGCTGCTCGCCGCCGCCAAGTTCCGCAACGCCGGACAGGTGTGCATTTCGCCGACGCGCTTTCTCGTCGAAGAGAAGGCATGCGAGGCGTTCACGCAGCATTTCGTCGCGGCAGCGCGTGCGCTCGAAACCGGCGACGGTCTGCATGAAGGCGTCCAGATGGGACCGCTCGCGAATGCGCGGCGCGTCGAAGCAATGGAGCGGCTGGTAGCCGATGCCCTTGCCCACGGCGCGAAGCTGGCGCTCGGCGGACATCGTCCGGAGAGGCGCGGCTTTTTCTTCGAGCCGACCGTGCTGACCGGCGTGCCGCTCGCGGCGCGTGTGATGAACGAGGAACCGTTCGGTCCCATCGCGCCGATCGTCTCGTTCCGCACCTGCGATGAAGTCATCGCGGAAGCGAACCGCCTGCCCGTGGGGCTGGCGGCGTATGCTTACAGCGGCGCGGCCGGCACGCTCGCCGCGCTGTCGCGTGATATCGAAAGCGGCATGATCTCGCTGAACCATCACGGACTCGGCCTGCCGGAAACGCCGTTCGGCGGCGTGAAGGAATCCGGCTACGGGTCGGAAGGCGGCACCGAAGCGATGGAAGCGTATCTCGTCACGAAGTTCGTATCGCAGATGGCTTAGTGGAAAGGGACGCTTTGAAGCGGAGGCTTCTCAGTCCAGGCGATCCGCTCGCGCCAGATGTCTGGCGTGAGCCTGCCGGATCGCGGCCTCGAAATCGGGCTCGGTGGCGAGGTGCCGATGGTTCACGCTGACGAGCCAGCCCTCACTGGAACGGCACCAGCGAATGCGGCCTTCCTGACAGGCCAGACAGAACCAGCGCCATAGCTCGGCGTCGTCCCGATTCGCGCGTCTGGCCGCTTCGGTCCGCACTCCGTCTTCGCGCTGCTGCATCAAGGTCGGCACGTCCGCGCCCTCTTCGACACACGATATTGGCGCGCTTCATCGAGCGGCGAAACGCGCAGTTTCCTTGCGGCGACACCTGGCGTGCCGGGTGTCGCCGCCCTTCATCAGAACCGCTGCCGCATCCCGATGACAAAGCCCGTCTGGTCATACCCCGCCGCAACGGTCTTGTAACCGCCCACGCCGAGCGCCGAATTGCCTTCGTTATGCGCATATCCGGCGGTGGCGTAGATATCCGTGCGCTTGGACAGCACGTAGTCCGCGCGCAGCACGAGCAGCCACGGATCCGCATCCGAAGAATTCACATCCTGCAGATAGCCCGCCGCGCTGACGAAGAACGCCGGTGTCACGGCGTAGCGGCCGCCCAGCCAGTACATGTTCGCCGAGCTTGCATCGGAGCCGTTCGCCAGCGCAATCGGGCTCGCGGGCAGGAACTGGCGCGACGCCTGCAAGTATCGATAGCCCGCGAACGCCTTCAGCGCACCGATCTCATAGCTCAGCGCGGCCGTCGCGCGCCGCTCGCGGGCCGTGTTGGTCGTCACCGTATTGCTGTTGCGCTGCTCGTACGACACGCTGGCGCCCAGCGGTCCCGCGCCATAGGTCAGCGAACCGCCGAAGTAGCGCCCCGTCAGTTGCGCGCCGGGGACTTCGGCGCCGTAGCCGGTGTCGTAGCGCGTGCTGTACATGGCCGCCGCCTTGAACGCGCCGAAGCTGCCGAGATACTTCACCGAGTTGTCCGCGCGCGCCGACATCGCGTAGTCCACCGACAGCGCCGAATAGCGCGACGACACCGCCATCGGATCGAAGGCGATGGCCTGGTCGTACAGCAGCGTGTTCTGGCGGCCCAGCGTCACGCGCTGTCCTTTCATCGCGATGCCGACCCACGCCTGCCGGCCGAACAGCCGCGTCGTGGTCGCGGCGTTCGCGCCGATACCCTTGGTGGATTGTGCCGTTGCGCCGTCGTTGATGTTGAAGCCGTCTTCGAGCGTGAACACGGCCTTGACGCCGCCGCCGAGATCCTCGACGCCCTTCAGCCCCCAGCGCGATCCCGACGAATTGCCGGACACCACGCGCGTCTGCGCGCCGCCCGCCGACGTGTTGTTGACGTGTTCCACGCCTGCATCGACGATCCCGTACAGCGTCACGCTGCTCTGCGCATGCGCGCCTGCGGCGCAGAGCAGCGCGCCTGTCATTGCCGTGATGCGCAGCGCCCCCGTGGGTCGTCGATTGTTCGTTGTGGTGTGCATCCAGGTGTCTCCGTTGTGGTCGTTGGCAAGAGTGCGCCTCGCCGCGGCGCGGGACCGGGCGGGCAAAGGGAAGTCATCGGGAGATGACGAGACGAGACGGCGCGCACACCGGTTCGGGAACCGGCGCGGGTCGTTCGAATGGCGATGGAATATCCGTCCCGATGCGCAACGCATCGGGCGGCAAGGGCCGGCGCCGCCTCATGACGCGGCGGCGCGGCCCGGAGAGGTCAGCTCGTCGTGCGCAATTGCGCCGTCTGCTGACGCTGCCTGCGCTCACGGTGCATGGCGCGCATGCCGAGCCACACCTGCACGAGAATCAGCACGGCGCTGATGCCCATGAACACCGCGCTGATCGGATGCTCGACAAACACCAGCAGGTCGCCGCGCGAGAGCAGCAGCGCGCGGCGGAAGTTCTCTTCCACCATCGGTCCGAGCACATAGCCGAGCAGGATCGGCGCCACCGGGAACTTGAGCGACGCGAAGATCGCGCCCGCAACGCCGAACACCAGCACCTCGCCGATCTCGAACAGGCTGTTGTTGGTGCTGTACACGCCGATCGCAATGAAGAACAGCGCAGCCGGATACAGGAAGCGATACGGCACGCGCAGCAGACGCACCCACACGCCGATCAGCGGCACATTCAGGATCACCAGCAGCACGTTGCCGATCCAGAAGCTCGCGATGAGCCCCCAGAACAGATCGGCATGTTCGGTGATGAGACGCGGGCCCGGCTGGATGCCGTGAATCAGCAGCGCG
The DNA here is from genome assembly GCF_031451075.1 of Caballeronia sp. LZ043. Classification (NCBI taxonomy): domain Bacteria; kingdom Pseudomonadati; phylum Pseudomonadota; class Betaproteobacteria; order Burkholderiales; family Burkholderiaceae; genus Caballeronia; species Caballeronia sp. LZ043. Next base: position 580,839 of record NZ_JARUXT010000002.1, on the reverse strand, counting down.
CCGAGGATCAGCGCCATGGTGGCGTCGCCGGGAATGCCGAGACTCATGGTCGGGATGAAGTCGACCTGCGTCTTCGAATGCGCGGCCGCTTCGGGACTTGCGACGCCCGCGATCATCCCCGTGCCGAACTTCTCCGGATTGCGCGATACCTTGCGCTCCAGCGTATAGGCGATGAAGGTCGTGATGGTCGGGCCGGTGCCGGGCATCGCGCCGAACAGCGTGCCGATGAACGTGCCGCGCAGCAGCGGGAAGAACGCCTCGCGCAACTCCGCGCGGCTTGGCCGCATGTCGCGCAAACGGATGCGGGTCTTGCCGCCCACCGCCTGGATGCGGTTCACGCTGCGCAGGAACTCCGCCACGCCGAAGATGCCCAGTGCGAGCGCCACCAGCTCCACCTTGTCCGACAGCTCCACCATGCCGAAGGTAAAGCGCGAGATGCCGGTGTTGACATCGGTGCCGGCCACGCCCACCAGCAGTCCGACGGACGTCATCGCCACGCCCTTGAGCGCCGAGCCGCGGCTCATCGTGGCGCCGGCCAGCAGGCCGAGCAGCATGATCGCGAAGATCTCGGTCGGGCCGAACTTGAAGGCCATCTGCACGAGCAGCGGCGAAGCGAAGATCATCACGATGATGCCGAACGACGCCGCGAAGAACGACGCCACCATCGTGATGCCAAGCGCGGTCCCGCCGCGGCCCTGCTTGGCGAGCGGATAACCGTCGAGACAGGTGACGGCATGCGGCGGATGGCACGGCAGGTTCAGCAGGATTGCGCCGATTGCGCCGCCATACTGCGAGCCGTAGAAGATGCCGGCCAGCATCAGCACGGCGGGCACCGGGCCCATCGAATAGGTGAGCGGCAGAAGAATGGAAATGGCCGAGAGCGCGCCCATGCCGGGCAACACGCCGATCAGGTTGCCGACCAGCACGCCGACAAACGACCACATCAGGTTGTGCATCTCCAGCGCGACGCCGAAGCCATGCCACAGATCAGCTAGCGATTGTCCGATCATGGCTCAACTCCACTGGAACAGCGGCAGTTGCACTTGCAGCAACCACCAGAACACCACGACCGCGACCACGCACATGGCGGCCGCGAGCAGGAAGGCATCGCGCAGGTTGTTCTTGCGGTCGCCGAGCGCGGCGATGAACACCGTCGCGAAAGTGGCGGGCACGAGGCCGCCGTGATTGCCGAGCACGATGAACGCAACGATGCCGAGCAGAATGCAGATCCAGCCGCGCCATTCGGGCTTCTGCCTGTCGCCGGCCGGTTCGACGGCCACGCTGGTCAGCGCGATGCCCAGCCCCGACAGCGCCATGATCGCGCCGACCGCCACCGGGAAAAAGCCCGGCCCCATTTCGCGCAGGCTGCCGATGTCGTAGCTCGAGCCTTTGAAGATCGCGCCCAGGCCGAGCAGAATCATCAGCCCGCCCGCGTAATAGTCGCGTCGCTGCGTCGACGCTGCCGGATGCTGTTCAACCACGTCTGTCTCCTTTCATGTCCGTCTGTGCCGACGGCATTGCGCGCCGTGCGCGCCCGCTGGCTATCGATCAGGAACGCGGCTGGCGCGTCCCGATCGATGCCGGTTTCGCGCAGCTCTCAGGCAGCGTCGAAGAACTTCATGGCGAGGCCGCCGTGCGCCGCGGCTGCGCCCGCGCACAGTGCCGCCGACAGCAGGATGGCTTCGCTCATTTCTTCCTTCGTCATGCCCGCGGCCTTGCCCTTCTTCGCGTGCGATTCGATGCAGTACGGGCAGCCCGTGGCGTGCGCGACGGCAATGGCGATCAGCTCGCGGTACTTCAGCGGAATCGCACCGTCTTCGCGGCCGACGATGTTGTTCAGGTTCGCCCACGCCTTGAACTCCTCCGGCGCGGCCTTGGCCATGCCCATGCGGTGCGCGCTGTCTTCCTTGTCGTAGTAATGGGATGTCATCTCGATGCTCCTGGTTTCTTATGGTGAAGGGATTGTGCGATTCAGGTCACGCTGCGGTGAGCCGCGATCACGATGACTGATTATCTACAAATTAGATGAACATGCAATAGATTATTCCGATAGTGGCTAATCACCGGAAGTTGGGATATCGTTCGGTCATCGTCGAACCAACCGAGTGGCCCTGATGCTTCGTGACCCGCACGCCGAAACTTCCTCAACTTCCACCGCGGACGCCTTCCTGAGCGGGCTGCGCGAGATCGTCGGCCCGCAGGGCGTCGTCACTGAAGCCGCTGACCTCGAACGTTACGAGCGCGACTGGCGCGGCAATTTCCCGGGCCGCGCGCGCGCCGTGGTGCGTCCGTCGACGACCGGACAGGTCGCGGCGGTCGTGCGTTTGTGTGCGGCCGAGCGCGTGCCGGTGGTGCCGCAGGGCGGCAATACGGGGCTGGCGGGCGGATCGTCGCCGGACGAGTCGGGCCGCGAAGTGGTGTTGAGCCTTACGCGCATGAACCGCGTGCGCAGCGTGTCGCTGGAAGATCACGCGATGATCGTCGAGGCCGGCTGCATCCTGCAGAACGTGCAGGAAGAAGCGGCGCGTCACAACCGGCTGTTTCCGCTGTCGCTGGCGGCCGAGGGCAGCGCGACCATCGGCGGGAATCTGGCGAGCAATGCCGGCGGCGAACAGGTGCTGCGCTACGGCAATGCGCGCGATCTCACGCTGGGCCTCGAAGTCGTCCTGCCCGACGGCCGCATCTGGAACGGCCTCTCGCCGCTGCGCAAGGACAACACGGGCTACGACCTCAAGCATCTTTTCATCGGCAGCGAAGGCACGCTCGGCGTCATCACGGCGGCGTCGCTGAAGCTGTTTCCGCTGCCGCGCCAGCAGGCCACCGCATGGCTCGGGCTCGACACGCCGCAACAGGCCATCGACGTGCTGGTGCTGCTGCGCGAAACGCTCGGCGATTGCGTGACCTCCTTCGAACTGATCGGCAGCAAGACGCTGGAACAGGTGCTCGCGCATATCGTGAACACGCGCGCGCCGCTGACGGAGGCAACGCCCTGGTCGGTGCTCGTCGAGGTCTCGGAAGCCGCGCGCGACGCGCAACTGGCCGAACGCTTCGAAGCCGCGCTCGGCGATGCCTTCGAACGCGGCCTCGTGCGCGACGTGATGATCGCGCAGTCGTCGGAACAGGCGCATGCGCTGTGGCATATCCGCGATCACGTGCCGGAGGCGCAGCGCCGCGACGGCCCGTCGATCAAGCACGACCTGTCGGTGCCGATCTCGCAGATTCCGCGCTTCATCGAGGAAACCGGCGCCGCGCTCGAAGCGGCGTTTCCCGGCATCCGCCTGATCACCTTCGGTCATGTCGGCGACGGCAACCTGCACTACAACCAGAGCAAGCCCGCCGGCCAGAGCGACGCCGACTTTCGCGCGCAGATCGAACGGGTGCATGAGATCGTGCATGAACAGGTCGCGAAGATGAGCGGCTCGATCTCGGCGGAACACGGCATCGGCCGCCTCAAGCAGGACGCGTTGATGCACTACAAGGACCCGGTCGCCCTCGACCTGATGACGCGCGTGAAGCGCGCCTTCGACCCCGACACTCTGTTCAATCCGGGCCGCATGCTGCCCGCCGACAAAAAGTAAAAGGAGATATCCATGAGCGTTTCCGTATTCGACATGCTTGCGCTGCAACATCTGTGGAGCAGCGAAAAGCTGCGGCAAATCTATTCGGAGGAACAGCGCATCCAGAAGTGGCTCGACTTCGAAGCCGCGCTCGCCAATGCGCAGGCGGCGCTGGGCATCATTCCGAAGGCGGCGGCGCAGGCCATCACGGAGAACGCGAAGGTCGAGAAGATCGACATTCCGCTGATGGCGAGCGAGATCCGCCGCATCAAGCATTCGCTCGTGCCGCTGCTCAAACAGTTGCAGGCCCACGCCGGCAAGGAAGGCGAATGGGTGCATTACGGCGCGACCACGCAGGACGTGCTCGATACCGGCACGATCCTGCAACTGAAGGACGCGCACCAGGTGTTCATGCACGAGTTGCGCGCCATCGGCCGGGAACTGGCGCGTCTCGCGAAGCAGCATCGCGATACGGTGATGGTCGGCCGCACGCACGGCGTCCAGGCGCTGCCCATCACCTTCGGCCACAAATGTGCAATCTGGCTCGACGAAGTGTCGCGCCACTATCAGCGCATGGAGGAATGCGAGAAGCGCGTGTTCGTCGGCATGCTGATCGGCGCCGTGGGCACGCAGGCCTCGCTCGGACCGCAGGCGCGCGAAGTGGAAACGCGCACGCTCGAAGCCCTCGGCCTCGCCGTGCCGACCATCAGCTGGGGCCCGTCGCGCGACCGCGTCACCGAATACGCGAACCTGCTGGCGATGATCGGCGCGACGATGTCGAAGATCGGCAACGAGCTGTTCAACATGCAGCGCAACGAGTTCGGCGAAGTGGAAGAACAGTTCTCCGACGGCAAGCTGGCCTCCTCCACGATGCCGCACAAGCGCAATCCGACCGCCGCCGAGAACATCGCCGGGCTGTCGCGCGCGCTGCGCTACAACGCAGCGATGATGACCGAGGCGATGGTGCAGGAGCACGAGCGCGACGGCATCGCGTGGAAGACCGAATGGAAGGCGCTGCCGGAATGCTGCCTGATCTCCGGCGCGCTGCTGGAACAGACCACGAAGCTGCTGGCCGGCCTGCGTGTCGATGCGGACGCGATGTCGCACAATCTCGACAAGATGCGCGGCTATTTGCTGACCGAGCGCGTGATGATCGAGCTGGGCGAGCGCGTCGGCAAGCAGACGGCGCACCATTGGCTGTATGAAGCGTCGATGCACGGCATCGCCAACAAGCTCGATTTCGCCGATGCCATGCGCACCCACGAAGGCCTCGCGAAGGTGCTCGACGAGAACGACATCGTGCGCCTGACCGATCCGGCCGGCTATCTCGGCCAGACCGGCGCGAGCATCGACCGGACGCTCGCCGCTCAGGAAGCGGCGGGCTGGATGAACGACTGACTCCACCTTTTTTCGGCATGAAACTCGAAGACATCAATGCATTCGTGGCGGTGGTCCGCTACGAATCCGTCACCGGCGCCGCGGAGGCGCTGCTGACGCGCCAGCCGCTCATCAGCCGGCGCGTGCAGAACCTCGAGCGCGATCTCGGCGTGGAACTGCTCGACCGCCATACCAAGCCGCCCCGGCCCACGCCGCTCGGCCGCCGCGTGTATGAGCGCTGCGAGGCGGTGCTGCGCGAAGTGGCGTCGATCGACGATCTGGTGCGGGGCGACTCGCCGCCGGGCGGAACGCTGCGCGTCGGGGTGTCGGAGGTGATTGCCGAACTCGCGCTGCTCGACGCCATGCCCCGGCAGATGGAAGAGACGCCGGGGCTGTCCATCCAGATTTCGTCGGGCTGGAGCACGGACGTGATCGCGCGCCTCAAGGCCGATGAACTCGACGGCGCCATCGTCGTGTTGCCGGGCTCGACCCAGTTCGACCCGGGCCTGAGCGCCACGCGCCTGGGCGAGCTGCACATGGTGGTGGTGGCGCGCAAGGGCGCGATGCCGGCGCACACGCTGCATCTCGCCGATCTCGGCGGCATGGGCTGGGTGCTGAACCCCGAAGGCTGCGGCTTCCGCGACGGCCTCTTCAGCGCGTTCCGCGAGCGCGGCATGCCGTTGCAGGTGAACGTGGGCGCGTTCGGCGCGGAGCAGAAGCTGGGACTCGTCGCGCATGGCGTGGGCCTCGGCTTCGTGCCGGACTGCATGCTGGCCGCGAGCGCCTATGCGGACGATCTCGAAGCCGTCGATCTCGACGACTTCTCGCCGCGTCCGTGCATCTGGCGCGTCGTGCCGGCGCATGCGGAGCGCTCGGCCGCGCAGGTCGAACGTTTCGGCGATGCCGTGGTGCAGGCGCTCGAAAAGCTCGCTGCGGACACCGCGCCAACGCTCCCGCGCCGTCCGGCTCGTTCCAGCGCCGTGCGCGCGCGCAGCGGCGCCGAGCCGCGCAAATAAATCCAGGGGCTGTGCAGAAAAGCGGCGTGCGTGCCGGTCGCGCGCCGCTCTGACAAAACTAACCGGAAGGAGACGACTCGCATGAAACTCACCCGCCTGCTCGGCGCAATCGGCCTCGCCTGTTGCGCGATCCTGCCGGTCACCAGCCACGCCGACGATAGCTATCCGACGCAAACCATCCGCCTCGTGGTCGGCTTTCCGCCGGGCGGCGGCGGCGACCTCTACGGCCGCGCGCTCGCGGCGGCGCTCGCCCCGATCCTGCATCAGACCGTGATCGTCGACAACCGGCCCGGCGCGGGCGGCATCATCGCGGCGGAGACGGTCGCGCACGCGAAGCCGGACGGCTACACGCTGCTGCTCGCGATGAGCGGCAACCTCGCGACCGCGCCCGCCATCCGCAAGCGGCTGCCGTACAAGGTGCCCGAGAGCTTCGCGCCCATCGCGCTGGTGGCCGAGGCGCCGCAGGGGCTGATGGTGTCGGCGAAATCGAAATACCACACGCTCGCCGATTTCATCAGCGCGGCCAAGGGCGGCAAGCTGAGCTATGCATCGACGGGCACCGGCTCCGCCGCGCAGCTCGGCATGGAAATGTTCAAGCAGGCCGCGGGCGTGGACGTGCTGCACGTGCCGTACAAGGGCTCGGGCCCGGCGATCAACGACCTGATCAGCGGCCGCGTCGATGCGTTCTTCGCCACCTATCCGCCGCTCGCCGGCCAGATCAAGGGCGGCCAGTTGCGCCTGCTGGCGAGCACGGCCGAGAAGCGCAACGCGCAGATGCCGGACGTGCCGACGATGAAGGAAGCCGGCGTCAACATGACGCTGACCCAGTGGTACGGCCTCGCGGCGCCTGCGGGCACGCCCGCGCCGGTCGTCGCGAAGCTCGAACAGGCGACCATGCAGGCCCTCGCCGCGCCGACGGTCAAGGAACTGTTCGACCGCGAAGGCGTGGTTCCGGGCACGCTCACCGGCGACGCGTTCTCGAAGTACATCGTCGAGGACATCGGCCGCTATCGGCAGACCGTGCAGAAGGGGCACATGCAGTTGTTGCAATGACGCGGCGCGCTTGCGGTGCAGGCCATCGATAACAACGGAGACAAGCATGCGTTCAACCCGAAATGCGAAGAACGAGGTTCCGGCGCGTCTGCTGCGCGCTGTGTCGGCCTGTGTGCTGGGCCTGGGCATCGGCGTGGCGGCCATGCCTGCGGCGCACGCAGGCGGCTATCCGGACGGCCCGATCAAGCTGCTGGTCGGCTTTCCGCCGGGCGGCGGCGGCGATACGTACGCGCGCATCGTCGCCACGGCGCTCTCGAAGAGTCTCGACAATCCCGTCGTGGTCGAGAACCGTCCCGGCGCGGGCGGCGACATCGCGGCGGATATCGTCGCTCACGCGAAGCCCGACGGCTACACGCTGCTGCTCGCGATGAGCGGCAACTTTTCGGTCGCGCCGGTGGTGCATCCGGACCTGCGCTACAAGGTGCCGGGCAGCTTCGCGCCCATTTCGATGGTGGTCGAAACGCCCTTCGGCCTGATGGTCAGCGCGAAGTCGAAATACAAGACGATCCAGGACTACGTGGCCGCGGCCAAGGGCGGCAAGCTCACTTACGCGTCCACCGGCACGGGCGGCGCGGCGCAATCGACGATGGAGATTTTCAAGAAGAAGGCGGGCCTCGACATCCTCAACGTGCCCTTCACCGGCTCGGGCCCGGCGACCACCGCGCTGCTCGGCGGCCAGGTGGACAGCTTCTTCGCGCCTTATACGCCGCTCGCCGGGCAACTGACCGACGACGGCATGCGCCTGCTCGCGACCAGCGGCGCGCAGCGCAATCCCGCTTATCCGGACGTGCCGACCTTCCGCGAACTCGGCTGGGCCGTGGGCACGACGCAATGGTACGGCGTCGCCGCACCGGCCGGCACGCCGCCCGACGTGGTCGAGAAGCTGAACCAGAACATCCAGCAGATTCTCAAGCAGCCCGACGTCGCGAAGCAACTGACGATGAACGGCGCGGTGCTGACCAACACCTCGGGCGACGCCTTCGCGAAGTTCATCGAAAGCGATATCGCGGATTACCGCGCCGTGGTCAAGCCGTTCAATCATTGAGCGCGCCGCGAGCGAGACCTTCAACCTCATTCTCTCAAGCAACAGGAACCCCATGCGCTTCGACACGCTGATTTCCCCCGAACAACTCGCCGCGCTGCTCGCCGATGGTTCGGCCAACGTGCTGGTCTGCGATTGCAGCTTCGACCTGACCAACCCGGACGCGGGTCTCGCGAGCTATCGCGATGCGCACGTGCCGGGCGCGGTGCATCTGCATCTGGAAAGCGAACTGAGCGGCCCGAAGACCGGCCAGAATGGCCGTCATCCGCTGCCGTCCGTCGAGGCCTTCGCCGCCGCGATGGCGCGCGCCGGCGCGAACGACGCCACGCAGATCGTCTGCTACGACAGCGCGGGCGGCATGTACGCGGCGCGTCTGTGGTGGCTGGCGCGCTGGGCCGGTCATCGCGATGTCGCGGTGCTCGACGGCGGCCTGCCTGCCTGGCGCGGCGCGGGTCACGCAGTGGAAAGCGGCGAGCGCACGGCGTCCGCGCCGGGCAGCTTCACGGTCCGCACGCCGCTCGTCACGACGGTCGATTTCGACGCCGTGCGCGCCAATATCGACAGCGGTGAGCGCGTGGTGCTCGACGCCCGCGCGGCCGACCGCTATCGCGGCGAGAACGAAACGCTCGATGCCGTGGGCGGCCATATTCCGAACGCGCGCAACCGCTTCTTCCGCGACAACCTCGACGCCGGCGGCCGCTTCAAGCCGGCGGATACGCTGCGTGAGGAGATCGGCGCGATTGCCGGCACGACCGACGGCGCGGTGTTGATCGGCCAGTGCGGTTCCGGCGTGACCGCCTGTCACAACCTGCTGGCGATGGAGATCGCGGGCATTCGCGGCGCGGCGCTCTACCCGGGCTCGTGGAGCGAGTGGAGTTCGCGCCAGGGCGCGCCGGTCGCTACCGGCGCACAGGCGTAACCAGCGCGCGGCCGCGATGAAGATCGCCATCCTCGACGACCATCAGGACGCCGTCCGCAAGCTCGACTGCTTCCGGCTGCTCGACGGTCACGATGTCCAGGTGTTGCACGACACCATCAAGGACCTCGACACGCTGGCCGCGCGCATCGCCGATGCAGAAGTGCTGGTGCTGATCCGCGAACGCACGCCGGTGCCGCGCGCACTGCTGGAGCAGCTGCCGAACCTGCGCTTCATCGCGCAGACCGGCAAGGCGAGCGCGCAAATCGACCTGGACGCGGCGACGGAGTTCGGCATTCCCGTGACCGAGAGCCGCTTCTCCGGCGTCGCCACGGCGGAACTCGTGTGGGGGCTGATTCTCGCGGCGGCGCGGCGCATTCCGCAATACGCGGCGAACCTGAAGGCGGGCGTCTGGCAGCGCAGCGGCCTTGAAGACGATGCGACGCCTTACGGCCACGGTCTCGGCGTCGCGCTGGAGCATCGCACGCTCGGCATCTGGGGTTATGGGCGCATCGGCCGGCGTCTGGCGCAGTACGCGACGGCCTTCGGCATGCGCGTGCTGGTGTGGAGCCGGCCGGAGTCGCTCGCGCTCGCGGCGGAACACGGTCATGAACTTGCCGCCGACGCGCACGACCTCTTCACCCGTTCCGACGTGCTGACCTTGCAGGTGCGCCAGAACGACGCCACGCGCGGCACGGTCACGCTGGATCATCTGCTGGCGATGAAGCCCGACGCGCTCTTCGTCAACACGAGCCGCGCGGGCCTGGTGCAGCCGGGCGCGCTCGCCGAAGCGCTGGCGCGCGGGCGGCCGGGCCTTGCCGCACTCGATGTCTTCGACGAGGAACCCGCGCTGCGCGATGCCTTCGTGCAGATGCCCAACGTCGTCTGCACGCCGCATCTCGGCTATGTGCAGAAAGAAAACTACGAAACGCTCTTCGATGCGGCGTTTCGCGACGTGCTCGCCTGGCAGGCCGGGACGCCGCGCAACCTCGTCAATCCGGCGGCATTCGGACGACGGCACTGAACCGCCGGCCGCCATCCAGTCACAGCATTCCACGGAGACCCTCATGAGCGAAGCTTCGAGCGCCCGCTACCCTCTCACACGCGAACTTGCCGAGACCTGTCTCGCACGCGCCCGCGACCCGCTGCCGGCTGAAGTCATCGAGATAGCGAAGCACTCGCTGCTCGACTGGCTTGGCACGCTGACTTCCGGCTGGGCGGATCCTTCGGTGGGCATGCTCGAAGCCGAGATTCGCGCGGAAGAAGCCGCGCCGCGCGCGACGCTGCTCGGCAGCGGCGCGCGGACCAGCGTGCGCAACGCGGCGCTGGTCAACGGCATGGCTTCGCACGTGCTCGATTTCGACGACGTGCATCTCGGTTCGCGCGTGCATCCGTCGGTGCCGCTGTGGTCGGCGATTCTCGCGATCGGCGAACGCGACGGCCTGCCCGGTCAGCGCGCGCTCGCCGCCTTCGTCGCGGGCGTGGAGATGCAGAGCCGCATCGCACTCGTGATGGGCGAGGAACACTACAAGCGCGGCTGGCACAACACCGCGACCTTCGGCATGTTCGGCGCGGCGCTCGCCAGCGCGACGCTGCTCGATCTCACGCCCGCGCAGACGCAGCACGCGCTGGGCATTGCCGCGACGCAATCGGCCGGGCTGCGCGCGGCGTTCGGCACCATGTGCAAGCCGCTGCATGCGGGCCACGCGGCCGCGAGCGGCGTGCTCGCCGCGAGTCTCGCGAAGCGCGGCTTCACCAGCCAGACCGACATGCTCGAATGCGAGGCCGGTTTCATCGAGCTGTACGCCAGCGCGCGCGACCACGACGCGATTGCACGCGCGCTCGCCAACGCGCCGGACTATCAGGCGCGCACGATTCTGTTCAAGTACAACGCGTCGTGCTACGGCACGCAGGGTTCGATCGAAGCGTCCAAGCTGTTGAGAGAACAACTGGGCGCGCGCCTCGACGACATCGAGCGCATCGAGATCCGCGTCGAGCCGCAATATCTCTCGGTGTGCTGCATTCCATCGCCGACGAACGGACTCGAAGCGAAGTTCAGCATCGCGCAGATGGTTGCGCTGACGCTGGCGGGCTGGAGCACCGTCGATGCCGCATCGTACGGCCCCGCCGCGCTCGACGACGCGCAGGTCGGCCGGCTGCGCCGGCTCGTGACGATCACGCCCAATCCGCAGCAGCCGCGCGCGAGCGCCGATGTCGCGATCGTGCTGAAGGACGGCACGCGCCTCGAACAGCACATCAACACGAGCCGCCCCGAACAGGATCTCGCCCGACAGGAACGCAACCTGAGCGCGAAGGCCGGTTCGCTGCTGGGCGAGCGGCTGGAGGCGGCACAGGTGGACGGCATCGTGAAGAGCGTGCTGGGCTTCGAAAAGGTCGGGAACGTCGGCGACTTCATCGCGCGCTTCGCCCAGGCGCTACGCAAGGATTGAGCACGCCATGATCTTCCGACAACTCTTCGACAGCGCCTCCTGCACCTACACCTATCTGCTCGCGTCGCGGCCGGGCGGCGAGGCGCTGATCATCGATCCCGTGAAGGAGAAGCTCGACCAGTACCTGCAACTGATCGAGGAACTCGGCGTGGAACTCGTGCATGCCATCGACACGCATACGCACGCCGACCACATCACCGCGCTTGGCGACCTGCGCGACGTGCTGGATTGCACGACGATCATGGGCGAACGCACGCGCGCCGAATGCGTGACGCGCCATGTGCGCGACGGCGAGCGCATCGACGTGGACGGCATCACGCTGGGCGCGCTCTACACGCCCGGCCATACCGATGAGTCGTTCAGCTTCGTGCTGCAACCGGACGCGCCGCGCGCCGTGTTCACCGGCGACGTGCTGCTGATCCGCGGCAGCGGCCGCACCGACTTCCAGGGCGGCGACGCGCGCCGTTCGTGGGACTCCATCGTCAACCGGCTGTTCCGCCTGCCCGAGCCTACGATCGTCTATCCGGCGCACGACTACAAGGGCATGAGCGCGTCGAGCATCGGCGAGGAACAGCGCTGGAATCCGCGCATCGCGGGCAAGACCGAGGACGAGTATGCGCGCATCATGTCGTCGCTCGACCTGCCCTATCCGAAGATGATGGACGTGGCCGTGCCCGCGAACCTGACCTGCGGCCAGCCCGCGTCCACACCGCGACGGCAGGGCTGAACGCATGCCCGCACCGTCTCTCATCCAGATCCTTCTTGCTGTGCTATGCGGCGGTTTCGTGAGTTTCATGCTCGGCATGATCGGCGGCGGCGGGTCCATCCTCGCCATTCCGCTGCTGCTCTATGTGGTCGGCCTGCACAACGCGCATGCGGCCATCGGCACGGCTGCGCTCGCGGTGGCCGCGAGCGCTTATCTCAACATGATCCCGCATGCGCGCGCCGGACGCGTGCGCTGGGACGCGGCCTTCACCTTCGCGGCGAGCGGCGTGCTCGGCGCGGCGCTGGGTTCGACGCTCGGCAAGCTCGTCGACGGGCACCGTCTGCTCGACTACTTCGCCATTCTCATGTGCATCGTGGCCGTGCTGATGCTGCGCAGCACTCCCGCCGACGCCGACGACACGCGCGCCGGCACCTCGCGACGCTATCCGCAACTGTGCGGCACAGGGCTGGGCGCGGGCGGACTGTCGGGCTTCTTCGGCATCGGCGGCGGCTTCCTGATCGTGCCGGGACTGATGTTCGCCGCGCAGATGCAGATTGTGGAGGCCATCGGCACGTCGCTGTTCGCGGTCGGCACCTTCGGCCTCACCACCGCGATCAACTATTCGATCTCCGGCGACGTCGACTGGCCCGTGGCCGCAGTGTTCGTGCTCGGCGGCACGGTCGGCGGCTGGATGGGGGCGCGCGCGGCCGGACGGCTCGCGCATCGGCGCGGCACGCTCAACCGCGTGTTCGCCGGGGTGATCGTGCTGGTGGCGGGCTACATGCTGATGCATGCGTCGCAGGGGTGACGGACTTCTACCGATGCGCGATCCTGAACCCGATATTGCTCGCCGACGTCCCCGGCACATTCGAACTGCGCGCCGCAACGCGATAGCGGTTGCAGTACGAATCGTGGCAGAGGAATGAGCCGCCGCGCATCGAGCGCCTGCCCGTAGGTGTATCGAAGCGCGGATCGCGTGCAGCGGTCGCGACGTGATAGTCCGGTGCGTACCAGTCGGCGCACCATTCCCAGACATTGCCGCACATGTTGTAGAAGCCGAGACCGTTCGGCTCGAAGGCATCGACGGCCAGCGGACCGGCGTTCCATCCGGGCGCGGTGGAACGCGGGAAATCGCCCTGCCAGATGTTGCAGCGGGGCCGCCCGTCCGGTTCGAGTTCGTCGCCCCAGGGATAGCGCTTGCCTTCGAGACCGCCGCGCGCGGCGAATTCCCATTCGGCTTCGGTCGGCAGGCGGCCGCCTTTCCAGGCGCAGTAGGCGTGCGCATCGTCCCACGACATATGCACCACCGGATGCCGCGCCCGGTCGCGAATGTGCGAGCCAGGCCCTTCAGGCCGCTGCCAGCAGGCGCCTTCGACATCCAGCCACCAGTGCAGGCCCGGCGCCACGCGACGCATCCCGGCGCGCCGTGCTTCCGGCACCTGAAGATAGAACACGAACGACGTGCCGAGCTGCTCGGCGGTGGTGATGTAGCCCGTCGCCCGCACGAACGCGCTGAACTCGCCGTTCGTCACGGTGGTCGCCGCGAGCGCGAAGTCACTGACGCGCACGCGGCGTGCGGGGCCTTCGCCATCGTCGGCAAAACCTTCGGCGAGATCGGTGCCCATCTCGAACTCGCCGCCGCGAACTTGCACCCACGCATCGGGCTCGCCAGTCCGCGCGATGTCCTGCGCTTGCGACTCCACGTGAACAGCACGCTGCGGCGTGCAGCAAGCCCGCTTCGTGCCGCCCTCGTGCAAGCCCGGCGTCTCCATCATTTGTCCTCTTCCTTTTCCCAGAACGCAGGCTCGTCCTGCTCCGCCATCAGCGCCAGGATCTTCTCGCGCGGAATCACGCCGCAGCGCGCGGCCCATTCGTCGTAGCGCGCCGCCATGTCCTTCACGCGATCCGGATGCTGCCCGGCGAGGTCGTTCAGTTCGGTGCGATCCGCGTCCATGTCATAGAGCTCCCACGGATTCGGATAGCGCCGCACCAGCTTCCACGTACCGATGCGCACCGCCGCGTTGCCTTCGTGCTCCCAGAACATCGGCGGGCGGGCTTCCCCGCCCTTCTGCTCGAACGACGCCCGCAGCGAGTGACCCTCCAGCGGCGCGATGGCGTTGCCGCCATGCTGCTGCGGATAGTCGGTGCGGGTGATGTCGAGCACCGTCGCCATGACGTCGGGCAGATAGCCCGGCGAGTGACGGATCTCGCCCTTCGCCTCGATGCCGTCCGGCCAGTGCACGATGAACGGCGTCGAAATACCGCCTTCGTGAATCCAGTGCTTGTAGAGCCGGAACGGCGCGTTCGACAGATTCGCCCAGGCCGTGCCATAGCTCTGGTACGTGTCCTCGCCGCCCGGCATCAGCGCCGGGTTGTTGCCGAACTGGACTTCGGCGCCCTTGCGCGTATGCGATTTGGCGATCTTGAGATTGTTGACGAGATCATCGACCGTGACGCCTTCCGGAATGTCCTCGGCGCACGCGCCGTTGTCCGACAGAAAGATGATCACGGTGTTGTCGAGTTGCCCGGCGCGCTCCAGCGCCGCGACGATACGCCCGATGCCCTGATCCATCCGGTCGATCTGCGCCGCATACACCTCCATGCAGCGCAGGCGCCAGGCCTTGTGATCCGCTTCGCTCCATTCGGGCTGCGTCGGGTCGCGGTCGCTGAGACGCCAGATGTCGCGCAGGATGCCGTCATCGACGAGCCGCTTCAGGCGCTCCTCACGCAGCGCGTCCCAGCCTGCGTCGAAGCGGCCCTTGTACTTGGCGATGTCTTCCTCATGCGCATGCAGCGGCCAATGCGGCGCCGTGTAGGCGACGTACTGGAAGAACGGCGTGCCGGCATGCTCGGCGACATGCTGCTCGATGAACGAGACCGCTTCGTCACTGATGGCATCGGTATAGAAGAAGTCGTCCTGCTCCTTCGCCTCGTGCTCGATATTGGTGTTGCCGCGCGTGAGCGTGTTCGGATCGTAGAAGCTGCCCGCGCCGATGATCGTGCCGAAGAATTCGTCGAAGCCGCGCTGCATCGGCCAGGTGTCGCTGGGTTCGTCGAGGCTGCTCGCCACATGCCATTTGCCGCTCATGTAGGTGCGATAGCCGTTGGTCTTCAGCACTTCCGGAATGGTCACGCACTGCTTGTTGAGATTGCCCGCATAGCCTTCGGGACCGTAGTCGTAGGTCAGCACGCCGATGCCCGTCTGATGCGGATGCAGGCCCGTCAGCAAGGACGCGCGCGACGGGCTGCAGCGCGCGGTGTTATAGAACTGCGAGTAGCGCAAGCCGTTGCGGGCAAGCCGGTCGAGGTTCGGGGTCTCGATTTCTCCGCCATAGCAGCCGATGTCGGAGTAGCCCATGTCGTCGTTGAGAATCAGGATGATGTTCGGTTTGCTTGCCATGCTGGTCCCGGTGCCAAAAATGAATGAAGGTGCGCGGGTTCGTCGATCCCCGCGCCGAAGTCGCAATGCCGTTCAGGTCTGTGAGTTCAGGTTGGTCTTCAGCGTGCCGTGCGCGTCGCGTTGCGGTTCATGCGCGAACCACACGAAGACGGCAGCGACGATCAGCGAGACCGGCAGCGCGAGAATGGCGCTCTGCAAACCGAGTTCCTGCGCCAGGATACCGCCCGACAGCGGCCCCAGCACCGCGCCGACTTCGCCGCCGAACAGCGCCACGCCGAAGGCCGTGCCGGCAAGACGCGGATCGGTCGAATCCATCACCAGTGCGATGGCGGTGGAGATATACGCGCCGAACACGCCGCCGAGCACCATCAGCGTGAACAGCATCGGTGCGCTTTGCGCCTGCGTAAAGCCCCACAGACAGATGGCCGACACCGGCGTGAGCAGGCTGATGGTGCGCTTGCGGCCGATGCGGTCCGCGAGGAAGCCGCTCAGCACGAGGCCGATCGACACGCCGCCGAACAGCGTCGCCGACATCAGTCCGCCGTTGAGGAAGGACATGTGATGCACCTTGATCGCATACGCCGGGACCCAGGTGGCGGCCATCCAGAAGGTGAAGTTGTAGAGCCCGTGCATGACGAAGACGACCCACACGTTGCGCATGCGGATGACGTCGCGGATGCGCGCGCCGCCCTTCTCGATATGCAGCGCGACGGCTTCGTCGTGGCCCGGCGTCTCGGTGCGCGGACGCTCCTTGATGCGGCGCATGAACAGGACGCCCGACAGCAGCGTGATGACGCCGCAGATCGGCCAGACCGCGCGCCAGCCCATGTGCGCGCCGACGACGGTCGCCGCCGCGATGCCGGCCAGCGTGCCCAGGCTGTAGCCCGTCTCCCAGATGGCCAGCGCACGGCCGCGCTGCTTGTACGGGAAGCTCTCGCTGACCCAGGCGGCGGCAGCCGGATACTGGAGCCCTTCGAAGATGCCGGTCATCACGCGCACGGCGGCGAAGGACTTGACGCCGGTAACGAGACCGGTGAGACAGGTGGCCGCGCCGAAGCCGAACACGGAGAGCACGGTCATCGGCTTGCGGCCGTAGCGGTCCGCGAGCAGGCCGCCGAAGAAGGTCGAGAGATAGCCGACGAAGAAGAACGATACGAGGCCGCCCGCCGTCGCATAGGAGATGCCGAACTCCGCGATGATGAGCGGCAGCAACGGCCCGATGAGACCGCGGTCCGCGAAGTTGAGCAGCCACGTGAACCAGTTCCAGAACAGGACACGCCGCGCGTAGCCGGGCCAGTCGGGCCCTTGTCTGTACACCACCTGTCCGAGTTGCGTGCGCTCCTGCATGGCGCGGTCTCCTTGTGTTTGCCGTAGCGGGCGCAATGGACGCACCCGGATTTTGAGATACAAGGCGAACTATAAGGAACAATTTCGAAAACTAAAAGTTCACTTTCGAAAATATTGGTCAGGGTATACGCTGAGCAAGCTTATATTTCTTCCTTGCTGCCTCTGCTTGTTTTGCGCAGGAATGGCTGGCGTGCAAGCGTCTTTACTTTTTCGCCGTTGTTCGTTAAATTTTCGCAAACGAACATTTTCGTTTCTTTGCGTCAACTTCGTGCCGGACACCCTGGAGAGTGAACAGACCATGCAAGGCTTGATCTACGACCTGCTCGTGGCGGGCGGCGGCATCAACGGAGTGGGCATCGCGCGCGATGCCGCCGGACGCGGGCTCTCCGTCTTGCTGGTCGAACAGGACGATCTGGCGTCGCACACGTCGTCATCGAGCACGAAGCTCATTCACGGCGGACTGCGCTACCTCGAGTACCGCGAGTTCGGTCTGGTGCGCAAGGCCTTGCAGGAGCGCGAAACCTTGTTGCGCTCGGCGCCGCACATCATCTCTCCGCTGCGCTTCGTCATGCCGCACATGCCGGCACTGCGCCCGGCCTGGCTGATCCGCGCCGGACTGTTTCTCTACGATCATCTGGCGAAACGCGAACTGCTGCAGGGGTCGAGCGGCATCGACATGCGCCGTCATCCTGCCGGGGCGCCGCTGATCGACAGCATCGAGCGCGGGTTCATCTACTCCGACGGCTGGGTCGACGACGCCCGGCTCGTCGTGCTGAACGCCCTCGATGCACGCGAACGCGGCGCGACCGTGCTGACGCGGACGCGGCTCGTCAGCGCGTCGCGGCAGGAAGGCGTGTGGCACGCGCGCATTGGCGGCGGCGAAGGATCGCTCTCGACCGTGCGGGCACGTGCGATCGTCAATGCGGCGGGTCCGTGGGTCGGTGAGTTGCTGCGCAACGGCATCCACACCCGCGAGAAGCCGCAGCATCGCGTGCGACTGGTAAAGGGAAGTCATATCGTGGTGCGCCGTCTCTTCTCCCACGATGACGCCTACATCTTCCAGAACCCCGACAAGCGCATCATCTTCGCGATTCCCTACGAGCGCGACTTCACGCTGATCGGCACGACCGACCTCGAGTTTCACGGCGATCCGGCGCGGGTGTCCATCGACGCCGAGGAAGTGCGCTATCTGTGCGACTCCATCAATCGCTATTTCAAGCAGAAGATCGCGCCGGCGGATGTCGCGTGGAGCTATTCGGGCGTGCGTCCGCTGCTGGAAGACGAGCACGCGCAGAACGCTTCCGCCGTGACGCGCGACTATCGGCTGGAAACCGATCATCCCGATGACGAAGCCCCGTTGCTCTCGGTCTTCGGCGGCAAGATCACGACCTATCGGAAGCTGGCGGAAGAAGCCGTCGACACGCTTTGCGAGGCGCTTCGACACGACGGCCGAACCTGGACCGCCGGTGTGCCGCTGCCGGGCGGCGACCTGCCTCGTGCGGACATTCACGCGTTCATCGCGGCGTTTCGGTCGCGACATCCCTGGCTGCCTGAGTCACTGGCGCGCCGTTACGCGCATGCCTACGGTACGCGCGCGGACACGCTCATCGGCGCGGCGCGCAGTCTCGACGATCTCGGGCCGTCGCTCGCGCCGGGCATCGCTCTTCACGAAGCCGAATTGCGCTATCTGCGCGACGTCGAATGGGCCAGGACTTCCGAAGACGTGCTGTGGCGCCGCTCGAAACTGGGCCTGCACATCGCGCCGGATTCGCGCGATACGGTCGCCTCCCGCATCGACGACTGGTTCGCCCGGCAGGACGCAGCGGCGACCGACATCGCGGGGCCGTCGCCGGAACACGCGGCCTAAAGCGCACGCGAGGATTGCGCGGGCCAAGAACAATATTCGGAGACGGACAATGAAACGGCGCTTCATCCTGAGCCTCGACCAAGGCACCACCAGTTCACGCGCGATGCTGTTCGACGCCCAAGGGCGGCTGGTGTCATCGGCGCAGAAGGAGTTCACGCAGCGGTATCCGCGTCCCGGCTGGGTGGAACACGATCCGTGGGAACTCTGGTCGACGCAGTCGGGCGTCGCCGCCGAAGCGCTGTTGCGAGGCGGCGCGGAAGCCGGCGATATCGACGCGATCGGCATCACCAACCAGCGCGAGACGACCATCGTGTGGGACCGGGAGACCGGCAAGCCCGTCCACAACGCCATCGTATGGCAGGACCGGCGCACCGCCGACCTGTGCGACACGCTCAAGGCGGACGGCCTGTCGGCGATGGTGCGCACGAAGACGGGCTTGCCCATCGACGCGTATTTCGCCGCGACCAAGATCCGCTGGATCCTGGACAACGTCGAGGGCGCGCGCGAGCAGGCGGCGCGCGGCAAGCTCGCTTTCGGCACAGTCGACAGCTGGCTCATCTGGAATTTCACGAAGGGCGCGCTGCACGTCACCGACATCACCAACGCGTCCCGCACGATGCTCTTCAACATTCACAAGCTCGACTGGGACGACGACCTGCTCGACGCCTTCGACATCCCGCGCAACCTGCTGCCCGAAGTGCGTGCGTCATCGGAATGCGTGGGCCGCACCGCAGCGGGCGTGCTGACCGCCGAAGTGCCGCTGGCCGGCATCGCGGGCGATCAGCATGCCGCACTGTTCGGCCAGATGTGTACACGTTCCGGCATGGCGAAGAACACTTACGGCACCGGCTGCTTCCTGATGATGAACACCGGCACACAGCCGATCGAATCAAAGAACGACCTCGTCACGACGATTGCATGGAAGCTTGGTGACGAAGTTCATTACGCGCTGGAGGGCAGCATCTTCATCGCGGGCGCGGTGGTGCAATGGCTGCGCGACGGACTGGGCATCATCCGCAGCGCGGCCGAAGTCGAGGCGCTCGCGCGCAGCGTGCCGGACTCCGACGGCGTCTTCTTCGTGCCGGCTTTTGCGGGACTCGGCGCGCCGCACTGGAGCGCCCGCGCGCGCGGCACGCTGTTCGGCGCGACGCGCGGAACGACGGCGGCGCACATCGCGCGCGCAGCGCTGGATTCGATAGCTTATCAATCGGCGGATGTGCTCAAGGCCATGGAAGCCGACTCGGGCATGCATATCGATGAATTGCGCGTCGATGGCGGCGCCTGCGCCAATGATCTTCTGATGCAGTTTCAGTCCGACCTGCTCGGCATCGACGCGGTGCGTCCGCGCATCATCGAAACAACCGCGCTTGGCGCAGCCTGTCTGGCAGGACTGGCAACGGGATTCTGGCCTGACATCGAAACGGTGCAGCAGCAGTGGCAGCAGGACCGGCGCTTCAACCCGTCGATGCAGCCCGCACGCGTGGCGGCCAGCCTGAAGGACTGGCGGCGCGCGGTGGCTGCCGCCAAGGCCTGGGGCGACGACACCGCGTTGCCTGATTCATCGCATCAGAGGGCGTGACGGCGATCGCCCCGGCAAAGCTTATTGCGTCTTCTTGTGCGAAGTGAGATAGGCCAGCAGCATGTCGGTATGCATCGCCGCGATGGCTTCGTAACGCGGCTGCTCGCTATAGTTGCGCCCGATGAACGCATTGATCGAGAAGCGGTTCGACACCACGTAGTACCCCATGCCTACTACCGTGATGTAGAAGTCGAGCGGATCGATGCCCGGCCGGAACTCGCCCGACGCCATGCCGCGCTCGAGGATCTCGCGCATGATGGCAATCACCGGGGAGATGGTTTCGCGCAGCGTGCTCGACCGCTCCAGGTATCGTCCTTCATGCAGGTTTTCGTTATTGATCAGACTCAGCCATTGAGGGTTTTCGCGCAGATGATCCCAGATGGACTCGGCCAGCTTGCGCACGGCCTCGGAAGGCGGCAGGCCCGTCAGATCCAGACTGACTTCACGTTCTCCGAAGCGCCCATACATTGTTTCGATAACCGAAACGTACAAGCCTTCTTTACTCGTAAAGTAGTAATAGAGCATGCGCTCATTGGTCTCGGCCGCGGTGGCGATGGCGTCGACTCGTGCGCCGGCCAGGCCGAACCGGGTGAACTGTTCGGTGGCTGCCTCCAGAATGCGCCGCCGTGTTCCCTCCGGGTCTCGCTTTATTTTTGGTTCGCTCATGGTAGCGCTCGCTCAGTTATCAATCCGGAAACGGATTATCTGCATTATGCCGCGCATCATTCGACAGTTAGTCAAAGTATGCATGCGGATTGTTGCTGCCTTGACGTCTCTGTGACAAGACGTTCTCCTATGGCTGATCATTCCTTCGTTCACCCCTTCGCAATGCTCGCCGCGACCGCCTCGTCCGCGCAGCGCAGCAAGCCCTGAATCAGCCGCGCGCGCGGCGACGAACGTTGCCACACCATGCCGAAGCGGCGCGGCTCTGCTTGCATCGGCAGAGCAAGGCGCGCAATGGACAGCGCGGCGGTCATCGGCGAAACGATGTCCGGCACGAGCGAGACGCCCAGTCCGCGATCGACCATCATCGCAATGGCCATCAGCGAATTCAGTTCGAACAGTTCGCGCGGCACGATGCGTGCAGCCCGGAGATAGTTGTCGGCCTGCTTGCCGCCGCCTAGCGTTCGGTCATAGCGGACGAACGGCTCGCGCCGGAGCAACTCATGCGGATCCTCGCGAGCCAGCCTTCCGGGCGCCAGCACGACGAGCGGCTCCTCACGCAGCAAGTGCCAGTCATAGGCCTTCGGCAACGCGAACGACGGATGCAGGCAGATGGCGACATCGAGATCGCCGCGTTGCAGCGTGTCGTACAGCTCCATCGAGGTGCCCGCGCGAATCAGCACCTTGGCGCGCGGAAAGGCGCGCGCAAAGTTGGCGAGCACATCGGGCAGCAGACTCAGCAGCGCCGTCGTGATGGTGCCGATCCGCAGTTCACCGGTCGGCTCGCCTTCCAGCGCGTGTGCCTTGAGATCCGCGATATCGGCAACCAGGCCGCGCGCCCGCTCGATCACGCGATGCCCCGCCTCGGTCGGAATCACCGTGCGGCCCGAGCGCACGAACAGCGTGATGCCGAGCTCGCGTTCGAGCGACGCCATTTGCTGTGCGATCGCCGCCGGCGTCACGCCGACGCGCCGCGCCGCTTCCGCCATCGAACCGGTATCGACGACGAGCAGCAGGTTGGAAAGGAACGCTGATTCCATAACGTAGATTTGCTTTTGTTTGAAGATAGACGCGGATAGTTTATCTAAAACCTGAGCCTGCGTAGACTGTTTGATAAAGCAAATACAGTTCAGAACAGTTGGGAGACACATGAGAAGCAAGCTCTTCGTGCCGGCATCGCGCCCGGAACTCTTTGCCAAGGCGCTCGCCGGCGCCGCCGACGCCCTCTCGTTCGACCTTGAAGACAGCGTGACGCCCGAGCGCAAGCCGCAGGCGCGCGCGGACTTGCGCGTACTGCTCGAAAGCAGCGACGCCCTGGCGAGCGACAAGACGCTGATCGTGCGCGTGAACGCGCTGTCCACGCCGCATTTCGCCGCCGATATCGACGCAGTGGCACGCAACGGCGTCTCCCTCGTCAACCTGCCGAAGCCCGAACATCCCGACGACGTACTGGCCGCCGCCGCCGCGCTGGAAGCCGCCGAACGCGCCAACGGCGTGAGCGCGCCGATCGGCCTGCTGCTCAATGTCGAGTCGCCGCGCGCATTGCGCCAGGCCGCCGAGCTGGCCGCCGCGCATCCGCGAGTCGCGGGGCTGCAACTCGGGCTGGGCGACCTGTTCGAGCCGCTCGGCATTGCGCGGCGCGAGAACGCGGCCATCGAACAGGCGATGTTCGCGCTGCGCATCGCGGCGGGCGAAGCGAACGTCTTCGCCTACGACAGCGCCTTCGCCAACATCAAGGACGCGGACGGCTTTCGCGCGGAGGCGCAACTGGCGCGCGCGTTCGGCTTCATCGGCAAGAGCTGCATTCACCCGAGCCAGATCGCGATTGCCAACGACGTCTTCCGTCCTCCCGACGAAGACATCGCGCACGCGGTGCGGGTCGTCGTTGCCGCGCGCGAAGCGGATGCAAAAGGTGTCGGCGCGTATGTCGTCGATGGCCGGATGATCGATCCGCCGTTCGTCGAACGCGCGCGCGTGCTGGTCAGCGACGCCGCGCGGCTCGGCCTGCTCTCCGACGAGCAGCGCGCCGTTGCGGGAATTTGAAAGGAGAAGGTTTCATGGAACAGAACATTGGGCGCGGCGGGCCGCTCTCCGGCGTGCGCGTGCTCGACCTGAGCGCCTACATCGCCGGTCCTTATGGCTGCACGCTGCTGGCGGATCAGGGCGCCGAAGTCATCAAGATCGAGCCGCCCACGGGCGACAACCTGCGCAAGTACCCGTCGACGCTCGAAGCGGAAAGCCGCGCGTTTCTCGGCGTGAACCGCGGCAAGCGCGGCCTCGCGCTCGACCTGAAGCAGCCGGAAGCGCTGGACGTGTTGCTCGCGCTCGTGAAGCAGGCCGACGTGCTCGTGCATAACTTCCGTCCGAGCGTGCCGGCGCGGCTCGGCATCGCTTACGAGCAACTGCGCGAAGTGAATCCGCGGCTCGTGTATTGCGCAGTGACGGGCTAT
The DNA here is from genome assembly GCF_031451075.1 of Caballeronia sp. LZ043. Lineage (NCBI taxonomy): Bacteria > Pseudomonadati > Pseudomonadota > Betaproteobacteria > Burkholderiales > Burkholderiaceae > Caballeronia > Caballeronia sp. LZ043. The sequence goes on along the minus strand of NZ_JARUXT010000002.1, from coordinate 557,416 downwards.
GGCGAAACCGGTCCGAACAAGGACAAGGCGGGCTACGACCAGGTCCTGCAGACGATGACCGGCATGTGTACGCTGCAAGGCCCGGCCGACGGCCCGCCCGAAGTGCTGTACGGCTCGGTGGTGGATTACTACGCGGCGGCGCTGGTGGCGTCGGGCGTGGCGTCCGCGCTGTTCGCGCGCGAGAAAAGCGGCGAAGGACAGTACGTGGGCGTATCGCTGCTGCGCAGCGCGCTGACGATGCAGTCCGCGCGTCTCATCTGGGCCGACGGCGAACCGAAGGACGTAGGCCGCGACATGCGTTCGGGCGGCATCACGGGCATTCATCCGACGCGCGAAGGGTATCTCTATCTTTCCGCGAACACGCCGCATTTCTGGAAGTCGCTGTGCGAGCTGACCGGCCTCGACGCGCTCGCCGCCGACGAACGTTACGACAGCGTGCGCAAGCGTGCGATCCATCGCGATGAAATCGTGCCGCAACTGCATGCGGCGCTCGCGCAGCGCAGCGCGCTCGAATGGGAAGCGCGCTTCGGCGACGCGGTGCCTTGCGCCGCTGCACGCAGCGTGGAAGACATGTTCGACGATCCTCAAGTCCTCGCTGAAGAGATGGTCACGCATTTCGAGCATCCGGGCCTCGGCGGCTATCGCGGCTTCCGGCATCCGGTGCGCTTCGGCGCGACGCCGCTGCCCGAGCCGTTCGCCGCGCCCGCCTTCGGCCAGCACAGCGATGCGCTGCTGCGCGAAGCCGGCCTGAGCGAAGCGGACATCGAAGCATTGCGTGCGAAGCGCGCCGTGCTGTGAACGGAGACCTGCCGCGATGAAATGCGATTCCCACATTCACATCTATGACCGCGCGTTCCTGAAGCAGCCGGACGCGCACGGCTTCGTCGCCGATGCCGATGTCGCCGCGTATCGCAGGGTGCAGGCGCGCATCGGCACGGAGCGGGTCGTGATCGTGACGCCGCGCGTGTACGGCACCGACAACGCCGTCACCGTCGATGCCATCCGCCAGCTCGGCATCGAGCATGCGCGCGGCATTGCCGTGCTGCATCCGGACGTGTCCGACGACGAACTCGCCGCGCTCGACCAGGGCGGCATACGCGGCATCCGCTTCACGCTCTACACGGCCGCGAATGCGGCGGTCGGCTTCGAGATGGTGGAGCCGCTCGCGCGGCGCGTCGCCGAACTCGGCTGGCACGTGCAGCTGCACTGGACCGCGGAACAGATCGTCGAGCACGAAGCGCTGTTGCGCAGCCTGCCCGCGACGATGGTGTTCGATCACCGCGCGCGCCTGCCGCTCGCTGACGGCGTGCGTCACGCGGCCTTCGACATCGTGCGCAGTCTCGCCGACGCGGGCCGCGCCTGGATCAAGCTGTCCGGTCCTTATCTGGATTCGGCGGCGGGCCTGGAGCAACGCTACGCCGACATCACTCCGATGGCGCGCGCCTGGGTCGATGCCCTGCCCGAGCGTCTCGTATGGGGCAGTGACTGGCCGCATGTGACCGAGACGCACAAGCCCGACGACGCCATGCTGCTCGATCTGCTCGGCGAATGGGCCGAGGACGGCAGCATCCGGGAACGCATTCTCGACACCAACCCCGCCGTGTTGTACGGCTTCGCGATCTAAAAAGAACAAGACTCACAGGAGACACCGCATGAAATCCACCGCCGCGCCAACGCCCGTGCGCAAGACCCGTTTCACCGAAGCCACCATCCGGCTGTTCGAGCGCACTATTCCCGACCCGTTCGTGCTCGCGATCCTCATCACCGCGATCGTCGCGGTGCTCTCGCTGATCTTCGCGCCGCATGCGTCCGTGCCGGGCATGATCGGCGGCTGGTACAAGGGCTTCTTCGGCATCTTCACGTTCGCGTTCCAGATCACGCTCGTGCTCGTCACGGGCCATGCGTTCGCGCACGCGCCGCCGGTGCAGCGCCTGTTCAAGGCGCTCGTGTCGGTCGCGCGCACGCCCGCGCAGGCCGCCACGCTGACCTTCGTGCTGGTGGCCGTGACCTCGTTCTTCAACTGGGGCATGGGGCTGGTCGTCGCGGCGCTGCTCGCGCGCGAAGTGGCCAAGCGCCTGCGCGTGGACTTTGCGTGGATCGTCGCGGCAGGGTTCTCGGGCTGGGTCGTGTGGGCCAGCGGCATTTCGAGTTCCATCGCGCTGGCGCAATCGACGCCAGGCAGCGCGATGAACGTCGTGCAGAAGCTGACGGGCGCGGTGCTGCCGTTCGGCGAGACCGTGTTCACGCGCTTCAATCTCGTGCCGACGCTCGTGATGCTCGTCGTCATGCCCTTCGTGCTCACGTGGCTCAAGCCGCGCGACGAAGACGCCGTGGTGCTCGACACCGACAAGCATCCCGACGCCCCGGTGCGCAAGCGTCCCGAAGGCAAGCTGAGCTTCGCGCAGGCCATCGAGCATTCGTGGCTCGGCAGCGCGTTCATCGGCGTGATGGGGATTGCGCTGATCGTGCTGGCGCAGGTGCAGCACATCCCGTTCTCGGGCGTGAACGCGGTGATCTTCGTGATGTTCATCGGCGGCGTGATCTGCCATGGCTATCCGCTCGCCTATGCCGATGCCATCAAGAACGCCGCGAAGCAAACCGGCTCGATGATGCTTCAATACCCGCTGTACGGCGGCATCATGGGCATGATGGACGCCACCGGCCTCCCCGACGTGATCTCGCACTTTTTCATCACGATCTCGAATGCGCACACGCTGCCGTTCTGGAGCTACATCTGCTCGGTGATCGTCACCTTCTTCATTCCGAGCGGCGGCGGTCACTGGGCCGTGCAGGGGCCGTTCGTGGTGCCGGCGGCGGTCGCGCTGCATGCATCCGTGCCGGCGACGACGATGGCCGTCGCCATGGGCGAGCAGGTCTCGAACATGTTGCAGCCGTTCTGGGCCGCGCCGGTGGTCGCGATGGCGGGCGTCGGCGTGCAGCGCGTGCTCGGCTTCACCGTGATGACCTTTGCCGTGGGTTTGATCGTGTATGGTGCGGCCTTGCTCATTTTCATCTGACCCGCGATGAACGGAGAACCCTCGATGAAGTCCGCCGCACCCTCGGTCGCCACGCGCGAGAACCCGGGCCTGAAAGAACGCTGGTGGCGCGTGTTCGACGTGCGCATCGGCGCGTTGCCGCTGCCGGTCTATGTGCTGCTGATCCTCGTGCTCGGCGCGATGACCGCGCACGGCAAGCTCGCCGCCGACCTGCCGACCGGCATCGCGCTCGTCGCGGTGGGCGGCTTCACCTGCGCCGAACTGGCGAAGCGCATTCCGTGGATCCGTCACATCGGCGCGACCTCGATCTTCGCGGCCTTCATCCCGTCGATGCTGGTGTACTACCACCTGATGCCCGCGCCCATCGCGAAGGCTGTCACGACCTTCACCAGGCAGTCCAACTTCCTCTATCTGTTCATCGCGGCGATCATCGTCGGCAGCGTGCTGAGCATGGACCGGCAGACGCTCGTCAAAGGCTTCGTGCGGATCTTCGTGCCGGTGGCGGCGGGATCGGTGGCGGCGGCGCTCGTCGGCACGACTGTCGGCACGGTGCTCGGACTGGACCTGAAGCACGCGCTTTTCCTCGTCGTCGTGCCGATCATGGCGGGCGGAGTCGGTGAAGGCGCACTGCCGCTCTCGGCGGGCTATGCGCAGATTCTCGGCGTCGAGCAAGGGCCGCTGTTCGCGCAGGTGCTCTCGGCGGTGATGCTCGGCAACATCGCGGCGATCTGCTGCGCGGGTCTCCTGAGCTATCTCGGCACGCGCCGTCCGCAACTCACCGGCAATGGGCGCCTGACACTCGCCCAGGCCGACGACGACGTCACCGAAGCCCGCGCGCCCTCCTTCGAGTTCGATGTCAGTTCGGTCGCGGCTGCGGGCGCGACGGCCATCGCGCTGTATCTGGTGGGCGTGCTGAGCCATCAATACTTCGACTGGCCCGCGCCGGTCGTGATGCTCGTGCTGGTGGTCGCGGCGCAGTTCTTCCAGCTCGTGTCGCCCCGCGTGCGCGGCGGCGCGCGCTTCATGTACGGCTTCTTCTCCACCGCCGTGACCTATCCGCTCATGTTCGCGATCAGCGTTGCGATGACGCCGTGGGGCGAGATCGTTGCCGCGTTCCATTGGGTCAACATCGTGACGGCCGTGTCCACGGTGCTCACGCTGACGCTGACCGGCTTCCTCGTCGCGCGCCGCATGGGCATGTATCCGGTCGAGGCGGCCATCGTCAACGCCACGCATAGCGGCCTCGGCGGCACCGGCGACGTCGCCATCCTGACCGCCGCAAACCGCATGGAATTGATGCCCTTTGCCCAGATCGCCACGCGCATCGGCGGCGCGATCACGGTCATGATCGCGCTCGCGGCCTTCGCCTGGCTGCACTAGCCGCTGCAAGGATATTTCCCTCGCCTGGCGCTTCCCCGCGCCAGCTTGACCTCCGCTTATCCCGTCTTTACGAAACCACTTTCCGCACCTTTCACATTTCTGCAAGAAAACCCCGCTAGATTGACGGTCTGAATCAGGCGCCCGATTCCATCGGCACGAAGCTTGTCCTCAAGCTCGTGTCGTCCGTCGATCAACCCGCTCCATTCACCTCAAGACCACCTACATGACCCGCTTCTTCAAGTCGGGCAGACCGCTGCTCGCGAGTGCAATCGTTTGCGCTACGCTCGTGCTGACAGCCTGCGGAGGACATGACTCAGGCTCCGATGCGCCTGCGTCCAGCAACGCTTCCACCTGCAAGACCAGCCACTGCGCACCCGCTCCCTGAGCCACGCCGCCCCTCCCGCCTCTCCCATAACGAGCCCACAAGAACGCATGACTTTCAGTCCATCGAAGAGAAACTTCCTCCGCTCGTCGCTCGGCACGGTCGCATCGGCAGCGGTGCTCTCGACCTTTCCGCCCGCGATCCGCCGTGCCCTCGCCATCGATGCGAACAACGTCACCGGCACCATCAAGGACGTGCAGCACGTCGTGTTGCTGATGCTCGAGAACCGTTCGTTCGACAGCTATTTCGGCACCTTCAAGGGCGTGCGCGGCTATGGCGACCGCTTCGCGATTCCGTCGCCGACGGGTTCGAGCGTCTTCTACCAAAGCTATACCAATGGCGGCGCCACCAGCACGCTGCTGCCCTATCATCTCGACGAAAGCCAGGGCAACGCACAGCGCGCCGGCAGCACGCCGCACAGCTGGGCCGATGCGCAAGCGGCCTGGGACAACGGCCGCATGGCGGCATGGCCCACTTCGAAGAAGCCCTTGTCGATGGGTTACTACGAGACCGTCGAAGTGCCGTTCCATCGCGCGCTCGCGGATGCCTTCACGCTATGCGACGCCTATCACTGCGGCATGCATACCGGCACCATCGCCAATCGCCTGTTCTACTGGACCGGTACGAACGGCCCCAACGGCGTGACGCCGGGCGGCAACGTGCCGGTCAGGGTGGCCGCGCTTAACAATGAATTCAACGGCGGCAACGACGTGGGCGCATCCACGGACGGCTGGACCTGGACGACCTATGCGGACCGGCTGCAGTCGGCCGGCGTGAGCTGGAAGGTCTATCAGAGCCTGATCGACAACTTCGGCTGCAACGAGATGATGAGCTTCCGCCACTGGCGCGCGGCCATCGAGCAGATGCCGGCGGAGCGGCGGCCGCTGTATGTCGCGAGCACGGACATCACGCAGGCGGTGACGGCGGCCGGTCCGTTCTACGATGCCTCCATCGACGACCCGCTGAGCCCGCTCGCGAAGGGCTTCGGCAACACCATGCCGCAAGGCTTCCTCGAAACCTTCCGCGACGACATCCAGAAAGGCACGCTGCCGGCCGTCTCGTGGATCATCCCGCCTTCGGTGTACAGCGAGCATCCGGGGCCGTCCAGCCCGACGCAAGGCGGCTGGTACGTGCAGGAAGTGCTCGACGCCCTCACCGCGAATCCGGAGGTGTGGAGCAAGACGGTGCTGCTCGTGAATTACGACGAGAACGACGGCTTCTTCGATCACGTGCCGCCGCCGAGCGCGCCGTCGCATGCGGCGGATGGCTCGATGGCCGGCGCCAGCACGCTGTCGGACATCGAGATGGCGCCCGAATACCACAACTTCACGCCGGCGACGAGCAAGCAGCCCGCCAGCGACGGACGGCCCTACGGCCCCGGGCCGCGCGTGCCGATGTGGGTGATCTCGCCATGGAGCCGCGGCGGCTTCGTGAACTCGCAGGTCTTCGATCACACCTCGACGCTGATGTTTCTCGAGAAGCGCTTCGGCGTAGTGGAGCCGCAGATCAGCAGCTATCGACGGGCCGTGTGCGGGGACCTGACGTCGTGCTTCGACTTCGTGAGCCCGAACAGCGCTACGTTGGCGGCCTTGTCGGGACGCACCACAAAAGACTCCGCCGATTCGCTCGCCACCTCGCAGGCAGCGTCTGCGGCGATTGCCGTTCCTGCGGCGACGGCGGCATCGGCGGTGCCCGCTCAGGCCACGGGATCGCGTCCATCACGTGCCCTGCCCTACGAGTTGCATACGACGGCGCATATCAGCGCGGGTTCGGGCGGCATCGCATTGGAGTTCGCCAACGGCAGCGCGAGCGGCGTGGGCGCGGTCTTCCACGTGTACGACCGCAATCATCTCGATCTCGTGCCGCGCCGCTATGTGGTCGAGGCGGGCAAGTCGTTGACGGGAACCTGGACCGTGCCCGCCGCCGACAACGGCCGCTACGATCTCTGGGTGCTCGGTCCGAACGGCTATCACCGCGAGTTCGTCGGCAACCTGAACGAAGTGAGCGCGGCGGCGAACCCCGAGATCCAGGTCTGCTATCTGCCGTGCGATGCGACATCTGTCAGCGTGAAGCTGCATAACCGCGGCAACCAGCCCGTGACCTTCACGGCCGCCGCACTCGCCTATCGGACCGATGGACCGTGGAGCAAGACGGTTGCGGCCAACAGCATCGGCGAACTGAGCTGGCCGGTGACCGACAGCGGCAACTGGTACGACTTCACGGTGACGAGCAGCACGTCAGCCGCATTCAGGCGGCGCTTCGCGGGACGGATCGAGAATGGCAAGGATCTCGTCTCCGACCCGGCCATGGGGATGAAGACGGGCGCTTGATGAGCACACGGCGCCCCGCGCGGGGCGCCGGCTTCATTCTTCTTCGTTCAGCGCATCGAGCAGCAGCGGCAGCCATTGCGCGGGCTCGCCCCGGCGATGGATCAGCGCCACGGGCCATGGAGGCAGGCGGGGCGTCATGTTGAGGATCCTGACTTGTTCGTCCACCGCCTGATTCAGCAAGACGAGCGAGGGCAATGCGCTCACGCCGACGTCGTCGGCCACCATTTGCAGGTTCGTCAAGGGCTGCTGCGATTCGATCACCGGAACCGGCGGCGGCAGACCTTCGAGCACGAACATCTCGGCAACGGCGTTGCCGACGATGGAATCCGATGGCGGCAGGACCCAGCGCTTGTCCTTGAGCATGTCCCACCGTACTTCATCGAGCTTCGTCAAGGGATCGTTCACGGAAGCGATCACCACGAGATTCATGGTGAACAGTTTCCGGAACTGAAAAGATCTCACGGCCGAACGGGGAAGCGCGAAAGTCGTGATGACCGCATCCAGTTCGCCCTGTTCCAGCCGAAACAGCAATTCGGGTACGTGCGCTTCCTTGAGCCTGACGCGCAACTGGGGATTCGAGCGAGTGAGTTCGCGAAAGACGACGGGCAGATAACCTTGCGCAATGAAGGGCGCCGCACCGATCTTGATCAGGAGGTCCGGGTGATCGCTGAGTGTTTCGCGGCGCAGGCGTTCGAGATCATCCAGCAGGAGCTTGGCGCCTCGCAGGACGGTTTCGCCATATTGCGTGGGCACGACACCGCGGGAATCCCGCTCGAACAGCGCCACGCCGAAGGTCTGCTCCATTTCCGCGAGCGTCTTGCTCAATGCCGGCTGCGTGACATTGAGCTGCTTCGCCGCCGCATTCAGGCTGCGGCACTCCTTAAGCGTTACCAGAATTTGCAGATGACGAAACTTGAGCCAACCAACCAGTCGGTGCGATTTTTCACGACTATTTTCGCCGAATGTGCTCAACGTGATTCTCAAAACTCAAGTGGTTGAAATGTTATCACCAATATCTGGATAAACGCCTTGAATTCTCTTGCTGAATGCGCAATACAACTCGCCGCATTTTCGATTGTTCAATGAATCATTGTTCAAGGCAAAGTCCGTTTTCAACCGTGCAATGCCGTACAAACGATAGCCGGATTCCGGCCTCGCTCAAGTTCGGCCGCGCACTGCCGTTATCCGCCAGAACGGCGAGTCATCGCCTCCTCACAACGTTTGCCGCACGGGCGAACTCACTCGATAAAAACCAGCATGAAACGTGTCGTTGCCCTCTCCGCGCTTACCTTGGTCCTGGCAGGATGTGGCGGAGGCGGTGGCGGTTCGGATGCCGCGCCAGCCACGCCCGCACCGAACGCCGCACAAGGTCTCTATTCCGGCAGCGACGCATACGGCCACACGATCGGCGGCGCAGTGCTCGACAGCGGCGCGTTCTACTTCGTCTATGTCGATACGGCCAGCAACACCTTCGGCCTCGTGCAAGGCACGGCGACTGCCTCTCACGGCACGTTCCAGTCCGACAACGCACGCACCTTCGACATCACTGGCGGCCGCACCAGCGACACCCCGGTGCTCGCCGGCTATAACGGGCGCAACAGCATCCAGGGCGCGCTGTACACGAGCGCGGCGAAACAGAGCAGCAGCACCTTCAACCTGGTGTACGACTTCGCCTATGAACGCCCTATCACGCTCCCGGCAGTCGCAGGCACCTATTCGGGCGCGGCCGGATCCACGCGCGGCGGCGAAGCGACGAGCTTCACCATCGGCCTGGACGGCTCGATCAAGGGCGCCGGACCGAGCGGCTGCACCTATGCCGGAACGACCCGCCCGCACGGCGACAAGAACGTACTCGACGCCACCATTACGTTCGGTGCCGCACCTTGCCTGTATCCGGGCGCGACCGTGACGGGCGCGGTGTTCTTCAACAACAGCGAGCTGCTGGGCGCACTGACGCTGGCAGACCGCTCGGATGCATTCGTGGTTGCCGCCACCAAATAAGGCATGACGACAGTCCGAATAAGCAGGGCTGTCGCGCTTCCCTACATTTTCGTTATGTGCGCCGAGCAGCGCACGCGTGAATCACGCTATTGACGAACAATGCGCGAAGAAACCATGATCGACTGGAGATTCAAACAAGAAACTCATTCACGCTAAAGGAATCTTCAATGCTGACACTGGCGCACCCAAGCATAAAACGAATGGAATACATTGAGTGCGGTGAAGCTTTCGTGAACTTGCAAGGCATTCATGAGCGCATTGCCGTGGACATGAGCCGCCAGCTCATTTCCAGCGCTGGCGATTACTTCTGCTGGTCCCGGCATGATGTGGCGAAGCGGCTCGTCACGGCGGCACGGAGCCTTCCGCCGCACCTTCGGCTGCTGGTGGTCGAAGCGTACCGGTCGCTCGATGTACAGCGCAGCTACTTCCGCGACTACACCCACGTGCTCAAGCGCGACTATCCCTGGCTCGATGGCGATGCCCTCTACGAGAAAGTCAGCCAATGGGTCGCGCCGCCGGAAGTGGGCGGCCACCCGACGGGCGCGGCCATCGACCTGAGCTTGCAGCATATCGATGGCGGTCACGTCGACATGGGCACCGTCCTCAACGCCAACGACGCCGAGTCATCGGGCGCCTGCTTCACTGACAGCGCCTTCATCACGCGTGAAGCCGCCCGCAACCGCGCCATTCTGCGCGATGCCATGAGCGCCGCCGGCTTCGTGAACTATCCGTCCGAATGGTGGCACTGGTCCTATGGCGACCGTTACTGGGCCGTGGTCTCCGGCAAGCCGCATGCGGTCTATGGACCGGTCGAAGAGTTCGAAGTAGAAGGCGTGCGCGTCTAGCCTCACAGCGCAAACGGCGTCTCGCATCCCTCGTACAAACCCCAATCTCGCAATTCTGGAAAGTCTTTGCAAACCGCAAATTCTTTCCAATATACTATGGGCACGCGGTACAAGCGGCAGGAGCCGGTTGCCGGACCAAGCGAGAGGACAGCATGAGTGCGGTGGCGGATCGAATCCTGCGGGTACTGGAAGAGCTGGCGAACGCGCCGGAAGGCAGGACGCTTTCCGAAGTCGCAACCGCGCTCGATGTCCCCGTCAGCGCCGCGCATCGGCTGCTGGCCGACCTGATGGAACAGGACTACGTGCGCAAGGACGAACGGCGCGGCGAGTTCATGCTCACGATGAAACTGCCGTCGCTCGGACTGCGTTTCCTGAGCGCGGGCGGCGTCGTGGACGTTGCCCAGCCGATCCTCGAAAGGCTCGCGTCGACTTCGGAAGAACTGGTCCGCCTCGCCATCCTCGACGGCGAGCAACTGATCTACGTGGCCAAGGCCCAGGGCGCGCGCCAGGGCATTCGCTACGATCCCGAGATGGGCAGGCCCGTCACGCTGTCATGCAGCGCCGCCGGCATCGTGTGGCTGGCCGGCATGAGCGACGAAGAAGCCATGCGCCTGGTGTCCAGACAGGGCTTCGGCGCGCCATCGGACTTCGGCCCGCGCGCGCCGACCACCTTCAAGGCGCTGCTGCCGCTCATCGAAGCCGCGCGCGCCAACGGCTTTGCCACCACCCAGGACATGTTCCTTCCGGCCATGAGTTCGATGGCGACGCCGGTGCGGACGCCGACCGGCGAAGTGCGCGCCATCCTGATCATCGCAGGCCCGATGTCGCGTCTCACCGAAGAGCGCATGAGCGCGCTCGTGCCGGCGTTGATGTCCACGGCGGCTGAACTGTCCGAAGCCAGCGGCGTGTCGCCGATGCTTCGCCGCGCCATGCAGGGTCCCAATTACGCAGTGAGCATGTCGGCATAACTTCGGGCGCGTTCGTCGCCTGTCGCATCAGCATTTTCATTTTAATTAGCATCCCGATGCGAAGGGACGCGCACGCCTGCACGATCGGCAACAGCATATCTTCCGGGAGGAGACAAATTGGAATCGGCACACGCAACAAGCAGCAAGCAATCGATGGCGAACCGCGCCGTCAGTGCGGCGACCTTCGGCACCGCACTCGAATGGTTCGACTTCACGCTATACGGTTCGGTGGCCGCCACGGTCCTGCCCAAACTGTTCTTCCCGGCGATGGAGCCCAGCTCCGCCCTGCTCGCCTCGCTGGCCACCTTCAGCGTGGGGCTGGCGGCACGGCCGCTGGGCGCGATCATCTGCGGCCATTTCGGCGACAAGATCGGCCGCCGCAATCTTATGCTCGGCACCGTCTCGGTGATGGGCATCACCTCGGTGCTGATGGGCCTCTTGCCCACCTACGCGCAGATCGGCATGCTCGCGCCGATCCTGCTCGTCCTGTTGCGCATCATCCAGGGCTTCGCGCTGGGCGGTGAATCGACGGGCGGTCAGCTGATGGCGCTGGAACACGCACCCGCCGACCGGCGCGGCAAGTACTCCGGCCTGATCGGCATGTGCGCGCCGCTCAGCCAGATCCTCGCCAATGCGGTCCTCTTGCTGTTGTCCGCGACCATGAGCGCCGATGCCTTCACGCGCTACGGCTGGCGCATTCCCTTCGTGATGAGCTTCCTGCTCGTGCTCGTGGGCATCTATATCCGGCTGCGCGTCGCCGAGACGCCCGCCTTTCTGCAGATGAAGCAGTCCGCCGTCGCGTCGGTCAGCAGTCCCCTCAAGGATGCATTCCGCCTGCACTACAAGACCATCATCCGCATGATGCTGTTCTTTTGCGGTCCCACCGCGCTGTTCTATCTCGCGGTCGTGTTCACGCTCGGTTATCTGACCAACACGCTCGGCGTGCCGAAGCAAACCGGCTTCACGCTGCTGATGATCGCCAACGCATGTGCCGTCGCCGGCTCGATTCTCGGCGGCCTGCTGAGCGACCGCATCGGCCGCAGGCGCGCGCTGATGCTCGCCTCGGCGGCGACCCTCGTCATCATGTTGTTCTATTTCCCCGTGCTGGGCACCCGCAGCTTCGTGCCGATGGCCATCGCAATGGGCCTGTTCATGGGCTTCACGCAAGTGCAGACCGGCATCCAGCCCGTGGCGTTCGCCGAAGCCTTCCCGACCAACGTGCGCTATTCCGGCTCGGCGCTGGCCTTCACCGGCGCGAGCCTGTTCGCGGGCGGCCCGATTCCGGTGGTCGCGACGTGGCTGCTGAACCTGAGCCATGGCTCGCCGTGGCCACTCGTCGCGCTGGTCGCGGCATTGAACGTGTTGTCCTTCTGCATGATCGCGATCGGGCCGGAGACCGCCGGCGTGGATCTGAACCGCCTGGATTCCGCCGATGAAGTCCTCGGCAAACGCGACGCCGGCGCGCAGCAGGCCAGCTTTTGAGCGACATCTTATCCATCAAATCGAACGAGGAAGCCGATGAACGAATCACACCGCGGCCTGCTGGCTATCTGGAGCACCATCGCTCCGGAAGCCGAAACCGACTATCTGCACTGGCTCACGCGCGAACATGTGTTCGAGCGGGTGAGCGTGCCGGGCTTCTGCTCGGGACGTGTCTTCAAGCGGCGCGACAGCAAGCCGTCCGAGTACCTGATGCTCTATGAACTCGACCATGCCGAAGTCATGTCGAGCGAGGGCTATCTGACGCGGCTCAACGCGCCCACGCCGTGGACCCAGCGCATCATGCCCACGCTGATGCACTTCCGGCGCGGCGGCGGCACGCTGAGCCATGAAGCGGGACATGCGCGCGGTCATGGCAGTCACATCGCGATCGCACGCTTCGAAGATGACATACCCGCTGCGCTGACCGGCGAGCGCCTGGATGCGCTTGCGCAACTGGACTGGGTCGTCGCGGTCCGCGTGATGCGCGTGCAGTCCGATTCGACATCCATCTCCACGCGCGAGAAGTCGATGCGCCGCAGTGAGGAAGGCGCGTTCGCCGGACTCATCGTGATCGAAGCGTTGGACCGCGCTTCGCTTGATCGTGCGGTCACGGCAGCAAGCCGTGACGTTCCGGAACTCGACGGCGCGTTTCAACTTCACGACGCGGTCTTCGGCAGTCACCGATAACTTCGACGCATGAAACGAGGCGCGTGATGAAAAGCCCCATCAAGCGCCCCATGTCCTGCAAGATAATGAGAGCCTCGAAAGAACCATGGTCGTGTGACAAGAATCCCTGTTTCCGTAGAATATTCCAGTAATATGAATTCGTTGATTTGTAAGTTATAGCCGTCAACGATTTCTGCTATCGATCGATTTGCCGCAACAGAATTCAAAACATCAAAAGCGCGCAGTCGTCATGCAAAACAGTGATATGTCCATTATTGGTTTTCAGCGTCTAACATTGACTCCGTCGATTGTGAAGATGCAGTTCCGGTGCAGCGGATCGGCTTGAACGCCGCGCAGGAACTCGAGCGGAACCAGCAAGCCAGCGGCCCGCCTGCCTCTCAAGTCAGGAAGCAGCAGCGCCGCGCGCAAGCAGGATGCGCGCATCATTCAGACGCAAATCATCCCTGAATCGAAGCCCGGTTGCCCGTCGCGCAGTCCAGCGACGGTCGTCCGGTTCCCGTTATTCGTCCCGCGTGCTTTCACGCCTGAGTCTGACGCGTCCGTCATTTCCATGACGTCGATCGCGACGTATTTCAAACCGCCTGACTTCCTTTTTTCCAGCCCCAATGGATGTATTCCACGGCGTCTGGAATGAAAGCCGGGACGGCAGCCGATTCTTATTCGTCGAACGCAAGATGCACATCTCGTCAGATAACGCAGCCGCCATGGAAGCCGATCCGCATGACAGCTCGCTGCTCGAGCCCGTCGCGGATGAGGCGCCGTGTGGTGACGAGCTGAGCTACGACCAGGCGTTCATCGATCTCGAACGACTCGCTGTCGGCAAGACCGAACAGCAGTTCGGCTCGACGATCATCCCCGCTGAAAACCCGGACTGGCATCAGGTGGCTTTGCGGGCGAGCGGACTGTTGAAGCGCACCAAAGATCTGCGGGTCGCCACGCTGCTGACACGCGCATGGGTCGAACTGGACGGGCTGGCCGGATACCAGCGCGGCGTCGCGCTGATCGCCGAATTGCTGGAGCGTTATTGGCCGGCGCTGCATCCGCGCATCGAGACCGATGGCGAAAGCGATCCGCTGATGCGCATCAATGCGCTGCGCAATCTCGGCGATCCCGAAAGCATCGGACGTGCAATCCGCAACGCCACCATCCTGCGCCTGAAGCAAGGCAGCCTGAACATGCGCGACGCCGCCGCCCTCCTCGATGGCCATGCCTCGCAGGCGGCGGCATCGCTGAATCTGGATGGACCCGAACTGCGTCAGCAGCTTGTGCTCGCGGCGAATGCGCCGCACAGCCTCACCGCGCGCATCCCGGAGATTCTCGCGGCACTGAAGCACATCGCGCAGACCGTGCAGCGCGAACTCGGCGATAGCTGGGTGCCGGACTTCCGCAGTGTCGAAGCGCCCTTGCGCCTCATTGGCGATGCCGCGCAGCCGCTTCGCGGCCAGGTTGCCGACGCGCCGCTGCCGCTCGATGACCACGGCTCACCGCATGAAGCGCTCGCCGGCGCGCTGCCCGATAGCACAGCCGAGCCGCTGCCGAACCCGGTGCATCACGCGTTGCGTTCGCGCGCCGAAGTGATCGCGTTGCTGCAGAAGGCCTGCGCCTATCTCGAGCTTCACGAACCGGGGCACCCGGCGCCGCTCCTCATTCGTCGAGCGATACGGCTGATGGGCATGAGCTTCTACGAGATCGTGCGGGACATGATGCCGGCCGGCATTCCGCAACTCGACGTACTGGCGAACAGCCCGAAGCCGGGCGAACCACCGGTTCAGCCAGGCTGAACGATGCGGCCTGGACGCCAACCCAAGCGCACACGAGCAAGCTTACTGGAGGCAATCCGTGACGAAAGCAAAACAGACCCGATCGCGTCAGGGCGGTCAGCAATTCATCGGCAGGAATCGTGCGCCGCGCGTGCAGATCGAATATGACGTCGAGATCTACGGCAGCGAGCGGAAAGTCGAGATTCCCTTTGTCATGGGCGTGATGGCGGACCTGGCGGGCGATACCCGCAAGGTGCAGCCCGAGATCGGCGAGCGCAAGTTCCTCGAAGTCGATATCGACAACCTGGATGAACGCATGAAGTCCATCCAGCCGCGCGCTGTGTTCCAGGTCCCGAACAAGCTCGGCGGCGATGGCCGCCTGCAAGTGGATCTGACCTTCGAGAGCATGGACGACTTCACGCCGGGCCGGATTGCCCGCAATGTCGACTCGCTCAGTCATCTTCTGGACGCGCGGACCCAGCTCGCCAATCTGCTTTCGTACATGGACGGCAAGAATGGCGCGGAAGAACTCCTCGCAAAAGCGCTTGCCGATCCGGCGCTGCTCAAGGCGCTCGCCAAAAGCGCGAAACCGCAGGACGACGCATCCGCGGCGCCGTCCGACGCAGCGCAGCCGGGCGAACAGGACGCCTGAGCGCGTCCCCGCCTCGCGAACGCCACGACATGGACAGCGCAGACTTCACTGACGGAATAAACGCATGACGACCACCAGACACGCCGAGCACGCCGAGCACGCCGACCACCCGCAGACGATGGAGGTGGATCACTTCAGGGATCTGCTGAACAAGGAGCTCAAGCCGACGACGGATCAGGCGCATCAGGCCATCGAAAGCGCGGTGAAGACGCTTGCGCATCAGGCGCTCGAACACGCCGCCGTGATGTCCGCCGATGCCTATCAGGGCATCCAGGCCATCATCGCGGAGATCGACCGGAAGCTGTCCGACCAGATCAACGAGATCCTGCATCATCCGGCCTTCCAGAACCTCGAATCGGCCTGGCGCGGCCTGCACTACCTCGTCACCAACACCGAAACCGACGAGATGCTGAAGATCCGCTTCATGCCGATCTCGAAGAAGGAACTGGCGCGCACGCTCAAGCGCTACAAGGGCGTGGCCTGGGACCAGAGCCCGGTGTTCAGGAAGATCTATGAAGAAGAGTATGGACAGTTCGGCGGCGAGCCGTTGGGCGGACTGGTCGGCGACTTCTATTTCGATCACAGTCCGCCCGATGTCGAGATGCTGGGCGAGCTGTCGAAGATCGCGGCGGCGGCGCATTGCCCGTTCATCGCGGCGGGCTCGCCTTCGGTCATGCAGATGGATTCATGGCAGGAACTTTCCAATCCGCGCGACCTGACCAAGATCTTCCAGAACACGGAGTACGCCGCCTGGCGCGGTCTGCGCGAGTCGGACGATTCCCGCTATATCGGCCTGACCATGCCGCGCTTCCTGGGCCGCCTGCCCTACGGCATCAACACGCTGCCGGTGGATGAATTCGACTTCGAAGAGAACACCGACGGCGTCGATCACCGCAACTACATGTGGATCAACTCGGCCTATGCGATGGCCGCGAACATCAACCGTTCGTTCAAGCACTACGGATGGTGTACGTCGATTCGCGGCGTGGAGTCGGGCGGCGCGGTGGAGAACCTGCCGATGCATACGTTCCCCTCCGACGACGGCGGCGTCGACGCCAAGTGTCCGACCGAGATCGCGATCAGCGACCGTCGCGAAGCCGAGCTGGCGAAGAACGGCTTCATGCCGCTCGTGCATCGCAAGAACTCCGACGTCGCCGCGTTCATCGGCGCGCAATCGCTGCAAAGCCCGAGCGAGTACTACGACAACGCCGCCACTGAAAACGCGCGCCTGGCGGCACGGCTGCCGTATCTGTTCGCCTGCTGCCGGTTTGCGCATTACCTGAAATGCATCGTCCGCGACAAGGTCGGTTCATTCAAGGAACGCCGGGACATGGAGAGCTGGCTCAACGACTGGATCATGAGCTATGTCGATGGCGACCCGGTCAATTCCTCGCAGGAAACCAAGGCGAAGAAGCCGCTTGCCGCCGCCGAGGTCATGGTCGAGGAAGCCGACGACAACCCAGGCTATTACACCGCGAAGTTCTTTCTACGCCCGCACTATCAGCTCGAAGGGCTCACGGTTTCTCTTCGGCTGGTTTCCAAGCTGCCATCGTTAAAGGAAGGCAGTGCTTCGTAGCAACGTTCGTCACGATCACCGTGGCGATACCCTTGTTTCATTTAATCCCGGAGAACTGAAAATGGCTGTTGATATGTATATGCGGGTGGATGGCGTAACAGGCGAATCGAAGGATGCGAACCATCAGGGCTGGTCGAACGTGCAGTCCTATGCGTGGGGCGCGAACCAGCCCGGCAGCATGGCTTCCGGCAGCGGCGGCGGCTTGGGCAAGGTGAGCTACAGCGATCTGCAGGTGACGGCGCCGATCGACAAGGCATCGCCCGCCATTTTGAAGTACTGCTCGAACGGCAAGCACCTGCCGACGGTGGAAATCTCCGTCTGCAAGGCCGGCGGTACACAGGTCGAGTATCAGCGCATCACGCTCAGCGAAGTGCTGGTGACGTCCGTCACCCATGCCGCCGCCAGTACGGGCGATGCCGTGCTCGTGACCTACACGTTCCAGGCCGCGAACGTGCAGCAGCAGTACTGGGAGCAGACCGACCAGGGTAATCGCGGCAGCGCGAGCACGCTCTCGTGGAACATCAAGCAAAACCAGGAAGCCTGACGCACCGAGTCTGAATGTGTGGCGCCGGGCGGACGCATTCGCCCGGCATGCAACGTCATGATCCTGGACCCTTTGCCGGCCGCAAGGCCCCGACCCACTCGCATCAACCACCGCGAGCAGCATGCGCAAATTGCCATCACGTCATACGCAACCGGCCGGACGCCGGCTGACGCCCGTCTTGCTTGACCGCCTGACCGATCAGGCGCCGCACGAAAGGCGCGAAGCGGACGGCGCCTTCATGCTGACGCGCGCGTTGCTGCGCGAATCGGTGCTGCGCGACTTGCGCTGGCTGCTCAACACGACGAACCTCGAAGCGACTGTCGATCTCGCCCCGTATGCGGGCGTGCGCGAGTCCGTCATCAACTTCGGCACGGGCGCGCTGGCGGGCCTGCGGATGTCGGAGATCGAATGGACCGACATCGAACGGACCATCCGCGAGGCGATCCTGGCGTTCGAGACGCGCATCGTTCCCGACAGTCTGCAAGTGAAGTGCGTCGAGAACAACAGCGACTCCCTGTTGCATCACAACCTGCTGGTCCTGGAGATTCGCGGACAGATCTGGGCCGTGCCCTATCCCTTCGAGTTCGTGTTCCGCTCGGAAGTCGATCTCGAGAACGGCTACATGGTGCTGCAAGCGCCGGGGAACGAATGATGGACGGCCGCCTGCTCGACTATTACAGCCGCGAACTGAGCTATCTGCGCGAACTGGGCGCGGAGTTCGCCGCCGAGTATCCGAAGATCGCGGGCCGGCTCGGCATGCGCGACACGGAAGTCGTCGATCCGTATGTCGAGCGTCTGCTCGAAGGCTTCAGCTTCCTGGCCGCGCGCATCCACCTGAAGATGGATGCCGAGTTCCCGCGCTTCTCGCAGCGGCTGCTGGAACTGGTTTATCCCGGCTATCTGTCGCCACTGCCCGCCATGGCCATCGTGCAGATTCCGCCCGATCTCGACGTCGGCAATCTCGCGAGCGGCTATACCCTGCCCGCCGGCACCGCCCTGCGCGCCAACGTGACCGCGGGCGAACAGACGGCCTGCGAATTCAGGACCGCGCACGAGGTCACGCTGTGGCCCATCCGCATCACGGCGGTGCGCATGGAGCCGGCGCCGGAAGACTTGCCGTCCGCCTTGCTCGACCCGCAACGCACCGTGCGCAGCGTATTGCGCATCCGCCTGGAAACCGACGGCGCGGCGCGCTTCGCCGACCTGCCACTCGAACGCCTGAGCTTCTTTCTCGGCGGCCAGACGCAGCAGGCGCAGCATCTGCTCAGGCTGCTGCTCGGCGAGCGCGTGGTGGCCGCGGCTGTGCGCGATCCGGCCAGCAAGACGCCGCTCTACCGAAGCCTGCCCGCCGATGCGATCCGTCACGAAGGACTCGATGCCGGCCAGGCCCTGCTGCCGGACGACATGCGCGCATTCAGCGGGCATCGCATCCTGCACGAGTACTTTGCGTATCCGTCGCGGCTGCTGTTCTTCAGCATCGGCGGATTGCGCGACGCATTGCGCACGGCCGGCACGGCGTGCGAGCTGCTGGTGATGTTCGACGAGCGCGCGGAAGAACTGTATCGGTCGGTCGATGCACGCAGCCTCGCGCTCTATTGCACACCCGCCGCCAACCTGTTCCCGAAGCGCACCGACCGCATGCCGGTGTCGCGCCGACAGCATGAATATCACATCGTCGTGGACCGCTCGCGGCCGCTCGACTACGAGGTGTACCGCGTCAACCGCGTGACGGGACACGGCGGTCCCGAAGGCCGGGAGCAGACCTTCCTGCCGTTCTATTCCCCGCATGCGCATCAGCGCAACAGCGCGGGTTGCTACTTCTCGACGCGCCGTGAACCGCGCCTGTCCAGCGCGCGGCTGCGCGGTCATCACCGCAGCGATTACGCGGGCAGCGAAGTGTTCGTGTCGCTCGTCGATCAGCATGAAGCGCCGTTCAGCGGCGAGCTGCGCCACATATCCGTGGATGCGCTGTGTACCAATCGCGATCTCGCCATCCTGATGCCGCTCGGCGCGAAGGCCGACTTCACGCTGACCGTATCGGCGCCGGCGGGGACCATCAAGGTGCTGAAGGGACCGAGCGTGCCGCGTGCGTCCATCGCGGAGAACGAGATCACCTGGCGTCTCATCAGCCATCTGGGCCTCAACTATCTGACGCTTACCGATCTCGACGGCACGCAGGGCGCCGCCGCCTTGCGCGAGCTGCTCGGGCTCTATGCGGACCTCGCCGATCCCGCGCTGACGAAGCAGATCCAGGGCATCCGCAGCGTGCGCGTCGAGCCCGTGTGCCGCGCGCTGCCGCATGCGGGTCCGATCATGTACGGCCGGGGCGTGTGCATCACCGTGCTGCTCGAGGAAGCCGTCTTCGAACCGTACGACATGCATCTGTTCGGCGCCGTGCTGGACCAGTTTTTTGCGCGCCATGTATCGCTGAACAGCTTCAGCGAACTGGTCATCGAAACCTTGCAGAGAGGAGAGATCGGACGATGGAAGCCCCGGATCGGCTGCCGGCCGACAGCCTGACACAGGCGGTCTACGGCCGGACCGAAGAGGCTCCGTCCGTCAGACCCGCCCCGCCGCCGCGCGAGGAGCGGCTCGACCGTCTGCTGGAGCAGGCGGCGGCCGCGCCCTACGAGTACGACCTGTTCGAGCTGATGCGCTGGATCGACGCCTGTGCGGTCACGCCGGTGCGGCTCGGCCGTGCGTCCCATCCGCGCGACGAGCCGGTGCGCTTCGGTCAGCGTCCGTCGCTTGCGTTCGCACCCGCGGCCCTCGCCGAAGTGCGCCGCGATCAGCGCAAGCGCGCGCAGGTCTCGGTATTCGGCTTCGGTCTGTTCGGACCCAACGGTCCGATGCCGCTGCATCTGACCGAATACGCCTACGAGCGGGCGCGCAATCACGGCGATACCTCGCTGGCCGGCTTCGCGGACCTGTTTCATCACCGGCTGATCGCGCTGTTCTACCGCGCCTGGGCGAATGCGCAGCCGTGCGCGAGCCTGGACCGCGCAGGCGACGCCCGCTTCGACGACTACATCGCGAGCCTGATTCATCTCGGCCAGCCGTCGCTCAAGGGACGTGGCGCGGTGGCGGACCACGCGCGCTACTACATGGCCGGGCATCTCGTCAGGCAGACTCGCAACCCGGAAGGCCTGTGCCGGATTCTCGCCGATTACTTCGGCGTGAAGACGCGCATCAACGAATACGCGCCCGGCTGGATCGCCATTGAACCGGCGCGCCAGTGCGCCTTGCCGCTCCGGCTGGGCGCCAATGCGTCCGGCGCGGGCGCGGTTCTGGGCCGCGCGGTGCGGGATGCGCAGCATGGCTTCGAGATCGTGATCGGGCCGTTGCCGATGGAACGCTTCCGCCAGTTCCTGCCCGATACCGAAGCGGCGATGCAGCTGGCGGACTGGGTGCGCTTCTATGCCGGCGACGAACTGGACTGGAACGTCAGGGTCCTGCTGGCGCGGGCCGATGTGCGCGGCGCGAGCGTCGGCATGCAGCAGCGCCTGGGCTGGGACACCTGGGTCGGCGAGCGCCTGAGTCCCACCGATGCCGGCGACCTCGTGTACGGCCCCGGCATCGTCGCCCATCATGCGCGCCAGCGGCGCGCCGAACAGGCCCGAAACGAATCGCCTGTGACCTGCCATGACTGACATCAACCGTCCCGCCCTGTACGGCAAGCTCAATCCGTTCCTGTTCCGCTCGCTGGAAAGCGCGACGTCGCTGTGCAAGCTGCGCGGCAATCCGTATGTCGAGCTGGTGCACTGGCTCCATCAGATGCTGGCCGAAAACGACAGCGACCTGCATCGTCTGATCGTGCGTTTCGATCTCAACGCGGGCCGGCTCGATCACGATCTGTCCGTCGCGATGGACCGTCTGCCGCGCGGGGCCAGCGCGATCGCCGACTTCTCCGCCTTCATCGATGAAGCCATCGAACGCGCATGGGTCTACAGCACGATTGCCTATGGCCGCGCGCGCATCCGCAGCGCGTTCCTGCTGGCCGGCATCCTGAAGACGCCGTCGCTGCGCAATCAGCTGCTCGCCACGTCGCAGCAGTGGGGCAAGCTCGTCCCGGATCTCGTGATGAACGAGATTCCCGCAGTCATCGCCGGGTCCGCGGAGGACAACGACAGCGCCGATACGCCCGAGACCGAAGCCGCCCCGGAAGGCGCCGCCGCCGAGTCCGCGTTGCAGCGCTTTGCCGTCGACATGACGGCGCAGGCGCGCGCCGACCGCATCGATCCGATCACGGGCCGCGAGTCGGAGATCCGCCAGGTCATCGACGTGCTGATGCGTCGCCGTCAGAACAACCCGCTGCTGACCGGCGAGGCGGGCGTCGGCAAGACGGCCATCGCCGAAGGACTGGCCTTGCGCATCGCCGCCGGCGACGTGCCGCCCGCCCTGCGCGACGTCACGCTCTACTCGCTCGACATGGGACTGTTGCAGGCGGGCGCCAGCGTCAAGGGCGAGTTCGAAGCACGCTTGCAGCAGATCATCAGCGAGGTGGAACGCAGCACGCGGCCGGTGGTGCTGTTCATCGACGAAGTGCATCGGCTGATCGGCGCGGGCGGCGCGCACGGCACCGGCGATGCCGCCAACCTGCTCAAGCCCGCGCTCGCACGCGGCCAGTTGCGCACCATCGGCGCGACGACCTGGAGCGAGTACAAGAAGTACATCGAAAGCGATCCCGCGCTGACGCGGCGTTTCGAAGCCATACAGGTGCGCGAGCCCTCGGAGGACGAAGCCGTCGCGATGCTGCGCGGACTGGTCGGCCGGCTCGAACGGCACCATCGCATCGTCATTCTCGATCAGGCGGTGGATGCGGCGGTGCGCCTGTCGAACCGCTATCTGCCCGCGCGGCAATTGCCCGACAAGGCCATCAGCCTGATGGATACCGCGTGCGCACGGGTCGTCGTGGGCCGGCATGCGCCGCCGCCGGCAGTCGAGGATCTGCAACGCCGGATCAGCGCGCTCGAAGCAGAACAGGCCGCGCTGGAACGCGAACGGCTGATCGGCCTGCCGGTCGAGATCAGGCCCGCGCTGGGCGAGGCGCTGGCCGAACGGCAGCAGGAACTCGCGGCGTCCGAGGCGCGCTGGAAGCAGCAGCGCGAACAGGTGGAAGCGATCGTCGCATTGCGCGCCGAACCTCACGATCCGCAGGAAGCCAGCGACCGCCGCGCGACGCTTGCACGCCTGCGCACCGAACTCGCCGCGCTTCAGGGCGATACGCCGCTCGTTCAAGTGGACGTGGATGTGGAAACGATCGCGGCGGTGCTGGCCGACTGGACCGGCATTCCCGCCGGCAGGATGCTGCGCAACGAAGCGCAATCGGTGCTCGCGTTGCCGCAGACGCTGGCGCGCCGCGTGATCGGACAGCCCGCCGCAATGGATGCGATCGCGCGCCGCGTGCAGAACGCGCGCGCCGCGCTGGACGATCCGCAACGGCCGGTCGGCGTGTTCCTGTTGTGCGGTCCGTCGGGTGTCGGCAAGACGGAGACAGCGCTGGCGCTGGCCGAGGTGATGTATGGCGGCGAGCAGAACCTGATCTCCATCAACATGAACGAGTTCCAGGAGTCGCACACGGTATCGACGCTGAAGGGCGCGCCGCCGGGTTATGTCGGCTATGGCGAGGGCGGCATCCTGACTGAGGCGGTGCGTCGGCGGCCGTATAGCGTCGTGCTGCTCGACGAGATGGAGAAAGCCCATCCCGATGTGCAGGAAGCCTTCTACCAGATCTTCGACAAGGGCTGGATGGAGGACGGCGAGGGCCGGCGCATCGACTTCCGCAACACGATCCTGATCCTGACCACCAATGCCGGCGACGCCGAGATCATGCGTCTCGCGCAGGAAGAGCCCGCGCCCGCGAGCAGTCAGGTGGAACGGCGCATCCGCGATGCGTTGCGCGAGTATTTCACGGCCGCCTTCCTCGGCCGCCTGACGGTGGTGCCGTTCTATCCGCTCTCCGGGGCCGTGTACGAGGAAATCATCGCGATGCGGCTGCGCACGATCGGACGGCGCCTCGCTGAACAGCACGAGATCGCGTTCCATCACACGCCCGAGGTGGGCCTGCTGATCCACGAGCGCTGCGCCGAGGTGGAGTCCGGCGGCCGTTTGATCGATTCGATCATCACGCAGTCGCTCCTGCCCCTCATCAGCCGCGAAATCATCTCCGCGCTGGCCGAAAACCGCACCTTGAATGAAGTGCGGATCTCCGTCGAGAACAATGAATTTCAAGTCACGCTTTGCTGAACCGGATTTCCCCAGGTCTTAATCGATAGTGAGCAGAAAGAAATGGCACAGGTCGTAACCGCGTATTGCAGCGCATTTGATGTCGGCACTCTCAGCTTCCGCTCCATGACAGGAAACGAAGCCCTTTCCACTCTCTTCGACTTCGAGGTGCAGCTCGTCTCGGGCGATGCTTCGCTCGATCTCAAGAGCGCCCTCGGCAAGTCCCTCACGCTGGAAATCCAGCCGCAGGTCGGCGCGCTGCGCTATCTCGACGGACAGATCACCCGCTTCGAGTTCAATGGCCGCGAGACGCTCACCTCGCGCAGTTATATCTATACCGCCACTGTGCGGCCTTCGCTGTGGTACCTCACGCGTTCCGTCAACTGCCGCATCTTCCAGGAGAAGACGGTTGTCGAGATCATCCAGGAAGTCTTCTCCGCTTACGGCTTTCCGGTTACCAACCGCCTGGGCGCCACCTATCGCACCTGGGGTTACTGCACCCAGTTCCAGGAGACTGACTTCGCCTTCGTCAGCCGTTTGATGGAGCAGGAAGGCATCTATTACTACTTCACGCATCAGATGGGCCAGCACACGCTCGTGCTCGCCGATGACATGAGCGGCCACGACGCCCTGCCCGATTACGCCTCGCTCCCTTATCTCGCGCCCGATCAGATTGCGCTGCCCGAGACCGAAGGCGTCGATCGCTGGCACACCGAGGACAATGTCACCACGGGCCGCTATGTCGTCGATGACTACGACTTCCGCAAGCCCAAGGCGGACCTGCAAAGCCAGCAGGCCAACCCGCTCAGCGATGAACACGGCTCGTACGAGAAGTACAACTGGCAACTCGGCTATGTCAATGGCGACGAGGGCAACCATTACTCGCGCGTGCGGCTCGAAGAAGAGCAGACCGGTAGCGAAAGCGCTCATGGTCACACCACGATTCGCGCCTTCGCGCCGGGCTATCTGTTCACGTTGACAGGTTGTCCACGAACGGCCGATAACCGCGAGTACCTGATCGTCGGCGCAAGTTATCAGTTTCAAAGCGGCGGCGATGCCAGCGGCAGCAGCACGGCGCGTTACGACACGGAGTTTCTCGCGCAGCCGACTTCACTGCCCTGGCGCGCGCCTTCCATCACGCCTTTGCCGAAAGCGACAGGACCGCAGACAGCGGTGGTCGTTGGCCCGGCAGGCGAGACCATCTGGACCGACCAGCACGGCCGCGTGAAGCTGCAATTCCGCT